>NZ_SSNI01000001.1 GCF_010015475.1 Pontibacter pamirensis
GAAACACCATCAGGGGATAGGGAGACAGATTCCGGTGGAGGTATACAAACAGCAGGCGGCCTGATTGGGAGAGGACTTAGGGAAAAATCAACTTAAAAACAGTGCTTGGTGGTCCTACAAACAGGGAGTACTATAGTCGGACAGGTATGATAATGGAAGGGTTTGGTGTAGACCATGTTCATACTAAATTGTTCCCTATGCATGGAACAGGTGATATGAAGAGCTGGAAGCCTATACATTCAAGCAACAAGAAGTTCTTTGATACTTATGAAGGTTATATATCTTCCCACGACTTTGAGAGAGCTGACGACAAGGAATTGGCAATGGTAGCGGAGCTAATAAGGAAAAATAAAATTGCATAACCCAGCACATGAGTAAAGCTACGGCTGCGCCTGGCTCACCTCATGTACCAGTTCCGTTAGTGGTAATTGTGAATTATGAAAAGATATAAAGTCGTAGTACTACTAATGTTGCTTTCCTGCCAACCTAAACCAGAACAGACAGCTTCAGAAGGGCTGATAGAAGAAGAGTATAGATTCTATGACTTTGATTTTGAACTTACAAAGTACTTTTCTCCGCTTGGTGTTTCAGAAAAGTTTATCCTTAAAAACTACGGAGCAAATTCAAGCGAAGCTTTCAAGGAAAACAACCTATACTATATCAGGTATGCAGACCAAGAGAAAGGACAAATGCTTGCTAAGCCTGATACGGTAGTGTCTGAATTGAATAAAGCGGAATTAGATTCTCTTTATGCAATTGCTTCCAGCTATATGAAGTTAAAGCACTCAGTTAACGTTGCTCCTTATAGGATTCCGCCACCACCAGTAGCTGATTCTGAATGGGAACGTGCTGAAATCACACTTGATTTAGGCTTTTTTGGAGACAAACATTCTGTAAGTACTGAACGGTTCAGCACTTTGTATCAGTATTTAATAAAACTGAAAAACAAAAACCACTAACCCAGCACAGGCTTCAGTTTCGGCTACGCCTCACCATAGCCTGTACAAACCCGTTACATGCAATTCTAAGAATTAAAAAACTCCCAATCCTTCTAATATTTCTTGGTTCCTGTGTGGTGAAAGAGAGCATCAGAATGGAGGCAACGGACTTCGGCTCTTTCTCCATTGACCTGCCAACTGAATGGAAGGTTAATGAAGTGCAAGGGATTGACTCTTACATCTGGGAAATAGTCACAGGCAACGGAGATACCATCTACTTCGACTATGGATATTACTCAAACTCATTAGAAGAAGAGAGTGTGAGAATGTATCCAAACAATATGATTCCGTGGTTCCTGGAAAGGGAAATTGATACCACGGGAATGGTGTTCCTTGACAAAGAGACAATAACAGAGTCAGACAGAGAAAAGTATAGAAAGCAAATAGCGGTTCAAGATACGATTGATGGATTTACGGCTAAAATAGTAGAACCAAAAGTCGCTGGAAATGGATTGACAGGAGTTTACTTCGATAGCTTAGGTGAAGGCAGCTTAGGAAAAATCATGTTGCAGATTTCAGGCATTGACTTAGCGCCTGTGAACAACGATTTATTCCTTAAATCAATTAGAACCATCAAAATAAAGAAAGAATAACAGCATGTAACAAAGTGCAGCCCGTATGTTTGGCTTCGCTTCGCACATCGACTATACATGTTCCTTAGCCAGAATTTGAAAGTATGAGAACACTTCTTCCTTTATTGATAGCCTTAAGCTTTGGCTGTACCAGTAAAGCTTCTGAACCTGTTATGGAAGTAGAAGCAGAATCAACAGAAACTATAGAGGAAGAAAAGAAGGATGTAAAAGCTTCTCTTTATACTCTTGAAGCTGCTATAAGATTAGACTTTGAAAAGGCTAAGAAGAATAATCCAGAAGCATTCACCGCTGACACATCGAATTACAGAAAAGAGAACGGAATCTTAAGTTTAAAAATAAAGGATGAGTGGAAGTTACTTGCATCTTTCAGAGATACCCTGAATGCACCTGAATCTGATGATACAGAAATTAGGGAGTACAAATATTTGGGGCAATTGAAGCCTATCAATAAGTATGTTGTTGAAGGATACTTCTGGGAGTTCTACGAGTGCTATTTAGTGGATAAAGTAACAGGGAAAGTTGATACCACCTGGACCAGTCCATCTCTTTCACCAGACAGTAAATTATTAGCCAGTTTGTCTCTACCTTACGGATTGGAAGGCTTGCCAAACGGAATACAGATTTTCAAAGTTGAGAATGGCGGTGAGCAAATCGCAAAATACTTCGAGATAAATCAGGATGAGTGGTCGCCTTATGAATCCTACTGGGAGTCTGTTGATTCAATTATCATCAAAATACTTCCCATTAATAGGATATCAGAAATCAACGGTATTCCGAAGGAAGAAGACTTCTCATATTTAAGGTTAAGAATAAAGTAAAATTTTGGCTAACCCTGCACATAAACTATGCTCAGTTACGCCACATCATAGCGAAGCAGCAATCTTTAATCAATGAACAAGCTCTTGCAGAATAAGCTTGAGAAGCAAAAGAGAGAAAGCATCACGAGAAGAACTTCTTGGGCTGTTCTGTTTGGCTATTTGATTGGGGGCATGTCGGCTTTATATGCAGGACATCAATACAACAAGACGTTTATCGACTATAAGATACCCATACTTATTGCTGTCATATCAGGTGTTATCTTCAGCCTGCCTACAAACAAATACTTGAAAGAGTATAGTGGTAAAAAGTTTAGGTACTCTGGGCATCTGTTCTGGTCAATCTTGACCTTTGGCGGGTTTATTACTGGACTTCTCTTTTTGATTAACAGCGTCTTTGGAGAGGAACAGACAGAGGCATCAAAAAAGCCAATCGTGGACGTTACTCATGTAAGCAGGAGTGGCTCCGTGTATGCTGAAATTAAATTTAAAGATTACTCAAAAGACATCAGGTTTGACAGTGATGAAGAACGACAAGTTAAGGCTGCAAACTACGTGATTCTTACCACACAAGAAGGGTTGTTTGGGTATAGCATCATAAAGGAAATTAAACTGAGCAAAGAATAAAAGCTGCTAACAAAGTTCAGCCTTAACCCTTGCTATGCTTCGGGCTTCGGCTGCACGAGTAACGTTGTGAAACATAAAGCAATTAAAAATAAAAAAAAGCATATTTAACAATCAACTCCCTTGCTCCCATGAAAATAAATATAGAACTGGTAGTGCTTGGCATTTTATATATGCTGCTGGGTGCCTTTATCATTGTTAAAACAGACGAAAGGTCCTTTCTTATGCTGCTTTATACTTCATGCTTATTTATAAGCATGGGAGTCATATTTTTTGGGAATCTGTACTTCTTTTACTCTCTTTTTCGCAAGGGCCGAAGAAAAAGCTTCTTACTGCTGAATCTTGCACTTCTTATAATTACCTACTGCATATCGGCTTTTCTATTTGCTTCTTGGATGGCTGATGTATATAACATTGAGTTACTGATATCTCATTTAATACATCCCACCGTTCTTAAGGAAAATTTACCACTCTTAGTATTTGTTATATTTTTTAGCTTTGTCTACTCCACTATAAAGCAGTTGGTCCTCAATCGGAAATTCATCTTACTAATAAAAATCACCATTTACTCTTTCGCAATACTTTTTATTACAGGAGCCGCTTTTTTTATCAAACATCAAATTGACTTGAGCTATAGAGGAGACGAGGAGACATTGTTTATAGACAATCAATACAGTAGTCTAAATGAAATTGTACAGCTTCCGCAGTTCCGAAACAAGGTAGTATATGTTGATTTATGGTATAGTTCCTGTGCTCCCTGTATCAAAGAGTTTCAGCACCTGGCTAATTTAAAAGCTCAACTGAAGGGAAAGGATATAGCATATCTGTATTTGGCACGGGAGACCAGCCATCCGAACAGTAGGCAGCGCTGGAAGAACACCATCAAAAAATATAGCCTCCAGGGCTGGCATGTGTATATGAGCAAGCAGTTGGAAGAGCAAGTCTGGACTACCATTTTAGAAAATCAACAAGAAAAAGTTACCGCTGCTTATCCACGATACTTGCTTATAGATAAAAGTGGTGGGTTTGTTTCTTTCGATGCTAACAGGCCCAGTAGCGGGAGGGATATAGTAGCACAAATTGAAGCGATATTATAATACTCTTAGTAGTTCTTTAAAAGCTACGTCTCACAACACTACCTATAGTGCATAAACCCACCATAGCAAAGCCGTTATGGGCAATAAAAATTACGTAAGAAAAGGATGAAAGCATTAAATGTGATATTCTATCACGTGTACAATTGCTATTATAAGGACGGAAACTACACAAATGATATTCCTCACTTAACGGCTTTTGGTTTAGTAGGCTCCTCGTTGACCATGTCCTTTTTGGCAGTTTTTGCTCTGTTCAACAGCATAATAAACAACTCAAGATTGTCTGTGGGAATAAGCTTTGCCATAGTAATTGCAGGTCTGCTTCTGTTCTTTTTCCTGTTTCTTTTTAATTCTCGGTACGATAGAATATACAACGAGATAAACGGGTCTAAACTGGATAATCTGTTTATGAAAATAGTAGCTTGGGGAGTTGTAGTGATGGGTTTCGTATCTGTTGGGCTTTATTCTTATATCTTCAATCAACCAAAGTGATAGAAACATCTACAAGAAGAGAAAGAATTAAAGTCCATAACAAGGTGCATAATTTAGGCTTCGGCTTCGCCTCCCACATATTATAGCCCAGTACGTTAGCATAAATTTATAAGAATGAGAATCAAGGTAACTCAAGAGCTGAATAAAGAATATTACAATGAATATTACTCTGAATGGCTTGAGTTCAGGAGCAAGTTTAAGAAATGGGAAAACCTAATTGGATTTACAAGCATAATTGCTTCACTCATTATTTATTTTGTTGACAAATCCCTAACGTTTATTTCAGTTGGGCTTTTAGTGTTCGGAACTCTAATGGTTTATGATTTTTACTCCTCAAAATCAAAGTGGCTTAAAGGACGGCTGAATAGTAAAATGGCGGACACTGAAGTAACTCTGATTTTTGAAGAAGATAAAATACAAACAATCGGACCCTTCACCGAAACGAATGGGAAATGGAGCTTCTTCAGTGATGCTGTTGAGACAGAGAAAGGACTTATCCTTATACCTGAAAATGGAATCAGTATTTATCTACAGAAAAAATCATTTGAAGAAAAAGCAGATGTTGTAGCAATAGTTAGAAAAATAAAGAAAAACTAATGCTTCGTTGGGTACGGAGTGCCCACAATGAAGCCGTGGTTGCACCAGACCGATTTGCCTACACTATATATAATGGGTTTTTCGTTTTCCTGAAATATTCCCACGTTGCATAGAGCTACCTAATCTTACTATCATAGCTTGTATTATTTTACCACCTGAACACACCTTACTTGAAGTCAGCTAACATGAAAGGCAAATTGTCAGCAGGTATATTTTTAGTATTGTCAATGTTGCCAATAAATACTCAACAGGAAATCAACCTTTAATCATCCTGTCAATCTTCACCACATTCCTCCACTGACCTGACTCAGCATACTGCTTTATCACCCTGTCTCTTTCAGCCAATAAGCGTGTCATATAACTTTTCAAAAATACTTTGTCAGCCAACTTTCCCACTAACCCGAGAGGGGAGGTGTAGTTAAAAACATCCAGCATCAGTGTGCCATCATTAACTTGCTTAAAATGGTGTTCATGCCTGAACCGTTTGAAGGCTCCGCTTACCATTTCGTCAACAAAGAAATGAGGTCTGTCATACTCCGTGATTTTGCTTGTCAGGTGCTGCCACACGCCCAGGTGTTTCGCTCTCCATGTAACAGTTTCTCCAAACTCTATTAAACCAGCAGTAACACCAGCAACGGCTCTTTCACCAGTGTGCTTAGTGGAGATGGTATGGAGGTCGATGCTGCGGGATAGGTCTAAGCACACCTCTAAAGGAGCTTTGACAGTGGTTTCGATAGAGATGATGGGCATGAGGCTGTGCTAACTTGTGAAAACTTTCTTTACCCTTACTGAGCGTGTTAAATATGGGATAGGAAGCACACATATGGTTACAACTTTTACCAAAGAGAAGTAGTCAATCTTCTCGGGCGAGTTGAAGGTATAGATTAGGGTGAAGTACAACATGTGGAGCAAGTTCAGCAGCAAGAAAAAGATGAAGAGCAGGGGAGTCCATCTTTTTCTGGTGAAAAAACTCAACGTTGCAGAAAGAGCTATAAAAAGTGCCAGAGCAGCATAGACTGTATATAGGAAATCATTGGCTTTAAAATTTTGAACTAACCCCAGTGCTGCCTTGGCACCGTTAAAGACAATGATGATTAACAGGAGCCAGAGCCAGAAGCCATAGCCTTGCCTTTCACTTTCATCTTCATAGGCATTCTCGTTTAGAATTCTCTTCATCTCGTTTAAGCCATGCTGCTTTGTATTTCCTCCCTTACAACCTGATACTCCCGTTCATTGATAACGTCAAGCTCCTTCAGCCATGCAAACTTACTCAGCTCCGCCTGCGGATTGTTGTCATAGTTAATAGGCAGGTAGTTGTATTGCAGATAATTGTTCCTGTGCTTATAAATAGCATTCACGATTTCGTCATGCTGCTCATCTTGCAGGATGAACATGTTTATGTCACCAGCCGTTTTTATCACTGTAAAAGCAGCCTTAGACCTGTAATAGAGGTAGTAGAAGATAGGGCAGGCGAGCATGAACAGCCAAGCCCACAGTTTGGTGCCGTAGAAGATGTTGATTGCCAGGAACAGTGCCCCGACAACGCCAGTATAGATGGCGTTGTTCTTGAAGGTTTTGTTGCTTTCGTAGAACTCGTACTGATCGTTGAGGATGTTTTCGTATGGCACCTTCTCTGTCCTGTTGGTGGTCTCGTCCTTGATTTTGTAGACGATGCCGCTTTCCCCGATCTCAACGGAGATGCTGTTCTTGTTCTTCTTTTGGTAATAGGTCATGAGTATATTGTTGTTGATTTTAATCTCGGACTTCCTCCCGCACTGGCTTCACATCTTTGGGTATATCTGCTTCTGACCTCACGGGAATGTACTCAGCTTCGAAAGCGCCTCTATACCGAAAGAGCATGCCCCAAGTCTTGTTTCTGACCTCCACCGATATCTTGAAACGTTCCTCCTCTTCGTCATACCATTCACAAACCTCTGCGTAGCCAGAGAGTAGCATCGGAAACTTGAAGCCGATGATGCCCTCGTAGAACCGTTGCTCGCCTGACCGCAGCCTGAGTCCTCCGTTCTCAGCGACAGAGAACTCTATGTCCACGGCAAGGTGCTGGTGGGTACCCAGGTAGTCCACCACTTTCTGACGCTTGTCACTGTATACCATCGTGGCATCAAACCTTCTCACTTTATCGGGGAACTGGTACTTCCGCACCCATGTCACTGTTTGCCTTCCGAACCTGTCTAAGTAGGCATAGTTCTCTATCGTGAAAGGGATGTTCTTGCCCTTCTGCGGGAACATGATGTTGCGCCACGTGCCGATGTAGAGGAAGGGGAGGGTGTATAGGTTGCCGTAGCTCACCTCTTGCATGATACCCCTGCCGATGGAAGCGATCCTGTCCTTACTGCTGAACCCGAAGCGTTTCTGAATCTGCGGGTGGAGCTTCTCGAAGTCATTGCCCAATGCTTTCTGGTAGATGGATGTCATTTCCGCTGTTTGGTTATACAGTTTGAGGCTCTTGGAATATATTTTAAGTTGGCGATGGCTATCAAAGACAGCCCGATCATGGCGATGTTCAGGGAGAATGGATTGAAGGGCTGTGTAAAGACAGTAGCATTGCTGAACAAGGCACCCAATCCAAGAAGGAGCAGGGCTGCGATATTAAGGTAATGCACCAGCCTCCTGTGAAAGAAGAGCAGCACCAGCCCCCATACCACTTCGCCTATACCGATTCCTGTTAGCAGAGTTTCTTCGATCCCAGAGAACAAGCCAGATTGCCGCAGGATCTCTAATTCCCCTGTGTCTGTGAACAGCAGCTTCGGCACAATGCCCTGATAGAGCCAGATAACAGACAGCACGATGGCGGTGAGCAGTACCGTTGTCTGTGATAGGAGAGCCTGCTTAGGGTGGACACTCCTTTCAATCCAATTTTTGAGGCAGTCAAAGCTCCATGCTGTTGCCCATACCATCATCGGTCGGAAGACAAACTTATCAACAACTCTCCCCAAGCTTCCCCATCGGGTATCGTAGTCGTATCCTGTGTAAAATTTTACCCCGTTTGTCTCTGGCTTGTATTTCCAGTAGCCCGAGCCTTTCCTGATCAGGGAGATGCTGCTTTCTGAGGAAAACTTCAAAACAGAGGTGCTTTCCCCGTTGTCCTTGGTCTTGGTCGCTACGCTTTCCCCGACACCGCTGACGCTGATGCCAAAGCCGACTCTGGTAGAGTAGAGGAACTGTTGGGGATCGTCCGCCTCCCTTTTTGGATGGTACCTGATCTCGGAAAACCTCAGATCCCACTGCTCGTGCATCTGTGGTTCCTGCGTGTGTGACCATAGGGTATCGAGATCGCAAGAGATCAATGTTTCGATATAGAGTGGTTTCCGATTCACCTTAGCCTGTTTTCAAGTCACTTTGTATGGTCGAATATAGGAAAACAATAATAATCTAACATCCTGGCTCTAACATATCTTGCCACACCCGAATTCGCATCCTGCTCCATCACCCTGTCTCTCGAAGGCAGCAGTGAAGCAGACACAAATGAAAATTATCTTTTCCGTTTATATATTTTGACATATATAGTATCTTAACGAGGATTTAGAGGAGGCACGCTGGCGGTAGTGGTGTATCCTTGGCAACTTATTTTTAAAGCATAGAAAACAGACAAACATGAAAAGAGTTACTTTACTCGCAGCATTCCTTCTGGCTTTCCTCTCGGGAGTGAAGGCAAATGACTTGAACAATGACTTGGTTGAGCTGGCTAAGATCTACCGAAACTTCATGTTTCGAAACAGTCCGACAGAAAGCACCTATGCTCAGCTGAAGGGGATAAAATCAGCAGAGCTTGCCAGTTCTGCCAAGTTCATCAAAGAAACCATCACCAGTAAAAACAGGCTTGCCGAAACTGAATTCCTGAAATTGCCTGACGAGGAAACGCTAAAGTATGTCTATATCATCAAGCTCATAAACTGGAATATTCGGGAAGAGAAGCCCCGTGACAACGTGGAGCTTATCTCTGAACTGACTGAAAAGGAGGTGCCACGCTACGAGCTGATCGACAGCTACTATGACATGCTGTTCAGCGGTATCGGAAACAAGAACCAGCCCTTTGACCTCTCAGGCATCAATTTCAGCACGAGTGAGTACGACTTTCGGGATGATACGGAAAAAGGCATCTTCTTCCTCAAAGCGATGAACCTGTGCGGTACGGTGATATGGGGCTACATGAACGTTGTGAATCCCCAAAACCATAAGGCAGCGCTTGAAAACATAGAAAAGTATCCCAGGTTCAACGGGCAGCCTTACTACCAGTACCTTGATTTCGGCTTCCCTGACTTTGAGATGGAAATAGAGGAAGGCAAGGGAGTGGGAAGCTACAAAGCCTACTACATCAACAAATATTATGACACACTGTTGTCCCACCTGGCAATCCTGAGCCAAAAGAAGAAAGACAGGGAACGCAGGACAGACTTAATATTAGGCTCCATTCTGAAGGAGAAGAATTATTACAGGTACTCCAAGAAAAAGAATGAACTGGAAGCCCTGTTCACGACAGTTGAAAGGTGAAAATAGATAGACTAAATGCTACGCAAATCAACTGTTAAAGCATTCGAATACAATGGAATCATCTTGTCAAATCGAGCCAAACGACAAAAAAGGCTACATAAAAGAACTGGGAAATATTCTGGTCAGAGAATACGGAAAGAAACGGTTCTATAAGCCAGAAGAAGTGAAAAAAGCCCACAGACAGAGCAAATGGTCTTACATGGACTTCTCGTGCTGGGGTATGAGTGTCTTTTCTTCGCATGAAGATTTTGATGCCCACCACCAGGAAGCGGGGGAATCATGCGACTATGTTGGGATGAAATCAGAGATGCTGGGAGGTTTGTCAATGGCAGAGAGTGGATCATGGATAGATATTCCTGACCTTGACATAGACGCATCGTGGCTTGATTTCGGGGAGGCTATTGGCGGTGTATTAGGAGGCATAGGCGAGTTACTTGCTGGTGTGGGTGACGCTTTATCTTAAAGGCAAGTAATGGATGTTCTCGAAAGAACATCTGAACAAATAATCTTCTTTGTTTGCTGCGAATTTTAGCGATAGTATAACGGAATGATAAGACTTTGGAGAAATGGATGATGTATCGGTTGTATTCCTGGTGTTGGCGTTTCTGGTTGTGATTACCAGACCACTCACAAGTCTCTTCCACGAGCTTGGACACGCCATACCAGCCATTTTGCTTACAGGGCACAAGGTGTCAGTATACATCGGTTCTTACGGTGACACAAGAAGAGGTGTAAGGCTCAGCCTGGGGCTGTTAGAGATCTGGTTCAGGTATAACTTCTTTTCATGGCGTCTTGGGCTTTGTGTGCCGTCTGCTAAAGACGTGTCTGTCAACAAACAGATCATATACATACTTGCAGGACCTATTGCTTCTTCTGTAATCGCAGTTACTGCCTGCTATTTTACATTTGCGCTTGATCTGCATGGAGCAGTAAAGCTCATTCTAATTGTGTTTCTCGGTTGCTCACTGGTTGACTTAATAGTTAATCTTGTCCCCAGCAGCACTCCCATCGCCCTTGCTGATGGAAGTAAAACCTACAATGACGGCTACAAGTTGATGCAGCTATTAAATCGCAGAAGTTTGCCGAAAGAATATTTCGATGCCGTGGATACGTACAATAGGGAAGATTATAAAACGGCAGCAGAACTCTTTGTTAGCTTAATTTCAAAGGGGCTATATGACGAGAGCGTGTACAGGCTCGCCATTTCCGCATACGTTCAACAGGGCGAATACCAAGCCGCTACAAGGCTGATTGAGCAGTTTGCTACTATGTATGAGATGAACTCCGATGATAGTGGAAGTGCAGGGCTATCATACTCGCAACTCGGCATGTATGAAAAGGGGATAAAATACTATGAAAAGTCACTTCAGCTTGATCCACATAACAAGTATACGCTCAACAACATGGGCTATACTCTCAACTTGCTTGGAAGGTATGAGGAGGCAATTGTGCTATTTGACAGGGCGGTTGAGGTGGACAATTTGTTCGCAAACCCTTACAATAACCGTGGCTTGGCAAAAATTAAGTCTGGAATGGAAGCGGACGGGTTGTTGGATATAGAGCGCTCCTTTGAGCTGGATGGGGAAAGCTCATACGGGTATCTGAACTTGGGCATCTACCATCTTGACAGGAACGAGTATGCTGAAGCTTTGCTCCTTTTTCAAAAGGCGAAACAACTGGATGAAAAAACATATATGATTGACGAGCTAATTTGGGAGTCTCAATCTCTTGTTGGAGGTAATTCAAAAGTAGATACTCCTGAAAAGCTCTAAGCAACAAACCTTCGCTGGTGCCTTGACAAAGGTTTCGGTGGACGTAAGACGCTTGTAAATCGGCTAAGACCGTTGAGGATGTTCCACTCAAGCATGTAGCACATATATATGCTTTATCATGTTAAAACGAACAGAATAGTTTTAACAAGTTTTAACAATGCAAAATAGGAGGGTGGTATGTTGCTGATTAACAAGTGATTACAGTTCAACGGATAGAATAGAAACTTCTATTCTATCCGTTGAACTACAAGGCCTTATGTGTCAAATGTTTGTTTGATTTTTTATGCTTCAATTTTACCCGTTTTGAGCAAAATATTTTACGCAGTATTTTACACCGTTCGTTGCTGAAATACAGTTGAATCTCTATATTGAACGCTTCGGAGGCAAATATACGACAATGGGGACAACGTACAAAGCAGTACTGCGGGTAAAGATGAAAAGAGACACCGTAGGAAGTATTTATATCCTTTGGGAACTTTGTACACCAAGAGCAAATACCACAGTTTAAAGATAAAAGTTCCGGGCAACCAGACCGGCACTCGAGGTGATGGAGAAGTGGGGAAACGATGGCATCGATGCGCTGGACGCGAAAGAGCCGGTGGTGGAAGCTACTGGCGCAGCTTCGTGTGATGGTACCTGCTCAGTATGACCGGATAAACAGCTGTTTGTAAACAAGATAAGGGAGGCGGTGCGGAAAGTGCTGCCTCCTTTAGTTTCTCCTGTTAGATGCAGAAAAATCAGAGAGAACTTTTTTTGGATGAAATTTAATCGTAATATTGCAATCATACGATAAGAGAGAATGGGACTGACCAAGACCGAGTTTTTTACAGAGAGCCAGAACAAGACAGCCATGCTGTTGAAGGCATTGGGGCACCCGGCAAGGGTGGCGATTATCGAGCACCTGCTCAAAGTGAGGACTTGCATTTGCGGAGACCTGGTGAACGAACTGCCCCTGGCGCAGGCAACTGTCTCGCAGCACCTGAAAGAACTTAAAAGCGCAGGCATCATTAAGGGGAGCGTGGAAGGGGCGGCTGTCTGCTACTGCCTGGACGAAAGCGCCTTTGAGGTCTTAGCTGCTTATTTCTCTGGTGTAATTTCTGGCGTCAAAAGCCAGAAATCAAACTGTTGTTAAACATTAAATATCAATACCATGAAACTATCAGAAGTTAAGAGCATCCTGCAAACAGCCGAGACGGTGCGTTTCGAATTGGAGAACGGAACCAAGGTTCCGGAGAACTTCCACGTCACGGAGATAGGCGTGGTTACCAAAAACTTCATTGACTGCGGTGGTACTGTGCGAAACGAGAAGGTCGCCAACTTCCAGCTTTGGAACGCCAACGACTTCGACCATAGGCTGAAGCCGCAGAAGCTGCTGGACATCATCGCCCTGGCCGAGAAAGCTCTGGGCATGGAGGACCTGGAAATAGAAGTGGAGTACCAGAACCAGACCATCGGCAGGTACGACCTCGGCTTTGAAGGCAAAAGCTTTGTGCTGCTGGCCAAGACAACCAACTGCCTTGCGCCAGACAAGTGCGGCATTCCGCTGGAACAACTTCAGGTAATTGCCATAGGCAACGCCTGCACGCCCGGTGGCGGCTGCTGCTAAAGTATAAACTGGCATCAACTACATATATAACACAAGATGAGTAAGATAGCACTGTTCAGCGACATACACGCCAACCTCCCTGCCCTGGAGGCTTTTTTTGCCGATGTGGATTCCCGGAAGCCTGATTTCATTTACTGCCTCGGGGACCTGGTGGGGTACAACATCTGGCCAAATGAGGTGGTGGACGAAATCAGGAAACGTAACATTCCCACCATTGCGGGTAACTATGACTTCGGCATCGGCAGAATGAGCAACGAATGCGGCTGCGCCTATAAGACCGATCAGGAGAAGTCGAACGGCTCCGTCTCCATCTCCTTCACCAACCAAATCATGAAGCCAGAGCAGCGCCAGTACCTCCGAACGCTGCCCGCCCACATCCGGGTGGAGTATCAGCTAAACGAGGACAAACTGAACCTGCTGCTCGTGCACGGAAGCCCGCGGAAGATAAACGAGTACCTCTTCGAGGACAGGGACGAGAAGAGCCTGCTGCGCATTATGAAGGATGCCGATGCCGACATCATGTGCTTCGGGCACACACACAGGCCCTACCACCGAATATTGGACGCAGGCGAGGAAGGACAGCCTTATTTCCGCCATGCGATCAACATCGGCTCGGTGGGCAAGCCCAAGGACGGGGACAACCGGGGGGGCTACGTGATGCTAACGATAAACGACAACAGTTCCGTGCTCGACAGGGATAGCGTGCAGGTGGAATTCATCCGCTTCAAGTATGACTTCGAGAAGGCGGCCAGAGCCGTTGAGGAAAGCATCCTGCCCAACGACTATGCCGAGAACCTGCGAAAAGGCTGCTAAAAAACACAAGATATGAGCGCTACTAACTGTGCCCCTACACACCAGCGGAAGAAGCTGCGGTTCTTTGACCGCTACCTGACCCTCTGGATATTCCTCGCCATGTTTGTGGGCGTGGCTATCGGATACTTCCTGCCTGAGTCCTCCAGTTTCATCAACTCCCTGTCCAGCGGAACAACGAATGTTCCATTGGCCATTGGACTCATCCTGATGATGTACCCGCCTTTGGCGAAGGTGCGCTATGAGAAGATGGGGGAGGTGTTCAGGAACGTCAAGATTCTGAGCATGTCACTGCTGCTCAACTGGGTTATCGGTCCGCTGCTGATGTTCTTTCTGGCGATACTCTTCTTCCGTGACCAGCCCGAATACATGGTGGGGCTGATACTCATCGGCATCGCCCGCTGCATCGCCATGGTGATGGTGTGGAACGAACTGGCGGAGGGCAACCGGGAGTATGCAGCAGGGCTGGTAGCGCTCAATAGCATCTTTCAGATTTTCTTCTACAGCCTGTATGCCTACCTTTTCATATCGGTGCTGCCGCCCTACTTTGGCGTAGTGAGTTCCGAGATAAACATCACCATAGGCCAGATTGCGGAGAGCGTGCTAATATACCTCGGTATCCCTTTCTTCGCGGGTGTCCTGAGCCGCTACGGGCTGATAAGCTGGAAGGGGCTGGACTGGTTCAACAACAAGTATATCCCCTTTATCTCGCCTATCACGCTCATTGCGCTGCTGTTCACTATCGTGCTGATGTTTAGCCTGAAAGGGGAGCTGATAGTGCAAATCCCGTTTGACGTAGTGAGGATTGCCATTCCGCTGGTGCTGTACTTCACCATCATGTTCGTCATCAGCTTCATCCTGGGCAAAGTGCTGGGCGCTGATTACTCCAAGAACACGGCTATTTCCTTTACCGCCACGGGCAACAACTTCGAACTGGCCATTGCCGTTGCCATCGGTATCTTCGGCATCAATTCCGGGCAGGCCTTCGCAGGCGTGATTGGCCCGCTGGTGGAGGTACCTGCGCTGATACTGCTGGTGAACGTGGCTTTCTGGTTCAAGCGGAAATGGTATGGGAAGGAGGAGGAACTTGTCACCTCGTAGGAACTAATCTAACTTAATACACGAGCCGCTCTATCCTTAGGGCGGCTCGTGTTGTTTTAGGGGCAAAACCTATCCGTCACAGTTTGTGAAAAGAGTGAAAGATGACAACCGTCATTCCTTCAAATAGAGTTTCCCGTACTTAGCAAGGTAAACCCAAAGCGTTCAAACATATTGCTGTGCGGTGTTAGTAGGTGGCAAAGGCAATGCCAAAGCCGATCACAGTCAGCACGAGCCCCACCATAAAAACAGTGTAGGAGATGCGCAGGATTCGATACTTTCTGCTCAGCACGTCGCCGAGGAAATAAATGTCGGTAATCATGTTGTTATAAAGGGACTTCTTGTCGCGCATAATATCGTGCATGCCGTCCTGGAAACCTTCGAGGGGTAATTTGCTGAAGTTTCCGAAGAAGAGTAAGCTGACGTTGCGTGTGTTCACCTTCTTCTTTCTTCTTTTAATATTAAAGCTGGTTACCTCGGGCTGCGCTGAGATAATGGCAAAAACCAAAGACCCCAGGGTGGTGAGCAGCAGCAGGCTTATAGGTATGATGATGGTGCGGTGCTTGGCAAACTCTGTCCCTATGATAGCAGACTGGGCGCTGACGTACGTAATGACAATAGAAAGGATAATGGCGTTAAGGCTGATCATCATGTTGGCTTTGTTATCGGCCATGGCGCTGAGGTCGAGATGCGTGCGATAGGTGCTCCGGAACATGGTCTCGATGCCCCGCTTGGGCTGTGCCAGCGTATCGCGCTGCTTCTTGTCATTTTTCTTCTTTTTCTTGTCTTCCTGGTTTAGGTGCTCACGCTGCTCCTGTATATTCAGGCCGAGCTGCGCTGCAAACATATGCTGGGCCTCATTAGTGTGCAGGCTGGTCGAGAGCAGGAAATCCATCTGAAACTGTGCCCACTCCCTGTCAGAGAAAAATTTGTCCAGGAAAATCTCCCACTCCACGCGCAGCAGCTCGGCCGTGGCTGCGAAGGTAGGTTTTCCTATGTTCGATAAGTCGGCATCTACTAACAGCTCCTGCAACAGGCCCTGCGGCTGCACGTCGTGTTTGGTGGCCATTATCATGCTTTCAATCCGCTTAATGCGATCTTCCGGGTAGTCGTGCTCTGTCAGCCACTCCCTCGCGAAACGGACGCTCTCCTCTTCATGGCCCTGGTACTCCTCCACATAGCCTGTGTCATGAAACCAGGCCGCCAATGTCAGGTCCTGCATGTCCGCAGTGTCTATGTTGCTTCTTTGCCCGAGGTCCTGTGCCACAGATACCACTTCGAGGGTATGCCGGTAGTTGTGGTATACCAGTTTCTTCGAAAGTCTTTCTTTGAATAAGTTAAAAACAAACTCGTTGGCTTGCTTAATGAGTTTAGGTTCTTCCATAAAAGTTTTTGCTTCTGTATTGGGCATTATGGTTGCGGAAGGCAAGTTACTAAGCCCAACGGCTTTTATGAGCGTGTTCTGATTTTGTTCTGAAAGCGCGCACTTGCAAATCAAGGAACATTATCAAACCAGGCCCCCTAGGAGCATGCTGCATATTCAAACGCACAATTGTTTGCGGTTACGGTAAAAAAGCGCTTTTGGTTAGTTAACGGGCATTTAATACAGGAGTTAGCGGGAGGTCGGGAGCAACAACCAAAAACAGCCTCTTTCGTTTATAAATGTCAGTCCTGCTGCCCCAATGGTACCCCATTTACAGACGGATGAGGCCAGGGACCCGCAGCTATAGAACCTACTATGCCGTACCCAACCTCCTCCTTTATACAGCGCCTGCTAACCGTGTGGTGCACGGATTTTAGGATAAAAGGCTATATTGTCTCCAGCGCTGTGGCAACAGTTCCACCAGGCGTAAAGGCTACAGGCGATTTGCCTTACCTGCAGGGCGTGTTATATCTCAGTAACCTATGATCCAAAATCTACTAAAGTGGCAGGGACCACGGTTCCGCCTTTTTTGGCAGGTCGTATTAGGCCTTACCCTTTCTGCCTGTGTTTCCAACAAAGCATACTATAGCCGCGATGCACTGGATTGGGAGCAGTCTGTTCCAGATCCGGAAAATAAGTTGCTGTACACGGTTTTTCTGATTGGCGATGTGGGTGCCCCTGACCTGGAAGGAGAGCCTTCACTGCTGTTAATGCGAAAGCAGATGGAGGAGGCTGGTGCCCAAAGTGCCACCATCTTTCTAGGGGACAACGTGTACCACAACGGACTGCCGGAGCCCGGTGCCTACGACCGCGAATTGTCCGAGGCCCGCCTGAACGCACAACTGGACATCCTGAAAGGATATGCCGGGGAAAAGTACATGATTCCGGGTAACCATGACTGGAACCACAGTGGCCGCGGGGGCATTGAGTACATCCTGCGGGAGCAGCGCTATGTGAACGAGTACCTCACAGACGAAAACATTGTGGTGGGTGGCGATTTCTTTGTGCCCGGCAACGGTTGCCCCGGTCCCTATGAAGTAAAGCTAAGCGACGACCTGGTGTTGATTGCCATAGACTCAGAGTGGTGGCTGCACCCTTTCGACAGGCCGTATGGCGACAACACGCATTGCGGTGCTGCCACCGAGGTGGACTTCCTGGTGCAACTTGAAGACATTATAGAAAAGAACAGCGGCAGCGACATTTTAGTAGTGGGCCACCACCCCCTGATGAGCAGGGGAGCGCACGGCGGGTTCTTCTCGTTGAAGGACCACATCTTCCCGCTGACCATGCTGCGCAACTGGATGTACCTTCCATTGCCTGTCATTGGCTCTATTTACCCCTTTGCCAGAAAGTACGGCGGCATTCTGCAGGACATACCGCACCCCCGTTACCAGGCTTATATCAAAGGCCTGCTGGATATTTTCGACAAATACGATAACATTACTTACGCTGCCGGCCACGAGCACGCCCTTGAGTACTTCAAGCACAACGAGGTGCCTCTTATTGTGAGCGGGTCCGGCTGCAAAGTGCAGTATATAAAGCCTGGAGGCAATGTAACGTATGTGGAAAAAGTGAAAGGTTTTGCCAAAACCCTGTACTATGAGAACGGAGAAGTATGGGTAGAATACTGGGCGCCGGACGGTGACGGTGCCACGGGCCATGTCACCTATCGTGCACCCCTTTATGCCAAGCAGTCCCGGAAAGAAGCACCTCTCGTAGAAGATGTCACCAACTATGCCGACAGTACCATAACAGTGGCTGCCAACAGGCAGTACACCGCCTCCGGGCTGCGCAAGACCCTGCTGGGCGAGCACTACCGCAAAGAATGGGCCGCCCCGGTAGAAGTGCCCCTGCTGGATATGAAGAACCAGTTCGGCGGCCTGACGCCTTACCAGAAAGGCGGAGGCAAGCAGACTGCCTCGCTGAAGGTCCGCAACCCTGATGCCAAAGAGTACACGCTACGCACTATCGACAAGAACCCAACGAAGGCGCTGCCGGAATACCTCCAGGAGACAGCGGCGCGCAGCTTACTCCAAGACCAGATATCAGCGCAGCATCCTTATGGGGCACTGGCTGTGGCACCGCTATCCAATGCCGCAGGCGTGTACCATACAAACCCGGAACTGGTGTACATCCCCAATACGCCATACCTGCGCCAGTACATTGATGAATTCGGGAATACGCTGGCTTTGCTGGAAGAAGATGCCGATGAAAACCATGAGGAAACGGCAAGCCTGGGCTACGCCGAAAACCTGGTAGGCACAGAGAAAGTGCTGGACGAACTGGAAGACGACAACGATAATGAGGTAGACCAGCAGGAATACGTCCGTGCCCGCCTGCTCGACATGCTTATCGGCGACTGGGACCGGCACGAAGGACAGTGGCGCTGGGTGGAAGAAGAGAAGCCCGACAAAGGCAACTTGTATACCCCAGTGCCGGAAGACCGTGACATGGCTTTTTTTAAGGCCGATGGCTTCCTGCCCTGGCTGGCTACGCGCCAGTGGGGTATCCGCAACGTGCAGAACTTCGGCTACGACTATACCGATATCGTAGGCCTTAACCTGAGCGCACTCACCCTCGACCGTACCTTTACCTCCCGACCTAGCCGGCAGGATTGGATCCGGCTGGCACAGGACATTAAAGCCAGCGTAACAGACGAGGTAATAGAAGAAGCAGTGAACCAGTGGCCCGATACCATCCGGGCGCTCTCCGGCCCTGAGGTGGTGGCTAAACTGAAGTCCCGGCGAGACAAACTGCCACAGGCAGCCGAGGCATACTATGACTTTCTGGTGCAGTATGTAGATATATCAGGCAGCGACAAGCATGAGCGCTTCGTGGTAAACCGCCTGAACGATGAGCAGGTGGAAGTAACAGGGTATAAAATATCGAAGGAGGGCGAAGTGCTGGAGCAAATTTATAACCGCACTTTCTTCACAAACGAAACAAAAGAGATACGCATCTACGGCAGAGACGGGGAGGATGAGTTTGAGGTGATAGGCGATGTTGATAAAAGTATTCTGGTGCGTATTATTGGGGGAGGCGACGAAGACGAAATTGTGGATAGGTCCAGTGTGCGCGGCCTCCGGAAGCATACGGTTGTTTATGATGCCGAGGCAGGGAATGAGTTTGTGTTTAGCGAGGAGACCAAAGACAAAACAGAGGAGGACCCTGATGCCGTTACCCGCTACGACCGCGATAACTTTAAGCTGCCGTACCTCGGACCAAGGCTGTCTGTAGCGTATAACGTAGACGATGGGCTTTTCCTGGGCCCTGGCTTGCTGTGGCGCACGCAAAAGTTCCGGAAATCCCCCTATGCCGCAGAGCATCTGCTAGAGGCTAACTACGCCTTCCAAACCAGGTCCTTCAACATACGCTATACCGGTGATGTACGGCTGGTGCTGGGGAATTGGAGCCTAGCGCTGAACGGCTCCCTGCAGGGACCGCAGTACCAGCGGAACTTTTATGGCTTCGGTAATGAGACAGAGCAGGAGTCTGACCTGGACGACAGTTATTATCGTGTCCGTTTTAAACGGCTGGCTTTGAATGCATCCCTTTACAAAGACCTCACTGCTTTCCTGAAAGCAGGTATAGGTCCTACGTATGATCGCTTTCAGGTGGTGACCCCGGACAACGGGGAGAACTTTCTGCTGAGCGAAGCGCGTGCAGGCAGGCTTGAATCCGGCACATACGATCCGGAGGGAGGAAATTTTAATGTGCAGCATTATGCCGGAGCCACAGCGTTCCTTAACCTGGACGTTATAGGGGCGGGCAGCAGTACAGATGCGAACCCGCGCATCGGCATGCGCTTCTATAACCGCATCAGTTACCTGCACGAACTCAACGGAGAACGACTGAACTTTACCAATGTAAGCTCTGAGTTCAGGTTCTACATCAGCCCTAACTTTCCGCTACAGCTTACATGGGCAGGAAGAGTAGGAGGGGCGCACAACTTCGGCGATTTCCGGTTTTACCAGGCGAATACGTTGGGAGGGACTTCTAACCTGCGCGGTTACCGCCGCACGCGCTTCGCTGGCCGCAGCAGCCTGTATGCCAATGCCGAGGCACGCATACAGCTATTTGACTTTAACCTGTACCTGACTCCCGGCAAACTGGGCATGTTAGGTTTGTTTGATGCTGGCCGGGTCTATTATGATGGCGGTAGCAGAGGTTCGTTTTTCCGTAGCATGCATACGGGGTATGGTGGTGGCCTTTGGGTTGATTTTCTTAACCGTACTGTACTTACGTTCTCGTATGCGGTAGGGGAAGACGATAAACTCTTTATGCTGAACTACGGCTTCTTTTTTTAACAGAAAAGAGGAAAAGGAGTATAAGGGAAAAACAATTGATGAGTACGGCCTTTCTACTGTTACTTTACAACGCGCTGAACACAGCTCAAAAAATAAACGATGATAAAAACTAATTTACTTCTGTGTGTGATGGCTTTCCTGTGTTCCTGGCAACAGGCGCAGGCGCAACGAACCGAGAAAGCGGAAGGCTTAGGAGATATTATTGAATATGCCTCGCCCGGTGTGAGGAACATGGGTAAGCCCCGTGGAATCGTGATCGGTTATGAGCGCCTGCCGCAGTTTGATATAGAGTCCACCTCTACTGACCCTACTGTTGGCAACGGCAGCAACCGCGTCAGGCGGAATAACCTGTTCGATGTCAGGGCGCTGGCCCCTATCCTGAACAGGCCGCAGACAAAACTGATATTGGGCTTTGGGTACAACTTCGAAGAGTATAACTTCTCTAACCTTCCGGCGAACTACAGCCTTTATCAGAATCTGGAAGATAAAAATTTGAAGAGCATTGGTCTGCAGCTGGCTTACCTGCACTCTCTTGATGACCGCCGCTTTTACCTTATCCGCGTGAAGGGGGAGCTAAACGGAGACTATACAAACGATAATATTAGCATCATCGATTACCTTAAAACAACGGTAGACGTAGCGTACGGCTGGAAGTTAAACCCTGACCTTTCCTGGGGTGTTGGCGCGCAGCTTGGGTATACGTTTGGCCGCAGGCGCGTATTACCAGGTGTGCTTTATAACCGCACCTTTAACGATAAGTGGGGCATAGAATCTATCTTTCCAGCTAATCTGCGCCTGCGGCACAATGCAAATGAAAAAACACTCCTGTATGTGGGATACAGGCTGGAAGGCGCCAGTTATAACCTGTACTTAAACGAACCGCCGCTTTCCCCGTTTGGCCAGGTGGAGTTGCGGCGCACGGATATAAAAGCGCTGGTGCGCATGGAGCGCGAGATATACGATTTTCTGTGGTTTTCTGTGGAAGCAGGTTTCCGGCAGTATTACCGGAACAGGATTTTTGATGAAATCGGTTCTACAAATGAACTCATAGATAATGACTTAGCAGGAACGGGCTATATTGGGGTAGAACTTTATGCAGTGCCTCCACGAAAATGGGTAGAAAAGAGGCCGTAACAACTAACAATCCTGTTAAGGTTACTATACAAAAAGAGGGAGAAGCTCCGGACAAGCTTCTCCCTCTTTTTGTATAGTCAGGCTTCTTTATTTATCCTGTTCCCGAACCGGGTTCATCCCCTCCGGTATCAGATCACGGAGGTAGTCATAGGTGGCATACTGCGAACGCATGTTTGTCTGGTCGCCTTCCTGTAAATAGCTGTTGTCTACGGTTCTGGCTTTGGTGTCGTCGGCTAACTGCAGGTCAATGATGTCACGCACCTGCTTTACAAGGTGCGGTTGCAGCAACGGGAAAGCCACTTCCACCCGGCGGTTCAGGTTGCGGGTCATCCAGTCGGCAGAAGCGACATAATATTCTGCATCGCCGTTGTTATGGAAAATGTATACCCTCGCATGCTCCAGGTAGCGGTCTACAATGCTGCGCACCTGTATGTTTTCACTTATGCCTTCCACCCCTGGCACCAGGCAGCAGATGCCGCGCACAAGTAAATCGACTTTTACGCCGGCCTGGCTGGCAGCATACAGCTTCTTTATCATGCGCTCATCCTGCAGGGCGTTCATCTTCAGGATCAGGCGGGCAGGAAAACCTTTTTTAGCATACTTTATCTCCCGGTCTATCAGCTTTACAAAACGCTCTCGCATGTTGAGCGGTGCCATGAGCAGGTGATCGAACTTTTTGTCCGGGTGCCGGTCTATAAAAAAGTTGAATACCTGCTCTACATCTTTGGTGAGGCGCTTGTCAGAAGTAAACAAAGCATGGTCAGCGTATATGGTAGAGGTGTCTTCGTTGTAGTTGCCTGTGCTCAGGTATGCATAGTTTACCAGCTTGCCGCCTTCGTTTCTGGTAATAAGGCCGAGCTTGGAATGCACTTTTAGCTCCGGTACACTCACTATCACGTTAGCTCCCGCTTTCTGCAATTTCCCGGCCCAGAATATATTGGACTCCTCATCAAAGCGCGCCTTCAGTTCTACTACTACCGTTACCAGTTTGCCGTTTTTGGCTGCCTTGGCCAGAGCTTTGGCAATGGCAGATTTGTCTGCCACCCGGTATAGGGTAGCGCTCATAGAAGTTACCTTAGGGTCTTCGGCAGCTTCGTTGAACAGGCGCAGCACGTAGTCAAAAGACTGGTAAGGATAGTGCACCAGGTAGTCCTGCTTTTGCATGGCGGCCAGCATGCTTGGCTCCTGCTCCAACTGAGGGTGCACCAGCGTAGGCTGTGGTTTATACTTCAGGTTGGGCAGGTTAAAGTCCGGGAACTGGAAAAAGTCGCGGAAGTTATGGTACTTGCTGCCTTCCACCAGCTCATCTTCGGTAACGCCGGTATGTGCCATCATCATGTCCAGCAAGTCCTGGGGTGTCTCCGGGTCGTAGAGCAGGCGTGCCGGGTAACCGATTTCGCGCTTTTTAAGGCTTTTCCGGATCTTCGCCATCAAATTACCTGATACTTCCTCTTCAATATCCAGCTCTGCATCCCGTGATACTTTCACCGCATGAGAATCAAACTGCTGATACTTGTCAAAGACTTCAGGCAGACAGAACCGGATGACATCGTCCACGAACATCACATAGCGTTGCTCGTCTACGGTTGGCAGCTTAACGAAACGGCTGCCGTGTTTTTTGGTCGGTATCTCGAGCATGGCGTAGCGCTCTGGCTTGAGGCCCTCTTCCTGCGGTTCCCACATCTTTATGCTCAGGTAAACTGTCTGGTCTTTCAGAAAGAGATGTGTTTCTGTTTCATCCAGTATAATAGGCTGCAGCAATGGCAGCACTTTCTTCGGGAAATAATTTTTCACCCATTCCTGCTGCTCCGGGTTCAGCTCATGCTCTGTGAGCAGGTGAATATCGTGCGCGCGCAGGTCTGCCAATATTCCTTCACGGAATACCTCCCCAAAATCCTCCTGCTGGCGCTTAACCTCTCTTATCACCTGGTCAAAAATTTCAGAGGGATCTGTATTCAGTTTCTTGCGGGTCTTTTCCTTCAGCTTAATGAGGCGCTTGAGCGTAGCTACCCGCACCTTGAAATACTCATCTAAATTAGCTGAGAAAATAGCCATAAACTTGATGCGCTCCAGCAGAGGCACATTTTTGTCTTTGGCCTCCTGCAAAACTCTGTAGTTAAACGCAAGCCAGCTTAGTTCTCTGTTTATCATGGGGTAATCAGGGGTAGCCTGTTCCTCTTTCTCTTTTTTCATATAGGTGGTTGTCTTCTCTAAGCTTGTAGTAAGTAAAGCTACTACGGGTTAATGTACCAGATGGAAGGGAATTAAAGTGTTAGAGCCTGTTTAAGGTTTGTGTTTGAAAGCGAGCTTTATCAGAACCTGAAAGCACTCATCTTCAGCTCAAAGGATGATGCTAAAACCTGCGCTTACTTATAGTTCTTAGGGAAATCGTAGAAGATCATTTGTGCGTTGTCTTTGCTGATATCGTACCAGCTTTCGCAGTTAAATTCCAGTGCCACCACACCTGCTGTTGGCAGGCTGGCAACGTGCTCCGGTGTCAGCATGTTCGCAAAGTCGGTAATAGCCTCGTTATGGCCCACCAGCATGAGGTGTTCTACTTCGGCGGGCGCTTCCTGCACCACCTCCAGCAGGTCCTTCTTGCCGGCACCATACACCCGCTCGTCCAACACAATATCGTCAGCGTCGTAGCCCATTTCCCTTCCTGCAAGTGTGGCTGTGGTGAGCGCCCTAACGGCAGGGCTGGAGATTATCAGGTCAGGCTGGATGCCGCGGGCTGCCAGTTCCTGCCCCATGAGCGGAGCGTCACTGCGGCCGCGCTTGTTCAGGGGGCGGTCGTGGTCGCTGAGTTCTTCAAACTCCCAACTCGATTTAGCGTGCCTCAGAATATATAATGTTTTCATATCGATTTCCTTATTTTTTGCCGTTGCAGCGCCAGAAAAGCAACAACTACAGCATTGCTAAGTACTGAAACTATACGTAAATGGTTGTACGCCCTGGGGCAGTAGCACAGTCTAAAGCGGTTGTTGTGCAGCGTTGTGGGAATGTAAGTATATTAGGTCCTCTATTTTTTTAATGGTCTCGTTATCTTATTTTGCTAACTTGCTAACATTTGTGCCTCTATACTGTCAAAATAATTAAGCAGGACTTGCAACGAATGAAAAACGTATAGGAAAGAAGCAAGTTGGCCTGTGTTAAAAGTACGCTTTGGCTTGTTGTTTGCTCTTCTGAATTCATGCTGAACGAAGTGTAGTTTGCCTGATGCTCAGGTGTAGCTATAGCCGGAGAAGAAAGCAAGGGCAGAATAGCTTTGTAAGCGGACCTGAGCTGAGAGCATTCTACCTGTGACGAAAGTCAGGAATAAATTTGTTCAGGTAATCCTCTGCGATAATAAGAAGAGTAAAGTTCTTTAAGTATAGTTCACCCCAATATAAATACACGTGGAAACCGAATTCGTTTTACCAATTGATGCGGCAAAGTTCAGGTCAACCAGCGACGCCTGGAATGAGCTGATGCTGGGAGATCCCTGGTCAGTAGGACATCTTACGACACTAATTGAGTTGAAAACTTTTAAACTGAAGGAGGACTGGGAAAATTTTTACTACCAAAGCGGAGAGGAAAGAGAACGCCTGCTTTTGAGGTGGGACGCACCCACGCAAGCTATGTTGCAGAATGAGTCGCTTATAAGAACGGACCGGGACTTTGTTCACGGCCTGAGCTGGAATCTCAAAAACCTGAATACCCAGTTCGGCAGAACACGGGAAAGACTTTACCTGAAAGGGGAAACACTCTATAATTATGTCCGGGGCAAAGGATACGGCTTATCTGTAGAAGAGTGCTTTGAATGTGTGCGCTTCAGGGTAGTGTGTGAAACGTGGAATAGGGTGGTTGAGCGGGAAAGAAACACCATAAAAAAGCTGCAGGCCATGTTCCCGCATACTGTGTTTCAGGAAGTGCCCGGGGAGGTGTATCATATCTATGCCATCGATTATGAAGCTTATGTAGATGGCAAACTTCGCTATGCGCTCCAGGTAAAGCCAGAGTCCTATACAGGCAATACAACGTATCTTTCGAATGCACGCCAGGCAAACAGCCGTAAGAATCAGTTGTACGTCGCACGGTTTGGAGCCCCTGTATATGAAATTATATCAGATAATGAGGGGAATATACTTCATACAGACGTGCTTAAAGATCTGGAACAGGTTTAAGGGCACAACTGACGTTGCTGAAGCGCATGCCTTCTGTTGAATTCGATTACGGCGTAAGCATAAAAAAGGAAGTCTTGTCTCAGGCTTCCTTTTTTATGCTGCACCTCTGATTCAAAGCGCCAGATTTTGTACTTCCATCGGCAAACTGGGCTTACACGTTGTTAGGATAGCGCTGGAAATGTAACTCTGCTACCCTGCTTTGCAGTTCGTCGCGCAGCGCATCAATGTTTATTTTATTTGTAGCTGATACAAAAAGGGCAGGGGCATGCATTCTTGCCATATAAGTGGCCTTTAAGTCTTCGATAGACGGACGCACCTCGGCTCCTTCTTCTGCCAACTCCTCTTCGCGCTGTTGCAGGTACTGGTCTACTTTGTTAAACACCAGCAGCACCGGTTTCTCGGCTGCGTTTATGTCCTTCAGTGTCTCGTTTACCACTGCAATATGGTCCTCGAAAGATGGATGGGATACATCCACCACATGCACCAGCAGGTCAGCCTCCCGTATCTCATCCAGGGTAGATTTAAAAGATTCGATCAGCTTGGTCGGGAGCTTGCGGATGAAACCTACCGTATCAGAAAGCAGGAAAGGAATGTTGTCAAACACTACCTTCCGTACAGTGGCATCTACAGTTGCAAACAGCTTGTTTTCCGCAAACACCTCTGACTTGGAGAGCAGGTTCATCAGTGTGGACTTGCCCACGTTGGTGTAACCTACCAGGGCTACTCGCACTATGCCGGCGCGGGCTTTGCGCTGCTCGAAGTTCTGTTTCTCAAACTTTTTCAGGCGCTCCCGCAGCAAAGCTATCTTGTCGCGCACAATACGGCGGTCTGTTTCAATTTCCGTTTCACCCGGTCCCTTCATGCCGATGCCTCCTTTTTGTTTTGAAAGGTGTGTCCAGAGGTTAGTGAGGCGGGGAAGCAGGTACTGGTACTGGGCCATTTCTACCTGTGCGTGAGCCTGGGCACTCTTAGCCCGCAGCGCGAAAATATCCAGTATAAGTAAGCTGCGGTCAACAATCTTTACCTGTAGCTCGCGCTCGATATTGCGCACCTGCGAGGCACTCAGGTCATCGTCGAAGATAACCATGTCTACCTCATTCTCCGTTATGTAGGCCTTGATTTCGTTCAGTTTCCCGCTGCCCACAAACGTGCGGATATCGGGCTTGTCCAGTTTTTGGACAAAGCGTTTCAATGTTGTGGCCCCCGCTGTCTCCGTTAAAAAGGCAAGCTCATCGAGGTACTCGTTGGTTTGCGCATCGGTCTGGCGGTAATTTGGTACGGCCACCAGCACCGCAGTTTCCTGCGGTTTGGCGGTTTCGTAAAAGTTCTTTTTACCCATTAATTATTTTTTTAGCGTTATGGTATAGGCGGCCAATGCCTCAGCCTCCTGAGGCGTTAGCTGGTCTCCGAAACCCGGCATCAGGCCGCGGCCATTCTCAATAACGTTAATTCTGTCATTTAAGGTCAACTGACTTTGAGTTAAAAGAGCAGCACCTCCCAGGCCTTTCGCTCCGTCCTCACCGTGGCAGGTGGCGCATACCTGCGTGTAAATTGCTTTGGCATTCGCCAGTTGCGTTTCACTCATAGAGGCTATGATCTCCTGCTGTGCAGCGTCTGAGAAGCCGGGGCTGGCAGCAGCGGTTTCCGCGGCATCTGCCTCAGGTGTTTCAGTTGTCGTATTGCTGATAGGAGCAACAGAAGGTTCGTTTTTGTTCATGGTCAGGCTGTTTGTTTCAGCTACTCCGTAAACGTACAGAAAGATGAACAGTGCCAGTACCGTCAGTACCTTGTTTTCCCGTTTGATGCCCACAATGCCCAGCGGAATAGCTAACAGCACCAGTACAATCTTCACAATAAGGTAAGTAGGGATGCCGCCACTGTATAGGAACAGCAGGTAACCACCGGTTAGCAGGATCAGGGTGCCCAGGATCATGTCCACTATACCTTGGTTTTGCTTCTTACCTTGTCTAGGGTCTCGCGCTTGTTAAGCAGCAGCAGAACGGCTTTTGCAGCAAAAAAGATCAGGAACAGAACAACGACCAATACGTGGGTGTGCAAAAATGCAACAGGTGGCATAAGGGTGTATATTGATTATATGAAACGTTCAGGGGTATTTGCCGCAATTTACTTTAAAATTTCTGATGCTACCGCTAAAATGGCTAACTTACGGCTTTTTATATCTAAAGGTCCCAATAAAGGTCCCAATTCTGCTGAGCTGATTTGCCCCTATGCGAATAGCCCTTGTCATTAACACCTCCTGGAATATCTACAACTTCCGCAGAAGCCTGATAAAGGCGTTGCTGGCAGAAGGACACGAGGTGGTGGCTATTGCGCCGAAGGATGATTACTCGGAGCGCCTGATGGCGGCAGGTTGCCGTTTTGTGCCGGTGCAGATGGAGAAAGGCACAAACCCATTCACGGACATGATGCTGACCTTGCGCCTGTACCGGGCCTACCAGCAGGTAAAGCCGGACGTGGTGCTGCACTATACCATTAAACCGAACATCTACGGAGCCATCGCAGCACATTGGGCCGGTATACCCATTATCAACAATGTGTCGGGTCTGGGTACTGTTTTCATCACCAAAGACTATATCTCCAGCATTGCCCTCCGTTTGTATAAATTCTCTTTTCGCTACCCGGCTAAAGTCTTCTTTCAGAATGAAGACGACCGCAAGTTGTTCCTGCGCAACAACCTCGTGCGTGCGGGTATAACTGATGTACTCCCGGGTTCGGGTATAAACCTGCAGGAGTTCGTGCCGGCGGTGGAGTTTAAACGCAGCGAGCCGTTCGTCTTTCTAATGGTGGCGCGCGTGCTGTTCGACAAAGGAGTGGCTGAGTTTGTGCAGGCAAGCAGGTTGGTGCAGGAGCAGTACCCGGAGGTGAAGTGCCAACTGCTGGGGCAGTTTGATGAAAGGAGCAGGTCAGCGGTAAAGCAGCAGCAACTGGAGGAGTGGCTGGCAACAGGGGTGATTGAATACCTGGGCACCACCGATGATGTAGCTGCTGTCGTAAGCAAGGCCGACTGTGTGGTGCTGCCGTCCTACCGCGAAGGAACACCCCGTACCTTGCTGGAGGCTGCTGCCATGGCCAAACCACTTATTGCCACCAACGTGCCCGGCTGCCGGGAGGTGGTGCAGCAGGGTGTGAATGGCTACCTTTGCCGCGCACGCAGTGCAGAGGACCTTGCTGAGAAAATGCTGCAGATGCTGCAGCTAAAGGAGGAAGACCTGGAAAGCATGGGGCAGGCCAGCCGCCGACTAGTCGTTTCCCGTTTCGACGATCGCCTTGTCATTCAGAAGTACCTGCACGCGATAACGGAAGTAACGGGAGGATAATGATTTAAACAAAGATATCTGCAACAAGAGAAACAGAACGAACAAGAAATATGGAACACAATACTTTCCACATCGAGGGCCTGATAGAATTTTTGCCGCGCGTTTTCAGAGATGATCGGGGTTATTTTTTTGAAACCTTCAGCATGAAATGGTTTGAGCCCTTTGGCAAGCAGCCTGATTTTGTGCAGGACAACCAATCCGTTTCATCGAAAGGAGTACTGCGCGGGCTGCACTTCCAGAAGCCGCCCTATGCACAGGGCAAACTAGTGCGGGTAACAACAGGCAGGGCACTGGATGTGGCGGTCGATCTGCGGAAGAATTCACCAACATTCGGCCAGCATGTAGCGTGTATGCTGGATGCGGAGCAGCATAACGTGTTCTATATACCGGAAGGCTTTGCCCATGGCTTCGTAGCGTTGGAAGACAATACCGCCTTCATCTACAAATGCACCAATTTTTACAACCAGCCCTCCGAAGGCGGCATCCTCTGGAATGACCCTGCTTTAGGCATAGGCTGGGATATCAATGATCCGCTGGTGTCGCCGAAAGATGAGGTGCTGCCCCTGCTGAAAAATTTCGATTCACCGTTTTAAGGTGTAGACAAAAGACACAGGATGAAAGACAAAAGATTTAGATGACAAAGGCTAAGAGCCGGCGGAGCAACGTTAATTGCTCCGGCTCTTAGCCTTTGTCGAGCAAACTATAGACCGCACTTGCTGCTTTCTTCACCAGCAGCATCTCTCAATCTCCTCAGCGGATTTTCAAATTTACAGCACCTCCAGCAGCGTCTCCAGCCCCATGCCGCGGGAGCCTTTCACCAGCACGTAGCTTTCAGAAACGGGGTGCTCCTGCAGCCACTTTTGCAGCTCGAGCTTCGTCTCGAAATGCAGGAAATCAGCTTTTACTTCTGCCGCATACTTCATGTCTTTGCCGCAGAGCAGCACCGTGTCAAAATGCTGTTCGGCTACGGCTTCACCCAAGGCACGGTGCTCGGCAGCGCTCTCAGTGCCCATCTCAAACATATCGCCCAGAATCACCACTTTGCAAGGAGCCTTCATGCCCCCAAAATTGCGCACTGCCGCCGCCATGGAAGTAGGGTTGGCGTTGTAAGCATCTAGAATGATGGTGTTGCTGCCTTTTTGCAGTACCTGCGAACGGTTGTTCACCGGGCTGTAAGCTGCGATGGCATCATTGGCCCGCTGCAGGGGCACACCAAAGAATTTGCCTATACAAGCTGCTGCCGCCATGTTCTCATAGTTGTAGCTGCCTACCAACTGCGTCTGTACCTGGTTGTCTTCTTCATCGCGGTATACCACGTAAGGCGAGGCCTCCAGCAGTTCGCTGTGGTAGTAGTCGCCGGGAGCGGGGTACGTAATCATGTTTTCGATGCGGCGGCTCATGCGCATCAGGAGTTCATTGCCTGTGTTTACAAACACGGTGCCGCCGGTGTTAAACAGGTGCACATACAGTTCGCTTTTGCCGCGCGCCACGCCCTCCAGACTTCCGAAGCCTTCGAGGTGGGCCTTGCCTATGTTGGTAATCAACCCATGTGTTGGCAGCGCAATGCTGCTAAGCAGTGCGATTTCCCCGATGTGGTTGGCACCCATTTCTATAATCGCCATCTCATGTTCCGGCTTAATGCGCAGCAGCGTGAGCGGCACCCCAATGTGGTTGTTCAGGTTGCCCTGCGTGTAGAGGGTGTTAAACTTCTGGCTCAGCACGGCATAAATGAGTTCTTTGGAAGTGGTTTTGCCATTGGAGCCTGTAATGCCGATAACAGGAATGCCCAACTGCCGGCGATGGTGGTGCGCCAGATCCTGCAGCGTTTGCAGCGTGTCTTCCACCACAAACACATTGTCTGCCGCCATGGCCGGGTCGTCTACCACGGCATACTTCGCGCCCTTCTCTAAGGCGGGCAGGGCAAATTTGGCACCTTTGAAATTGGGCCCGTTGAGGGCAAAGAATAGACTCTGGTCTTGCTCCGCGCGTGAATCTGTGCTCACGTGGCGGCACTCCAGGTACTTTTGGTATAGAAAGACAATGCTGTTTTGCATGAAATGCGTAATTTTAACTTACAAGGATGCTGAAAGGGCTGTTGTTTTCGTTAAGCAAGCAACGCTCTTTACCTGTGGCAATATACATTCAAAACCTTAAAAGCGACAGCACAATAATATAGCACTTGCTCTTTTGGCAATCTCTTACCCTACATGAAGAAATACCTTACTCTTGTTCTGGTTATACTTTGCTCCGTGGCAACTGCCATGGCCCAGCAACAGGAGCCGCTGCAGTTCCGGTTCCGCCACGATGTGCCCGTCGCCACGCAGGCCAGGCAACTGGCTGCTCCCTGGAGCGGAGGCCTTAATACGCCCCAGTTCTCCACCATTGACCTGAACCAGGATGGGCAGGATGACCTCTTTGTCTTCGACAGGCAGTTGAAAAAGGTATATACCTGGCTGGCGGTGCAGCAAAACGGGGAGTGGCAGTATGTGTATGCCCCAGCGTATGAGGTGTTTTTTCCTGCTGACCTGGAATACTGGGTGCTGCTGCGCGACTACAACTGCGATGGGCTGAAAGATATTTTTACAAGCAGCCCGCTGGGGATACGGGTTTTTAAACAGGAAGCACCAACAGGGGGGCAGCTGAAGTTCGCTTTAGCGGGAGAGGCGCTTTTCTACCGGGACGGCAAGGTAAACATGCAGATGAAGAGTACCGACATCCCGGCCATTGTGGATATTGACAATGACGGGGATTTGGATATACTGATTGCAGAGTTTTCCAGAGGCTATACCCTGGAGCTATACCAAAACATTCGGGCAGAGCAGGGGCTGGCTTGCGGCACTCTGACGTATGAGCAGCAAACAAACTGGTGGGGTGGCATTACTGAGTGCGATGGCTGCAACAGCTATCTCTTCGGGGCACACTGCCGGGTGGCCGCCCCGCAACACTCAGGGCACGACGGCTCCTCTTTGCTGCTCCTGGACATGGATGCTGATGGCGATAAAGAATTAGTGATGGGTGGTGTGATGTGTGATAACCTGGTGCTGATGGAGAACGAAGGCTCGGCTGCGAATGCTCTGATGACAGGCTTTACACCCGCTTTCCCGGCTGCAAGGCCCGCTTCTTTTCCTGTTTTTCCGGCTGCTTACTACGAGGATGTTACCTTCGACGGTGTGCCGGATCTGCTGGTGGCACCGCAGGCAACAGATGAGTTAAACAATATAAACTTTGAAACCTCTAGCTGGCTTTACCGCAACCAGGGCGCTGAAAATAAGCCCGACTTTACATTTGTGCAGGATGATTTTTTGCAGGGGCAGATGATTGATGTGGGCGAAGGAGCTTTCCCTGCCTTTGCGGACATGGATGCGGATGGCGACCTGGACATGCTGGTCGGAAATGCCACTGCTTACCGTAACGGCCACTACAGTGCCGCACTTCATTTTTACCGAAATACCGGGACGGCTACAGCGCCCGCCTTTGAGCTGGTGACAAACGACTACCTCGACTTGCAAAGCCAGCAGCTCTTCAACATCAAACCAACTTTTGCCGACATGAACGGCGATGGAGCAGCAGACCTTGTGCTGACGTTTAAAGGGTTGCAGGAAAATTCAACTCGTATCGCATACATTCCGAACAAAGCCCCACGAGGGCAGGCTGCGCTGTATAGTTTTGCTGATCTGCAAACGGTGCAGGCTGTACAGGCAAATGCTTCTCCTGCTTTTGCAGATGTGGACGGGAATGGCGACCTGGACCTGCTGCTCGGCAAGAGCGATGGCAGCCTGAGTTTTTACCTTAATACCGGAAATGCGGCTTCGCCGGTTTATGCCTCGGAACAAAAGAACTTCGCGGGCATAGCGGCAGACTTCTCTCGCCGGTTCCTGTACCCCGCTATAACCGACGTTGATGGTGATGGCACGCCGGACCTGCTCACAACAGATGAAAGCGGAGAACTGCGCGTGTACCGGAACCTTGCGGCAGCCTTAGAGGGAAATACGCTGACCGCAGAAACAAATCTCCTGGAGAATGAACTGTTGGAAGGTGCCCAGGCAACGCGCCTTGGTAAAGGCCTGAGTATAGCAGCGGCACCTTTAGGCGGAGAGAATAAATTGTACCTCACCATCGGCACACAAGGTGGCGGCCTTTACCTGCTGGAGCAATTTGCCGGCAATTCTGCAGAATCTACGGCTCCTGAAGTAGGCCTGCAGGTAGCAGTATATCCCAACCCTGCCGACAGAAGCATGAGGGAGACCATAAGAGTACAGGCCTCTGAACCCGTAACGGTGCAGGTGTATGATGCCATCGGAAAGCTTCTGTACCGCAACCGTGGCAGCTATAGCGCCCATCATATGTTGCCGCTACAAAACCTGAAGGCAGGGCTTTACATTATTCGGGCCACCTCCGAAAGCGGGAAACGCACATCGTTTAAATTTGTGGTAAGGTAATGCAGGCTTTCCTTTATATAGAACTAACAACTCATACCACCTATAGTAAACCGCTGCCCGAACAGGTAAAGCGACAGCTCCCGGAGGTGGCTGTGCTGGACATAGATGCGGGTTCAGATGAACTATTACAGCACTACGCCCTGCGCCTGCTCCGTGAAAGTGACCAAGCGGTGGTTTGCATTAAAGCCGATGCAAACACGCCTGGCCTGGGTAAGGCCATGGCGATACTCGAAGAGCTGTTTGAGGAAAAGGCAGGAAGACTTGTGTTGCTGCTGGGAGAGCATTCCCGCCTCCAGCGTATGTTCCAGGCCCGCCCGCATGTGCAGCTCAGACAGGTAGAGGAGGAAGAGGCTTTGAATGAAGTAAAGCAGTTTCTAGCTAAGGTTTAGCAAACACTCAAGTGGAGGTTTTCTATAGCTGATGCAATTTCAAGTTCCCCTCCTTGGACTTTAAAGGGGACCCCTTCACCCCCAGGAGGGGCAGGGGTGGTTTGACCCGGTAAAAGGAAACAGAGGCGTAAGTAAAAAGAAGGTATGACACGCCAGTTGAAAACTGACTCATGTTCACCACAAGTTGAAAACTTGCGGGATTGTAATTTTTTCTATCGATGCTGTGTCCTGTCTGGAAACATTCACCTTAGTACTGATAATGCTAATTCCTAACCTTAACCCAAACGAAACGCATCTGCATCCAGATGCGCCGGGAAGGCTTGTCTGAATTCTAATAGCTCCTGCTTGCTCAACGTGAGGGAATGTATACCTTCTATCTGGCTTGTCTGCAGCAGGTGATGCCCTTTGGGGTGGATAATGGCGGAGTCGCCGGAGTAGGGGTGGTTGTTGCCGTCAGTGCCCACACGGTTCACACCGGCCACGTAAGCCACGTTTTCGATGGCGCGTGCCTGCAGCAGCGAACGCCACGCAAGGCTGCGGGCCTGGGGCCAGTTGGCTACATACAGCAGCAGGTCATAGCTGTTGCTAACGTTGCGGCTCCATACCGGGAAGCGCAGATCGTAACACACCAGCGGGCAGATGTTCCATCCGTTCAGTTCCACTACTATTTTTTCTCCGCCTGTGGAATATGTATGGTGCTCCTTCGCCATCCGGAAGAGGTGCTTCTTATTGTAGTGCACATAGGGACCATCAGGCCGTACCCAATATAAGCGGTTATAGTAGTGCCCATTCTCCTTTACCATCACGCTGCCTGTTAGCACCGCCTGGTACTTTTTGGCCTCCTGCTGCATCCATAGCAGAGTAGAACCCGCAGCCTCTTCAGCCAATGCCTCCGCCTCCATACTAAAGCCGGTTGTGAACATCTCGGGCAGCACAATCAGGTCGGTTTGAGGGGCAGCGGCAGCTAACTTTTCCGAGAACATCGTGCGGTTTTTCTCCGCATCCTGCCAGTGCAGCGCTGTCTGAACGATGGTGATGCGTAGGTCCATTTTTTATCGTTGTTTGTTACTCGTTGTTCGAAGGTTAGCAAGAGGCGGGCTACAGATCTGTGCTGCGCACGTGCGTCTTACATCATTTTAAATTTATAGCTGCACCAGCTTTGCAGCGGCGGCTTGCAGCGTATCCTCACTTTTGGCGAAGCAGAAGCGGAGGTACTTATGGTCTGATTTGTCGTGGTAGAAAGCTGAGACAGGTATGGTGGCTACACCGGCCTGTCGGGTGAGGCGCTTTGCGAAATCCAGGTCATACTCATCTGAGATTTTATCATACTTTGCCAGTTGAAAGTAAGTGCCGGCAGAAGGCACTATTTCGAAACGGGAGCCTTTTAGCTGTTCGTTAAAGAAGTCGCGCTTGGCCTGGTAAAAATCCGGCAGGTTGCGGTAATGCGTTTCCTCTTCCATAAAATCTGCGAGAGCCATTTGTAACGGCGTTGGTGTGCAGAACGTAATGAACTGGTGCATTTTGCGCAGCTCAGCAGTGAGTACGGCAGGAGCCACGGTGTAACCTACCTTCCAGCCGGTAGTGTGGTATGTCTTCCCGAAAGAGGAGATAACAAAGCTGCGCTTGCGCAGTTGCGGGTGCTGTAGCACACTGTAATGCTGCTGTCCGTCAAACACCATGTGCTCATACACTTCGTCGCTAATCACCAGAATATCGGTGCCCTCTATTAGGTTCGCAAGTGTGTCCATGTCCTGCTTCGATAGCACGGCCCCGGTGGGGTTGTGAGGTGTGTTCAGGATGATGAGGCTGGTGCGGGAGGAGATGCGGCGTTTCACCTGGTCCCAGTCCACATGGAAATCAGGAAGTGCCAGCGACACAAAAATAGGAACTCCTCCGCATAACCGGATAACCGGGACATATGCATCATAGCAGGGCTCCAGTATCACCACTTCATCTCCTGATTTTACCACAGCCGTAATAGCTGCATTTAAAGCTTCTGTGGCACCGGACGTCACTGTTACCTCTGTGTCAGGATCAGGACGATAACCGTATACTTTCTCCGTTTTAGTGCTGATGTTTTCGCGCAACTTCGGAACACCCGCCATGGGAGCGTATTGGTTGAAGCCTTTGCGCATATATCTGCTCACGAGGTCTATCAGGGGCGCAGGGCAGTTAAAATCCGGGAAGCCCTGCGACAGGTTAATCGCCTGTTGCTCGTTGGCTAGAGCCGACATGACGGTAAAAATACTCGTGCCTATGTCGGGTAATTTGCTGGAGGGATAGTTGATCATAGGGTGGTGAATCTCTTGTTCAGGGAGTAGATATGTTGCAACGAAAATACAGGCTTTAGGTTTTTTTGACCAGGTCGCTTACGAGTTGCTGAAGCGCCGGTACGGCATCAGTCTCAAACCAAGGGTGGCGTTTGAGCCAAAACTGGTTGCGGGGCGAAGGGTGCGGGAGTGGCATGTAGTGCGGCAGGTACTCGTGCCAATTGGCCACCGTTTCTGTAAGCGTTGACTTGGCGGCATGCTTCAGGAAGCCGTCTTGCGCATACTTCCCGATGAGCAGCGTGAGCTCGATGTTTGGCAGCAGGTCCAGTAGTTGCTGGTGCCAGTGCCGAGCGCACTCAGGGCGGGGCGGCAGGTCACCGCTTTTGCCTTTGCCCGGGTAGCAGAAGCCCATCGGAACAATGGCAATCTGCGACGCATCATAAAAAGTGGCAGCGTCAAGGCCCAGCCACTGGCGCAGGCGCTTTCCGCTCTGATCATCCCAGGGGGTGCCACTGGCATGCACTTTGGTGCCTGGTGCCTGCCCTACCACCAGCAGCCTAGCTGTAGTGCTGGCACGCAAAACCGGGCGTGGACCCAATGGCAGGTGCTCTTCGCAGATGCGGCAGGCCTGGACCTGCGCTAGTAAATCTTCCAGTGCCAACATAAGATTGCAAAGGTACAAAGTATCTTTTAGTATGTCCTTGCCTGCACGTATAAGTAACCCAGCAGCTAAAAAACGGGTAAAGCAAGCTGACAGACCATACGAAACTTATGCCCCGTATCCTTCATCTTTTGCTTTGCCTCTTATTACTTTACCAACTGCCGCTTGGTGTGCAGGCGCAGGAACAACCCGCCTATAAGAACGCCTTTACAGTTAAACTCTTTGGGCTGTCGGTGCACCTGAAGGAGAGCCCGTACCCGGAGATGTTTCCCAACAGGATCGACAACAAAGGCTATATTACCTTTAATTATGGCGCAATAGCAGGGTATGAGAGGTTTGTGGTGCGCGACGTGATAAGTGTGCGGGTAGAGCAAGGGCTGTATGCTGACTGTGCCGCTGTGCTGGCGGGATTCACTCATATTGGTTGGCGCGGTCTAATCTTTCGGAAAAACCGCCACTCCCTGAATGGCGGCGTCGGCCCCACGCTTGTGTACCGGCGCGATTGGAACAACATTAAAGACTATGTGGATGACGGTTATTTTGAACGCAAAGGCGACTGGCAGTATAAGTTTTACTGGTATGCCGGTGAGCTGGAGTACAATTACAAACTAAAGGAGAATACAGACCTGTCGCTAAACCTGGTGCCAGGCATTCCGGAACTCGTCTCCTTTGGTGTGGGTATAAGGAAGCGGTTTTAGCAAAAGCATATAAAACAGAAGAAGCCGGATCTATCCGGCTTCTTCTGTTTTATAAAAGATCAGTTCTACAATTTAACAGGCCTACCTGCGGCCTCTTTCATTATAACCATACTCGTCGCCTGGTCCCTGTCTGCGGCGGCGCTTTTCCCTAGGGTGTGGTATGGTATCGTCCTGTTGCCAGCGGTCCTCCACCCTTTGGTTGTTTCTGTCGAAGTTCACATCGCGCTGGCGCCATGAAATATCGCGTGGCTGGTTTTCATCACGTGGCTGCTGCTGCCTGCGTGGCTGGTTTGGCAGCCACTCTTCACGCTGCTGGTGGTATCGCCCCTCCCGCTCAAAACGGCCTAGTTCACGTAGATCACGCTCGTTTTGGTGCAGGTTAAGTGGTGGAGTTGGCTCTCCCCAGCGGCTCTTAAAGTCATTAAAATACCGCTCACGCTCATGGTTAGGATGCTGCTCCCTGCGGTGGCGCATTTCCCTGTTGTGCTGCGAATGCCGTGGGTTGTTTTCGTCGTGATGCATGGCTATATCTTTAGGTAAATAATAATTTTATTTAGTTCCGGAGCCTGGTTAAATATTATCTTTTGAGCTGCAAAGGAATGATTTTTAAACCTGATAGCGCTGTTCTGCGACACATGGCCCCGGCTATGCACCTTAAAATGAGTTTTGTCAGAACTCAAAAAAAATATCCTTTTCGCCATCAAAAACAGAATTTAAGCTTACTCTTATTAGTGATGTACGAGGTGATACACAGTATGTTTAAACAAACTCGAAACACTAAGGTAAAAAAAACAAAGCCGACTGCAAGAGCCGGCTTTGCCATTTACTAACTAAAACTAATTTATTACCAAATCTACCTAATCTGGTATGTATACGTTTTATCGGCGATAGCGATTGGTATTATCGCGGTCATCAAAATAATTATCCTGCCCTGAGTCTGTTTCATCAGCCCAGCGAGGGCCTCCTTCCAGGCCTTTGTCAAAGTTACGGTCGCGGTACTGCTCGGAGCCGTAGCGCTTACGGGTATCGAGGCGATCAGCGTTTGACTGGTACCGGTCGCCGCGTGACTGGTAGTCCTCGTCATCAGAATGCCAGATGTCGTTCCAGGTATCCTTCATTCGGTCCATAAAGCCACGGTCGTCATGGCGGGGATTGTTGCGGCGGTTATTGTCATCGTTCGGGGTGTAGCGGTCTTCAGTATACCAGTTATGCGAGCCGCTGCCATAACGGTAGTCTGACTCTTTATAGCGGCTTCCGCTGCCCGGTCCTTCACGCCACGGATCGTTCTGCTGACCTCTCACATCTTCCTGGTTACCCTGTAAAGAGCCTCCTGATGTATGCGGCCTGCGCATGCTGTGGCTTTCGTCGTGCTGGTACTGGTTCCGGTCTCCGTGGTTTATGAAGGAGCGCTCGTTGCGGTAGCTGCTGTCAGAACGGCTGCCGTAGTGGTCGTTCAGGTGTGCATTCTGGCCCTGGTTATAGGAACTGTTGCTAGCACCACCTCTGCGGTCATCGTTGCGGTTGCGGTCGAAGTTCCGGTTCCGATCTCTGTCCGGATCCTGTGCGCCACGTGGGTTAGGGCCCGTATGGAAGTAGTTGCCTTCTCCCCACTCGCGGGTATCTTCTCGCCTGTTGCCATAGCGTTGGTTATCGTTCTGCTGGTTATACTGTTTGTCTTTGTTATATAATTTGCGGCCGATTTCGTGGTTTTCGCCTTCGCTGCCGTTTGTGTTCATAGGTTTGTTTGCCATAGTATTATTTTGCTTTAGATGTTTCAGAATATATTCATCCCACAAAGTGCGGGCTTGTTATATATTTACGGGATTGCACTGGCTATAGTTAACCAACGGCTGTTTTAGAAAAAAACAGCGGCACCCCTTCCAGAAGGAGTGCCGCTGCCACAATCATTATCAGGCTGTTCTAAAAGTAAGTTTCCATGATTTCGCGAACGTCAGCCTCTGCCAAGGGCTTGGAGTAATGCTTGCGTACATCGGGGAACTGCTTCAGCTTTTCAAGGTCGTAGAAGCTGGCAGAAGAGGTAAGCATCAGCATGACGATGTTTTCTTTCTGCTTTGCAGGAACTTTCTGGTACTCCTCCAAAAACTCAAAGCCATCCATGCCCGACATTTTGATGTCAACGAAAATCAGGTCAGGACGGGCGTATTTCGCTTCACCTGCGAAAGCATTTTTTAAATATTTCAGGGCCTCGTCTCCGTCTGTCACCACCCGGATATCCGGTGCTGCCTCCATGCGCGAAAGCAGGCGGTGATTCAGGTAATTCGTTGTCTCGTCGTCATCGATCAACAGAATAGTATTTACTGATTTCATCATGCTATAGGTTCTCAACTTCTTGGTACGCTTTCTATTGCGTAAGGTATAACTGATTTTTATCAAGTTGCAGCCTGCTCACCATCGTGACGGAGCCTCCTTAATCTGCGGCAGGCTGCAACAAAGTGCTGCGCGCTAATTTATGAAGCTTGCGTGGAAACAGCCTCCTGTATACCTAAGCCTTCGAAAACCTCTTTGGCGTCGGCTATGCTTCGGATGTCTTCCACTACCACGATGAGTTTGTGCTTGGCCTCTTTTAACCGCGAACGGCGCGGGTGCTGCTGCACATACTTGAGAATGTTGCCAAATATGTCGGACTGGAAATATTTGTCGTTGTTCTCTGCCGGCAGGTAGCCCTTTATTGTTTCTTTTTTGATGGTGAGCTTCTCAAAACCGAGCTGTTGGGCCTGCCAGCGTAGCTTCACAATTTCCACGAGTTGCTGCACCTGCTCAGGCAGCGGACCAAAGCGGTCTACAATGCTGTCGCGCAGTTTTTCCAGTTCCTCCATGCTCTTTACGCTGTCGAGCTTGCTGTAAAGGCTAAGGCGCTCGGAGATGTTACTCACATAACTGTCTGGTATCAGCACCTCCATGTCTGTCTCGATGTTGCACTCGCGCACCGGCTCAATAAACTGCTCCAAGTTATCGCCCAGGAACAGTTCGCGGAATTCGGTTTCCTTCAGCTCCTTAATGGCATCGTCGAGCACCTGGTGGTACATCTCGAACCCAAGGTCCGTGATAAAACCGGTTTGCTCTCCGCCCAGCAGGTTACCTGCACCCCGGATGTCCAGGTCGCGCATGGCAATCTTAAAGCCTTCGCCCAGGTCAGAGAATTCTTCCAGCGTGCTCAGGCGCTTGCGGGCATCCGAAGGCAGCCCAGCCACAGGTGGTGTGAGCAGGTAGCAATAAGCTTTCTTGTTCGAGCGCCCTACGCGGCCGCGCATCTGGTGCAGGTCTGACAGGCCAAACATATGGGCGCGGTTGATGATGATGGTGTTGGCATTCTCAATGTCCAAGCCCGACTCGATGATGTTGGTGCTGACCAGCACGTCGTACTCGCCGTTCACAAACTTCATCATGCGTTTTTCCAGCTTCTCCGGCTCCATCTGCCCGTGAGCGTAGGCAACCTTGCAGTCCGGTACGTGTCGCAGAATCATGCCTGCTATTTCCTCAATATCCTTGATGCGGTTGTGCACAAAGAACACCTGCCCACCGCGCTTCATCTCATACACAATGGCATCCCGAATCAGCGCCTCATCATACACGTGCAGCTCTGTTTTTACCGGCTGGCGGTTTGGTGGCGGCGTGGCGATAACAGACAGGTCGCGAGCTCCCATCAGCGAGAAGTGCAGCGTGCGCGGAATCGGCGTGGCTGTGAGCGTAAGTGTATCCACATTTATTTTCATCTCCCGCAGCTTCTCCTTCGTTTTCACCCCAAACTTCTGCTCCTCATCAATAATCATCAGGCCGAGGTCTTTGAACTTGACGTCTTTGCTCACGATGCGGTGCGTGCCGATCAGGATATCAATTTTACCCTCCGACAAGCGCTTCAGGGTTTCTTTAGTATCCTTGGTGGTCTTGAAGCGGTTTACATAATCGACCGTAACCGGGAACTGCTCCAGCCTGTCGCGGAAGGTGCGGTAGTGCTGCATGGCCAGGATGGTGGTGGGCACCAGCACAGCCACCTGCTTGCCGTCGCAGGCGGCTTTAAAGGCGGCACGAATGGCAATCTCTGTTTTACCGAAGCCCACATCGCCGCACACAAGGCGGTCCATCGGGTGCGGCTGCTCCATGTCGGCTTTCACGTCCTCTGTGGATTTCGCCTGGTCCGGCGTATCCTCGTAAATAAACGAGGATTCCAGTTCTGCCTGCAGGAAACCGTCGCGGGAGTAGGAGTAGCCCGGCGCGGCCTTACGTTTGGCGTATAGGCTGATGAGCTCGTGGGCAATGTCTTTTACCTTGCTCTTGACCTTCTTCTTCTTGTTCTCCCACTCCGGTGACCCCAGCTTGCTCATGCTCGGCGGGCCACCTTCTTTGCCGCTGTACTTGCTGATTTTATGCAGCGCGTGGATGCTTACATACAGCAAGTCATCATCACGGTAAACAAGCCGGATCGCCTCCTGCAAGCGACCTCCCACTTCTACTTTCTCGAGGCCGGCAAAGCGGCCGATGCCATAGTCGATGTGGGTCACGTAGTCGCCGGGCTGCAGCGAGCGCAGCTCTTTCAGCGTCATGGACTTGGACTTGGAATGCCCTTCTTTGGCCTTATGCTGGTAGAACCTGTCGAACAACTGGTGGTCAGTATAGCAGGTAATTTTTAAAGTCTGGTCGATGAAGCCTTCACGCAGTGAGATGGGCAGGTGCTGGAAACGCACGTCATGGTCCAACTCATCAAATATCATGGTGAGGCGGTTGATCTGGCGCGGCGAATCAGTGGCAATGAGGTTCACGAAACCAGCTCCCTGCTGCTCGTGCAGGTCTTTTACCAGCCGCTGGAAATCTTTGTTGAACGAGGGCTGCGGCTTGGTTTGTAGCTGTATCACTTCGGTGCTGCGGAAGTGAAAGCGCTTGCCTATCTCCACCACGTTAAAGTTTTCCAGCAGCTGCTTGAACAGCTTCTGCGTCTGAAACAGCTGCTCCGGGTCTGACACAATTTGCGTGCCGCCGCTGCCCGCCATCATCTTCTCGAAGTTATGAGCCGCTTTGTCAAAGTATTCGTCAATCACGTCCAGCGTCAGGCGCACATCCTTGAACCAGAGCGTGGTATTGGCAGGTATAAAGTCGAGGAAAGCTTCGCGCGTTTCCTGCAGCAACTTCGTCTGTACGTTGGGTATAATGGAGATCGCCTTCTTTGTCTCCACCGACAGCTGCGTGTCAGGGTCGAAGGTGCGGATACTTTCTATCTCGTCACCGAAAAGCTCGATGCGGTAAGGCAGGTCGTTGGCGTAGGAATACACGTCCACAATACCGCCGCGAACAGCGTACTGGCCTGCTTCGTACACAAATTCGGTGCGCTCAAAGCCATACTCGGCCAGCATCTCGCTCAGGAAGGTTGTGTCCAGCTTTTCGCCTACTTTGGCGCCCAGCGTATTCTCCACCAGCGACTTTTTGTTGATAACCTTCTCCGTCAGCGCCTCCGGGTATGTCACGATCAGCTCGCCTTTACCTGTTTTCTGGTTGAGGCGGTTGAGCACCTCGGCCCGCATGAGGATGTTGGCGTTCTCGGTGTCGTCGAAACTATAAGGGCGCTTGTAGGAGGTCGGGAAGAGCAGGATTTCCTTTTCTTCGCCGAGCAGGTTTTTGAGGTCGGTATAGAAATAGGCCGCCTCCTCTTTGTCGTGCATCACGAAGAGCTGGTGCCCGTAATTTAGGGTATACACCGCCGAGGCCAGCACGGCATCCTGGCTACCCGCCAGCCCTTTGATCTGGAGGCGGTAAGGTTGGGCTGTCTTCAGCCGTTCGGCAATGGTTTGCACCACGCTGTCGAGGCGGTACAGTTCTAAAAAATCTTTTACTTTCAATGGTATGCGTCTCCTGTTCGTTCTTCCCTACAAAGATACTATAACTTAATGTCTTATCAGAACTGGGAGAGGGAGGAGAAGGTTTCGGGGGAGGGAAGAACAGTTGATAGTTGTGTAGAGTTTGTTATGCTGGCTCATCAATACTTAAGTGGAAATGAAGCTAAGATACCCCGTTAGCCAGAGTTGTATGATGATTAGAATGATATTAACCACAACCGCATTTAATAGCTGTTCTTTGTTACGCCGCATGGCTACTCCAAAAAGAGCTGTTAAACCAAAAGTAATGGGAACAAATATTGTGGAACCAGATATGCCAGCACCGAGCTTCAGCTCCATTTCTTCATCAAACCTTCTCATATAGCCTCTATCTACAATTTTAAATAAAACAGTAGTAACAAGACGGACTGAATCTGCTTCTGAGGGATTGAAATTCTGAACTCTATGATATGGGAAACGAAAATTTTCAGTTGTCAGAATAATGTTATCCAACTTCGTTCTGTAAACACGGCCAGTGAACCTGTTTCGGGTTGTGCTGTAGATGGCCTCTCTTGAGATTATCTTCTCTCTATAAGCAATACGCGGCAGAGCTAAAATATCCAGGCACACCAACACAGTTAATAATAAACAGCAGGCATTAAAACATCTGAATAATTTCAGGACAGAGGGAGGAAGTGTTTCAGCATATGCCATTGCATCGCAATATATAAGAAATGATACTGAAACAATAACCTCAATGCCGCAAGTTTAGCGTGACTTCCACGACCACATTATCCGGAATGATAAAGTCTGGTTTCGTATCAGGAATTATATTTTAAGTAACCGGAGAAATGGCCGGAAGATATATTCTATCAGCAAGTATAAAATGATGACCCGGGCATTGCCTTGACAAACTGTTCTCCACACACAGGCACACCCACAAAAAAAGGTTCGGAGCTAACTCTTATAAGAAAGCTCCGAACCTATGCAATAGGATAGCTGGTGAATCTTAGCCTTTGATGCTGGCTCCGATCTGCTTCAGGATGCCGAGTTCGTCGGAGCTGCCCCAGCGCTCCACAATTTTGCCGTTCTCGAAGCGGGCGATCTGTACACCCCGCGCTTTCATTTGCTTGCCGGTGGCCGGTATGCCCATAAAGTCCCCTTTGTGCGTGCCGGTTACGGTATAGGCAATGGATACGTTGTCATCGTCGGCTACCATGTGGTCTACTTTCACCTCCAGGTCCGGGAAGGCACTGCGGAAGGTGCTGAAAAACTGGATAAACCCGTCCGGTCCGGGACCCTGGTCTGGTGCCGGGTCGTGGTCTACTACATCCGGCGACATCAATTGGTGGAATTTCTCCAGGTTACCTTTATTAATGGCCTCGCCGAACTGCTTCTGCGTCTCTATATTTTCTTGTTTACTCATAGCTCTTGTTTTTTATGGTCGTATAAATGGTGCGTAGCAGTTGCTGCGCACCATTTGTGTACGTACCTGAGAGTCGCAAAAGTTTTAAGTGAGCGTTATTTAGTACGGCGGTCATAGGAGTTCTATTTTGAAATACGCACTAATTAGGCGCCTTACCTCTGGGCGTCGAACGGTATAAAGCGGCCATCCTGCATCAGGTATAGGATAGTACGGTCTTCTGATACTACCGAAACACCGTCGGTGGGTAGTGGTATGCGCTTTTGGCTGCGGTTGTCCATTACCAGCGAATCCTTGGGCGCTAATCGTATCTGATAGGTGCTGTACCACTCCGCATCAAGTTTTGTGGCCGGGTAGCTGGCTATTTCTACTTCGCGGGCCTGGTCTGTATAATCCAGGAAGGCCAGAATCTGAATGGAGTCGTTCTGTAGCACCTGCACGGCATAGTCCATGGAGCTGTTCCCGTTGAGGTTGCCGCGCAGGAAGATCGGATTCTTCACCAACAGTCGCTCGCTTGACATTGCTGCGTCTGTCATTGTGGCCACCCTGGCCTGTGGCTGTTTCTGTTCGAGTAGCGTTATCAACGTATCAGGCAGCGGATATAAAATCTTCCCTTCATTGGTTGCTCTGGCTATACTGTCTATAGCTGTTTTGGTGCCAGCGTCTATCTGCTCATCAATTAACTCATCACTAGCTACCTGGTTGTAGTTGCCATCGGCAGAGTCGGAGCCACAGGCGGCCAGGGCCAGTAGAGCGGCAAAAGCTATCGGGTATACTTTCATTTCTAGTCTAAATATCTGATTAATAAGCTGCAAGTAAGCCCACTTGTCGGCGAGTTGAAATGATAATTGTCATTTTCCTGAGAAAAAGAATCATTTCGGGTTTTGCCGTTACTCTCTCCGCTTGTAGAAACTTCCGGCAAGGCAGTAGATAATCAAGCTGAACAGGCTCTTGCATGGTAGGCTATCTGCTGCTCTCCCTGCATAAAAATATACTTTGCAGCCCCTGCACTGGCACAAAGAATAAAGCGACGGTAGCCGAGAGAATGAAAAAACAGGCGAAGCCAGAAGACGAAAAAAGCATGAAGTGAACTTTGGGATTAGTTTTCTGTTAAACTGTTAAAATATGGTGTGCCTTAGCCTGCTATACATGGGCGAAGTAACGCTTTACTATTGATAACTTGGTTCTAACTGTTTTGCCATAGGAATGTCCGTTCCAGAAGATAGAGCACTGGAGGAAACCGGCTATTGATGAACTGTAAAAATGAAGTTTGTACTGCTTCACCCGCTGTTACAGTTTAGGAATAAGTTGGATTTATGTTTAACTTAGACCAAATTAGAGAGAGCACGTTGAGCTTTCTGTTACTCTTTACACAGTCTTGTTCTACCATGGAAATTCTGCTGGAAAACCTGCCTAACCCCTTCGTTTACTTCGTTCCGATTTTTGCTATTCTCATCCTGGCGGAAGTCTATATCAGCTACCGTGAAGACAAAGAGTTATATGATATAAAAGACTCTTTTGCGAGCACCTGGGTAGGTATAGGAGCCGCCATTCTGAACACCCTGACGAAGGTGTACCAGATCGGGTTCTTTTTCATTATTTATAAGTTGTTTGAGCCACTCCGAGAGCAGTACCTGGGCTACGAGAGCCTTGGATGGGCCTGGTGGGTGTGGGTGCTGTGTTTGCTAGGAGACGATTTTAACTTTTATTGGCACCATCGCTTTTGCCACACCGTCCGCCTGTTCTGGGCGGCGCATATTGTGCATCATTCCTCCGAAAAATTTAACCTCGGCACGGCCTTCCGGAACGGCTGGACCATTTTCTTTTATAAACCAGTCTACTGGATGTGGATGCCTGCACTGGGCTTCGACCCGGTGATGCTGGCCCTGTGCATGTCCTTCAATTCAATCTACCAGTTCTTTTTGCACTCTACGCTGGTGCCCGATATTAAAGGAATGAACAAGATCTTCAACACTCCCTGGGTGCACCAGGTGCATCACGCCTGCAACGTCGAGTACCTGGACCGCAACCACGGGGGCATCTTCATTATCTGGGACAAACTCTTCGGAACGTATCAGCCAAGGGAGCATCATATAGCCCCTAAGTTCGGGGTGCTGCACCCGCCGCAGTCGCACAATCCGGTCAGACTTAATTTTCATGAGTTTAGCGATATCTGGAAAGACGTGAAGAGGGCGAAGTCGTGGGAGCATAAGTTTAAGTATGTGTTCTACCCGCCAGGCTGGAGCCCGGATGGCAGCACCAAAACGGCCAAACAAATGCAGCAGGAACTGGAGAGGCAAATTAGTGTAGTACCTGCTACTCCGGCTATCAATAATAAAGGAGAGGCGGTTTAGTAGGCTATATTCAAGTCACAGTTGCAATTCTATGAGCATAGAACAGAAAGTCCTGATTTGAACTTCTTTCCTGTGTCTGAAAGCTTAGCCCGCTGCACTGTCCTATGTTGAGGCGTAGCGGCTGCATATCAATTGTGGAAGCGCCATCGTAAGGTTTAGTGAATAATCTTACGATGATATAGCTATGTCTAACATTCCGTTGCCAGTTCAACTACTGATCGGTATCACCAAACTTGGTGCAGAAAGAACCTCCCTGCCGCTGGATGAACGGCGCATATCTTCGAACAGGTTTATGAAGTTCATGGATTCCTTTGCCGGACTCAAATCCCCTGCTGTTCCGGAACCTGATAACAGCAGTTTTACTTCCAAAGCAGGGCATGAGATAGCGCTGAGAATTTTTAAGCCTGCCGATATAAACTGGCCGCTTCCGGTTTGGGTATATTTCCATGGGGGAGGGTTTACTATTGGGAGTTATGATGTGCGGGATAACTTCTGTAAGAGAATAGCAGATCAGGCTTCTTGTGTGGTGGTATCTGTGCAGTACCGCCTGGCTCCGGAGCATCCGTTTCCGGAGGGGCTGCAGGATTGCTATGAAGCCACATGCTGGGTGTCAGAGAACGCGCATACCTTTGGCGGTGACGGCAGCAAACTGGCGGTTGGGGGCGAAAGTGCCGGAGGCAATTTCGCTGCTGTGGTTTCTCTGATGGCCCGTGACAAAAACGGTCCTAAAATATTGCATCAGACCTTACTATATCCAGCGGTAGATTGCAGCGGCTCCGCACCCTCGCGAAGAGAGGAAGACACCGATTACTTGCTTACCCAAAACATGCTGAAGCAGTTTGGAGAAGCCTACTTGCCGGCAGGCGTAAACAGAAAAGACCCCTACTGCTCTCCTGTTTTTGCTGATTTAACAGGGTTGCCGCCTGCCGTAGTCATCACGGCGGAGCACGACCCCTTGCGGGACGAGGGTAACCGGTATGCTGAAAAGCTAAAGAAGGCGGGTGTGCCTGTGGTGCACAAAGAATACCCGGGTATGATACATGATTTTGTACTGATGATGCCAAGGTTCCTGAAGGAGTCAAGAGAAGCCATCGATACCGTAAGCAAGGGCTTGTGCTTAGCCTTTAAGGAGCAGCCAACCGCTCTCCACAAAGCAAAACAATTCAGTACAGATATAGCAGCAAGCTAGCAGGCTTTATAGCCATTCCCAGCCGAAGCATGCTGGTCGACTCCCGGTAATGGAGCAAACTCTCGGCATAGCCCTGGTACCACTGCAGGGTAATAAACGTGTTTCCGGATTTGAAAGGGTTATAACTCAGCTGTGTCCGGACGTTTCCTTTCCAGGACCACGAAGCGCCTTTCCGACCCGCGATTTCAAACAGCAGCTTGTCTTTTTTCATTTCCCAGGTATAAGCTGCCTGTCCGTAGCCCACATACTCCATCAGGTCAGGATTGTCTTTCTTATACTGAAAAGGAAGCCATGCCTTTAGCAGTAGCACCGATCGGGGAGAAGCAACCATCGTATAACTTGCCGACACAAGATTCCAGCCCCTGGATCCATTTTCGCTGTTGCCGCCTAAGCCATTCGACTCATGCTCTACCTGCAGCGCCAGGGAGCCTATCAGCTTTTCGTCTTTAAAGAGAAGTTTACCCAGGCCAGCGCCCGGTTTGAAGTTTATTTCTTTAAATGGGCTGGACCATTTATAAATATCCCAGAACGATTTCTGAGTATAGGTTATAAAAAGGTAGATGCCTAAAGGAGGGGTTGGCTTTGAGAGCCGGTGCTTAAAGCTGATCTGCTGTTTTAGATCAGAGTTGGAGGTTTCGGGTATTACGCCTGCTTTCGATCCAGTAATAATGTAGTTGTCTTTGTATATGGTAAAGGATGATGTTGATTTGACAAACTGCATGACAGAGTCTCTGCTGATGCGCTGTCCATAATTAGTGTTTACTGAAGTTAATGTTGTGAAAAGGCAGAGTAGCCATGCATGTTTCATCATCCTATTCTTCATTTTTAGATACATCGTATCAACAAAGCTTCTTGCAGCTTTACTTTATGGTATATTTCGTTGTTTTTATAGTAACGTATCTAAGGAAGTAATGGCTGATTTGCTGCTGCTGAAGCTTCAGCGCGTGCAAAATTTTCTTTGCGCCTTCGCATTACAAGTGAGGGACAGGTGCCTTGGGAATGAAGGCTTTTAGTACTTTCACTATATTTAGAATGACAGTTATTGTGTTTTGCCTCTAGAAAATTGGCGGGGCGTTAGAATTAAATTTTGTGGATGAAATTCTGCGGGTTCAGGGCTATTTATCTTCAGAAGTGAATATCTTCTGAAGATAAATAGAAGCAGGTGCTAAAGGATGATATAGAAAGAGGCTCTCCGGAATTTAATCCGGAGAGCCTCTTTAGCTGTAGGGGGAGGAATCGAACCTCCACGGAGTAGTTAGGCAAATGTCTTTGTACCAGTAGATAGATCAAAAAGCTGCTTTGTCCCGGAACCTCCACCCCCGAGATAGGAGGGCTTGTCTGCCAGTTTCAACACCCTACATTGTTGTTGATGATTCAAATATAGAACACGCTTTTTTAAATTGCAAATTTTTCAATAAAAATAATTTAAATGTGCGACTATGGTAGATAATACGCCAGTTGATTTAATAGGTTGTAATTGTGTGTCAGTTTTTTGAATTCCTCATTATTTGATTTGTTTGCTATTTTTCATTTTAAATAGAAGGATATAATTTGAAAGGGGGCGACGGCCGATTTATGCAAGTTCTTTATTCATGAGGTATCGTATAGAAGGGGGGCTTTGTCGGTAAGCAAGGCTATTTGTGCGTAAAGGATATATTGTCTGTACTCAAACCTTTAAGAATTACCTATAGCCTAAGCATGCTCCTGCCGGGGATTTGGTTGCGCTACCGTTTTGTGCTGTCAAATGAAATAAACAGACCATGATGCTAAGTGAAGGAAATATGTCACTGCGGCCTCTCACTGGCAGCGATCAGGAAGCATTGGCAAGCCTTGCCAACAACAAAAAGATTTGGGACAATGTCCGCGACTATTTTCCTTTTCCCTATACTAGTAAAGACGCTGCAGCCTTCATCACATTAACAAAGCAGGAAGAGACACCCATGACATTTGCCATTGAGTACAATAGGCACTTCTGTGGCGTTATTGGGTTAGTAGGGCAAAGTGATGTCTATAGAAAAACAGCTGAAATAGGTTATTGGATTGGCGAACCCTTCTGGAACAAAGGCATTGCAACCACCGCTGTCAGGTTGATAACAGGCTATGGGCTAAGGCAAGCTGGCTTTGTTCGAATTTATGCTGGCATATTTGAATACAATGTTGGCTCTATGAGAGTGCTGGAGAAGAATGGTTATGCAAAAGATGGCGTTTTCAGGAAGGCAATCTACAAAAATGGGCGGATTTGGGACGAGCACAGGTACTCTATTACCAGATAACAATATAGCGTATAGTATTGTCAACACCCGGTCTTTTACAGGAATGGGGAGCCTTAGCTAGCCAAATAAACATTTAAGATTAGTTTAATCTAAGCTAAAATTTTTAAAGTGCGTATACCACGTGTTGAGTTAGCCGCTTATAGACAATAACTTATACTATAGACGCTACTCCTTGCGTTTATCTTTTTTAAACTGACCAAATTGAATTAACCAAACCAAAAAGATTATGAAAAACACACGCATTTTAAATTCACTTGCACTGTTATTTGTTTGCATGCTGATGTCCACTGTCGCCTGGGCGCAGAATGAGCAAAAGGCAAGTCCTCCTGCTACGGCAACCGGTAAAGTAGGAGAAGCAGATATTATTGTCAGTTACAGCAGCCCGGCTGTAAAAGGCCGTCAGATTTGGGGTGACCTAGTGCCCTACGGAGAAGTATGGCGCGCAGGAGCCAACGAGGCCACTACTGTAACAGTTGACGAGGATGTAATGGTGGAAGGGAAAGCACTGCCAGCCGGTACCTACAGTTTATATACCATTCCGGGAGAAGACGAATGGACCGTGATTTTCAACAAAACAGCCAAGCAGTGGGGCACGCAGTACGACGAAGGGCAGGATGCACTGCGCGTAACAACCAAGCCACGCAAAGCTGCTACTATGAATGAGCGCCTGGCTTACGATGTAACAGACCAAGGCATTGTGCTCCGTTGGGAAAACCTAGAGGTGCCTGTTACCATAACAGCTCAGCAGTAGTACATCCGTATTGTTTCTTTTAGTCCTGCGCTGCATGTTCATAAACCATGCGGCGCAGGATTTTTTATGCCTGCCAGGTAAAAAGTGTTATTCGTGTTATTCCTAAAAAGAGAGAGCCTCTCCGGAATTCAATCCGGAGAGGCTCTTTAGCTGTAGGGGGAGGAATCGAACCTCCACGGAGTAGTTAGGCAAATGTCTTTGTACCAGTAGATAGATCAAAAGTTGCTTTGTCCCGGAACCTCCACCCCCGAGATAGGAGGGCTTGTCTGCCAGTTTCAACACCCTACATTGTTGTTGATGATTCAAATATAGAACACGCTTTTTTAAATTGCAAATTTTTCAAAAAAAATAATTTAAAAATATATAATCGTTAAGTAATTGCCGTGTATTTAATAATAATTATATGAAAATGGTGCTAATCTATTAAATCTATATTTGTCTCTTTTTATTGCCTGCTTCTATGCCTGCAACAGTTTAAGATATTGATAATCAGCTTGTCATTCTTGCTGTTGGGCCAGCGTCACCAGCCCCTGCGCTTTTTTAGTTCTGTGATATGAGCCAGGTGATGTTCTCCGTGCCATGCGTAAAGCTCAATATGCTCCCGAATCCGTTGCTCTCCATTTTCTGGATGTATAAACTTTCGTTCTAACTGCTCCGGCTGCAGGCTTTTAAGGAGCAGCACCCACCGTTGGTGCAGGGCGGTTAGCAGCGCAAGGGAAATATCCGGTGCCCCTTGCAGGCTATCAGGTAGCTTAGCCCATTCACCCTCGTTATAGGGCCTGATGGTGGGGGTGTCCTCCGTTAAAGCCAGCTTTTGGCGGGTATAGCCGTTCAGGTGGCTATCGGGGAGGTGGTGGATGACCTGCCGCACAGTCCAGCCGCCTTCGCGGTAGGGGGTATCTAACTGCTCCTGCGTCATGTTGGCCACCGCTTCCTGCAGCCTGGCAGGGAGTCCGGCAATAGACAGGATGTGTTGCTCTATCTGCTCGTCAGTGAGGGGCTGCGACATAGCAAACTTGCCAATGGGGTAGCGCAGTTGCTCTGATTCTTCGTGTGGCATCATTATCTGATTTAAGTTTTGCTAACCGAGTTACGGGATTTTCTGCTGTTGTGCAACGGTTACAGCTAGTAATAATAGGGGCTTAGTGAAAAGAGGGAAAAAGACCGCAACAGGGTGAGTATAAAAGAGGTGGCAGTATAAACCATGCTGCTGGCTGCACACGTATGCTAGAGGATGAAAAAGATACTATTTTCTCTGTTCCTGGCTGGCTTCATGCTGTTTGGCTTGCGGGCAGATGCGCAAACCAAGTCTTCTGGAAACATCCTGGATCAGTATAAATGGAAGAAGCGCCCACTGCTGCTCTTCGCACCTTCCGCAGAAAATGCAGCGTATGTACGCCAGAAAGAGCTTATAGAAAACGAAAGGGCTGCGTTAGCTGACCGTGATATGGTGGTGGTAGAACTGATTGGGCAGGACGAAGTATACTTAAACGGCACCCGGCAGAAAGGATTCCATGGGAAAGAGCTCCGCAGCCGCTTCCAGGTGCCGCAGGAAGCTTTCTCTGTTATTCTAATTGGTAAAGACGGCACAGAGAAACAGCGGAACAAAGAGACAGTTGCGCTGGAAAAGATTTTCGGCCTGATTGACCAGATGCCGATGCGCCGGCAGGAAATGCGCGGAGAAAACAATTAATCAATTTAAAATATATCCAAAGCAGAAATAATGGCGAATACGCAACCGCACACAAATTATACAGCCCTGATTACGGGTGCCTCTGCAGGCATTGGTTACGAACTGGCAGAACTTTTCGCGCAGCACGGCCATGACCTGGTGCTGGTGGCCCGCTCCGAAGACAAGCTTCAAAGCATGGCGCTGAAGTTTGCGATTAAGTACAAGGTATACACGAAAGTAATTGCGTCAGACCTGAGCGAGCACGATGCGCCGGAAAAAGTGATGGCACAGCTGAAGCAGGAGAACACAACCGTCGATGTGCTGGTGAACAATGCCGGCTTCGGCTATTATGGCGCTTTCCGGGGATCAGATTTGCAGCGGGAGCTAGATATGATGCAACTGAACATGGTATCGCTCACGCATCTCTGCAAGTTGTTTCTGGAGCAGCTGCCAGAGGGGCGGCAGGGTAGAGTTATGAATGTGTCTTCTACAGCAGCATTTCCTCCTGCCGGACCGTTTATGGCCGTATATTATGCCAGTAAAGCCTATGTGCAGTCTTTTTCGGAGGCGCTGGCTGCAGAACTGGAAGACAGCAATGTAACGGTGACAGCACTTTGCCCCGGACCTACAGAAACAAACTTTAAAGACGCAGCCAACCTGGAAGGCTCCGGTATTTTCTCGAAGCAGTTTGTCGCCGATGCACGAAGCGTGGCCAAAGCAGGCTACGAGGGAATGATGGCCGGCGAGGTAGTTGTGATTCCAGGTATCCATAATAAGCTTACCGTCTTCTTCACCCGGTTTGTACCGCGCAGTATCCTACGCAACATCGTGAAAAAAATGCAGGAAAAGCGGGGCGCTTAACAAGAGGCCGGGTTTGAGACAGCGGCTAATTACGGCCGCTCCTTCACCTCTTTCTGGTGCTCCAGGAACCAATCATATATCTCAGGGTTGTTGTAGGTTTCTGTCCAGGAGTCGTGCTTCAGGTTGGGATAAATGGTGAGCTTCACATGGCCGCCTGCTGCCTCTACGGCTTTAGCCATTTTCAGCGTTTCCTCTACAGGTACAACATCGTCTTTGGCTCCATGGAAAGCCCATATTGGCATTTTGGCGAGGTGGCGCGCCCTTGTGATTTCCCCGCCACCGCATACAGGCAGGATAGCGGCAAACTTCTCCGGGCGGGCCGCCGCCCAATGCCAGGTGCCATAGCCACCCATGCTGATGCCGGTCAGGTAGATGCGGGTTTTATCTGCGCGCACCTGTTCCAGCACCTCTTTCAACCACTCACTTAAGAGCGGCATTTGCCAGTAAGACTGGCGTGGGCATTGCGGATAGGCCACCACAAACGGGAAGTCTTCTTTGCCAATCAGGTACTGTGGCAGTCCCTGCAGCTTTACTTTCTCCAGGTCGTCGCCCCGTTCGCCCGCACCATGCAGGAACAGTATCAGCGGCCACTCTTTTTCTTCCTGCTCATGGTAGGCTGCCGGGTAGTAAATTGTATGCTTGTAACTCATAGCTCCTCCGTTTCTTCTTCCTTTATCTGGTACGTCGGATGTAGTTGATGGCGTTGAGCAAGCGGGCGAACTTTACGCTAACTGAGTTTTCTCTGGTTTAAAGCGGAGGTATATATTGGTGGCAGGCAGGCGCGGAAACTACAGGCATGCTACCTCTTGGCTGCCAGGTTGCTGCGGAGTGAAAGCTATATACTATTTCTAAACGTGGTCAACTATAAATAGCAGCTCTGGTCCATCAGCCTTAAATCTTCCACCGGAAAGCCCTTCTGCCGGGCCAGTTGCACAAGGCGGTCATATACTTCCTCATCCAATTGGGGAGTGCGGGATAAAATCCAGAGGCTTTCGCGGTCCGGAGAACCGACGAGGACATATTGATAATCCGAATCCAGTTCCAGTATCCAGTAGTCGCCTTTGAAGGGCCAGAAGAACTGTACTTTCAGTTTGCTGTTGTTGCTCCCCTCCACCGGGAAAGCTTTGCCTGTCGCGGCTTCTCCTTCGCCCTCCGGGCCACCTTTTCGGCAGAAGTTGTAAACATCCACATACCCTTCAGGGTTCTGCCTGTACTCGGCATATACGCAGTGGCAGCCCTTCTCATAACGTTGCGGTAAGGCGGCAATTTCATACCAGCGGCCTTCGTAGCGGTCAAGGTCAACGCGGGGTACTGTGGCAAGTGGGGCATGGCTGCTGCTGCAACTGCTTACAAGAGCGGTGGCAACCAGCAAGGCGCCAGCGGTAAGCAACAGTTTTGTCTTTTTCTTCATTCAGTCGGTTCTATAGCTGCTTGGTCATGCGGTAGTGCTGTATGGTGCCAAACAGGATGTATGTTTCTTCCACTACCTCATACCCGTTCCGGCGGTAAAAGTTGACAGCGTTCTCACGGGCCTGCAGCGTAAGCGACATGGCTCCCAAGGTTTTAGCACGCGCTTCTAGGTATTCCATTAGCTGGTTGCCGAGTTGCTGCCCCTGCTTGTCTTTCCGGATACCCATAAAGCGCAACTGCCCTTCCAGTGGTGTATTCATGTGCAGGCGGCAAATGCCCACAGCTTCACCGTTGTCATCCACCAGCATGGCATGTATGGCTGTGGCATCGTCCTCCACGCGCTCACTGCCCTCCGGCTGATCCCAGGGCTGGCGCAGCGTTTCGTAGCGCAGGCGGTAGTACTTCTGAAATTCCTCGGGTGTGGCAGGTTCTATAACTTCCATGAGTTGATTGTTGAATGGCTGAATTGTTAAACTGTTGTAGTTTGGGTTACGGTTGGTGGCTGCATACATGGCTTGCTGAAAAACATCCGGTATTGTAAGCCTTCATTCTGTCGTGTTCTCAAAAGGCGGGTAGGAGTAGTGTGCTCGGGCAGCAATTTAAACATTTAGCAATTTAACCTCCCGGCCATCAATAATAAAAGAGTTTCTACGTCTTTTATCTTGCATCTGGTACCTGAAAATAAAATAACTTTGTCCGCTTTATAGCGTCTAAAACTAATTTTAGAGATAAACTAAAACAGAAAACTATGGCATCTTTTGATATCGTGAGCAAGGTAGATCCGCAGACAATGGATAATGCCGTCAATACCGCCCGCAAGGAGATCATGAACCGTTACGACTTTCGTGACACAAAGGGCAGCATCGAGTACGACAAAAAGGCGAACGAGGTGCACATCGCCATGGAAAACGACATGCGGGTGCAACATACGGAGGACGTGCTGCTTGGTAAAATGGTGAAGCAGGGCATGGATGCCACCGCACTGGATTTTTCAAAAGAAGCCTACCAGTCGGGGGCTATGGTGAAAAAGGATATTAAGGTGAAGGCAGGCATCGACAAAGAGACTTCCAAGAAAATCATGAAGCTGATTAAAGACAGCAAGCTAAAAGTGTCTGCTGCCATAATGGATGAGCAAATTCGCGTAACAGGCAAGAAGATAGATGACCTGCAGGATGTAATTGCTGTGATGCGTGGTAACAGCGAAGAAATAGGCATGCCGTTGCAGTACATCAACATGAAATCTTAACTTAATTGTTGATTGTTAAATGGCTGTATTGTTAATAAGGGATTAGGATTAGTTTCTTTTATGATGGCCGCACACATCAACCGTAGTTTAGGAGAGTAAAAATCAAGAATCAATTATCAACAATTAACAATTACCTATATGGAAATTTTCGCTAATCCGGATGCCTGGATAAGCCTGCTGACACTGACCTTTATGGAGGTGGTGCTCGGCATAGATAATATCGTTTTTATTTCGATCATAGTGGGCAGGCTGCCGAAGGAACAACAGGCGAAAGGCCGCACTATCGGCTTGTCCCTGGCCTTGGTTTTCCGGATTATCCTGCTGATGTTCATCTCCTGGATTGTGGGAGCCAGCGCGCCTTTGTTCACCATCAACCTGCCTTTCACTGAATCGGACTTCCCGGTTTCCTGGCGCGACATTATCCTGTTCTGTGGAGGCTTGTTCCTGCTGGCTAAAAGCACGACCGAAATACATAACAAGCTGGAGGGCGAGGAAGAGGAGGCGCATGGCGGCGGCAAGGCATACGCTACCATGTCGCAGGTGCTGATACAGGTCATACTCATTGACATCGTATTCTCCTTCGACTCCATTCTAACGGCCGTAGGTCTGGCACAGGAAGTAATTATTATGATTATTGCCGTTATCATAGCCATGGGCATTATGCTGGTATTTGCCAAGTACGTGAGCGATTTTGTGAACAAGCACCCGACCGTAAAAATGCTGGCGCTCTCGTTCCTTATCCTGATTGGCTTTATGCTGATAGTCGAATCGTTGCACCAGCACATCCCGAAAGGCTACATTTACTTTGCCATGTTCTTCTCGCTGATGGTAGAGATGCTGAACATGAAGCTGCGCAAGAAATCAGAACCTGTGCAGTTGCGCCAAAGCGAAGTGCAGGACCCGGAGAAGCATGAAGTTGTTTAAAAGCAAGGGCTGAAATAAAGCAAAGCGGCACCGTCTACAGCAGGCGGTGCCGCTTTGCTTTGAAGGGATACTGGTGCTTCTGCCATACTTTATCGGAATTAATTTCTATATTAGTTCACTGTTATATTCTCCCTAAACCACCTGTTCATGCGGTACCGCAACAATGCCATTGCTACCTTTCTGCTGCTGGCGCTCACCGGGTTTGCCCTGCTAAGCATATACCTGCTGATGCCGCCCAGACCAGAACCAGCGGCTGCTCCTGCGGAAGAATTCTCAGCCGAGAGAGCCATGAAATACGTGCACCAAATAGCACAGGAACCGCATGCCATGGGCACGGCGGCACATGCAGACGTTAGAGAATACCTGTTAAGCGAAATGCGTCAGTTAGGCCTGGACCCGCAGGTGCAGGAAGCCACAGCAGTAAACGAAGCAGGAAAAGCAGCTTATGTAGGGCACGTATACAATTTGATAGGCAGGATGAAAGGCAGTAGCGCAGGTGATACAGCCATCCTTTTAGTAGCCCATTACGACTCGCAGCCCAATGCGCGTGGCGCCGGCGACGATGGCGCCGGCGTGGCCGCCATACTGGAAACAATACGGGCACTGAAGCAGGCGGAGCCCCTGGATCATGATGTGATCGTGCTACTGACGGACGGGGAGGAGTATGGCCTGTACGGCGCCAAAGCGTTTATGAAACACCCTTGGGCACAGGAAGTGGCGCTGGTGCTGAACATGGAGGCCCGGGGTACTGCCGGCCCTAGCCTGACCTTTGAAATGAGCCCGGGAAACGGTTGGGTGGTGAAGCAGTTCATAGAGGCGGCACCGCACCCATACGTAAGTTCATTGGCGTACGAGATCTACAGTCGTATGCCTAACGACACTGATTTTACTGTTTTCAAAGATGCTGGCTACACCGGGCTTAACTCTGCTTTTATAGGTGGGTTTGTAAACTACCATAAGGTCACTGACTCTCCTGAAAACCTGAGCCAGCACAGCCTGCAGCACCATGGCAGTAACCTGCTGGCGCTTACCCGGCACTTCGGCCATACTTCTCTTGCGGCTACCAAAGCCCCCGATGCTGTGTTCTTCAACTTTATTGATAATTGGGTTATCCGCTACAACGCCAACCTGAATCTGCTATGGATTGCACTGGCTACATTGCTGCTGGTAGTTACACTGATGATTGGCGTGCAGAAGCGGGCTTTTACAGTTGGCCAGGTAGTAATCGGCTTTCTGGCAAGCATGCTGCTCGTGGCAGCAGTAGTGGGACTTTTCATCCCGATCAACAGGCTGGTGTTGCAACTGATGCCGCTCTCGCATTCCTTTAACGGCCTCTATGGCGCTGACATGTTTTTTATTTCTTACCTGCTGCTGGCGCTGGGCCTGTTCCTGTTGCTGAGCTGGTTTGCTTTGCGCTGGCTGCGCCTTTTTTCGCTGGTGATGGGAATGCTGGTGCTTCAGTTTGTGCTAGCGGTGGTGCTATATCTGCTAATCCCAAATGCTACTTATCTGCTCCTCTTTCCGATGTTGTTTACCCTGGCAGGGGTGCTGGCCATTTTCCTGACAGGGTTGTATGAAGGGGAGAAAGTCAATTTTAAGTTTGCGCTGATTCTGCTGTTGGCTGCGGTGCCTGCCGTTTTTATCATGATGCCGATTGTGCAGGTGGTGTTTGCTGCATTCTCTTTGCAGTTGCCAATAGGTATGGTGGCGCTTTTCGTGTTGTTGCTGGGGCTGCTTTTGCCTTTGCTCCGTGTAATTGAGCGCAGCTTCAGCTGGCGGGGGTTTCCACTTCTGCCACTGCTCCTGCTGCTGGCAGGCGGCATAGAGGTGGCACGTGCCATTGGTTACGAGCAGCCTGCTCCGGAACGGCCCTTGCACAGCCACGTGAGTTATTTCCTGAATGCAGATGCCGGTAAGGCCTACTGGGCTTCGGCTTTCCAGGTGACGGATGAATGGAACCAGCAGTTCTTCCAAGATAGCACCACTACCGGCCCCTTAAGAGAAATATACCCGCATGCCGCCATCGAATACCTGAAGAGCGAAGCAGCGCCCTTAACGGTGCCTGCCCCCGTGGCAGAGGTGCTGCAGGATACAGTTATAGGAGATGAGCGCCTGCTGCGCCTGCGCCTGTCCTCACCGCGCGGCGCGGCCCACCTCGAACTGGTACTGCAGCCACAAACACCTGATGCTTTGCTAAGTGCCACACTGGCAGGAGAAGACCTCCAGTTAGAGCCCATAGATGCGACACAAAGCCTGGTATACTTTACGCGCCTGCATGGTTTGCCCACCAGCAAAGAAGTGGAGCTGGAGTTGCGCTTAAAATCAGGTGCTCCACTCACGCTGTACCTCTACGACCAGAGCATTGGCTTACCACAGGAACTGGTGACGCAGCCGAAGCCTGCTCACGTTGTAGCAGAGCAAGGCAGGGAGAGTAATTTAACAGTAGTCCGGAAGCAGTATACCTTCTGATAAGAGCAGAAGATTTTGCAGTATGGGAAGGTTTGGTGTATTTTTAGAGAAAGTTTATACAGGCCTGAACTAAACATATATGCTGCGTAGTATAGGTAACAGACCCTTATACACGATTCACTTAATATGTTTAAAACTAAGTTCTCCGCTATCCTTTTTGGTGCTTTGCTTCTACTGATGATGGCCTGCGACAGGCCTTCCTCTAACCCGGAAGCAGATACGATCACCGTTAGCCGCAGCATCATGTACGATCCTGCTTTTTGGGATTATGCGGCCAGTAGCAACATGCTGCAGGTAGAAATCAGCCGCCTGGCCATAGAGAAAGGCACCACCGAAAAAACAAGGGCTTTAGGTCAGCGTGCTGTCGATTTTCACAGCAATGCCCTTGAACGGATGAAACGACTAATGGCCGGCAAAGAGAAAGTTCAGTTACCTGATAGCCTTGGCGGTGCCGACAGAGGCCTGGTGCAGGAGTTTCAGCTGCTGGAGGGAGAGGAGTTTGACACCCGCTACCACGATTTTATTGCCAGTTCACACCGTACACAAATAGACCGGTACGAAGAGGCGCTTCGCAGAGCCGACAACCAAAAAATACGCGACCTGCTGATGGACATGCGGGCGCATATGCGGGATGAACTGGACAGGTTGGCAGTTCCTGACTCTGTAGTGCTGTCTGAGGAATAACCTTAATACCAGTAGGTTTGATAACAGCGAGAGGAGGCCGTCAGGCTTCCTCTCGCTGTTTTATTCTGTATTTTGCTTCCGCTGGTGCGAGCTTGCAGCCTTATACTGCAGAGCGCCTAATAGTAAGGAAGCAAACTATTTTGCAGAAGCCTGTGCCTTCTCCTCTTCCTTCTTCTTCACGTCTTCTTTCCGCTCCGGTGCCTGCCAGTCTATACCCAGCGTGTGCTTCTGTATCCATTTAATTTCCTCAATATCGCGGATGCGCTGGTGGCGCGGCTCACGGAAACCGTGCGGCTCACGCGGGAACTGAATGTAGCGCACGGTCTTGTTCATGTCCTTCAGCGCCGTGAACAGCATCATACTTTGTGCTTCGGTGTCTGTCACGTCGCTCAAGCCGTGCAGGATAAGCGTTGGCGTTTCGATGTTCTTTACATGTGTCAGCACCGACTTCTGGCGGTAACCTTCCGGGTTCTCCCAAGGGGTGCCCTTCACGTACCACAAGCGTACATCATGGTTAAAGCCAATGCCATACTCGGAGGTCCAGTCGGATACCATAGCGCCGAGCGAGGCCGCTTTAAAGCGGTTGGTTTTGGTAATAGTAGTACCTCCCAGAATACCGCCGTAGCTCCAGCCACGTACGGCCATTTTGTCTTTATCCACCATGCCGTCGGCAACAAGCTTGTCTACGCCGCTCATCAGGTCTTCGTAGTCGCCGCCGCCGATGTCGCCCATGTTGCCGCGCAGCAAAGCATCAGTATAGCCGCTGCTGCCGCGCACATTAGGTGCCAGCTGTATATATCCCAAGTTTGCCCACACATGGTATGCCGGGTTAAAGGAGTTGGTAAACACCCCCGCCGGGCCACCATGTATGTGCAGCAGGAGAGGGTGCTGCTTGCCTTTCTGATAATCTGTTGGCAAGTACAGCAAGCCTTCCACCTCTAAACCATCCTTGCTCTTCCATTTCACTACTTCGGCGGTAGCCAGTTGCAAAGTGTCCGTAATGCGCGGGTTCAGGTTGGTGAGCTTTGTTGGGTTAAATTTATCTACTGCCGACACATATAAGTCAGTCGGTGTTCTGTAGTCGCTGAAGCTGAGCACGGCTTTGCTGCGGTCGGGTGTAATGCCCAGCATGCGCCAGGTGCCGGTGCGGTTGCTCAGGTTCTTCACGTCGCCTTTAGCCATGTTGAGGCGGTACAGGTTAGTATTGGTGCGCTGCAAGCCTGTGAAAAGGATAGACTTGGCATCCGGCGTCCAGTAATAGTCGCTGATGTTGCCTTCGAACTTGCCAGACACCATACGCGGCTGCTTTGTATTCGGGTCCATCACCCAAATCTTATCGTTGCGGAGTTCCCACTCTTTATCATCGGCGGCCGTATAGGCAAAGCTTTTGCCATCAGGTGCCCAGCTTAAGTCTCCTTCCGGGGCTTTGTTGTCTGTGAGCTGCATGGTGGCCGTATCGCCGGAAAGCTGCAGCAGATAGATCTCGGAGAGGTTGCGCTGGTTGCGGCGGTTTTCGGTGCGGCCCGTAAATACGATGCGCTTGCCATCAGGTGCCACATCAAAGTCTCCTATTAACAGCTCGTTCTTTGTCAGCTTCTTCGCCTTCTCTGTATCCAGGTCAAAAACCCACAGATGCTCCCAGGCACCCTCGGCTTGTCCGTTCGGGCCTTCGTCTACAAATAAAGCATCGTTACCAGCTTTATAGAGTTTCTGGTCCTCTTTGCTGCGTGGCACTTCTGATACAAAATATAGTTTTTTGCTGTCTTTGCTCCAGACGTATTTGCCCACGCTGTTATCGTGCTTTGTCAGCTGTACAGCCTCGCCGCCAGCGGTAGGTATCAGGAAAAGCTGCTGGTGGTCATCTTTCTTGCGCTTCAGGGCAATATACTTACCATCCGGAGAGTAGCTAAGATCAGAGCCACCGTCCTCTCCGAGGTACTGATAGCTTTCTCCACCTTTGGCAGCAATGTGGTGGTAGGTTGTTTCGCGCTTGTTCTTCTCCCAGTTAATCTCAGACTTTCCGTAGACAACAGACTTGCCGTCTGGCGAGATGATGGCATTGCCCAGAGAAGTCATATTCAGACCATCGTCTGTTGTCATAGGTTGTTTCTGCGCCATCGTTGTGCCGCCAAGCAAGGCAGCCGACAGCACGAAAAGCAATCGTTTATTCATAAGTAGCAGGTATGATTTATTCTGAAGGGATAAAGATAAGAAAGGTATGGCAAAGTTCATTTTGCCATACCTTTCTTATCGTCAATCAGGAAGTCTGTTTTACCTGCTGCCCCGAAAACACTGCATTGGTGGAATGAAGCAAGGTACAAATGCAGAAGCAGAACGAGTATAATTACAAACATGCTCTTTAGTCATGAAAAAGCTCCAGACTGAATGCGGGTAAATTTTACACAATACTTCTGATAGCAAAAAATAGGAACACTATGATGTCAGCCAGGAGACTTATTTCCAGAGGTCGGCGGCTTTGCGGGCCATCCGGAAGAAAAGCTCTTTGTCCAGTCCTGCTACCTGGCGTGCCTCTGTTTCTGAGTATCCGTTCTCGGCGGCATTCAGGTAGTCATAGTATAGCTGGGCCAGTTCCAGGGAATCGTCCTCAAAGCAATCCACCAGTTCTTCCGAAACAATTTTCTCAGGCTCAAATACTTTAGAAGGGTACAGCTTGTCGAGTTGGTAGATAAGGTACTTCTGCTGTGTCTTGTTTGGCTTGCCGCCAAACAGCTGCTCTATGGGCAGGTCTTCATCCTCCTCATCAAAGTCCTCAAAATCATCCTCTACTGCCAATGGCTCATACACCACAATGTCGTGGCCTGTCAGTTCGAGGTATTCGTCAAACTGCTCTTTTATTGGGATGAGTGTCGGCGCATCGTACGGATGGTTGAGCACGTTGGCCATGTGCAGTGCAATCTCTTTCCCTTTCTCACCGGCTGCAATCAGTATCTGGTTGAACTGGCTGAAATCGCAGCCCAGATAGGCAAATTTATATTCATCATCGAGCACAGTGAAACACCAGAGTGTGATAAACTCTGTTTCGTCTATCACCACTGTATCGATGTACAGTTCATTTATCTGTACGTAGTGCGGCGAGTATTCCTGAGCATCCATGAGCCTTTCGTGTTTAGGGTTGAAATTGTAGGTGCCTTTAGGGTACAGTATAGGTACTGTTAAAGTTTATACGGCGTTTTATCTCGTATGGTAAACGTTCTATATATTATTTTCTATCAGGAGCTTGAGGAGCAAGCTGGTAAAGAATTTAATGCGCCCGAACAATGCAAAATGCCACGCGGATTACCTGATTGCTATGTATGTTTATATGTTGTGAATTAATGAGTTATAGCAATATCGTTTTTTATAATCTTATTGAAATAACGTGAGACATGTATAATTCTTGTGTGCGCAGGAATTTTGTGAAATACACTTTTTTAAGGGTGAACTGACACAAGCTTTCCAGATGTCTTCCGTTAGTTGCTCTTTTTGAGGCAGCAGAAACCGTTTAGAAGGTAAGCCAGGAGCACTAAGACCAGATACGCTCTATAAAGTGCTGTGCATTCTGGAAGGCCAATTTTGCAAGCTGCTCCTGCGGCACTTCTTCTTCCAGCCGGTTCAGGATATAATTGTAGCTGGTGCCTGCTTGCTCGTGCTCTTTGTAGTAGAACGGAATGCGACTCAGGTCAGTGTTATCGGCTGTGTAAAAGTAGTCAGCCCCGAAGCAAATGGAATTCTGGGCTCCTTCGCTCAGGCCGTACCGGATGTGGTGGAGGAGTGCCTCCGGGTCATCTGTGTTCAGGAAAGCCCGCAGAAAATTTATTCCTATCAGCCCCTTCCGGTGTATAATTTCCTGGGTCACTTCGTCGGGCAGGTTGCGGTTGTGTTCCCAGACAGGCCTGAAGTTAGAATGGCTGGCTATGACAGGAATGTCGAGCCGCTCCCTGTCTATATGTGTGAGGATGTCATAGGCGAGGGCATCGCTGGTGTGGGAAAGGTCCACAGCGATGCGGCGGCCGTGCAGGTAGTCTAAGAGCATTTTGCCATCGCGCGTGATGCCGCTTTGTGTCATGTTGCCGCCGCCGAAGCGGTTTGCCGTGTGGTGCGTTAAACTGATGTACAGGATGCGGCCGCAGTCAGAAATTATCTTCTCTAACTTTTTAAACCCGTCCTCGAGCGGCTCCACTTCCTCACAGAACCCGGCTGCATTTTCTATGGCTGCTACCATGCCCACACTGTTCTTGCTCTGAGTGACCTCCCGAAGGCTCTCCACATCCGTTACAGCTTTAAGGCAATTGTTTTCCTCTTCGGCTAGTTGCTTGAACATGTCGCGCTGCAGCCCTGCGTAGTGGGTGCTGCCGGGTTCTGCAGCCGAGTATATTGCCATTACCTGCAGCTTCACGTTGCCTTCTGTTAAGGCGGGTAGTGCACAACCAATCTCTTCTACTTTGTCTGGTGCCGAGCCTGGCACATCTGTCAGGTACACCAGCAGGTCGCAGTGCATATCTATAATAGGGAGGCGGGATAGGGGGGGCATATATATGTTCTTGCTTATTGCTTGATTACGGGAAAGAGCAGGCGGAGGTGCGTTTATTTGCAAAGTAGTAACTGCCCTGGCTCTTGTGCCTTTGTTAAAGGTTTGACTTATAAGAAAATCAATCCAAATACACTGCCGGTAGGTGTGCGGAAGCTCTGAAAGCACCAAAAAGCACCAATCAAAAGGATAGCTAAGGCGTTAGAGGAGGGAAGCAAAAAAGCCAGCCCTACACATCAGGCAGGACTGGCTTTTCTTTTGATTGTATGCTTACTAGCGTGTAGGAAAAGTGAATCCTAACGTCAGCATAAATACTGAATTACGGGCATTTACTAAGTCACCCTGGAAATAATCACTTGGCGCGTCACTGGCAAAATCGGTGAAGCTACCAACATAACGTACCCCAAGGCTAAGTCCGCTTTGCATACCAAATCCAACACCGGCAGCATAGCCTAGTTCAAACCTGGTGAGACCTTCGGTACTGCTGCGGTTTACAGCAAGAGGTTCTGGTGAGCCTGCAACAAACGTGTCAGTGTTGTTTTTTACGCTAAGCAGGTAAGCCGCCGTCGGGCCACCCTCAAAGTATAGAGGCCCTGCATCTATTCTGGCCAGAATGGGCAGCTCCAGGTAGTTGTAGTTTACACTACCTTCTCTGTTGTATGTCAGGTTGTTAAATTCAAAGTCCTCCTCTTCATTTTTAAAACCTTTGTTTGTGTAGTACAGCTCAGGCTGAATGGAGAAGAATCCTTCTACTATAGGGAAGTTCGCTGTCAGACCGGCGTGCCATCCAAATTTGTTGTTAAAGCGGCTGTCGTCTGTCACATCGCCTGATAAATTAGATAAATTACCCCCAGCTCTAACACCAAAAGAGGCCTGTGCCTCTGCCGTATACACCGTAGCTAATGCAAAAAAAGATAAAAGTAGCTTCTTCATAGTTTAAAAATTTTCAGTTACACATGCTTCTGTGCATATGGTATACGGTGTATTGGACTGTTTTTACTAAAAATTTTCTATTTATTGGAATGTTAACTATTTAATAATCTGATTAGCAGTAATATGTATGAATATGGATGTGTAGTAATTTGTACAAAATTCTAAGGTTATTCTGATGGCGATAGCTGGTAGTAGCTGCTGACTGCGAACTTATTGCCTGGAACAAAATCCTGCTGTTCATGTTTTGGCCAGACAGTGGATTTGTAAAAGTAGCCGCTTAGTTTTAATACCCGAAATCATCATCTCCTCTGCCTTCCCCGTTCTCGTCACCGCGACTGCTGTCGCTGTTAATGCGGTAGGTGAAACCGACATAAATAATGCGGCTCTGGCGTCTGTTGTTGCTCTCTGACCTGAAAACCCCTTCTTCATAGCTTGTAAAGTTCCACTGGCGTGTGTTGAAGATGTCAGACACCCGGAGCATCACCGTTCCCCTTTTGTTCAACACGTCTTTCCGCAGGCCTAAATCAGCGCTAAAAAGCTGCTCTCTGCGCCCCTGGATAGTGGCCATTGGCGCACGGTAGAAGGCGTTTAGCTGTATATCCAAATCTTCCCACACCGTCATGGTAGAGTTTACTCTCGTGTTCCAGCTTAGCATGCTGTTGCTTAGTTCAGTATCGCCCTGGCTGTCGTTTAGCTCAGTTCTATAGCCAGAGAGGCTGCCGTTTAAGCGCCACCAGTTGCCCACGGTATGTGTGGCAGCCAACTCCACGCCGTAAGATGAGCCGCTGGAGAGGTTGATGAAAGTGGTTTCGAGGCGGGTAAACGTTTCGCCGTCTTCGGTTACAACGGCTGGTTGCCGCAGCCGCTGTATCTGGTCGGTGGTGTGGCGGTAAAAGGTGCTTATATTAAAAGACGAGTTGCCCCAGTACTTCAGGTAGCCCGATTCCAGGGAGTTGATGAACTCAGGGTTAAGGCGCGGGTTACCGAAATCAACATCATACCTGTCGCTTCTGTCTACAAAGGGGTTCAGGTAACGGCTTCTCGGCCTGTTTATGCGGCGGCTGTAGCTGAACTGTACTTTGTTATCGTCGTTGATGTCGTGGGTTACAAAGAGGCTCGGGAACAGACTGAAGTAGTTGTTCTCATACTCCATCTCCTGCGTGCGCTGGTCGGCGGTGGTTAAGGTCTGCTCAGCCCGTACACCAAACTGGTAGCTAAAGCTCTTGAACTTATTGCTGTAGTTGGAATACAAAGAGTGCACATGCTCGTCATACACAAAGCGGTTGCTGATGGTGTCGTTGTACGCAAACTGTTCGGTTTCATAGTTATAGTCATAGAAGCTTGCGTCTTCGTCCAGACGCTGCAAAGAGCTGCGGAAGCCGGCTTCCAATCTGCTGTTTTCCGAAAAGGGATGCACGTAATCAGCCTGTGCTGTAAAGCGCCTGTTCAGGTCGTGTGTCAGGGTATACTGCCTTGTCCGCACTCCCATATCCTGGTCCGCCCATTCGCTTTCCTCGTCATCTGCATTGTTAGTGTATACCAGGTCCGCCGTCAGTTCCTGCCCCTCTCTATCAAATGTCTGGCGGTAGCCCAGGTTCAGGTCCATGTTAAAGCCCTCTTCGCCTTCCTCCGTCAGGCGGGTGCGTGTGCCGATTAGTCCACGGTCATCTCCCAGAAAGCGGTACAGCAAATCTCCAGTGTCTTCCTCATAGTCGGTCCTGTAAAAAGCGGAGGCTGATATGGCGTGCTTAGAGCTAAGCTGATAATCTGCACCTAGCCGGAAGTTGTGGTTGATGTCCAGGCTTTGCCGCTCCCGTACCTGGTCCAGGTATGTATAGTCCAGGCTGTCTCCGTAGTATGTTGTAAAGGTAGAGCTGGTGCCAGGTCTTGTTCTGTGCCTGAAGTCGTAGCCACCGTTAAGGGACAGTTTGCCAAAACCGTAGTTCAGGTTGATGGAGGCGTTGTAGTTGTCATAGGTACCGGCGTTTACCGTGGCAGAGCCGTTTAGCCCTAAGTTTGTGTCTTCTTTGAGAATAAGGTTAATGATGCCGGATGTTCCTTCGGGGTCATACTTAGCAGAGGGATTGGTGACAACTTCAATGCTCTCAATCAGGTTAGCCGGAATCTGGTCCATGCTCAGGTTTGCCAGCGACGTGCGTTTGCCATCTACCAGAATGGTGACATTCGAGCTTCCACGCAAACTTATGTTGCCGTCTATGTCAACGGTAACAGAAGGCACATTCTGCAGCACATCGGCCACAGTGCCGCTCTCTGCCGATATATCCTGGCTTACGTTTACAACCCGCTTGTCCAGGTCATACTCCACCAGCTCGCGTTCCGCCGTTATCTCCACTTCGCTCAGCCTTGTGCCGGAATCCTCCAGCGTAACTTCTTCCAGCGCTACAGCAGGGTTATTTTCTCCGACTTTGATGTTCGATATAAATTTAGTAGGATAGCCAACAATGGAAATTCGAAGCACATAGCGGCCAAAAGGAACGCGCCTCAGCACAAATCTGCCGCTGATATCTGTCGTGGCACCGGTCACAAGGCTTGAGTCGCGGGGAGTGAGGAGTACCACGTTGGCAAAACCTACAGGTTCATTCTGGAGCCCTTGCACTACAGTGCCGGTTATGCGGCCTTTCGTTGCTCCGGTTTGATTTTGTGCCAGCAGTGACAGCGGCAAAAATAAAAGTAAAAGTAAAGGAGAGAGGTTAACGTGGTTAATTTTCATAGTTTATTTAGGTCGTGCGTCATGAGACGGTAATTATTAGCGGATGAATTCAAGCCAGAACACAATACAGTATGTAACAACAGTGCTGCCCATTGTGCTGAGGCATTTGTTGAGGTACTGGTTTCTTTACCAGATAGATAAGTAAAGCACCTCCTGTACTAAGTGTGACAACTCAGGAGAGCGAAAGTTTAATTAGAGGCCGATTTTTTATACGGGGAGATTGCCGCAAGGGTAGAGGGTGTCATTCTTTCAGACCAATTCAGCTGCTGTGGAAGAGAGAAACATGGGCCGAAACCCATGCTTCTGAATATGCTGTCTTGTAAGTCTCTGGCTAAGCTTCCTGCCCCAGCGTTTTGCTCAGGAAATCCCACACCACCACGCCTGTTGCGACCGATATGTTGAGCGAGTGCTTGGTGCCAAACTGCGGTATCTCTAGTACTACATCCGAAATGCTGACCACATCCTGTTCTACCCCAAATACCTCGTTGCCCAGCACAAAAGCATACTTCTGCCCCGGCTCCGGCTGAAAGTCATTCAGCATGGTGCTGTTCTCGGCCTGCTCCACAGCGCAAATCTTGTAGCCATCGGCTTGTAGCTTCTTCACCAATTCCAGTGTATCAGGCACGTGCTCCCATTCCACCGATTCAGTAGCGCCCAGCGCAGTTTTCTCGATGTCGCGGTGCGGTGGTGTGCCGGTAATGCCGCAGAGGTAGACTTTCTGCGCCATAAAGGCATCTGCGGTGCGAAACACAGAACCCACATTATTCAGGCTGCGCACATTGTCGATCACCAAGACTAACGGTATTTTTTTCTTATTTTTGAAGTCCTCAACCGAATCGCGGTTGAGTTCGTCCATGGAGAGCTTTCGCATTTTTCGGGATGTAAGACACAGGACATAAGACAAAGGACTTTACCTAATCAGGTAGGACAAATTGCGCTGTGTCGGTGCAAAGGTCAGGCAGATAGCGCAGAAATCAAACTGATTGCTGTTTGTAAATTGTTGCTTGTTTGGTGGAATGGCTATATGGCCACATAGTCTAACAGGTAGGTTTTGGACGAAGGTGTCCGAAAGAGCAGTCAGTAGAGCAGTAATTTAATTCCTTTCCTCGGAAGGGCTAGGGGTGGGTTCATCTAGACGAACTTGTTCAACATTCATAATTGAGATGCAGCAAGCATCCAGCAAAGTATATACAAGGTATGAAAGGAGAAGGCAAAGGCACAGTAACCCCGCTCATGAAGCAGTACAATGCTATCAAGGTGAAACACCCGGGGGCGCTGCTGCTATTCAGGGTAGGAGACTTTTACGAAACCTTTGGCGAGGACGCCATTAAGGCTAGTAAGATTCTGGACATCGTGCTGACCAAGCGCGGCAACGGTTCTGCCTCTGAAACGGCGCTGGCTGGTTTCCCGCACCACTCCCTGGACACGTACCTGCCCAAACTGGTGCGGGCAGGAGAGCGCGTGGCCATCTGCGACCAACTGGAAGACCCGAAATCGGTGAAGGGCATTGTGAAGCGGGGTGTGACGGAGCTGGTAACACCTGGCGTTTCCTTTAACGACCAGGTGCTGGAAAGGCGCAGCAACAACTACCTGGCTGCTATCCATTTCGGCAAAACAGAAACAGGCGTTTCTTTCCTGGATGTCTCCACCGGCGAGTTCATCACTGCACAAGGCGATAAAAACTACATAGGCAAGCTGCTGCAAAGCCTGGCTCCGGCGGAGGTGCTGTTCTGCAAGCGCGAGAAAGACACCTTCATCGACCGCTATGGCCCAGACTTCCGGTATTATGCGCTGGACCCTTGGGTGTTTAACTATGATACGGCTTATGAGTCGCTGACCCGCCATTTCAAAACCGCTACCCTCAAAGGATTCGGTATTGAAGGAATGGCAGAGGGTATCATTTCAGCAGGAGTCATTCTTCATTACCTCTCCGAGACGCAGCACAACGAAATCAGCCACATTGCCACCATCTCGCGCTTAGAAGAGGACAAGTATGTGTGGCTGGACCGCTTTACCGTGCGCAACCTGGAACTGCTGTTTACGCAGCACCAGGAGGGTGTGCCGCTGATACAGGTGCTGGACCAGACCGTGACCCCGATGGGCGCACGCCTGCTGAAGAAGTGGGTGGTGCTGCCGCTGAAAGACGTGGCTCAGATTCGCCGCCGCCTGGATACGGTAGAGGCCCTGACAAAGCACCGCGAACTGCTGAGTGAGCTCATACAGCACCTGAAGCAGATAAACGACCTGGAGCGCCTGATTTCAAAGGTGGCAGTGCGGCGCGTGAATCCGCGTGAACTGGTGCAGCTGGCAAAGGCGCTGGAGGCCATTCTGCCTATTCAAAAGGCATTAGCGCTGAGTGACATACCTGCCTTGCAGCGGCTGGCAGCGCAGTTGGTTCCCTGTGATGGCCTGCGGGAAGAGATCCGGAATGTGCTAAAGCCGGAGCCGCCGATGCTCACCAACCAGGGCAACATGATCAACGATGGCGTGAATGCGGAACTGGACGAGCTGCGGCAAATCGCTTTTTCGGGCAAAGATTACCTGGCGCAGTTGCAGCAGCGCGAAATCAAAAATACAGGCATCAGCTCTCTAAAAATAGCTTACAATAAAGTATTTGGTTATTATTTAGAGGTAACGCACGCACACAAAGACAAAGTGCCTGCCTCCTGGATACGCAAGCAGACACTGGTAAATGCTGAGCGTTATATTACGGAAGAGCTGAAGACGTACGAGGAGAAGATTCTGAACGCCGAAGACCGCATCTATACTATCGAGTTCGGGCTGTTTAACGATTTGGTGCTGCACGCCCTGGATTATGTGGCGCAGGTACAGCAAAACGCGAAGGTCATCGGCATTATCGACTGCCTCAGCTCGTTTGCAGGCATTGCCCTGAGTAGCAACTACGTGAAGCCGGACGTAAGCGATAGCCACGTGCTGGACATAAAGAAAGGCCGCCACCCGGTTATCGAAAAGCAGTTGCCGTTAGGGGAGGCTTACGTGCCTAACGATATCTTCCTGGACAATGAGGAACAGCAGATCATCATCATCACAGGACCGAACATGGCGGGTAAAAGTGCTTTGCTGCGCCAGACGGCTCTTATCGTGCTGATGGCGCAAATCGGCTCCTTTGTGCCGGCAGAGGCAGCTACGCTAGGCATTATCGATAAAATTTTCACCCGTGTGGGCGCCTCAGATAACTTGTCGAAGGGCGAGTCTACGTTCATGGTGGAGATGACGGAGACGGCGAGTATCCTGAACAACCTCTCAGACCGCAGCCTGGTGCTGATGGATGAGATTGGCCGCGGCACCAGCACCTACGACGGTATTTCCATTGCCTGGGCCATTGTGGAGCACCTGCACAACCACCCGAAGTTTAAAGCCAAAACGCTTTTCGCTACGCACTACCACGAGTTGAACCAACTGGCCGAGGACCTGCCGCGTGTAAAGAACTACAACGTGTCTGTAAAAGAGGCAGGAGGCAAGATCCTGTTTATGCGTAAGCTGGTAGAAGGGGGCAGCGAGCACAGCTTTGGTATACATGTGGCCCAGATGGCGGGTATGCCAAACAATGTGGTGCTGCGTGCAGACGAAATCATGCACCACCTTGAAAAGGAGAAAGTATCGGAGCAGTCTCCACAGCAGAAAATGAAGACGGCTCCCAAAAACAACTTCCAGCTCAGCATGTTTGAGTTCAACGACCCGCAGCTGGCGCGGGCAAGGGAGCTGATGGATGCCTTAGATATTAATACCATTACACCGGTAGAGGCACTGCTAAAGCTAAACGAGCTGAAAGGGCTGCTGCAGGACAAGGCAGTAAAACAGTAGGTATGGTAGGCACTTCGTCCTGTTGACAGAGGCTTGAGAACTGGTGGAGGAGTTTAAGGCATGAAGAAGCAGCTATAGCTGAAGCAATCATGGCGGAATGATGTTTTTGATGTAAGGGAGCAGTAGAGGAGATGAAGTAATATGAAATTTTTCTCCCTGAAAATCAGCTGAAAGGGCAAGATGAGTAGAAAATTTTTACGGGAGCTATTGACAAGTCAGATTTTGTCTATATCTTTGCATCACTAAATCACTATGGCGGTTTAGGAAAAACAAAAGCGGGAGTAGCTCAGTTGGTAGAGCGCGACCTTGCCAAGGTCGAGGCCGCGGGTTCGAATCCCGTCTCCCGCTCAGGCAAAATTAAAAGCAAAGACGTTGTCATATAACAACGTCTTTGCTTTTTCAAGTCTACACTTCAGGAACCGCTCCTGAAGGTTGCCGGGATGGTGGAATTGGTAGACACGCAAGACTTAAAATCTTGTGGACGCAAGTCCGTGCGGGTTCGATTCCCGCTCCTGGTACTACATAAAAGCTATAAAGCCCTGTAAATCTAGTGTTTATAGGGCTTTTTTATTGTTCGAGTAACAAACTGGTAACAAATTTAAGTGTCATATTAGTTATGATTTAAATCTATCAGTTGGGCATCATAGCTAATAATGCAGTGGTTTTGCTGCAGGCTTACATTATTGAACTACCTGCCAGTACTTATCTTTAGCCAATCTATTGATTTTCTTGTTTCTGGATTCTTACTTAATATCCTTTCTTCTAATTCTCTTGATAGCAACATGCCATTTGGGTGGAACAAATGTGCATTGTTTGTGTTGGAGCACATGATTGGATTTATTTTGATATCCTGTCCTGTTTTCCGCTTTATATCATTTCTTGTCTTCTTCTGCCAAACTTGCCAACTGTAAGCCATCTTTGTCATTTTTTCCTGGTATAGCCTTGCATCATGTGTTTCAAGTTCCGTTGTCATAGCATAAGCGCTTAAAATTGGATTCCCTTGCCAGCTTATATCGCCTATAGTAACAATACTGTTAACAGGGTGTTCTTTTACTCCAATTGAACTAACATTGTCTCCCATGCCCTGCCTGTCAGGAATTGAATTGATTGCTATATTGTTTATTTCATCTCTCAAATCTCCTGAGGAATCTTGAAATTCTATCTTTGCCTGTACTGTATATGCTATATTAAATGACTGGGCTTTTTCTTCTATGATTTTAATTTTAGAGTCTGGTGTTCTTAAGTCAATAGCCAACATTCCTTCATTAGCCGAAAAAGGCCGGTAAAAATTGCTGTACATATTTATCATAAAAGGGTCTAACGTTTCCATTAGAGTGTTCACAACTGACAATGGTGCAGTAATTATCTTTCCAATAACTTCTACTGTTTTGTTAGTTACATTATCTATGTTAGTATGTGGGTCAACAAGGCAAGGAATAGGTCTATGGTTCTCATCAACTTTAAAGACTGTCAAAGGAGCACTCATGTCTTCTTTAGGATTGCTTATAGTTTCTAAAATAAGCCCCCCGCTACTTTGTGGATACAGCCAAATGATTCTTGCTGATGAATCATCAGTAAGCTTGATTTCATTTAGTTTTAAAGAGGGCACACTTAGTCTATGAGAAGTAAATGTAAGTTGGGAACCTGTGAAGCGTTTGTTGATACCTTTTATTGTTGTACTTACATCCTGTTCAGTTGTGCCCTTTGTGTTGAAGGGGGAATAAACTAAGAAGTTTGTGTTAGTTGAGTACCATGACAACTTTCCATGAAGCTTTATGTTAGAATTGGGCAATTGTTGAAAACCAAAATAGTTTTCAACTATGCTATGTATAGATGTTTCATTCAATAGTAAGTTAGATTTTTTTAGTTGAGTAAATCCATCTTTAAGTTTTGAGAAAATGTTAAAGATTGCACCAATTGCTTTGATCTCGGATAACATAGGTCCTATTGTTCGTTTATCTGCTTTGATATGTCCGTTTGCTTTATCAGCAGAAGTAAAGATGAAATCCTGCCTTGAGCTAAGCTAATATAGTGCATTCTAATAATTTTCAGTTGGCGTTACAAAATTGAAAGCCTTATCCTTAGTTTTTGTGCCCAAGAGAGGTGTTATTTTAGTCAATTTTTGTCCGCAAAATTCAGTATTAAATTGTGTCATCTTGCTATAGCTTTTGTTGTGGTAAAGCCTCATAGTAAGGTGTTTATAGCCTGCTTACACTGGGCTTTAAACTTAAAATTACTCTTTATTGATAGGAGTTTTTCGGTTTTAGAATTTGTTATGCTTTTCACCACACAGATACGACTTTAGTACCCTTAGTCGGACTAGTAAAGTTTGATGTTATAGGCTATCTGTAGTTTTCGCTTACTCTGGCAATTTTTCTGTTTAGTTCCTGTATCATCTCTGGTGTGTCAGTTGTAGTGTTGTTACTGCCTGATAGCTTTTTGATTTCACTTCTAAGTCTGGAGTAATATTCTGGCTTATCAAAAGTATTCTGTTCTTTCAGCAAGTCCACATGATGAAGGAAAGCATCTAGTCCTTTCTCCTGTATGGCTAGTGCTAAAACCTGTTTTAAATAATCTTTTGGTGACTTGATTTTAGTAGTATCCATCTTAACTAAAGAATTCTTTTGTATCGCCTGATATTCCTTAACTACGCGGTCTATCAGGCCCATATAGAAGCATTCTTCTGTTAAGGTATTGGGTGTTATAGCTGCAGTATTAAATTGCTTAGGCAGGCGCTGCATATAACATACCTCATATCTGAGCAAGTTCTTTCCTTGATATACATTAGGAATTAACACGCTTTTGCTTTTGCTTTCTGCTATTTTGTTGTAAAACTTTTTACTTCTTAAATTATTTTGATAGCTAATACTCTGTGGCTGTGTCAGCCGCTTATAATAGCTGCTTTGCCCTAAGTAAGGGAAGTAAAGTTCTGGCGTGTGCTGAGTAATTAGATTCATGCCTATATCTACCCTTGAAACGACTGCTCTTTGTATGGGTAGGTGCATAGTGTCAGCCAACTGCTCAAAGGCCCGCCTGCTGTCTGACCTGTTCAGTGTGTGCAGGTTACTTCCTAGGTAGAATTTAGCTAGACTACCTATTATGCTGATGCCATGTTCTGACATGGCTATCCTTAAATTACCAACATTGCCAGTAACATAAGTCTGCCCGGTATTCTGCTTAAAGGTTTCTGAAAGGTTAGTAAGAGCAGGCAGCCCGTCTTTGAAGTTACAGCCTGTCTGCTCTTGGCTTAAGAATAGCCTTATAGTATCATACATTGGTTTGACAAAAAATGTCAGTAGATACTACTTACTATGTAGCACTTTCATAGTCAAAGAAAGGCTTAGCCCGTTCCCTATGGCTGTGCAACTCCTTGTCTAAATCACCATCAATCAAACGTTGGTAGTAGGCATTTACTAGATTTCTGCCCTCCGGTATAACAAGAACTTCGATTGAGCTTATCTCTTTGTTTGTAATGAAAAGGTAACAGTCGTTTCTAAAGAAAAAGAGGGGATTGCTGTTGCCATTGCTAAGAAGCCTATTAGCGTTAGGGTATCCATAACCATACTCGGGAAAGTCTACATCTTCAATGTACAAGCTTGAAAGGTTTATTTTACCGTTGGTTAGGCTCCATTCAGCAAGTCGTTTTCTATTAGATTTGATAACTTCTCTGGCAGGAATTTTATAAATGAACATTTGGCCTTTTCCATTGACAAAATCTGTCAATCCTGTATAGCCTGAAGGGTTAGAATATGCAACGCAATCTAATCTTGCTTTGCTCTTGATGCTGTGCTGCGCTTTGAGTCTGGCTCGCAGTAACTCAAATCTAAAATATGCCTCTATCATCTCACACCTCCTATCTTTTTGAGAGTAATGTAAGTTGCGGCCTTTTCTTCTACACTTTCTTTATTTGAAGGCTTTGTGGGGTTTCTTTGTAGCCACTGGTCTACTTCTGTCTTATTGAAGTAGATGTGCTTGCCCTGGGGCTTAAAGTGCGGTATCTGAGCCGCTGAAGTAAGCTTATACAGGTAACTTTTAGATAAGCCTGTATAGCTTGCCGCCTCATCAAAATTTAATACTGTCTTTTGGGATAGGAGCAGAACCTCTATATTCCTTAACCTTTCCTCTAAATGCTGTAATTCCATTTCTAAATGTTTTAAGAGTTGTAGAAATGGATTGGCCAATCCTTATTGCGTTATAACATTGCAAAGATTGGAAAGAGAGGAAAGTATGTACTTTCACTTGTGGTATAAGTGAAGGTGAAGGTGAAGTATTAGGTGAAGGTGCTCACGAGGTCTTTTATAGCCCTTTGTTTATCTGTTGATAAGTTTATATCAATATTTTGCTTTAACTCTTTGAAGCTTGCAGTGAAAGGAGTGCCATCAGGCTTAAAAAAGCATGCTTTTAGCTTTTGGTAATCTACTCTCTTTCCGCTCGCTATATTTTGTGTGTCTTCTAGCTGTAAAATAAAGTAAAGCACTTCGCTAGCATTGTCACTATGCCACTTGATAGGCTTCAAGTTTTGAATAGGTAAGCCTGAGAAAATGGCTATAAATTGACTTAAATCAGATTCGTTATCAATGAATTTCCCCTTCATTTGTTGATAAAGGTTAGGTAATTCCTCATCTGATTTTCCTTGCCAAACATAGGATAACTTATTTTTCTTTTGAACAGGTTTTTCTTTCTTGATAGAATTACCTTCTCTCAGCTCTTGTTCTACTATTACTATGTATTCATCAAAAAACTCTTTATGCCTTTTATATGCAGCCTTGATAACAGTATCAGTTGTCCTTTCTCCAAAATTTTTGTAGCTTTTTAGTATCTGTAAATGTTGTCTTAGTTTGTTTTGCCTCAATAGACTGCTGGCAGTTTTGTTAGCATCTTCTAACCATGTTGAGGAACCCTTTGCAATAGCTTCAAATATGGTGGCTTTTTCCCAACTAGTAAATTCCTGAATAGCTTCGTTAAAGGTTTTATAAAATCGGGGATACTGTCTTTGGGCCTCATCAGGATATGAAACTACCCAAAGTATAAAGTCTTCAAAAGCAGGATCATCATCTTTTGGTATTTCTGTTAACTCCTTTTCTATTAGTTTTAAAGCCTCTTTCATCTTTGGGCTAATTTTCTTTGACATATCGAAACGCTAAAGGAAGGCTTTAGAAGGTTAGGTCAGGTAGGGCATTTACTGCCTGTACTTTGCGCTCGTCTGCAATGCTCAGATACTTCTGAGTATGCTTTATAGATGTGTGCCCTAACAATTGTGAAAGAGTTTTAACATCGTACCCTAACAGTAATATGTTGGTAGCAAAGGAATGTCTGGCACTGTGCCATGTGATGCGTTTATCTATACCTGCTCTGGTAGCCCAATTTTTTATAGTTTTAGCAGAGCCGTTGAAGGAAGGTAGGGGAAATACTAAATCATCTGGTTTACCCTTTTCACCTATAAGCTTTAAGGCAGTATTGTTAAGGCTAAGACGGTTTACTTCCTGAGTTTTGTTTTGCTTGATAACAAGTAATCCACTACTAATATGTTTCCACTTCAACTCTTTGATATCTCCAAACCTTAAACCTGTATTACAGGCAAATAAAAAGGCACGTTTGATGATGTCACTGCCACAATGGGTTTTTGCTAACAGGCTCACCTCATCTAAACTGAGTACTCCCTTGCTCATGCCCCCGCTTTTAAATTTCAGGTTTTCAGGCAGCGGGTTTTTGTTAAACAGGTTTTCTCTAATACCATGCTTTACTACTTTCCTAAAGCGATTAAAGTAGGTTAGTGGACCTTCTCCAGTATGGTTAGCTTCTAAGTAATCCTTATAGCCTATAATGAGGTTTTGGGTAAGGTCTTTACATAACAGCTTATCTTTACCGTGCCGCTCTTGCAGATAGGCTTTAAACTTCTTAAAGCTGGCATTCAGTACCCTGTTATCGGCTTTGGTGTAGTGATTTATATAAGCCTGATAAAACTTGAGAAAGTCTGTGTGGCTCAGGCTCTTTGATTGCAGGTCAAAAGTACCTACATGTACTTCTTCAATCCGCTTTGCTTTGATGCGCTGTGCAAGTTCTAAAGCCTCCTTGTTAGACTGTTTATCTAAGGCGTTTTTAGGTTTATCAATTAGATAGAGCTTTAAAAACTCATACTGCCTTTCCCCATCTTTGTAATAATCTAAGTACAGGCTAATATTGCCGTTCCTTAGCTTCTTCTCTCTAAGCCTTACAGCTTCTTTTGTGGTTTGCTTTTTCACTTGCTTTGCTGTTTGTTTCCTTTGTTATCCAATATAATAAAAGGAATTAAAGCGAGTAACAAACTGGTAACAAAAAGTAAGAAAATGTCTGCTAAGTAAGAGAAAATAAGGCAGTCGGGAAAAGTGAAAAAGTGGCTTTAAAGGCGTTTAAAGCTAATATTTGTTTACTATTGTTTTCCTATGTTTGCGGGTTGTGTACCCGCTCCTGGTACTATATCATATAAAAGCAATAGCAGTCAGTGTAGTTCCGCTGACTGCTATTGCTTTTTCTTTTCTACTGTTTTATATTTGCCTGAAATAGATAGTTGTCACCCTATTTTAAGGCGGTACAAAAGGAAGCAAAGGCCTTTTTTAACTAAGTAAAACGACTTCTACTTCCTTTGCTGTATGTATGGCTAATCAACAGTAAATAAGAACTGTAAAAAGCACTTTATTATTTATTCAAATCCCAGTCTTCGTATACTCCTGATTCAACATCGTGGCTGAAGATTTTAGTTAAATCTAGGTTTTCTCCTTTTTTAATTTCAAAGTAAGTGTAAGAATATGCAAGACTGCCTTTATTGGAAGATTTTGGTAGCAGCACGTTAGCGAAATATCTACCTGGTTGTATATGTTCTCTCATTCTAATGCCTATAGCTCCATATCTCATAGTTTGGAAAGACTTGGTTGTCTTATCATAAATAGAGCCAAAATGAATATCTGGTGATGCGTTTACATCAAACTCTCTGTTTTCAGCACTCCACACATGAATAATTGCTGATGTAGGTTCAACTGTTATTTCTCCTGTTGATGACTTCTTTTGTTTCATCACTTCTAAATTCATTGTTGTGGAAAGTACTGGTTCGTCTTTTTTGCATGAAGAAAGAAACAAAATAAATAGTAGCGGGAGTAGCAAGAGTTTATTCATAAGTAATTGTTTTGAGGGTGTATGTAATTATTTATAGGTTATATAATATTCAGCTGTTATACGCCTAAGTATTTTATTAGTTTAAAAAAATAATATGATATGAACTTGAGGACATGCCAATGCTTTCGGAAGGTTTAAACCTGATGTATTGCTGGTTTAGAAAGGTATAGGCGGTCAAACCGGAGGAAATAGCCTTCATCTTCTTCCTTGTCTTGACAGCCAGGTGCAGACCTTCATCCATCAATTTCTCAGTAGGAAAGAGAAGTATCCTTTGTCCCCGTAGCACTTGCCCTGCAGCAGACTTTCCAGACCTGGTAGTAGTTGTTGGCCGGGGTGGTGAGCAACCGCGCCAGTTCCCTGTGCTCGTTTGTAACCAAGTGAAATTTAAGGCTGTAGAGCCAGCCAATCGAAGAATTTGCCAAGCCAGCAATCCCTCAATGACCTTGTGTGAGTGTATCCTTAGGTTATCTCAAACGGCAGCTTTTCAGAGTCAATGTAGTAGTGGTTGGTTCTCGCAAAGAAATTAGTCCGGCACTGGGCCAGCAGGAAAATGAGGAAGCAGGGAAATGGCTGGCTAGGTAGAGGAACTGTGTGTAGAAGACGGCTCGGGGAAGGAAACTTTTTAGCTCCCCAAGCACCAGCCGCTCATAGTAGTACTCGAAGCTTTAGGGGTAGTAAAGCGTGAGGATGGTCAAAACTTCGCTCTCTGAAAGGAAGTGGTTGCGACCGGGAGAATGCTTTTTACTCAGTTTTTTAGCTGCAGGTGGAAAGTGAAAAGTTCTCAAGTTCACGCTGCACAGGAAACAGTATAAACGTGTTTACACCTGAAGTGCCCTTCAGGTTAACTCTGATGATAGTATGTATGTGAAATAGAGCAGCGAACCTGCCAGCATGATAGAGAGCATTGTCTTTGGTGTCATAGGTCAAGTCGATTTAGGTTAATTGTAAAGTGTTATAATGTTATAACTAGAAGGAGTAATTCCTGTTCTTTGTTTCAATAACATCTTGTAAAGCATAATGTTTGGAAATGCATTGTATTTATTAGAAACGAGATAGACTGAACTACTGTTTAGTAAAGCCTTCTACTTCAATCTAATATATGTTGTACTGACACAGTGAACACTATAGCGTATACTGCTATCAATTATTTGAAAAGTGACTGGGTGTGGGAAAAGGGGACAGTAATAAATTAATTATTTCTTGTCATCGACTGTCATAACCATTGATTACTGCCGTGTCAAAAAACAGGGCTGCAACTAAAATTTAATGAGCTGTATGTTAAAAAAGGCTTATATCGATTGATATGTTCAGCCCGCAGAGAACTCAACAAGAGGGCGGACAAGCAGCGCTAGGCCTAATCCCTGGACAAAGCACTGCACTTCCACAAGAAGCAGAGACTACTTTATTAATTCGTCCCTGTGGTGATAGGCATAACCAAAGATAAATGCTACTACAGCCAGGCTCCAGGCCGAGCATAAATAGTATATCTGCTTCAGGTAAGCCTGTTCCTCACGTATGCCCCAAACAACCAAGGCTATCATCAGGAGCGTCATGAAAAGAACTCTGAGTAAGTGTTCTTTGTCTCGGAGAAGGGTTTTAGAGAAGAAGATAAAGTCTTTCATGTTCCGTTCAATTCAATCTAAATAATAGGATAATTTACTATTTGGCAAAATTCGCAAAACTGCTTTTACTACTTATGTAAGTATAAGAAAAGCACAAAACAAACGCAAATCTTGAGCGGGAAAATACTAAACTATTTTTTAAGTATAACGTAAGGAGGTGAATCGGTGCAATACCGCCTGATAAATTTTATACTATTTGGAGAAGGAAGGTTCATGATTTTATGAGGCCCTCTGCATTAAATAGAAACCCATCGTCTGTTTCAACTTATCGTTCCTTACTTGATTTTCATTGCAAACAAAGTGCCACTCATTAGAGAGACTTTTGGATAGACGCTTCTTAAATAATATATAAGTGCCTCCAGCACTCCCCGGATGATGTGGCTTTTTTATATGCTGACTGTGGCGGCTGTGTGTTTTATAGTGAACAGAGGTCTTGCTTAGACATCTGCAGGAGACGCTATGGCCGTAACATTGCTTTACCGAGCTAAATCCTGGCTGCGATTGGCGTCGATGGCGATGAGGATGAACAGCAGAATAGTGAATGACCATAAAGAGGAACCTCCATAGCTGAAGAAGGGCAATGGAATACCCACCACGGGCGCCAACCCAATTGTCATGCCCACATTCACCAGAAAGTGAAAGAAGATGATAGAGGCCACGCAGTATCCGTAGGTGCGCCCGAACACGGACTTCTGACGTTCAGCAATCATGACGATGCGCGTCAGCAGGAACATGAACAGGCCAATCAGCACGGTGCTCCCCACCCAGCCCTGTTCTTCTCCAATTGTGCAGAAGATGAAATCTGTGCTTTGCTCCGGCACAAAGTCGAACTTAGTCTGTGTACCTTCCAGAAAGCCTTTGCCCCAGAAGCCGCCGGAACCGATCGCAATTTTAGACTGTGTCACATTCCAGCCGAAGCCAAGTGGATCTGCCTCCGGGTTAATCAGCGCCTTTATGCGGTTTTGCTGGTGTGGCTGCAAGACATTGTTCACGAAGAAGTCCACACTGAATATCATGCCCACCACAACAGCCCACAAGGCGATAATTGTCTTGTAGCGTTTCAGCAGGCGGTAATCGAGCCAGGTAGCCAGCGCCAGCAACACGGTTACACCCATAATGAGGTATATTTTGGGAATAAGCAACGTGAGGATAAAAATAGCGGCTGCGGAGCCCCCGATGATCAGTATCAGCGGCGAAATTCCTTCACGGAAATAAGCGAGTATAAAAGCGGCGAACACCAGTGCTGAACCCGTCTCGTTCTGCATGATAATAATTGCAGGAGGCAGCAAGGTAATGGCTGCCAGTTTCATCTGGTCTTTGAAGTTCTGCTGGCGGAGGTTAATCGTACTCAGGAACTTGGATACAGCCAGGGCTGTGGCAAATTTTGCTAACTCAGCGGGCTGCAGGCGTATGCCGCCTCCTAAATCAAGCCAGGACCTGGAGCCTGCAATAGGCTTGGCTACCACCAGCGTAATCAGCAGGAGCAGGATAATACCGCCGTAGATGGGGTAAGCCAGGTGCTCATAAACTTTGTAGTCTACCACCAGCAGCACAATGATGAGCAGTAAAGAAGCGCCAATCCACACCAACTGCTTACCGGAGTTAATGTCGAAGCTCATAATGTTCACCACGTTATCAGGGCTGTAGACAGCCGCATAGATGTTCATCCAGCCCAAACCTACTAACAGAAAGTATATCAGGACAGTCAGCCAGTCCATGTTCTGGAGCATACGGTTCCCGGTGGTGCGTCTGCCAGGGACAGGCGACATCACCCTGCTACTTCCAAGTACTTTCTGTTCTACCCCCATTGTTTTACTTCACATTTAAGTACTCCCTGCTCAGCACCCATTTCTCCATACTTTTTCTGGTAACAGAGTCTGTTAGATACTGCTCTATCATCAATCCGGCAATAGGAGCCGCTGATTGTGCACCAAAGCCTGCATTTTCTACATAAACCGCGATGGCTATTTTCGGATTGTCCTTAGGGGCGAACGCCACAAATACTGCGTGGTCTTTACCCTGAGGGTTTTCTGCTGTACCTGTTTTGCCACATACGGCAATACCCAGCTTCGACAGGTTTGCGTTTCTTCCTGTGCCCGATTCCACCACCGCCGCCATGCCATCCACAACAGGAGTGAAATGCTTCGCATCTACTGCAGTATAATTCTTTTTCTGGTATTCTGGCAGCGGTTTGCCTTTTTCTCCGATGGAGCGGATAATATGCGGGTTAATGTAATAGCCTCTGTTGGCAATGGTTGCCATAAAATTGGCCATCTGCAGCGGTGTAACACCCAATTCTCCTTGCCCGATGCTCAGGGAGTAGATGGTAGAAAATTTCCAGCGGTTCTCGCCATACACCCGGTTATACATATCCGTAGACGCTATGATGCCCTTTTTTTCGTTTGGCAAATCAATACCAAGTTCAGTTCCGAAACCAAAGGTCAGGATTTGCTCCCGCCAGTCAGCCAGGCCAAGGGCGGTGTCTTTATAAGTGTTTTTCGATTTTCCCTGGTTTAGAAGCGCCCTGAAAACCTGGTAAAAATACGGGTTACAGGATGTTTGTATGGCAATACTCAGGTTGCTGGGAGCCGCATGCGCGTGGGAGCACTTCACTAAACTCTGGTTGCAAGGGTAGCCTGTATTGGGTGTGATGACTCCTTCCTGTAAGGCCACCAGTGCCTGCGCCAGCTTAAAGATAGAGCCAGGAGGGTTGCTGCTTGCCATTATCGGGCGATTGAACATGGTCTTGTTCGAATCGGTTAGCAAAGTCATGTAGTTCTTGCCATAGTCTTTTCCGGTAAACAGGTTAGGATCGTAGAAGGGAGCCGACACATACGCCAGTACTTCTCCTGTGGCAGGCTCAATGGCCACAATACTGCCTTTTGCTCCGTTCATCAGGAACTCGCCATAAGCTTGCAGGTCCAGGTCAATGGTGCTGATGAGGTTCTCGCCGGCTACAGAGAGGGTGTCGTAGGCGCCGTCTTTAAACGAACCTTTCTCCACGCCCCGGACATTCACCATTTTATACTTCACACCCCGTTTGCCCATCAGGTACTGCTCGTACTCCAGCTCAATGCCGCTCTTGCCAATATAGTCGCCGGGGCGGTAGCCTCTGTAGGTGGAGTCTTCCAGCTGTTTCGGGCTGATCTCAGCAATATACCCTAGAGCGTGTGCCAGGCTCTGGTGTGGGTAGCCACGCGCTGTACGGGCATTGATGTAAAAGCCAGGGAAATCGATAAGGTTGTCCTGGATGCGGGCAAACTCTTCTGTGCTTAGCTTCTGGTAAAAAGCAGACGGCTGCACATAGGAGAAGGAGCGGGCCTTCTTCAGGCGCTCCCGCACATCCTCCAGGGGGAGATTTACCAATTCCACGAGGCGCAGCGTATCCAGCGCCTTTACCTCTTTCGGTATCACCATCAGGTCATAAACCGGCGTGTTCTGCACCAGCAGTTCCCCGTTGCGGTCATATATCAGGCCCCGGAAAGGATACTGGATAACAGATTTAATGGCATTGGTTTCGGCAGCCTGCTTATAGCTGCTGTCCACCACCTGTATGTAAAATAACCGGAGGGCAAAAAGGGCACCTACCAACAGGAAGATGCCTTGAATAATATACTTGCGGGTCTCTAAGTAGTTCATCTATAATCTATCCGCTCTCGTTTAGGCGAAAAGAACAGGAGTTGGAGGATTACCATCACTGTTGTAGTGAAAAGGGTGCTAGCCAGTATCTTACCTAATGTGTACAATGCCGTCTGGAAGTTGATTGTCTCCAGAAAAAACACCGCCGCATGATGGAACAATGTCAATGTAAAACAATAAGCCAGAAACCAACGCCACCCCATTACGCGAATATTAACAGAATCGCTCGCATCATAACCATCGCGCGGCGTTAGAAGGTTCAATACATGCGGCCTTAAAAATGCCAGTAGCACGCTGGCTGCTGCATGTATCCCCATGGTGTCATAAAACATGTCTACCGTAAAGCCTGTCAGGAAACCAAGAAAGAGCAGCCATACCCTGTTCATGTCGATGGGCAGGAACAGCAGAAAGGCGATGTAGATGAAGCAGAAGCCGGTGCTGAAGAGCACCAGGTTATCCATCAGCAGAATCTGTAATGCCACAAACAGTATAAACTGCAGGATGTTTCTTATGCCAAAGCTACTGTTCATCAATGATAATGCCTGCCTCCAGTTCTAAGTTTTCACGCTCTTCTTTTCTTGTGTTCTCCACCACGTACACGTAAGATAGCTGTGCAAAATCAACCGCCAGCTGTACCTCTATCGTGTAAAAGCTCTTGTCCTGCTCTTTCTCCACAGAGGTGATGGTGCCAACCAGGATGCCCTCCGGAAAAACAGTGTTGAAGCCACTTGTCACCACTGTGTCGCCTTCAGCAGGATTCACGTGCAGCGGAATGTAATCCAGCATAGCCCTGCGGTAGTCGCCGCCTGTCCACTTAATGGTGCCAAAGGTGTCGCTGCTCTTTATTTTGGCGGAAACCAGCATCTGCGAGTGCAGCACGGAAGTAACGGTAGCATAATCCCTTGACACTGTCTTGACGCGACCTACTACCCCGTCGGGAGATATAACGCCCATGCCTGGTCGTACGCCATCAGCAGCGCCAACAGAAAGTGTCAGGTAATTGTTCATGCGGCGCACAGAATTGTTGATGACCCTGCCGGCATGCAGGATGTAGGGTGCGGTCCGGCTTGTGTCAGTGGTGGCGTAGAAAGTGGAATCCAGCAGATTAGTGCTGTCGGAAAGCTGCTGCGTGCGGTAGCGCATCAACTCCTTCCGCAGTTCCGCATTTTCGTGCGCCAGCGAGTTGTTGACGGATGTTAGCCGGAAATAATCTGTTACTCCGCTCTGGTACTCCAGCACCTGCCCCACGTAGTTGTTTGCAGAGTTGAAGAAGGCGGCACCCTGGTATGTATTATAACGCACAATCAGGTACACGCACAGTATCTCCAGCAACACAAAAATGAGGAAAGCACGGAACCGGTAAATAAAAGCAAAAAGATTCCGCATGGGAGCCCTGTTAGGTTAGCAGGACATTCTTAAATCCTTCAATGTTCTTAATAGCAGCACCTGTGCCACGTACCACGGCCCTTAGCGGGTCCTCAGCGATGTGGATAGGCAGCTTTGTTTTAGCAGCTAGGCGCTTGTCCAGGCCACGCAGCAACGCACCGCCACCTGTCAGGTGAATGCCGTTGTCGTAGATATCTGCTGACAGCTCTGGCGGCGCAATCTCCAGCGCCTTCAGCACAGCCTCTTCTATTTTAGAAACAGACTTGTCCAAGGCGATGGCAATTTCCTGGTACGTTACCTTAATTACCTTCGGGATACCCGTCATCAGGTCACGGCCACGGATTTCGTAGTCGGCCGGCGGGTTCTCTATCTCTGTGAGCGCGGCACCCACCTCAATTTTAATTTTCTCAGCAGAACGCTCGCCTATCAGCAGGTTGTGCTGGCGGCGCATATAATCCAGGATATCCTTTGTGAACACGTCTCCGGCAATGCGGATAGACTGGTCGCACACAATACCGGAAAGAGCCACCACGGCAATCTCTGTTGTACCACCCCCTATATCCACAATCATAGAACCTATAGGTTGCTCTACATCAATACCAATACCAATAGCAGCGGCCATCGGTTCCTGGATCATCCATACTTCTTTGGCACCGGCATGCTGCGCAGAGTCACGCACAGCGCGTTTCTCTACTTCCGTAATACCGGACGGAATACAGATAACCATGCGGTGCGACGGCTGGAACAGACGACGGCCCGTATCAATCATTTTTATCATGCCGCGAATCATTTCCTCAGCCGCGTGAAAGTCAGCAATCACACCGTCTTTCAGAGGGCGGATGGTTTTGATGTTCTCGTGGGTTTTCTCGTGCATCTGCATCGCCTGGCGTCCTATTGCCAGTACTTTGCCTGTGGTGCGGTCTACGGCGATGATGGAAGGCTCGTCTACTACAATTTTATCGTTATGGATGATCAGCGTATTGGCAGTACCAAGGTCGATTGCTATATCGCTGGTCAAAAAGTTGAATAGTCCCATTATTAAGAGTCAGGCCTACTTGCCTAATTATATTTTGAATACAGAATATTTCTAATCAGAAACATGCCGCAAAATTAGTGAATTTCGCCGGAATTAATAACACAGCAGCCAAAGCAGCAAGAAATTAAAAGTATTTTTATAAGATATGCCTTGTACTCTGCTAGAGGAGAACTTCTATTACAGCGGCAACTATATATAATTGAACGTTCTTTTGCTACATAGCGTGTGCAGGGGCAGGCAGGGCAGCGGGCAAAGTAAAAAAAATCGCTGCCTCTTAAGCAAAGGCAGCGATTTTAACAGGAGTAAGTACAAATTTTAGTGTTTGAAATGGCGCACGCCTGTCATCACCATAGCCATATCATGTGCATCGCAGTAGGCAATAGAATCCTGGTCTTTGATAGAGCCACCTGGCTGAACCACCGCCTTTATGCCTGACTGATCGGCAATCTCCACGCAGTCCGGGAACGGGAAGAAGGCGTCGGATGCCATTACGGTTTTGCTTAAGTCAAAACCGAAACTATTTGCTTTCTCAATTGCCTGGCGCAGGGCATCTACACGGGAGGTCTGGCCTACACCGCTGGAGAACATCATCTTGTCTGTTGCCAGTACAATGGTGTTCGACTTAGTGTGCTTACACACCTTAGCGGCAAATACCAGCGCCTTTTTCTCCTGAGCTGTGGGCTCGCGCTTGGTAACGGTTTTGAAATCAGCCTCTGTCTCGGTTGCTACATCTTTGTCCTGCTCTATTACACCGTTCAGTAATGTCTTGAAAAGTTTGGTTGGCAGCTCCACCGGCTTTTGCTTCAATAGGATGCGGTTTTTCTTGGAACGCAGCAGTTCCAGCGCATCAGCATCATACTCCGGGGCAATCAGCACCTCAAAGAACAGCTTGTTCAGTTCTTCAGCGGTTCCCAGGTCGATGGCTCTGTTAGCGATGATGACGCCACCGAAGGCAGACACCGGGTCAGAAGAAAGCGCCAGTAGGTAAGCTTCTTTTATCGTGTCGGCCGTGGCGCAGCCGCAGGCGTTGGTGTGCTTCAGGATAGCCACAGTCGGCTCCTCGAATTCACCGCCCAGTGCAACAGCAGCATCCACATCCACCAAGTTGTTATAAGACAGTTGCTTGCCGTTCAATTGCTCGAAAAGGTCTTCCAGTTTGCCATAGAATGCACCTTTCTGGTGCGGGTTTTCGCCGTAACGCAGCGGAGTGCTTTCGCGCTGGCTTTGCTTGAACACCTGCTCCTCTCCGTTGGCGTTCAGATAATTGAAGATGTGCGTGTCGTAGTGCGAGGAAACATCAAAGGCCTTGGCAGCAAATCGCTTGCGGTCTTCCAGGTCGGTGGCGCCGCCTTTTTCCTGCAGCAGCTCAACCACATCGCCATACTGGTCTCTGGACGACACAATCAGCACATCTTTGAAATTTTTGGCTGCTGCTCGAATCAGGGAAATGCCACCGATGTCGATTTTCTCAATCACGTCTGCCTCCGCAGCGCCTGAAGCCACTGTTTCTTCAAACGGGTATAAATCTACCACCACCAGGTCAATGGGTGGGATCTCAAATTTCTCTCTTTCGGACAGGTCGCTTTCATTGTCGCGGCGGTGCAGGATGCCACCGAACACTTTCGGGTGAAGCGTTTTTACACGGCCTCCGAAGATAGACGGGTATGCGGTCAGGTCTTCTACGGCTACTACGTTTGCGCCCTGCTCTTCTAAAAAAGTTTGTGTGCCACCAGTCGAGTATATGGTCACATTGTGCTGCTTCAGAAGCTCCACAAGTGGCTCCAGGCGGTCTTTATAATAAACCGAAATAAGTGCGGATTTGATTTTAACGGATTGCATGGGATGAGTTGTTTGTAAGGTTAATCTTCTTTATCAGGTTGATCTTGTTCTTTTATCAGCTGCTCTACCACCATGGGCAGGTACTGGTGCTCCAGTTGCAGCACACGGGCTGCCAGGTCTTCGGGCGTATCGTTGGGCAGCACCGGGCAGCGCTCCTGCCTTATAAAGGCGCCTTTGTCGTACTCTTCGTTAATGTAGTGGATGGTGATGCCGGACTCCTTTTCGCCGGCCTCCACCACAGCGGTATGCACATGCATACCATGCATGCCTTTGCCGCCGTACTGTGGCAGCAGAGCCGGGTGTATGTTGATGATGCGGTTCGGGAATGCCTGGAGCAGGTTCTTTGGTACGAGCCACAGGAAGCCGGCCAGCACAATCAAGTCTGGGTTAAACTGCTGTATTTGCTGCAGTACCTTGTCGGTGTGGAGGAACTCCTCGCGTGAAAACAAAAGAGCCGGGACATGATATGTCTCGGCTCTTTTAAGGGCATACGCTTTCGGGTTGTTGGAGAACAGGGCGGCCACACGAATCTCTGGGTGGTGCTCGAAGTGCTCCAGCAGGCGCTGGGCATTGCTCCCCGAACCCGAAGCAAAAATGACTATGTTCTTCTTATCTGGTCGTTTCAAGAGTACAGCTTGTAATGAAGCCGCAAATATAGCGGGTTTAGCCGTAGAAGCCAGCACGTACTGCTGATATTATGTAGGGGAGTAGCGGGTGAAGTTTTTCTTGGATGTAAGAACCCACCCCTGCCCCTCCTCGGAGGGGCAGGGGTGGGTTAAAGGCGCTTAGAACTAAAAATCCTTTGCTATCACGCCATCTCTATTGAGACCTCTGTTAAGATAGCTACTCTACGGAATCCACTTAATATCCTTGAAATTAGGCTTTCTCTTCTCTAAAAAGGCATTGCGGCCTTCTTTGGCTTCCTCGGTCATATAGGTCAGGCGGGTGGCTTCGCCGGCGAATATCTGCTGGCCTACCATACCATCGTCGGTGGCGTTGAAGGCGAATTTTAGCATTTTGATGGAGGTTGGGGATTTCTCCAGTATTTCCTGCGCCCAGTCGTAAGCAGTGTCTTCCAGTTCTTCGTGCGGAAGAACGGCGTTGACCATGCCCATGTCGTAGGCATCCTGTGCGGAGTAGTTCCTGCCCAGGAAGAAGATTTCGCGGGCACGCTTCTGGCCAACCATCTTCGCCAGGTAAGCAGAACCGTAGCCGCCATCAAAGCTGGTAACATCGGCATCAGTCTGCTTGAAAATGGCATGCTCTTTACTTGCCAGCGTCAGGTCGCATACCACATGTAAACTGTGGCCGCCGCCCACTGCCCAACCCGGTACTACGGCAATCACTACCTTTGGCATAAAGCGAATCAGGCGCTGCACTTCCAGTATGTTCAGGCGAGGCATTCCTTCCTCATCCACATAGCCCTGGTGGCCGCGGGCGTTCTGATCGCCGCCGCTGCAGAAAGAGTATACGCCGTCTTTGGTGGAAGGGCCTTCCGCCGACAGCAGCACAACGCCGATAGAGGTGTCTTCGCGGGCATCCAGAAAGGCCTCAAAAAGCTCAGCCACAGTTTTAGGCCGAAAGGCATTGCGCACGTTTGGCCGGTTGAAGGCAATGCGGGCAACGCCAGCTGACTTTTTATAGGTTATATCCTGGTATTCTTTTACGGTTTTCCAATTTGTTTTACTCATGTCTCTTCTTTTGAGGTAAAATCACGTGCGGTAAAAGTACAGCTTTTGACTTTCACAGCACAAGCTCTTTTCCTTCCGGGCCTATGTGGTGAGCGGAAAGGTGTCTGTTTCCTGCACTGCTCCTGACGGCATCTCATTAAGGTGTATGGCGCCAATACGCACCCTGACCAGGCGCAGGGTCGGAAAACCAACTGCTGCGGTCATCTTTCTTACCTGTCTGTACTTGCCCTCCGTCAGTGTTATTGATACCCAACTGGTCGGGCCGTGCCTGTCGTCTCTTATTCTCCGGCTGCGTTCTGGAAAGCCCGGGTCCTGTTTCAGTATATTTGCCACACAGGGTTTGGTGACATAGTGTACTCCCTCTATGCTGACTTCCACGCCTTGCTGTAGCTTTTCTATTGCCTCGCTGGTGATGAGGCCATCTACCTGCGCATAATATTCTTTTTCTATATTGCTGCTGCGGACATACTCGCTTTCTTTCCCATCGGTGGTGAGCAGGAGCAGCCCCTCGCTGTCTTCATCTAAACGGCCAATCGCCATGGTGCCTTCTGGAAAATCATATAACTCCGTCAGTACTCTTTTCTTTTTCTGCTTTTTAGGGTCACTCACAAACTGGCTAAGATAGCCATAGGGTTTATGTATAATGAAATGCCGGTGTATCATGAATGGCGCGGTGCAGGGTGTAAACTCAGAGGGCTTTGGGGTTTTCACTTTCGCTTTGCCTTCAGCGACCAGGTATAGCGGAATGTTGCCACTAGATCGCCATTTTCGTCTATGCCTGTGCTGGTAGCTATCACGGTTACACCCTCTCCGGTGGCTTTGGTCTGCCCGATGGCCTCATATATCTGTTCCCCATCCTGGCAGGTAAAGAAGATTTTCCCTACGGCCTTTTTCGTGAAATCGGCTTCCATATGTACTACCAGCATCGAAACAGCCGGTTTGGATTTGTGTACATGCATCATGCACAGCACCCCTGTGGAGAGTTCGGCGGCCATGCTGAGGCAGGCGAAGTAAATAGAGTTGAAAGGGTTCTTGTTGAGGTATTTGTACGGTATACTCACGGTTGCTGCTTCGTGTTTGAGGGAGGTAACGCGCAGGTCAGCCATGTAGGCCATGGGCAGCCGGGCCAGCATAAACAGTCGGAATTTAACCGGCGAAGAAACCAGATCTCTGAAAGCTGTAGCGTTGTCTGTTTGATGTGCCATGGCGTTTATCTTCTCGTTAACATAGGTGATATACCCGTACAAGCGCAGCGTCTGCTACTATACCTCCTCGCAGGTACTGCAGATCCCTTGTGCTGAAAAGTGCAGGCTGTTCACCTTGTATCCTGAAGGTAAAGATAATGCCGGAATAGTAACATCATTCAGGCAAAAAGTCTGGCCGCAGGCAGTGCAGTTAAAATGCATGTGGTTGTCGTGGTGGTGGTGCTGGTTACAAGCTTCCTGGCAGAGGGCGTATTTCACAGCCCCGCTCACATCATTTATACTATGCACCAGTCCTTTCTCCTCAAAAGAGTGAAGGGTTCGGTAGAGGGTAACACGGTCATACTTATCCCCCAGCTGCTTTTCTATGTCTGAGTGCGCCAACGCGCTTTTATTGTTCAGCAGCAAGCCTAGCACCTCTAACCGGCAGCTGGTTTTACGAAGCGTGTACTGCTGCAGCAGCTCCTTCGTCTTCTCTGTTGTATCGGTTTGGGGGTGTACCATAGACTTGCAAATATACGTTATAACACGGAATCTGTACAGTTTGGATTCAAAACAGTGACTGCTAAGAACCCCTGCTACTGCAGTACGTATATATAGCCATAGTGATATGCTTTTTTGCAGCAGGTTATGATGTCACTGTTCGCATACACCATACGGCAGTAGCAGGAACGGAGATGCCTGGCATGAATCAGAGGGACTGGACAATTAAACAGAAAGCAAAACAGGCAGAGATGGTCGGCAGGGATAACTTTGTTATAGTGTAAACCTAGCAATGATGTAGCGGCGAGCCGCCTGATACTGAATCAAGACGCTTAACCTTATACCCTGTTAGTCATGCTAAGCCTGAAGCCTACGGTTTCAGGCTTTTTTATACCCATAGCATAGATAGGATGCCCATCAGCATGATGAGTTTGTTGAGGTTGCTCAGGTAGCTGAAGTCAGCTTTACGATCTGCCCTTACCAGCTTTACCACCATCCAGATACTGGGGGCCAGCACAAGCAGAAGCATATAAATATCAAAGATAAGCGGCGTGGAGGGGTGCAGGATAGCCGCTATCAAAACAGCCTGAAAGATGGCGATCAGAGGGTATAGCACATACTTCGCTCCCCGCATGCCCACCACAATGGGCAAGGTACGACAATCGAAAGTGGCGTCTCCTTTCATATCCTCTATATCTTTGATAATTTCCCGGATAAGCGAAATCAGGAAGGCGAACAGCGCGTAACCCAGCGTGGTCTTGTTCAGCATGTCGTTGTACACGGCTACCACTAAAAGCATAGAGGCAGATAGCAGCGCAATGGCAATGTTGCCGATGAGGAGCAGCTTCTTTAGCCTTGCAGAATATCCCCACAGCAGCAATACCGCCCCGAGGTTTATCAACCCGACCCGCACCATTAATAGCGTTCCGACAGCTACACCCACAAAAGACAGTATCAGGTGCGCGAACATAGCCCGTCGCCTTCGGATGATGCGGCCTACTAGCAGCCGCTCCGGCTTGTTGATGGCATCAATCTTCACGTCATAGTAGTCGTTGATGATGTAACCGGCCGCTGCAATGCATACGGTAGAGAAGGTGAGGGCGAGGAAGCCTGGCTCCAGCACTTTGGCCCAGTTTACCCCCGCTGCCAAAAGACAGGCCTGCACCAACGCCTGGCTCAGCACAACCAGCACCAGGTTCCGGGCGCGTATCAGGGTTAAAAAAGGCTTCATGTATGGGTGTTGGAAAGCTGAGGTAAAGTTACGGCGGCAAGTGGAAAAGGCAATAAAAAAGCCCCTTGTGCAAGGGGCTTTTACTGTTACGGCTGAAGTAAACAGTGTTAGATTCTTTTCACGTTTACCGCGTTAATTCCTTTTTTACCTTCCTGAGTGTCAAACTCTACAAGGTCATGCTGCTGAATGTCAACGCCATTCAGGCCGCTTGCATGCACGAAGAAATCTTCATTTGTCTCGTCTTCAGTTATAAACCCATAACCCTTTGACTCAATAAAAAACTTTACTTTACCTGTCTTCATAAAAATAAATAATTAATTGGGTAATTAAACTGCACGTAAACTAAAAAATATTTTCAATATATACAATAGCCTATTAAGAGAAATTTGCGATTTAATTGAAAAAAAATCATATGCATGCAGTGTGCACTACCCGCTCAGCCGTATATTTACCAGGTGTCCTGCGCTTTCATGATCTTTTCAATCAGTTCCCGCACAGCACCCCGACCTCCTTTTCTGGTAGAAACAAACGTGCTGATCTCTTTAATATTGTCGGCGGCATCAGCCGGGCACGCGCGCAATCCGCAGCGTTGCATCACCTCAAAGTCAGGCATGTCGTCGCCCATATAAGCTACGGTGGCCGGATGGATGCCCTGCATGTAAACGTAATTCTCAAAGGTTTCTACCTTTTCCTCTACGCCCATAAAGACATCCTCTATATTCAGCTGTTCGAGGCGTTTGCGCACCCCCGGCTCGTTTTTACCTGTTATAATGGCTACGCGGTATCCCTGCTGGATGGCGTGTTTGATGGCAAACCCATCTTTGATGTTAAAGGTGCGCACCTGCTCCCCATCTGCAAAGCAGTACAGCAAGCCGTCTGTCAGGACACCATCCACATCAAAAACAAAGGTATTGATGCGGGTAAGATCTGTTTGAGTAATGGACATGGTTAAATAAATGACATAGGATTGTAGACAAAGAATAAATAGGAAGATATAGTGCAGCTTTAGTTGCCACCGCACCTTCTAATAACAGAAAAAGGTTCTTCTCTTCAGAAGAACCTTTAAAAGTATCAAATTATAATGTGTTTAGCCTATACAACTGTTGAAAAAGCTTAGTCCTGGTTGTCGCGCCACTCATATACCCAGGCAGCCTGTATCTGCTCCAGGTGCCCTTCATTGGCCTGCTCGCGCGTGCCTTCAAAATTTGGCAAAGACAGTACCCAGTCCAGTAATTCTGTGAAGCGGATGCGGTAGATTTTAGACTCCGTGAAATCATCGCCGAATTTCTCATACAGTGCCATGGCAATGTCTTCGTAGTCGTTCCAGTGTATTGGTGGCTCGTAGCTCTTATTCATCATATAAATGGTTTAATGGTTAAATGGCTAAATGGTTTTTAAAGAAACAAGGCCAACAGTTTAGGAAGACCAACAATTTAACCATGCAGCAATTCAAATTAGTGCCCCAGGAAATCCTGTTCCGGAATGGTGATTACAACGTCTTCGTTGCCTTGTACCACGCACTGGCAGCCCAGGCGGGAATTGATGCGCGGGTCTACGGCACGATCAATATAATCCTCCTCCTTATCAGAGATCTCAGGCAGGTCATCCATGCCTGCCTCCACATACACATGGCAGGTGCTGCAGCCGCACACACCACCGCAGTTGTGCTGTAGTTTTATATCATTGTTCAAGGCCACATCCAACACTGACTCTCCCTCTACGGCAGGATGTGTCTCGTCTGGAGCGCCGTCTGCAAACTTAAAGGTTATATTTACAACTTTCATTTCTTCTATCTCTGTTTTGAAGGTGCAATTTACAAAGGCCGTCAGCCGAATCAAAACAGACGGCTGATGTGGACCATGTTACTTAAACCAGAGAAAGCCCATTTTGGTTAGCCTTGTTTTGCCTTGCCGTCTCCAATAGATGCCTGCGCCTGTATACTTCGTGAAAGTTGCTGGTAAAGCGACGCATAGGCAGGGTGCTGCTGCAGCAGTTGCAAGTGCGCCTGTAGTACGTTTTCGTCGCCCCGTATGGCAGGGCCAGTCTGCACCGCGAAAGGGTTCTGCTGTGTAGCTTTTGCCACCGTTTCCTCTATCAGGGGCTGAAGCAGCCGCTTCGGCAGGTTTGCCTCCTGCAGTAGCTGCTGGCTAATGCCCAGCAGGTGATTGGTGAAGTTGCAGGCGAAGACAGCCGCCAGGTGCAGCTGCTTTCGGTCCTCAGATGATACGGTGTGTACCTGACTGCTGATGCTTTTTGCCAGTATTGTTAATTCCTGCAGTGTCTCCTCGTGCTGTGACTCTACCAGCAGCGGTACCTGCTCCATGTCCAGAGGTTTTGTTTTAGAGAAAGTCTGCAAGGGGTATAAAACGCCTGTACGCGCTCCTTTCAAGGTCTGCAACAACGCGAGAGGCTGTGAGCCGGAGGTATGCACCACCACGGTGCCGGGAGTTACCATCAAAGTGGCGGCCACCTCAGAAAGGGCAGCATCCGGAACAGAGATAAAGACCACATCCAGCGTGAGGTCCTTAAAATCAGGCGTGGCGATGGGCTGCGCCTGTGGCAGTTTGCTGGCTAAGGCCTCGCGGGAGGTGCGGCTCCGGCTGTAAACGCCTTTTACCTCGTGCCCGGCGGCGGCAAGTGCCTGTGCCAGGTGCCATGCTACGTTGCCTGCGCCCACAAAAGCAATTCGTTTCTTTTGAACTGAATTCATATACCTGCGAAATTAGAAGGTATTCTGCATACAACCCACTTTAAAACTAAAAAGCCTTTGCTATGGGCAAAGGCTTTTTAGTTTTATGGCAGAGGCAAAATTAAGCTGCCTGTACTTTTCTTTTTGGCTTTGGCGTGGTGGCTGGCTTTTTGTTGCTGCCTCCTTCTTTATTGCGTCGCACAATGGCCATTACAAAGCCGATGCTCATGACAATAGTGCCTATCCAGAGGATGTTCACAAACGGCTTCTCCATTGCTTTCAGGATGATATAGTCCTTCTGCGTGGCGTTCACACCAATCTTGAAACGGTTGTTTTCCGTGTCGATGTTCAGGAAGGTGATGCGCAAGCCAAGGTCAGCGACTTCTTCCGGCACACGGCCCAGCATCTGGTCTTTGATCATCAGCACCGGGTGCGCGTGGTAATTTTTGCGCTCCCCCATAATTTTTAAATCTGCCTGCACCGCCACATCGCCTTGTGCCATTTCTACTCCTGGCACTTTCTCAATGCGCTCGATGCCGTTGAATACCGCTACATAGTCATTGAGGATAATGGTATCACCAGCGCTTACCTCAAACTCCATCAGATCACCCCAGTCCTTCTCCTCGTTCGGGTCCGGAACAGAGGAAACGTGTGAGTACAGGTCTTTGTCTATAAAGTGCTTGATATCCGGAGAGGCCAGTAAGCCCATGTTCGGGTTCACCTGCGCACGCGGGTAAAGAGTGAATTCTTTGTCGCCTTCACGCTCTTTGTACTGCACCTGATAGTAAGTGTTTTCCGGAGACTCCAGTTCTAAAGTATCTCCAGTCTGGAAGTACACCTTATCGCCTGCTTTGATGTCGCCGCGGGCAATGGCTTTGTACTCATCTGATGTCGGGAAAAGCAACTCGCGGTCTACATACTCCGGCACGCCCTTTACCTCCTGGTACTGGCCGTGGTAGCTCACGGTATACTTGTCCATCTCAACAGGCGTATTACGCCACAGCAGCACGTTATCACGGTTAATATCGTCTGGGAACTCCCGTGAGTATACCATACCGGAAGTGTTCTGCGAGATGATGTTGGAGTAGCCGGAAGAGAATAGAATGCCAAGCAACATAAGGGCAATACCTATATGCGATACGGCACCGCCTGAAAGTGCTACTTTACGGTGGAGCAGGTTCAGGATGATGCTCAGGTTAGCGAATACAGCGAAAAGCGCCGCTACCAGTAAGGTAATATAAACCGGGTTATCAATTGTCTCGGACAGCATCCCCATCTTCGACAGGACAATAACCAAACTAGCGAAGAGGAGCGTCAGCATACCTGGTATGGTGATAGCATCCAGGAAGGTTTTCTTCGTGTTCTCGCCTTTGTTCCACCACAGCAACTGGCCGATACCAGTCAGAATAGCGATACCTACACCAGCCCACAGTTGGAATTTAGTGTAGTGCTCAATCTGGTCAGCCGGCAGGGCCGCGTTAGACTCGATGCCGATAAAGCCAAGGAAGGAGTTATATACCGGGATAGAAGTGGTTACCAATACCTGGAAACCGGCAAGGCAAAGCACGGCAGCCCCTATAAACACCCAGAACTCGCCGTTGTAGGTCGATAATTCTTTCTCTGTTGTCGGGATGCTCTTCCACCGGTAAACCAGCAAGGCAAGAGCCATTAAAGCAAAGGCCGCTAAGTAAGCGAAAAGCTGGCCAGACAAACCAAGGTCTGTGAAGGAGTGCACAGAAGCATTCCCCAGGATGCCGCTTCTAGTCAGGAAGGTAGCATACAGAATCAGGATAAAGGAAGCGATAACCAGAATATAGGAAGCTTTCAGGCCTTGCTTGCCACGGCGGTAGGCCACCATGGTATGGATAGCGCCTATCAGCACCAGCCACGGGATGTATACTGCATTTTCTACAGGGTCCCAGTTCCAGTAGCCACCAAAGTTTAGCGTTTCGTAAGCCCAGTAAGCACCCATCATGGTGCCTATACCCAGGATAACGCCGGCAAAAAGTGCCCATGGCAGCGCTGGCTTCACCCACTCTGTAAACTTACCTTTCCAGAGACCGGCCATCGCAAACGCAAAGGGCACCAGTGTAGCGGCAAAACCGAGGAACAGCGTTGGCGGGTGAATCACCATCCAGTAGTTCTGGAGCAGCGGGTTCAGGCCGGTTCCATCCTGCGGCACAAAATTAGGGTCCATGGCGAACACCGGGGCATCCGTCATAAAGTCACGCATCAGGATGAAAGGAGAGGAGCCTATCTTCAGGTCACCAATCACAATACCCAATATCATGGAAGTCAGGAAGAGCTGCACAAACGAGAACATCGCCATCACAGGGGCTTCCCATACTTTGTTTTTCTTACCAGCATTAATCAGCACCACGCCCAGCGCTACGTGCCAGAAAATCCAGAGCAGGAAAGAGCCTTCCTGGCCTTCCCAGAAGCAGGATATCATGTAGTGCACCGGCAGGTGGTTGGAAGAGTGGCTCCAGGCGTAGTAGTACTCGTAGCGGTGTTCGTAAATAATGTTGAACAAACTGAAGACAACCATCAGCACAGCCGCCCCATGCACATAAAATGCACCACGGGCCAGTTTGCGCCAGCTATCGTCTCCGGTAGCCTCTGCTTTGGAGCGCGAGGCCATAAAATAGGCATAAGAGGATACAATGGCCGCCACAAAAGCCACAATCACACTTGCATGGCCAATATCCCCAATCAGCGTATTTATCATCTTGAAAAGTTAGAAAGTTAGAGGGTTAGAATGTTAGAGAGTTGTTGAGTAGGAGAGTCTTCACTCTCTAACTTTCTAACTCTTTAACTTCGTTTACAGGCTTGCTGTATTTTGCTGTATTTCTTTTTCCACGTACTTAGACGGGCACTTGAGCAGGATTTTATCTGCCACAAACACGTTGTTTTGCATGTTGCCCGTAATCACCACCTGCTCTGAACGCTCGAAATCCTGTGGCTTTGGGTTAAAGTACACCACTTGCTGCTCCACCCGGTTGGTGTCTACCAGCGTAAAGGAAAAGTAGTTAGGGTCAATCAGTGGGTCGTAATTCATGCCCACAATGTGGCCCTGTGCATCTTTCTTCAGGCGGCCTACCACGTGTACTTTTGTGTTGTTGCCTTCTTCGGCACGCTCAATGGCCTCTCCGAACGATACATAGGTGCTGGCATCACCCGCAGACGACATGATAATGCCGATGGCAAGCGCGATGACAACAATTCCGATGATGTGTGACTTCTTCATCTGTGTATGAATAGATTTGTTCTTATTCTGATTCCTAACACGCTTTTGGTGAATATAAATCCATAGCGGCAGGCTAATTTTATATGGGTAAAAGCAAGGCTTTTGTAGCTCCTTAACGGTGGCCAGTTAGCGGTTAACCAAATCGTCTTTTAGCTGCGCTTCCAGCTTTGCTACCTTTCGGTCTAAGGAGATGAGGTACAGTATCATACCTACTAAAACGGTGAGCAGCACGGCCACCACTACGTAAATTTTTCCGTCCTGGCGAAGCACGTCAGCCATTTCCACTTCCGGCTCAGCCACCACCGTTGTAGTGGCTTCTGTCTGGGCCTGCACCTGCTGGATGCCTGCTGTGGTGCATAGTATAAAGCACCATACCGCCAGTATTCTAAACAGTTTCATATAGTCCTTGTCTGAGTAATTCTAATCTTGATTTTACGTTCACAATCCAAATGCCCAGCAGTGTCCAGCCCAGAACGGCTGGGTAGAACACCATGCGCAGGCTGCTGTCCATGTCGTATGTGTTAAAGCCTGGGTTGCCGCCGTTGCCGGGGTGCAGCGAGTCTGTCATGCGCGGCAGGATAAACAGCAGGGGGATAAGGGCTGCAAAGGCAAAAATATTGTACACGGCACTGATGCGGGCTCTTTGCTGCTGCTCATTAAAAGAACTGCGCAGCACGAGGTATGCGAAGTAAATGAGCAGGCCGATAGCCGAGGCGTTCTGCTTTGGATCGCTGCTCCAGTATTCGCCCCACGTAAACCTGGCCCACTCCATGCCGGTGATAATACCGAGCACACCGAACAGGATACCTACTTTGGCAGCCTCGGCGGCAATGATATCATTTTTTACGGTAGGCTTGTTCAGGTATTTAATAGAGTAGGCAAAAGAGATGAGGAGGATAAGGATCATCCCAAACCACATCGGCACGTGAAAGTACAGGTTCCGGATGGTCTCGTTCAGGATAGCCAGACGCGGCACCTCAGATAGCATACCAGCCACTACGGTAAATACCAGTAGTAACACGGCCAGTATTTTCCACCAATTCTTCTTCATTCGTCTATAATTATAACAGAGCGCACGCCGCTCTTTTTACTTGTAACATTCTTTAGCCGTTTTCGTCACCAAGTGCGCCTAAAAAAATGCATTTTTTGTTCTGGCATAGGTTAAAACCCTACGAACGCCAAAGGTACGGGAACAAAATGTAAGAAACAGTGACGACAATCATGTTTATAGCGAGCAGGGTAAGCAGTTCGTCGAGGCTGAGGCTACGGTCGAGGCCGTCCAGGGCGTTCTTCGACATTTTGATGAGCATCAGCAGCATTGGAACAATAACGGGGAAGCTGAGCACGGCCATGAGCGTGCTGCTATTGGCGGCTTTAGAGGCAATACCCGAAATCATAGTAAGGGAGGTAGAGAAACCGATGGCTCCTAGCAAAAGCGAGAGCAGGAACATCGGCACATCCTGCACCGGGTTACCCAGCACCAGGGCATAAAACAGGAAGCACATGAGGGCCAGCACCAGCATCAGCAGGGTGTTGTAAACAATCTTGGCCAGTATCACGCCCTGCGGGCTCACAATAGAGTAGAAGTAGAGCAGCCGCCCCCGGTTTTCCTGCATAAAGCTCTTGGCAATGGCATTTACGGATGTAAACAGCAGGATAATCCACAGCACGGCATTCCAGACAGGCACCACCAGCACATTAGAGCGCAACCCAAAGCTGAGGTAACAGACAAATACCACGCTGCCGACATACAGCAGCATGCCATTGAAGGCATACTTTTGCCGCCACTCCAGCACTAAATCTTTCTGAATTAAGTATAAAATTTCTTTAAACAGCACTGTTTCTCAGTTTTACCGCAAAGGTAAGGCGCAATTTATTCTGAAGGTAGCTTTGGGGTGGTTATTGTTGGGTGTGGTTGAATTGCTGGATGGTTAGATGGGCTGTGATACCGCTTTTCTTGAAATGTTTCAATATCATCTTAACTTTTTAGGGTAAAGAGCATCCTCTGGGGTATGATTTTGCCTAAGCTGTCGTTGTGACTGTTGATCCAGCGGCATCTAACCTACAGTTACATTGTTTCTCTCCGAGCTCTCAAGGCCGATAGGCCTCGTCTTCGGGTATCGCGCTGGGAGTTTTTTGCGCCGGGGCGCTGCCGCGCGAGCGGCACCAAAAATCTCCAAAGGCGCTCAACCCAAAGACTGGAAACACATTCACTTCGTGCTGGCTGAGGGTAAAAATCATAACTGTAGTTTATGTAAGAAGCTGGACCTGAGCGAGTATAAAAATTAATAATCAGTTCGAGCTGCTCCTCAAAAACAAAGCACGAACCGCAGTGGCCCGTGCTCTAGAAATCTGTATACATACTGCTGATCCCAACAATCAATAATTTAACTATTCAACAATTTAACCATTCAACAATCAAACTAATCTTTCTTCTTTTTCTTGTCCTGCCTGTGCTTTACCACTTTGGCTTCGCGGTAGAAGATGATTTCTTCTGCGATGTTGGTAACCTGGTCGCCTACGCGCTCTACCTTTTTAATGATAGACAACACTGCCAGCGCTTCAGAGATCTTCTCTGGGTTTTCTGCCATAAACTTCGTCACGATGCCATCTGACTTGCGATAGATTTTGTCTAAGGCTCTATCCCGCTTTATCAGCGTTTTGGCCAGCACAGGATCATTTGTTTTGAAAGCGACACGGCAATCTGCAAACATGGCTACCGCCTCCTCATACATGGGCACCACCTTGGTCATCTCCAGCAGGGGCTCGCTTACAGGGCCATCCAGTTTTTTTGCGAAGCGGGCAATGCCCTCTGCCGTGTCGCCAATGCGCTCGAGGTTGGCGTTTATTTTAAGTACCGCCAACACCATGCGCAGGTCAACGGCTACGGGCGTAAACAGAGCAAAGAAGTTCTCGCACATGCGGTCAATCTTCACATCGAACTGGTTTACTTTTCTGTCGCGTTTAATGATTTGCTGTGCCAGTTCCTGGTCGGCCTGCAGCATGGCCTCACGACCGCTCTGCAATTGATACTCCACCAGGTCCCACATTTCAAGCAGTTTGGTTTTAAGTTTTTCTAATTCTACATCTATATGAGGCATCTTATTCTAAATTAGTATGGGTGAGGAACTAAAGGTATACGTTGAACAGAAGCATATCAACTCAACCAAACCGGCCTGTAATATAATTTTGTGTGCGGTTGTCTTGTGGACTCGTGAACATCGTTTTGGTTTTAGAAAATTCCACCAGTTCCCCCATGTAAAAGAAAGCAGTATGGTCGCTTACACGGCCCGCCTGCTGCATGTTGTGCGTTACAATCACGATGGTATATTCATTCTTCAACTCATAGATCAGTTCCTCTATTTTGGCCGTTGAGAGCGGGTCCAGGGCAGAGGCGGGCTCATCCATCAGCAGCACCGAAGGCGAGATAGCCAGTGCGCGGGCAATGCACAGCCTTTGCTGCTGCCCGCCCGACAAGGCCAGGGCTGATTTGTCCATTTTGTCTTTTACCTCCTCCCAGAGGGCAGACCGTCGCAGCGACTTCTCTGCTGCTTCCTCCAATACTGCTTTTTTCTTGATTCCCTGTATTCTCAGGCCGTACACCACATTCTCAAAAATGCTCTTCGGGAAAGGGTTTGGCTTCTGGAACACCATACCTACTTCTTTGCGTAATTCATCCACACGCACGTCCTTTGCATAGATGTCTCTGCCGTCCAGCAGGATGTCTCCTTCCGTCCGGAAGCCGTCGATGTAGTCGTTCATGCGGTTGAAGGTGCGCAGAAACGTAGATTTGCCACAGCCAGAGGGACCGATAAAGGCGGTCACATTTTTTTCTTCCATGGCAATATTGATGTTTTTCAGGGCATGGAAGTCGCCGTAGTATGCATTCAGCTCTTTTGCTTCGAGCTTCGTTGTTTTTTTATTCATAAATGAAGAGAATCGATAAAAGACATAAGGCGCAGAAATGCTGTTGCTCTAAGACACTGTACATTCTTTACCTCCTCTGGCGTTTTCTGCTAATGTTATAACGTGCCGAAGGTAGAAAAATTAGTCTAGTGTCCTGATTCTTATCCTGCTAACCCTTATTGTTACCACTTAACTTTCCTTTGCTGTCTGTTACGTAAGTATACGGCAATTCCGTTCAGCAAAAAGGTAATTGCTAACAAAACTATAATGGCTCCGGCTGCATTCGTCAAAAATTCTGCCTGGGGTCTGGACGTCCAGTTAAAGATCTGGATGGGGAGTACGGTAAATTCGTCAAGCGGCGAATCCGGTGTAAAGGGCACATAAGCCAGGGCACCGATAACAATAAGTGGAGCCGCCTCGCCCACAGCCCTTGAAAGCGACAGGATAATACCAGTCAGGATGCCGCCAAAAGACGCCGGCAGCACCTGGTTCCAGACGGTCTGCCATTTGGAGGCACCCAAGGCAAAAGAACCATCCCGAATGCTGCGGGGCACTGCTTTGATTGCCTCGCGGGTGGTTACAATAATGATGGGCAGAATCAGGAGCGACAAAGTAAGTGCACCTGCCAGCAAGCTGCCTCCCAGGCGCATCTGGCGCACGAAAATCTCCAAACCCAGCAAACCATATATAATGGAGGGCACACCCGCTAAATTGGAAATGTTAATCTCCAGGAAGTTTGTCCACCTGTTCTTTTTGCTGTACTCCTCCAGGTATATGCCGGCACTCACTCCTAAAGGGAAAGCGATGATGGCGGTAAGAACGAGTATCCAGAGTGTGCCTACCCAGGCCGTTAGTATACCGGCGCGGCTCGCTCTGCGCGAGGGCAGGCTTGTCAGGAAGTCCCAGTCGATGCGGGAAAAGCCTTCGATGGCAATATCAAAGAGGAAAACGGCAAGTACTATCAGCCCGATGAACGTACAGAAGACCCCGAAAACCTGAAAGGCTTTGTCTTTGAGCCTGTTCTTTTCTGAGTTAGTCATACTTTTCCTGATATTTCTTTTTGATCCAGAAGCTGATGTTGTTCAGCGCAAACGTGAAAATGAACAGCGTGATACCGGCGGCAAAGATGGTGCGGTACTCCAGGGAGCCATGGGGCACGTCACCTAAACTCACCTGCACAATATAGGTGGTAATGGTTTCGATCGGCACCAGCGGGTTCAGCGTAAGGCGTGGCTGCTGGCCTGCGGCAATGGCCACAATCATGGTTTCGCCTACTGCCCGGGAGATGCCCAGAATAACAGATACCACAATGCCAGAAGAGGCCGCAGGCACCATCACGCCAAATGCAGTCTGCAGGCGGGTAGAACCCATGCCATAAGCAGCCTCCCGCAGGGAACGCGGTACGGCACTAATGGCGTCCTCGCTGAGCGAGGAGATCATCGGGATAATCATAATGCCCATCACAATACCAGCCGACAAGGCGTTGAAGCCGGCAAGGCCGGGGATAAAACCCTGCAAAAATGGAGTTACTACGGTGAGGGCAAAAAAGCCATACACTACTGTTGGGATGGTGGCCAGCACTTCCAGCATTGGCTTTATCACCTGCTTAAACCTGGCATGTGCATACTCATTCAGATAAATAGCGATGGTCAGGCCAAGGGGCAAGGCTACGGCAATGGCAATAAAAGTGGTGAGCAGGGTGCCCGCCACCAGTGGCATAATGCCAAATTTTTTATCGGCAAACAGGGGTGTCCATTCTTTTTCGGTCAGGAACCGGACGATGGATACTTCGCTGAAGAAAGCGATAGACTCCGACAGCAACACCCATATAATGCCGATCGTGATGAGTATTGTGATTACCGCTGATAACCACAACAAGCCCTCTATTATTTTTTCAGATACTCTCAAGGCGCGGCCAGTTTATTTGTAAGCATGGGTACAGCAAAAATGCTTCGCTGTACCCATGCTATCATGTTGTCTGTTACTGTTGCTGGGCAGTGGCACTTGCACCCGAGCTGAATTGCTCGAACTTCTGCTTCTGCTCCTGGTATACTTCGGCCGGCATCGGGATGTAACCTACCTCTTCGCTGAGTTCTGGCGCATTGTCGAGGTAGAAGTTAACAAACTCTACTACCTCAGGTCTGCTGGCTGCTTTTGAGTTAACGTAGATATAGAGCGGGCGGGAAAGCGGTGCATAAGAGCCGTCTTTTACTGTTTCCAGAGAGGGCATGATAGCACCCTGGCCGTTGCTGTCGTTCTCGTCATTTACCGGCACTGCTTTCAGTTTGTCCTGGTTCTCATCATAGTAAGCGTACCCGAAAAAGCCGAGGGCGTAAGGGTCCGTAGAAACACCCTGCACCAGTACGTTGTCGTCTTCGCTGGCTGTATAGTCACCGCGGCTGGCATGGCTTTCGCCTACAATGGCTTCTGTAAAATAGTCGTAAGTACCAGACTCTACACCGGCACCATACAGGTGAATCTCCTGGTCAGGCCACTCCGGGCGTATCTGGTTCCATCTGGTGATAGTGCCCTGTGCGGCTGGCTCCCATATTTTCTTCAGTTCTGCTACAGTAATGTCGTTTACCCAGTCGTTCTCCGGGTGCACTACCACTGTCAGGCCATCGTAGGCTACAGGCAGTTCTACAAAAGTGATGTTGTTTTCTGCTGCAAGCTGCTTCTCAGACTCGTTCATGGTGCGCGAAGCATCCACAATGTCAATCTCGCCGCGTGAGAACTTCTTCATGCCGCCGCCTGTGCCTGATACACCCACCGTTACCCTTACGTCAGGTGCTTCAGCACGGAATTCTTCCGCTACAGCCTCTGTGATTGGGTAAACTGTAGAGGAACCGTCTATTTGGATATTACCTGAAAGGTCGCTGTTGGCACCTTCGTTGGTGCTGCCGCCACAGGCGCTGAAGAGCAGAGTGCCTCCTAAAAGAAGTGCTGCGTTTATTTTAGAATAGTTAAGCCTAAGGTTCAACATACAATATGATGTTTGGAGTTGGTTGGTTTTAGATGATCTTGAATATATCAATATTACTTTTAATGCGGATATACTATGATGTATATGAAGTAATTGTGTGCCGTGGCTATAGCGCCGTTCAGTCTTTGTTATCAGGCGTTTTTGAGTATGCAAAGTTGTGCTACAAGCACGCAATCTGCACCTTGCCGTGTATTAAGTAATTGTTAAGTTTTTATAAACTTACAGAGAGATCTCCATCTGCATCCTGAACATGTACGCATCCTCACGGCGCTCCTGCTGCAGCAGTGTTACATCGCTCTGTACTTTCAGGCTGTGGCCTACAATATACTTCGATATACCTATCGTATACTGATCTTGTGCCCTGGGCCCTAGTACAGGAGTGGGATTATAGTTGCTGTAACGGCCTGCTACTTCCCAGTTAGATTTAAAGAGGTAACCCGCCTGCAGGTTCAGGCCATCGCCCGTTGTGAAGGCCTCTAGTACATTTCCTTCTGCGTCTCTTCGTACCACAGGGCCGGATTGGGTTTCTTCATTTGAAGCGCTGCTTAAGGCTTCCTTGTCGGCGTATTCGCCCATGAAGGAAAAGCCTCTGTACTTAAACATGGCGTCTACAAACACAGTGCTCAGGTCCCGCTGTTCACTTAAGAAGTCACCAAGCTGACCGCCCTCACGGGAGGCATTGTCGTTGTAATCATAAGTGGCGGCTACAGAAAGCTTAGGTGTTTGTTCTCTGAGGAGGTCACTGCTAAAATAGTCTCCGTTGCCTTTGAACTCGCCAAATGGCAACACCTCTACGCGTGCCGTATAATCGTAGCCACCCATATTCGTAACCGTGATGTTGCGGCCTTCACCCATTGTAATAGCCCCGACTTCACGCAGGACCACCTGGCCTACCTGGTGCACATGATGCAGTTGTACACCAGCATCCCGGTCGATGTTGAAGCGTGCGTTGAGCAGGCTTCGGTCCACGAACTGCAGATTTTGGGAAGAGATGACACGCTCGCGGTTCCCGGGCAGCTTTGTCTGGCCAACCCATAGGTATAGGTTGGGCGCAAAATTCCATTTGGCAACGGCATCCAGCACAATATTATCGGCCTCATTGCTTTGTAGCCGTGTATCGTGCCCTATATCCCGGTTACTGAGGGCAAGCTCTATTTTGTATACAAACTTTGGAGAGAAAGCGAAACCATCAAATTTGAGGCGGAATCTACGGGTTGTGAAGTTATCGTCCCACTCATTTGTAGTGGGGTTGGTGACACCTTGGTACAGCGTCTGAAATCTTGTGCTGAACTTCATGCTGAAAGAAGTATCAGCAGCTATTACACTCACGCCCTTGCCAAATCTACTTTTGATAATGCTTTGGCTATTGGCCTTGTTGCCCCACAGCAGGAGCATAAGGAGCACTAAAATAGCTCCTTTGATTTTGTAATACATTTTTATTTTGGTCTGGGTGAGAAAACTAAACCTTTATTTTAAAGCTGAACTGCTGCACTAATCAAATATGCTGGCAAGCTCAAAGCGGCCTAAAAGTTAAAAGCATCACAGTTAGTCAGGCTGTTGCTGCTTCTTCTCCTAAACCACGCTGCAAAATAACAGCTTTACTGTTACTCGCATATTATCCCAATGTTATGCTAATGTTAAGAATACAGGAAGCCGCTCTCTAGCCTTCATGTCTATTAAATTGCTGAATATAAGGCGTTTGAATACTAAATTTATAAAATAATATTGGAAGTGTTACAGAAGAACCAGGCAATTTAACATTTAGGTAAAACACAGATAAAGCAGTGTTAATATTAAAGTAAAGCCCTCTTAACATACCCCCACGATACTTAACGGTATCGTAACCTGCCCTTAAACATGGCTTAAAGTAGCCGCAGTACTTTTGCAACGAGACTAAACAACAGTACTGCAATGAAATCATTATTCACACTTCTCACCATTCTCACAACAACTATAGGTGTATTTGCCCAGCAGGGGACACTGAAAGGTAAAGTGAAAGACAAAACTACCGGCGAAGATATAATCGGGGCCGTGGTTTTTATCAAAGGAACTTCTAAAGGTACTACTACCGATTACGAAGGCAACTACAGCCTGCCATTGGAGCCGGGCGCTTATACACTATCTGTTACCTTTCTTTCTTACAAGCCTTTTGAGCAGGAAGGGGTGCAGGTAACCGCCGGGCAGCCGACTACTTTAAATGTGCAGCTGGAGGAGAACAGTACTCAAATCCAGACGGTGGAGATTGTAGGCACACGTCAAACAAATACCGAGGCAGCTGTACTGGCAACCATGCGTGAAAGTGAAGTAGTGGTAAGCGGTGTGGCAGGCGAGCAGATTGCCAAGTCCATGGACCGCGACGCTGCCGAAACGGTGAAACGCATACCGGGTGTAACTATTCTGAACGACCGTTACGTGGTCATCAGGGGGATGAGCCAGCGCTATAATACTGTGCTGCTCAATGATGCCCTCACGCCAAGTACGGAGCCGGACCAGAAGGCTTTTTCTTTTGATATTCTGCCTACCAGCGTTATCGACCGCATCATGATTTATAAAAACGGTTCTCCGGAGCTCCCTGGTGAGTTTGGTGGAGGTGTTATTAAAATCTACACAAAGAATGTGGTGGATGAGAACAGCACCAGTATCGGTGTGTCGGGCTCTTACCGCGTGGGTACCACGTTTAACAGTTTCCTGACAGACAGCAAGAGCAGCACCGATTTCTTAGGCTTTGATAATGGGAAAAGGCAGCTGCCAGCCGCACTGTCAGCCACTACAGGCCAGGCCCAGGGGGAGGTGCCTCAAAAAGGCCAGCTATTCCCTAACAACTGGGCGCCAAAATCTATAACGGCAACGCCGGACTTGCGCCTTTCGCTCGGTCTGAACCGTCGCTTTGATATAGGTTCACTTCGCATCAGCACTGTTTCAGCTGCTTCTTACAGCAACACCCAGTCTATTACAGAAGGAACAAGAGACAGTTACGGTGCCTTCAGTGAAGAACTTGGGAAAAGCGAGCGTCAGCTAAGCTACACTGATAATGTGTACACGAACAGTGTCCGTTTAGGTGTCATCAGCAACTGGTCGGCTCGTATAAATAACAACAACAAAATCGAGTTCAGGAACTTGTTTAATCAATTGGGCAGCAACGAGGTGCTGGAGCGTGAGGGAATAGACTACACCAACGGTGCCCAAAGACAACAAAATTACTCGCTGCGTTACGAAAGCCGCTCTATCTATTCTGGCCAGCTGCAGGGTACGCACGACTTCAATGACAACAGGTCTACTGTCACCTGGACTGGTGGGTATAATTATACAAACCGCAACGAGCCGGACTACCGTCGCTTCCGCACGGCTGACGACAACAACGATGGTGTGTACAGGCTGCTGTACCAGCCCATTCCAACCTTGAGAGATGCCGGTCGTTTCTACTCAGACCTGGACGAGCACGGGGTAATGGCGAACGGCCAGATAGAGCACCGCTTCGAAAGTGCAGACTCTGCCTCAGAAAATGCCCCTAAGCTAAGAGCAGGTTTTTATACAGAGCGCAAGAGCCGTGATTATACTTCCCGCTTCTTCTCGTTTGCGCCGGCAAATACCTCTATGTTCGACCAGAACCTTCCGCTGCTGCCCATCAATGAAGTATTTGCCCCTGGGAACATCAACAACACAACAGGTTGGAAGCTGCTGGAAGACTCTAACCCGCAGAACAACTACAGGGCGTTTAATACCTATCTCGCCGGGTTTATTGGAGGTTCCTCACCTCTTCTGAAGAACCTGTCTGTTTCGGGCGGTGTGCGTGTAGAATACAACAACCAGGAGCTGGAATCCTTAGGCTTTGACGGAAGACCGCTGAACAGGGAAAACCCGGTACTAAGTGTGTTACCGTCTGCTAACTTCACTTATAACCTCACCCCTCGCGCTATGTTGCGTGCCGGTGGTAGTGTGAGTGTAAACAGACCCGAATTCCGTGAAATTGCCCCGGCTCCCTATTTCGACTTCGTGAACCTGCTTGAAGTAGTGGGTAATCCGAACCTGGATGTAGCTACTATTTACAACGGCGATGTCCGCTACGAATTCTACCCTAACCCAACAGAATTAATTTCTATCGGAGCTTTCTACAAATACTTCAATAAACCAATTGAAACCGTTTTCCAGAACACAAGCGGAGCGAACACCATCACATTTGCCAACGCAAAGAACGCTTACAGCTATGGACTGGAAGCCGAAGTAAGAAAGTCACTGCTGGATTTGTCAGAATCCCGGTTTGTGCAGAACCTGACACTGGTACTGAATGCAGCCCTGGTGCAGAGCGAGGTAGAGCTAACGGATGACTATGCTTCTTATCAGACTGGTAAACGCCAGATGGTGGGGCAGTCTCCTTATGTAGTAAATACAGGCGTGTATTATCAAGATGATGACCGCCAGTTCCAGTTCAACGTGCTCTACAACGTTATCGGGACGCGCATTTTCGCAGCTGGAAGTAACCTTCGGCAGACGGTATACGAGATGCCGCGCCACCAGATAGACCTGTCTCTGACAAAAGGAATCGGAGAGCATTTTGAAATAAAAGCGGGTATCCAGGACCTGCTGAACCAAAAGACACGCCTGGTGCAGGATTCTAACAACGACGAAAAAATCACTTCTGTGGATGAGTCATTCCGGGAATTCCAAAGGGGGCAATACTCTACCATCGGAGTTACCTACAAATTCTAACAACCATAAAGCAACTTATAACCAATTAACCAATTATGAAAAAGTTATTTAACCTATTGCTGGTCGCTTTTTTCGCTGTGTTCCTCTTCGCTTGCGAGGATGATGATCCTGTAACTCCCCCGGTGACGGGTGAGGAGTTTCTGACAGCGCAGGAAAACAACATGACTGTTATCTCCGGCTCCACAGAAGAAGACTTCACGATGAGAGCGAACACAAAATATATGCTGAGAGGCTTTGTTTATGTGAAAGAGGGCGCTACCCTTACTATTGAGCCAGGAACGGTAATCATGGGTGAAAAATCTTCAAAAGGCACACTCATCATCGAGCGTGGTGGTATGATTATGGCGGACGGTACCGCCTCCCAGCCAATTGTGTTCACCTCTGCGGAGCCAGCTGGCCAACGTGCTGCCGGTGACTGGGGAGGTATCATTATCCTGGGCAGGGCACCTGTAAACTTGGGTGCTGGTGCGAGAATTGAAGGAGGTGTAGACAGAGAATATGGTGGCGATGCTGCTGCAGACAACTCCGGTACACTTCGGTATGTGCGTATTGAATTTCCAGGTATCGCTTTCCAGCCAGACAATGAGATTAACGGTCTTACCCTTGGCGGTGTAGGTTCAGGTACTACAATGGACTACATACAGGTTTCCCACTGTGGTGATGACTCCTTTGAGTGGTTCGGTGGTACGGTAAACGCAAAGCACCTGATTGCTTACAAAACAGTAGACGATATGTTCGACACGGACAACGGATACTCAGGTAATCTGCAGTTCCTGGTAGGTATCGCTGACCCTAATGTAGCAGATGCCTCTGGCTCTAACGGTTTCGAGTCTGATAACGACTCTCAGGGCTCCGGAGCTTCGCCGATTACTGCTCCAACCTACTCTAACGTGAGCCTGTTCGGCCCGCTTGCTACCAATCCTGCTGCACAGGTTAACTCCAACTTTAAGCGTGGCCTGCACATCCGCAGAAACAACAAAACGAAGCTATACAATTCTATAGTTGCCGGATGGCCAGTAGGTCTGTTATTAGATGGTGCTCCTACGCAAGCAAATGCTACTGCCGGTGAAATGATCATCCGCAATACCATTATAGCAGGTACACCTGCAGGCAAAGCGCTTACAGTAGAAGCCGATGGTACGTATGATGTAGCCGGCTGGTTTAACGCTGCTGACAAGAACAATATGGTGGTGAACGATGCTGCAACACTTGGCCTTTCCGGTTCATTTGCGCAGAACGGCAATCCTGACTTCACAACAGTTTCTACTTCTGTAGCGGCTGGCTTCTCTGGCTTGGATAACAGCTTCTTTGATACGTCAGTTAACTACATCGGTGCTTTCGGTTCTACAGACTGGACTGAAGGTTGGGCTAACTTTGACCCACAGAACACGGCTTACTAAAAAGCCATTTATTACTGATTGTACATGTATGGGTGAGAAACATCGTTGCAATCATGAGTAGAGTGGCTTAGTCTCCCGCTCTGCGAAAAGCCCGCCATTACGGCGGGCTTTTTTTAGTTTATACTTAGCAAGTGAATGGCGCAACATAAAGCCCTGAGAAAATGCGCGGCAGCCCCAGTGCAGAAGTTATACCAAATGAGGTAAAGCTCCTTCCAAAGAACTCTAGCATTTTCTACTAGTCAGCACGGAGTGGATGCGTTTCCAGTCTTTGGGTTGAGCGTCTGGGGGAAGGGGCCTTCTAATTGGAGATTTTTGATGCCGCTCGCGCGGCAGCGCCCTGGCGCAAAAAACTCCAAAGGCGCTCAACCCGAAGACGAGGCCTCTCGGCCTGGAGAGCTCAGAGAGAAATAATGAAACAATAGGTCTGATGCCGCTGGATAGGCCGTTGCTACGGCAGGTGGGATAGAATAAAGCACCAGCAGCGTGTGCAGACTCTGAGATTCTATGGAGTGTTGTTCAGGAGAGGTGGTATTACATAGCAACAGGATGTATGAGCCGCTGTTCTTTTGATCATCTGGCAGGCCGCTTACTGGAAACCCCTGCTTCGTTGTTTCGCTCAGGACCTAATTCTCCGCTTTTCTGACCACCAGGTCCAGGGTGGTGGCAGGTAAAGCCGGGACTTTTCTGCCGCAATAAAGGTGAAGTTCGACACCTTATTTCTGTACCGGCAATTCTGCTTAAAAGTCCCTTTCAGGGTAAAGCTTTCCTTTAAAAAATAACGCTGGCCAAAGGCAGGGCCTTTCTTATTCTTTCCTGCTCTGCTTCCGGAATGTTGTTGCCAACTAATAACAGAGTACGCAGGCTCTTCATCTTTCCGAGCGCTGCCGGCAGGTGGGTAAGCTGGTTATAACTCAGGTCGAGCAGCTCCAGGTTATCCAGTTGCGTCAGTTCCTCCGGCACAGCCTTCAGTTGATTGTGCCCCAGCAAAAGGCTTTGAAGGGATGTTGCCTTGCCTATCTGCATGGGCAGTGATGTGAGCTGGTTGAAATCTAAGGCCAAACTCTTAAGCGCCTTCAGTTGAAAGAGCGCCTGAGGCACCTCCCGCAGTTGGTTCTGCGACAGTGACAAATCACTTAATTTCCTGATTTTTCCTATTTCAGATGGTAACATTTCTAAATGGTTATAACTTAAGTTGAGTGTATGGAGCGCACGCAGTCGTCGAACTTGGGGTGAAATAGTCCTTATCTTGTTTCCGTTGAGGTGCAGGACCTGTAGGTGCTGTAAGTTTCCGAAGCCGGCATGCAGTTCGGTAAAATGATTGTGGCTGAAATCTGCCTCCTGTAGTGCTTCCAGGGTATAAAAGGAAGCCGGCAGTTCCCGGAGTTCGTTCTCGCTGAAAATAACTTCCTGTAAATGCTGTAGTCTGCTGATTTCAGGAGAAATGTCTGCGATCTTGTTTTTCATGGCATTGATAAACTGCAGGTTTACCAGTTCACACAGTTCTGAGGGAAAGCTATAGTAGGTTTGCTGCCGGATGTTCAGGCGGTATACGTCCTCTTTTTGCTGCAATGCCTCGGGTACATTATCATATACTTTGGCAGATGCCAGTTCCTGCTGCGCTAACGGCCTTGCCTGAGCTTTTACCTGAAGGGGTTGCCAGATGGCCATCATCATAAATCCTGTAATGATTATTCTTTTCATTTGCTGGTTGTGCTGCTGTACTGCACTGTTTTTAGATATGAGTAAATCTTATTTTTTGAATTGACTCTCGCTTCTAACCGTATTTTAAAAATACCTGAGAGTTGTACTGGCGTAAAAAGGAAAAGGCTATGGGCACAAAACCCATAGCCTTGGTATAATATCTGTTCAATTGGTTACTCATTCACCTGGATGATCCGTGTTGTTGACTTCTGATTGTTCACCTGCATACGCACCAGGTATATTGTGCTGCCAGATGATGGAGAAGGGCTGAAATCATACGTGTATTCTCCTGCTTCGAGGTTGCCGTTATACAAGGTTGCCACCTTCTGGCCCTGCATATCCAGTACTTCGACACTTACGAGACCCTGTTCAGGCACCTCTACTTTTACTTTGGTGACTGCCTGGAACGGGTTAGGATAAACTTCTACCATGTTCGCTGGCACCAGAGCAGTTGCATTGCGGTTCTCCCTACCCAAAAACTGTTTGCGGGCAAAAACAAAGGTAATGTCCCTGTTAAACTGTACCTCATTACCTGCGGCATCTGTAAAGGTGGCCAGGTTAGATTGCCTCGGGTGCTGAATAGAAACAAAGCCATACTTAAAGTCAGGGGAGAAGGTAAGGCCCGTAGACTCTGACCCGAAAGGAGTAGTCAGGAACAGCTCCAACTTCGGGTTCTCAGGCGTATGGTCCGGGCGAACAACCCAAAGGTTGTTGCGGCCGCCATCCTGCAGCGCCCACAGGTTGCCATCCCCATCAAAAGTAAGGTTATCAATACCGGTTCCCCAGTTCTCGGTCTGAGTACCGCCGTTGTACTTCACTTCAAACAGCTGGGGCGTTACCCATGCCTCAATCTCAGATACGGTCATGCCATCGTCCTTAAAGCGCCAGATAGTACCTGTTCCTTTAGATGTGAAATACATCTTGCCATCCGGGCCAAACTCAATGTCTTCCGGGTTTCTCCAGTTAGTGCCGCCCACAGCAGGAGCCAGGCTTCTCGTGCTATTACGGTCGGCCTGCGTCGTGTTCGGAACTACTACCCAGGTGCCGGTGGCAGCCGTCTCGCTGTCGCGCTTCAATACATATAATGTTCCTTCAGACAGGTTGCCCGGTGTGTTGGCAACAAACTTAAAGACGCCGCTCGAGCCGCCGTCTTCAGCCTGGTAAACAGTCACCCTGTCGGCACCTATAGCAATATTCTCATGGTTCATGCGGCCCATTGCCCAAAGCTTGTCAGGTTTGCCGTCGCCGTCATAGTCAACAATTTTGCCTGTTGCCGGGTCTATTTCTACCTGCCAGCCCACGTCCTGGTAACCATCGCCATTGGCATCACCTGAATTGTAAGTTTCTTCTGATGTAATCAACGTACCCCAGGGGGTAATACCGCCGGAGCAATTGCGTACAGTCTGTACTAAAGGAGAGAAATCTACTTTTCTTACTCCTTCAACTTCCCAAAGATTGGTTGCTTCGTTCAGCGTCATGTCCAGAATAGAAACTCCACCTGGCGTAGTCTCATGGTTGATGGCTAAATACCCTTTCTTGCTGCTGCCCTTAATGGGAATAAAAGCAGTGAAATCGTTATTGCCCGGCATCGTTCCTGTGCTACCATCGGTATAGCTGGTGAACCCTGTTTTTGCCAGCTGCTGGATGGCATGTGTTTCTGTTGGGTAGGTAATGGTCTCAGACTGACCGATAGGCTGTACAGAGGTGAAGCTGCCAATCTTGTTTTTGTTTGGCGAACCACTGCCTGCGGAAGTTGCCGATTGCGCGGCTGTTTCCTGAAAAGTAACAGCTGCACCGGAGATAATAGCTGCCATGAGGAGTCTTTTGTAGAACTTGTCCATAGTTGTTTTAATGGTTTTTGAGATAAATTTCCAATGCCCAAAACAACTGCATTAAGTTTACTCTATGGTTAGTTAAAGTTTATCGAATCATCATGAAACAAGTGTTTCTGTTAAGGTGATGTTACGGACATTGATGAGTGAGTCCGGTATGGTATACAAGAAATGTTATACTAATATAGGTTCTACTGTTTGTTAACTATAGGATAACCTACACATAAAGCATTGATAATAGCCGGTTGATTACTTTGTAGTAATGTTCAAATAGCGTTTCTATTCATGATCTGCAAAGACAATATCATCCATAAGAGAAATCTGATGTCAGTGTTACTGCTGATGAGCGTGTGCCTGTTCTTAAGTGTTATACTGACTTCATTTAAAGCCAGAACTGTCACTACTAACAGTGTAGCCGCCTCCGTGCAGGAAAGTTTGATACAGGATATGACTGTATTAAAGCAGCAGTCGCAGTACCTGACAGAAGCGCTGGAGTCATCAGACCAGGAGCAGGTTACTGTTGAGCAGTTGCAGGACGCCTTCTATGAGGTAAAGCAGGCGTATAAGAAAGTGGAATACCTGGTAGAGTACCTGGACCCGGAACTGGCAAAGAAAATCAATGGGGCCCCACTGCCAAAGGTTCTGATTGAGGAGGCAAACTACCAAACGCTTCATTTTCAGCAACCCAGTGTCAGAACCTTTCCGCCGGAGGGGCTGCAGGTACTGGAGGAACTGCTCTTTTCAGAGGAGGTTAATCAGGACATGAGGAAAGACGCCATTGTACTGTCTTACTCCCTCCAGGAAGCAATATCGCTGGTGGCGAACAGTTTGCACCATCAGCCACTAACAGACAAGCAAATCCTTGAAAGCCTGCGCGAAGAACTGATACGAGTTATGGCCATGGGGGTTACCGGCTTTGATGCACCTGCTGGCGGACGGGAAACAGAATATGCCACAACAGCGCTACAGCCGGTTTTAAGTGCTGCGCAACAGTACGCAAAAACTACAAGCGGCAGGGCAAAAGCCCACAGCAGCAAAGCCGTACAACAGCTGCAGCAGGCTGTTCTATACCTGCAGCAGCATCCGGATTTTGATACCTTCGACAGGTTATACTTTATAAGAGAGCTGGCAGACCCGGCTTACGCGGCACTTACAGCATTGCAGCAGGAACTGCTACCGACAGCTGCTTCCGTGTCCAAGCCAGTAAACGACCATGCCAACAGCCTTTTTAGTGCTGATTTTCTACAGGCGGCTTATTTTGCCAAACAAGACCGAAAGGAGCAGAAGCCTGAGCTAGTAGAACTGGGCAAGGTTCTTTTCTTTGACCCGGTGCTTTCAGCTAACAACGAGCGTTCCTGTGCCAGTTGTCACGTTCCCTCCAAAGCTTTTACCGATGGTCAGGCGCGCAGTGTAGCTTTCGATTTTAAAGGAACTGTACGGCGTAACTCGCCAACCCTGCTGAACGCTGTCTTCAGCAATGCTTACTTCTGGGATAGCCGCGCAGTATACCTGCAGGACCAGGTGCCGGATGTACTGGTAAAGTCAGATGAGTTGCACGGCAACTACGAAGAAGTTGTGCAGAAACTACAGCAAAGCACTGCGTACAGGAAACTATTTAAGCAGGCGTTTGCAGATGAACCGGACAACAGCTTAAATACAAATACGATCAATCGGGCCATTGCTGCCTATGTGCAAAGCCTGGTGGCGCTCAACTCTCCTTTTGACCGCTACATGCGCCGCGAAACAGAACAGCTAAATGCATCTGCAAAGCGCGGCTTTAATCTTTTTATGGGAAAAGCGGCCTGCGGTACCTGCCATTTTGCCCCCACTTTTAACGGTACGGTGCCACCGCGCTACCTGGAAAGCGAGACGGAAGTACTGGGGGTGACAGCTTCTGCTGATTTTGCACACGCCAAACTGGATGAGGACCCTGGTCGTGCAGGTGTGGTTCCGGCGGATGCCTGGGAACATTCATTTAAAACACCTACTGTACGGAATGCGGGGCTCACAGCACCCTACATGCATAACGGTGCCTTTGTAACACTGGCAGAAGTGGTAGAATTCTATGATGCAGGCGGGGGAGCCGGTCTGGGGCTTGATGTGCCAAACCAGACCTTGCCCGACAGTCCCCTTAACCTGACAGCGCAGGAAAAGGAAGATCTTATTTCTTTCACAGAATCTCTAACGGATACTGCTTCCGTTTTTTTAGCTCCGGAACGGCTTCCGCAGTTTCCAAAAAACACAGGCCTGCATGATCGACCTATCGGTGGGCGGTACTAATCAGTTGATTTACATACAATGCCTTTGTAGAGCGTAAAAAGCTATACTTCATTCTCTATCAGAGCCTGGACAATCTAATCAGCGGCACCTTCAACTCGTCTTTAATTTATACTTCTGAAGCAGTGTGTTCGGTGAAAGTAGCGGTGTTCTTTACAGCAATTGTTTCTACAAACCTCCACTCAGACTGGGCTTCATTGTTTGAAAAAGTGGCCATTACGTATCCCCTGTCTGATGCATTCAGGTAGTTTAGGTCATCAATGAGCGTGGTAAGCGCCTGTTCCAGCCCACCTATTGTCTCAGGATCATTGCCAAAAAGCGCCTCTAAGCCTGGGGATGTTACAGATGAGGTTGCAAACTCTACTCCGGCTCTAGTGCCTGATACAGTTGATAGATCTGAATGCCAGGCATTGTGTGTATCTCCGGCTAATGAAATGAGTTCTTTTCCTGATGCTGCCGCATATATTATTTCCCGCTCCACAGGATAGCCGTCCCAGGCATCGAGGTTGTAAGGAAGTACCGTTTCTACTCTGGCTCTCTCTGCATCGGTCACAGTAGGGTCTCCCTGAAGTATCCTGACCTTAATGGTGACTAATTGTGTAACTGAAGCAGTAAACTGTGCAAACACCTCCGGTCCGGCGTTGCCTGCAGCAATTTGTCCTACCAGGAGGAGCAATTCAGCAGGAATGAACATCTTGCCCATCAGCACCTGGCTTCCTAATACCTGCCATTTTGCTGAACTGGAGCCCATTGCAGACATCAGCCAGGAGCGTTGTTCCGAGCCCAGGATAGTTCGGTTCGGGTTTTGCCAGTCTGTCAGAAATGCTGCAGCATCTAGTCCGTTTGGTGTTAAATAGTCCGTATAGTACAGTTGCTTGTCCCTTCCAACAATCCGGGTATCCAGCATCATTAAATTCACAATGCCGGCAACTTCAAAGTTTCTGTAAATCTTCGCGTTGTCCGTAACACGTGCAGGCAGGTACTCATGCCATGCCTGTATAGCGTTCAGTTTTCTTGTTTCATAGCTGCCCTCACCTGGCTGATGGTTCAGGGCCCCGCTTTCATAGGCATTGTTTGCTATCTCATGATCATCCCAGACACATATAAACGGCTTTAGCTGGTGGAGTTTCTGCAATTGCTCGTCTCTTCTGTACTGCCGGTACCTGGCCCTGTACTCGTTGAGCGTTATGGTTTCACCTGTTGGGTTATGTAGTCTTCCCAGTGCAAGGGTCAGCTCATTTGTACCATAGCCACCTACCTCGTATTCATAGATATAATCTCCTAAATGCACCACCACATCGGCATCTGATTCAGCCACAGCGCCATACACATTAAACAAGCCTGACTGATAGTTTGCACAGGAAACCACCGCCATTTTTACCTCGCTGGCCTCCCCTGCGGCAGGCAGCGTTCTTGTTTCCCCTACGGCAGACATGGCTCTGTTGCTTTCGTTTCTGAACCGGTAATAATATTTTGTGTTTGATGTAAGGTTACTCACATCCACATTCACAGTATTGTCGCTTGCTGTATCTACCTCAACAGGCTGGCTGACCAGTACCTGCTTAAACTCACTGTCTGTTGCCACATCAAGCAGTATCTGAGGTTTCCCCTTTTCATTAGAGGCGGGAGTATAGCGGGTCCACAAAATCACCCTGTCCTGCGTAGGGTCGAAACTGGCTATCCCCTCCGGGAAACCAAAATCGCGAATAGGAAAGTAATCGTCAACAACCTCACAACTGGTGAGCACAGATGGTAATAAGGTTGCACCGGTAGCAGCAATAACAGAATTACGGATAAAGTTTCTGCGGCTTAGCTTTTGTAGAATTTCCTGCTTGTTCATAGGTGTGGTTTGGTTAATTATATAAATAATATAATATATTTGTGAATAGGATTTTAATTGTAACGTTTTAAATATTTTTTTGGCTAATTTATTTCCCTGAAAATTAAGCTTTATCTGGAGTGTGGGCCACAGGAGGTACAATAGTATAAAAGGAAGACATCTTTTAGCTGCAGTGTAGGCTAAAGGTACAGAAGGTGCTTTAAGAACTAAGGCTGGAGAGTTAGAAGATGATATTGCAACAATGGAAGGAACAACGGTACGCAGACGATAAAAATTCAAACACCTGTAGACTACATTAACCTGGTCTACAGGCGTTTCGCTTATTGCATTTATAGCAGGTATATGGCCATATATGCTGATGTCAATTGCATAGTGAAGAGGCGCTGTGTGACCTCAAAAGCAGAGCGGCTTAAAAAGACGGTGTGTGGCCTATATCTCCTAAAAGGAGCCGAAGAGAAAGTAGGCAATGACCAGAACGATAACTACACCAACACATCCTATACCGGCACATCCGCCACGCCCTCTTCCGCGTCCTCCCCCCATGCCGCCCATTAGCTTGCGGAGCATGTACATTTTAAATAAACCTCTAAGCATATCCTGTAGATTAAGTGAAACAACAAATTGCCTCCCGTACCTGCTGCTGGCACAACGCATGACAGGAGAGTTTGAGTTACGCAGGTGCCAAAAGAGTGTTGGAGAGAAATATGAAAGTGTGAAACGTACAGCCTGTGCAAAAACAAAAGAACCGGCCAGGGCCGGTTCAGATACATTAGCTAATAGGTACCTTCCGCAGAATGGCCTCTATGAAATCTTTTGTTTTGATGCCGTCAGCCTCTGCTTCGTAGTTAAGTATAATGCGGTGGTTCATTACATCATGCGCTACTTCTTTGATGTCCTCTGGTAGCACATAATCCCGCTCATCGAAATAAGCCACCGCCTTCGCCGCACGATTCAGGGCGATACTGGCTCTTGGCGACACACCAAACTGAATGTATGGGGCAAAATCGTTCAGGTCATATTCAGCAGGGCGGCGCGTGGCAAATACCAGTTCGATGATATACTTCTCCAGCGTTTCTGATATCTGTACCTGGTTCATCTCATTCCGGATGGAAAAGATGTCTTCCTTCGACAGTACTTTGGAGACAGTGTCTGAATAACTCATGTTGGCCATACGGCGCATAATCTCCAGTTCATCTTCTTTCTTGGGGTAGTCGATGTACACTTTCATCATAAAACGGTCTACCTGTGCCTCGGGCAGGGGATAAGTACCCTCGTGCTCTACCGGGTTTTGTGTGGCCAGCACCAGAAAGGGCAGGTCCAGCATATAGGTAGACTCCCCAATGGTTACCTGCTTCTCCTGCATCGCCTCCAGCAGTGCCGACTGTACTTTGGCCGGGGAGCGGTTCACTTCATCGGCCAGTATCAGGTTGGCGAAAATCGGCCCCTTCTTCACCTCAAAAGCAGAAGCGTTCTGGTTATAGATCATCGTGCCGATCAGGTCAGAAGGCAGCAGGTCAGGCGTGAACTGTATACGCTGGAAATCGAGATGAAGTGCTTTGGATAAGGAGTTGATAGTTAATGTTTTTGCCAGACCGGGTACTCCTTCCAACAGAATATGCCCGCCGGTAAATAGGCCTATAAGGAGGCGGTTCACCATGTAGGTCTGGCCTACCACCACTTTACTAACTTCGTTGAAAACCTGCTTTATCTTTTGCTGGTGTGCCTTCAATCTGTCCGGGAATATCAATTCTTCTACTGGCATGCTGCATTAATCTGTAAAACGCATAAATATAGTAATAATACGAGATTAATGATAAGATATTGTGCGAACAATAAAGACCTTGGGGCCATGCAGCTTTGGGAAAACTGCATGGCCCCAAGGCCTTTATTCTGATACTATGATATAAAAGCTTACTTCAAGTTTATAATCCGAGCTGCCGGAATGCGCTGCCAAAACATGAAGGCAGCTGTATCTATGGAACCGGGGTGTTTCATGTTCGCGTGATAACGCTGCTCATTTTAGAAAACCTTGCTGGAACCTGAAACTACGCATCCTGGCTTTCAGGTAAGATGCAAATATGGGCTTAGGCCGCAACCGGTACTTTTTTTCTTAACCGCTCGATGCGATCCTGCTGCGCCACACGCACTGTGTCAATCAACACATTTACGCCGCTTTCATTTACCACGTTCAGTGGCAGCACCATCACGTTGTCATGTGTTCTGATATGAATCTTGCGGTAGCGCGTCATCAGGTAAAGGATCAGGAAAAATCCGCTGAACAGCGCAAAAGAGTCATTGAAATAAGTAGCAAGGGCCAGCAAAACACTCAGGCCCAGGTACAGGTTATTGCCCGTCTGCTTAATTTCCCATGTAATAATATCCTCCAGCATAACGGAATCTTTCCTTGGAAGTACCCAGGAGAAACTGATTTTCATGAGGCGATGGGTAGTGAGCACAATTTTCTTATCTACTGTCTGAATAAGGCATTGTTCTCCTTCAAATAGCTTGTTAGCAGCCATAAGTAATAGAATATTAAGTTTGTGTAATTAGTATGTGTTTTGCGCAGTGTTCAGTAGCGCAGCTTATCAGAATCTTTCTATGCAGTAGATTCCAAAAGCTGACAAAGGGTTGCAAGCATTAGAAAAAAACTAAAATTATTTTTTCAAGCCTTAAAGTAAGAGTAAAAACAAATTGCAAGCAACAATTCTAGTAGCTAACGTTAGAGTTCGTGTAAAATTACATAATAATGTAGGAATTGTATTCATATAACAAATAAAAGCCCATCCTGCGGTTGCAAAATGGGCTTCTGGCAGATGCTTTGATAGCTATTCCGTCAGGTACAGGTCTCCTTCAAAACCATGCGCGCGCTGGTTTTTAAAGCGGGTGATGTCTGCCTGCATGTTATCGTATATCTCCTGCACTTCTTCATACTCCTGCGCCAAGGGCTTAATGTGTTCGCTCAGCAGCTTGGCGGCCAATGGGTAGAATTTAGCGTCATCGGTGTTCTTGATATTCACTTTAAAGGAGCTAACGGCACTCTCCAGCTTCTTCATGGCTGCAGGATACTTGCCTTTGAACTCCTGAATGGTGTCACGAAGTTTCTCCCGTATCATCAGGTACAAGTCTTCCTCAAAAGTCATTCCGAAGTCATCATCCTCATCCTCGTCATCAAAATCGCTGTTAGCGAAGTCGTCGTCGTAGTCAAAATCTTCTCTCATGGCTGATAATAAGGTTCTATTTTAATTTAGGTTACGGGTTAAATTTCTCTTTGTGTCAACTTACTGTAATTTTCCCGAAAGACAGGAAAAGGCGTTTTTGATGCCCAGGCACAGACGAAACCCATCACAGTTGCATAATTAGTGTTTCGCTTTCTCTTTTGCAACAGCTTGCCGCTCTCTTTTAAGCTTACTTTCTGTTTTTGAGGAAGCGGCCTGATTTATTCTATCAATGTATGAAATATGGTGTTGAACGTGCCTGGTAACAAGAGAGGCCACTGCTGCTGCAGTGGCCTCTCTTGTTACTTTTTTAACCTGGGTTAAGCAAACTTCCGGTCTATCAGGCGCAGTAGCTTGTTTACGTGCTCCTGTTTTTTGCTCCAGTCATACTTGCTGGCAAGGTCTTGTGATACATGGCGCTTTGCTGCCTCCGGGTCATTGTATTCATCCAGTGCCTTAATGGTATGATAGTAGGTCATGTTGTCGCCACTGAAGAGCTCATTAATAAAGCTAAAGCGCTGGTTAATAGAGATGGAGTTCTTCAGCGACTCAATTTTCTGGTTGCTGTGCGAGTCGGCCAGTGAGGCAGCAGGCGCTTTCCGGAAGTTATCGTTCAGCGTGGGGCGTGCGTTCTTTGGTGCCTCTTCTTCTATATCTTCGTCCACCTGTGGGCGGTAGGCAGGGCGTGCCGCCGGAACTGCAGGGGCCGATGCCTCCCGCTGTGCCGTATGGATAGGCGACACAATTTCCCGTTCACGCGTTGGAGCGGGCGGAGTAGGTTTTGGTATCGGAGTAGCCGCCACAACCGGGGCCGGCTGCCCTGTCACCTCCTGCTCAGAGATAGGCAGCAAACTGCTGAATTGCTGTACCAGCTCACTCAGGGGCGTGCGCTTGCCCTGGTTTGCTTTCACGTACAGCTGAAAACGGCTCAGGATATACTCCCGGTCACGGCTGCTGGAAGAAAGTGTGTCAACAAAGCCGGCAAAAAGTGGCTTATCAATATCAATGTACTTCAAGTTCTCCTGCAGCTTGGGCAGTGCAATTTCTTCCTGTATGCGCAGGAACTTCTCCTCGAAAGTTGTTACAGGGGCCAGCACAACCAGAAACGTGTCATAGATAGCCTTCTGCAGCAGCGGTTCAAAAGCATTGCGCTTCATCAGGATTTTGCGCGAGAGCACGTTCATAAAATTCAGCAGCGCCTCTTTTACGTCCTCATGCTCATAGTCGAAGTAGGGGCTGCGCAGGTTGGCCATCTCCTGGTGCCACTTCAGCAGCAGTTCTTTTATCACAAACAGGTTTACCTGCTTTATCGGCGTAAAACCAAGCAGCTGAGGGCCATTCAGGGTATCGTAGGTGGCGAAGTGACGGTCGCAAAGCAGATTTGCCAGCTGTTTGCTGTAACGCTCTATGTGTAATTGATTATATTTGTCTTCCATGGGGTATACTTTCTTCTGTAAAGTTATAAAATTATGCTGAAGTTGACGGTGCAAAACCTCGCGCAGCTTGAAGTAAAAGTTGCACCGGGGCAAACGCTGCTGCAGGCCCTGCAGGCCCAGGGCAACGACTGGATGCACGCCTGCGGAGGCAAAGGCCGCTGTACCACCTGCCGCATTATTGTGCTGCAGGGGCTGGAGCATTTCGGACCGCTGACGGAGGCTGAAACCCGCTACCGCAACCGAGGCCGCCTGCAGGAGAACGAACGGCTGACCTGCCAGTGTACATTAGAAAGCGGCGATGCCACCGGAAAAGTGCCCGAGCAGACGAAATTGCCACACCTCTTGTATAGTTAGAAAGTTATTATAAGTTAGAAAGTTAGAGAGTGAAAGAACAACAATTCAACCATCAAACAATTTAACCATTCAACAATAAATCACCGTTTCAGCACGGAAAGCCATCAGCACATTGACACATTAAAAAATTAGCACATTATAATTACCACATTAGCAGACAATGTTTATTGAACCACGCGTAGGCAACGGTAACCACGCTACCAGGAGAGGATGGGTTGAAGTAATCTGCGGATCGATGTTCTCAGGAAAGACAGAAGAGCTTATCAGAAGGTTGAACCGGGCAAAGATAGCGAAGCAGAAGATTGAAATTTTCAAGCCCAGGGTAGATAAGCGCTACCATGAGGAGGACGTGGTGTCGCATAATGCCAACTCCATACGCTCCACACCCATTGACTTTGCCCAGGACATGCTGCTGCTGGGCGGTAGCTGCGATGTGGTAGGCGTGGATGAGGCCCAGTTTTTTGACGAAGGTCTGGCCGAAGTCTGCGTAAAGCTAGCCAACAGCGGCGTGCGCGTAATTGCTGCCGGCCTCGACATGGACTACCTGGGCAAGCCGTTCGGACCAATGCCTGCGCTGATGGCGGTGGCGGAGTATGTAACCAAAGTGCATGCGGTGTGTGTGCACTGTGGTGACATTGCCACGTATTCCTTCCGAAGTGTTCCCTCCGAGCAGCAGGTGCTGCTCGGCGAAACAGACTCATATGAAGCCCGTTGCCGCCACTGCTTTGTAAAAGGCATGAAACAGAGGAGTTGATTATTTCTTCGTAAAGCCTGCAGACGGTATAATATAGACGGCTGAATGTAATGGAACAATGCCAGATAAAATAAGCCGTTTGTACATTTATGGACCCTATACGCAACAAACCCCGACAGATGCAACGCATGCACTGGCTATGCTTTCTGGCAGTGCTGGGGCTGTTGCTGCACGGCCTGGAGGGGTATGGGCAAAGTAGCATGGCGCTGGGTGCCTGGCAGGTGCACGTTCCTTACCAACAGGGCAAAGCAGTGGCTGACGCCGGAGACAAAGTATATGTAGCTGCCGACAACGGGCTTTTCTATTATGATAAGGAGTTTAATACTACTGAAACCATCACAAAAGTAGATGGCCTTCGGGAGCAGCAGATTAGCACCATTGGGTATGATGCGGTAACCCATACCCTGGTAATAGCCTATGCCAACACACAGGTCGATCTGCTGCGCGAGAACACCATCTACAACATCAGCGACATTTTCCGGAAGACTGTTTCCGGAGAAAAAAATATCAACCACATCTTCATTCACAATAAACTGGCCTACCTTTCCGGCTCTTTCGGGGTGGTGGCGCTGGATCTGCAAAAGCGGGAGATAAAAGATACCTACAGCAACCTTGGCCCGGGTGGCGGGGCCGTACAGGTACAGGCCTCCGCCATATTGCGCGACAGCATATACCTGGCAACTAACCTCGGGTTGCTTGCAGCACATACCGGAGCAAATCTTCAGGACTTCCATAATTGGTCGGGCCTCAGCGATGGCTTGCCCACTCCTGAAACTGTTACAAGTCTGGCTGCTTTTAACAACAGGCTCTATGCCGGCACAGCTGCCAGCGGTGTATACAGCCTGGGCGGTGGAAATTGGCAACCTGCCGCAGTGGCTCCAAACACAGCCATAAACAATATTACCGCATCTAACACTTATCTAACAGTGGCAACAGCAGTAGGCGTGTACCTGCTCGACCAGCAAAACAACATCTCTCACCTCACGCACCAACTGTTGGCGCAGCCACAGCAGGCTATTGCGGGAGCAGATGGTTTGGTATGGGCTGCTGACAAAACAAACGGGCTTGTGCGGCTTAGTATTAACGGTAGTGCGGCCGCTGCTTTTGCCCCTGATGGGCCCTATTCCAGCAACAGCTTCCGGGTGTATACACATGCCGGCAAGGCATATGTACTAAGCGGCGGCTATAACGAGAGCTATCAGGAGGCCGGGATACAGGATGGGTTTTTTGTGCATGAGAACGGCGAGTGGACAAGCTACAACCAGTTCCTGTACCCCAACCCACAGGAGTATGTTCCGGCCCAGGACCTTGTAGCTGCCAGATATAACCCTGTAACAGATAAAATGTACTTCGGGAGCTACGGCAGTGGGCTGTTAGAGTGGGGCGGGCCAGGCAATGCACTGCTCTATAACAACAGCAACAGTACCTTGCTAAGCCATTCTCCTGATGCGGCTGCCAGTGCTGTTCGGATTACAGATATAGACGTGGATGCAGCAGGCAATGTGTGGGTGGTAAACCGGCACCAGCTTTCTGGCGCACCGGGGCTGCATGTGCTGCGGACGGATGCTACCTGGCAAGCCTTCGCGATTCCGGGTATAGCGGATGGCAATAACCTGGAGCTGATTCAGGTAGATGACTATAATCAGAAATGGCTCTCTGTTTCGCGCAGGGGAAACACCAGCAGAGGACTTGTGGTGTTTGATGAGACACAGAATCGGGTGCGCCAGCTAACAACCGGGGAGGGAAACGGCGGCTTGCCGGACGGTGCGGTCTATAGTATGGCTAAAGACCTGAACGGCGACATCTGGGTAGGTACAGCCAGTGGGGTAGGTGTGTTCTATAACCCCGGCTTTGTATTTGAAACACAACCTTACGATGCTCACATCCCGATAATCGATAGAAGGCCGCTGCTGAACGGGCAGATTGTTCGCTCCATTGCAGTAGATGGTGCCAACCGGAAGTGGATGGGAACCGACAACGGCCTCTGGCTCTTCAGCCCGGACGGCGATGCAGTGCTACATCACTTTACGACTCAAAACAGCCCGCTGCACTCAGACAAAGTGCTGTCAGTGGCGGTAGAGCATAAAACTGGGGAAGTGTTTGTAGCCACCGAGGCAGGCGTTGCTTCCTACAGGGCAGGCGCCACCATCACAGAAGGTGAGCCTGAATGCGCCACTGTTTTCCCGAACCCCGTGCGCCGCGACTATACCGGATTGGTGGGTGTTTCCGGGTTGCCAAACAATGCTGATGTCCGCATCACCGACATCTCCGGAACACTGGTGTACAAGACAAAAGCGCTGGGAGGCACCCTTGCCTGGGACGCCCGCGATTACAACGGCAAACGTGTGAAAGCCGGGGTATACCTGGTAATGAGTTCAGATGCTGAAGGCGGGCAAACCTGTATCAGTAAAATAGCCGTATTGGAGTAGGAGTTGAGAAGGCTGTTTATTTTAAGATTTAAATAAGCTGTTACATCACTCATATATGAAGAGAATAGCCTTGTATCTTATAGGCTGATATTTGCATCCAACCTTTATGCTAGTTAAAACACGGGGCATTGTACTAAACCATATCAAGTACCGCGAGACTTCCATTATTGCCAGAGTATACACGGAGGCACTGGGGGTGCAGTCGTATGTTGTAAATGGGGTGCGGAAGAAAGGGCCTGGTTCACGCGTTGCCCTGTTTCAGCCGTTCACGCTGCTGGAGATGGTGGTGTATACCTCGTCCAGAGGCGGGCTTACACGCATATCGGAGTTCAAAACCGCTCACCCTTTTTCTTCTATTCCTTTTGATATCCGGAAGAGCAGCATCCTGCTGTTTCTGTCGGAGATGGTGTCGCGCACTATAAAGGAGGAGGAGGAGAATCCGGTGCTGTTTCATTTCCTTTACAACGCCATTATCTTCTTTGATGCGCAGGAGCAGGGCTTTGAGAACTTTCACCTCGTGTTTTTGCTGCAGCTTAGTTACCATCTGGGCTTCGGGCCGGGTTCCGGGGCAGAAATTGTGGAGCAGGTAGCCTTTTCGGCCAATGCCCAGTCTGCTACCTCGGCACCTCCTGTGCTGGCACTGCAGGCGCACGAACGTTTCTTTGACCTGTTGCTAAAAGACTCGTCACCAGGCATAATCCCTAATGGGCGCGTCCGGCGCGAACTGCTGGACATCCTGATACGCTATTACCAGCTGCACATAGACCGGCTGGGTGAGATAAAATCGCTGGCTATCCTATCGGAAGTACTGGCAGAGTAGGAGCAGGGTTAACCTATAGGCATAAAAAAGCCGGGGTATGTACACAGCTACATCGCCCCGGCTTTTTACACTTTTTTAGCGTACTATTTGATATCCACTACTTCCACATCAAAGATAAGCACTGAATTTGACGGAATGCCACCCTGAGGATAGCGGCCGTAGCCCAGGTGGGAGGGGATGTACAAGCGGGCTTTTTCACCTTCTTTCATCAATTTTAAACCTTCGTCCCAGCCTCCGATAACTTCTCTTGCACCTACCTTAAATATAAAAGGTCTGGTGCTGTCGTAGTTAGAGTCGAACTCCGTGCCATTCACTAACCATCCTTTATACTTAACTTCTACGTTATCCCCAGACTCTACCTTAACGGCTCCGCCTTGCTCCAACTGTTGGTAGTATAATCCAGAGTTTGTCTTGGTTACAGTGGCCATATCCACATTGTTAGCACTCAGGTACTCTCGAATAAGCTTATCATCCGTCTCCCGCTGTGCTACCGGGTCAAAATAGTAGGGTGACTGTTCATCCTTAGAGCAGGAAACAAGAACTCCGATTGTTGCAAAGAAAAGAAACGCCTGTAGCAGGCGGCTTCTTTTTCCTAAATATGACTTAATGTTCTGCATAAGAATAATTTTAATAGGTACTTACTGCTTCTCTACATCCACCAGTTCCACGTCGAAACGCAGGATGGAGTTGGCTGGCATGTCAGGACCACGATCCTGCTCACCGTAAGCCAGAGTAGAAGGAACAAGTAAAGTGGCATCGCTGCCTTCCTGCAGCTTCTGAATCGCCTCATCCCATCCTTTTATTACCTGGCCCTGGCCGAGCGTGAATTTGAATGGCTCGCCATTCGCCGCAGGGTTATTGCGTGAGCTCTCTAACTCTTTACCATCCAGGTGAGTCAGCTTGTAATGCACCGAAACCTGGTCGCCTGCACTGGCCTGTGGGCCTTTACCTGGCTCATTTACCACATAATAAACGCCAGACTCTGTTTTTTGCACATTCTGCAGGTTATTTTGCTGGATATACTCCTGAATTCTCTGGTCGTCAATCTTTTGTTGCTCCACAGCACGCGTCTGCGCTTCCTGCATCTGCTGCTCAAACATCTGCTGCTGGTCTGCCATCGCCTGCTCTCTCGACTGAACTTTCTCTGCTTTGATAAAGAAAGTCAGCTGTGAACCTGGCTTAATAAACGGAGGCATTGGCTGTGCAAAAGTCTTCGCAAAAAGAGAGTCAGCGCTTACTTTAAACACGCCGCTGTCACCCGGAGACATCATCATCAGGGCCTGCTCCAGGCTACCCTTAAACGTTGGCTCCATTACCGGGATCATAACCGGCTGGTCCTGGGTGCGGGAATCGAACAGCACAGAGTCTTCTGCGTTTTGGTAAGACATCTGCATTGTCACTACTTCTCCTATTTTAGCGCCAGTAGTGTCTTCAGGAGAAACCTGACCTTTGTTCTCGTACGCACCATCCTCGGTTCTTTCGTAAATTTTATAGGTCAGGCCATCAGCCGTTGTATAAAACTCGTCACTGTTATTGTTGCAGCCTTGCAACAGAAAAGCGCCAGCTATTACTGGCAGCAAAAATTTGGTTTTAGATAGCATTGATATAAGTTGATTTGAATTATTACTTGGTTAGGTGTGCTGCAACTGGTCTTTGTACAGCGGCAACAGGCTTTCAAATTTTTGTATGGTAGCCTCCAGTGACTCCATAGAGATACCTCCGGCTGCGTTTTTATGGCCTCCGCCGTTAAAGTGCGACCGTGCGAACTCATTTGCAGAGAAATCACCTACCGACCGGAACGACATTTTCACAGCCTGTGTGCGATCGATGATGAGCGCTGCAAATACTATGCCTTCAATGGAAAGCGCGTAATTTACCAAGCCCTCCGTATCACCGGTTTTAGAATTATAAGCTTTCAGTTCATCTGCCGTAATGGAGATGTAAGCCGTTTTATACTCCTGCAGCACCACCAGTTTATCTTTCAGCACATAACCCAAAAAACGCAGGCGCAGTTCCGTGGAGCTGTCGTAAATAAGGCGGTGAATGTTAGAGGTTTTCACGCCAATCTGCAGCAGATCGGCAATAATGAGGTGTACATTCTGAGAGGTGCTCGGATGCCGGAAAGAGCCGGTGTCAGTCATGATGCCTGCGTAGAGACATTCCCCAATGCCGGTGTCTACCAGGTCAGCATCGCCCATTGCCTTTATCAGGTCATAGACAATTTCGGCTGTGGCGGCCGCGCTGGTATTAGCGTAGTCCAGGTCAGCGAAATCCTCGGGCTCCAGGTGGTGGTCTATCAGCACCTTCGTGCCATTGGCCTGCCGGATATACTCGCCCATCTCGTTGATGCGGGAAAGCGTGTTAAAGTCAAGGCAGACAATCACCTGCGACTCTGCTATGATACGCTGCACCAGGGCATCGTTCTTTTCAGAGTAAACGATTACATCATCGTTGCCCTCCATCCAGTTCAGGAATTCAGGGTAGTCAGAAGGCGTAATAACCGTAACACGGTGGCCTTTCTTTTTAAGGTAACCTGCCAAACCCAGCGAAGAACCCAGCGCATCCGCGTCTGGTTTGTGGTGTGTGGTGATCATCACCTCTTTAGGCTCCTGCAAAAGCTCTTGCAGCGCATTGATATTGTGCATACTATAGGTTTAAATCCTCTGATTAATAAGGATATAAGGCGCAAATTTGAGAATAAAATACTTCTAAAGCAATTAATTAGCGCTTTAGACAGCATCATGCGCTGCTGAACAACCCTGAAGGCAATGGAAGAGTTAACTAAAGTATAATGGAAAGTGTGCTGTTTTTACCTGAAATGCCCTACTTTTGCAGACCGAAAACCGAAGTATAACCTATAATAGATTTAAAAGACATGGCCGGAAACAAGACATTCACTATGATTAAGCCTGATGCGGTGGCAGATAACCACATTGGCGGCATTACCCAAATGATTGAGCAAGGCGGCTTCCGTATTGTGGCAATGAAAAAAACAAAGCTATCTGAGGAGCGTGCAGGTAAATTCTACGAAGTGCACAAAGAGCGTCCTTTCTATGGCGACCTTGTAAACTATATGTCTTCCGGCCCTATCGTGGCGATGATTCTGGAGAAAGACAACGCTGTGGAAGACTTCCGTAAGTTGATTGGCGCCACCAACCCGGCGCAGGCTGAGGAAGGTACTATCCGTAAGAAGTACGCCAAATCTATCGAGGCAAACGCTGTTCACGGCTCTGACTCTGACGAGAACGCGCAGATTGAAGGCGACTTCTTCTTCTCTGCCGACGAGCGCTTCTAGACACTAAAAATTACTTATTGATTGAAAGCCGCGCAACCGTTCTGGTTGTGCGGCTTTTTTATGTGTAGTATATAGGTTATGTATTATATTTAGGCCTACAACAACCTGAGCAACTCTAACATGAAACAAATTTTACTATTGCTTTTATTTCTACTTGCGTCGCGGCTGCTATCCTTTGCTCAGCAAGACAATTCTAATGACTACAAGGCGCTGCTTATAAACTACAATGCAGCGTGGCAGGTTACTAATCCTGAGGCAGCTGTTGTTAAACGTTTAGCATATTTGCCGAGTGCTCTCAATAAAATCACAGATTTACGAGCTCCGAAGTTTAGATATGCTGTTACAGATTATTATGCTGACAATACTGTTCTGGCAAGGGGGCATTATGATGAGCAGGGTAAGAAGTGGGGGCAGTGGACATTTTACTTTCCAAATGGGCAGGTTGACTGCCAAGGAAGTTTTACAGCCAACAAACCCTCTGGTAACTGGAAATTCTGGACTTTGGACGGAAAACCATTATTGGAAGCTCGCTTTGAAGAAGAAAATATGCGTTTACTCAGTAGTTGGAACGAAGTTGGTGAGCAAACTGTCAAAAATGGCAACGGAATTTATACTGCTAATTTTCCTGCAGAAGGCAAAGTTGGGTTTTCGAAACTAGAAGGAATGTTAATAGACGGATATCAAGCTGATAAATGGCACATCATAAACCCACAGGGTCAGGTGGAGATGGAGCAAACTTATGGCTTAGAAGGAAAATTTTTGGCTGGCGCAAGCTATAGCAATGGCAAACTTAAGTCTAAGTACACCTCTGGCGACAAAATAACTATATTGACTGTGCCTGATTACATGAAAATGATGGAACAGCTTAATCCAGATCCTGCCTTTTATGAGTTAAAGTATCCAGTGATAGCCGACCTGATGCAGTGCGAAGTACTAAAGGTAAATTTAAAATCCTCTAGAGGGGCAGCGCCTGAACACTACTTCAAGATCATTCAGAAATTTGACAATGGTGAAATCGATACATTAGATTATGGAGCACCTGTAGTCATGCCTGTTTTCCAAAAGGGTTTAAAGGATTATTATAAATATTTCACTTCTAACGCTAAGTTTCCTGCTGAATTAAAAACTTCAAAACTTGAAGGGATAGTGGTAATAGGCTTTACCGTGACAGCACAAGGAAATGTGGAGAATGTTAAAATTATTAAAGGCCTTTCTCCTTTGGTAGATGCTGAAGCTGTAAGATTAGTAAGTACAATGCCTGGATGGAGACCAGCCACTAGATTGGGTAAGCCTGTAGAAATGACCATGGTTTTGCCATTCCGTTTCTCAAACGGGGGCATCAGTATAAGAGAATGAAAATATAGCTTATATGGTTAATTCATTTTACAGTAACAGATTATAAAGCACTATTTGTAAGAAATATGCCAAGTCTATCGAGGCGAACGCTGTTCACGGCTCTGACTCTGATGAGAACGCGCAAATTGAAGGCGATTTCTTCTTCTCTGCCGACGAGCGCTTCTAAGCAGAAAGCCTTACTCATTGATTGAAAGCCGCCTAACTTTTAAAGTTATGCGGCTTTTGCTTTTTTATGCTATATTCGGTTCCAGAAATCCAATCTTATCCACATGAAACAAACTTTACTTTTACTCCTGATGCTCTTGCTCGGGTTTTCTTCTGTACAGGCCCAGCAAGAGGTGCCTATCTACTACAACCATAAATGGGAGGTAACGAAGAGAGAAACCGCTGTCTTCACCCGATTGGCCTTTGTACCTGATTCTCTTATTAAGGCGGGCAGCCTTTTTGAAATGGCTTTCGACAAAACGGTAGCAGATTATTACGACACCGGTCAGATCATGGCCAGAGGCATATATGTAAAAGGGCAAAAACAGGGAATTTGGCTTTTCTATCACCCCAACGGACAAATAATGCGGCAAGGGAGCTACGAAAACAATAAGCCCATCGGAACCTGGAAGTTCTGGCGTGAAAACGGGAAGCCCTTGCAGGAAGTGGTATGCGACAGGTTATCCGTGAGGTTTCAGAACTTCTGGGACGATGGTGGAAAACAGACTGTGGCACATGGCACCGGCACCTATGTGGCGCTGCTGCCCGGGGAAAACAATAGCCAGATGCAGTTAAAGGGTAATTATATAAACGGGGTTCGGCATGGCACATGGCAGTATGCTCCTGTAACAGCAGACAGGCAGGAAGGAAAGCCTTTGATAGAGCAGGTGTATAACAAAGGAATGCTGGTAAAAGGCTATATCTATGCGAAAGGTAAAAAGATAAGTGAATATACCGCAGAAGACAAATTTAACCTGTCAGCGGATCTTCCTTATCTGGCTGTCGTGGAGAAGTGGGCCGTTGATACCAACGCATTTAAGCCGGGCTATCCTGTGCTGGCTCATGTGCTGAAGCTGGATGTGCAGGAAGTACAGGAAAACAGCGGGACCCAGCAATACCAGGTGATTCTCCAGACAGGGTTAGGTGCTGACACGCTAAAACTGGCAAAGCAGCCCAAGCCAGGCACTATGCCAGCATTTTCGGGAGGCGAGGAGGCCATGTTTAGGTTCCTTGGGAAGAATATACGTTATCCTGCAGCAGCCCAGCGGGCTGGTATACAAGGTATAGTTCTGCTTTCCCTGGCTGTAGCTGCCGATGGCACCATCGAGGATGTCAAGGTACTGCAGTCTGTAAACCCCTTGCTGGATAATGAATCCATCCGGGTGGTGAAGCTGATGCCAAAATGGGAGCCGGCTCTTTCTAATGGCGTTCCTGTTGCAGCATCTTTTATCGTGCCTGTTAGCTACAGAATAGTACAGCAGCCCCAGCAACAGCAGCAATACAATCCATCCCGGAGAGGCTTTTAATACTGCTAAAGTTAGAAGACTTACCTTAGGACATGCTTAAAACAGCAGCGGCCAGCATTTTATGCTGGCCGCTGCTGTTTTAAGCAGATTAATTTAGTCTCTCGGAATCACGAGGCGCTGGCCCGGCCGGATTAGGTCCGGATTAGGGCCCACTGTGTCTTTGTTTGCTTCGTAAATGCGTTTCCAGGTACCTGCATCGCCATAGTGCTTTTTGGCGATTTTAGAAAGGGAATCCCCGCTTTGTACAGTATAAATATCCTGCGTAGGAGTGGCAGGCTTTATCTGGCTCTTGTCCTTGTCAGTATAGAACGCTGAATTCGGATTGCCCGGTGTTGTGGTTGCTTTTTCTGTTCCTTTAGGATTTGTTGCCGGTTTAGCTGGCTCTTTTTTCCCTTTTTTAAAAAAATCCATTAATCCCATATCGGTATAAATTTTAAGTCAAACGTAATTATAAAATGCGGCTACGGTGCTTAGCAAAAGCCGCTTAAAGTTAAAATACGCCTGCAAAGAGAGTTAGTTGTGCTACTGCATTGCAACGGCATGATAAAGAAGACCGTAAGAAGCAAGCATACAAGGCTAAGGCAATAGCATATGCCTTCAGACGCATTATAAATAAACTATGAACCTTATGATGAAAAATAAAAGCAATAACAAAAACACACTGAACACGCTGCTGGCTATGTTGTTTGCAGTAATGCTGGTAAGCTGCGGCGGAGGCGATGAAGTGGGTTCTGAGAATATGATTTCAGGAACAAACAGTAAAACTTGGGTGGCGGATGAGGAAATGGATTCAGCAGGCCAGGAAGTAGAGCAGGTAGATACCGATGAGCAGGGAGGAATGCAGTTTTATGCAGATGGCCGCTTTGCGCTGGGTGAAAGCGGGATGTTAAGAACAGGAACGTGGTCTTTTGATCAGGCCGCCAATCGCCTGACACTTCAGTTTGAAGAGCAAAATGAAACGGTGAACTATGAAGTGACGAAGCTGACGGAAGACGAAATGAACTTGAGAGTGCCGGATGGCTCGGAAATGAAGCTGAAAGCAAAATAAGGCAGCAACTCTTTCCGTAATCTATAGTATATAAAAAAGAAGTTTCGATTTTTTAAACGGCAGTCTGCGTAACAGCGGGCTGCCGTTTTTGCTTTCGAAGCAGCGGGCGCAGCGAAAGCAGGCCAACCAGAGGCCCAATAGCGAGTAAAGCGAAAGCCAGATGCGGCGGTATAACAGTGAGCAAGTAACCCGTAAACTGTATGCTTCCGATAGTAATGGCAAACCCAATAGAGGTGACAACAGTAAGAGCTGTGCCCACAAGTTGAGGAGGTGCCGTTTTAGCAGTAAGTGCAGAAAGCTGTGGCGAATCACCCACCACCACTATTCCCCAGAACAGCAGAAACGGCAGCAACAGGGCAGGCTCCTGCAGCACCCACACCGACAGGATGCAGCAAATACCTGACAGCAGCAACTGTACAAACGCCACCCAACTGCTGCCCCAACGCTGCGACAAATATCCTCCCCCAATACACCCGATAGCCCCGGCCGCTATTACACTGAAGCTATAAATTGAGAGCTGATCCGGTGACAGTTGTGGAAGCCCAAAGGCTAAGATAAAAGGTACAAAAGCCCATAGGGTGTATAATTCCCACATATGCCCGAAATACCCAAAGGCCGCAGCACGAAATTCCTTTTCCCTGAATACCTTCAGCATATTGCCCGTATCAAACCCAATGCCTTTGCTGTGATAAGGACCATCGGGCACCAGCAGGTACATCAGAACACCTCCCAAAGCTGCCAATGCACTAACAGCAAGCAGCATTGTTTGCCAGGGAAGATCTGCCCCGAGTCCGCGCAACAGGTGCGGGAAGGCAGTGCCCAGCACCAGCGCCCCCACCAGGTAACCGATGGCCTTGCCCAACCTACCACTGTACCAGCTAGCTGCTATTTTCATTCCCACCGGGTAAATGCCTGCCAGCAAAAAACCTGTCACCGCACGCAACAGCAGTACTCCTCCCACACTTGTGGCAGAGAAAAGCACCAGCGCATTGGCTGTAGCGCCCAACAAGGCACAAATTAAAAACAGCAGCCTCGGCGATATCCGATCAGCCAGCGAGAAAAAGGCAAAGCAGAGTGTGCCGAGAATAAAGCCAAATTGCACAGCCGATGTGAGCAGGCCCAGCGCACTTTCCTGCAACTGCAGCGAAGCCTGCAACTCTGGCAGCACTGCATTGCCAGCAAACCAAAGCGAAGTGCCTGCGAACTGAGAAAACACAATCGTTGGCAATATGCGGGCAGGTGCAGAAGGCGGCGTGACAGTTTGAGACATTTGAGTTAGTGAGATGGGGAGTTAGAGAGTTGGAAAGTTATTTTGAGTTAAAGAGTTGAGGAGTTAGAGAGTTAGAAAGTTGTGGAGTTGGCTAATTGAGTATGAAATCAGTGTTGTGCAGTAATTGTCCTCACCAGCTTCTATACAAGACCAGATGCAGTTGCAATTTAACTCACTAACTCCTCAACCCTCTAACTTTCTAACTCAAAAGGTTGTTTCAGCAAATTTCTGCAGTGTTTTGCGGGTTTCATAGGTGCGTTCGAACATGCCCATGTGCCCGGTTTTGGCGATAAAGTAAACCATGCTGTTATCGGGCAGGTGGCATTGCTCCAGGGCTTTCTCCATCGGCACGGCACCATCATCCTTTCCAAAAATAAATAGTATAGGATACTTTGCTTCCTTCAACACTTCTGTCCGGTCCGGGCGATCGCGCATGGCAGCCAGCGCACCTAATACTGTTTCTTTTGGTGTCTGCCGGCCGATTTCCTTCATCATCTCGATCTCTTCTTTCAGTCTAGCCCTGTTATCGCTGAAAAAGAGCGGCTCTACAAAAGGATTGACGAAGTTTACCACACCATGGCGCTCTACATAATCGATCGTTTTGTTTCGGTTTTCCTTTTTTTCTACTGTATCGGGTAGGGCGGAGGAGTGGAAGAGGCAAAGCCCATTGAGCATATGGCCATACTTTTCTGCGAAGGCCATGCTAACGTAGCCGCCCATAGAGTGTCCGACCAGGAGGCACTTCTTTACGCCTAGTTCATCTAACCGGCGCTTCACATCTTCTGCCATGCTCTCCATGCTGTAGCAGCTGATGCCTTTTGTGTTATCGCCGTGGCCGGGGAGGTCCAACGCGATGGTTCTGAACTGCTGCTGCAGCGGCTTCATAAAATCCGCCCAAACCTGCTTGCTCTCGCAGAAGCCATGCAGGAAAACCAAAGCATCTACAGCGCCCGCATCTATATAAGTGTTTGCCATAATATTGTCTGAATCAGGATTTACAGGATTCTGTAAGAATGTACAGGATTTGAACTATGATAGATACAAATCATGAAGGATTCAAATTGCAAATTTATACTTTTCCAGTCTCTCATACTTAGTTGTGGGCTGAAGGATGCATTATAATTAATTTTTGTACGCCAGACGCAACAGTAATCCTGTTCGTCCTTAACATCATCCTGTAAATCCTGATTCATACAAACAAAAAGCCTCACAGCATAAACACTGTGAGGCTTTTTGTTTGTATGTCTTTTATCGTTTCTTCCTTTGTCGAACCTTAAGCCTTCACCGGCACACCTATCATTTCGCGAACGGTGTGCTCAATAGCTACCGGGTCCATGCCTGCTTCTTTATGCAGTTCCATCTGTGAGCCATGCTCGAAAATCTGATCAGGTATACCCAAGCGTTTTACCTGCGAGGTGTAGCCATTATCGACCATAAACTCAAGCACAGCGCTACCGAAGCCACCTTGCAGGCAGCCGTCTTCTACGGTAATTACTTTCTCATATTTGCTAAAGATATGATGCAGCAGTTCCTCATCCAGTGGTTTGGCAAAACGCATGTCATAGTGGCCGGGGGTAATACCGTCATACTTCAGTTTTTTGCAGACATCAGTTGCATAGTTACCAATATGGCCGAAAGTAAGGATGGCTACTTCTTCGCCTTCCTGTACGGTACGACCTTTGCCGATTTCAATCAGCTCCAGCTTGGTGCGCCAGTTCGGCATCACACCTTCGCCACGCGGATAACGGATAGTAAACGGACCGGCACCGTCTTGTGTGGCAGTATACATTAGGTTGCGCAGTTCTTGCTCGTTCATTGGGGCAGACACCACCATGTTCGGGATGCAGCGCATGTAGGCAATGTCGTAGGCACCGTGATGGGTAGGGCCGTCGGCACCGGCAAAACCAGCTCTGTCGAGGCAGAAAACCACCGGCAGGTTTTGCAGGCACACATCGTGCACTACCTGGTCGTAGCCGCGCTGCATAAACGTGCTGTAGATGTTACAGAACGGAATCATACCCTGCGTGGCTAAACCAGCAGAGAAAGTAACCGCATGCTGCTCGGCAATGCCCACATCAAAGGCACGATCCGGCATGGCCTTCATCATAATGTTGAGAGAGCAGCCGGAAGGCATGGCAGGCGTAACGCCCATTACTTTAGGGTTCTGCTCGGCAAGTTCTACAATGGTATGGCCAAACACATCCTGATACTTCGGAGGCTGTGGCGTGTCGTGATGCTTCTTATAAATCTCACCCGTAATCTTGTCGAATAGGCCTGGCGCATGCCATTTAGTCTGATCTTTCTCGGCCAGGGCAAACCCTTTGCCTTTTGTGGTAAGGCAATGCAGTATTTTCGGACCCGGAATATGCTTCAGGTCTTCCATCACTGACACGAGATGGTCTATATCGTGGCCGTCAATCGGGCCGAAGTAGCGGAAGTTAAGACCTTCGAACAGATTGCTCTGCTTCAGAATGGCCGCTTTTACGCCGCTCTCAATTTTTGAAACAACTGTGCGGGCATCCGGCCCGAACTTGCTGATCTTGCCCAGTATTTTCCAAACCTCGTCGCGCATCTTGTTATAAGTGCGGGAGGTAGTGATATCCGTTAAATATTCTTTGAGTGCGCCCACATTCGGGTCGATGCTCATGCAGTTGTCGTTGAGCACTACCAGCAGGTTGGCGTTTGCCACGCCGCCATGGTTCAGCGCTTCAAAGGCCATACCACCTGTCATGGCACCGTCGCCGATCACGGCAATGTGCTGGCGCTGGTCTTCTCCTTTATACTTAGAAGCAACGGCCATACCCAGTGCCGCTGAGATGGAGGTGCTGGAGTGGCCTACGCCAAAGGTATCGTACTCGCTTTCTTTTCTTTTAGGAAATCCGGAAATGCCACCATACTTGCGGTTGGTATGGAAAATGTCGCGGCGGCCTGTTAGTATCTTGTGCCCGTAAGCCTGGTGCCCCACATCCCACACCAGTTGGTCGTAGGGCGTGTTGAACACATAGTGCAGGGCTGTTGTAAGCTCCACTACGCCGAGACTGGCACCAAAATGGCCGCCATGTATCGACACGACATCAATGATATACTGCCTGAGTTCCTGGCAAACCTGCAACAGTTGCGCTTCCTTAAGTTTCCTCAGGTCGGCAGGTGTGTCGATAGAGGCCAGCAGCTCTCCGGGTTTAATAATCATAGGGTTGTCTTTAAAGACCCAACAAAAAAATGTAGCGAAAGTTTACTAATGGCAACAATTACGCTAACGGCCAACGGGTAAAGTTAATAAAATTAGATAAAAGCATGCTCTTTAACCGCCTTGTTTCATACGGAAGCGCAGAAAAAAAGGCGTATATTATATAGTGAAATCTATATTTATGTTTAAATAAGTAGCTTAGGCTGCTTTTCAGAAGGCAAAGCTATACGGGAAGGGCAAATGTTTTTTTTTAAACATGCTGATTTGAGCTATACGTTCTGAACCATGCTCGACTGGCTTTTAATTGTAGAGGAGGCTTTTATGGTAGCTGTCTGCCGAAAATCCTTATTTTTGTGAACTGCGCTGTGCCAAGCGCCTAAACCATAGCTTATAACAGGTGAGTTTCGAGATTAAATTACCACTGTTCAAAGGGCCTTTTGATTTGCTGCTCTTCTTTATTGAACGCGACGAACTAGACATCCACGATATTCCAATCTTTCAGATTACGAATGAATTCATGGGCTACCTGCAGCAGTTAGAGCAGCTGAACATAGAGGTAGCCAGCGATTTTATTCTGACGGCTGCAACGCTTATGCGCATCAAGGCCAAAATGCTGCTGCCGCGCGCTGACAAAGACGAAGAAGGAAACGAGATAGACCCGCGTGAAGAGCTGGTGCAACACCTTCTGGAGTACAAAAAGTATAAAAGCGCCATTCCGGATCTGACCGCTATGGAAGAGCAGCGTATGGCACAGGAGAACCGGGGCAACATACACGAGGAGCTACAGCAGATAGCCCTTGCTAACCATTTCGAGTATGAACTGCAGGACCTGAGCCTTTACAAGCTGATGCGGGTATTCGAGAAGGTGATGGTGCGCTACGATGAGGAGCAAAGCCGACCCAAACATACCGTTATCACGTATCCGTATACCATTGAGGAACAGCGTGACCTTATCATGCGGATGGTGACGGAACGCAATCAGCTGGCTTTCTCGCAGCTTATCGCGGAGTTTCCGGACAAAATCGGGATGATATTCAACTTCCTGGCTATTCTGGACATGCTGCAGCTTAACCTGATAGGTGTAGAAGTGGGCGAAGGCTTCAACGATTTCATTATAACCGTTGCCGAAGGGCAGGCAGCGCAGGTAATGCAATTGTTGATAGAAGAATAGCAGGTAATTCAAAACAAAATTGCTGATCAGGCTAACCGTTTGGCATACGATTAGTTATAAGCTTTATGCCTCTGCCACCGCTGGCATTATGCCGCAGCATGGACAGGCTTAAGCCATTACACTTACATGGACCAGAACAAGAAGACAATACTTAAAAGTTTTAGCCCCGTCAAAATTCTGATACCGGTATTTTTGGGTTTGGCGGCTACTGTCTGGCTTTTTATACGAGACGACAAGGTAAGTGAACTGAAGGGTTTAGCCCAGGCCAACGTATGGTGGCTGGTGGCGGCGCTGTTAGTGCTGTTGGTGCGCGATGTCGGCTATATGTACCGCATCCGCAGCCTCACCGATAAATTCCTGACCTGGCGCAACAGCCTCGATGTAATCATGCTCTGGGAGTTTGCCTCCGCCATTACACCTTCCGTAGTGGGTGGTACTACCATTGCCACCATCATCCTGAACAAAGAAGGTATTCCGCTGGGCAAGTCGCTGGCGTATGTCATGCTCACGGCTGTGCTGGACAACATGTTCTTTATTGTGGCGGCCCCCATTGCCTTGCTGCTGACGCAGGGGCAGGTTTTCCCCACATTCAATCTCGACCCATCCGATGTAGCAAAGTTGCAGTCGGCCTTTTATATCAGCTATAGCCTGATTGCAGTGTATACTTTCGCCATGATTTATGCCCTTTTTGTCAAACCAAGAGCATTTAAGTGGCTGCTGCTAAAAGTTACTTCCGTCCATTTCCTGCGCAAGTGGCGCGTGAATGCGTTCCAGCACGGCAACGAAATTGTGTGGGCATCGGAGCAACTCAAAGGCAAAGGATTTAATTATTGGTCCAGAGCCATTATCTCTACAATTTTTGTGTGGAGTGCCCGTTATTTCCTGCTCAACTGCCTTATTGCCGCTTTTACCGATGTTACGCTCAGCGAGCACATGCTGATTATTTCCCGAAACCTGATCTTCTGGATTGTGATGCTGATTGCTATTACACCAGGTGGTGCCGGGATTGTGGAGATGGCGTTCCCAAGTTTCTTCGGCCTCTTCCTGGGCGGTTTCAGTAGCATCGTAGTTGTGCTCTACCGCCTGATCACGTACTACCCATACCTCATACTTGGGTCTATCTTCCTGCCAAGGTGGATTGCCAAAGTATTTGGGCACTACCCGAAGCAAAGTGAGGTGCGGGCCTGATGTAAAGGTCCCATATTAAAAGAATAAACAGGGAGCAGCATGAGTTTTACTTGTGCTGCTTTTTTATAGGCAGAAGCGGTGCTTACCGTTAAGCACCAGGTGCTGAAGTCTTGTGTCTGCAAACAGTTATACCGCAAATCATCGTTTGTCAAACTAAAGTCCCAGCGGGACGACCTGTTGATAGAAATCAACTTGGTCATATCCCTAGCTCCAGCGGAGCGACCTGTTTTATGCTGTATTAACAGGTCCCTCCGCTGGAACTTTGACATAATGCTGTAAATCAAACTGAATGAAAATCATTATTATAGGAGGTGGAATAGGCGGTTTGTGTGCTGCCATTGCGCTACAGAAAGCAGGCATCGAAGCGGTGGTATATGAGGCCGCGCCTGAACTGAAGCCTGTGGGAGCCGGGGTAGGTCTGGCTGCCAATGCCATGCAGGGCTTAGAACGCTTAGGCGTTTCCGAGGCAGTAGTGGCGCGCGGGAAACAGCTGACAGCGCTGGTGATGTTTGATGAAAACGGAAAAGTAATCAGCAACCTCGATACTCAGCCATTGAGCAGGAAGTACGGCATCAGCAACTTTGTGATACACAGAGCCAACCTGCACGAAGTGCTGCAGCATCACCTGCAGCCAGGTTCGCTGCTGTTAGGCAAGCGCTGCGCCAGTATAAATCAGCAGGCAGAACAGGTGCAGGTTGCTTTTACCGATGGCACCCAGGCTACGGCTGATTTGCTTGTTGCCGCTGATGGTATTAACTCGGTGGTGCGCCGCCAACTGTTGCCGCAGCGCCAGCCGCGCTACGCCGGCTATACCTGTTGGCGCGCTGTTATACAGAACCCGGGAGTGGAGATAAATACCATGATTTCGGCGGAGACATGGGCTCCACAGGGGCGGGTGGGTATCGCGCCACTGCAGGACAACAGCATTTACTGGTATGCCTGCATCAATGCGCCGGAGCGTGATGAGCGCATGCGGCAGATGACCCCAGAAGGTTTAGCAGCGCACTTTGAAGGAGTAAATCCTCCCATAGCGGCTGTGCTGGCTGGCACAAAACCGGAGCAGCTTATCTGGAACGACATTGCTGACATAAAGCCCTTAAGAAAGTTTGTATTTGGGCGTGTCGTGCTGTTGGGAGATGCTGCGCATGCAACCACGCCGAACATGGGCCAGGGGGCCTGCCAGGCCATTGAAGATGCGGTAGTGCTGGGGCAGTGCCTGGAGCAGCAAACCCCTGTAGCGGAGGCGCTTGCATTATACGAAAAACGGAGAGTGGCACGAACAGCTAAAGTCATCCGCCTCTCAAGGCTGCTGGGGCAGGTGGCGCAATGGCAGCAACCGCTGCTGGGCAGCATGCGCAACAGCCTTTTCCGGGCAATGCCCGAAAGTGTCACACAAAACCAGATGGAGTGGCTGTATAAGGTAGACTTTTAAGTAAAAATTGCTACTTTCAACGTAATCCGGCCTTTTAAAAATTTATACATCCTGATCTATAAAACCCAGTACGGTGTTTGTTCCCGTATACCTGCACTACAAAAAAGCATATCATGATAAGAAAACTGTTGCTGTTACTTACAATCACTACATTTTTGGGCTGCTCCGACAGCAATACCAACTTGCTTGACGAGCTGCAGGCTGCCGTTGATGAAGAAGAAATCGGGGAAAATGGGTATAATGTAGTAGACCTGGAAAGCCTGACAAATTTTGAATGGGATACGCTGTACTTCTTTCAGGCGGGAGAAGACAAGCGTGCTATCAGCGACGCAATTGGGTTTAAATGGGGTGGCGAAACTGTGCCGCAGCTAAATAGAAGACTTTTGTTTACAAAAGATGGGCAGGTAGTCTCTTACACGGACTATAACTACATGGAGTTCCCTGTGATGGTGTACGGCTGTAATGAAGACAGGTGGGTGTATCCACGAAGTAGGTCCAGGTTTGCTACCTTTAAGTACTGTAGTGATGGCGAGACCATTTATCCTTTTATTCCAGTGGAATGTGCCGGCAATTTAAGCGAGATGATTGAAACCGGTTGCCCGGAGGGAGAGGCTACAGCAGCATTATAACCTTCAAAGGTGGTAAAGGTATGCCGCTGCCATCTGGTTTCTCTGCTGAGTCAGGGCAAGTTGTGGATAAAAGCCTGATTCTGATTTAATTTCTTTGAATGCTTGCGGAGCAACAACGGCTAGTTATAGGCGTAATATTTTTAAGCTTTCCATCTCCTGTGTAGGTCAGTTTAGGCCTTCGTATTAATGCTGGTCCCTATCTCTTACCTGCTAAGTTTCAACCTATGCAAGCTGAGCCTACCATTGTTCAGGCTAATCCAAAACCGAGTTTCAGGGAAGCTTTTTTCTTTTGGCTGAAACTAGGGTTCATCAGCTTCGGTGGACCGGCAGGGCAGATTGGCATTATGCATGAGTTTGTGGTAGAGCAAAAGAAATGGGTCTCCGATTCCAGGTTCCTGCATGCGCTCAACTACTGTATGCTGCTTCCGGGGCCCGAGGCGCAGCAACTGGCAACTTACATTGGGTGGCTGCTGCATGGCGTGAGAGGCGGCTTAACGGCTGGTATCCTGTTCGTGCTGCCTTCGGTGTTCATCCTGCTGGGGCTAAGTGTTATTTATGTTACGTATGGCAACATACCCTGGGTGTCGGCTTTGTTTTATGGATTGAAGCCTGCTGTAGTAGCTATTGTAGCACTGGCCTTAATTAAAATCAGTAAAAAAGCTTTGGTAAACTGGCTGCACTATGTGCTGGCCCTGCTGAGCTTTATCCTCATTTATTTTCTGGATATTCCGTTCCCATTCATCATCCTCGGGACTATTATAGTGGCTGTTATCATACTGCGGTTATTTCCGGGTGTACTCCAGGTGCGCACTACAGAAGGAAAGGCATTTGACCATGAAACCGGTTACTACATAAATGCTTCCACCGAGCTGCCTGATACCGGGTTTAGCTGGAAAAGGGTGACGATGCAGCTTGGTATAGCCCTGCTGCTCTGGTTGGCTCCATTTGCTTTGTTCTACCTGCTGTTACAAGACACTAGCTTTTGGACTGAACTGTCGCTGTTTTTCACGAAGGCTGCTTTGGTTACCTTCGGTGGAGCCTATGCTGTTTTGCCCTATGTGGCACAGGTAGCGGTCGAAAAACTCAACTGGCTCAGTAGCTACCAAATGATCGATGGCCTGGCTCTGGGCGAAACCACACCTGGCCCTCTGGTAATGGTGCTGGCTTTTGTAGGGTTCATGGCAGGGTATAATTATTTCAGCGGCTCTCTGCTGATGGGCACTGTGGGGCTGTTGGTCACTATTTTCTATACTTTTCTGCCTTGCTTCCTGTTTATATTGGCAGGGGCGCCAATCATAGAAAGAACACAAAGCAACACCAGCATAAAAGCAGTATTAAGTGTTGTAACCGCAGCTGTTGTAGGAGTCGTCCTAAACCTGACAGTCTATTTTGGGGAGGCTGTGGTGATAAGAGAAGGTAGTGATACGCCGGCAGTAGACTATGTTAGTCTCGGCTGGGTTGCCGTCTCACTGCTTGCCATGTACCGTTTCAAAATCGGCATGATTCCGTGGATAATAGTAAGTGCACTGGCTGGGCTGGCCATGTACCTGGTTGGGTATTACCAACCCTGAGCCAGGCTTACAGGATACCTGCAAGGAGCATGGTAAAACGATAATAACAACAGGCGGGTGCTTGCGTTTAGCTGCTCTTCATGCGACCATATGCAAGTACCCGCCTGTTGCTTTATGCTTGCCTCAGTTATTAATTTAGCGCTGCCCCTACCGGAATAGAGCAATCATGGCCTAACTCTCCGTGCGGTGGGTTAACACCGGATGCTACTGCCCCTTTTATGACTGGCGTAGGCGGCGTAACAGTGGGTTGCATACTTAGATTAGGCTGTGCAGGAGCGTTTAAAGGTGTTCCAACCGGTATGTCGCAGCGGTGGTTTGGCTGGCCATGTGCTGGGTTTAAAGCTGCTGTTGCACCCTGCGCTGCAGTACCTGTAGCTTGTGCTGAAGTTGTTGTATTCAAAGGCGCTGTAGCAGTGACTGTCTGTTCTTTCTCAGAGGAGCAGGCTACAAAGCCTAAAACAGCAGCAGACAATACAATGCGGGAGATTATTTTCATGTTATAAGAGGGTTTAAGTAAGGAAGATACAAAAAAAATAGAGTAATAGTTCTTCTTTGTTCTATCAGGTTGATTTTAATGATAAAGTAAGTTGTTCTGATTTCAGCCGCACTTGTCTTTTAAAAAAAGCAAATTTCTGGTTCCATCTGCGTTGTGCCCTTTCAGAGCCTTTGGCTTGACCTGCTGCAGATTTCCTAAGCAGCAAAAAAAGATGGGGACTAAGAAGCCCCCATCTTCTAGCTCCGGAGAGATAAACCCGGGAACTATCTGTTCTTTCGTGCTACGGAATACGTGTTACGTGAGTCGAAAAACAGAACCTACACTAGCTCGTGCTTCATCAGGTACTCCGCAATCTGTACCGCGTTGGTCGCAGCGCCTTTGCGCAGGTTATCGGCCACAATCCACATGTTTACAGTGCGCGGCTGCGTTTCGTCTAAACGGACACGCCCTACCAGCACCTCGTCTTTGCCGTGTGCATCTTTCGGCATCGGGTACTGCAGGTTTTTCACATCGTCTACTACCACCACGCCTTCTGTTTCGTTCAGGATGCGGTAGATGTCGTCTAAAGAAAAGTCTTTCTCAAATTCCACATTCACAGACTCAGAGTGGCCGCCCATTACCGGGATACGCACAGCTGTAGCCGTTACCCGTATAGAGTCATCGCCCATGATCTTCTTTGTTTCGAGGATCATTTTCATTTCCTCTTTGGTATACCCGTTGTCCTGGAACACATCAATGTGCGGCAACACGTTCAGGTCAATCTGGTACGGGTATGCTTTTTCGCCATCTTTGCCGGCACGCTCATTCATGAGCTGGTCTACAGCCGCCTTGCCTGTGCCTGTTACCGACTGGTAGGTGCTCACTACAATGCGTTTCATCTTCAGTTCATCGTGCAGCTTGTTTAGCGCCACCACCATCTGAATGGTAGAGCAGTTTGGGTTCGCAATAATTTTGTCTTCCTGCGTCAGCTCGTCTGCGTTGATTTCAGGCACTATCAGTTTCTTGCTAGGATCCATGCGCCAGGCTGAGGAGTTGTCTACCACGGTGATACCAGCCTCGGCAAACTTAGGAGCCCATTCCGTAGAAGTGCCGCCACCGGCAGAGAAAATGGCAATTTGTGGGGCAGCTGCAATAGCATCCTGCATCCCGATAACCTTTATCTGTTTACCCTTAAACTCCATCTGTTTCCCAACAGACCTTTCTGAAGCAACCAACAACAATTCATCTACCGGAAAATTACGTTCTTCCAGTACTTTCAAAATTTCACCGCCAACCAATCCTGTGGCGCCTACAACTGCTACTTTCATTGTTTTTAAGGTATAGATAAATAATTAATGTCTAATTTTTTATGGAGCTAAAGTGCCTTTAAACACAATAAGCAAAGGTTTAGCGACTATGTGCAGCCAGCATAAAACCAATATATAGCCTTAATGCAGTATAAACCCGTAAAGGTGCAAAATAAAAGTGTTGCTGTTTAATAGGTTCTGCAGCATCTGCAAGAAGCGCATACATATTTTATGCTATTCGCAAAGTAAGTAAGTTTTATTCAGAAAAATGCAAATGAAACAAACTTTACTCGCTATATTTCTGCTACTTCCGCTCTTATCACAAGCGCAGCTCCAGGAAAGTTTCGCTGATGGCAACTTAACCCATAGCCCTCACTGGACTGGTGACGAAAGTAGTTTTGTAGTGAACCAGCAGGGGCAACTGCAAAGCAACGGCACGGCTGTTACCGGCACCACTTTGCAACTGGCTACACCCTCTCAGGCTGTAGTTGGCACCAAGTGGGAGTTTTGGGCAAATTTAAAGCTGGCTACCTCTGCCGGTAACTATGCCGATGCTTTTCTCATCTCTGACTCCGAAGATCTACAAAGCAACAGCAACAGCGGCTACTTTGTGCGCATCGGCGGCACACCGGATGAGGTAAGCCTTTTCCGGAAAGACCCAGGCAAAGCAGCTGTCAATCTCATCAACGGCGAAGACCAGACCATTGGTAGCAGTACGAATAATGTGGTGCGGGTGCGCGTAACCAGAAGCGTCATGTATGAATGGGAGCTGGCGATAGATGTCTCCGGCTCCGGCCAGAGCTATGTGAGCCAGGGCACTGGCACGGATGCTACCTACATGCGCTCTAACTGGTTTGGTTTGCTGCTGCGCTACTCTTCAGCCAATAGCCAGAAGTTCTTCTTCGATGACTTCGCCATCACCGATACGCAGCCACCTGTACTGGTGGAAGTCGAAACGGTGAACACGCAGGAGCTGACACTGTATTTCAATGAACCCCTGCAGTCAGGACCGGCAGAGGAGGAGTCGAACTACACCCTGAACGGAAACATCAGGCCTGTTATAGCGGAGCTAACAGAAGCCGGTACTGTGCGACTGGTCTTTAGCCAGAGCTTTAGCGGTGGAACTAACCAGCTCCGTATAGCTGGTCTTTCTGACCTTTACGGGAACAAGCTGCCAGCCCTTGCAGAATCAAGCTTCAGGTTTGTGCCGCCTGCTGTGCTGCCGGGTTACAACGAATTGCTCATCACAGAAATTATGGCAGATGAATCGCCTGCCGTGGGGCTACCGCCTCAGGAGTATATCGAGCTGTATAATTCTACAAACAAAGTGCTTAGCCTGCAGGGTATCCGCTACTCCGATGCCACGGCTACGGCTACTTTTCCGGATGCGCAACTATTGCCGGGAGAGTATGCGGTGGTGGTGCCGAATGCGCAGGTGGCAAATTTTGCCGCATATGGTAAGGTCATCGGCATCAGCAACTTTCCAGGGCTGAACAACGGCGGAGAACTCCTGCAACTGCGCCAGCCTAATAGCCGCCTCATTTATGCTGTTAACTACTCCGACGCCTGGTACAAAGACAACAGCAAGCGGGAAGGTGGCTGGAGCCTCGAAATGGTGGATGTGACCAACCCTTGCGGCGGTATAGAAAACTGGACTGCCTCTGTAGATCCGCGTGGCGGCACGCCTGGGCAGGCAAACGCTGTGGCTGCTTCAAATCCTGATAATACGCCGCCTGCACTGGCAGAGGTGGTCGCCGTTGCCCCTGACCAACTGCTGCTGCGCTTCAGTGAGCGGCTCGACAGTGCACAGGCGGCTACAGTAGCTAATTACAGCCTCAGCTCAGGCATACCAATTGTTAGTGTGGAGGTGCAGGGGCCACTTTTTACAGAAGTTATCCTCACGCTGGCTGCGCCCCTGCAGGAGAGCCAGCGGTATACCTTAACCGCCACCCATATCAGTGATTGTTCCGGTAACCTCAGTCCCCAGCCTTTTACCTATACTTTTGCCTTGCCATCAGCCCCGGAGCCCGGCGATGTGGTCATCAACGAACTTCTGTTTAACCCGCGTTCAGGCGGAGTAGACTTTGTGGAACTGGTGAACCGCAGCAGCAAGTATCTTGACCTGCAGCACTGGCAGCTGGCCAATACCAGTGGCGATAGTGTGGCTGGTAACCGTATTATTACAGCCTCCCACTATGTGCTGGCACCGGGACAGTACGTGGTGCTTACTTCCAACCCCGGCAACATCAAAATGAATTATCCAGCTGCTCAGGACGAGGCTTTTCTACCTATGAGTGCATTGCCCTCTTACCCAGATGAAGCAGGAACTGTAGTGGTCATACAACCTGACGGGCAAACGGCTGACCGTTTCTCCTACAGCGATGCGATGCATTTTGATTTGATTGACGACCTGAACGGGGTTTCGCTAGAGCGGATTCGGCTGGAGGGGCCAACGGTTGCAAGCAACTTCCACTCTGCGGCCAGCACCGTGGGCTATGCCACGCCCGGCTACCGCAACTCGCAGTCGCAGGAGACAACAGCAGCGCAGCAGTTGTTTCAGGTGGAGCCTTTGGTTTTTTCTCCGGATGGAGATGGCTACGATGATTTTACTACTATCAACTTCACTACAAGTCAAACCGGCTTTGTTGCCAACATCACTGTCTTTGACGCACAGGGCCGTCAAATACGGAAACTAGCCCGCAATGAACTGCTGGCTGCAGACGGCTTTTTTCGTTGGGATGGCCTCCGGGAAGACGGTACCAAGGCAGCCATCGGTTATTACCTGTTTTACATCGAGCTATTCGACCTGAACGGGCAGAAGCGGGAGTATAAAGAGAAGGTAGTGGTGGGAGGAAGGTTTTAAACGTGCTGATTTCCATACTTACATAGTATGCGCAGGTGGCATTTTGATGTCTTCAGCAAATAGGTGCTAAATAAAAAGCGGCTACCCCTAAAATGGTAGCCGCTTTAAAATGACAGGTATGTTCTACCTGTTGTTAGTTTGTGACAGTAAAGTTGTCGTTGCTGATAATGGTTTGCCCGTTATGGATCACGTTTATTTTTACAGCCCCTGTAACGCCTGAAGGTACCACAACACGAATGGTGTTTTCTGTGATACTAAGAATAGAGGTTGCAATAGTACCAAACTTAACTGCTGTGTAGTAAGTGTGGGGCGTAAAGCCAGAGCCCGTAATAACCACCTCAGACCCTGCCACACCTGAGCTCGGGGTAAAAGAGGCAATGGACGGTGCAAGTACCGTGAAGTTTCCTGGTGCTTCCAACATAGTATCGCCATGCTGCACTTTAATTTTTACACTGCCTGCGTCAACTCCACCTGGTACATGAACAGGGAGTGAGGTGGATGAGCTGCTGTAGGCGCTTGTCTGGACAGACCCAAAGTATACAGTATAATAGGCGCCTGATACAAATGTCCCACTGATGACTACTTCCTTCCCAATGCCACCGGAGGTAGGAGCAAAACTCGTGACAGCGGGAGCCAGCACCTGGTATTGCTGTGGCGCTTCTACAGTATGTGGGCCGGCTGTTACCTTTACTGCATAACTGCCTGGCTGCATATTCGGTGGAATACTTGCCGTCAGCTCACCTGTAGAATTTTGATACACAGATGCAATGGTTTCCCCTATTTTTACAGTGATATGGCTGCCGTAGTAGTAATTATATGGAAAGTTGCTTCCGTAGATGGAGAAAGAACTGCCCGGCAAGCCTGAAGCAGGTGAGATAGAAGTGACAGTGTGTGGTGTTACGGTAAACTCACCAGGTAAAATAGTGGTGACGCCATCTATTATCACAGAAATAGCTGCCCTTTCAACGCTTATGCTATTAGGTACAACTACCTGAATGCCGTTTGAACTGTAACTGGAAATGGATGCCGCTGTCTGACCTATCAACACACTGATGCTGCTGTTGTAATAATAGGAACTGGGCAGGTTCTCACCGGAAATAGTGATAGTCGTACCCAAAGGGCCAGACTTAGGAGAGAAATCACTCACTGTCGGGGTAATACGGAAATCAGAGGTGACGTTGTGGTTTTCGTTTGCCATCCTGAGCACTACCTGTACCTGGTTATAGCTGTAGTAGCTGTTACTCGTAATGCCTGCAGGCACCTCCACCACTATCTTAGAAGGTGTCACTTCAACTACCCGGGCAGTTACCCCGCCGAAGGTGACTTCTACCTCGTTGGGGCTGCTGGCAAAGAAAGTGCCGTTAATAGTTATTCTGTCGCCGGCTTTCCCACTGCTGGGTATGATGCTCTGCACACTGGGCGATGGGAGCATAACAGAGGCAACCTGCCCAAATACTGTTCCTTTTTCGTTTCGAAGATAAGCCCTGGCATAAAGCGTACGGTTATAGTAGTAATTATTCGGTATACTTAAAGCCGAAACGTCTTCAGTGTATATACCTGGCTGCGCATCTTTTCCCAGGGAAGCCTTTGTGCCATTAGCTTCATTCAGATCGGGGGAAAAGCCATAGACAAAGCCATAATCCAAAACGGGAAACTTGCCCTTGGTGATAACATTGCCCTTCAGCGTAGCTGTAGACGGTGACAGGGCAGTGATTTCCATGGTCTGAATCTCCGGGTGTACTTCCTCTTCCTCTTCGCAACCCTGCAGCAGGAAAAAGGAAAACAGGAGTAGCAGGAGGGAAGTTCGGAGGCTATACGTTTTCATAGAGGTGTCGCTTCTGTTTGCCCTAGAATACATATCCTATCCTAACGCCATTCATCAGGCTGGGCCCAAATGAGAAGGATGTATCTTTAACATCGCCATTATCAGAAGGAGTTGTGTTTGAACCCGTCTGCTTCACATCTATCTCCTCCATACTCTTTTGGCTGAAGCCAAAGTTCATCTCATAACCAAAGAAGAAGTTCTTAGCCATATAGAAGTCGAATCCTGTTACCAGGTTAATCCCGTAGCTAGTATACCCACGCTCTCCATAGCTGTAGGAATAACCGTTTTGGTATAGGGTTCCGCTCCGCCACGCGCCAGTGATGGTTGTGGTGTTTTGCCCTTCGGTAATTTCATGTTCGGAGGATTTCTTTACCACTGCAAAGTCGGCTCCCACGTACGGAGACAGTCTTCTGGTGCCGGCAAAGTGCTTTTCCACACCAATGTTTACGCCAATAGTTGTGCTGCTGCGCTCGCTTTTGTAGCGGTAGGAGTTTGTGCCGTAAGGGTTCACGTTCTCAGAAAGATCGCTTACTCTGCTTCCATTAAGCCCAAGTCTCAAAGCAAGGTTAGGCACCATAAAGTACCTGAACTTAAGCTGATTGATGGAGTTGTTCAAGCTTATGGTTCCGTTAAAAGGATTCACATTAAGCTCTGTGGCCACATGGTTTGCCTGCGCTTTTAAAGTTGGCGCAGCGGTTGTGTCAGCCGGGTAAGTTTGCCCATAGGACGTGAAGGCGGCCAGGGTACAGGCCGAGAATGCAAGTAAGAATGTTTTCATAAAAAAGGTTATAAAATTTAAAGCTGCGAATATAGAGAAGAATTCGTAACATTAGACAAGTTTTATATACTAATTTATAATTATTGTAAGTGCTGGAGAGGCTACTTAAAGAGGTGTAAAGAAGAGAATGGGAGGTCTTTAAGCTATTTTTCCTATGATGGGAGGTTTTTTTGTTAATCCTGCTGAGTTTCTAGTGCTGCTTACTTGTTTTACTTTTCAGGATTTGGAGGAGTTAGTCTAAAGACTGAGATTAATTCAAATTTCTTAGGGGATGGTGCGAAATGTTTCTGTGTTTATTTAAAGCCGTCGGAAGTCTTTAAAGTTTATTGACTGTGCCTGAAAGAAGTAGAGGCGCAAAACTTTGCGCCTCTACAGAAATGCTTAGCTAATAACGTGATATAATAATCCCAGCGGGGCACTTTATTAGTTGATCCATTAATTAATCTACTGTAATCTCACCCGCAGACCAATACAATGTTGTTTTGGCTTTAGCGTACTTTGCCCGGAGAGCATAAAGCTTCAGCTGCGCTTCCATGAGTTTTACTTCGCGGGCGTTCACCAGAAACAAAGAGCTTTCCCCGTTCTGGAAACGGATAACTTCCCCGTTCCGGAGTGCTTCTGCATTTTCCACCATTAGCTCCTGCAATCTGATCTGTTCTTCCAGCGCCTGCCATTCGTTGAAGGCAGCTAATAAGTTGTTTTCCACTTCGCGAACAGTCTGTATCAGCTCCAGGCTGTTTGCCTGCTGTTTGGCCCTTGTAAGCTGCAGCTTTCCCCGTGCCTCCCGGAGGAACAGTGGCATGCTGAAGCTCACGCCTAATTTGTAGTTGGCCCCCATATGCTGGCGCTCCAGCACATCAGAATTCAAATAAAAGTCGCTTTGCAGCACATTGTACTCGGCGTTTAGCTTGGGCAGTAGTTTGTTGGCGGCAAAGCGCTGCTCTACCTCCAGTTGCTGCCCTTTCAGGGAGAGCTTGCGGAGGTCAGGGTGGTTTGCCTTCGCTATTACCAGCAGCTGCTGCACCGAATCCTGTGGCAGCGAAGTTAACTCGCTGCCGATTAAGGCTGGTATGGTGCTTTCCTGTAGCTCCAGCGGCACCTGATCAGGTCCCCAGAGGTGCGTGGCCACCATCAGCCGGGTATTATTATAAGCCAGCTGGGCCTGCTGCAGCATAACAAGTCGATCCTGTACTGCCACGAGCGCTTCTACCGTGTCAATGGCGGCAAGGTCCCCTTCCTGCACGCGTATACGCACTCCTTGTAGTCTGAAGGAGGCCAGCTCAAGTGCTTCCTCATAAAGCTGCATTTCCCGAAAGTACAGCAGCCAGTCCCAATAATCTTTGGTAGCCTGCAGCAGCAGCTTGTTGATGAGTTTTACGCGCTCTGCTTCTGCTATGCCCTGCATCAGGTCTGCCTGCCTGATGATAGCACGCCGCTCGTCAATGAACAACCCCTGGGCCAGCGGCACAGCAATACCAGCATAGCTCAGGCCCCTTTCAGGCGTGATGGCTTCAGGGCTAAGATACTGCCCCTGGGTCTGATCGTAACCGGCTATCAGCTCGGGGCCAAACCAGGTGGGTATGCGCAGGGTGTTGCTCCACAGGTTATAGTACTCCTTGCCATTATATTCTTTGCGGTACACGTTACTGCTGATAACAGGATCAAGCATACCCCGTGCCATCCGTAACTCCTGACGCGCCTGCTCCGTGAGCAGGGCAGCCTGAGAGGCAACAGGATGGTGTTGCAGGATGAGGCGGTGGAAATCCCTGAGCGTAAGGGCCTGAATGGTATCATCTGCCTCTGGCTGCACCGGGCTCAGCACCTGTGCCTGCGCTATAGGCGTACCAGATACAAGCAGCACAAGCGCCAACAGCAGAATGAGGTGTCTATTCTTTCGTATCATGCTTCAGCTTATTCTTCATAGCTCGCCTGAGCTTTGTTTGCCGTGTCTTTTGTTGCCTTAGGCTCGGTGCCGGTATAGTCAGCCGGGAAGTTGTTTAGCTGGCGCCATATCTCGTACCAGATAGGCACCGTGTTCAGCATGGCCCAGCCTTGCACGCCAGAGCCGACACGCAAAGCATCAGGCCAGTCCTCCTGCTCCGGGTCTGGCACTACCAGCAGACGGTACTGGCCATTTGTGCCTGTGTTGTCGATTACAGCCACTTCGCCGCCAAAGGTACCGAAGCTGGCACCTGGCCAACCTGAGAAAACCAGGGCAGGCCATCCCTCAAACTGCAGCCGCATGTCATCTCCCGGCTCTATCAACGGAAGATCCAGGGCGTCTACATAAAGTTCGGCTGCCAGTTGCGGGTTGGCCGGCATGATGGTTGCCAAAGCCTCTCCCTCTTTTATGGTTTCGCCGATACCCGCTTTCAATGTTCTAACCAGGTAGCCTGTCTGCGGTGCCAGAATGTGGTAGTACTGACTTCTGACCTGCGTGCTGGTGTACTCGCTCTGTAGCTTTGCCACGTCTGCCTGTGTGCTGAAGATGGAGGACCGGGTAGAACTTAGTTCTGCCTCTGCCTTCGCGATTTTATCAGCGTACTCCGCCTGCAGCGAGTTAAGCTCTGTACGGGCGTTTTGCAGCTCAGCGCGGGAAGCGTCGAACTTATTTATCAGTGATAAAAGCTTTGCCTGTGCTTCCTGCAGTTTCAGGCGGCGCTGCTCCAGTTCTGTCAGCGACTTCAGGCCCTGCTCGTATAGGTTCTCCTGGCGCTCAAACTGGGATTCGGCAATAGCCAGCTCAGTGCGCTGCGCTACCACGTCCATGCTGTCGCTCTGTAATTTCAGGCGGCTTTGCTCTACTTTGTTACGGGCCTTCTGCAGGCTGAACACCAGGCCCTCTCGCAGCGCTTGTATCTGCTCCTGCATGGCCTCGGCTTTCGCTCCCGTTGCCACGGCAGAGCCTTGCTTCGCTTCCAACTGCTGGCCAAGGTTAGCCAGCAGGTTGGGGTCCATGTATTTTTCCTTTATCTCCGATAAGGTTGCAATGGTGTCGCCTTTAGCTACAAAAGTTCCTTCCATCACATACCACTCCTCAATACGTCCTGCTATAATCGCCTCTACTGTCTGAGGCCTGTCCTGTGGTGTAAGTGCAGTCAGTTCGCCCTGTGAACTTATGTTCTGGGTCCAGGGTAAAAAAAGGCACAGCACAACCACCAGGAAGATGCCTCCTATCCAGTAGGTGAGGACGCGGCCCTGGTGAGGCGTCTGCACCTGCTGCATGGCCTCCAGTTCCATGTAATTCCTCTGGGTTGAATCTTCTACTATCTTTGCCATAGTTTTTAGGCTGTTACTTCCGTTAATTCCTTTAATAATTCGTGCTGGCTTATCTGCTCATAGCTGCCGGAGGCTACCAATTTTCCGTCCTGCAGCAGCAGCGTGCGGTCGCAAAGTTCCATCACGTCCAGGTCGTTGGATACAATAATCATTGTCCAGTTAAACTGCTCACCGGTGAGTGTACGCATTAAGCTCATCTTCTCTTTTTTGCTCATGCCCACCCAGAAGTCATCGATGATGAGCATCTTGGGGCGCCGTACCAGGCTGCGTGCCATCACTACTTTGCGGGCAATGCTGCCCGGCAGGCGCTGGCTGCCACCCACGAGGTAAGACTGAAGCCCATCCTGCAGCCTGTGCACGAAATCGCTGAGCCCTACCATGTCTATTGCCCAAAGCACATCCTGCAGCGGCAGGTCAGTTCCCAGTGTAATATTCTCCAGGAGCGTGCCGTCAAATAACTGCTCCTTCGACATATTGTCGCCGATAAGGCTGCGCAAATTGCCAATGTGCAGGTCGCGGAGCGACACGCCACTGTAGATGATGCTTCCCTCGTATGAAGGGTACAGGCCCAGCAGCAGGCTAATGAGCGTGCTCTTGCCTGAGTTGTTGTAGCCCGCCAGGCAGATGCGCTCCGACGGCTTGATGCTAAAGCTGATGTCCTCAAGGGTTGCTCTGTGAAGGCCTGGATAGCGGTAGCGCAGGTTCTGTACCTGTATGCTCAGGCCGCCATCAAGCGAAAGTTCTTCCAAGTTGATGCCTTTTACCTCTTCAATAGGCAAGTCTGTTACATGCCCGATTTTGTCCAAGCTGGTCAGCACGTCATACACCGTGTCCAGCTTCACGATAATCTTCTCTACCGCTGTCATGATAAGGATGATGATGATTTCGGAGGCTACGAACTGGCCGATATTGATCTCCCGCTGCACCACCAGGATACAGCCCAGCACCAGCAGGCCGCCTGTGATAAAGGTCTTGAAGCCCACAAAACTGAGGTACTGCGTCATAAGGACGTTGAAGTGCTCCTTCCTTACTTTTAGGTAGCTTCTTACATAACTATCCGTGCGCTCCATTGGCAGGTTGGTGTGCCCTACCAGTTTAAACGTGCTCAGGGAGCGGGCCAGTTCCTCTAGCCAGGCGACCAGCTTATACTTGTACTTCGACTCCCTGATACTCGTCTCCACACCCCTGTCTCCGGTTCTCCAGATAATGAAGATGAGCACCACCACCAGTATAACCCCCAGAAAGATGAAGTAAGGGTGGTAGAGCGAGAGCAGAATCAGCCCGAATATAATCTGGATAACGGCATATGAGAAGTCCAGCAGTATTTTCGCTAACCCTTTCTGCAGCGATACCACGTCAAAAAAGCGGTTCATCAGCTCCGGTGGGTAGTATTTATCCAGGGCCTCGGCCTGCAGGCGTGGTATGCGATAAGCAAAGTCGAAGGCGTTTCTGGCAAAAATGCGCTGCTGCAGGTACTCCACCATCCATAGTTGCATCACCTGCAAACCGCCTACGATGAGCAGAGCCAGCACAATCAGCCCGATAAGTACGACCACCGACACCGATATCTGCCCGCTGGACACAAAGCCAATAATACTCTGTATACCCAACGGCAGCGCCAAACTGATAAGTCCTGCCGCCACTGCATAAACGTAGAGGTAGATTATCTCGCGTTTCTCTATCGAAAGCAGGTTCAGGAAACGCTGCATGGGTGTTGCATGCTTTTGTTTGCTAGGGTTAGCCATGGTTACTTTGCTTGCTTTTATACTGTATACTATCAATTGTTGAAAAGAGCAGGTGCTTCAGGAAATCTTTTGTTTCTTCTTCCGGATGCTGCGTGTCTTTTATGTCCGTTAACGACGGCAGGTGCTTGGCAAAGTACATTTGCTGGTGTGCCGCATCCATTACCGTGCTGATGAGCGCATGCGGGTAAGGGTAAGCCGGGTTTAGGTCGAGTACCATCTGCGCCAGTCGGCGGCAAAGGCGCTTTATCTCCAGAAAATAACCTTCCTTGTTTTCAGCATCCACCTCTTTGGTGTGGTATACTTTAGAAGATTCCGCCACTACAATGCGGTAAAGGATGCGCTCATCTATATAGGCTATATTCGGGTCGTCATCCTGGCCAGCTTTTGTCAGCACCTCCAGGGCTCTGCACAGGCGCTTGCGAGGGTCGGATATGTTGTGTGTCTGGAACATAACTGTATAGTCTACCCAGGCCCAGTACCACGACACGAGGTATACCAGCAGCTTGTGCTTGTTTTCGAAGTAGCGGTAAATGGAGGCCTCTGTAGAGCCAATCTCTGCTCCCAGTTTTTTAAAGGTAAACTGCTCAAAACCCAGCGCATTAATAAGCCTAATGCTCTCTGAAATAATTTTTTTGCCCAATTCAGTGCTTTCCGGCTCCCGCAGATAGCATTTGTGATCCAGGCTGATATGTATGCTAGTGGCCATTTTCGTTGTTTATGCCTTTCATTTTTTACACTCTGTAACCATTAAGTTGCTGCAAAGTTATTAAACTTTTATTTATAATAGCATTACTATCATAAAAGTTTCTGTAACTATTATTTATTTGTCTGCATCAGTGGATTTTTTTGAAAGGTTAATCGTATATGTATAGAATGCATTTGATATTGTTTTTGCTTATTTCCAGTGTATCCTTAAACTAATAGCCATGACAACAATCGATGAAATTGCCCCAGACCTCTATCGAATCAGCCTGTATGTGCCCGATTACGATATGCAGTTCAACCACTTCCTGGTAAAGGATGACGAGCCGATGCTCTATCACACCGGCATGCGAAGTATGTTTCCGATGCTGAAGGAGGCCGTGGCAAAGCTCATTTCCCCGGAAGAGCTTCGTTGGATTGGCTTCAGCCATTTTGAGGTAGATGAATGCGGTTCTCTGAACGACTGGTTGGGCATTGCGCCTCATGCCCAGGCTGTTTGCAGCGAGGTAGGGGTTATGGTGAACATGAGCGATTTCGCTATAAGGCCGGCCAGAGGGCTAACCAGGGCAGATGTGCTGCAGACAGGCAAGTATAGCTATCGTTTTATACCTACACCCCACCTGCCACATGGCTGGGATGCAGGCGTATTGTTTGAAGAAAAGAATAAGACGTTGCTTTGCTCCGACCTTTTCCATCATAATGGGAACTGTGCGCCTATCACTACATCAGACATCATAGAGAAGGTAAAGGCTGCGCTTCGGAATATGCAGCAATCCCCACTAAACGATTATATGCCTTACACCCACAAAACCGCGGGTATGCTGCAGGAACTGGCAGCCCTAAACCCTCAGACGCTGGCTACCATGCACGGTTCCTCTTACTATGGCGACTGCGCGCAGGCGCTGCATGACCTGAACATTGTAATGAAAGAGGAGTTGGGTGAAGATAAACTGATGCTGGAAGTATAAACCAGTTGCAGTCTCAAACAGGAATTTTAATTGAGCAGACTGTTAAATTTGCCCGGGTAAAGCAGGGCAAAACGTGAAAGGAGTGCTTAGGCTGTAGATGCCAAAAAGATAAGCTACCTTTGCAGGCCGCTTTTGCCGTATTTATAGGCAGTAGCCATTAAATTACATCCCTATGAAGTTCGAAGACTACCGCATCTCTGATGAAATAAAGAAAAGCTTAAGCAAGCTTAATTTCACGAAGCCCACTGACATACAGTATAAAGCCATACCGCCCATTATGAAAGGGGAAGACGTGTTGGCTATTGCCCAGACAGGTACGGGCAAGACGGCGGCTTTTGCTATTCCGGTACTCGACAGGTTGCAGTTCAGTAAGAACAGGAAGCGTGGCGACGGCATTAAATGCGTAGTGATGGTGCCTACGCGGGAACTGGCGATTCAGATAACAGAGGTATTTAATGAAATTGGCCGCGGCACCCGTGTAAATACTTTCAGCGTGTTCGGTGGTGTGGAGCAGGGGCCGCAGATTGCGAAACTGGAGGCAGGCATTGATATATTGGTGGCCACGCCGGGCCGCTTGTTCGACCTCGTAAGCCAGGGGTATATACAGTTGCACCGTGTGGAGGTGCTCGTGCTCGACGAGGCAGACCACATGCTGGACCTGGGTTTTATACACGACATCCGGCAGCTGATTACCAAACTGCCGGGCAAGCGCCAGACGCTGTTCTTCTCGGCCACCATCAACGAAAAGATAAAAGAGCTGGCTTATTCGCTGGTGAACAAGCCGGTGCGCATCCAGGTATCGCCAAAGGACCCGGTAGCGAAGAACGTGGACCACTCGGTGATGTACGTAGACATGGACGACAAACGCTTTTTTCTGGAGCGCGTGGTAAAGGAAAACCCGGATAAGAAGATTTTGGTGTTTGTGCGAACCAAAGTGCGTGCCGAGCGGGTGATGAAAGCCATGGAGCGCGTGGAAATTGAGAGCATGACCATTCACGGTGATAAAGATCAGAAAGACCGACTCGACGCCATGAAGAAGTTCCGCAAGGGCGATACTAAACTGCTTATTGCTACTGATGTGAGCGCACGCGGCATCGATATTCCGAATGTAGACTATGTCGTAAACTATGACCTGCCAGAGCAACCTGAGAACTACGTGCACCGGGTGGGCCGCACAGGCCGTGGCACAGCCAAAGGCATTGCCGTTACGTTCTGCAGCCCTGAAGAGAAGCCGATTCTGGACGAGATACAGTCTTACCTGACGAAAGACATCAAAGTGCTGGAAGTAGACAAGGAAGACTACGAAGCCACCATCGACTTCAGCGCCGAAGCTAAATACGACTGGAGGGCGCTGTTAAAGGAGGCGGAGGAAACCGATGAAAAAGTAAAAGCCGCCAAAGCCAAAAAAGCGAAAGCCAAAGCGAAGAAAAAGAAGTAGGTTGTTTTATAATATTATTGAAAAGGCCGGTACAGACATGAAATCTGTACCAGCCTTCACTTTTTAAGATGTTTGTTAGAAGTGTGCAAATAACCGGTGTATCATTGTGAACAGGGTTAAAAATGCCAGCTAATAAACTCTTTTTCCAGGTAATTCTGAGCTTGGTAAGCTTCTCTTATTCACTTCATTCTATACGGTTATTCATGCAGCAGATTTAAGCCATATGTTAAAATTCTTAGGAACACTTTCTGTAGCACTATTTATGAAAAATTCCGTATAATATATTATAAATCAATAAATTAACTTGTGCCTGAAAACTTCTGGCATTTAATTAAAGAAAGGAGTGTGTGTGATGAGAAGACCTAGAAGAAATAATAGTCCAGGATGGATTTCCGACACATGGAATTACAGCCAAAGATCAGTGGATGATAGCTTTGGCTTCACCAGAGGGTTTACTGATGCTATCAATCAGGAGATGCTGGATGAAGAGAGGCTGGAAGAGAAACATAGAAAGGAAAAGGAGCAAGGGGAGGAGCAAATATATCCAAGTTGCAGCATTACCGATAAACCTGATACCCCATGATGCTTTGCCTCAAACAGAAGTGATTACCATTTAACAATTTGCTTAAAAGTTAAAGAGAAGCAATTGTGTTTCTCCTGCAAACAGCGGCCACATTCATACTGAATGAAGTGGCCGCTGTTGCTATAATACGGAAGTCAATACTCCCTTCTGCGCAGGCCGTACTTTAAAGCAGCGCCATGTAGCTCATTTGCCCTTTATTTGTGTAGCCCCTAAAAATCTAACCTTTCTTTGTAAAAAAGACGTTATTGTGCTTTAACCTGACGCTGCACCTGCTTATGATGGAATTGTTCCCACAAAACACAACTGCCGAACTGGTACTGGACGCCAAAGCCAAATTAGGCGAAGGTGCCATCTGGCACCCCACTGAAAAGAAACTGTACTGGGTGGATATAGAAGCAGCGGAACTGCATATCTATGATCCCGCTACCAACAAAGACATGCAGTTTCCTGCAGGCGGCAAGGTAGGTACGGTTGTGCCTATCGAAGGAGGAGGCGTTTTACTGGCCGTCCAAAACAGCATTTACAGTATGGATACTAAAACAGGAGAACTTACCTTGGTCACAAAGCCACTAGAGGATCCGCTTGTGCGCTTCAACGATGGGAAAACAGACCCTTCCGGCAGGTTCTGGGTAGGAACCATGGCCTACGATGTAAAGGAAGGAGCCGCAGCCTTGTACCGAATGGACAAAGACAAAAGCTTTCATCGGGTAGTGGATAATGTCACTATATCCAACGGCATTATGTGGTCAGCAGATAAAAGAACAATGTATTACATAGATACTCCAACCCTGACGGTGCAGGCTTTTGACTATGATGATGAAACCGGGGAAATCAGCAAGGGCAGGGTTGTGATTCGTATCCCTGCATCTTTAAATGGCTCGCCCGACGGTATGACCATAGACGCTGAAGGTAAGCTTTGGATTGCCCTCTGGGGAGGTAGCGCAGTCATACGCTGCGATCCTGCTACCGGCGAAATAATGCAGCGCGTGGATGTGCCTGCCCTGCACACAACCTCCGTCGCCTTTGGCGGGGAGAACCTTGACATCCTTTATATTACTACTGTAAGGGAATGGCTAACGCCGGAGCAATTAGAGAAATACCCCGGGAGCGGGGGATTGTTCGCTATAAAACCTGGCGTACAGGGTGTGCCGGCAGAGTTCTACAGAGGGCAATTGTAGTGGAGAATTTGAACTCTTCTTGTTGCTGTTAGTTTAGATATATAATTATACTAATATTGTCAGTTTTGCTTAAGGTGTTGCTTTATCAGGGGTTTTGAAGAGCAATGAAATAAGTGATTATATAAATTTTCAAATATAATCGACCTTAAATTAGGATGCTATATATAGAGCCATTTATATTGGCATCATGAAAATAAAATTAGCAGGAAAGATAGTAGCAGGGGTGTTTTGCATGCTGTGTTGTGGGTTTAAAGCTCACGCTCAGTCTTCTCAACAAGCAGGAGCAGAATTTGATAATTTGAATGTGAAGTTGTTTGGTCAGGGCGGCGGGTTAGACAATGAGAATGCCGGCACAAGGGACAGGCAGAAGCTCTTCAAGTTGCATCGTGTCTATACATACAAGGTCTTATTTCTTGATGGGGTTGAGAGAGAAATTACAGGGCGTATAAAATATGCAAAGCACAGCGGCAGCTATACACTAGCCTCTAAAGGCGAAGAGATAAAAGCGTCTGACACGCAATATATTTACAGGGTTGATGAAGCCTCTGGAGACACTATCGTCGGAACCTCCTACAATGACCTGTGGCTTTTCCCGGTAATAAGCGGCAAAATTAATGGCTACAGCACCTACGCTGAGAATAGTGCAGGTTATGCTACCCACATCAGCCAGACGGGCAGTAAGAAGCTGCAGTCCCTTGATTCTGGTAATAAGCAGGCTCGTGCGCAAACAGTGAATATGTTGACAGAGATGATTACAGGGAATGAGGCGGCGGAGGAACTTATGCGGGAGCATTTGCATAAGGCAAAAAGAAAATCGCTTATTAAAAATATTGCTTTAGGCGGTGTTGGTTTTTCAGTACTTGGTATTGCTGCGGCTCCGTTTGCTACTGCATTTGTAGTGGGAGTGCCTGTTAGTGTTGGTGCTGGGCTGGCAACAGCGTCAGTAAATACAGTCGATTTACTTGAAGTGATTCAGGTTTACAACAGTACAAACGCAATTGCCTTCTTCTAAACAATCAACTCACACCTGTTATAGGAGATGCTTATGGCAGGTGTGGGTATAGTATCTTACACCTTCGGCTTTACCTTATCCTGCAGACTTTCTATCCAGAAAATTAAGAACAGCGCCAGCAGATTAATGCCGATGAACTTTTGCCCGGTGTCGGTGCCAAAGTCAAACTGGAAAGAGGAAAGGGCCAGGCGAAATTTAAAGGTCCAGGAGCCAACCATGTCGAATCCAAAGCCCACGCGCAGTCCGGCCACATATTGAAAGCCATAGGCGCCAAATGCAAAGTATACTACCTGCAGCACCTGGTTCACCAGCGAGAGCCTGAGGCCACGCTGTGGGTTGCGGAACAGTTGGGAGCCGCAGATAATAGAGAATACAAAAAGCGCCGCTGCTAAAAGAGAAGCTCGCAGCACTTGCTGCGTTAGAATTGTATCGCCCTGCAGCATGACCACAACAGTGAAAGCGATGCCTAAGCTGCCCCCAATAGTCTGGTAAATGGCCAGTCCCCTGAGTTGATTCCCGATTTTATTTGTCAAAATATCGAATGCCTGATGTCAGCACTTGTTGTCAGGACAAGTGTGTGGCAAAGGTAAGTAAAAATTAAGGCAGGCTTGGCAGATGCCGTAGAGTTACTATTTCCCCAGCTTCACCTGCACAAAGCCATTGTCGTAGCTTTTGCTGCTGTGTACTTTTAGCTTCGTCTCCTGTGCTCCGGGTGCAAAAAGCGGTATGCCCTCGCCTAGTACCCTTGGAACGTAAGTGAGGATGATTTCGTCAATGAGGTTGTGGTTGAGCAGGAGCGTGTTCAACTGTCCGCCGCCAATGAGCCAGATGTCCTTGCCTGGCTTTTGCTTCAGCTTCTGTATATATTCAGCTGCATCAGTACTTATATACTTTACATGCTCCGTGTCTGTATGCCCGGAAGAACGGCTGAAGACGTAGTTTGCTTTGTCGGGGTATGGGAAAGGCATATCGAAGCCAAGAACAACCTTGTAGGTGCTGTGCCCCATGAGCGTGGTGTCAATAGTCTGCAGAAATTCGCTGTAGCCGAAATCTTCTCCTTTTATAGTATAAATCTCGTCGTGCAGCCACGCTGTGCTGCCGTCGGGGCGGGCAATATAACCGTCCAGGCTGGCGGCGATGTAAAGTACAGTCTTTCTCATAAAATTAGCAGCTGCAATTTTACTTTGCTTTTGTCTCCCGTTAAGATTATACGTTGCTTTCCGTAAGTTACTACTCTTCTTTTGCTTTGCGAAGTGTTTTCAGATAGGCCACCATATTATCCAGTTCTTCATCCGGGATGACTTCTTCTTTGAAGGCTGGCATCATGCCCAGGCCATTTCGGACCTGGAACTTAATCATAGCGCCAGGTAATGGCTTGTTGTTGATGGCCGGTCCGAGGCCGGCCTCACCACCTGGATGGCACTTCTGGCAGTACGACATATAAACCTTTTCACCCTGAGCCACCGCCTGATTTTCTATATCAACAGGATCAAACATGGGTACTCCCCGGCGGGCTGTGCCGCAGTAGCTGAGCATGAGCAGCAGAAAAAAGCCGACGCTGAGTAAGAAACATCTTTTCATAGAGAGGGCTTTGTTTTAGTGATTTTCCAGATGACCCCGGTCTTTACCACCGGGTTGATATCTTCTCCTTCTCCTGTTTCCATAATTCCGAAGTCTACCACGTACAGGCTTTCTCCGTCTGGTGAGAATTTGACACTGATAGGCCGCTCAAAGCCGCCATTCTTAAGTTTGGAAGCGGGTGCTACTATTTTACCTTCGTTGGCCGCGAATTCTGTCACTACACCGCTCTCCACGTCTACCCGTAGTACCTTATACCCTACAGGAGCCAACACTTTGCCTACACCCGGCGCCAGATCTCCAAACTGCGCTACAAAGACCTGCCCTTTAAAGCCAAAGGCGTCGCTGCGGGAAAAGTCGAGGCCGTTAGAGGAAGAGTGAACGCCAAGCGTCGCCACTGGCTTGGGTGGTTTATTAGGGTGTTGTGCGAGTATAGGCTGAGGCGGTTCTTCGCCAGGTGGGGCGAACCTGTCGCCGTTAAAGGCGAGGCCACCGGAGTAATCAGGCCAGCCGTACCACTGGCCTTGCTCTACCTCCCAAAGGTAATCACCGGTACCCCAGACAGGACGGCTGCCGCGCACATCGTAGCCGTTGTCGCTTACATAAAGCTGCCCTGCAGGCGAAAAAGCCAGCCCGAAGGGATTGCGAAAGCCCCAGGCTACCAGTTCTGGTGGCGCTCCTCCTTCCGGTAACATGCGCAGCACAGCACCTGAGCAGGGGATGCGGCCTTCTATCACCTGGCCGGGTGTGGTAGCTGCACCATAGGGTGAATAGGCGCCCGTGACATGCTCTTCGCTTTTAGGTTCGGGCGGTAAATTGCTCGTGTAGTTCCGTCCGACCAGCACAATATCCTGGCAAGGGATATCGTGGAAGTCTGGGTACCTTTCAAGCCAGCCATAATCGTAGTTGTCTGGCCCCACAACCCCTGAGTTGGTAGCTGTGCCCAGCGAAAAGTATAACATGCCATCTGCGCCTATCACGGGGCCGTTAGTATGATGATCGCCCATGGTGGGAAGGTCTTCTATAAGGCTTGTAATATTGCCGTCGGGGGAGATGCGCAGGATTTTGCCACCCAGCATTTCGCCCCCCTCTGCCACATAAAAGTTGCCGTTATGGAAGGTAACACCTGTCCAGGGGCCGTTCTTGATGCCTGTCGCCACGGTCGTCAGGCTGCCTCCCGGCTCCACGCGCAGCAGCTTTGGTTCCAGAAACACTTCGCCGTAGGAATAACCTGCCTCTAACACGTGCAGCCTCCCCTGCTCATCAAATGCCACCGCCGTCGGGAAGGTAAGGCCGGTGGCCACGGCCTCAGCGGAATAACCGGCTGGCAGCGCAATATCATCAGGATTGATTGGCCGGGCTTCGGTGCGGATGCTGCCCTGGCCGCCTCCGTTAGACGGCAAGATGCGGTAGCAGCCACACAGGACAAAGAGCAGGAGCAGGGGCAACAGGCGAAGGGATGTTTTCATAGTTTTTGATTATCAGAATATTATTCTAAATTAAGGCGCTATCATTCCGTACGTCGCGCTATATCATGAAGTTGAAGCCAGTCCTTCATCAAAAGCATTGCCTGATAGCACTCAAACAGAAAAACAGCCTGCTCGAGGTATTGTTTTGGGTGCTGGGCCTCGGTGCGCTGGCGTTTATGGAGCCTGCCGGGGAGCATTTGTTTAGCTTTTGCCCTTTTAGCTGGGTATGGAAGAACGGGTGCTGGGGCTGTGGCCTGGGGCACGGCATTGCCTTCCTGTTCCGGGGAGAATGGCGGGCTTCGTGGGAGGCGCATCCGCTGGCGCTGCCCGCAGTTCTTATTTTACTATGGCGCAGTGTGCAATTACTGCTGTGGCCGTATCATCAACCTGAAACCAAAATCTAAGATAAAACTATGGCTAATATTCTAAACCTGATGCCGGAGCTGGACCCGGAGGAAATGAACTACATTCAGACGCTGGTAAAGGACATGCCGGACCAGGAAGCGCAGCGGTTTGTACACATTTACCGTTCCCGCCGCAAAGATTCGCAAATTGTCCTCATTACAGCCCTCATCGGGTTAGTGGGCGTAGCTGGTGTGCACCGGTTCCTGCTCGGCCAGATTGGGATGGGCCTGCTTTACTTTTTTACCGGCGGTCTTTGCGCTGTTGGTACCATCATCGACGCCATTAACTATAAGCGCCTGGCCTTTGAGTATAATGTAAAGGAAGCGCAGCGGGTAATTTACATGATGCAGTACTGAGGGAAGCGCCACCTGCCTATCTTCCACCTACTTTAACAAAGCGGGTGCGATAGTGCTGCCTGTTGTTGCTCAGCTGTAGCAGATAGTACCCGGCGGACAAGTCAGAAACATCCATACTTATCTGCATTGTCTCTTTTAACTGCAGGCGTTTTGCTATTTGTCCCGCTGTGTTATATATGGTGGCAGCGGTGGGACCAAAGGATAAGTTGTTAATTTGTATGAAGGAAGGTGTTGGGTTGGGGTAAAGCACGACCTCTTCCAATGCAGGCACTTCTAAAGCAAGATTCTGCTGTGCAGGCAGCGCAGCGTTGAGCACCCAGTTCTGAGGGTCTACTTCGACAGCTGTTACGGTGCCTTCAACCGCTAGCAGGTGCTGCTCCAGTGGCTCGTCCTGTGTTACGCGAACGGTGGTGGTGCCGGTGGCGGTTCTGATGAGGTACTGCAGATCTGTTCTGAAGAAAGGAGTTGACGTGCTGCTGGTGGTCTGGCGGTTTACTATCAGTAGCCTGTTCCCTTCCTGGTTCCACTCAATGTTAAAGATGGGATAGCCTTCGCCGTTATACCATTGGTCGAAGAAGTAGTCCAGGTTCCTGTTGGTTGTCTCTTCAAACACGCGCTGCAGGTCGGCGGTATAGGCGGTACCTCCACCATATTGGCGCATGTAGTTGCGCAGGGCCTCAAAAAACAGCGCATCATCATCTATCTCAAAGCGTAGCATGTGCACCACAGTTGCGGCCTTTTTATAGGTCAGGCGGTAATCAAAAATGCGGCTGACACTTGTGGTGTCCCGGACGCGAAGGCTCCCGCTGGGGCGTTGTAAGGCGAAGCTATGCGCCTGCTGCATCCAGGTGCTGGCATCGGTGGGGCTATAGCGCTGCAGGGCCAGGTATTCGGCGTAGGAGGCAAAGCCCTCATTCAGCCAGATGTCCTGCCAGGTGGCGCAGGTAACATGGTCGCCGAACCATTGGTGGGCCAGTTCATGGGCCGTGAGGGTGAAGGTGAAGGTGCTTTGCGTAGTCATGGTCTGGTGCTCCATGCTGCCGCCCATCGGCGCCATGCTGTGGCCATACTTTTCTTCATGGAAAGGGTAGAGCGTAAACAACTCTGAGAAGTACTCCAGGAAGGGCGCTGTCCGGTCTATTTCTTCCCTGAAAAAATCAAGCGCTCCCCCGCTGTATACATAGTTTAAAATAGGCACAGGTGCTGCGGCACTTTCCGGGTTGGCGCTAATTACGTACTCTTCGTAATCAGACACCGCTACTGACACCAGGTAGTATGCTATCGGATAGCGGGACTTCCATTCATACCGCCTCCTGTTGTTGGGCACATCTGCCACGCGCGTCAGCAGCCCGTTAGATCCCACCTTGTTTTCCGCGCTGGTTGTGACGAACACGTGCACCGAGTCGGCTTTATCGGTGAGTACTTGTTTGGTTGGCCACCACTCGTAGGCGGCATAGGGCTCGCTCAGGCTCCAGGTAACGGAGTTGCCCCAGTTAGGCTCTGTGGCGGTGCTGAATCCGTTGCCAATAGCAGCGCTGGCCCCGGAGGGAGCAGTGCCTTTATAGTAAATGGTGGCGCTAACGGGGGCACCTGCATTTACAGAGGAGGATAGTTCTACCGCTACATCGCCAGCATTACGACTGATAGCCGCTTCCATGGTGCCATTTACCAGCACTGAATCGATTTGAAAATTGGGGTGAAGCTCAAAAGCGAAAATGGTAAGGGGAGAGCCTCTTACTTCAGCAGCTAAGGTCACGTTGCCGGCAATGTAGGTGCTGTTGCGTTCCAACTGCAGGTCAAGTTTGTAAAATGTCATGTCGTACTGGTTCATCAGGCGCTGGTGTCCGGGAGTGGCCGCAGCCTGCCGTTGCACAGCGCGCATATGGCTTTCAGCGCAACTGCCGGTGCTTTGTGCCGGTGCCTTATGATAGCAGAGGCAGGCAAAGAGTATGAAAATCAGATTCCTGATGTACATGGTTCGGCTGTTTTATGCGGGAAGAAGAGAATAATTGCAAATCACGATACATGATGTTACGGTTTCTTTTATGTAGATGTGTTAGAAACAGAAGAGATTATCTTGATTAAAGCGATGCAAAATTTAAATTTGCGCTCCAGCCACACCTCTTTGCGCTGTGTCCGGACCACATTCATTCCCAAACCAATGACTGACCTGTATTTATCTGAAATTTACATATATCCAATTAAATCTTTGGGAGGCATCAGTGTTTCCGCAGCGGAACTGGAAGACCGTGGCCTGCGCTACGACCGCCGCTGGATGCTGGTGGATGACAAAGGAAAATTCCTGACACAGCGGCAGCATGCCCAAATGGCGCTGTTACAGGTGTCGATGTTAGAGAATGGATTATCAGTGAGCCACAAGCAAGGAGTGCTGGAACCGCTGTATATACCTTTTGAAGTAAAAGATGCCGCAGTGCCTGAGTTACAGGTAACTATCTGGGACGACACGGTGACTGCGCAGGAGGTGGACCCGGCAATAAGCGCCTGGTTTACGGAAGTGCTGGGTATGCCGGCGCGCTTAGTGCGTATGTCCGAGCAGGCCCGGCGCCTTGTAGAAACAGACTATGCTCAGAATGGGGAGGTGGTGAGCTTTGCGGATAGCTATCCTTTCCTCCTTATCGGGCAGGCCTCGCTCGATGACCTCAACAGCAGGCTAGAGCAGCCCGTGCCTATGAACCAGTTCCGGCCTAACTTCGTGTTCCGGGGAGGAGCACCGTTTGAAGAAGATACATGGAGTGATTTCAAGATAGGAGATGTATCATTTCAGGCTGTAAAGCCCTGCGCCCGCTGCGTAGTAACGACCATCAACCAGGAAACAGCTGAGAAAAGCGCAGAGCCACTCCGAACCCTGGCGATCTACCGGCAACTCCGCCATAAAACAATCTTCGGACAAAATCTGTTATCCATCAGTCCAGCAGGTACAGTACAGGTCGGCGACAAACTTGAGGTGCTTTCCTGGAAGTAGCGGCTGCTTTCGTAATGAACAACAGATGTGGAAAATAGAGCGGTAACGGTATAGCCGCCTGTGCAGCTTGCGATGTTATGTGCGTAAAAGATAGAAGTTATAAGATAGCTGGTGGGTGGGTTGATTAGCTTAAATATGCTGAATAAACCATATAACAAAATCTATATAAAAGCTTGCAAAAGAGTAACATGCAAAATGTATGTTACTCTTTTGCTTTTCGTAACACTGCTTGTAGGTGTTGGCTGGTAGTGGCAGAGGTGAGGAACTACTGATGCTACGTTAGCTTATATTTTATTCTATACATCTTGTGAGGCGAGGCAGAACCTTTGAAAACAATTAATGTATAGACATGTTTTGTATTTTTCGTAATTTTTTAGCTTTAATTTTATCTTTTTATAACACAAGATGTATTTATACTAAATTAATGTTAAAATTATAGTCGTGCAAGAAGTAAAATTGTAATTAATTCACAGTTTTTTCCTTCTTCTTCATGTATATCAGCTTTTCATAATGGTGCACAAAACGATGTGTATAGCAGCAGACAACGGTGTATTGTGCTCATTAATAGGATTATGTGATTAAATATTTGCTATATTGAATTGCCTAAAAGCTGTTAATTATAGGATTGTTTTAAGATATTTTCTTGTTTTTTTTATTATGCATGTAGAATTGTTTTTGCATTAGAATATTTTGGTTTAACTTGGGAGTTACAAACAATTTCTAACAAACAATTTTTATCTAACCTTAAAACATTAGTATGAAGAGAGTACTACTACTAAGTTTTGCTTTGGTGTTTGCCTTGCTACAGCAGGTGCATGCACAGAGCACAACTGTGTCGGGGCGAGTAACCGACCAAGCTACCGGTGCAGGATTGCCTGGAGTTTCTGTAATTGTGAAAGGCACCACTGTTGGTGCTACAACTGGTGCTGACGGAGCTTATGCAGTAAGTGTGCCGCAGGGAGGAAATGCGTTGGTTTTCAGGTACATTGGCTATGCTAATGTTGAACGTGCCATAGGAAACGCAAGCACAATCAATGTTGGCCTGTCAGTAGATGACAAGCAGCTAAGCGAATTGGTTGTTGTGGGTTATGGTGTTACAACTGAAAAGCTAAGTACACAATCTGTTGCTACAGTTGATGCGGAGTCTTTTAGAAACACGCCATTAACTAGTCCACAGCAGTTGCTGCAAGGCCAGGCTGCTGGTGTTCAGATGACGAACTCATCTGGTGTACTGGGTGCTGCTTCGTCTGTCCGTATCAGAGGTGCGGCTTCCATAACAGCTGGTGGCGACCCGTTATATGTAGTAGATGGTGTGCCGCTTAACAACGATGATAGCTACTCTTTTAATCAAGGTGGAGCTGCAGGTCTGAACCCCCTGCTCAATATCAACCCGAATGATATTGAATCAATGAGTGTATTGAAGGACGCTGCAGCCGTAGCTATCTATGGTTCCAGAGGTGCCAATGGTGTTGTGCTTATCAATACTAAATCAGGATCAAAGAACCAGAAAACAGTTGTTAGCTTCGACTACTTCACAGGTATTTCAGAGCCAACTAAGCTGTTGAAGTACATGAGTGCGGAAGAATATGCCACTTTCAGAAACACTTATGGCGCAGCACAAAATCCAAATTTCACGCCTGCTACCTACGACTTAACTAATACTTATGATTGGGTGGATGGTGTAGTTCAGACAGGCAGAGTAAATTCTTATAACGTTTCGGCTAGAGGCGGTAACGAAAAGACAACATTCTATATCGGTGGTACTTACTCAGATGAATCCGGCTTTACCATAGGTAACGAGTTAGAGAAATTATCTGGAAGGATAAACCTGAAGCACGATGTCACTGAAAATGTTGAAGTAGGTGTTAATTACAGCCTCTCAAACTCTGATATGAGACGTGTTGGTCTGGAAAACAGCACTGCTGCGCCTCTGACAGGTGCTTACCTACAGAGCCCTTTTATGACACCATATGGTGCAGATGGCCAGTTCCAGAACACAGGCTTCATTGTTAACTCTATTGCACAGGAAGCGCTTACAAAGAACGACTTTAACCTGATGAGGAGCACTGGTAACGCTTATGCGCAAATCACTATCCTTGAGGATTTAAAGTTGAAAACTGACTGGGGTATAGACTTACTTGAAACGGATGCAAAGTTCCGCAATCCGGATCTGCTGAGACCAGGAGGTTACGGTTATCGCTCTAATATATCCGATAACAAATGGTTGGTAACTAATACGCTACACTACAACAAGTTTCTTGCTGAGAGTGGCCACACATTTGGTTTATTATTAGGACACAGCTATGAGACATCACGGTTTGATGATATTCTGGTTGAAGGCTCTGGTTTTGCCAGTGATGATCTTCCAAACGTTGCATCAGCAAGTACTCCTATCTCTACATCTGCTTCAGGTACAGAATGGGCTCTGGAGTCTTACTTTGGACGTGTTAACTACGACTATAACAGCAAGTACTTGTTTGAGGCTACACTCCGTAGAGACGGTTCCTCCAGATTTGGTGCAGACTATAAATACGGTACATTCTATGCCGCGTCCGCAGGATGGGTGCTGACAGAGGAGAGCTTTCTACAAAACGCAAACTTTCTGAACTTTTTGAAGCTGACATCAAGTTACGGAACCGCTGGTAACGACCAGATCGGCAACTTCGCTTACATCGGTTTATTTGCAGGCGGCGGCGGTGCTGACTATAACGGTCAGGCAGGTTTAATTCCTACAACTGTGCCAAACCCACAATTGCGTTGGGAAGAGACTGCACAATTTGATGTAACATTAAATGCTACTGTATTCGACCGCCTTGACCTGGAAGTAAGCTATTATAACAAGGAGACAGTGAGCTTGCTTGCAAATCAGCCATACCCGTATACGACAGGCTTTGCCAGCGCTACCAGAAACGTAGGTGAAATGAGAAACCGCGGTGTTGACCTGATGATTACCAGCAGAAACATCGCTACGGAAGATTTCCAGTGGACTACTAACCTGAACATAGGTTTCCTGGACAATGAAATTCTTTCGTTGCCTGCGAACAAAGATGCTGAAGGCAGAGACTTCTTGACTGGAAGTGCAGCACAACGAGCCATTGTTGGTGAAGATCTGAACACTTTTTACCTGGTGAGATACGCTGGTATAAATCCTGAAACAGGAAATGCACAGTGGCTTACAAAGGACGGGGAAATAACCACAACTTACGCTTCTTCGGATGCTGTGATAGTTGGAAGTGCAATACCAGATTATACTGGAGGTTTCACAAATACATTCCGTTACAAAGCATTTGACCTGAATGCCTTCTTTAACTTCTCTTATGGTAATAAAGTGCTTATTGATGGTTTACGCTTTACTGAAAACCCAGCCGGTGCATTTAACAAGAGCACAGACTTATTAGATTACTGGACTCCTGAGAATACGGATGCTTTCTTCCCGGCCTTGTCTAGTCCGACTGCGCCTTTCTTCAACAGGCTTTCTACTTCTCAGTTACAGGACGGTTCTTACCTGAGATTGAAGACAGTTTCATTCGGTTACAATGTTCCGGCTGCTATTCTAAGCAAGACAAGAGTTTTCTCAACTGCACGTGTGTACCTGTTAGGTCAGAACTTATGGACGTTAACATCTGATGACTTCAGAGGTCCGGACCCGGAAGTATCTGCGAGTGGTGGAAACAATCAGGCTGTAGGTGAGTCTTTCTTTGCTCTACCACAGCCAAGAACAATAACTGCTGGTGTTAACCTTACTTTCTAACGAGCATTTAAATTTACAGAAATGAATAAAAAACATATATTAAGTGTCTTAGGACTTACCCTGGCACTGGGAACTTTTTCCTGTGAGGATAGACTGAATGAGCTGAGGCCAGAGCAGGACTTAACTCAAACAGATGCTTATTCTTCTGAGGCTACTACGTATAGTGTGCTTTATGGTATCTATAGTACCATGCAGAACTTCGAGGTTTTCGGAGGCTTATCTCAGGTAATAGGAGACTTTCAGGCGGATAACGTAAACTTCGTAGGCTCTTTCCCTACCCTGCAGGAAATCAAAAGTTTCTCTACAGTAGGTACCAATGGTACAGTGAGGGATTTGTGGCAGGTACATTACAGGGCGATAACAAGAGCAAATAGCTTAATTGCTAATGTTCCTACAGTTGTAGATCCATCTTTTACCGAAGAAGAAAGAGCACAGGTTATAGCAGAGGCTAAATTTTTAAGAGCGCTGTTGTACTTCCAATTATCTAATTTCTTTTCTCAGCCATATCAGGTAGAACAGGGAACCAACCTTTCCGTGCCATTGGTGCTGGAGCCATTTACAGGAGAGATAACATACCCTGAAAGAGCTACTTTAAACGAAGTGCATGCTCAGATCGAAGAGGATTTGATGGAAGCGATTCCTAACCTCAATACTTTTGCAGAGTTTGATGGTGATGAAGAAGGCCGTGGCAGGGCTACTGTTGCAGCCGCACAGGCACTACTATCACGGCTTTACCTGTACAGAGAGAATTGGGCACAGGCAGAAGAGTATGCAAGGAAAGTGCTGGATGCACCGGCATATGATCTAGCTTCAGACTACAGCTTTTATACTTCAGGAATTACACAGGAGAATATTTTCTCCATTTTGAACTCAGCAATAGATAACGGGCGAACCGGTAGCGGTGGTCTGGCATCTTACTATAGCCCATCTGCTGAAGGTGGACGTGGCGATGCGCCTTATTCTGCAGACCTGATAGACGCGTTTGAATTGTTGGCCGTAGACGGTGTTATTATAGACAGGCGATATACTGCCTTAACAGAGCCGGGTGTAGCTGCTGATGGTGTTACTTATCCTTTCACGAATAAGTATCCAGATGCTGCTAACAACTCAGACAATGCACCTGTTATTCGTGTAACAGAGGTTGTACTAACTTTAGCTGAAGCAATAGCGCGTCAGGCTACCACAGTGGCTGAGGCTAGTGAAGCAATTGATTTGATAAATGAATTACGTGCACGTGCAGGCCTGCCTCCATATACAGTGGCTTCTTTCTCATCTGTTGAAGAACTGGTAGATGCCATACTATACGAGAGAAGGCTAGAGTTAGCTTTTGAAGGCTTCCGCAGAATGGACTTGTTAAGAAATGAGATGCCATTAATAACAACTGGCGAAGGAGCTGCCAGAGCAGTATTTGGAGGAAACTATACAGTTCTTCCAATTCCGCAGCGAGAGCTGGATATTAATCCATCTCTCGTGCCAAACCCTGGATATTAATATAGGCTAATGGCATTAAGTAATTAAAGGGGTGGGCATTTATGTCCACCCCTTTATCTTTGTACCTCAGTAGAAAAAAAATCATTAATGAAGAAGACCGCAGTTGCCGTATTGGGAGCCGCCTGCTTTGTTTCAGGCGCGTTTGTAACCAAGCTGGCAGAAGATAAGATTACTGTAGATGTGCTGCAGGATGCACAAAAGCTGATAGGCCTCCATTTTACAAATGCCCAGCTCGACTCCACACTGTCGGAGGTGGAGGAGTTCAAGGAGAGTTATGAGGCGATACGCAAGGTGCCGCTTACCAATGATGTGGCCCCGGCGCTGGTGTTCAATCCCATTCCGGTGGGGTATACCTTCGAAAAGCAGAAGGTGGCTTTTGATGTAGCACGCCCAGCCAACGTGAAGCTGCCAAGGAAGCGGGAGGAATTGGCTTTTTACTCTATTCCACAGCTGGCAGAACTGGTGCGTACGCAGCAGATTAGCTCCGAGGAGCTGACAAAGTTTTACATCGCCCGTCTGAAGAAGTATGGGCCAACGCTGGAATGTGTCACCACGCTCACAGAAGAACTGGCCATGCAACAGGCACGGCAGGCAGACAAGGAAATAAAAGACGGAAAGTACAGGGGCTTGTTGCATGGTATACCATTTGGCGTAAAAGATCTGCTGTCGACAAAGAAGTATAAAACTACCTGGGGCGCCATGCCTTACAAAGACCAGGTGATAGACGAAGACGCCACCGTGGTGCAGCGCCTGCAGGATGCTGGAGGTGTGTTGGTAGCGAAAACAACCTTAGGCGCGCTGGCCATGGGCGATGTATGGTACGGCGGCAAAACCCGCTCGCCCTGGGATATCAGCAAAGGATCGAGTGGTTCTTCTGCTGGGTCTGCTGCGGCTGTGGCTGGAGGCTTGCTGCCATTTGCCATCGGTACGGAGACTTTAGGCTCTATTGTTTCTCCGTCCACCGCCTGCGGTACTACTGGCCTGCGCCCTACTTTTGGCCGGGTAAGTCGCCATGGTGCCATGGCGCTGAGCTGGTCTATGGATAAAATAGGGCCGATTACCCGTTCTGCAGAAGATGCCGCCATTGTATTTAACGCCATTTACGGCCCTGACGGAAAAGACCAGTCGGTGTATGATGCGCCTTTCAACTACAACCCGGTTATAGATGCTAAGAAGCTGCGCGTAGGTTACCTAAAGAAAGACTTTGAGCGCAACTACGGCTTCAAGGAAAACGATGAGGCGACGCTAGCCGCGTTGCGCCAGGCAGGTATAGAACTGGTGCCACTTGAGCTGCCGGACCTGCCGGCAAGAGAACTGACGCTGACGATTTCTGTGGAAGGAGCAGCAGCCTTTGATGAACTTACCCGCAGTGGCCGCGACAGTCTGCTGGTGGCGCAGCATAAAAATGCCTGGCCGAATACGTTTAGGGCCGCCCGTTTTGTGCCAGCCGTAGAGTACCTGCAGGCGCAGCGCGTGCGTGCCCTATTGGTGCAGCAGATGCAGGAGAAACTCAAGGATGTGGACGTATACCTGAGCCCTTCCTTTGCCAGCAACAACTTAGTGGTGACCAACCTGACAGGGCATCCGTGTGTGGTGGTGCCAAACGGCTTCCAAGAAAATGGCATGCCCACCACCATCACGTTTATAGGGAGGCTTTTTGGCGAAGCGGAGTTACTGACCCTGGCCAAATTTTACCAGGAAATCACAGCGCACGACGAGCAGCACCCGGATATGAATTTCGGGAAGAAAAAGAAATCGTAAGAGATGCCGGAACCGCCACCTGAAACTAAATGCATCAGGTGGCGGTTTTGCTTCATGAGTTTTGGTTTCTTAATTTTATTCGCAATAGAGCTAACTACTCAACCTACTAAAATAAACCCTACAAAAAAATATTCATGTTATTCAGAAAACGAGCCGTAGCCCTGGTGGCCTACCTGATGCTGTGTGGCGGAGCCATGCAGGCGCAGGACGGGAAGATGGAACTCAGCGTGGAGAAAATAATGCGGGACCCGAAGTGGATGGGTACCTCTCCGAGCAACATCTTCTGGTCAGAAAACGGCAAAAAGATTTATTTCAACTGGAACCCTGATGGGAACAAATCTGACTCGCTGTACAGTGTATCTGCTGACGGCAAAGACATACGGAAGGTAAGCCCGCAGGAGCGCAGGAGCCTGCCTTCACCTTACGGAGAGTATAACCGCGCGGAAACAAAGAAGGTGTACGAGAAGAACGGCGACATCTTTATGTATGATATAAAATCCGGGAAGCCGCAGCAGATAACAAACACTGTAGAGCGGGAGAACAGCCCCTCGTTCAGCCATAACGAGCAAAAGGTAGTTTACATTAAGGATAATAACCTCTTTGCCTGGCATGCAGCCAACGGGCAAACCGTGCAGCTAACCGACTTCAAAAAAGGACGAAAGGCAGCAGAAGAGGGAAAAGATCCCCAGCGGGATTGGCTTAAGAGCCAACAGTTGTCGCTGCTGCAGATTGTGCGGGACCGCGAGGCTGAGAAAGAGGCGCAGGAAAAGCAACAGAAGCTGGACGCGCCGTCCCGCCCGAAAGAGATTTACATAGAGGAAAAGTCTGTCAGCAGCATCAATCTGAGCCCCGATGAGCGCTTTGTCACCTACCAACTGGTAAACCGCCCGAAAAATGCTCAGGTAGCCATTGTGCCGGATTACGTTACCTCCTCCGGCTATACAGAAGACATTAACACCCGCACAAAAGTAGGCGATGCCCAGGCAACCTATGAATTCTTTGTGTACGACACGCAGCGAGATACCGCTTTTGCCGTCTCTATGAAAGATGTAGTGGGCATAACAGAGCAGCCTGCTTATTTAAAGGAGAAAATTAGTGCATTGAAAGATACCACTGACAGCAAAACGAATAAAGCAGCAGAACGTGCCACCGTTATCTATGGCCCTTTCTGGTCTGACAACGGCAGCCAGGCAGTGGTAGTCGCCCGCTCACAGGACAACAAAGACCGCTGGATTCTGAAGTTAGACCCTGCCACGGGTAAGCTGACAGTGCTGGACCGCCAGCGCGATGAGGCCTGGATAAATGGCCCTGGCATTGGCTATGGCCCCGGCGATATTGGCTGGATGCCAGATAACAAGCGCGTATGGTTTCAGTCGGAGGAAAGTGGCTATTCGCACCTGTATACAGTAGATGTGAACAGCGGCAAAAAGCAGGCCCTTACGAGCGGCAAGTTCGAGGTATCAGATCTGCGAATGTCAGATAATAAAAAGAACTGGTACTTTACCGCCAACCTGGTGCACCCGGGCGAGCAGCATTTCTACCGCATGCCCTTGCAGGGAGGGGATATGGTGCAACTGACCACTATGCCCGGTGCCCAGGAAGTCACACTATCGCCGGATGAGAAGCACCTGGCCATTCGCTCTTCAACCAGTAATCAGCCGTGGGAGTTGTATGTGCTGGATAATAGGAAAAATGCGAAGCCAAAGCAGGTAACGCAGTCGCTTACAGAAGAATTTAAGTCTTATGATTGGCGTGAGCCGGAGATTATTTCTTTTAAAGCAAAGGATAACACCGATGTATATGCCCGCCTTTACCGCCCGGAGAACCCACAGAATAACGGACCTGCCGTGGTATTTGTACATGGCGCCGGCTATCTGCAAAACGCGCACAAATGGTGGAGCAGCTATTTCCGGGAGTACATGTTCCATAACTTCCTGGTTGACCAAGGCTATACCGTGCTGGACATCGACTACAGGGGCAGCGCAGGCTATGGCCGTGACGTACGCACCGGCATCTATCAGTTTATGGGCGGCAAAGACCTGAGCGACCACGTAGACGGAGCAAAGCTTTTAGTAGAGAAGTACAACGTAGACCCGAGCCGCATTGGTATCTACGGTGGCTCCTATGGAGGTTTCATCACTCTGATGGCCATGTTTACAGAGCCTGATGTATTTGCTGCTGGTGCTGCGCTGCGCTCGGTTACAGACTGGGCGCACTACAACCACGGCTATACCTCCAATATCCTGAACACGCCTCAGTCGGATAGTCTTGCTTATGCAAAGAGCTCCCCCATTTACTATGCGGAAGGCCTAAAGGGTGCCCTGCTGATGTGCCATGGCATGGTAGATACCAACGTGCATTTCCAGGATATTGTGCGCCTGTCGCAGCGCCTGATCGAACTGGGGAAAGACAACTGGGAACTGGCCGTATACCCGATAGAGAGCCACAGTTTCACAGAACCATCCAGTTGGACTGATGAGTATAAACGTATTTACAAACTCTTTGAGGAGAATCTGAAGAAAGAAGCAAAGGATAGAATATAAAAGAGTATTCCAAACAAGAAGAGGCGCTATTCTTTAGCGCCTCTTCTTGTTTTATATCTATACCTGTGTCATCTACTCAAAAGGTGTAAACCACTGCCACACCATCTTGTTCAGTCGTGTTTACAGGCAGTAAAGCAACCCGCGAGCCTCGCTTGTGCAACTCTGGTACCAGTATGCCGATGCCTGCTCCAATGACGTAGCCCACAATGTTGTCGCTCAGAAAATGTTTGCCAGCCCTTAGCCTCAGATAACCCACAGTGACTGGTACGGCTGCGGCGGTAGCCCATATATAAGGGCGAGCCGGAGAGTCCGGGTTCAGGTCATGGAAAACCTTGGCGACGAAGAAAGTGGCCGTAGCGGTGGCGGCGGTGTGGCCGCCATAAAATGAGTTTTCGCCATACTTGTGTAAGCGGGCTTCCAACGGGGCGTCAGTTGCATAAACACTTGGCCGCTTCCTGTCTATCAGTCCGGCAGAGAGGCTGTACATACCTCCTGTGATAGACATTGCCTGCCCATACAGCATGAATACCTGTGGTGCATCCTGCATTACATTATCATTTAGCAGCAGCAGGAGGGGAGTAGCAAAGGACCCATAAAAGAAGTAGTCGCTGGTGTGTTCGGCATTGGCGCTGTAGTTGCCCACTGCAAAGCGGTCGAAGCGGTTTACATCGTCTCTACTTAAGCCAACAAGGTCTGCCTCTGTTAACCTGTCTTTGTTTGTGATCAACAGGCTTCCTACTACGGATGCACCAATGGCACCTGCTGTTATAGCACCGTCACGCAGCCAATTTACATGGTAAGGCGAGTTGCTGGTCTGGCTCCAGGCAATTTGTTCCCCAAAGCCATACAGCGCAAGCCACAAAAGCAGGAGCTTCTTTATCATAAGTCTCCTTAAAAAGTATAGGTTAAAAGCGCGCCGCTGTAATCGCGCCCGCTTACCGGAATCAGGCTTATGTCTCTTTTGTTTGATTTTTTGTGAAGCTGTGGCACCAGGATACCTGCAGCAGCCCCAAGCCCATACCCTAGAAGGTTATCACTCAGGAAGTGCTTTCCTGCTCTCAGCCTCAGGTAACCCACTGTGGCGGGTACGGCCGCGGCGGCGGCCCACACATATGGTCTTGCCGGAGAATCAGGGTTGAAATCATGAAAGACTTTGGCGGCGAAAAATGACGCAGCGGCAGAGGCAGTTGTGTGGCCCGCATAAAATGAATTCTGAGAGTTGGCTCTCATTTTCTCTGCGTCAGATACATCGGGACTGTACGTAAGGGGGCGATTACGAGACACGTTGCCATTGGTCATGGTGAAGAGTGCCCCTGTTACGGCCATCGTTTCCACATAAAGCACAAACACCTGCCCGGCATTGCTCTTCACATCGTCATTCAGCAGGAGTGCCAGTGGCGCTACAAAAGAACCGTAAAAGGGAAAGTCGCTGTGCGTTTTAGCTGTTTCAGAGTCCCAGCCGGCCGAGAAGCGGTCAAACCTGTTTACATCGTTTTTTGTTTGCGTGTTAATCTCCTCCTGCGTCAGGCCTTCTTTGTCCTGCATCAGGGTAAGGCCATAATAACTGAGTCCCATACCTGCCGCAATAATGGGGGCATCTACTTTGAAGCTTGTTTTATAAGGGGAGTTGTCCTGACTATAAGCCTCTCCTGTCAGAAAGGTGAATAAGGTAAGTACTGCTAGTATACGTTTCATATATATAATTTCGGGTGTTTTGTTATGCTCTTCAAACGGGGCATATTTTTAAAAGGTTGTTGCAACAGAGGCAGCAGTAACAACTTTTAGGGGCAACGTGTGGTTAAATTGATGGAATATAGGACTATTATAAGTGAGTGCTAAAGCAGCACCATATTTCCTGTTACAGCTTTTCTCTTTTGCCTACATATTTTAACTGTTGCAGAATTGTTTTAGCTTTGTAGCCGCTGCCTGATAGGCTAGCTGGTTTATACTTTGTACCTAAACCCTTAGAAAATGCCTTACTTGTTTACCTCTGAGTCCGTGTCAGAAGGCCACCCAGATAAAGTGGCTGACCAGATTTCAGATGCATTATTAGATGAATTCCTGAAGCAGGACCCCCAGTCGAAGGTAGCCTGCGAAACACTGGTAACTACTGGTTTGGTAGTGCTGAGCGGAGAGGTGAAAACCGAAGCCTACGTAGATGTGCAGAAAGTGGCGCGTGAGGTGATAAGACGCATCGGCTACACCAAATCTGAATATAAATTTGATGCCGAGGCCTGTGGTGTGATTTCAGCCATCCACGAGCAATCCGCTGACATCAACCAGGGGGTAGAGCGTTCAAACCCGGAAGATCAGGGGGCAGGTGACCAGGGTATGATGTTCGGTTATGCCACAAACGAGACAGACAACTATATGCCGCTGGCGCTCAGCGTTTCGCACCTGTTGCTGCAGGAGCTTGCCGCTATCCGCAAAGAAGCCAAAGAAATGACGTACCTGCGCCCAGACGCAAAGTCGCAGGTAACAATTCGCTACAGCGATAACCACGTGCCGGAGAAGATAGACACCATTGTTATCTCTACACAGCATGATGAGTTTGTAGAGGCTGCCGATGAGAGCAACGATGCCAAAAATAAGGCAGAGGCGGAGATGGTGCAGCAGATTAAGGAAGATGTGGATAGCATTCTGATACCACGCGTGCTGAAGCGACTGCCGGAGCGTATCCAGGAACTGTTCAACAGCAACATTACCTACCACATTAACCCAACTGGTAAATTCGTGATAGGCGGACCGCACGGTGACACCGGTTTAACGGGCCGTAAAATCATCGTGGATACCTATGGTGGCAAGGGAGCACACGGTGGTGGTGCCTTCTCCGGCAAAGACTCTTCTAAAGTAGATCGCTCTGCCGCTTATGCGGCCCGTCATATTGCTAAGAACCTGGTGGCGGCCGGTGTAGCTGATCAGGCGCTGGTGCAGGTAGCCTATGCCATCGGTGTGGCAAAGCCGGTTGGTTTGTACGTAACCACCTATGGCTCTACCAATGTGAAAGACGCGAATGGCGACACCATGAGCGATGGCGAAATTGCAGAGAAAGTAAACAAGCTCTTCGACATGCGCCCTTACGCCATTGTGCAGCGCTTCGGACTACAAAACCCCATCTTCTCTGAAACGGCGGCTTACGGCCACATGGGCAGAACACCATCTGTAAAGCAGGTAGAAGTAGGCAGAAACGGCCAGAAAGAAACGAAAGAGTTCGAGACCTTTACCTGGGAGAAGCTCGACTACGTGGAGCAGATCAAGGCAGAATTTGGCCTGTAGCCTTTAGACGGAGGATAAAGTACAAGAGAACATACATAAACCAGAACGGCCTGCTAAGTGAGCAGGCCGTTCTGGTTTATGTATGTTCTAATTCTATAATTCGTCATTCATAATTAAGAAGCAGAGCTTCCCTAGTGTGTTGCTTGCTTTTGCTTGTGCCGCTTCAGTTGGCGGCGCATTGCGTCAACAGCGGCATCGGCGGCAGCCTCAAACGAAGCTGCGTTTTCCTGTGAAAAAAGCGTTGAGCCCGGTACAAATAAACGGATCTCTACTTCTTTATTATCCGTGCCGCCCTGGCTGCCATTATCCTTCATGAAAACCTCCCCGTCTATTATTCTGTCGTAGAATGTTTCCAGTTTATTCACCCTCTGCTGAATAAAAGAATTCAGTTGCTGATTAGGATCGAAGTTGATGGAGTGCATTTGTAGCTTCATAGTCTTTTTATTAATAGTTAAACTTATGCTTTTGGATGGGCTTTCTCGAATACTGATTTAAGCTTCTCAATTGAGTTATGGGTATATACCTGCGTTGCCGCCAGGCTAGCATGCCCCAGTAAATCCTTTATTGCGTTCAGGTCCGCCCCCTTGTTCAGCAGGTGTGTCGCGAATGAATGGCGCAACACATGTGGGCTGTTATGTTCGGAGGTTGTGATCAAACTGATATACTTTTTAACAACGCGATAAACGAATTTGGGATAAAGGGGACGTGCCTTATTAGTAACGAGCAATTTTACGGAATTGTTATCCGCAAAATACCGCTTCTTCTGGACTTCATAAGCGGCGATACTATTCAGAAGGGAGTCGTTGAGGGGCACGATACGTTCTTTATTTCCCTTGCCTAATACACGCACCACCTTCGCCCTGTGGTCAATATCAGCATGTTCCACCCCAAGAAGCTCTGCCAAGCGTATACCGGTGCCATACAGAAACTCCAGAATCAGGCGATCGCGCTGTCCTTCAAAGTTTTCTTCGAAAGTAAAGTTGTCGAGCAGGGTGTTGAAGGGCTCCTCGAGCACAAAGGCAGGTAGTTTTTTAGACGCTTTAGGTGCTTTTATGCGCAGCATCGGGTTTATGGCTATGCGCTGTTGTGCAAGTAAAAAGCGGTAATAAGAGCGCAGGCAGGCAATCTTCCGGTTAATGGAGCGGGGTTGTATGTTGTGCTGCACCAGGGTCAGTAGCCAGGACCGGATAATGGTGTGGTCCGCCTCGGCAGCATCCGTGATTTCGTACACTTGCTGTAGGTACTGGGCAAACTGACCTAAATCAGTGTGGTAGGAGGTAAGGGTGTGCGGGCTGTACCGCTTCTCGTACTGGAGGTACTTGAAAAATAAATCCATAAATTAGTATACCTGATGTTGTGAATCAGGTATACTAATTTATGGAAAAATAAAGTATCTTGTTAGAAAGACTAGTAGTTTTGATCGGCGAATATCTGCTGCTTGTATACGGCTCTTTCTTTCTGCTTTCTTCTTGCTACTGATGGTTTTTCAAAGTAAGCTCTTGATCTCAGTTCTTTCAAAACACCAGTTCTTTCAAACTTCTTTTTGAATCTCTTCAATGCACGGTCTACAGACTCGTTATCTTTTACGTTGATAATAATCATATTTCTCTCTTTTCTCTTTGAATTAGGGTTGCAAATTTAACTAAGCTTGTACCTAAAAATCAACAGATTGGCTAAATATTTTTACCGCCATCCACTCTTTTTATTTAAAAAGGCCGGAAAACGGCTAAATAAACACCTCTCCGCAAGTTTATTATTTAAGCACTGCTCTTGAGATAACAAGTTTTTGTATCTCACTTGTTCCCTCGCCGATGGTGCAAAGCTTCGCATCGCGATAATATTTCTCGGCAGGGTAGTCTTTTGTGAAGCCATAACCGCCAAAAATCTGAACGGCTTCGTTGGCCACACGCACCGAAACCTCGGAGGCATACAGCTTGGCCATGGCAGATTCCTTGTTCACATTCAGGCCACGGTTCTTCATATCAGCTGCCTGGTAGGTCAGTAGAGAGGCAGCCTCTATTTCAGTAGCCATATCAGCCAGCTTAAAGGCGATACCCTGGAAACTGGAAATAGGCTTATTAAACTGGTTACGCTCCTGCGAGTACGCCAGCGCCGCATCGAAGGCACCCTGTGCTATCCCTAAAGAGAGGGCAGCAATAGAAATACGGCCACCGTCCAGCACTTTCATGGCCTGTATAAAGCCATCGCCAACCTCGCCCAGCACCTGATCTTTATGTACGCGGCAGTCCTCAAAAATAAGCTCTGTTGTTTCAGATGCTCGCATGCCGAGTTTATTTTCTTTGCGGCCGGCGCTAAAACCAGGGGTGCCTTTTTCGATGATGAAGGCAGTCATACCATGCGAGTCGCCAACCTCTCCTGTGCGTACAATCACCACCGCCACATTGCCTGACTTGCCGTGTGTAATAAAGTTCTTGGCACCATTGATTACCCAATGGTCGCCATCCTGTACAGCTACAGTGCGCATATTACCTGCATCAGAGCCAGTGTTTGGTTCTGTTAAGCCCCAAGCCCCAATCCACTCCGCTGAAGCCAGCTTCGGGAGGTACTGCTGCTTCTGTGCCTCGTTGCCGAACTGCAGAATATGGCCGGTGCACAGGGAGTTATGCGCTGCCATAGAAAGCCCGATAGATCCATCTATCCTGGACAGCTCTGCGATGGCTGTTACATATTCTGTATAGCCAAATCCTGACCCGCCATATTCATTAGGCACCAACACGCCCATCAAGCCTAACTCACCTAATTTTTTGAAGACCTCCACCGGGAACTCCTGGCTTTCGTCCCACTCCATCATCTTCGGTTTAATATGCTTTGCACCAAAATCACGGACCATCTCCGCAATCATACGCTGGTTTTCAGTTGTCTTTAATTCCATTTATAGTTTAGAGTTGCAGGTATATCAGTAGCCGTATAACGGGTAATCAATAGTCGTTGTTTACAAAGCTATATAAATTAACGCTATTTGAGTTCAAATTTTCTGTTTTCGTAAAATGAATTTGTTTTAGGTATGCTTGTTTTAATAATTGGTGATGGCACAGGTCTTGTATTGTGAATTTGTTAATGAAAGCCTCTCTCATACATGGTAAAGGAAGTGAGTGCCCTGTAAAGGAGTTGTATGACTTGATTTACTTCGTTCGTTTATGAGACGGTGGATGCTAGTTATAAGATAATTAGTATATATATTTAGTGGTATGGATTTGTGCAGGACAGGGCGTTCCAGAGTTTATTTTGACAGCGGCCTTTATTTCTGTTATTTTGAAGTATATTATAACACGGGAGCCCATAGCTGAAAGAGCCAGGATTTAGGAGATGATACAGTTTTTGAAGAACATTTTTGGGGAAAGTGCTCCGAGGGAAGAGTCATTCAGCGCTTTAGGCGTTGACATGCATTCTCACATCCTGCCGGGCATAGACGACGGGTCAGAGAATATGGAGCGATCCCTGGAGTTGGTGCAGGTGATGCAGTCGCTCGGGTACCGCAAGCTAATCATGACGCCCCACATCATGAGCGACTTCTATAAGAACACACCGGAGATTATACGTGAAAAGCTTGCGTTGCTGAAGCAGGCTGTAGCAGAAGCGGGTATTGAGATGGAACTGGATTGTGCCGCCGAGTATTACCTGGACGAAGGACTGCTGCACAAGCTGGAGCACGGGGAGGAACTGCTGACCTTTGGCGATAACTACCTGCTGTTTGAAACATCCTTCCTGAACGAGCCGCTCAACCTGCGGGAGGCAATCTTTAACATGCGCTCCAGGGGGTATAAGCCGGTGCTGGCCCACCCGGAACGCTATACTTACTTTTATGGGAAGTATGATGCGCTGGTAGCCTTGCGGGAGAATGGCGTGCTGTTTCAGCCCAACCTTAATTCGCTCACGGGTTATTACTCGCCTGGTGCAAAGGAGTATGCCGAGCGTCTGATTGATGGCGGCCTGGTAGATTTCTTGGGCTCTGACGCACATGGTTTGAAGCATACCAACAGCCTACAGAAAGTATTTAACAGTAAATACCTGAGCAAGGCGCTGGCGCTTCCCATTCGCAACAGTCAATTGTAATAACCCTCCTTTCTTATCTTTTCTCACAGACATGGTATTTGTAACTGGCGGCAGCGGCCTGATTGGCACTTTCTTAATCCCGGCGCTTTTAGAGCAGGGGCATAAGGTAAAGGCGCTCTACCGGGGGCAGGTGCCTGCTGTGCCCGGCTCGGAGCAGGTGCAGTGGCTGGAGGGCGATGTGCTGGACCCGCTGTTTCTGCGGAAGGCGCTGCAGGATGTGACTCACGTTTTCCATAGCGCAGGCGTGGTGTCGTACGCACCCCAGGACGAGGAACTGCTAAAACAGGTGAACATAGAAGGCACGGCCAACATAGTGGATGTGTGCCTGGAGCACCCAGGCGTAAAGCTGTGCCACGTAAGCTCAATCGCCTCGGTTGGGCGGTCAAAGGGTGCTACGCTGCTTACTGAGAACAACAAATGGGATCCGGCAGAGGAACACTCCGCCTACGCCAGCTCTAAATACTGGGGCGAACTGGAAGTATGGCGGGGCATAGCCGAAGGCCTGAGTGCCGTTATTGTGAACCCTTCAATTATACTTGGCCCTGCAGACTGGAGCCGCAGCAGCACACAGCTCTTTAAGTATGTATACCAGGAGCGAGCTTTTTACACGGGTGGCAGTGCTAACTTTGTGGATGTGCGGGATGTGGTAACAGCCATGTTGCGGCTTGCCTTCTCGGATATTTCAGGAGAAAGGTTTATATTGAATGCGGGGCTTCTGAGCTACAAAGAATTTTTTGAGCAGGCAGCGCGCGGCTTCGGCAAAAAAGCCCCTTCCACCAAAGTGCCGCCGGCACTGGCGGAGGTGGTGTGGCGCTTTGAGCATGTCCGCACGTGGCTTACCGGTGGCCGACCGCTCATAACGAAAGATACGGCCCGGGTAGCAGCAAAGAGCCATGAATTCAGTAACCACAAAATTCGCAAGGCGATAAACCTTGCATTCAGACCGCTTTCAGAATCAATAGTTTGGGTATGCGAGCAGCTACAGCTGTCTGCTTCAGAAGTAGACGGCAACCCCGGTAAATAAACTATTTGCACCGTTAAAATGTAGTAAGACATAGGCTGATTTTAGCAGCTTGTTGGATATTGGAGATGAAAGAAAATTTCGAAGAACATAACGAGGAACTGGAACTAATAAAGCGCTTCGAGCGGATGCTCGGCAGCAACGAGACTGTATTTTTCGACCTGACTGATTTTGAATACATTATAGATCATTATACCGCCAGCTTTGAATATAAGAAGGCGCTGGCAGCCTGTGATTCTGCCATTGCACAGTACCCCTTTTCTACCGAACTTCAGATTGATAAAGCGCAGTTACTGGCCATGGCAGGCAGCTTTGAAGATGCGCTCGTTCTGATTAACCAGGTAGCGGAGGTAGACCCGGAGAACGCAGATGTGCAGCTAACACGCGGCATTATTTTCACGCAGCGCGGGGAGTTCAGGGAGGCGATTGATTACTTCAAGAAAGCGCTGGCCTATGCCGAGGATGATCGGGATGATATCTACTTTAACATCGGCCTTGCCTACCAGACCTGGAGTAAGTTCAGTTCGGCTGTTAAGTACTATAAGAAGTGTATAGAGCTGAACCAGGAGAATGAGGCGGCGATGCAGGAAATACTGTATTGCCTTGATGCTACAAACACCATCAGCGAGAATGTGCCCTTTTTTCAGCAGTTTGTGGACAATGAGCCGTACTCGTCTGTTGCCTGGTTTAACCTGGGGAACGTTTATAACAAAATGGGCGCCTACGACAAGGCTATCGCTGCCTATGATTACGCTACCATTATTACACCCGACTTTATCACGGCCTACAACAACATGGCCAATGCACTCGTGTTCCTGGGTGATTTCCCCAAGGCCATTGACGCGTTTAATGCGATGGTGGAACACGGTTCGCCCACGGCAGAGGCATACTGCAATATTGGCGAGTGCTACGAAAAGCTGCAGCAGTGGGACCTGTCGCGCCGCTACTATCAGAAATCCGTGGATTTAGACCCAGAAATGGATGAGGCCTGGTTTGGCATCGGGATGATACTGGATGCGCAGGGCAAGTGGTATGAAGCGGTGCACTTCTTCAAAAAGGCGGTGGAGATGTATGACGACAGCGCCGATTACTGGGTAGCGCTTGCCGCCGCGGAGTATCATGTAGGCCATGTGGTGTCGGCTCTGGAGAGTTATGCGCGTGCCGCTGAGATCAGGCCCGACGACAAAGACATCTACCTGAACTGGTCCATCATCCTTTACGAGCAGGGCAACTTCGAGGAGGCTACCGATATAATTTTAAATGCGATAGAAATACAGCCTAAAGAGGCTGAACTGTATTATAGGGCCTGTGCCTACATGCTTTCGGCAGGAAAATACCGCGAAGCTTATAATTATCTGGAAAATGCGTTAATTTTGGACTTCGATAAGCATAAGCTGCTCTTCGAGTTCTTCCCTGAACTGGAGTCGCAACGCGCATTATCCCGATTAATTGATCAGTATCGCAAATAGAAGTAGATGAATTATTCGCTGAACAGCATTCCAGAGCGTGCGCCAAAGCCACGCGAGCGCGGCTATACCATGGCCATGGACAAAGGGTTAAGTATCCGGGAGGTAGAAGACTTCCTGGAGGTAGCCGCAGAGTATGTAGACATTGTGAAGTTGGGCTGGGCCACCTCGTATGTGGTGCCCAACCTGCAGAAAAAGCTGGATGTGTACAGAGCCGCCGGTATACCGGTATACTTTGGGGGCACGCTGTTTGAGGCCTTTATCGTGCGCAACCAGTTTGAGGACTACCGCCGTTTGCTCGATAAATACGAGATGACGTACGCAGAAGTGTCGGATGGCTCGCTCGAAATGGACCACGACGAGAAGTGCTCGTATATCCGGACACTATCCGAACAGGTAATCGTACTCTCAGAGGTGGGTTCCAAAGATGACCAGAAGATTATTCCACCGTATATGTGGATCAGGCTGATGCAGGCGGAACTGGATGCCGGTGCCTGGAAGGTAATTGGCGAAGCCCGTGAAGGCGGTAACGTCGGCTTGTTCCGTTCTACCGGTGAGGTGCGAAGCGGCCTGGTAGAAGAAATCCTGACCAAGATCCCTTTTGAGAAAATCCTGTGGGAAGCGCCGCAGAAGGCACAGCAGGTATGGTTTATTAAATTACTGGGTGCTAACGTAAATCTTGGTAACATTGCGCCAAGTGAAGTCATCCCGCTGGAAACAATCCGCTTAGGCCTGCGTGGCGACACCTTCAACCATTTCCTGGACATGGAAAAACCTTGCTAAAAAGATAAAGTGAAGCTCAGAACTATATAAATTAGTATATAAATTGCCCGTCGGTATGGCCGCACGGGCAATTTTGTTTTTAGCCGTCACTTAGAGCTATCATCACACTTATGCAAAGACGAAACTTAAGAGAATACCTTTTGCTTTTTACAAAAGGAGCAGGCATGGGCGCCGCTGACGTAGTGCCTGGGGTATCAGGCGGTACCATCGCCTTTATCACGGGCATTTATGAGGAACTGCTTGGGTCCATCCGTTCTATAGACGGTGAGGCTGTAAAACTGCTGCTGCGCTTCCAACTGGCAGACTTCTGGCGGCACATCAACGGGAGTTTCCTGGTGGTGCTGCTGGCAGGTATCGGCTTTTCTGTTGTTTCGCTCTCACGCGTTATCCTGTTTTTGCTGGAGAATTACCCCGAGATGCTGTGGTCGTTCTTCTTTGGCCTGATAGTGGCCTCGGCTTTGGTGGTGGGTAAAAAGATTGCCCGCTGGACCCCTGGAGTGATTTTGGTTGGCTTGGTAGGGGCAGCTATTGCTTATTATATCACTGTGGCAACGCCTACGCAAACGCCGGAGGCCTACTGGTTTATTTTCCTGTCCGGAGCCATCGCCATTTGTGCCATGATTCTGCCCGGCATTTCCGGTTCCTTTCTGCTGGTGCTGCTAGCAAAGTATGAGTTCATCCTGAATGCGGTGAAGGAGTTGCGGTTGAGCATCATCGCTGTGTTTGGATTAGGTTGCCTGGTAGGCATCCTGTCTTTCTCTCATGTGCTGAACTGGGCACTCAAAAACTACCACAGCGCCACGATAGCCCTGCTGACGGGTTTTATGGTGGGCTCTTTAAATAAGGTGTGGCCATGGAAGGAGACACTGGAAACATACACTGACCGCCACGGCGTAGTAAAGCCGCTGCTACAGGAGAACGTGCTGCCCGGCACCTACGAGTCCCTAGCAGGGCAGGAATCTTACCTGGGGTATGCCATTGTGCTGGCGATTTTCGGTTTCCTGCTCGTATACCTCATCGACCGCTTTACTGACGACGATACTGCAAGAGTATAATATTAAGTATAAACAGCATGCGCAAATTCGGACTTATCGGCAAAAAGCTTGGCCATTCCTTCTCTAAAAAGTACTTCACCCAAAAATTTGAGCGGGAGGGGATACAGGATGCGCAGTATGAGCTATATGAACTGCCGGAGGCACAAGCCCTGAACTTACTGCTCCAACAGGAGCCAGAATTGGCAGGGCTGAATATAACAGTGCCTTACAAGCAAGACGTGATTCCGCTGCTGGATGAACTGGATGAGGTGGCTGCGAAAATAGGCGCGGTAAACACCATCAGCATAAGCGGGGGCAAAACCAAAGGCTTTAACACCGACTATATCGGGTTTAAAAGTACATTAGAGGCATTTTATCCACAAGCCGTTCGGAAGCAGGCATTGGTATTGGGCACAGGCGGTGCCGCCAAAGCGGTATGGGCTGCCCTGGACGCGCTGCAGATTCCTTTCCGGTCTGTTTCACGCAACCCGAACCCGGCAAAGCAGGAGTTGGGATACGAGCAGCTGACACCGACTTTGCTCCAATCCCATAACCTTATTATCAACACCACCCCATTGGGTATGCACCCACATATAAATACTTTGCCTGACCTGCCCTACGAGGCGCTGACGGAGCAGCACTACCTATATGATTTAGTTTATAATCCTGAGCAAACACTTTTTCTGAAAGAAGGTGCCGCAGCTGGCGCTCAGACGTGTAATGGCCTCGATATGCTGTACCGACAGGCAGATGCTGCCTGGGCTATCTGGAACAGATAGCATGAAATAGTGCTATTTGCCTTCTCTTTAGTATGCTGATATGATGCAACTTTGTGCTGTACTGTTCTCGTAGAATGCCATAGAACAATACAGGACAGATGACACAATTAGACACCCTAAAGCAGAAAACACACGCAGTAAATACAGAAATCTACGCCTTATACCTAGCTTACCGCGATAGCCGTGTAGAATGGTATGTACGGATGCTGTTGGCCTTAGCCATTGGCTATGCAATAAGCCCTGTAGACCTGGTGCCGGACCTGACTCCCGTTTTCGGTTACCTGGACGATGTGGTTATTGTAGCGGCAGGGTTTAGGGTTTCGTATCAGCTGTTGACAAAAGAGGTGCGGCAGTATGCGCAATTTCGAGCTTATGAAGACATGAACAGTGATACCCCAACCTCTGCTTTTGCGCTAAAGATTGTGAGTTATGCCTGGCTGCTGCTGTTTTCACTGCTATTGGTGTTTTGCTACAAACTACTGCACATGCACACCCTATAAAAGTCAGAAGCATCAGAACAAAATTTTTTTCCTGTTACACTGGTAACTGAAATACTATGACGCGTTAATATTAATACTAACTCATACTATACTCCGAAAGAAAAGCCTCCTGCCCGGGAGGCTTTTTCATTTTCTTCAAATACAGTCTCTGAAGCACGAATAACAGGAGTGGTATCTCGTGTGATAAAAATTAGAATTACTTAAACAATATCCCTTTGGTGTTGTAACGGTAAATCAATTATTTTTCTATCTTTACAAAGGTTCTGGGGCGTTTTTATGGGCGTTATAGACAAGTATTCTGAAACTAAAAAAATATTTTCAGGTGCTTGCAACCATTCCGTCTCCACGGGAATCATGTGAGTGTGTAGGGCAAAAAATAAACAGGCAGTTTTTGAAGCTATTTACAAAACCTAAGTCAGATGAGGATAAACTCATAGAGGGGTGCATCGCGGGCAAACGCGAGATGCAACGGCTTCTGTATGATCTTTATTCAAAGAAAATGATGGTGGTTTGCCTGCGGTATGCCCCTACCACGTTTGAGGCTGAAGATATTATGCAAGAGGCGTTTGTGAAAGTGTTTTCCAACATCGGGAACTTTAAGCGGGACTGCCCGTTGGAGTTCTGGATCAGGAAAATCATGGTGAACACAGCGCTGAAGCACCTGCGCGGCAAACAACTGCTCACGGTGTCGCATGAGGCGGAGGAGGTAAATAACCTGGCCTCCGAGAGCTCCAGCCTAACAGGCTACTCTCTGGATGAACTGCTCAGCATGATCCAAAGCCTTGCTCCCCGCTACCGTATGGTGTTTAACCTCTATGCCATAGAAGGTTATAACCATAAAGAAATAGGGGAGATGCTGGATATTTCAGAGGGAACCTCTAAGTCACAGTATTCACGTGCGAGAGCCATACTGCAGGGTATGATCTCCCGCCAGGAAAAGAACTATAAGAATGTCATCAGCAGCTAACGATAAGCGCGGTAAACTCGAAGAAGAGTTTCAGAGCCGTATGTACGATGCTGAGACGTCGCCGTCTCAGCACCTTTGGGACCGTATAGACCATGAGCTTACGGTGCATGAAAATGGTGCGTATAAACAGCACGCGGCATTCTACCGGCAACTGGCCGCAGCCTGCATCACGCTCCTGCTGTTGGCAGGCGGTCTGGGTGCCTGGTATTTCAGCAGCCCCGCTGGCACGGAACAGCCGCTGGCCACCGTGGCACCTGCCACAAACCCTGGGCCGGCAGCTACTCTCAGCACCCCTTCTGAAGAAGCGGAAATGGCAGGCGCAGTAGCAGCTACTGCAACACCACCTGAACAGGCAGAACGAGAGGCGCCTGCTCATAGCTCAACAGAAATGAATCCTGTAGCACCGGCTCCTTCCACCCTGGCTGCCATTGCAGCTGCTTCCAACACCACATCGCGTACAAATACAGGCACATCAGCCGCGACTGCATTGCCTCAGTCTGATGCAGGAAGAGATTCAGTAGTAGAGATGGCTGCAGGTACTTTAACTGTAGCAGAACCTAAAACACCGGACGCAGTTGTAGAAACAGTAGAGAAAGAGAACTCACTCATCCTGAGCAGGTCTCTGAGGCAAACAATAGCCGCGCTGTCAGCTACTGAACAGCAGGCTGGCAACAGCCCTGCTTTGTTGCAACAGCCGTTTGCTGCCAAAGGGGCCGAGTTTAAGGCTACCGACGATTTCAGAAAGCTGAATGAGCAGGTGATGGCTCAGGCAAAGCGGATGGAGGAAGAGCAGAAAGCCAAGTTGCTTGCCTACAATGAAGCGGCAGCCAGTAAGAAAGATTCAGAAAAAGAGAAGAGTAAAGAGAGTAGCCGCTGGTCGCTGGGAATGGCTTATGCCCCCGGCTACTTCAACCAGAATATCGGATCTGCAGGTCAGGACATGAGTGCTGCCAGTGACCAGATGAGCCTGATGCCAAGTAGTTCATCTTCCGCTTCCATCTCTTCCCTCTATATGGAAGAAGCGCGCGAGGAGTATGCTGAGAATGCGGATCCCGGATTTTCTTTTGGATTCGAAGCAAAGACAGGCTTTAAGTTAGGCAAAAAGCTGAAACTGCTCACAGGGCTTGGATTTCTGCAAAACACAACGCGTTCCAGGTCCAGTTATATGGTGCAGGAGTATATGGGGAACACCTACGCGAGAGGCTTCCATTCCAGCGGGCCTTCTACTGTGTTCGTGCCTTCTATCAGTTCTAACTTCGCTGCAGATTCTTTGTATGTAGCCAAAACACCAGAGTACAAGGTGAATCAACGCCACCGTTTCCTTACAGTGCCCGTAGGGCTGCAGTATGAGGGTAACATGGGCAAAAACTGGTTCTGGTATGGAGGAGCAGGCGTTGCTGCCAACATACTCGTGCAGACGACTATACTGGCATCTTCTGCTGAGGTGGAGGACGTGGCTTATGACCTGAAGGACGATTCTCCTTTCCGAAGGCTGCAGTGGTCCGGCAATGTATCCGGGGGAGTAGGCAAGCGTTTGGGCGGTAACATGTCGGTTACTGTGGGGCCCGAGTTCAGGAGTTACTTCAAAACGCTTCTGGCGGAGCCGGAGAATGCCCCATTACCACAGGGCAGACCTTACGCGGTGGGCCTGAACATGGCCGTGAACTATGAATTGAATGCCGGGAAAAAAAGCAGGTAATTTTTATAGCCATGCAACCCTTTCGGCAAAAGCCGGGTCATCCAGATGAACACTTAACAACTACAACATAGCTGCTACTAACATGAATGCCATCCGCGATGTTTTTACTGCACTAAGCATTGTATTGCAACAGAATATGTACGGCTGGTATGTGCTCCTGGGGCTCTTGTTCTTAACACTGCTTGTTTAGTTCAGAAACGCACCCTCGAACATAGATTTTTATTTACCCGCTCTAACCTCTATTAGCTATGAAACACTCCGCTCTATACTTAATAAGCTATGAAAAAACTGCCTGTTAGGTTGTGGTGCCCCAAAAGGGTGCCACGCCTGGTAGCAGTAAAAGATGCCTTAGTCAAAACAAAACCATGAAAAGCTTCCTCTGTATCGTGATTCTTTACCTCTGCCTGTCGATGCTGGTGGTGAGCTGCTCGGAGAGTGATCCGGCTCCTACCTGCATGCAGGCAGAGGTAATAGGTCCCGACAACTGCCAGAACGGATGGTATATCCTGAAACTGAAGGATGACGCCACCTTAGCCGGGAGCCAGAGCAACCATTACATTGGGCAACTGCACGGAGGGTATGTAACTACCCGAAACCTGCCGGAGGAATACCGGCAGGAAGGGCTCCAGTTGAAGCTGTCTCTGGAACTGGATGAGGAGCCGACCCAGATTTGCCCTGCTATTTATGTGATATACCCGGCAGTCAGGGTGGTGCGCGTATGCGGACAGGCCAGTTGATTTATAAAAGATTTACCTTCAGTCTTATTGTTAGTACCTATTGTTTGTTGATTAAAAATGGTTGATTAAAGCAGGAGGCCTGTCATTTTTTGGCAGGCCTTTCTGCTTCCGTTAACAGTAGGAGGGCAGCAACGGTGGTTCTGCGAAGGCGTGCTGTTTAAGGCTGGGAATGACAGGTGAAATATATAGCAATGAGCCTCAACTTTAAGGCCGTACCTGTGCAATATCTTGTGCCAAAGGAAGTTTAGTATAGGACATTATCTTTCTGATAGCGAAAATATAGTGTTATATTTGAGGCCGGGAAAAGTAAATTCTTAATAAAAACGTTTTGTGGCGGTTTTCTTAAGGTATTTTATTTGCTAGTCAGCAGCTACTAACTGAGCCTGAAATAAATAGGATTTCAGTGCCCGCCGCATTGTCTTATTATCAAATTAGAAGAAAAATCTGTTTACAACAGTATTAACCTATGCAATTTTTAAGTAGAAGCGCAATCCTGCGAAACAAAATAACGCTGTTCCTTTGCTGCTGCCTGGCGCTTGCCTCCTGCGAAGATCCCAATGAATTGGGCGTGGGACTGGTGGATGACAACATTGCCGGCATATTCACAGATACTCTGACAGTAAACGTTTCGACGGTATACCTTGACTCGGTAGCAACATCAGGACAAAACACGATGCTGGTAGGCCAGTTTTCTGCGCCTTACAGCGGCACACTAGAGGCAAATTCATTGTTCCAGCTTGGCCTGGGCAGCGTATGGAACGTTGCTGAAAATGCCACCTATGATTCTCTTCAACTGATTGTGCCTTTAAGCGGCTACTACTATGGGGATACCACACAGGCACAGACCCTGGCGTTTTACAGGCTTACGAGCGACATACAGGCAAGAAGGCTCAGCCCTTATTTCTTTAATGAAGAGCCTGCCTCTGTCTTATATGCTGATAACGCGCTTTATAACATCAGCAGAACTGATGCCGCACCAGAGCCTTTTAGTTCTTTTACATTTACACCACGGCCGGTAAGCAAAGACACCCTCGCTATTCCGCTGTCCGATGAGTTGGGCCAGGAGTGGCTTGACCTGAAGAAAGCAGGCGACAGCAGGCTGGGAGATGCCACTAATTTCCTGAACTACTTTAAGGGCTTCAAAGTAGCAAGCACGGAGGGAAGCGCCGTGTTAGGCTATGCGTTGGGTGGTGCAAGGGTACGCCTGTATTATTCTGAAACAGTAGACGGTACGCTGACTGCGAAAACGAAAGACTTTACTGTTTCCAATGCCAACTTGCAGTACAATCAAATAGAAACAGACTTAGAAGGTACTGCGTTGGAAGGCGTAACGCGCAGTGGTGGAGCGGTACCGGCGGCACAAACAGGCAATATAAGCGTAACGCAGGCTGGTGCTGGTCTCATGGTAAAACTGGAATTCCCCTACCTGAACGATCTGAGAAGCCAGTTGATGCCTGACCTGATTAACCGTGCAGTACTGGTGGTGGAGCCGCTGAGCAATACGACACAATATCCCTATCCTGCTCCTGCTATGCTGTCGCTGTACAGTGCAAACAGGGCAAATGTGCCGTTTAGCCCACTCCTGCTTAACCCGCTCAATCCCAACAGTCCAGGGCTGACGGCAACTTACCAGGAAACCAACAACCGGTATGAGTTTGACCTTACCCCCTATATTATTCAGCAGCTAAAAACGGAAAACACGAGAGGTAATGCGTTGTTTCTGGCACCTCCGGTTGCTGCTTACATACAGAGCGTGAGCAGGTTGGTTGTGGGCGGGCCGCAGAGTGTTAAATTAAGACTTTACTATACTACAATTAAATAAGAATTACTGGGCTATGACAATCATTTATAAAAACATGCGCCTGTTAACGAGCATATTTCTCATGTTAACCATGTGCATGTTTGCATCCTGCGGCGACAGCGAAGACGTTCTGCCTGGTAACTGGACACGAGAGTCTAACTTTGCCGGAACAGCGCGCACCGGTGCCGTTGCCTTCACCATCGACGGAAGGGCATATGTAGGCACAGGCTCTGATGGTACAAATCGCTTGAATGATTTCTGGCAGTACAACCCGGAAAGTGATGCGTGGGTCAGAATGGCTGATTTCCCTGGTGTGGCCCGAAGCGGCGCAGTGGGTTTTGCTGCAAACGGCAAAGGCTACATTGGCACCGGCTACGACGGCACAGACAATCTGAGTGACTTCTGGGAGTTTGACCCGGCTACGAATACCTGGACACAAATTGCCGATTTCCCGGGTACTGCCCGCTTTGGCGCTGTTGCCATGACGCTAGAAAACAAAGGCTATTTGGCTGCCGGCTATGACGGTAGCTACCGCAAAGATTTCTGGCAGTATGACCCAGCGACCGCTGTTTGGACAGAAAAAACGGAATTATCCGGCGCAAGGCGCGTAAACGGGTATGCTTTTGTTGTAGACGGCAAGGGCTATATTGGCGGAGGCCTCAACAACGGTATTCTGGAAGCTGACATAATGGAATATAGCCCCGCCACAGACACCTGGCGCAACCTGCGAAGCCTGACTTCATCTGAACGCTCAGGCACAGCGGGTACAGACTTTCCTTCGCCGCGAACCAATGCCACTGTTTTTGTATCAAACAATAGGGCTTATCTGCTGGGAGGAACAAATGTTACGAGAGTAGCAACAGATAATTTTCAGTCTAACCCAACGAATGCTGCAGCGCAAAACGATGCATGGGAATATAACCCTGCTACCGATACATGGCGCGCGTTGAGTGGTGCTACCCGTGCCGCCAGCAGAGAGAGTGCTGTTGCATTTTCTATAGGCGACGTTGGGTATATTGGTTTAGGCCGTAACGGAACCACGCGGTCCAGCGAAATCTGGCAGTATGAGGTTAGGAACGACGACTAAGCTTTTGCTCTTGTGTATATAACAGCAAAGCCTGCCCTTACCGGAGCAGGCTTTGCTGTTTTTGCGCTTCCTGTTACTGCGTATGCAATTGGCTATGACTATAGCAAAAGCGTAAACTTACTGCCTGCTCTTTGTGTTGTAGTATATCTATCATATCCGTAAAAAAGACGAATGGATTTTCAGCTAACATCAGAATTTAAACCAACCGGCGACCAGCCGAAAGCCATACAACAACTTACCCAAGGCATCACGAATGGAGAGCCGGTGCAGGTGCTTTTAGGTGCCACCGGTACCGGTAAGACCTTTACCATGGCTAACGTGATGCAGAATGTGAACAAACCTACGCTGGTGCTGTGCCACAACAAAACACTGGCAGCCCAGCTTTACGGGGAGTTCAAGCAGTTTTTTCCTAACAATGCGGTAGAATACTTTATCTCATACTACGACTATTACCAGCCGGAGGCATACATTGCTTCTTCGGATGTGTTCATAGAAAAAGATTTAGCGATAAACGAAGAAATAGAAAAGCTGCGGCTGCATACTACCTCCGCGCTGCTCTCGGGCCGCCGCGATATTGTGGTGGTGGCGTCGGTGTCCTGTATCTACGGTATCGGTAACCCGGAGGAGTTCGGGAAGAATGTGCTGTACCTTGCCCCCGGCCAGCGCTACAGCCGCAACAACCTTTTATATACTTTTGTGCAGATTCTGTACAGCCGCACCGAAGCGGAGTTCACACGTGGAACATTCCGGGTGAAAGGCGATACCGTGGATATCTTCCCGGCCTATGCAGACTTCGCTTACCGCCTTTATTTCTTCGGAGACGAACTGGAGGCGATCCACCGCATCGATCCGCAATCCGGCAAAAAGCTGTCGGATGAGAAGGCGATTTCGCTGTACCCGGCCAACCTCTTCGTAACCGGCAAAGACACGCTGCACCAGGCCATCAACGAAATTCAGTTTGACATGGTGGCGCAGCACGAGTACTTCCTGAAGGAAGATAGGCCGGCAGAAGCCAAGCGCATCAAAGAGCGCACCGAGTTTGACCTGGAGATGATCCGTGAGTTGGGCTACTGCTCGGGCATCGAGAACTACTCCCGCTACTTCGACCGCCGCGCCCCGGGTGCACGGCCCTTCTGCTTGCTCGACTACTTCCCTGACGACTTTATGATGGTGATTGACGAGAGCCACGTAACAGTGCCGCAGGTGCGCGCCATGTGGGGCGGCGACCGCTCGCGCAAAGTAGCCTTGGTAGAATATGGCTTCCGTTTGCCTGCCGCCATGGATAACCGCCCGCTCACCTTCAACGAATTTGAAAGTATGATGCACCAGGTAGTGTTCGTGAGTGCCACACCCGGCGACTATGAGATACAGAAATCAGAAGGCGTGATTGTGGAGCAGATTATCCGGCCAACTGGCCTGCTGGACCCTGTGATAGAGGTGCGGCCAAGCACCAACCAGGTAGATGATTTGCTGGATGAGATAGACGAGCGCGTAAAAGAAGGGGCACGCGTGCTGGTTACTACCCTGACCAAGCGCATGTCCGAAGAGTTGACCAAATACCTGGAGCGCCTTAACATAAAAGCAAAGTACCTGCACTCGGAGGTGAAGACGCTGGACCGGGTCGAGATTCTGCGGGAACTGCGCCTGGGCGTGATAGATGTGCTGGTGGGTGTAAACCTGCTGCGTGAGGGGCTCGACCTGCCGGAAGTAAGTCTGGTGGCGATACTGGATGCCGACAAAGAAGGCTTCCTGCGCGACCAGCGCTCGCTGATACAGACGATGGGAAGGGCCGCCCGTAACGAGAAAGGCAAAGTGATCATGTATGCCGACCGCATGACGGGCTCTATGCAGCGTGCGATTGACGAGACAAACCGCCGCCGTGCCACGCAGATGGCTTACAACGAAGAACATGGCATTACGCCACGCACCATACTCAAATCGAATGACGAGGTCTTCGAGCAGAGAGCCGCAGCCGACGGGAAAGGAAGGGATGTGAAAATGTATGCCGGGGCAGAAGGAGTGTCTCTTGCTGCTGAACCTGTAATACAGATGATGAAGCGCGACGAACTCGAAAAACTCATCAAAAAAACAGAAAAGCAAATGGAAGCCGCCGCCAAAGACCTCGACTTTTTACAGGCAGCCAAGTACAGAGATGAGTTAACAGAGCTAAAGAACCTGTTGAAAACAAAGCGGGAGTAGCAGTAGATTTTATTTTAGTTAGTAAGAAAGCGGAACGATGCACCTTTAGGGAATATCGTTCCGCTTCTTATTTTAAGGATGAGTTGCCGGATGCTTAATCTTATCGGTTTATCGTTTCCTAAAGAGCGTTATCTTCACAACTAAAAAGAACACATGCCTTTTTCTGATTCAAATATTTTTACGTTTCGTGCCGGAACCCATGAGGATGCCGCTTTACTGGCTGACTTAGGCTGGCGCACATTTGAGGAATCCTTTGCCGCCCACAACAAGCCTGAAGACATGAGCGCTTTTCGGCCTACCATGTACAGTCCCGAACTACAGGCCGCTGAGTTAGCCGACCCCACAACAGATTTCATACTTGTTGAGGTGGCAGGAGAGGCCATAGCATACCTGAAACTCAACAAGGGTCCGGCTCCAGAAGCCATTCAGGCGGAGCGCCCGCTTCAGATTAACCGCCTCTACATCACCAGCGCCTGGACAGGCCGCGGCTTGGGTGACCAACTCATGCAACTGAGTTTAGAAAAAGCCCTGCAGCAAAACCATGATGTGGTGTGGCTAACGGTGTGGGAGCACAACGAAAGGGCCAAGCGGTTTTATTTAAAATATGGCTTCAGGGAAGTAGGCGAACTGGAGTTTATACTTGGCCAGGACGTGCAGCGCGATTTATATATGCAGCGGGAGGTTTAGTTCTAGCAGGCTATCTTAAGTTGTTTCACTAAGTTTCTTATATTGTAGATAGCTTACATACTGATGGTATTTATGATTGCTTAAGATTTTGATAACATAATTAAACAGCTACCATCTAGCAAATCTTTTAGAGTGGCTTAGCGGTCTTATGACAAGCCATTGTGTATAAACTGAATAGAAGAAATGATCTAAGCATCGACAATGAAGTTAATTGACCATCGACGTAATATCCAACGAAGTGCTGACGCCTATACGAAGGATTTAGTTAATGATAGATTAGTTGGCACTTTAATAAATCATTTAAAACATGATTTTATAGGAGTAAGATTTAATGCACAAAATAGAACAACTGTAAAAGAAATTATTTCCTTACTTTTTGAGGCTCAAAATAAACGACCATTCTTCCATATAGAAGGAACAGAGTTGCCCTTGTGTTGGAATAGACCAGCAGATTGGGATTGCGACTATATATAATATGAATGGGGACATCTATTATCTAAAAATCAAAATCCCCAAAATTATAGTAGCATAGAAAATTTAGGCCTTTATTCAGCAAGATGTAATCAACATATTCAAAGTAGTCTTAATATTCAAGAACTAATGGTTTACGGGGAACTACTAGCCCAAAGAATTTCTAATGTTTTGCTCAGAAGACGACTTTTATTTGAGTCAGAAGACTGGAAGAAGCTATTACTAACTTTTAAAGAAAATGACAGCAGCACTGAATGCGGCGCACATAAGGCAGTTCATAGATGAAGGTTATGTCATTTTGGATAATGCTTTCTCTCCTGAGTTAGCTGAGCAAGGCCGCCGCCTGCTGTGGAAAGATACGGGTTGCAGCCCTGGTGATCCATCTACCTGGACACAACCTGTTATCCGCCTTGGTGATTATGCGCAGGAACCTTTCAGAAAAGCGGTGAATACTCCTTTGCTTCATGTTGCTTTCAATCAATTGGTCGGGGAAGGAAGATGGCTGCCCCGCAATAGCCTTGGAACATTCCCTGTTCGCTTTCCCGGTCCTGATGAACCAGGTGACACTGGGTGGCATGTAGATGCCAGCTTTCCGGGAGAAGAGCCCGGTAACTTTCTTGAATGGCGGGTTAATGTGAATTCAAAAGGAAGGGCTCTGCTCATGTTATTCCTTTTCTCTGATGTAGGAGAGAAAGATGCACCCACAAGAGTTCGTATAGGCTCTCACCTTGATGTGGCGCAGTTGTTAGCACCGGCAGGAGATGCGGGTATATCGGTTACAGAACTGGCACAGAAGCTGAATGTTACTGCTAACAGACAAGAAGTATTAGCTACAGGAAAGGCCGGAACCGTTTATCTCTGCCATCCTTTTCTGGTACATGCGGCTCAGCCTCACTGTGGCACGACCCCACGCTTTATGGCACAACCACCCCTTTTAACAGCAAAAGAGTTTAGCCTTCATCGCCCGGATGGTGACTATTCGCCGGTGGAAACGGCAATCCGTAGAGGAATACAAGTACAACCGTACAACTATTAGCTGAAAAAAGAGTAGCTTAGGTCAAGGCAGATAAACTATACAGGCTGTCGCAACAATACAGTAAAATCATATTCATACGTTATATACCCTATATGAAGCAGCACATAGTTAACATCGCATGCCTGAGCGCCGCACTCATCCTGTTTCTGCCGGTGCTGGTTTCAGCGCAAATCACAGACAAAACGTCCATTGTAGCCAAAGGAGCACAGCTTGAAAAGCTTGGCGATGGCTATACCTTTACGGAAGGTCCGGCAGTGGACGCTGAAGGGAATGTATTCTTCACCGATCAGCCAAACGACAAGATCCTTCGCTGGTCGGCAAGTACTGGTGATATCACTACGTTCTCTGATAAAACTGGCCGCGCCAATGGGCTGTACTTTGATAGTAAGGGCAACTTAATTGCTGCTGCAGATGAGAACAACCAGCTTTGGTCCTTCGATAAATCCGGGGAACCCACTGTACTTATTTCTGATTATGAAGGAAAGTTACTTAACGGGCCAAACGACATGTGGATCACGCCTGAGGGTGGTATGTTCATCACCGATCCGCTGTACAAGCGGAACTACTGGACACGCGACCCAGAAATGCAGCAGGATGGCCAGCACCTGTACTACCTAAGCCCTGACCGTAGTCAGATTCGCCGAGTAGACGAGACCCTTCAGCAACCAAACGGAATCATAGGCACGCCAGACGGAAAGAAGCTGTATGTGGCTGACATAGGAGCAGGCAAAACTTACGTCTACGATATCGGGGAAAACGGTACCCTATCCAACAGAAATCTTTTTGCGCCCATGGGATCGGACGGCATGACTATCGACAACGAAGGAAATATTTACCTCACCGGAAAAGGCGTGACTGTTTTCAACAAAGAAGGTGAGCAGATTGCTCAAATTCCTATTGATGAAGATTGGACAGCCAATATCACTTTTGGCGGCAAAGACCGCAAAACGCTTTTCATAACAGCTATGGATTCGGTTTACGGGTTGAAGATGAAGGTGAAAGGTGTAAAATAGCAACCAGTAAAGTTTACTACAGAAGCAGCAGTCCTTTTTCGCGTAGTTCAACCCAGCTTGGTGAATTGAGAAACTCGGCAAAGGAAAGGTGGGCGTCTGCCGGAAAGCTTTCTTCCAGTTGCTTTAGAAGCACCGCTTCTGTGTTGTCCGGGTTTACTTTTTGCAGCACGTCAAATACCCACTGCCCGATGTTGGCAGTTGTCTTCACCTGGAAGTCCTCTCCTTTTTCGTAGAAGGTCAGCATACAGCGCTCAATGGTCTGGCCTTTTTTGGCAATCATGGTAAACTCTATCTCCGGTTGGTTACCCAGCCACAGCACACGGGCGTTGCGGCGCTCGGCGTCAGGCTTTGGCTCCTGCTGAATGGCTTTATAAATCAGGTCAGATCGGAGCTTAACACGTGGAACCTTATAATCAAACCAGAAGGAAAGCGGTTGCTCTAAGCCAATGCCGTGCATGTAGTTATAAATGGCCTTTGCCAGTCCCTGCCCGAACAGCTCATGATCGGTGCCGATCGGGTCGTCGTGCCAGAGGTCGTTGTTTGCGAAAGGCCCTTCCTTAGGTCCGACTTTCACCACACCATACTTTTCCGGACTCTTACCCACCGGGCTATGCGCCGTCATACTGAAGCGGTGCCAGTAACCGGATTGTATCACGTTGTTCACAAAAAGCTGCCGCACTACCTCCAGCGAGTCAATGGTTTCCTGGGCCGTCTGCGTCGGGAAGCCATACATGAGGTACGCGTGCACCATAATGCCTGCCTGCGTAAAGGCATCTGTTACTCGGGCCACCTGATCGATGCTTACTCCTTTTTCCATCAGTTGCAGCAGCCTATCAGAGGCTACTTCCAGGCCGCCCGACACGGCAATACAGCCGGAGGCAGCCAGCAGGCGGCAAAGGTCCGGCGAGAAAGTTTTTTCGAAGCGGATGTTTCCCCACCACGAGATCTTCACACCCCGCCGAATCAGCTCAATGGCCATATCGCGGAGTGGGGCAGGAGGGGCCGCCTCGTCTACAAAATGGAAGCCGGTTTGCCCTGTTTGCGCTATGATCTGCTCTATGCGATCTACCAGCAAGGTGGCCGGCGCCACTTCGTAACGGTTGATGTAGTCTAAGGTAATATCACAGAAAGAGCAGCGCTTCCAGTAGCAGCCGTGGGCAATGGTCAATTTGTTCCAGCGGCCGTCGCTCCAGAGGCGGTGCATCGGGTTAATGACGTCTATCACGGAGAGGTAATCGGGCAGGCGCAGGTCACTGTAATCGGGAGTGCCGGTTTCAGTGTGCGGCACGTTGGGATCGGTGCAGTTGTTCATGTACTGCACCTCACCTTCCTGTAGCAGGAAGGTGCGCTGCAACTGGTCCTGCGGGCGCTGCCCCTGCAGGTGCTCCAGCAGTTTCAGCCACGGTCCTTCGCCATCATCCAGCGTCACAAAGTCAATGTACTGGAACAGGCGCGATTCCTGCAGGCTGCGCAGCTCTGTGTTGGGGTAGCCGCCTCCCATGGCGGTTTTAATATGTGGATACTTCTGTTTGATATACTGCGCCATCCGGAGGCCGCCATACAGGTTACCGGGGAACGGAATGGAGAAGCCCACAATGTCAGGCTGTATTGCCTGCAGCCGCTCTTCCAGCAGCTGCAGCAGTATATCATCTACCAGGTTCGGCGTTTCCTGGAGCGCCTCCTCTAGCGGGTCAAAGTGCGTAGCCGACATCGCAAGGCTATCGGCGTAGCGACTAAAGGCAAAGTAAGGGCATACGGTTTCCTTTATCAGGTCGCCGAGGTCCTCCAGGTATAGGGTGGCCAGGTAGCGAGCCCTGTCCGTAATCCCCATGCTGCCGAAGGCCCAGTCAATGTCCTCCACCACCTGGTCGAAGCGCGATGCCTCCGGCAGAAAACGACTGAATGAAATCTGCTGCGCCAGTGTGTTATCCTTGTTCTGCAAAAAGTGGATAACTGGCTCTATCGTCTGAAAATACTCGCGCTTGAGGCGCAGCATCCGCCGGGTGTTATCAGAAAGTTCATAGTCACCTGCCTCTATGGCTCCGAATATCTGCTGCAGCCCCTTTCTGGTGAACATTCGTAACACAAGCTCAATGCCCATATCAGCCTGCGTCACCTGGTATCCGCGTCCCGTTAAAAAGCCCTTTAAGTAGGCTGTAGCAGGATAAGGAGTATTGAGTTGTGTAAGCGGGGGCGTAATGAGCAGTATAGTAGGCTTTTCCAAAATTGATTCGGTGTTTGAATGGTAAAGTGCGGGGCGTAAACCCAAAGGCAAAACTACATATTAAAGTGCAATTCTAATACGTTTGCTGCCCTTGCAACAGCTGGAATGTTTTAGGGGTTCAACGTGTGTAAAACATGTTGAGAAATGGCATATTTGTGTTGATATATAGGTAAATAACTATGTTTTATTAAAAATTTTATATAATATAAAATAGTGTATATTTGTTGTATTCAAAAGAATGCTTTAAAAGTGATACTGGTCCATTGCCCCGGTTCAAACTTATTAAACCACCACAACCACCCTTATCATGAATTCCTGGAAAAACTTACAAATGATAGTAACAGTTGTCCTGCTGGCTCTGGCAGCTGCTTGCTCGCTTTTTGAGCAGAATGTAGAGGTGCTGCAGACATTTGAGCTCCGTATTGATCAACCTGCTGACGCCGCTGTGCAGTTTTCTGTACAGAAAGATGTACACACCAACACAGAGCAGGTGCAGAAGTATGCCAATGATATAGATGCCTTCGTCATCAGAAAGATAAGTTATAAGGTGAAAGACTTTGCGGGAAGTGAAGCGCCTTTTGTTTCTGGTACGATAGAATTTGCCCCATCCGGCAGCAATGATTTTACCATGCTTAGCGGCATTACCGGCTCAAACCTGAAGGAAATGGCGGAGCAGGAGCAGGAAAGCACCATTGTGTTGCCCGATAAGACAGTAGAAGAGAAGCTAACTGAACTGTTACGCATGGGCAGCCCTGTTACGTTCCGCTTAAACGCTGTTACAGACAATAACCCTGTTGCTGCCACGCTTGTGGTAAACATCGACGCACTCATGACGGTAGAGATGTAAACTCTCTATCAGTGCTTTAAACCCTAAAAGCAAAAGCCTGCAGGTATTATCTGCAGGCTTTTTTGTATAGTGCCGGTTCTTGTTACCACTTAGTTACCCTGTTCACGCCATTGTTTACGGCTGGTACAATGGCCAGCTTCGTAACCGAAACCATCACGAAGAACACAAAGAAGCTGCGCAGCCACCGGAAAATAAAGTCAGAGGTGAACCCAAAGACATAAATCTCTAAAGCAGAAGCCAAAAGCAGGCTGATAATGGCTATCAGCATCAGCTGGCGTTTGAGCTGCGGTGTCAGGAGCTGTTTTTTCATATATAATTTTTACCAGCGCAATTTACCGCATAGGACACCACATTAAAAAATCAGGAGTGGCCTTTTTCCGCTTCCTCCTCTTCTTTCCCCTTGTTGCTTCTGGCGATTTCCTGCTCTGTTTCGGTTTGTGGCGGAGGAGTCGGCTTGCCCTGTTTTACTCTTTCCACATCCGACGAATCATCCTTTGTTGTCTCCTGCATCGGAGTCTTATGCTTGTTCTCTTTCATATCGTTTTTTTGTTAAAAGCTTTACTTGGTGTACGAAGTGAATGCCCCGGCGGTGTCGGAATTTAACAATAAGCTCCTGACAGACGTACATGATAGGGCCGGTTGTTAGCAAGACAACCGGATTTTAATTTTAACTGGAAAGGAAAGAGTTATATGAATACGAAAAAGATAAAAACGACCATACTCACTTTAGCTACAACGGCCATCGCCACTTTTGGTCTGGCCGCCTGCGACAAAGGCACTGAGCCTGGCGAAACAAACGTTGGGCGCGGCGATATTGTAGAAGAGGGATCATTAGTAGGGGAGGAAGGTGAAAACATTTCACGCTATGATACTGCCAATGCCAGCATGGAGGAGCATTATGATCACGCCGACCATGAAAATCATGATGTTAATGAGGAAGAAGGCTATGGTGATGGTGCCTATGATGGTCCAGGAGATGGCATAGATCGAGGTGATGTGCAGTAAGTGTATCTTCATTAGTTTTAAATTAAAAGCGTCTGCTCCCTTTCGGGGCAGACGCTTTTAATTTGTATGTAGGCAGGCTTAATTGAAGACAAAGCCGTTCGGGCCTATTCCTGCCTGGAACTCACTTACTTTGGTGCCATCTGGCCGATATACATGAACAGTACCGTCACCGTCAAAACTATTAGAGTCACCGCCATAGATATAGCCGTTATCTGGATCTACGCCCAGGCCGTAGAAGCTGCGGTCAATGAGCGGTGTGGTATTGAAAGTATTTGTCGGGATATCAAACTGGTGCACACCGCTGTTATAGCTGAAGTACAATTTGTTTCGATCGCCGTTAATTACCAGTTTACTAGCCGAAGCCGTTGTTAGCGGGAATGAAACTGTACTGGTAATGGTGCTATTCGATGGATTTACTTTAGTAAGAGCACCGGCAGTAAATTCAGATTCAGGTAATTTCCAGTCCTTGTTACCTGCGCTAAGTACCCACAGAGCATTATCACGGCCAAGTACAAGGCTGTTAGGCCCAAAAGTGATGGGTATGTTTTGCTCCACAACATCGTTGGCAGTATTGATAACAGTAAGTGTGTTGCCCCCACTGTTGGTTACATATAACTTACCTTCAGCTATCAGCAATTGCTCTGGCTTCACCCCCACGTCTATAGTTTGAATCACGGTATAGTCTTCGAGATTGATAACAGACACACGACCATTATTGTAGGACCAATCAGGGTTTGCCGGTAGCCACTCCGTTACATAGCCTTTTTCGTTATTGAGGGCTACAAAGTAACGGGGTTGGCTCAGGCCTTCTATTGTTCCGGCACTTTTGAAAGTGGCAGCATTCACCACCTCCACTTTGTTACTGTTATTCACTACCAGAAAAGCGCGGTCATTGTATATCTCCATGTCCTGAATTACATCACCCAGCAGGCGGTTGTTCTCGTTCTGGAAAATCTGCTGCTGCACTTGCTCTGTATTGCTGTTATAATAAGAGACAGAGGCAGTCGACTTGTTAAAACCTCCCTCATTTATCACAAATACACCATCTTCTGCATAAGCACCGCTTGGTGCGTCGCTGTCGTTGTCGCAACTGGTAAAAGCAAAGGTGCTGGTCAGTAAAGAGGCAGCTACAAAAAGGCTGCGGGAAAAGTTGAAATTCCTCATTTGGTTTATTTGAAATATATAGTTTATGGAATAATAAAGCGTAAGCTGAAGGTATAGCCGCGGGGCGGCATGGCCCGTGAGATCATGGTCTGGTACGTTGCGTTAGTCACGTTATCAGAGCGGAGCGTCAGGATGAGCGTGTTCTGCCGGAGCTGCAGTTTTTTGTTAAGGGCCAGTTGCAGCAGCAGGAAATCGTCTAAGCTGGTTGTTTCAGAATTGCTGGTGTAGCGCAGGCCGGTATAATTTAAATTGCCCAACATAGACCAGCCACGGTAGCTTACCTCTGTCGAAAAGATGGCTTTGTGCAGCGGCACGTACATCAGTTGCTTGCCTTTGTCACCTCTGCCTTCATATACTTCTACCTGCTCCGAAGAGGTATAAGTATAGCCGGCGGTACCGCTTAGTTTTACCTCACCTACTGTAGCGGTAGCGGTGCTGCTGAGTTCGATGCCCTGCGAGCGTACTTTCTGCAAGTTAGTTGGCCGCCAGTTGCCGGTATAATCCGGAGCCCACTGTATCCAATCGTCAATGAGCATATGGTAAGCGGTTGCCTCTGTTTCCAGCAGCAGCGTGTTGCCCAGCACCAGCAGGTGGCGCAGGCCACCTTCGTAGCTCCAGCCCTGCTCCGGTTTCAGGTCAGGGTTGCCGGCGCCAATCCAGAAGCGGTCGTTGAGAGTGGGCACGCGGTAGCTGCCTGAGGCGTTCCCTTTCAGGGAAAGTTGGTGCCTGTTGCTATTGTAGAAGTTCCAGTTAAAACCAAGGGCAGGAGTGGGCAGTGGGTTGTAATTCTCCACAAAAGCCTGCCGGAAGTTGAGGCTCAGGGCAAGCGGCTCCACAGGGTTGTACCGGAAGAGCGCGAACACAGAAGCCCTGTTCTCATCCTGCTGCCCCGCATAGCCGTCGTTCTCTGCCACAAAGTGCTGCAAATTAATGCCCCCGCGCAGGCTCCAGTTCTCACCTTGCGTATAAGTCTGCTCCGCCTGCAACTGGTATGTTTGCACATCGGCCACAGAATTGGTGGAGTTATCGGTATAGTGCAGGTAATCTTTGAAATAGGCTGCTTTTACATCCGTCTTACCCCAACGGCTGCTGTGACCAAGGGCTGTCATCAGGCGCAGGTTTTTATCTAGCTGCTTTGCATTATTGAAGGCTGCCCCCATGGCAGGTTGTAGCTCCCGGTCGGCATAAGTGTACCAGGTGTGCAGCGCCACATGTGTTTTCGATGATAGATGGTATGTGAGGTCCTGTGTGAAGCCGTGCAGTTGCTGTGCGGCGTTATCCTGCTTTACTTCCGGAGTGCGGGAGCGGGAGAGGTCCCGGAAAGTAAAATCGTTCTCTGCCTGGCGCAGGTAGGCACTGGCGCCTACCGCTAGTTTAGCACCACTGTAGTGTAGGCTGCCACTGCTGAAATACCGCCCAAAGCTCCCTGCCTCCTGCTGCAGGTCAGCCCCAAAGCCTTTGCCCTTGTATTCAGGAGAATTCAACAACACGGCTCCTCCGATGGCTCCGCTACCGTAACTAGCCGCCGCGGAGCCATACTGTACCGCTACCTCGCCCACACCACTGACCGGCAAAGTAGAGAAATCAGTTAGGCCTAAGGTGGCAGGGGCAATGTTAAACCCATTCCAGAGCACTGCCGTCTGCGAGGCACTGGTTCCCCGGAAAGCGACAGAGGAAAGCCCACTGACGCCATAGGTTTTAAAGTAGATAGGCGTGCGGGCCTGCAGCGCATCTGCCAGCGAACTGGAGGCATAGGTGCTCAGGTAGCTGCTATCTATAGCGCTCACGCGGCTGCCGGCGGCATATACTTCCGCAGGTTTCCCGAAAACCTCCACTGTGCGCAGTTGGTGCGCTGTGGAGTCCTGCTGTGCCACAGCTGTTACAGCCAGGCTCAGCGAGCAGGCAGCCAGCGCAAAAAATTTACGAAAAGAAAATAATACCACGTACCCGGTTGCTTAAATCCCGAAGCATGCGATAAGGTATAAAGGCAGAAACAGCAAGCGCATATAGCGAAGGCCGTGCAGCTTTTTACCCGAAAGCATACGACAAATCAGTCGGACTGGCAGGTCTCCTGGCTCTCTTCAGTTAACCCGCCTTCCCATGCTGCAGATGCCGCACAGTGGCCGTTGGTATAGGTTAACCCTTTTTGTGAAGATGACAGTTGCGGGAACAGCACAGGTTTTGCACCTGTTTCCCTTTTAAGGCTTTTACCACGGCAGTAGTAAGAGCCACCAATCTGAGCGCAAAGGTAGAGCTTTTTTAAGAATTATAAGTTCTAAATGATGAATTATAAATGGGGGAGGGATATGGCCTTTTCAACCCACAGGTTAATGCGCCGTATCAACGGTACACATATTATGCACAACGATTAACGCACAACAAACTTGAAGCTCAAGAAATCTTTCTATACCCGCCCTGATGTAGTGGAACTGGCGCAGGAGCTGATCGGCAAACATCTTTATACTAATGTAGATGGCATCATGACCGGCGGCATGATTGTGGAGACGGAGGCTTATTCCGGAGAAAATGACCAAGCCTGCCATGCTCATCTCAGCCGCCGCACGCAGCGCACCGAGATCATGTACCACGAAGGCGGTGTGGCTTATGTATACCTGGTATACGGCATCTATCACCTGTTCAACATCATTACAAACAAAAAAGACAAAGCCGATGCAGTGCTGGTGCGGGCCATCGAGCCGGAGATAGGAGTAGAGGAAATGCTGCTGCGCCGGAATATGGCAGCTATTAAGCCCAACCTGACCGCCGGGCCAGGCGTGCTGAGCATCGCCATGGGTATCAACAAAAAGCTATATGGCGCCGATCTGACCGGCAATACCATCTGGCTCGAAGACAAAGACATCCGCTTTCCTTCTGAAGAAATAGCCGCTGGCCCACGCATCGGCATCGACTATGCCGGAGAAGATGCCAGCTTGCCCTGGCGCTTTTGGGTAAAGGGGAACAAATGGGTGAGTAAGAAGCGGTAAATTCGTTATTCGTTACACGTTGTTTGTGGTGTAATATGAAGTTCATGCAGGATGAATGTACATGCAGTAGCTAAAACTAAGTTATTGTACTTTTATATATCCCCGATAATGATTCTCACAGGGAGAACGGCAGTTTTACTCTTGCGGTAGGTGCACAGAATGAAGGGCTATAAGGCAGGCACAAAAAAACAGCCACAACAATAGCTGTGGCTGTTTCATATCAATAGCTTGTCTGGTTACTTCTGTTTCTTTTGTTCTTTGTCCTGCTCCTGGTCTGTACGGGCCTGAGGCGTTGGATTCTGAGAACCTGTTTTTCCTACAGCGTCTTTTTCAAGGTCATTTGATATGTCTTTGTTTTTACCTGTCTGTTCAGTTTGGTTTTTCTTGTTTTCTTTATCTGTGCTCATAGTATTCAATTTTAAAATTTAACGTTATTGCTTTGATTTTTTTGCCGGCTCCTCAGAACCGGCGCGATCGCTTTGCCAGCCTTCGCCTTGAATTAACCTGTTCGATACAAACCTTCTTTATTCTACGGATGCCTGCTATGCATGTTTAGGCGTACCCGTGTAAGTTCATGCTTACTTCTTCTAGTCGCCGCTTTTCTTGTGGCTCTGGCTACCTGCTTTTGCATGCCCCTCGGAGTCGCCGTGCCAGCCACGGCCTTTGCCTTTGGGCATGCCTGTGTTGTCGCTATCCTGCGCTTTGCCGGGCTGCATGGTACGCGAGGTGTTTTTCACGTCCTGCTCCATACGATCTTGCTGTGGGGCCTTTTCTTTATCGTTTTCCATAGCTGTATCGGTTTAATAGAACATCAGGCCCCGTGAAAAGGACCCACCTGTTGTTTTACGAGTACGGAAAGCGCTTGTTAGTTAGCGAAAATGGGTTTTATGCTTTCTGGCAGATAAGTACGACAGGCTTCTGGTGCATGTCTGTTGTGAAGAAGAGGTAGGCGTGGCCACCTTCCTTCAGGCATGTCTTCCGGCGTATATCGGCTACTGACTCCGGAAAATTCCGTACCGTGATGTTCGCCTGCTTGCCAGGCAGCTGGCGCAGGAGTTCTTTCTTATTGTAGCGGCTCACACCAACGCACCTGAAACTACGTCCCGGGAAATCAGGGATAAGGGTATGAGAGGTATACAAATGGCTGTTGGGGTGCAGCTTTTTCAAATGGAGGTGCTGACCGAGGTAGCGATAAGCACCGGCTTTAAGTATGGCGGCATTTGGCTCGTATACAAAACTTTCGGGATCTGAGTAAGATACTTGAGCAGCGTCTTCATTTGCTTTCGTAAACGTCAGCTGTTGTGCCTCACCGACTGTCAGCAGGTTCACAGCGGTTCTTTCAACCTGGTCCGGCTGGGGTGCTTTCTGTTTCAGCAAATAAAGCACCTCCTTCACCTCATTCTGCACGGCTACTACCCACGCTTTCGTAACGTGCTGCAGTTGCTCTATCGCCAGGTCTATGTCCAGCATGGGAGAAGCTTTTAGCAGTACAGCTTTTGCTTTAGCAAAAAGAACAGGGAGCAGGTGCAGCACGTCCGGAGTGCAATCCTGCAGCAGGTGCAGTTTTTCGTTTGTGCCGCCACGGCGGGCAGGGTCCAGGTAAATGACATCAGCCTTTCCTCCAAAATCTTCCAGAAAATTTTCTGCTGTGGTATTAAAACTTTGGATGTTTGGCGCCTGCAATAGATTAAAGTTATGCTGCGCAATTTCCTGAAGTTCTGCATTTTGTTCCACGTGAACCACTTGAGTGAAGCGCCTGGCAAAGTAGAAGCTATCCACACCAAATCCGCCCGTCAGATCCACTAAAAGCGCTCCTGTTACCAGTGACGCTTTGAACTGAGCAGCTGTTTCAGAGGAACTCTGTTCTACCGAAACCGCCACCGGAAATACCACCTCCACATGATTAACCCATACAGGAAGCTTCTGTGCTGCCTTCTGGCGGGCCTGTATCTGCTTTACCAGTTCCTGCACCGGCAGGTGCGGATAGCGGCTTGCCTGCAGCATAATAGCAGCAGGTTCCTCGTGCTGGTGCTCCTGAATAAATTGTCTTTCCTGCTGCGTGAAGGTGCGCATTTCGCTGCTTTTCTCTGGAACAGTATGTTTAGTGCCTTATTGCAAAGGTAATGTTTTTAGCGGAGAGGCGGCATACGTACAATTTTGTTTAATGTTTTTTTAAATTTATTAAACAAAATTCAAACCTTCAGGTTGTATTTGTATTCTTAAATCATTTTACAAACAAAAAAAACTGTTATGAAAAAGTGGATGAAATTATTATTACTGACTGTGCTACCTGCTGTAGCCTTAGTAAGTTGCGACGATGATGACGATGATGTTGTACTGAACGATGCAAACGTGATGGTGGTGCATGCGTCGCCTGATGCTCCGGGCGTGGATTTACTCATTAACGATACCAAAGTAAACACTGCCGCGCTTACTTACCCTAATAATACAGACTATTTAAATGTACCATCAGGCACGCAGAACATAAAAGTGAATGCGGCAGGTACCTCTACCACTGTCATAAACGCTAATTTGGATCTGGATCCGAACACGGCCTACACTATTTTTGCTATCAACACGCTCGCTAACATAGAGCCACTCGTGCTGGTAGATGATCTGACTGCGCCAGCAGCAAACATGGCCCATGTTCGTTTTGTGCACCTGTCGCCTGATGCGCCTGCTGTGGATGTAGCTGTACAGGGCGGCCCGGTACTGTTCAGCAACAGAAGCTTTGAATCTGCTACCGCCTTTACACCTGTAGCAGCTGGAACATATACTTTAGAAGTACGCCAGGCCGGTACAATGGATGTGGTACTTACTGTTCCGGATGTAGAGCTGAGTAATAGTGGTATCTATACCATTTTCGCGAAAGGCTTCCTGACACCACCTGCAGGTAACACCAATGAACTAGGGGCTGAGATTATAGTGAACGACTAGTTAGCAACTTGTTGTTAATCAGCTACAAATACAGGGTCTGCTTATGTTGCAGGCCCTGTTCTGTTATAGGCTACCCTGCCAAACAAGCTGTATACTAACAAAAGTTGATGATGCGCAACTAATTACGTATTTTTGTGTTTTAATACTGAAAATAATAGAGAACAATGATAGATACACAGCTTAAGTACAAGGTTAAGGATATATCGCTGGCTGACTGGGGCCGCAAGGAGATAAGACTGGCGGAGGCTGAAATGCCAGGCTTGATGGCCATCCGTGAAGAGTATGGCCCAAGCAAACCATTGAACGGAGCACGCATTGCAGGTTGCCTGCACATGACAATCCAGACGGCCGTGCTGATAGAGACATTGGTGGAGTTAGGTGCCGAGGTAACCTGGTCTTCCTGCAACATCTTCTCTACCCAGGACCATGCCGCTGCCGCGATTGCCGCTGCTGGTATTTCTGTGTATGCCTGGAAAGGTATGACAGCGGAAGAGTTTGACTGGTGCATCGAGCAAACCCTTTTCTTTGGCGAAGACCGCAAGCCACTGAACATGATTCTAGACGATGGCGGTGACTTGACCAACATGGTGCTGGATAACTATCCTGAACTGGCTGCTGGTATTAAAGGCCTTTCTGAAGAAACTACGACAGGTGTACACCGCCTGTACGAGCGCATGAAGAACGGCACCCTGACCATGCCTGCTATTAACGTGAATGATTCTGTTACAAAGTCTAAGTTTGACAACAAGTATGGCTGTAAGGAGTCTTTGGTAGATGCGATTCGCCGTGCCACAGATGTGATGATGGCTGGTAAAGTCGCTGTAGTGGCTGGTTACGGTGACGTTGGGAAAGGTTCTGCTGCCTCACTCAGAGGTGCCGGTGCCCGTGTAATCGTTACTGAAATTGACCCAATCTGCGCCCTGCAGGCCGCTATGGATGGCTACGCTGTTAAGAAAATGGAGAATGCCATCAAAGAGGCTGATATTGTGGTAACCGCTACAGGTAACAAAGACATTATCAGAGAGCAGGAGTTCCGCGCTTTGAAGGACAAGGCCATTGTTTGTAACATCGGCCACTTCGATAACGAGATTGATATGGCATGGTTAAACAAAGCCTATGGTAACACCAAAGACGTTATTAAGCCGCAGGTTGACCTTTATAACATCGACGGCAAAGATGTGATTGTGCTGGCAGAAGGCCGCCTTGTAAACCTTGGCTGCGCTACCGGTCACCCATCCTTTGTAATGTCTAACTCATTCTCTAACCAGACACTGGCACAGCTTGAACTTTGGACAAACACAGATGCTTATAAAAACGAAGTATATACTTTGCCAAAGCACCTGGATGAGAAAGTTGCCCGCCTGCACCTGGGTAAAATCGGTGCCGAACTGGATGAACTTCGTCCGGAGCAGGCGCGTTATATTGGCGTAGAGGTAGAAGGTCCGTTTAAGCCGGAGTACTACAGATACTAAGACTGATTGAAAGTAGATAGATGATAAAAGGCCGGTGTAGCAATGCACCGGCCTTTCGTTTTTTCAGAATGCCTACATGGACAGCTTGCTTGATTTTAGTCCCAGCAGTTTTTAGAGGGACAGAGACTGTTGCTTTTATCCCTGTTGTATGTTGCGAATTTTTTAGTGTAGGCGTCTTGTCATATAATGTTAAACCGTGACATGAGCGTTTTCTTGTAAGACTTTCCGATGGGAACATCGCCTTTGGCAAATACCACCGAGTTTTCTTCAAGGGCTTCAATTTTGTCAAGGTTGGCGATGTAAGAACGGTGAACACGCACAAAATTCTGTGATGGCAGTTTCTGCTCCATATCCTTTAGGGTAGAACTCACGAGGTACTTCTGTTCTGCCGTTACAATAAAAGAGTAGTTATCATAAGCCTCTACCCATAGTATATCGCTGTAATGCACCTTAATAATGCGGTGCTTCACTTTTACAAAGATATAGTCGGTGGCTATTTCCTGCTCTTTATGGTTTAGCAGTGCCCCGTTCGTTTCCTTATGGCTGTTGTCATGCTTGTACAGCGCTATTTCTATAGCCGAACGCAGGCTTTTCTCGTCAAAGGGTTTTACCAGAAACCCGTCTGGCTCTGTTTTCTTCGCTCTGTCTATCGTGGCATGGTCAGCATAAGCAGTGAGGTATATAAAAGGAATGTTGAATTCTTCTTTAATGCGTGAGCCTATATCTACGCCGTCGGCACCTCCGCGCAGATTAATGTCCAGCAACACGAGGTCCGGTTGGGTCTCGCGAATCATGTCAATTGTGTCTTCGCCTGAGTCTATTGCGCACGTCTCGTAACCTAACTCCTCCAGGCTCGCTGCAATATCTTCTGCAATAATGACCTCATCTTCTGAAATGAGTATTCTGGGTTTTGTCATAACATTAGGTTTCTACGTGAAAAAAGCAAATTACGTCGCCAAAACAAAATATAATATAGACTGAGTGCCATTTTTATTTTTAAACTTAATATTCCCATCCAGTTTCCTGCTAAGCGATGTAACCAGTTTCAGGCCGAATGACGGGCTCATCAGTGGGTCAAAGTCCTCTGGCAGGCCCTGTCCGTTGTCGCTTACCGTTAAAGTATACTGTATCTCGTCATGTTTTGTGAGTTCAATGCGAAGCCATCCATGGCGACCATCCGGGAAGGCATATTTTAACGTATTGGAGACAAGTTCGTTTACGATTAACCCCAACGTAATAGCCGAGTCAATGTTTACCTTTATCTGCGGCATATCTATAGTGAGGGGAATGCGCTTTGTGCTCACTCCGTAAGCGGCATAGAGGCTTTCGCAGATCTCCTCAAAATACTCCTCCAGGTCTATACGGTCTAAATCGGAATGCTGGTAAAGGCGCTCATGCAGAATAGACATCGAGCGCACACGGCTCCGGATAGCCTGCATCACATCCACTGCCTGCGGGTCCCGCACATGGCGTGCCTGCAGGTTGAGCATACTTATAACAATCTGCAGGTTGTTTTTTACCCGATGGTGGATTTCCTGCAGCAGCATCTCCTTTTCCCGGTTCTTGCGCTCGAGCAGGCGGGTGCGGTGGTGTACGCGCAGTTCCAGCAGCGAGTTCATCTGCACCAGGCTCCGCTCGCGCAGGCGCACAACACTCAGTACGGTAATCGCAAACACTAACAGCAACACCGCAATAAACCATTCGCGCCGCCAGATGGGAGGCACAATAGAGAAGGTATAAGTGGCAGGGTCCGCTGCCCAGACGCCGTCGTTGTTGCGGGCCAGCAACTCAAACGTGTAGGTACCCGGCGAAAGATTGGCATAGGTGGTAAAAGATTGGTCCACAGGCGGCGACCACTGCTCATCAAAGCCAACCAACCGGTATTTATACCTTACCTGCTCAGGTCCTGACAGGCAGATGGCATGAAAGTCGAAAGACAGGTAATTCTGTGTGTGCGGAAGCCGCAGGTCTTGTGGCAGTCCGGTGGCGCTGTCGGTGCTGTAGCCTAGGGCCTGCCAATCAGTGGGCTTAGAATAAAGCATAACATCTGTCACCATGGCCTTCGGGTATTCTGTATTGCGGTGGTCTAATGCAGGCAGATATTGTGTCAGGCCTTTGGTGGTGCCAAACCAGATGGTGCCGTCCGATGACTGCGCCATTGCGTTCTCGCATACTTCCAGACCTCTGAATCCATTCTGGCTGGCGTAGCTTCTGTAAGTCAGCTTGCCGTTTTGCCGCAGCTGCTTCAGGTTCATTTTTAAGATGTCGCGGCTTGTAGCCACCCATAAGTTGTCTTTCTTATCGATAAATAAGCTTTTAATCGCCTCATTGGGTAAACCGTCCCTGCTTGTAAACAGTTTCGTGCCTTTATCATGCAGCATCAGGATACCCTGGTTAAAGCCTGCAAAATATAAGTTGCCCTTTCTGTCTTCAACAATCGACCCTACCTCTGTCAACTGTGCTTCCTCCAGTTCCGGGGGCGACACCAGTTTCCCGTCCTTCAGAATATAGATGCCGTCCTGAGTGCCTGCCCATATCCTGTTTTTGCTGTCGCGGAAAACAAAATTTGCTTTTGTCTCAGTGCCACCTGGGGTCGGAATAGCGGTAAAAGAGCCATTGCGGAAATGTGCTAGCCCGGTGGCTGTTGCAAAAAGCATGTTGCCAGCAGTGTCGGAGATGCCCTGGAAAACCTCGGCGGAGGGCAGACCCTGAGCGGTGGTGTAGTGCAAAGCGGTGTCAGGCCTGATGAGCCACACACCGTTACTGCTGCATACCCAGGTTTCTTTGCTGCTTTTAGGGTAAATGCTGTAGATGGTTGTGCCTTTAGGCCAGGGTAGCTCAGAATGCCAGGCAGGGTTTAGTTTGTGCATGCTGCCCATCTCGCCCTCATCAGTGCCCAGCCACATGCGTCCACTGCTGTCGCGGGCAATGGCTGTAACGCGGGGTTCCGACATATTCTCAAAGTCAAAGAAGTGCACAAACCAGGGCGACTTGTACTGCTGCAAGCCATATCCGTTCGTGCCAATCCAGATGGTGCCTTCTGTATCGCTTGCCAGGGCCGTAATGCGGGGAGTGCGGAGGCCATTGCGGCGGGTAATATGTATGAATCTGTTGTCTTTATACTGAAGCAGTCCGCTGCGGAGTAAGCCTATCCACAGGTTCCCCTGGTTATCGTGGGTAATACTGGTAACAGCAGCGGCAGAAACAATGCTTGGTAAGGAGGGGCTGGTTAAGGTATGATTTGTTGCCTTGGCAAGTCCTTTATCTGTCCCAATCCACATGACGCCGTTTCTAACTATAGAAAGTGCTGTTATAGCATTGCCCGGAAGTTTGCTGTTTTCGGAGGTATAGTGGGTTAGTTTTTTGTTTTGAACTTCATAAAGCCCGCTATCTTTGGAGCCAGCCCACAGCGTGCCGTCTTTTGCATGGCTGATGGTGGTATAAGCGTTCTCCGGCAGCAAGTTGTACTTTTGAAGCTTGTCCCCGGTACGGTAGTAGACACCTGTGTTTGTAGCTAGCCAGAGGTGGCCCAGAGAGTCTTCGGATATATCATTTATCTGGCTTGCCTGTAGTCCCTGCGCTGCGCCAACCCGCTTAAAACGGGAGCCATTGTACAGCACCAGCCCGGCGTCTGAAGTCCCCACCCAAAGCTGCTGCTGGCTGTCGTGGAAAAGCTTTGTGATGTTGTGGCTGCTCAAGCCATCTTGTTTGGTGTAGGTTCGGAAGTTAATGCCATCGAAGCGGCTGAGCCCCCCGCGTGTTGCCACCCACAAGTATCCCTGGTGATCCTGCTGAAGAGCCGTTATCTGCGACTGTGGCAAGCCCTGCTCCAGCGTCCAGCTACGGAAATTATATTGTTGAGCCAACGTGGTATGGGCAACCAAGAGCAGGCAAAAGAATAGCGTAATAAAAATGCGGATGAAGTACATCAGGGACACATATCATTTACCCCCTGTTGCGGCTACAGCAGGTGAATGCGCCATTTCAGAGGTTTAGGGTCTATTTCTGCTTACGTATGTTCGGGCAAAAGGTGAACGCCCAAAATAGTTTTAAAGTTTTAGTGAAGTGATAAAACTTCTTTGTAAACGTCAAGTGTCTTCAGGGCAGTCTGCTCTTTTGTGAACATTAACACCCTTTCGGCAGCCTGCTGCACAAGGTGATGCCGTAAATCCGAGTCTTTTAATATACATAACACTTTCTCCGCCATCAGGTCAGGGCGTTTGACGGGTGTTAGAAAGCCGGTTTTGCCGTCTTCCACAATCTCCGGTATGCCACCTGTGCTGGTGGCTACCACCGGTACCCGGCAGGCAAAGGCATCCAGAATGGTTGTTCCCAAGCCTTCCTTGAGTGATGTAAAAAGGAGCAGGTCCAACTCAGGGAGCACCTCGGGTACATTATTTATAAAGCCGGTGAAAATAACGTCCTGCTCCAGTCCAAGTTTTTTTGTATAGGCTTTTATCTCGTGCTCGAGCGGCCCTTTGCCTATGGCAATGTATTTTGCTTTAACGTTAGCTTCTTTTAACGCCTTGGCAGTATCCAGAAAAGTATAGTAGTCTTTGTCTTTGTCGATGGCGGAGATGTTGCCGATAAGGGCATCGTCCGGAGCGATGCTGTAGTGCCGCCTCAGGAAGCTGGCATTTTCCTTTGTATGCTGTGCAAACCTTTCCAGGCTGATGCCATCGTATAACACAGTGCATTTACCGGCATCTCTAACACTGGCAGCCATAACCTGGCATACCCTGGCTGACACACACAGAATGCGCTTAATGCCGCTGTAGTTATACTTAAACTGCGAAAAGGCATTCTTGCCAATTGCGAATTCGACGCGCCTGCTGAGGATAAGTGTAGCCCGGGCACCGAGCAAATGCGCCAGTACACCCATGGTATGGGCGTTGCTGGTGTGCATGTGTATAATATCGATGCGGTGCTTGTTTGTGTAGTTCTTTATACCGTAGGCTGTAGCGAGCGGCAAAACTTTTGAAAAGGACAAGGTAATGTGCGGAATCTGGTGCTGTAGGCAGTACTGCTCAAAGCTGGAGCCTTTTCTGCAGGCAACATGGCACTCTATAGAAAGCTTTTGCAGTTCCTCTATCAGGTACGCCGTTTGCTGCTCACCGCCGCGCCAGGTTTTCTCAGATGCCAGATGCAGTACCCGCATAGCTTAGTCTATGGTAAAATTCTCTTCCTGCATCCGCCAAATCTTGAGGTAGCGCATGTATACGCTGGTGGCAGCCAGGCTGCAGATAGTATATCCCACTTTACCGTCCAGTATGCCGAGCTTCAGAATGTACTGGATGAAAAACCAGATAAACGGCTTTACGGCCAGATGGTACATCGTTATTTTTTTCGTGCGCTTTAACCTGTCTTTTGCCGCAAACCAGCTGTAGCTGTTCCATTTGTCTAGGTAATGTGGCAAGCTTTTGTAGGTATAATGCAGCATTTTGTGCTTCAGCCTGCCTACTTCGCCAGGTACTACCAACTCTTCGTGCACCTGCTTGTCGGAGTAGCGGCACTGGCTTTTATCGAACAGGCGCACCACCCCGTCGTTCTGCCAGCCACTGAAGCGCACCCGCTCTCCCATAAAATAGTTTTTGCGGAAAATCTTGTAGGCGGGTTGATTCGGATTGCTGTTCAGAAGCTGCTGCATCTCCTGCTGCAGGTCTTCCGGTATTCGCTCATCAGCATCCAGCATCAGCACCCACGGCTGGCTGGCCTGGTCTGTGGCCCAAGTACGCTGGGCCGAATAATTATCGAATGGCCGCTGCAGGATTTTCACAGGGTACCGCCGGGCTATGTCCAGGGTGTTGTCAGTGCTGTAAGAGTCAACTATCAGTACCTCATCGGCCCAAAGAAGCGATTCTATAGCGCCTGCTATCTGCTGCTCCTCGTTTTTACAAATGATAATGGCGCTTACTCCCGGCATAAAACGAAACTTACTTCATTTAAAGCTGTAAAAATAATATAAAGTATATCATAATTCAGAATTTGCTTTGATTAGGCCCAAGCACCTAATGAACTTTTGTAGAAGTTATTTCCTGTGCTAACAGTAAAGTAGATTCACTTTTCTTCAGCACCCCCGGCACCGCTGCACACACACACACATCGGGTTGTGAACTAACCATTCGGGGTGAGACAAAGTCTGAGGAACTTATGCTGCGGGAATGTTTCCTGGCAAATGCAGCGTTAGAAATATTTCCTGTAGCTAAAAAGCACGTATAGCTATAGCCCGGCCTTGCAACCCTGAGGCGATAACAGGGGTATGTAATTAAAATTTCTATATTTGCGTATAAATACGCGAGAGAGGATTATATTTATTACAAAATCCAAGTAGATGAGCGAGAGAACAGGTAAACAACTAAGTAAAGAGGAGAAGGACGCGCGGTTCGAAGCAGAGCTGTTGCCCGTGCTTGACCCTCTGTACAACTTTGCCTACAGGCTCACCTTAGACGAAGACGACGCCAACGACCTGGTACAGGAGACCTACTTAAAGGCATACCGCTTTTTTGACTACTTCGAACAAGGAACTAATGCAAAAGCATGGCTGTTCCGAATCCTGAAGAACTCGTTCATTAATGAGTTCCGGAAGAAGAGCAAACAGCCTGCCAAAGTAGACTACAGCGAGGTAGAAGGCTATTATAATTCTGAAGACGTGGAAGGTGAGAGTGGTGTGGCAACCACTACCGATATGCGCACCGAAAGTGTGCAGGATCTAATCGGAGATGAGGTGGCAAGTGCCCTAAATGCCTTGCCTGTCGATTTCAGAACGGTCATCATTCTTTGCGACCTGGAAGGGTTCACCTACGAGGAGATGGCCAAGATACTGGATATACCAATCGGTACTGTCCGCTCACGATTGCATCGCGCCCGGAACTCTTTAAAAGAGAAGTTGGAGAAATACGCCAAATCAATGGGTTATAATAGTAACGAAATTTAAAGAGCTTGAGTGAAGATGGAATCGAAAATTACAGAAGTTTATCAGAATGCACCGGTAGAGGGCAAAGAGACCGAGTGTGAGAAAGTATCTAAGTTGTTGGACCTCGTTATTGACGGAGAAGCCACTTCAGAAGATCAGCAATATTTCAAGCACCACATCGAAGACTGCGTTTCCTGCTTCGAAAGCCATCAGAAACAAAAACTCCTCAAAGGTCTGGTTTGCGGCCACCTCAAGCGCGTGATTGTGCCGGAAAGCCTGGCACTCTCTATCAAAGCGAAGATTCAAAAAACGTTATAACCCCTAATGCAAGGTAAGATCATCATCTTTTCGGCACCTTCCGGTGCCGGCAAAACCACTATTGTAAAGCACCTGCTTAGTATTAATCCACAATTGAGCTTTTCCATATCAGCCTGCACCCGTGATAAACGTGGCCGCTCCGAAGAGAACGGGAAAGATTATTACTTCATTACGCCGGAAGACTTCAAGATGAAAATTGGCAATGATGAATTTGTAGAGTGGGAAGAAGTATACGAAGGTGCTTTTTACGGCACGCTAAAATCTGAGATAGAGCGCATCTGGAAGAGTGGTAAGCATGTGATACTGGACGTGGATGTGAAAGGAGGCTTAAGCATAAAAAACTTTTACAAAGAGCGTGCACTTGCCATTTTCGTGAAGCCCCCTTCTATCGAGGAACTGGCAAAGCGTCTTACTGCCCGAAACACAGATTCTACCTCCAGCATCAGCAGCAGGGTTTTTAAAGCAAAGTTCGAAATGGGCTTTGAGGATCAGTTTGACAGGATAATCGTAAACGATGATCTAAACAAAGCCTGCACCGAAGCTGAAAAGCTGGTAAACCAATTCCTGAGCGCTGAACCTGCTATTGTATGAAGGTAGGGCTCCTGTTTGGCTCTTTTAACCCCATACACATCGGCCACCTTATACTTGCCAACTACATGGCCACCAACACCGATTTAGATACGGTGTGGCTGGTAGTGTCGCCACAGAGCCCATTTAAGCCGAGTAACACGCTGCTGCACGAGTTCGACCGGCTGCAAATGGTGACGCTGGCGATAGAGGGTAACCCAAACCTGGGAGTTTCAAACATCGAGTTCAGCATGCCCAAACCGAGCTATACTATCGACACACTCACATACCTGCAGGAAAAGTACCCCAGCTATGAGTTTGTGCTGATTATGGGGGAGGACAACCTGCCGCTTTTCCCGAAGTGGAAGAACGCAGACCGCATCCTGGAATACCACCAGGTGTACGTGTACCCGCGGTCAGGTTCTGTGACCACTGAGCTGCCTGAGATGCCAAACGTGCGCTTTGTTAAAGCGCCTATTCTTGATATTTCGGCTACGTTTATACGCAAAAGCATCAAAGAAGAAAAGAGCATCCGGTATCTGGTACCCGAATCGGTTGCGGAATATATACAGGTGCACAAGCTGTATCAGTAGCTTTACAAGAACAAAAGCCACAGTATAAAATATTTCAGAAAGCCCTGCATTGAATTTCTCAATGCAGGGCTTTTGCTTTGCTTATACTTTGGCAAATCAGAGCTAGCGGGTGGTAAGCGGAAAGAGCAGCAGGCCTGCCAGGAGGGATGCGGGCAATGTTAGAAGGATAACTCCCTGCTCTTATTCTTATCAAACTGACACTTTTATACGTATATCTACTCAATGAAAAGATATAAAGTACTACAGGTAAGTTCGGCAGAAGCTTTTGAAACAAGCTTGAACGAATTAGCACATGCCGGCTGGAAGGTGATTACAGCTAATATGGCACCACTTTCGGAGGCCGCAGATGATGATTTTGTATACTTCGCCCTGCTGGAAAGCGCGCCAATCGAGGAAGGGTTAAAGCAGCTGATGGAAGAAAATACAGACGAGTTGGATGCCCTCAATGGTTTGGACAGCTTAGATAACGTTGGTTTAAGCCCCAGTGCTAACTAAGAAGCATGCGAGGTAAAACCAATTAATTTAAAAAGCCTTTTTGACGATATCGTCAAAAAGGCTTTTTAAGTTTAGCTATCGTCGATTAATCTTCAATTTAACTCAATTAAAAGTGGTGGCATTCGTGTTTTATAATAACATACTTATGCTTAGATTGCCATACAAGTTTAGTCCAACCAAGGCTGATTGATAAACAATTTTATTCTTATGAAAAAACTACCGGTTTACTTTAAAGCAGGTATGCTTGCGTTTCTGATGCTGTTCCAGATGTGCCAGCCTGCAGGGCAGGAAAACCCGCCGATGGATGGCTTTAACATGGCTGCATCTGATCCGGAGGCAATAGTGATAGCCGATTCGGTGATGGCAGCACAGGGTGGCCGTGAAAGCTGGGACAACACGCGGTATATTTCCTGGAACTTCTTCGGGAACCGCAAGCTCCTCTGGGACAAGCATACGGGCAATGTGCGTGTAGAGCATGTAAAAGACGATACCAAGATTCTGGTGAACATCAATACAGGAGAGGGCAGGGTTTTTAAAGATGGAGCAGAAGTAACGCAGCCAGACTCGCTGGCAAAGTACCTGCAACAGGGCAAAGAGGCCTGGATAAACGACTCTTACTGGCTGGTGATGCCCTTCAAACTGAAGGATTCCGGGGTTACCCTGAAATACCTGGGGGAAGACACGACACAGGTGGGGCAACAGGCCGATGTGCTGCAACTGACATACGAAAATATAGGTGTTACGCCCGAGAATAAATATAAAGTATATGTAGATAAAAACACTAACCTGGTAGCGCAGTGGGCTTATTTCCGAAACGCCAGCGATTCGGTGCCAGCGTTTGTGATGCCGTGGCAGGACTACCAGTCGTACGGCCGGCTAAAACTGTCCGGAGACCGGGGCCAGGCTAAGATTACGGATATAAAGGTGCTGGAGGAAGTGCCTGAAAGCGCTTTTACTGCCTTTGAGCCGGTAAACTTATAAGAGCAACAGGAAAGGCAGGATGGCCTGCAAGTGCCGTCTTGTCGGTGCCGGGGCGACCTGTCCTGGTAGTGCAAAAATGAAAAGCCTCTCCGGGAAACCGGAGAGGCTTTTCATTTTTATGTCTTATAGCTAACGCGAGGGATTAAATTGTCATGATTTCTGCTTCTTTCTTAGATAGCAGTTCATCAACCTTCACGATATGTGCATCGGTCAGCTTTTGAACTTTCGCTTCGGCGTCGCGCACAGCATCCTCAGAAGTGCCTTCTTTCTGCAGCTTTCTCAGCGAGTCGTTCACATCTTTGCGGATGTTGCGGATGCTGATCTTTCCATTCTCCGTCTCGTTCTTTACTTGCTTTACCAGGTCACGGCGGCGCTCCTCTGTCAGGGCGGGGATATTCAGACGGATAGCATCAGCCTCCTGCTGTGGGTTCAGGTTTAAGTCGCTGTTTTTGATGGCTTTGTTGATCTCGCCCAACATGTTCTTTTCCCAAGGCTTAATCAGCAGGGTGCGTGCATCGGGGGCAGTTACATTGGCTACCTGAGAAACAGGAGTGGGGGTGCCGTAATAATCTACACGTAGGTCTTCTACCATAGCAGGTGACGCCTTACCAGCACGTATTTTAGTTAACTCAGAGTTAGTGTGCTGAACAGCCTTGTCCATAGACTCCTCTGCTTCGCTGAGGTAAAACTGAATTTCTTCCGTCATATCTAATTAACTTAATGTAGTTCTGAAATATTTAGGGCAAAAATAAGAATTTTTATTTTTTATCAGGATGCTGCTTCGAATCATTCTTCTGTAGCTGCTCTGCCGTCTCTCTCAGGGATTCCGCAATATCATCCATCGTAACCAGCGTGCCTATTTCTTCCCCGTCTACCAGGCGCTTCAGGTTGCCACCTGTGTTCATGTCGAACACGATAATAGGCAGGTTATTTTCTTTGCAGAGCGTAAAGGCTGTCATATCCATCACGTTCAGGCCTTTCTCAAAAACATCCTTAAAAGAAACGTTCTTGTAGAAGATAGCATCCGGATCCTTCTCAGGGTCGGCAGAGTAAATACCGTTTACACGTGTGCCTTTCAGCACCACATCCGCCTCAATTTCGATGGCACGCAAGGCAGCGGCTGAGTCTGTTGTGAAGTAAGGGTTGCCGGTACCAGCCCCAAAAATCACCACACGGCCCTTTTCTAAGTGGCGCACCGCGCGGCGGCGAATGTATGGCTCACATACCTGCTGAATGTTGATGCCAGAAAGCAAGCGTGTATAAACACCTAGTTTTTCAAGGGCACTCTGCAGCGCCATGCTGTTGATAACAGTGGCCAGCATACCCATATAATCACCCTGCACCCTGTCTAAGCCTACCTGCTCGGCCTGTACACCTCTGAAAATATTGCCACCGCCAATCACTACGGCTACTTCCACGCCAAGCCTGGAAACTTCTTTAATCTCCTGGGCATACTGCAGTAGTCTGTTAGAGTCAATGCCGTACTGTTGTTCGCCCATGAGCGCCTCGCCACTGAGCTTTAGCAAAATTCGTTTATACTTCACGGTATTTATCTGTATGAGTTTTAGAATCTGGTTTTGGGCCTGTTTGAACTTTATTTTGCGTAGTAAAGGAGCGCGCAAAACAAAGTTCAAACAGGCTTTTACATGACAAAGCGACTACCGTGGCAGCCGCTCTTCCTGTTGTGTTAACATTTAAAAAAGGAGCAGCACCTGGTTCTTCTCCACGTTCTGCTTTTCCTCTACCCTCACTTCCTTCACTACGCCATCTCCCGGAGACTTCAGGATGTTTTCCATCTTCATGGCCTCCAGAATCATAATAGGGTCTCCTTTCTTCACCTCCTGTCCCGGCCTCACCTTTATCTCAATAATAAGACCTGGCATAGGCGCTTTTACGTCATTCACCTTTTTACTATTAGCGTCGCTCATCCCCAGCTTGTCTAGCAGCAGGTCGAAGCGGTCTTTTACGCTAACGGTTTGCGTGATGCCGTTAATTTTAAAGGTAAAAGTTTTCTCCTCGTAGTTCGCCGAAACCAGTTCTGCCGTATACGAACGGGCGTCTTTTATGATATGGTAGGTGTTAGGGCCGATAGGGGAGATGTCCCAGTTAAAAGGGGCACCATTCAAGGTTACGGTGTCATTTTTAATATCAACCTGCCATGTTTTGTCGTTACCGGTTTTTACCTGGAGCATCTTTGTTCGTATGGTTTTGACTTTAAAGTTAATTGATTTCTCAGAGTAATTTTAGAACTTGTCCTCAAAATTAAAACATTCTACCATGAATCATAGGTTTTTAAGCATTGTGGGCCTGGCTGCCGCTATGGCTTTTACAGGCGGCTGCAGTGCCAACAAAGCTGTTACAGATACAACTACAGGAAACGGAGCCACTGCTGAGGCAGTGGCTGTGCCTGCTGATACCATTACTGCCAATACCGTGCCCGTGTGGGCACCCCAGAAACATGCTTTCAACCCGTCGCGCACAAAGGAGCACGACCTGCTGCACACAAAACTGCGCGTGCGCTTTGATTGGGAAAAGCAGTACCTGAACGGCACCGCCGAACTCAGGCTGAAGCCGTACTTTTACCCGCAGGACACGCTGGTGCTGGACGCCAAAGGCATGGACATACACAGCGTGAGCCTGATGAAAGGCGACGACGGCAGCCCACTCAAGTACAGCTATGACGGGCAGAAACTGGCCATTAACCTGAACAAGACCTATACCCGCACAGAGGAGTATGTGGTGGAGATAAATTACACAGCCAAGCCAAACGAACTGGAAGCTGGCGGCAGCGATGCTATTACATCAGACAAAGGACTGTATTTTATTAACCCGCTTGGAGCCGAGCCCAACAAGCCAATGCAAATTTGGACGCAGGGTGAAACAGAAGCGAACTCCGCCTGGTACCCAACAATTGACTCCCCGAACGAGCGCTCCACCCAGGAAATCTATATGACGGTGGACCCGAAGTACATGACGCTCTCCAACGGAGAATTTGTGTACTCCCGCCAGAACGCCGACGGCACCAGGACAGATTACTGGAAGCAGGATCTGCCACACGCACCGTATTTAGCGATGATGGCGGTAGGCGAGTTTGCTGTGGTGAAAGACAAGTGGCGCAATAAAGAAGTGAATTATTATGTAGAGCCGGAGTATAAAGGCACTGCCAAACAAATTTTCGGGAACACGCCGGAGATGATGGAATTCTTCTCTACAAAGCTGGGGGTGGAGTACCCCTGGGAAAAGTACTCCCAGATAGTGGTGCGGGATTTTGTGTCGGGGGCGATGGAAAACACATCGGCTTCTATCTTTATGGAGGCGCTGCAACTGAATGAGCGGGAGCTGCTGGACAAAAACTGGGACGGTATTATTGCACACGAGCTGTTTCACCAGTGGTTTGGCGATTACGTCACGACGGAGTCATGGGCCAACCTGCCGCTGAACGAAGCTTTTGCCAATTACTCAGAGTACCTGTGGGCCGAACACAAATATGGAAAGGACGAAGCCGCTTACCTGCAGATGGATGAGCTAAGCCAGTACCTGAACGAGGCAGAGACAAAGCGGGAGCCTATTATCCGCTATTACTACAAAGACAGGGAGGACATGTTCGACAGCCACTCCTATGCTAAGGGAGGCCGGGTGCTGCACATGCTGCGCAACCTGGTGGGAGATGAGGCCTGGTGGGCATCGCTGAACCGGTACCTCACGCAGAACAAATACTCTGATGTGGAGGTGGCTGAGCTGCGCATGGCCTTTGAGGATGTGACGGGCAGGGACCTGATGTGGTTCTTTGACCAGTGGTTTATGCAGGCTGGCCACCCGGAGCTAAAGGTGGAGGATAGTTACCAGAACGGGCAGCTGCGCCTGCAGGTAACGCAAACCCAGGACACCGTTTATGCGCCGGTGTACAGGTTGCCACTGCAGGTGGCTGTATGGGCTGGAGGCAAAAAAACAGTTTACCCTATTGTAGTAGACAAGGCCAAGCAAACCTTTACCTTCAATGTGCCAACGGAGCCGCAACTCGTACTGTTTGATGCAGAGCAGCAGCTCCTGGGAGTAGTAGAGCATGAGAAATCACAAGAGGAGTTGGTGTACCAGTTTAAGAACACGCAGCAACTGGGGCCAAAGCTGGAAGCAATGATGACCTTGGATGATAGCCTGCAGAAGCCGGAAGTACTACAAATGTACCAGACTGCCCTCAACGATGATTACTGGCGCGTACGGAGTGCTGCTATCAACAGACTGAGCAGCCCGAAAGAAGGACAGGCAGGCGCGGTGGAAAACACTATCCGGCAGATGGCGCTGCAGGATAAGGAAGGGGCCGTGCGGGCAGAAGCCATACTGGCTCTTGCCGGTTGGAACGGCGGAAAGTATACCCCGGTATTTGAGCAGGCGATGCAGGACAGCTCTTACCTGGCCGCCGCCGCTGGTATACTAGCCTATGCGGGCACCGGTGCAGCAGACACAAAACAGCGGTTGGCAGCGTTTGAGGAGGAACAGAACGAAGATATTGTGTTGGCGCTTGCCTCTTATTATGCTATGCAGGGCGGACCGGAAAAGTACGATTGGTTTATGAGGCAGATAAACCAGGCAAGCGGCTCGGAACTCTATTATTTATTACAAAGCTTTAGCGCTTACCTTGCGGGCAACAGCCAGACCAACACCCCAGAGGTAATTACGCTGCTGGCAAATCTTGCACAGAATAGTGACCAATATTATGTGCGCGCTGCTGCTTATCAGGCACTTATGGTCATGTCGGAGAAACCCGAAGTACAGGAACTGCTGCAGCAGATACGCCAGAATGAGAAGGATGAGCGCCTTCTGCAACTGTACGGTCGCTAAAAGCAGAAAAATAATTCACATTTATTTTGAATATTATTTGACTTCAAGGAAAAAGCGCTTAATTTTGCATCTCCTTAGAACAAGCAAGGCATCGTAAAGAGGCTGATCTAAGGGAAAGTTTTGCTGATTTTTGTGAATTAGTGAAGTCGGGGAGATTCCAGAGCGGCCAAATGGGACGGACTGTAACTCCGTTGTAGTGATACTTCGCAGGTTCGAATCCTGCTCTCCCCACTTATTAATTTGAATGGTTGAATAACAGAATGGCTGAATTAAATTCTTGTTATTTTATTCAATCATTTAAACATTCAGTTATTCAAAATTGGAAAAGAAGCGGGAGTAGCTCAGTTGGTAGAGCGATAGCCTTCCAAGCTATAGGCCGCGAGTTCGACCCTCGTCTCCCGCTCATTTAAGTTAAAGAGATTACGACTTATTAATTTACGGATTAACTGGAGAAGGAAATTCATGCAGATGAGCTTCCTTTTTACTGTAAATAGGGTTGTACTATCAAAGTGAACTTAGAAGCCGACGTAGCTCAGGGGTAGAGTGCTTCCTTGGTAAGGAAGAGGTCGTGGGTTCAATTCCCATCGTTGGCTCAAAGTCCGTTACGTGTAATTAAAAAGCGCGACATAAACTTAAACGTTTTAACCTTAATTTAATATCATACAATGGCTAAAGAAACATTTGACCGTTCCAAACCGCACGTAAATATCGGTACTATTGGTCACGTTGACCACGGCAAAACAACTTTGACTGCTGCTATCACAACTGTGCTGGCAAACAAAGGTCTTGCTAAACTACGTGACTTCTCTTCAATTGACAACGCTCCTGAAGAAAAAGAAAGAGGTATTACTATCAATACATCACACGTAGAATACGCAACTGTAAACCGTCACTATGCACACGTTGACTGCCCAGGTCACGCTGACTACGTGAAGAACATGGTTACTGGTGCTGCCCAGATGGACGGCGCTATCCTTGTGGTTGCTGCTACTGATGGCCCAATGCCACAAACACGTGAGCACATCCTTCTTGCCCGTCAGGTAGGTGTACCTCAGCTTGTAGTATTCATGAACAAAGTGGACATGGTGGATGACCCTGAGCTTCTTGAGCTTGTGGAGATGGAAATCCGTGAACTGCTTTCTTTCTACGATTTCGATGGCGATAACATCCCTGTAATTCAAGGTTCTGCTCTTGGTGGCCTGAACGGCGATGCGAAGTGGGTTGCTACTATCGAAGAACTTATGGAGGCTGTTGACTCCTGGATTCCAATTCCAGCTCGTCTGACTGACCTTCCATTCCTGATGCCAGTAGAAGATGTGTTCTCTATCACGGGTCGTGGTACTGTTGCTACAGGCCGTATCGAGCGTGGTGTAGTTAACTCTGGTGAGCAGGTTGACATCCTGGGTATGGGTGCTGAGAACATGAAATCAGTAGTGACTGGTGTTGAGATGTTCCGTAAAATCCTTGACAGAGGTGAAGCTGGTGACAACGTAGGTCTGTTGCTTCGTGGTATAGAGAAATCTGATATCCGTCGTGGTATGGTTATCTGCAAGCCAGGTTCTGTTAAGCCGCACCAGGAGTTCAAAGCTGAGGTTTACGTTCTTTCAAAAGAAGAAGGTGGCCGTCACACGCCATTCTTTAACAGATACCGTCCACAGTTCTACCTGAGAACAACAGACGTTACTGGTGAAATTAAGCTTCCTGAAGGAGTAGAAATGGTTATGCCAGGTGACAACATCACCATCACGGTGTCGTTGATCAACAAGGTAGCCATGGAGAAAGGTCTACGTTTCGCTATACGTGAGGGTGGTAGAACAGTAGGTGCCGGACAGGTAACTGAAATCCTTGACTAATAATATGTTTCAAACCCGTTCTTGGAAAGTTTCTTAAGAACGGGTTTGATTTCATAAATAAATTACATAAATTTGCACTCCATTTGATAAAAAGTGGTGTGCATTTTTTTACGGGTGTAGCTCAATTGGTAGAGTAGTGGTCTCCAAAACCATTGGCTGGGAGTTCGAGTCTCTCCACCCGTGCAATTTTCAATTTCAGTATAGCGAAGCGATGAGCAAAGTAACAACCTACATAAACGAGACAGTTGAGGAAATGAGAGACAAAGTCTCTTGGCCAACTTATTCAGAATTACAAAGAAGTTCTGTATTGGTGTTGATAGGTTCCTTGATTTTTGCTCTCGTAGTGGGCGCGATGGACTTTGTTTTTGATTCAGGCCTGACGTGGTTCTACAACCAATTTTAAATTAGGAATATGGCTGATTTAAAGTGGTATGTAGTGCGCGCGGTAAGTGGCCAGGAGAAAAAAGCGAAAGCTTACCTGGAACATGAAATAATGAGACAAGGCCTCGAAGAATACGTTCCCCAGGTGTTAATACCGGCGGAGAAAGTATACGAGATGCGAAACGGTAAGAAAAGAATCAGGGAGCGTAGCTTCTTTCCAGGCTATGTGCTGATTCACGCCGACCTCTCTCATGGTGAAGCAGAGCACATCATTATCAGCACCCCAGGCGTTATTGGCTTTTTAGGTGCGAACGATGGCTCGGCAACAAAAAAAGCTGTTCCGTTGCGACAGTCTGAGGTTAACAGAATACTGGGAACTGTAGACGAAGCAGAAGAGCAGACGGAAGTACTGGACACACCTTTTATAGTTGGAGAAATTGTAAAAGTAATGGATGGTCCTTTCAGCGGCTTCTCCGGTACAGTGGAAGAAGTGTTTGAAGAGCGTAAGAAGCTAAACGTGATGGTGAAAATCTTTGGAAGAAACACCCCGGTAGAGCTAAATTACATGCAGGTAGAAAAAGAATCGTAGTAAAATTATATAATGGCAAAAGAAATTAAAGGTTACCTGAAACTTCAGGTAAAGGGAGGTGCAGCGAATCCTTCGCCACCGATTGGACCTGCGCTTGGTTCTAAAGGTCTTAACATCATGGAGTTCTGCAAGCAGTTTAACGCCAGAACACAGGATAAGCCTGGACAAGTGTTACCAGTACTGATTACAATCTATGCAGATAAGTCTTTTGACTTCGTTATTAAAACGCCTCCTGCTCCTGTATTGTTGTTAGATGCTGCTAAGCTTAAGGGCGGTTCAAAAGAGCCGAACAGAAACAAAGTAGGTTCTGTAACATGGGATCAGATCAGAGAAATTGCAGAAACAAAAATGCCTGATTTAAATGCTTTTAAAGTAGAGTCCGCTATGAAACAAGTAGCTGGTACTGCACGAAGCATGGGTATCACAGTTTCTGGTAATGCTCCGTGGAGCGAATAACGAGTTAAAGAAAAATGGCAAAGATTTCAAAAAAGAGGAAAGCTGCTTTAGAAAAAGCTGACCTGACAAAAGAGTATTCTTTAGGAGATGCCGCTTCAGTAGTAAAGGAGATTACCTTCACAAAGTTCGACGCCTCTGTTGACATAGATGTACGCTTGGGAGTTGACCCTCGTAAGGCAGATCAAATGGTACGTGGTATCGTTACGTTGCCACACGGTACAGGTAAAGATGTAAAAGTGCTTGCCCTTGTTACCCCTGACAAAGAGCAGGAAGCAAGAGACGCCGGTGCAGACTTCGTAGGTTTGGATGATTTCATCCAGAAAATCGAAAAAGGCTGGACGGATGTGGACGTTATCATCACCATGCCTGCGGTTATGGCAAAAGTAGGTCGTTTAGGTAGAATACTTGGACCCCGTAACCTGATGCCAAACCCGAAATCAGGAACTGTAACGCAGGATGTTGCGAAAGCAGTAAAAGAAGTGAAAGCCGGTAAAATCGACTTCAAAGTAGACAAGTTCGGAATTATCCACACTAGCGTAGGAAAGTCCTCTTTCTCTGCAGAGCAGCTTGCCGCAAACGCACATGAGGTGCTTCAGACACTTAACCGATTGAAGCCAGCCTCTGCAAAGGGTACATACATCAGGAGTATTACTTTGTCCAGCACGATGAGCCCGGCTGTAACCGTTGACAAGAACTCAGCAATCTAAGAAAAATGACCAGGGAAGAAAAAGAGATAATCGTAAATGAACTGACCGAGAAGTTCGCCAACACGAACTACTTCTATATTACAGATGCTTCTACCATGAGCGTAGCCAGCATCAACCAGTTCAGGAGAATGTGCTTTGACCGCGGTCTGGAGTACAAAGTATACAAGAATACATTAATCCAAAAGGCTCTAGATACTTTAGAGGCTGATACAACTGCACTTGAAGGTGTTTTGAAAGGCGCTTCCGGTATCCTGTTCTCTACGGAGTCAGGCAATGCCCCTGCAAAACTCATCAAGGACTTCAGAAAGAAAGGCAATCCGCTTCCACTTCTGAAAGGTGCTTACGTTGATGCAGGCCTTTATATTGGTGATGAGCAACTGGATGCACTGACAAAGATCAAGTCTAAGGATGAACTCATCGGTGATGTTATCAGTTTACTACAGTCACCTGCTAAAAACGTTGTTTCAGCGCTTCAGAGCAGTGGTGGTAAGTTGGCCGGTATCCTGAAAACTTTATCGGAAAAAGAATAATTTTAAAAACGTAATCAATAAGTAACTTTTAATTTCAATAAAAATGGCAGATTTGAAAGCATTCGCTGAGCAGTTAGTAAACTTAACTGTTAAGGAAGTTAGTGAACTAGCTACTATTCTGAAGGATGAGTACGGCATCGAGCCAGCTGCTGCAGCCCCAACTATGGTAGCAGGTGGTGGTGGCGCTGAAGCAGGAGCCGCAGCAGAAGAAAAGACTTCTTTTGATGTAATCCTGAAGGCAGCAGGTGCCTCTAAATTAGCAGTTGTAAAACTGGTAAAAGAGTTAACTGGTCTTGGTCTGAAAGAGGCTAAAGAATTAGTTGATGGCGCTCCTAAAGCACTTAAAGAAGGTGTTGCAAAAGACGAAGCGGAATCACTGAAGAAATCTTTGGAAGAAGCTGGTGCTGAAGTGGAGGTTAAATAATCCCACTATATCAACATACCGATAACAGGTAGACCTGACAAATGCGTCAGGTCTTTTCCTGTTTGTAGATGGGTTCAAGTTTTGGAACCCTTTTTTTACCCACAGTTGTTTTGGACTCTGTGTGTGTTACTTTTTTATTAACTAAATTCCAAAAGCTTTGGCTAACAATAGAACGACAGAGCGAATAAATTTCGCCTCTATTAATCCGGTCATTGACTATCCTGACTTCTTAGATGTTCAGCTTCAGTCATTTCAGGACTTCTTTCAGTTGGAGACACCAGCGGAGAATAGGGCTCAGGAAGGGCTGTTCAAGGTTTTTGCCGAGAACTTTCCCATATCAGATTCAAGAGAAAACTTCGTACTGGAGTTTATCGACTATCATATAGATCCTCCTAAATACTCTGTTGATGAAAGTATCGACAGAGGGCTAACGTATTCTGTACCACTTAAAGCAAAGCTTCGCCTGATCTGTAATGATGAGGATAACGAAGATTTCGAAACAATCGAGCAGGAAGTGTTCTTGGGTAACATCCCATACATGACCGAGAAAGGTTCTTTCGTAATCAATGGTGCAGAGCGTGTTATTGTATCGCAGCTTCACAGATCACCAGGTGTGTTCTTTGCACAAAGTAAGCATACAAATGGTACAAAGCTATACTCTGCCAGAATTATTCCTTTCAAAGGATCGTGGGTAGAGTTTGCCACTGACGTGAACAACGTGATGTATGCCTACATCGACCGTAAGAAGAAATTCCCGGTTACAACGCTGCTGCGTGCCATTGGTTACGGTACTGACAAGGATATCCTGGATCTGTTCGGCCTTTCTGAGGAAATCCCGGCAGATAAGAACTCTCTGAAAAACTCTATCGGAAGAAGACTTGCTGCACGTGTTCTGAGAACATGGACTGAAGACTTCGTAGACGAGGACACAGGTGAGGTAGTATCCATCGACCGTAACGAAGTGATCCTGGAGCGCGACTCTGAACTCACTCCGGAGGATATCGATATCATTGTAGATTCAGGTGTAAAATCAATTATTCTGCACCGCGAGAATGTGAACATCGCGGACTACGCGATTATATATAATACGCTTCAGAAAGACAACTCTAACTCTGAGCAGGAAGCAGTAGAGCAAATCTACCGCCAGCTGCGGAACACAGAGGCTCCAGACGTTGAGACGGCGCGTGACATTATTCAGAAGCTGTTCTTCTCAGATAAGCGTTATGACCTGGGCGAGGTTGGCCGTTACAGAATCAACAAGAAGCTTGGTCTTGACTCTAACTGGGAAGCAAAAGTACTGACGAATGAAGACATCGTGCTTATCGTGAAGTACCTGATCGGGCTGATCAACTCTAAAGCTGTAGTGGATGATATTGACCACCTGAGCAACCGCCGTGTAAGAACGGTAGGAGAGCAGCTTTACGCACAGTTCGGTGTTGGTCTGGCCCGTATGGCCCGTACTATCAAAGAGCGTATGAACGTGCGCGACAACGAAGACTTTAAGCCGGTTGACCTTATCAACGCGCGTACATTGTCTTCTGTAATCAACTCGTTCTTCGGAACTAACCAGCTGTCTCAGTTCATGGACCAGACGAACCCGCTGGCTGAAGTGACGCACAAGCGTCGTGTATCAGCACTGGGGCCAGGCGGTCTGTCAAGAGAGCGTGCCGGTTTCGAGGTACGTGACGTTCACTACACGCACTACGGCCGTCTCTGTACCATTGAAACACCGGAAGGTCCGAATATTGGTCTGATTTCGTCGCTTTGTGTGCACGCCCGCGTGAACCACATGGGCTTTATCGAAACACCTTACAGAAAGGTGATTGAAGGTAAAGTAGTAGTGGATGGCTCTGTAGAGTATCTTACTGCCGAGGAAGAAGACACCCACCACATCGCGCAGGCTAACGCCGTAATTGATGAGGGCGGTAACTTTGTGAACCCGACTGTAAAAGGACGTTTTGAGGGTGACTTCCCTGTGGAATCACCGGAAACATATACCTATATGGACGTTGCGCCGAACCAAATTGTATCGGTAGCGGCTTCTATGATACCGTTCTTGGAGCATGATGATGCCAACCGTGCCCTGATGGGTTCGAACATGCAACGTCAGGCTGTGCCACTGCTGAAAGCAGAGGCTCCGATTGTAGGTACTGGTCTGGAAAGAAGAGCAGCTATCGACTCCAGAGCTTTGGTGATTGCAGAAGGCGACGGTGTAATTGACTTTGTTGACTCCTCTAAGATTGTGGTGAAGTACGACCTGAGCGAAGATGAGAAACTTGTTTCCTTTGACGCGGAGTACGTAACCTACAAAATGGTGAAGTTTAGAAGAACTAACCAGGATACGTGCATCAACCTCTCTCCGATTGTGAGAAAAGGAGATCGCGTTACCAAAGGGGAGCCGCTTTGCGAAGGCTATGCCACTAACAACGGCGAGCTGGCCATCGGACGTAACATGCAGGTGGCGTTCATGCCATGGCAGGGTTATAACTTTGAAGATGCTATCGTAATCTCTGAAAAGGTAGTGCGTGATGATATATTCACGTCTATCCATATTGAAGAGTTTGAGCTGGAAGTTCGCGAGACAAAGCGGGGTGAGGAAGAATTAACTTCTGAAATCCCGAATGTAAGCGAAGAAGCAGTAAGAAACTTGGATGAAAACGGTATCATCCGCATCGGTGCGGAAGTAACGGAAGGAGATATCCTGATTGGTAAAATCACGCCGAAAGGAGAGACAGACCCTACGCCAGAGGAGAAGCTGCTTCGTGCCATCTTCGGTGATAAAGCCGGTGATGTGAAAGATGCGTCGCTTAAAGCACCGCCATCATTGAATGGTGTGGTGATTGAGACAAAGCTTTTCTCTCGTCCGAAGAAAGACAAGAACCTGCGTGCCAAGTCTAAGAAAGAGGTTGAAGAACTGAAGGTAAAATACAGCAGAGACCTGATCAGCATCAAGAATGTGATGGCTGACAAGCTTGTTGGTTTACTGGAAGGGAAAACGTCACAGGGAATCAAGCACAAGTTCGGTGATGATATCCTTTCAAAAGGAGTGAAGTTCACCAGAAAGAACATCACTGAAGCATTGTTCCCTGAGAAAAACCCTTACAAGGACGAAAGCAACTATGCTGTTCCGGAAGAAGTGAACATGTTCAAGGACCTGATCCTAGAGAACTGGACAGCTGACGAAAAAGTGAACACTATGCTGGTGGAGCTTGTTAAGAACTACAACAAGCGCAGAAACATCACTTCTGCACACTTCAAGCGTGAGCGTTTCACGTTGGAGGTAGGAGATGAGTTACCAGCAGGTATCGTGCAGCTAGCTAAAGTGTACATCGCTAAGAAGCGTAAGCTGAAAGTGGGTGATAAGATGGCGGGACGTCACGGTAACAAAGGTGTGGTAGCAAGAATCGTTCGTGAGGAGGATATGCCGTTCTTAGAAGACGGTACTCCAATGGACATCGTGCTGAACCCACTGGGTGTACCTTCTAGGATGAACATCGGTCAGATTTACGAGACGGTGCTTGGATGGGCAGGTCTGAAGCTGGGTAGAAAATACGCTACACCAATTTTCGACGGTGCCACGGAAGAGCAGGTTTCTGCTGAGCTGGCTGAGGCTGGACTTCCACATTTTGGACGTTCTTACCTGTTTGATGGCTTGAGCGGTGACCGTTTCGACCAGCCAGTAACAGTAGGTGTGATTTACATGCTGAAACTGGGTCACTTGGTGGATGACAAGATGCACGCTCGTTCTATCGGACCATACTCACTTATTACACAGCAGCCATTGGGTGGTAAAGCCCAGTTCGGTGGTCAGCGTTTCGGTGAGATGGAGGTGTGGGCGTTGGAGGCATTCGGTGCTTCAAACGTGCTGCAGGAAATACTTACAGTGAAATCAGATGACGTGATTGGCCGTGCGAAAGCTTATGAAGCAATCGTAAAAGGCGATGTGTTGCCGAAACCAAATATCCCTGAGTCATTCAACGTACTGATTCACGAGCTAAGAGGTCTGGCACTGGAGATTACGTTAGAATAATAAACCATACACTAAGCGCTAAGGCTACGGCCGAAGCGCTTAGCTTGTATTTGGACCGATTTTAGCTGTAAAGCCAATTCATTGTATCGACATTATTATAATATAATATGGCATTTGCGAAAAACAAAAAGCTTTCTCAGGATTTCTCTAAAGTAACGATAAGTTTGGCTTCACCAGAATCCATCCTGGAGCGTTCGAACGGGGAAGTAACAAAGCCTGAGACCATAAACTATAGAACCTATAAGCCTGAAATGGGTGGTTTATTCTGCGAAAGAATATTCGGACCTGTAAAGGATTGGGAATGCCACTGCGGAAAGTATAAGAGAATCAGGTATAAAGGCATCATCTGCGACCGTTGCGGTGTAGAGGTGACCGAGAAGAAAGTGCGCCGTGAGCGCATGGGCCACATCGAACTGGTAGTTCCGGTGGCGCATATCTGGTACTTCAAATCGCTTCCGAACAAAATCGGATATCTGCTGGGCTTACCAACAAAGAAGCTTGACCAGATAATCTATTACGAAAGATATGCAGTAATCCAACCAGGTATTCTGGCAGAAGACGGTGTGAACACACTGGACTTTCTGACAGAGGATGAGTACCTGGATATGATTGACAAGCTTCCGCGTGAGAACCAGGCGTTGGATAACAACGACCCAAACAAGTTCATCGCGCGGATGGGTGCTGAGGCGCTGCAAATGCTACTGGAGCGTACCAACCTGGACGATATGTCTTATGAGTTGCGTCACTCTGCCGCACACGAAACTTCTCAGCAGCGTAAGGCAGATGCGTTAAAGCGACTGCGTGTTGTAGAGGCTTTCCGTGATGCTGCTACCCGCATCGAGAACAGACCAGAGTGGATGATCATCCGCATGGTGCCTGTTATTCCGCCAGAACTTCGTCCGCTTGTTCCGTTGGATGGTGGCCGTTTCGCTACCTCTGACCTGAACGACCTTTACAGACGTGTGATTATCCGTAATAACCGTCTGAAGCGCCTGATAGAGATTAAAGCCCCTGAAGTAATCCTTCGTAACGAGAAGCGAATGCTGCAGGAAGCCGTTGACTCCCTGTTTGACAACTCACGTAAAGTGAACGCTGTTCGTGCAGAAGGTAACCGTGCTTTAAAATCTCTTTCTGACATGCTGAAAGGTAAGCAGGGACGTTTCCGTCAGAACTTGCTTGGTAAGCGTGTGGATTATTCCGGACGTTCGGTGATTGTAGTTGGTCCTGAACTGAAGCTGCATGAGTGCGGTCTGCCTAAGAACATGGCAGCTGAACTCTTCAAGCCGTTCATCATCCGCAAGCTAATCGAAAGAGGCATCGTGAAAACGGTGAAGTCTGCGAAGAAGATTGTAGACCGCAAGGACCCTGTTGTTTGGGATATTCTGGAGAATGTGCTGAAAGGCCACCCAGTACTCCTTAATCGTGCTCCTACGCTCCACAGATTAGGTATCCAGGCATTCCAGCCGAAACTGATCGAAGGAAAAGCGATACAGCTGCACCCACTGGTGTGTACAGCATTTAACGCTGACTTTGACGGTGACCAGATGGCGGTGCACGTTCCACTAGGACCTGCTGCTGTACTGGAAGCCTCCATGCTGATGCTGGCTTCGCATAACATCCTAAACCCTGCTAACGGTGCTCCAATTGCAGTACCTTCTCAGGACATGGTACTCGGATTATACTATGTATCGAAAGGAAAGCGTACGACTGAAACAGAAATGATCAAAGGAGAAGGTATGAGCTTCTACTCTGCGGAGGAAGTGATTATTGCCATCAACGAAGGTCTTCTTTCAAAGCAGGCATACATAAAAGTTAGAACAAAAATAAGAGACGAGCAAGGCGAACTGGTAACAAAGTCAATTGAAACCGTAGCCGGCCGTGTTATCTTCAACCAGTTTGTACCTGAGGAAGTAGGATACATCGATGAACTGCTGACAAAGAAAAAACTGCAGCAGATTATCTCCCGTGTGTTCAAAGAAACGGGTATGGCGCGTACTGCGCAGTTCCTGGACGATATCAAAACTCTCGGATTCCAGTCTGCTTATAAAGGCGGTCTTTCTATGGGTCTGGGAGATATTCAGATACCAAAGGAAAAAGACATTCTGGTAGCGCAGGCTAAAAAGGATGTGGCTGCTGTATGGCAGAACTACTCCATGGGTCTAATCACAGACAATGAGCGTTACAACCAGGTAATTGATATCTGGACACGTATCAATAACCAGATCACGGAAACGTTGATGGTTCGTCTGGAGAATGATGACCAAGGCTTTAATTCCATCTTTATGATGATGCACTCCGGAGCCCGTGGTTCAAGAGAGCAGATTCGTCAGTTAGGTGGTATGAGAGGTCTGATGGCCAAGCCTCAGAAGTCACTTCAAGGTTCCGTAGGTGAGATTATCGAAAACCCTATCCTTTCTAACTTTAAGGAAGGTCTGGATGTAATCGAGTACTTTATCTCTACACACGGTGCTCGTAAAGGTCTTGCGGATACAGCCCTTAAAACGGCCGATGCCGGTTACCTGACGCGACGTCTGGTAGACGTGTCGCAGGACGTAATCGTGAACGAAGAAGACTGCGGTACATTGAGAGGTCTGGAAGTGAGTGCACTGAAAGACAACGAAGATATCGTAGAGACACTTTCAGAACGTATCCTGGGCCGAGTGATGGTGCATGATGTATATGACCCAATCACCAATGACCTGATAGCAGAGTCAGGTTCGGAAATCACAGAGGAAATTGCGCGTGCTATTGAGGTAACTGCGATTGAGGCTGTGGAAATCCGTTCCGTACTGACCTGTGAGTCGAAGCGTGGTATCTGCGCCAAGTGCTACGGACGTAACCTGGCAACAGGCTTTATGGTGCAGAAAGGTGAGGCTGTAGGTGTTATTGCTGCACAGTCCATCGGTGAGCCGGGTACACAGCTGACACTCCGTACCTTCCATGTGGGTGGTACTGCGTCTAACATTGCGGTAGATGCAACTATCCTGGCGAAATTTGGCGGTAAGATTGAGTATGAAGATGTTCGCTCACTGGATACAGTGAACAACGAAGGGGAGCCAGTAAAAGTAGTGATGGGTCGATCAGGCGAGGTAAAAGTCGTTGACCCGAACACAGGCAAACTGTTGATCAGTAACCACGTGCCTTACGGTTCATTCCTGCACGTGAACGATGGTCAGATAATAGAGAAAGGTGCTCAGATATGTAACTGGGATCCATATAACGCGGTGATTCTTTCTGAGTTCGACGGTGAAACTGCTTACGAATCCGTGATCGAGGGTATTACTTACCGTGAGGAGTCGGATGAGCAGACAGGTTACCGTGAGAAAGTAATTATCGATACAAAAGATAAGACGCAGAACCCTGCCATTATCGTGAATCCGAAGAACGGCGAGCCGAAAGGCTATAACATTCCGGTAGGAGCTCACTTAACGGTGGAGAATGGCGAGAAAATCAAAGCAGGGCAGATCCTGGTGAAGATTCCTCGTGCAATTGGTAAAACGCGTGATATTACAGGTGGTCTGCCACGCGTGACGGAGCTATTTGAGGCTCGTAACCCATCTAACCCGGCCGTAGTGTCTGAGATTGATGGTGTGGTAACCTATGGTACCGTGAAGCGTGGTAACCGTGAAATCTACATCGAGTCTAAAGACGGCGTGAAGAAGAAATACATGGTGCCGCTTTCCAAGCACATCCTCGTGCAGGACAACGACTTTGTACGTGCGGGTATGCCATTGTCAGATGGTGCTATTACGCCTTCAGATATATTGAATATTCAGGGACCGGGTGCCGTACAGGAATACCTTGTAAATGAAATTCAGGAAGTATATCGTCTGCAGGGTGTGAAAATCAACGATAAGCACATTGAGGTGGTTGTACGCCAGATGATGCAGAAAGTGATTGTGGTAGATGCAGGTGATACAAGCTTCCTGGAGAACCAGGTGGTGGATAAGATTACCTTCATGGAAGAAAACGACCGCATCATTGACATGAAAGTGGTAGAGGAGTCAGGTGATTCACCTAACCTGAAGCCAGGACAAATTGTGACAGCCAGAAGGCTGCGTGATGAGAACTCCAGCCTGAAGCGCAGGGACATGAAGCTGGTAACGGTGCGTGATGCATCTCCATCAGTGTCAAGACCAACGCTGCAAGGTATCACACAGGCTTCATTAGGTACGCAAAGCTTTATCTCAGCTGCATCCTTCCAGGAAACGACGAAGGTACTGAGCGAGGCTGCTATCAAAGGTAAGGCCGATGAGTTACTGGGTCTGAAAGAAAACGTAATCGTGGGTCACCTGATTCCTGCAGGTACAGGTCTGAGAGAATATCAGAAACTAATTGTAGGAAGCCAGGAGGAGTACGAAGCGTTGGTAGAGTCTAAAAAGGCGACTACTAAGAGACAGCAAGAATTACAGAAAAGATAATTAAGCCATGGCGGAAGATCTGCAAAAGCAAAATCAGATAAACATTGAACTGTCAGAGGAGGTAGCGGAAGGCGAATACGCCAATCTAGCCATGATAGCCCACTCGAGCAGCGAATTCGTGATTGATTTTATAAGATTGATGCCAGGTCTGCCAAAAGCAAAAGTCAAAGCAAGAGTCGTTATTACGCCGGAGCATGCCAAGAGATTATTGGCTGCTCTGGCTGATAACGTCAAAAAGTTTGAAGACAGCTTCGGCGAGATAAAGCACGCACAGGAAGCGCCCTCTTTCCCGATGAACTTCGGCGGAACGGTTGGAGAAGCCTAAGGTGCTAATAATTAATGAATTAAAATTTTGAAATTGCAAGTGGATTTATATACCTTTGCAGTCCGAAATTTTGATTAGAAGAAATCTAAAATTAACAGATTGTAAATGCCTACTATACAGCAATTAGTAAGAAAGGGAAGAGAAAAGTTAACATCTAAATCTAAATCTCCTGCCCTAGATTCATGCCCACAGCGTCGTGGCGTATGTACAAGAGTATATACCACAACGCCTAAGAAGCCAAACTCTGCCATGCGAAAAGTGGCCAGGGTAAGATTAACAAACGGTAAAGAAGTCAACGCCTATATCCCAGGTGAAGGCCACAACCTTCAGGAGCACTCGATTGTGCTTATCAGAGGAGGTAGAGTGAAAGACCTTCCGGGGGTGCGTTACCATATCGTGCGTGGCGCACTGGATACAGCAGGCGTAAGCGGGCGTCTTCAGTCCCGTTCTAAGTATGGTGCAAAACGACCTAAGCCAGGACAGCCAGCAGCTGCCGCAGGCAAGGGTGGAAAGAAAAAATAATTTATAGAGTACAAATACAATGAGAAAAGCAAAGCCGAAAAGTAGAATTCTCCTTCCTGATCCTAAGTACAAAGAGACCCTGGTAACACGCTTCGTGAACTATATGATGGTTGACGGTAAGAAAAGTGTTGCCTACGGAATCTTCTACGATGCTGTAGAAATAGTAGAGCAAAGAACAAAAGAAAACGGTCTTGAAACTTGGAAGAAGGCATTGAACAACATCATGCCGAGTGTCGAAGTAAAAAGCCGCAGGGTAGGGGGTGCTACGTTCCAAGTGCCGACTGAGGTCCGACCGGACCGCAGAGTATCTCTGGGAATCAAATGGATGATTTCCCTTTCTCGCAAAAGAGGTGAGAAGACGATGAAAGACAGATTAGCAGGAGAGATTATTGCTGCTGCTAAAGGTGAAGGTGCTGCCGTGAAGAAGAAAGACGACATGCACAGAATGGCAGAAGCAAACAAAGCGTTCTCACACTTTAGATTCTAAGAATGGCAACGAGAGATTTATTATACACACGGAATATTGGTATTGCCGCGCACATTGACGCCGGTAAGACCACTACGACCGAACGAATTCTATACTATGCCGGTGTAAGCCATAAAATTGGGGAGGTGCATGATGGCGCTGCAACAATGGACTGGATGGAGCAGGAGCAGGAGCGTGGTATTACCATTACCTCTGCTGCAACAACAGTAAAATGGCCTTATAGAGGGCAAGAATATCATATCAACATCATTGACACTCCGGGTCACGTGGACTTTACCGTAGAGGTAAACCGTTCCCTTCGCGTACTGGATGGCCTAGTGTTCCTTTTTAGCGCCGTTGATGGTGTTGAGCCACAGTCTGAGACAAACTGGCGCCTTGCAGACAACTACAAAGTTGCCCGTATCGGTTTCGTGAACAAAATGGACCGTTCTGGTGCTGACTTCCTTGCTGTTTGTAAGCAGGTGAAGGAAATGCTGGGCTCAAACGCTGTAGCTCTTCAGTTGCCTATCGGTGCTGAAGATAACTTCACTGGCGTAGTAGACCTGGTAAACAACCGAGGTATCATCTGGAACGAGGAAGACAAAGGAATGACTTTCACTGAAGTTCCGATTCCGGACGACATGGTAGAAGAAGCAGCTGAATACAGAGAGAAACTTCTGGAGGCAGTAGCTGACTACGATGAGAAATTGATGGAGAAATACTTCGAAGATCCGGAGTCCATCACGGAAGATGAAATCATTGCTGCGCTTCGTGCTGCTACTATAGACATGGCAATTGTGCCGATGCTTTGTGGTTCTTCATTCAAAAACAAAGGCGTACAAACAATGCTTGACTATGTTATGGCACTTTGCCCGTCACCAATGGACAAGGAAAGCATCAAAGGTATTAACCCTGACACAGGCGAAGAGGTAGCTCGTAAGCCGAAAGAGGAAGAGCCTTTTGCAGGTCTGGCATTTAAAATTGCGACTGACCCTTATGTAGGACGTCTGTGCTTTGTACGTGCCTATTCAGGTGTGCTGGAGTCAGGTTCTTATATCTTTAACACGCGCTCTGGCAACAAAGAACGTATTTCGCGTATCTTCCAGATGCACGCCAACAAGCAGAACCAGATAGATAGACTGGCTGCCGGTGATATTGCCGCCGTTGTAGGTTTCAAAGACATAAAAACAGGCGATACTCTTTGCGAGCAAAACGCGAAGATCGTTCTCGAGTCGATGGACTTCCCTGAGCCGGTAATTGGTTACGCAATCGAGCCTAAAACACAGGCTGACTCTGATAAAATGGGTATGGCGATTGCCAAGCTTGTAGAGGAAGACCCAACATTGCAGGTGAATACGGACGAGGAAACTGGTCAGACCATCCTAAGAGGTATGGGTGAACTTCACCTCGAGATCATCATCGACCGTATGAAGCGTGAATTCAAGGTTGAATTGAACCAGGGTGCGCCTCAGGTAGCTTACAAAGAGACTATCACAAAGACAATTGAGCACCGTGAGGTATTCAAGAAGCAGTCTGGTGGTCGTGGTAAGTTTGCCGACATCGTGTTCAACATGGGGCCACGTGAAGATGGTCAGCAGGGCCTAGAGTTCGAGAACGCTATCGTAGGTGGTGTTATCCCGCGTGAATTTATCCCGGCTGTTCAGAAAGGTTTCGAAGAAGCCATGAAGAACGGTATCCTGGCTGGCTTCCCAATCGACTCAATGAAAGTGCGTCTGTTCCACGGTTCATTCCACGATGTTGACTCTGATGCCTTGTCATTCGAACTGGCTGCCCGTCAGGGATTCAAAGAAGCAGGTAAGCAGTGCGCTCCTAAGCTTCTTGAGCCAATCATGGCAGTTGACGTAGTGACACCGGATGAATACACTGGTCCTGTTACAGGCGACTTAAACAGAAGAAGAGGTTTGATGAAAGGTATGGACACAAAAGGTACTTCTTCAGTAGTGAAGGCCGATGTTCCACTTTCAGAACTATTCGGTTATGTAACAGACCTTAGAACCATTACTTCTGGTAGAGCTACTGCATCACTTACTTTCTCGCATTACGAGCAGGTACCGCAGGGATTAGCAGATGCCATCATTGCCAAATTAAAAGGAACTGCAGCTAAATAGTAGTAAAATAATGAATCAGAAAATAAGAATTAAACTGAAGTCTTACGACCACAACCTGGTAGACAAATCTTCTGAGAAGATTGTGAAAGCTGTAAAGGCTACTGGCGCTATTGTAAGCGGACCAATTCCACTTCCAACTGAGAAGGATAAATTCACTGTACTACGTTCACCACACGTGAACAAGAAATCTCGTGAGCAGTTCCAACTTTGCACTTACAAGCGTTTAGTGGATATCTATTCCACCAGCTCTAAAACAGTAGATGCTTTGATGAAACTTGAGCTGCCTAGCGGGGTTGATGTAGAGATCAAAGTTTGATAAATACAGGAGCCATTAAAAAAAGAGAACTGAGAAATCAGTTCTCTTTTTTTATAACTGCATGATTCATAAATATTTTAGGTGAAAGTTATTGAAAGAAAAAATATTTTCTTAACTTTGCACTCCCTTAGAAAACTGAGGGGAAACAATATTCTATATCCATCTTTTAAAAAATTAGTTGAATGCCTGGAATTATCGGTAAAAAAATCGGAATGACAAGCCTCTTCACAGCAGATGGTAAATACACACCCGTTACGCTTATTCAAGCAGGCCCATGTGTAGTTACTCAGGTGAAGACAGTCGAGACGGATGGCTACGAAGCTGTGCAGCTTGCCTACGGCGAAAAGAAGCTTAAGAGAGTAACGAAGGCAGAAGCCGGACACTACAAGAAAGCCAATACAACTCCAAAGAAAAGAGTAGCAGAGTTTACTATCGAAGAAGGTACTTCTCATACACTGGGAGAGACTGTTGATGTTAACCTGTTCATCGAAGGAGAATTCATCGACGTGGTAGGAACATCCAAAGGTAAAGGGTTCCAGGGTGTGGTAAAGCGCCACGGTTTTGCTGGTGTTGGTGGCCAAACGCACGGTCAGCACAACAGGGCAAGGCACCCAGGTTCAATCGGTGCTGCTTCATGGCCTTCAAGAGTATTCAAAGGTATGCGCATGGCTGGTAGAACAGGCGGAAACAGAGTTAAGATAGAAAACTTAGTTGTGTTGCGTGTTATTGCAGACAAAAACCTTTTGGTTGTTAGTGGCTCTGTACCAGGTGCCAAAAATTCTTACGTGTTAATTGAGAAATAAATAATGGAGCTTTCTGTATTAAATATAAAAGGTGAAGATACAGGCAGAAAGGTAACACTTTCTGAGGCTGTGTTTGGTTTAGAGCCAAACGAGCATGCAATGTATCTTGACGTAAAGCAGTACCTGGCAAATCAGAGACAAGGTACGCACAAGTCAAAAGAGCGCGCCGAAGTAGCAGGTTCTACAAAAAAGATAAAGAAGCAAAAAGGTACAGGTGGTGCCCGTGCAGGTAGCATTAAGTCACCTCTTTTTGTAGGTGGTGGCCGTGTGTTCGGTCCCAAGCCAAGAGATTACTCCTTCAAACTGAACAAAAAGCTAAAGCGTACTGCTCGTCTTTCTGCTCTTTCGCTTCTGGCCCGCAATAACCAGGTGGCTTTAGTGGAGGCATTCTCTTTAGATGCTCCAAAGACAAGCGAATTCAAAGGAATCCTGAATAACCTTCAGTCAACTGGTAAAACTTTATTGGTGTTACCTGCTGTTGATAAGAACATTGTTCTTTCTGGTAGAAACCTGCCGAAATTGAAGATTTCTACAGCAAGCGATATCAATACTTACGACCTGTTGAACACACAGAAGTTGTTATTGGTGGAAGATTCTTTAAATGTGTTAGATAACCTCTTTAGCGCGAAATAATTATGAACGTTCTGAAAAGACCCATTATTACTGAAAAGTTTGCTGCCTTAAACGAGGTAGGCAAATATGCTTTTGAGGTACATAGAAACGCCAATAAAGTAGAAATCAGAAAAACGATTGAGAAGATGTACGGAGTTACTGTAGTGAAAGTAGCTACTATGCGCACCCTTGGTAAAACGAAAACAAAGTATACCAAATCTGGCGCCGTAAGCGGACGTACTTCTTTGATCAAGAAAGCGATAGTAACCCTGAAAGAGGGTGAAGTAATAGACTTTTACAGCGGCATATAATTAAGTTAAAATGGCTTTAAAAAAGTTAAGACCAACAACACCAGGTCAAAGATTTAGAGTAGCTCCTTCTTTCGAGGAGATAACAACATCTACTCCCGAAAAATCTTTGTTGGCACCTATCAAAAAATCTGGTGGACGCAACGACTCAGGTAAAATGACCATGCGCTATACTGGCGGTGGTCATAAGAAGAAATACCGGGTTATCGATTTCAAGCGTACAAAACATGGCGTTCCTGCTACTGTTAAAACGATCGAGTACGATCCGAACAGAACAGCACGTATCGCCCTGCTTCACTACGCTGACGGAGAAAAGACCTATATCATCGCTCCTGCCGGAATACAGGTTGGTACTGTAGTTACTTCAGGTCCTGGTATAGCTCCGGAAGTAGGAAACTGCCTGCCTCTAACTGATATTCCTCTAGGTACAATCATTCACAACATAGAATTGCAGCCTGGTGCAGGTGCGGTACTTGCAAGAAGTGCTGGCTCATATGCCCAGTTAGTGGCGCGTGAAGCTCGCTATGCAACGATAAAGCTTCCTTCAGGTGAGCTTAGAATGGTGTTAGTAAATTGTGTAGCAACTGTAGGTACTGTTTCTAACTCCGACCACATGAACGTGAACCTTGGTAAAGCAGGGCGTAACAGATGGTTAGGAAAGAGACCTCGCGTACGTGGTGTTGCCATGAACCCTGTCGATCACCCTATGGGTGGTGGTGAAGGTAAGTCTTCAGGCGGTCACCCACGCTCACGTAAGGGCTTGTATGCAAAAGGTATGAAAACCCGCAACAAGAACAAGTATTCAGAACAGCTTATAGTTAATAGAGGAAAGAAGAAATAAATGGCTAGATCATTAAAAAAAGGGCCTTACATTGACTATAGGCTCGAAAGAAAAGTGAATGTAATGAACGAAGGCAATAAGAAGACGGTTATTAAGACCTGGTCTCGCCGCTCTATGATTTCCCCGGATTTCGTAGGTCATACCTTCGCAGTACATAATGGTAATAAATTTATTCCGGTATATGTGACGGAAAACATGGTAGGTCATAAACTCGGTGAGTTTGCCCCAACCAGAAACTTCAGAGGTCATATAGCTAAAAAAGATAAAGGCAAGCGATAATCATGGAAGCAGTAGCAAAATTGAATAATGTGCCTACTTCTCCTCGCAAAATGAGATTAGTAGCTGGCTTGATACGCGGCAAAAGCGTAGCAAGAGCCCTGAATTTGTTGAAGTTTGAGGCAAACTCTGGTGCAGAGAAACTTGAAAAGCTTCTTTTATCTGCTTTATCTAACTGGCAGCAGAAGAACGAAGATGAGCGTATTGAAGATGCAAATCTTTATATCAGAGAAATCTTCGTGGACGAAGGAAGAATGCTGAAGCGCCTGCGCCCTGCGCCACAAGGCCGTGGACACCGCATCAGGAAGCGTTCCAACCATGTAACGGTTATTATCGACAGCATGACGGAAGAGCAACTGGAACAACAGCAATCAAAGAAATCTAAAAAAGCCAACAAGTAAGAAATGGGACAGAAAGTAAATCCAATAGGTTTTCGACTCGGCATTATCAAAGGTTGGGATTCTAACTGGTATGGCGGCAAAGACTTCGCTGAAAAGCTGATTGAAGACGAGAAAATCAGAAAATATATACTAGCACGTATTCCTAAAGGCGGTATTTCTAAAATCATTATTGAGAGAACGCTGAAGCGCATCACTATTACTGTTAACACTGCCAGACCAGGTGTTGTGATTGGTAAAGGCGGAGCAGAAGTAGATAAGATTAAAGAGGAGCTTAAGAAACTTACAAACAAAGATATACAGATTAATATCTTTGAAATTAAGCGCCCTGAATTGGATGCTAAACTGGTAGGCGAATCTATCGCGCAGCAGTTGCAGGCACGTATCTCTTTCCGCCGTGCCATGAAGCAAGCGATTGCCTCTGCACTTCGTGTAGGAGCTGAAGGCATCAAAGTGCAGGTATCAGGCCGTTTAGGCGGAGCTGAAATGGCAAGAACGGAGCATTACAAAGAAGGAAGAACTCCTCTTCATACGCTTCGTGCTGACATCGACTATGCTTTGTCTGAAGCTCAGACAGTGTATGGTAAACTGGGTATCAAAGTTTGGATCTTCAAAGGCGAAGTTTACGGCAAGAGAGATCTTACTCCTAATGCAGGCTTAGAAAGCGGCAAAGGTGGACCTGGTGGAAATGCTGGTGGTGGTGATAGACGTGGTGGCAACCGTAAAAAAACGGATGGTGCCGGTGGGCCGAAGCGCAACACCAAGCGTCGTCAATAATTGATTGTTAACATTAAGACGTTTTAGAAAATGTTACAGCCTAAAAGGACTAAATATAGAAAAATGCAAAAAGGCCGCGTGAAAGGTCTGGCTCATAGAGGCAGTACTATTTCATTTGGTTCTTTCGCAATCAAGTCGCTGGAAGCTACTTGGATTACAAGCCGCCAGATTGAGGCCGCTCGTATCGCAATGACAAGAGCAATGAAGCGTGAAGGCCAGGTATGGATTCGCATCTTCCCTGACAAACCTATTACTAAGAAGCCTGCAGAGGTTCGAATGGGTAAGGGTAAGGGTTCCCCGGAATATTGGGTAGCTGTAGTGAAACCAGGTACCATCATGTTTGAATCTGATGGTGTTTCTTTAGAAGTAGCTCAAGAGTCGTTGAGACTGGCTGCTCAGAAGCTGCCGGTAAGAACAAAATTTGTAGTACGTAGAGATTACGTTGGATAATAGAAAATGAAAAATTCAGAAATCAAAGCTTTGTCTTCAGAAGAGCTGAACGAAAGGCTAAACACTGAGCGCGCCAATATGCAGAACCTTCGTTTTGCACATGCTATATCTCCTTTAGAGAACCCCATGAAAATCCGTGAAGCCAAGCGTACTATCGCTCGTCTGAACACGGAGAAACGCAGTCGTGAATTAGCTAACTCTTAAGACTTATTAAATCATGGAAGAGAGAAATCTAAGAAAAGAAAGAAGTGGTACGGTTGTTAGCAATAAAATGGACAAGTCTATCACGGTAAAGGTGGAAAGCAGAATGAAACACCCGATTTACGGGAAGTTTCTGAAGAAGTCCAACAAGTTCATGGCGCACGACGAGAAAAACGAATGCAACATTGGAGACACTGTACGCATCCAGGAGACACGTCCGCTTAGCAAGAACAAGAACTGGCGTTTAGTAGAAATAATAGAAAGAGCGAAATAAGATGATACAGCAGGAATCAAGACTATCTGTAGCTGACAACAGTGGTGCCAAAGAAGTTCTTTGCATCCGCGTTCTAGGCGGTACCGGTAAGAAATACGCTTCAATTGGAGATAAGATTGTAGTAACTGTAAAGTCAGCTCTTTCTTCTGGTAACATAAAAAAAGGAACTGTTTCTAAAGCAGTTATTGTAAGAACAAAGAAGGAAATTAGAAGAAAAGATGGGTCATATATTCGTTTCGACGACAATGCTGCCGTTCTTCTAAATGCAAACAACGAGCCACGCGGTACGCGTATATTTGGCCCGGTTGCACGTGAGCTTCGTGAAAAGCAATTCATGAAAATCGTTTCGTTAGCGCCTGAAGTTCTTTAACCATTAATTCAGATTAAAATGAATAAGAAAAAACTTCATGTAAAAACTGGCGATACAGTTAAAGTGATTGCTGGTGATGAACGCGGCAAGACTGGCCGCATAACTGCTGTTAACCTAGAGAAGCAGCGAGTAACTATTGAAGGCTTAAACTTAGTAACTAAACACGCTAAGCCAAGTGCACAGAACCCACAGGGTGGCATAAGCAAAGTAGAAGCTCCGATGCATGCTAGCAACGTAGCGCTTGTTGACCCTAAGTCAGGGGAAACAACAAAAGCTGCTACCAGAAAAAACAGCGAAGGTAAAACAGAGCGTTACTCTAAAAAGACAGGAGAGGTAATCTAAGATGGCTACTACAAGATTTAAAGAAAAATATCAGAATGAGGTAGTGCCTGCCTTAAGAGAGAAGTTCCAGTATAAGAACATCATGCAGGTACCAAAACTCACAAAAATTTCAATCAACAAAGGTATCGGTGCTGCCGTGTCTGACAAAAAGCTGGTTGATATTGGTGTGGATGAGCTTACTACCATAACTGGGCAAAGAGCTGTTGCAACAATCGCAAAGAAGTCGGTTTCGAACTTCAAATTGCGTGAGGGAATGCCAATCGGTGCCCGCGTAACGCTTAGAGGTGAAAAAATGTATGAGTTCCTGGACCGTTTGCTGACGATTGCACTTCCACGTGTACGTGACTTCAGAGGTGTGAACGACAAAGGCTTCGATGGCCGTGGTAACTATACATTAGGTGTAAAAGAGCAGATCATCTTCCCTGAGATCAGCATCGACAAAGTGAAAGCCATCACTGGTATGGATATCACTTTTGTAACGACTGCTAGCACAGACGAAGAAAGCTACGAACTGCTGAAAGCATTCGGCATGCCTTTCATCAACGTTAAGAAATAAGAAAATGGCAAAAGAATCAGTAAAAGCAAGAGAGCTTAAAAGACAGAAGGCTGTAGCGAAATATGCTACAAAGAGAGCTGAACTTAAAGCAAACGGAGATTATGAGGCTTTAGACAAGCTGCCTCGTAACGCATCCCCTGTGCGGCTTCATAACCGTTGCAAATTATCTGGACGACCAAGAGGATACATGAGAAAATTCGGTATCTCCCGTGTGGTTTTCAGAGAGTTGGCAGTTATGGGTAAAATTCCTGGTGTAACAAAGTCGAGCTGGTAAATTTTTCTTAACATATTAAGAATCATCAAAAGATATTAGTATCTTTGCCCCTCGCTTGGATAAAGCATACGTTATTTTATTAAATCAGAATGAACACAGATCCAATAGCAGATTATTTAACTAGAGTGCGTAACGCTGTCAAAGCGAACCATAGGATAGTTGAAATACCATCTAGCAATATAAAGAAAGAGATTACTAAGGTATTGTACGACAAAGGGTACATCCAGAGCTACAAGTTTGAAGACTCTGCAGTACAAGGTACAATCAAGATAGCTCTGAAGTACAACCCTAACACCAAGCAATCTGCTATTGTGAAAATTGATAGGGTAAGTAAGCCAGGGCTGCGTAAATACGCCGGAAGCGAAAACCTGCCACGTGTACTGAATGGTTTAGGCATTGCAATATTGTCTACTTCTCAAGGCGTAATGACAGAAAAAGAAGCCAAGACACTGAAAATCGGTGGCGAGGTGTTATGTTACGTTTATTAATTAGGAGGATAGACAATGTCACGTATAGGAAAATTGCCAATCACCCTGCCAGGAAATATTGAAGTATCCGTTGCTGATAACAATGTTGTTACGGTAAAGGGGCCAAAGGGTTCTTTATCTACTCCGGTGGATAAAGATATCATCGTGAAGCAGCAGGACAATGAGATTGTTGTAGAGCGCCCGACAGAGCAGAAGCGCCATAAGGCGATGCATGGCTTGTACAGGTCACTTATCAATAACATGGTGATAGGAGTAACCGAAGGTTACACAGAAAAACTAGAGTTGGTTGGTGTTGGTTATAAGGCATCCATGGTAGGTACAATTCTTGAACTTTCCCTTGGATACTCGCACAACATCTTCTTGAGCTTACCAGAAGGAGTTTCAGCAACAGCTGTAACTGAAAAAGGTAAGTCTCCGGTTATCACGCTTGACAGTAACGACAAGCAATTACTGGGACAGGTTGCTGCTAAAATCAGATCACTGCGTAAAGTTGAACCATACAAAGGTAAGGGTATCCGCTTCGTAGGTGAAGTAATCAGAAGAAAAGCTGGTAAGACAGCGTCTAAATAATCATCATCATGTCTACTAATAAGATTACAAGAAGACTAAGAATTAAAAGAGGTATCAGAAACAAAATTTCTGGTACTTCTGCAAGGCCGAGATTGTCTGTGTTTCGCAGTAACAAAGGAATTTACGCACAGCTAATAGACGATACTACTGGTGTGACACTAGCAGCTGCCTCTTCGCTGAAACTTGATGATGCAAAAGCAAATGTGGAGACTGCCGGTAGAGTAGGTAAAGAGATTGCAGCGAAAGCTATAGAGAAAGGTATCTCTGAAGTAGTTTTCGACCGTTCTGGCTACCTGTATCACGGTAAAGTTAAATCATTGGCAGAAGGCGCTCGTGAAGCTGGCCTTAAATTCTAAAAATTATGTTGAAGAATAATATACGAAGCGTAAAGGCGAGCGAAATCGAACTCAAAGAGAAAGTAGTAGCCATTAATCGTGTTGCCAAGGTTGTTAAAGGTGGTAGAAGATTCAGTTTTGCTGCCATCGTTGTAGTAGGTGACGGAAACGGCGTAGTAGGATACGGACTTGGCAAAGCCAATGAAGTAACTGACGCTATCGCAAAAGGAATCGACGACGCGAAAAAGAACCTGGTTAAAGTTCCTATTTACCATAGCACAGTACCACACCCAATGGAGGGTAAATACTCTGGTGGTTTTGTTCTCATTAAGCCAGCTGCGGCTGGTACTGGTGTAATTGCCGGTGGTGCAATGCGTGCTGTATTGGAGAGTGCTGGTATAAAAGACGTACTTTGCAAATCTAAAGGATCTTCTAACCCACATAACGTGGTGAAGGCAACTTTCGACGCCCTTTCTAAAATGCGTGATCCTTTGGCTGTTGCGCAGCAACGTGGTGTTAATTTACAGAAAGTATTCAACGGATAATTGATATGGCTCAAGTACAAATCACACAGGTCAAAAGTATCATTGGCCGTCCAAAAGACCAAAAAGATACCATTAAAGCACTTGGTCTTGGTAAGATAAGCAAATCAGTGTCTGTTGAGAATACACCACAGATTGCTGGTATGATAAAAAAGGTTCATAGTTTAGTAGAAGTAAAAGACTTACAATAATGTACTTAAATTCTTTAAAACCTGCAGAAGGTGCTGTAAAGAACAGAAAAAGAATAGGTAGAGGTACTGGATCCGGTAGAGGTGGAACTTCTACACGTGGTCATAAAGGTGCTAAATCCCGTTCTGGTTATTCACAGAAATCTGGATTTGAAGGTGGTCAGATGCCACTTCAGAGACGTGTGCCTAAGTTTGGCTTCAAAAACATTAACCGTGTTGAGTATAAAGCCATTAACATAGATGTGTTACAGTCTTTGGCTGAATCAGGCAATGAAACAGTCTTCAACTTTGATTTCTACAAAGCAAACGGTCTGGTTCAGAAAAACGATAAAGTAAAAATATTAGGCAGAGGAGAGTTGAATAAAGCTGTAGAAGTACATGCCCATGCATTCTCTGGAACTGCAACATCATCCATAGAAAAAGCAGGCGGCAAAACAGTAGCGCTCTAATCGATCGGTATGAAGAAGTTTATAACAACTATTAAGAACATTTTTGCGATTGAAGACCTTAGGGTAAGGATCTTTAATACCCTTTTCTTCATTGCAATATTTAGACTTGGTTCTTTTGTTGTTTTACCTGGCGTTGATCCTAATCAGCTACAGGCCAACACTGGTGGCCTGTTTGGTTTGTTAGATACATTCCTGGGTGGAGCATTTAGCAATGCATCTATCTTTGCGTTAGGTATCATGCCTTATATATCAGCTTCGATTGTATTGCAGCTATTGACTATTGCTGTTCCGTATTTTCAAAAAATGCAGAAGGAGGGGGAAAGTGGTCGAAAGAAAATTAACCAGATTACCCGTGTACTTACCATTATCATCACTTTAGCCCAGGCGGTAGGCTTTGTTGCCACGCTTAATGCTGAGGCGATTGTTATTAATCAAACACTCTTCACCATCACTTCCATGATTGTGCTTACATCAGGTACTATTTTTTGTATGTGGTTAGGTGAGAGGATCACAGATAAAGGTATCGGAAACGGTATCTCCATGCTGATTATGATCGGTATTATCTCCCGGTTTCCGGGTGCCATTTTCGCTGAAGCATTATCAAAACAGCTGAATGGAGCCTTGTTGTTCTTATTTGAAATGTTTGTTCTGTTCTTCGTAGTGATGTCGGTTGTAATGCTGACACAGGCTATCAGGAGAATTCCGGTTCAGTACGCAAAGCAGGTAGGGGGTAGTTCTTTATATAGTGGTCAACGTCAGTTTATTCCGCTAAAAGTAAATGCAGCAGGTGTGATGCCTATCATTTTTGCACAGTCCCTGATGTTCTTACCATCTATGGTTGCGTCTATCTGGGCTGATTCAAATGAAACTGCAAACTATATAGGAGCTACATTCTCAGATTTTACCTCCTGGCAGTATAACCTGGTATTTGGTCTTTTGATTTTAGTGTTCACGTATTTCTACACTGCTATCAGCGTTAACCCAAACCAGATTGCGGATGACCTGAAACGAAGTGGTGGGTTTGTTCCGGGTGTTAAACCTGGCAGAGCAACCTCTGAATACATTGACACTATCTTGACAAGAATCACGCTTCCGGGTGCTATATACCTTGCGCTGGTGGCCATATTCCCTTCTATAGCTATGCTATTGGGTGTAACAAGAGAGTTTTCTCAGTTCTTTGGTGGTACCTCTCTCATCATCATGGTTGGTGTTGTGCTGGATACACTGCAGCAAGTAGAAAGCTATCTGCTTATGCGTCACTATGATGGTATGATGAAATCAGGAAAGCTTCGCGGTAGAACTGAGACCATACCTACCATGGCATCTTAGTAAATGATTAATTATAAAACAGAAGAAGAAATAGAGCTGATTCGCCAGAGTGCTTTGATTTTAAGCAAAGCACATGGCGAAATTGCTCGTCTTATAAAAGAAGGTGTTTCTACGCTTACGTTAGATAAACGGGCTGAAGAGTTCATCAAAGATAGTGGTGGTCAACCGTCCTTTAAAAATTACAACGGTTTCCCTTATAGCCTGTGTATATCAGTTAACGCTACTGTTGTACATGGCTTTCCTAGTAAGTACACTTTGAACGATGGAGATATAATTTCTGTTGATGCAGGTGTTTACTACAAAGGGTTTCACAGCGACTGTGCTTACACTCACGCTGTGGGCAACGTTTCGGAAGAGGTGAAAGACCTCTTGAAAGTGACAAAAGAGTCGCTTTACAAAGGTATTGAAAAAGCAACAGTTGGTTCCAGGCTAGGCGATATTAGTTACACGATACAGGAACATGCCGAAGCGCATGGTTATGGTGTTGTCAGAGAACTTGTCGGGCATGGTATCGGTCAGGATTTGCACGAATCTCCTGAGGTCCCAAACTATGGCCGTCGTGGGCAAGGGATCAAACTTCAGAATGGTTTGGTTATTGCTATCGAGCCCATGATTAATCTCGGAACGCGGCACATTGTGCAGGAAGACGATGGTTGGACGATTCGAACAAAAGATAAAAAACCTTCTGCCCATTTTGAGCATTCCGTAGTAGTGCGTAAGGATAAGGCTGAGATTTTAACAACATTTGATTATATAGAAGAAGCAAAAAAATCATAAATGGCAAAACAGTCGTCCATAGAACAAGACGGAACTATAGTTGAAGCTTTGTCTAACGCCATGTTTAGAGTGGAGCTTGAAAATGGTCATCAGGTAGTTGCTCATATTTCCGGTAAAATGAGAATGCATTATATTAAAATTTTGCCCGGTGATAGAGTGAAATTAGAAATGTCGCCTTACGACCTTACAAAAGGCAGAATTGTTTACCGATATAAATAAATAAAATGAAAGTTAAAGCATCAGTAAAAAAGAGAAGTGCTGATTGTAAAGTTATCCGCCGTAAGGGGAAGCTTTATGTAATCAACAAAAAGAATCCAAGATATAAACAAAGACAAGGATAATTAAATAATAGTATGGCTAGAATTGCAGGAGTAGATATTCCGGATAACAAAAGAGGCGAAATCGCTTTGACCTATATCTTTGGTATCGGTCGTAACCTTTCGCAGAGAATCCTTACAAAAGCCGGGGTGGATCTTGACAAAAAGGTAAAAGACTGGACAGAAGATGAAGCCGGTGAGATCAGATCAATTATTGCAGCTGATCATAAAACTGAAGGTGTGCTTCGTTCTGAGGTGCAATTGCACATCAAGCGTTTGATGGACATCGGAAGCTACCGTGGGTTAAGACACCGTAAGGGTTTACCAGTACGCGGACAGCGTACCAAGAACAACTCACGTACCCGAAAAGGTAAGCGTAAAACAGTTGCTAACAAAAAGAAAGCTGCTAAATAATAATTGATTATGGCTCAGAAAAGAAAAGATAAAGCTAAAAAGCGTGTAGTTATTGTAGAACCAGTGGGTCAGGTACACATTAAGGCTTCTTTCAATAACATCATTATATCAGTAACCAATAACGTAGGTCAGGTAATATCTTGGGCTTCTGCTGGTAAAATGGGCTTTAAGGGTTCTAAAAAGAACACTCCGTACGCGGCTCAGATGGCTGCTGGCGATTGCGCCAAAGTTGCTTATGACCTTGGAATGCGAAAGGCTGAGGTGTTTGTAAAAGGTCCGGGTTCAGGTAGAGAATCTGCTATCCGTACGGTACAAAACACTGGTATAGAAGTAACTTCTATTAAAGATGTTACCCCTCTGCCACACAACGGATGTCGTCCACCAAAACGCAGAAGAGTTTAATTTCAAATTAATTTAAGAAATGGCAAGATATACTGGTCCAAAAAGTAAAATCTCAAGAAAGTTTAACGAAGAGATTTTCGGCCCAAGCAAAGCACTAAAAAAGAAAGCTTATCCTCCGGGGATGCACGGCCGTGGCCGTCGCAAAAAGCAGTCTGAATACGCTGTTCAGCTGAATGAAAAGCAGAAAGCAAAATACATATACGGTATTCTGGAAAAACAATTTGCTAACTTATTTGAGAAAGCTCACAGAAAAGGTGGTATCACCGGTGAGAACCTGTTAGTGTTGCTGGAGTCTAGATTAGATAATACTGTTTACCGTTTAGGTATAGCTCCAACCAGGAGAGCTGCGCGTCAGCTTGTGTTGCATAAGCACATCCTAGTTAATGGCGAAATCGTGAACATTCCTTCATACAGCCTGAAGGTAGGTGAGTTAGTAGCGGTAAGAGAGAAATCCAAGTCTCTTGAGGCTATCACAACATCACTTGCTGTGCATAACGCACGTGCCTTTAGCTGGTTAGAGTGGAATGCAAGCGAAATGTCAGGTAAGTACGTAGCTACTCCTGACAGAGAGCAAATCCCTGAGAAAATTCAGGAGCAGCTCATCGTCGAGCTTTACTCTAAGTAAGCAGCATAATCAATTTATAACCTTTAACACTGCAAGTATGTCAATATTAGCATTTCAAATGCCGGAGAAAGTTGTGATGGAAAAAGCCGACGACTTTCATGGTTCATTTGAATTCAAGCCGCTTGAAAAAGGTTACGGTGTAACCATCGGAAATGCTCTGCGAAGAATTCTTCTTTCATCTTTAGAAGGATATGCCATCACGAGCATCCGTATAGGTGGTGTATTGCATGAGTTTTCGTCTGTTGAAGGGGTGGTTGAGGATGTCTCTGACATTATCCTTAACTTGAAGATGGTTCGCATGAAGAAAATCAGCGAATTGCAGGACGAGAAGATCACTGTGAGTCTCAGTGGTCAGGATACTTTCACTGCTGGTGATATAAACAAATTCACTTCCAGCTTCGAAGTGCTTAATCCGGAACTGGTGATTTGCCACCTGGATCCAAGCATCAATTTCGAAGTAGAGCTTACAGTTCAGAAAGGCCGCGGTTACGTGCCTGCCGACGAAAATAAGCCAGCGGAGCAAGTGTTTGGGCATATCTCGATTGATGCCATCTATACACCTATTAAAAACGTTAAGTTTAGTGTGGAGAACACGCGTGTAGAGCAGAAAACTGACTACGAGAAGCTTGTTCTTGACATCCAGACAGACGGTTCAATTCATCCTGAGGAAGCATTGAAAGGTGCTGCCAACATCCTGATTCAGCATTTCATGCTGTTTTCTGATAATACCATGACTTTTGAAACAGCTAAGCCTGAAGAGGAAGAGGCTGTAGACGAAGAATTACTGCATATGCGCAAAGTTTTGAAGACTTCTCTTCAGGACATGGATTTATCTGTGCGCGCGTACAATTGCCTTAAGGCTGCCGACATTAAAACACTCGGCGACCTGGTGCAGCTGGACATTTCAGACATGATGAAGTTCAGAAACTTTGGTAAGAAGTCTCTGACTGAGTTAGAGAACCTGGTGCAGGAGAAAGGACTGGTTTTCGGAATGGACCTTTCTAAGTACAAATTAGAAGAAGATTAAATAATCTACGGCATAATTCCCGATCCCTTCAAAGGTTGATCGACGGTATGCACGTGCACAAATTACAATAATGAGACACGGTAAAAAAATCAATCACTTAGGAAGAACGGCGTCACACCGTAAGGCAATGCTGTCGAACATGGCAGCTTCCCTTATCCTGCACAAGCGCGTATCTACTACAGTAGCCAAGGCGAAAGCACTGCGTAAGTATGTGGAGCCTTTGTTAACTAAATCTAAAAACGATACTACTCACTCCAGAAGAACTTGTTTTGCTTACCTGCAGAACAAAGAATCTGTAAAGGAGCTTTTTGATGAAGTATCTGTAAAAGTAGCAAACAGACCAGGCGGATACACCCGCATCCTGAAAACTGGCTACAGACTGGGTGACAATGCAGAAATGTGTGTTATCGAGCTGGTAGACTATAATGAGGATATGCTGACAACAGCTTCAACTGCTACTGGTGGTGCGAAGAGAACGCGTCGCCGTGGTGGTAAGAAGGGCAGTGATGCTGCTAACACAGAGGCTTCAACAGCCACTGCACCAGCAACTGATGCTGGAACAGCAGCTCCGGCTGTAGAAGCAGCAGCCCAGGCTGAAACTGAAACTCCTGCATCATCTGTTGACACTAAGGCTACGGATGCTCCTGCAGAGTCTACTGATTCTAATGAAGAGACAAAAGATGCTAAGTAAGCTTTTTTTGTAAATATTTTAAAGGGACATGACGTAAGTCGTGTCCCTTTTTTATTTTTGTAACAAATCATTATTATGAAGAAGCAAATTTCAACAGAAGCGATACTTCTTTTAGAAGATGGCACCGTTTTTAAAGGTAAAAGCCTGGGACGTATTGGTACATCAGGTGGCGAGTTATGTTTCAACACCGGGATGACAGGTTACCAGGAAATTTTTACTGACCCCTCCTATTATGGGCAGATGGTTGTGACCACTGTATCTCATGTTGGTAACTATGGCGTACAACATCAGGAAGTAGAGTCAGACAAAATCCAAATCAGCGGCCTGGTTTGCAAAGATTTCTCCAGTCACTTTTCCCGACAAACTGCCGAAGGCTCTTTGCAGGACTATTTTGAACAAGCAGGAGTGGTGGGCATTTGTGAGATAGACACCAGAGCGCTGGTACGCCATATCCGCGATAAGGGAGCCATGAACGCAATTGTCTCTTCTGAGACAACAGACATGGATGAGTTGCGTAAAAAATTGGCAGAGGTGCCATCGATGGCTGGCCTTGAGCTATCCTCGAAAGTGAGTACACCTGAAATCTACCACTTTAAACCTGAGGAGGTAAAGTATAGAGTAGCAGTGCTTGACCTTGGTGTAAAGCAAAATAGCCTCAAAAATCTGGTAGCGCGTGGCTGTGAAGTAAAGGTGTTCCCGTACAATACACCCTTCGAAGAAATGGAACAGTGGAACCCAGATGGTTACTTTATATCCAATGGACCCGGAGATCCTGCTGCCACGACAGTAGCAGTAAACAGTGTGAAGCAGATGCTGGAGAAACAGAAGCCACTATTTGGTATCTGTATGGGACACCAGATGCTGGCACAGGCTAATGGAATAGCTACCTATAAAATGCATAACGGTCACCGCGGTTTAAACCACCCTGTGAAGAACCTGCGCACAGGCCGTTCTGAAATTACAAGCCAGAACCATGGCTTCGTAGTAGATGCCGAGCAATTGCAAAATCATCCGGAAGTAGAGGTTACACACATCAACCTTAACGATAATACTATTGAAGGTATCCGCATGAAATCAAAGCCTGCCTTTTCTGTGCAATATCACCCCGAATCATCTCCAGGACCACACGACTCAGAATACCTGTTTGATGATTTCATCGAACTGTTAGAACAAAGTAAAATCAAGTAAAACTATTTTAGAAACAAAACATGAGCTTAATCACAGACATCAAAGCGAGACAAATCTTCGATTCAAGAGGAAATCCTACTGTTGAAGTAGATGTAACGACAGAATATGGTGCATTTGGCCGTGCCGCAGTGCCTTCAGGGGCATCTACGGGCGTGCACGAAGCAGTAGAACTGCGCGACAACGATAAGAGCAAATACATGGGCAAAGGCGTACTGCAGGCTGTGCAGAACGTGAACGAGAAAATTGCCGAAGAACTTATCGGTTTCCAGGTGTATGAGCAGAACCTGCTTGACAAGATAATGATCGAACTGGATGGCTCCGGCAACAAAGGTAACTTAGGTGCCAACGCTATTTTAGGTGTGTCACTGGCTATTGCCCGTGCAGCTGCACAGGAGCTGAACATGCCGCTTTACCGCTATGTGGGTGGTGTAAACGCCAACACATTGCCAGTGCCGATGATGAACATCCTGAATGGCGGTAGCCACGCAGACAATGCCATCGACTTCCAGGAGTTCATGATTATGCCTATAGGTGCTGAGTCTTTCTCTGAGGCCCTGCGTATGGGCTCTGAGGTGTTCCACCACCTGAAGAACGTACTGAAGAAAAAAGGACTTTCTACAAACGTAGGAGACGAAGGTGGCTTTGCCCCAAACATCGCTTCTAACGTAGAGGCAATAGAAGTAGTACTTCAGGCAATTGAAACTGCCGGTTATAAGCCAGGAGACGACATGATGATTGCCATGGATGCTGCCTCCTCTGAGTTCTACGATGCTTCTTCGGGAAAATACCACTTTAAGAAGTCTACCGGCGAAAAGCTTTCTTCTTCTGAAATGGTGAGCTACTGGAGTGAGTGGGTGAATAAGTACCCTATCATTTCACTGGAAGACAGCATGGCCGAGGATGACTGGAAAGGCTGGAAAGAGTTGACTGACAAAATCGGTGACAAAGTACAGTTAGTAGGCGATGACCTGTTCGTAACAAACGTGGACCGTCTGCAGCAAGGTATAGACCAGGGCGTTGCCAACTCTATCCTGATTAAAGTAAACCAGATTGGTACGCTAACGGAGACTATCGATGCGATTAACCTTGGCCGTCGCCATGGCTATAAGAGCGTGATGAGCCACCGTTCAGGTGAGACAGAGGACAACACCATTGCTGACCTTGCTGTTGCCCTGAACACAGGCCAGATCAAGACTGGTTCAGCTTCGCGCTCAGACCGTATGGCAAAATACAACCAACTGCTTCGCATTGAAGAGGAGCTGGGTGAGGTAGCTTACTTCCCGGGAAGAAAGTTCTAGTAACACAGAACATAAAATAAATATGGTAAGGCTGTGGGTTATCTGACTCACAGCCTTATTTTTGTATAAGCACTTTTATCTCTACCGCTATGTACAGACGCATTCCCAGAATCTTCCGCAACTTCTATTTCATCACCTCTTTCCTTTTTTTAGTCTGGATGCTCTTTTTCGACTCCAACGACTTTATTACGCAGTACCAGATGAGCAAAACCCTCAGCAATTTAGAGGAGGAAAAGGAGCATTACCTGGAAAAGATGGACGAAGTACAGCAGGACCGCAAGGAACTGATGAGTAATGCGGAGCTGCTGGAGAAGTTTGCCCGCGAGAAATACCTGATGAAGCGCCCGAACGAAGACGTATTCATCATCGTGGAAAAAGAAGATTAGGAATCTTTAGCGCAAGGTTCTGCACTATCAGTAGAGGTGCCTAAGAGGATGAGCACCCACAGGCAATTAAGTAATCAATGGCGACCTGTAGCCCAATCAGGAGCTATACCTATACCGCTTATCCCACAAACAAATCTCTCCCCAAATTATTTGTAACTTTGTGCCCATGTGTCACCGCTAAATAGTGGTGACCTCACGTAATAACAGATACTATGGCAAAAGTTGCAATAAACCTTTCTACTGGTGCGCTTCAGCAGGCAGAAGTAATAGTAGGCATAGATTTAGGAACGACCAACAGCTTGGTGGCCTACATCCATCCTGAAGATAAGAAACCCATCGCAATCAACGACCAGGGCCGTGGCACCATTGTGCCCTCGGTGGTGCATTTCGCGCAAAACGGCGAAACGCTGGTGGGTACAGAAGCAAAAGATTACCTCATTACAGATCCTGCGAATACCATCTATTCAATAAAGCGCTTGCTTGGTAAATCCTACAGGGACCTTGGCGAGCATAAAGACTACTTTGGGTATAAGATTATAGATGATGATAGCGAAGGCTTGGTAAAGGTCCGGGTGAAGGATAAGTTCTATTCACCTATAGAGTTATCAGCAGAGATATTAAAAGAGCTGCGCGAACGGGCAGAGCATTCGCTTAAAACGCCGGTTAACCGTGCCGTTATTACCGTACCTGCCTATTTTAACGACTCACAGCGGCAGGCTACCCGCGATGCCGGTAAGCTGGCAGGGCTGGAGGTGCTGCGCATCGTGAATGAGCCAACCGCAGCGGCACTGGCTTACGGTATCGGTATAGACCCGAATGAGGAGAAGACGGTGGCGGTATATGATTTAGGTGGCGGTACATTCGATATCTCTATTCTGAGCCTACACCAGGGCATATTCGAAGTGCTTTCTACCAATGGTGATACTTACCTGGGTGGTGATGACTTCGACCGCGCCATCATCAACCACTGGATAAGCGAAAATCAGCTTGTTGCGGATACCATCAACCAGGATAAGAACCTGTCGCAGGAGCTGCGCCTGAAGGCTGAGGAGGCAAAGAAAGTGCTAAGTTCGCAGGAAGTATATACCAGCAACATCAACGGAGAAATAGAGTGCCACCTGGAGCGACATACCTTTGAGAGACTAGTAGCGCCGATTGTGGCGAGAACAATGGAGAACTGCCGCCAGGCAATGGCCGATGCGAAGCTGAAGCCGGAGCAGATTGACGCCGTGATTATGGTGGGAGGTTCTACCCGCGTGCCGATGGTATACGATGCTGTGTCAGAGTTCTTCGGAAAGCCGGCAAACAATTCGCATAATCCGGATGAGGTAGTAGCGCTGGGCGCTGCCATCCAGGCCGATATTCTGGCCGGAAACCGCAAAGATATCCTGCTGCTGGACGTAACGCCGCTCACGCTGGGAATCGAAACCATGGGCGGACTAATGGACCCTATCATTTCCAGAAACTCCAAAATACCAACGAAAGCCGGCCGGCAGTACACCACTTCTGTGGACGGACAGGTGAACATGAAGATCTCCGTTTTCCAGGGCGAGCGCGACATTGTGAAGGAAAACCGCAAGTTGGCAGAGTTCGACCTGAAAGGCATACCGGCCATGCCTGCGGGTTTCCCTAAGGTGGATGTGAACTTCATCCTGAATGCGGACGGTATCCTGAAGGTAGAGGCGATTGAGGTTCGTTCCGGCACACGGCAGGAGGTAGAAGTGAAGCCACAATATGGCTTGACTGATGAGCAGGTAGAGCAGATGCTAATGGACTCCATCACCCACGCCAAAGACGATGTATCGGCGCGTATGCAGATAGAAGCTCGCAGCACAGCCGAGCAGATGCTGTACCAGGTAGAGCGCTTTGTAGATAAAAATGCAGAGCACCTGACAGAGGAGGAGGTGGCCCTAACCCGTAAGAATGTACAAAACTTGAAAAATGTATTAGCCTCCGGTGGTGACAAAGATGCTATTTATGGTGCTGTGGACGTGCTGGAAGCGCAGACGAGCCCTTTTGCAGAGCGCGTGATGCAGATATCTATCAAGAAGGCCATGTCTGGGAAAAAGATTGATTAATGATACATATAGCTAAGAATAAAAAGCGCTGGCAGGTTTCTGTCAGCGCTTTTTGATTTTATAGTAGAAGCAGTTGTCATCCTGTAAGAATCTTGGTTGAAGAGAGGTTAAGCTGATGTCATATATAAATAATTTTGCCTAAGCTCGCGTGGTAGCTGTTCATCCAGCGGCATCTCACCTACAGTTGCATTGTTTCTCTCTGAGCTCTCAAGGCCGAGAGGCCTCGTCTTTGGGCATCGCGCTGGGAGTTTTTTGCGCCAGGGCGCTGCCGCGCGAGCGGCACCAAAAATCTCCAAAGACGCTCAACCCAAAGACTGGAAACACCTTCACTCCGTGCTGGCGGATGAGTAAGGTTGTGTAGAAGGGTAAGGAGATATATACATGGACACTCCATATAACACCCATTTTGTCAGCTCGAAGGAAAAGTGATTCCAGTTTTTCTGAGAGGCGCCTTGTAGATTTCTGGTGCCACGCTAGTGGCAGCCGGTAGGCAGGAAATGTACACAGCGCCGAACGGGAAAACGCACCCTCGCGGGAGTGGAGCGCTAAGTTACATCCATGCAAGAGGCCGCTCATGAGTCGCTGGAGGAACCACCACTACGGCAGCTTAGACAAAACCAGTTACCAAATTAATTCAACACGCCCAACACAAACTCCAGCAAATTATAATTAAAATAAAGCAGCGTGACCGCCACAATCACCCCCACCATCACATTGGCATACGGCGCATCCTGTTCCCGTACTTCCCGCACGCCCCAGTAGGTATAAGCCAGCAATGCTACTAGTGCATAAAGCAGCAGCAGAATAGGGATAGCCAGCAAAACCTCTACAGATGCAAACCGCCAGAAGTAGTTCAGGCCAAGCCACAGCACGTTCAGCGCCCAGGCGATCACCATCATCAGGATACTTCTGCTTCCGGAGCCTACGCCAATGCCTTTGAAAAACCTTGCTGTAGAGGTTTCTGCCATATCTTTTATAGTTTAATGCCGAAGCGCTTGCCCAGTTCCTCCAGGTCGCGCGCAACAGGTGGCAGCAGCGGAATTCCTTTCTTCAGGCGCTTCTCTGTCATCTCACGCTCCGGGTCTCCCGGAATTAGCACCGCCTTCTGGCCTTTCTTTACTTTTGCTTTACGGAAAGTTTCAATCCAGTTGTCCATATGCGCTTTAAACTCGTCGGCCGGACGGAAAGCATCCACACGCATGGCACCCAGGAAATGACCGATGCCCTCCCCAACCAGGTTCTCAGCTACTGGCAGAAAGCTTACAAATGGAGGCACCCACGGGCCATAATTAGCACCTGAAAGCACAGCAGAGAAAATATCGACAATAGAAGCAAGGGCATAGCCTTTATGGCTTCCGTGCACTTTGTCGCTACCCAATGGCAGCAGGGCACCACCGTCCTTCAGTTCATTGGCATTGGTAGACCGGTCTCCTGCTTTTGTCTGAATCCAGCCTACGGGTGCCTTTTTCTCTTTCCGCTGCAGAATCTCCAGTTTGCCATTGGCAGCAGAGGCAGTGGCAAAGTCTGCTACAAACGGGGGCTGGTTTTTAGTAGGTATAGCTACCGCAATCGGGTTTGTGCCCAGCATACGGTCAGTAGAGAAAGTCGGGGCCACCAGTGGCGAAGCATTCGTCATGGCAATACCAATCATGTCGGATGATAATGCTTCCATGGCATGATAGCCTGCAATACCAAAATGGTTCGAATTTTTCACTGATACCCAGCCGGTGCCTACCTTGGCTGCCTTGTCGATGGCGATGTCCATGGCCTTTGGGGCAATCACCAGGCCTAAGCCGCCATCACCGTCTACAGTAGCGGTGCTGGGTGTTTCGTGCACAATGCGCATGTTTGGCTTTGGGTTGATGCGGCCAGCCTCCCACAGGCGTACATAGCCACTTAAGCGGGCTACGCCATGAGAATCCACACCACGTAAATCAGCTTCTAAAAGTACCTCGGCAGCTAGCTTGGCGTCTTTGGGCGGGCAGCCCATGTGCAGGAAAACTTCTTGTGTAAAATCGAAAAGTTGTCTGTATGAATGCATAAAAGATTGTTCTCTGATAGAGGCTGCAAATTAACAAATTATAGAATGAATGCCTTACCTCCTGAATGGTACTGTAAGGGAGAAAGGCTATACTTCATGCATGGGTCTATACTCGTTCTTCCTCCAGCACCTTCTGCAAAACACCCTCCTTCAGCGCATAAGCAGAAACACGTATTTCCTGCAGGTTGTAAGTTTCCAATACAAAGGCAACAGCAATGCTTGCCAGCACAATCATGTCCACGCGCATCTCCAGCATACCCGGTATAGCAAGGCGTTCTTCATGATTTTTGCGGAGCAGGTCGTGGTGTATCTGGTAAAAGTCGCCTATAGGCAGCACAGAGGCGGCAGGTTGGTTCTGCTGCCGGCTGAAGTCGCCTTTGCTTTGGGCATCAATGTCACAGAGGGTGTCGAAGGTACCGGAAGAACCTACTAACACAGTTGGTTTATACTGTTCCACCGCCTCAGTGAGTGGCTGTAGTTTCTCTTTTAAGTATGATTTTTCAGCTTCGGCATTCTCCGGTGCAATGGGGTCTTGCTTGAAAAACTGATCCATCAGGCGCTGCGCCCCGATTTCGAAGCTGCGTTTCCAGAAAATCTCCTGCTTATTGCAGATGATAAACTCCACGCTGCCACCGCCAATGTCCATCACCAGCGATGTCTGCTCATCCAGTACGCCGGCTGATCGCACACCATAGTAGATGAATTCCGCTTCCTTGTCTCCGTCAATTACCTCCACCTGTATATCCGTCCACTTAAAGATGTCTTTGATGAAGTCATCGCCGTTGGAGGCATTTCGCACCATGCTCGTCGCCATCGCCCTTACCGTCTCCACCTCATACTCATCGATCTGCTTTCTGAAATCCTTGAGTGTCCGAATGGCGCGCTCATAGGCTTCCGGCGCAATGGCTCCATTGCTGATACCGCCCTGCCCCAAACGAACCGGCACCTTCGTTTTAACGAAGTCCTGTTGGTTCCCATTTTTATCTACTTCTGTAATAAGCAGGTGAAAAGTGTTAGTGCCCATGTCGATGAGTGCGAAGCGGTTTTTCATGGTTGCAATAATTGTTAATTTAAGAGTATTAGAAGACAGCCTTTTTATTTGAGTGTTTGAGTTTGAGGGGCAAAAAAGAAGTTCTTGTCCTCTTCTTTATGAAACTTTTTTAATGCTTTAAAGGAAACAAAATTAGATTTAAGCTCCTTCAGAGGTACAATATAGAGTTGTTCGGGGCTCGCTCCTTTTCCTCCAATTCCTATTGCAATGAAAACAGGTACATTTCGCTTTGCCTCAAAATTCTGATATCTTTTAAACTGTTCAGGATTGGCAACCTCAACTCCTCCTTTATAAAAGTTGCTCTTCCATTTGCATTCTACAGCAAATTCTGAAGTTTGCTCTTTTAATTCGAATTCTAAAATTAGGTCAGGTTGTTGTGTTGTTTCAGCATACACTCCTTCAACATATTTATCCCCTGCCCATTCTTTGATTTTGAAATACTTCTTATTGAACTTCTTAACTATAAATTTTTCAAAATCATAACCATTCTTCTTATTGATGTCGATTGTTTCTGTTTCTGCTGTTTCACCTGACTGGGAAATTCTGCTTTCAATGTCTTTGATAACACTATCATAATCCAGCCCCTTATTGTCGACTATTTGTTTAATAATAGTTTGTTCCTTAGGTGTAAAAACGCCATCAACAATAGCCATATTAATTGCTTTTTCTAATTCATCATTATCAGGAATTTGCTCAACTGGCCCTGCAGTTAACGCAACAGCAGACTCTGCGATTGGTGCAGCTGATTCAACGGCACGTGCAACTGGCTCTGCTGATGTCTTTGAAGAAGAATAAACAAATAAACCAGCAATAAAGCTGATGAAACCAATTATCATTAATACTAATCCTGTCATTTTGCTCATCTTTTTTATGTGTATCTATAAGACTAAACATATGCCAGATATAACCCTGTGGGACTATAAATCTATCGAAGGCAAGTAAATGACATTAATTATATATTAAAAATTTAACACCTATTTTCCCGCCGAAGTAAACCTAAATAAAGTCCCTAAAGGCAATCTCCTGTTGCCGCTATCATGCAGGTACAACTCCCCCAGTTCTTCATTCTGCACCTGCTCCCCAAATGTTCCCCGCATCAGGTTATCCAGAATCATAGCGGAGAAGCCGATGGAGTAGAGGTTGATGAGCAGGAAATAATCTGTCTTGTCGAGCAGCTCGCGGCACAGCTTCACCATCTCGTTCAGCTCGTTTTCCAGTTGCCACTTTTCGCCGTTCGGGCCGCGGCCATAAGAAGGTGGGTCTAGGATGATGCCATTGTAGGTGTTGCCGCGCTTTACCTCACGGCGGGCATATTTCATGGCGTCTTCTACAATCCAGCGCACGTTGTCGAGGTTGCTGGCTTCCATGTTATCACGGGCCCAGAAGTTCACCTGCTTCACTGAGTCAAGGTGTGTCACGTCGGCGCCGGCGGCTTTGGCAGCCAGTGTGGCGGCTCCCGTATAGGCGAACATGTTTAATACCTTTGGCTGTGGCGTTTTTAATTTGCGGGTAGTATCGTAAATAAATTTCCAGTTGCTGTCCTGCTCCGGAAACAAGCCCACATGCTTAAAGGATGATAACCCTAAACGGAAACGCAATTTCAGGTCGTTATAGTTGTAGTTGATGTACCACTGCTCAGGCATTCCTTTCTTCAGTTGCCACTGGCCTTTCTCGGTGCTGTTTTTGTCGCGGGTGAACACGGCATTGGCCATACGCTGCCACTCCTGCTCCGGAAGGTGCTTGTCCCAAATAGCCTGAGGCTCAGGACGCGCCACATAATATTGGCCAAAGCGCTCCAGTTTCTCAAAATTTCCGGAATCTATTAATTCATAATCATCCCAGTTTTCTGTTGTAAGAAAGGAATACATATCTTTGTCGTTAATTTCTGGCTGGTGCCGGTTGGAGGTAGAGGCAAAAGTACTTAATATCCACCAAACCTTAAAAAGTGCACGCAGCCGACTTTTTATTTGTTACAACGATATGGCAATAACCTTTTATAAGTACCAGGGCACGGGGAATGACTTCGTGATGGTCGATAATCGTAAACATTCTTTCCCTACCGACGATGAGATGTTGGTAAAGCAAATTTGTGACAGACGCACCGGCGTTGGGGCAGATGGCTTGATTCTGCTGCAGGACCATCCGGACTATGACTTTGAGATGGTGTACTACAACGCTGATGGCCGCTTAGGCTCCATGTGTGGGAATGGCGCGCGCTGCACCGTGCGATTTGCAAGACAATTGGGTGTGATAGAAGACGTAGCTTGTTTTCTGGCCGCCGATGGAGAGCATCAGGCCAGCGTGGAGCGCGACCTTATCCAGCTCAAGATGAATGACGTGCATGATACAGAGAAGATTGGAGAAGATTTTTACCTGAACACCGGTTCTCCGCACTATGTGCGATTTGTAGATAATGTGCAGGACCTGGACGTGTATGCAGAAGGCCGCGCCATCCGCTACAACGACCGCTTTGCAGCAGAGGGCACGAACGTGAACTTTGTTGAGCGGATTTCAGATAATGAAATATTTGTGCGCACCTATGAGCGAGGTGTGGAAGACGAAACACTTTCGTGCGGAACAGGTGTAACCGCCTGTGCTTTGGTGGCAGGCTTAAAAGGGCTAAAGAACCCTGTGAAGGTAAAAACCTTAGGAGGTGAGTTAAAGGTAACCTTCAAACAAGAGGAAGATACCTTTAAACATATTAACTTGGTAGGGCCGGCGAAGCAGGTCTTCACAGGTTCAGTGCCGCTGCAGCAGGCACAGCCACAACAGCAACTGTAAACCCAATTCGGATCAGCGTGTTGCTACGTTCAGAAAAAACATACCTCAGAGCTTTGGAATCCTCTGATCTGGATTTCCTGTATACCCTCGAAAACGACACGTCTGTCTGGCATGTAGGCAATACCCTCACCCCCTACTCGAGGTTTGTCCTGCAAGCGTACCTCGAAAATGCCACCCTCGACATTTACACTGTAAAACAGCTGCGGCTGGTTATCTGCAACCAGGAGGACCAAGCTGCCGGAGCTGTTGATCTTTTCGATTTTGACCCCTTGCACAGGCGGGCAGGAGTGGGTATTGTAGTGGCTGCTCCGCATAGGGGGAAGGGACATGCGCCAGAGGCACTTCAATTATTGCTGGACTACTGCCAAAACACGCTGCTGCTACACCAGGTATACTGCACTGTTACGGCTACAAATCTGGCCAGCATCAATCTTTTTCAGATAGCCGGTTTCGAAAGAGTTGGTATCCGGAAAGACTGGCTGCAAACACCCACTGGCTGGCAGGACGTGGTGGAGTTTCAGAAGGTGCTTTCATGAGAAATGTTTCAAGTAATCTTTGTGCTGATATGGTAGGAATTACTTTTCGCCGCGCAACAGTAGGAGATATCGAAGGCATGTCCAGAGTGCGAATGGCCGTCCTGGAAAACAGGTTGTCAGATCCTGCGCTGGTTACTCCTGCTATGTACAGTGAGATGCTGCAGGAAAAAGGAGCTGGCTGGGTATGTGAGGCAGCGGGTGAAGTGGTCGGCTTCGCGATAGTAGACATTTCGCTATCAAATGTCTGGGCGTTGTTTGTGGACCCTCTTTTCGAGAATAAAGGGATTGGCAGGCAACTGCATAACCTGATGGTAACCTGGAGCTTTGCTGCCGGGCAATCTAAACTATGGCTTTCTACGGACCCCGGTACCCGGGCAGAAGCATTCTACAGAAAGGTCGGTTGGGTGGAAACGGGTATAGAACAGAACGGAGAAATCAGGTTTGAGTTAAACAAACCTAATTCCACGATACACTAATTATAGTTCAAGCCGCTCAACGTCTCCATCAGAAAGAACCAACAGCAGGAAAATAGTAGCGATCAAAATCGAACTTCTGCCACATTGCCACACGTTACCTAGTATGGCATAGCTTATTATGCTGCTGGTTTAAGCATATTGAAAGCTATATGCTTTAGCGGTAAATTTGGCAGAAAAGCTATACAACTGTTATTCTGGTACTGTTTTAGTACAAGACACCAAGAATGTCGGAAAAACAGCTTATTTTTGACGACATTACGAACAGAAGATTTAAATAAAGAAGATACATACACATGTTTGATTTTTTCGGTAAAACCGTTGCGAAACTATTCGGAACCAAATCCGACAGGGATATTAAAGAGGTTGTACCTTACGTATCTAAAATAAACGATGAATACCTTAAGCTTGCGGATATCACCGATGACCAGCTTCGCCAGAGAACGGAGGAGATCAAGGGCATTATTGACGAGCGGCTGAAGCCCACAGACGATAAGATTGCTGCGCTACACAAGCGTATTGTCGATGAGCCGGAACTGAACATTGTCCAGAAAGAGAATATCTTCGCTGAGATTGATGAGCTGGAGAAGTCGCGTAACAAAGAGCTGGAGGTGGTGCTATTGGAAGTGCTGCCTGCTGGTTTTGCTGTTGTGAAGGAAACAGCCCGACGCTGGAAAGAAAACGGCCAGATGGTAGTATCTGCTACCGACCTGGACCGTACGCTGGCTGCCCGCAAGCCGAATGTGCAGATTGACGGCGACAAGGCTATCTGGGCAAACAGATGGTTAGCCGCAGGCAGTGAGGTGACCTGGGACATGCTGCACTATGATGTACAGCTGATAGGTGGCGTGGTGCTGCACCAGGGTAAGATTGCGGAGATGGCGACGGGTGAGGGTAAAACCTTAGTGGCCACTTTGCCTGCTTATCTGAATGCACTGGCGAAACGTGGTGTGCACGTGGTAACGGTAAACGACTACCTGGCTAAGCGTGACTCTGAATGGATGGCGCCTTTGTTTGAGTTTCATGGCATCTCCATCGACTGCATCGACAAGCACCAGCCAAACTCAGAAGCCCGGCGCAATGCCTACAAGGCTGACATCACCTACGGTACCAACAACGAATTCGGCTTCGACTACCTGCGCGACAATATGTCCAGGGAGCCGCAGGACCTTGTACAACGCAAGCACCATTATGCTATGATTGATGAGGTGGACTCCGTGTTAATTGACGATGCGCGTACTCCTTTGATTATATCCGGTCCGGTGCCTCGTGGCGATGAGCACGAGTTTTACCAACTGAAGCCACGCATTGCTATGCTGGTAGAGGCGCAGCGTAAAATTGTGAACAATTACCTGACAGAGGCAAAACGCTTAATTAAGGAAGGAAAAACAGAGGACGGCGGTCTTTCCCTGTTCCGTGCGTACCGTGGTCTGCCAAAGAGCAAGCCGCTGATTAAGTACTTGAGCGAAACAGGTAACCGTGCCGTGCTACAGAAGACAGAGAACTTTTACCTGCAGGATAACTCACGTCAGATGCCAGAAGCAGATGAGCCGCTGTACTTCACTATTGACGAAAAGCACAACCAGATTGAACTGACGGAGAAAGGTATTGACCTGATAACCGGACAAGGCGAAGATCCTCACTTGTTTATTCTGCCGGACATCGGTACAGAAATCGCGAACATCGAGAACGACAAATCGCTCTCTGAAGAAGACCAGCTGCACGCAAAAGAAAAACTGATAGCAGATTATCAGGATAAAACGAAGCGCGTGCATACGATCAACCAGCTGCTGAAGGCGTACACCCTATTTGAGAAAGACACAGAATATATTGTAACAGCAGACCACAAAGTAAAAATTGTGGATGAGCAGACAGGCCGCGTAATGGAAGGCCGACGCTATTCTGACGGCTTGCACCAGGCAATTGAGGCGAAAGAGAACGTGAAGGTAGAAGATGCCACACAAACTTACGCAACGGTTACACTGCAGAACTACTTCCGTATGTACCACAAGCTTTGTGGTATGACTGGTACTGCCGAAACAGAAGCAGGCGAGTTCTGGGATATATATAAGCTGGATGTGGTGGTTATTCCGACTAACCGTCCGATTCAAAGAAAAGACGAGCACGACAAGGTATTTAAAACTACCCGTGAGAAGTATAATGCCGTAGCCGACGAGATTGTAGAGTTGACAGAGAAGGGCCGTCCGGTGCTGGTAGGTACAACTTCGGTAGAGATATCGGAGCTCCTGAGCCGCATGCTGACCATGCGCAAGATCAGGCACCAGGTACTTAACGCTAAGATGCACCAGAAAGAAGCAGAAATTGTAGCCGAGGCTGGTAAGCCAGGTACGGTAACAATCGCGACGAACATGGCTGGTCGCGGTACCGACATTAAGCTGGCACCGGAATCAAAGGCTGCCGGTGGCCTGGCCATTGTAGGTACAGAACGCCACGAGTCCCGCCGTGTAGACCGTCAGTTGCGTGGTCGTGCCGGCCGCCAGGGAGACCCGGGTTCTTCACAGTTCTTCGTGAGTTTGGAAGACAACCTGATGCGTTTGTTCGGATCGGACCGGATTGCCCGCCTGATGGACCGTATGGGTCTGGAAGAAGGCGAGGTGATTCAGCACTCCATGATCACGAACTCGATTGAGCGTGCGCAGAAGAAAGTGGAGGAAAACAACTTCGGGCAGCGTAAGCGCCTGCTGGAGTACGATGACGTGATGAACGCACAGCGTGAAGTGGTGTACAAGCGCCGCCGCAACGCTCTGTACGGCGAGCGCCTGGAGCTGGATATCTGGAACATGATCTACGATATCAGCGAAGACGTGGTGGTGAGCTACAAGAACATCAACGACTACGAAAACTTCCAGCTGCACAACATCCGTGTGTTTGGTATAGATACCCATATAACAGAAGATGATTTCAAATCAACGCCGGCCAACCAACTGGCAGAGCGCCTTTATAACGAGGCACTGAATCATTATCTGGAGAAGAATAAGAAAACAGGTGAGCAGGCCTATCCAATTATCTCCGACATCCATCAGAACCGTGGGCCGATGATTGAGAATGTAGCGGTGCCGTTTACAGATGGTAAGCGCCAGCTGGCTGCCGTAGCCAACCTGACCAAAGCGTACGAGTCGCATGGTATGGAGCTGATCCGAGCCATGGAGAAAATTATCACGCTGGGCACCATCGACCAGGCCTGGACAGAGCACCTGCGCCAGATGGATGACCTGAAGCAAAGTGTGCAGAACGCGGTGTACGAACAAAAAGACCCGCTGTTGATTTACAAGTTCGAGTCGTTTGAGCTGTTTAAGCGCATGATCGGAAAAGTGAATGAGCAGACGATCCAGTTCCTGTTCCATGCCTATATTCCGGTGCAGGCACCGCAGCAGGTGCAGCAGCCTATAAGGCCACCAATGGCACCTAAGCCACCGGTGCTGCAGGAGCAGAAGCAGGAAGTGCATTCATCGCTGGAGGATCAGCAAGGCCGCACAACGGCCCCGCCAGCTCCGGAACCAGAAAGGATTATGCCTGCGCACTCACAGAAGGTAGCAGGTCGTAACGACCGTGTAAGCGTGCAGTACAGCGATGGCCGTGTGCTGAAAGATGTGAAGTTCAAGAACGTGGAGGAAGACCTGCTGAACAACCGCTGCATGCTGATTGACGAAAAATAGGGTGAATCATTGTCTTGAATTAAGATAGAGAAACGCCTAATACAAGAATACACACAAAAAAGAAAAGGATATAAGGGAAGGAATTCTTCCACTTATGTCCTTTCTCTTTTAGCTTATTTTATGGAAGCAGACGAACTGGCTACTTATATCGATCATACCCAGCTGCGCCCTGAGGCAACTGCCAACCAGGTGGTGCAGCTCTGTAATGAGGCTCGCAACTACGGCTTCGCCGCTGTTTGTGTGGCTCCATGCTATGTAGCCCTGGCCAAAGAAAGCCTTGGCCCCGGCGCGCTGGTGAAGGTGGCGACAGTAATTGGTTTTCCGCTGGGCTACCACCACGAAAAAGTAAAGCTGCTGGAGACGCACCAGGCAATAGAAGACGGCGCTACTGAAATTGATGTAGTGATGAATATCTCTGCCTTCAAATCAGGAAAGTATGCAGCCGTGGAAAAAGAGCTAGGTGAACTGGCGCAGTTTTGCCACCTGAAGAAAGCGGAGCTGAAAGTAATCATCGAAACAGCCCTGCTATCTCCGGAGGAAATTGAGAAAGCCTGTGAGATTTGCGTTGCTGCAGAAGCGGATTACGTAAAAACCTCTACGGGCTTTGCCTCGCGCGGTGCGTCTTTGGAAGATGTGAAACTGATGCGCCGCGTACTGCCGAATCAGGTAAAGATTAAAGCATCAGGAGGCATTAAAACATTTGCCGATGCCGAAGCGTTTATCAAGGCTGGCGCCGACAGGTTAGGCTGTTCTGCCAGCGTTAAAATAGTTACCCATGAACAGAACAATTAGCCTTTTCCTTTTGCTGGCCTTCGTAATCAGCGCTGCCTGTTCCTCCCCATCGGCCAGGGCCAAGGGAGATACGGGCAGGGAAACTACAAGAGTGAAAGTAGCAGAAGACCTGAGCCAGTACCGGCCCAGGTACCCGGTGGACGATGCAGCTGCGCCTGTGGCACGTATAGAGCCCACCAACCACGTAAATCAGAAAGTGGCTGTGCTGATGGATACGGTGGCAAGTGTGAACAAAAACATCAAGTATGCACAAGGCTATCGTATTTTAGCTTACAATGGCTCCGAGCGCCAGACCGTCATGAACCTGCGGAAATCTATTATTGCACGGGTGCCGGAAGAGAAAGATTACCTGACCTACCAGCAGCCTAATTTCCGCCTGAAGGTAGGAGACTTCTTTAGCCGTGTAGAAGCGCAACAAGTCCTTAACCAGCTATCTGATCTTATTCCGAACGCACAGATAGTGCAGGAACAGATTAATATTAACAAGTCATATTGAGAAATCAGACGATAGACGTTGAACAAAAGACAATGGACTTTATTAAAAGCGTTGCGGCCTGATATAGTCGCAGCGCTTTTTTATTTTTGATACCACAGCATATACCCGTATCAGCATATTAATTTATGAGCACTGTAGATAAAGTAAAAGAACTGGCACAAACCTATGCCCCCGACACCGTGCAGGTGCGCCGACACATACATGCCAATCCTGAGCTGTCGTTTGAAGAGCACAACACCGCTGCTTATGTAAAGCGGGTACTGGAGAGTTATGGACTAAATCCCACTTCAATGGCTGAAACAGGTTTGGTAGCGCTGATCGAAGGAAAGAACCCGGAGAAAAGAACCATTGCCCTGCGCGCAGATTTAGATGCCCTGCCTATCGTAGAGGCAAATGAGGTAGCTTATAAATCTAAAAACGAAGGAGTGATGCATGCCTGTGGACATGATGTGCACACGGCCTCACTTCTGGGCGCGGCCCGTATCCTGCAGGAACTGCGGGAGGAGTATGAAGGCACTGTAAAGCTTATTTTCCAGCCGGGCGAGGAAAAGTTTCCAGGCGGAGCCTCCATCATGATCAAAGAAGGCGTGCTGCAGAACCCGGATCCTGAAAAGATAATAGGCCAGCACGTGTTCCCGATGCTGCCGGCCGGCAAAGTAGGCTTCCGCTCCGGCATGTATATGGCGAGTGCCGACGAAATTTATATTACAGTGAAAGGCAAAGGCGGCCACGCGGCCATGCCGGAGCAGAACGTGGATACCGTACTGATAGCCTCGCACCTTATTGTGGCGCTGCAGCAGATTGTGAGCCGCCATGCCAGCCCGAAAGTCCCTACGGTGCTTTCCTTTGGTAAAGTAGAGGCAAAGGGAGCAACCAACGTTATCCCGGATGAGGTGAAAATAGAAGGCACCTTCCGGACGATGAATGAGGTATGGCGGAAAGAGGCGCACAAGCGCATTAAGAAACTGGCCGAAGGCCTCTGCGAGAGCATGGGCGGCAGTTGCGTCATCGACATCAAGAACGGATACCCTTTCCTGCAGAACGACCCTGAGCTAACGGAGAGAGCCCGCGCCGCCGCCGAATCATACCTGGGCGCAGACAATGTGGTAGATTTAGATTTATGGATGGGAGCAGAGGACTTTGCCTACTATTCCCAGGAAGTGCCTGCCTGCTTCTACCGCCTCGGCACCCGCAACGATGCACGCGGTATTGTGTCAGGGGTGCATACCCCTACTTTCGACATAGATGAGGCTGCCCTCGAAACAAGTATCGGGCTGATGGCCTATGTGGCACTGCAGGAGTTAAAGGCTTAAAGACATGGCCATGGAGGACGCTGAAAACTTAAGTTTTAATTTATCAGCAGGTATGTTCGACAGAAAGCGGACACTCCGGCTTGCTCCTGACTATTTTGAGTATGAGGTCAATTATTTCAATCCAGGACAGTTAACCAGAATTTATAGGGAGGATATCCTAGACATCAAGTTCAACATGAACTGGATAATCTGGTACCGGTTTTTTGTAGGCTGCGATTTCAGGATAGATGTTAAAACGAGTGAAAAAAGCATCTTTCAAATTAAATTCGTCAGCTACTTCGAAAAGAACAATGCCTACATAAGGGCCTATAACAGCATCGTCAACTGGATGTGGGAGCACTACCTCCGCGGCATTATCGACACGTACCTTCAGGAGTTTTATCAGACGCATGAGCTTCAGATAAGGCAGGTGCGAATGACAGACGAAGGCGTTTATTTCATAAACCAGGACCATCTGGCTTATTGGGAGGAAGTGGGAGTAAAGGAGTATGAGGATTATTTTGCTATCTTCAATCAAAGTTATCCGGAGCTGAATGAAAGGATTTTGTTTAATGAATGGGAAAGTGAGATTCTGCTTGGTATGATTGAAGCCCTGAAGGAAAAGCACTATAACGAAAATAAATGAAGAAACTTTACCCATTCCTGCTGCTGGTTTTGCTTCCGCTCTTTACCCAGGCTCAGGACAAAGTATCGGCTCCTGCCGCTATCTGGCCTGAACTGCAGGTAAATTATGGTGTTGGCGAAGAAGGCCTGCTGTTCTTCCGGAACCAGTACCGCATCAATACTGATTCCCGCTACAACGACCTTCAGGAGACGGGACCACTAAGCATTTTTGAGCGGGTAGAACTGGCGCTAGGGTATGAGCACACCTTTACTGACCATTGGCGGGGCGGGCTTATGCTACGTTATGCCGCCGAAGATTTTCCTCAAACTACCTTCGGTGCCTTATTCCTGCGCCATAACGGAAGCATCAAGAGCCTGTACTTTAATAAGCAGGTGATGGCGGAATATGTGAAACAGGAAAACCTGGGTGCCTCTGTCCGTTTTCGCTTGACTGGTGAATTGGGAAAGCGTTTTCCATTCAGAAGTAAATTTATTACCCCAAGCATTTCCTATGAAGCCCTGCTACTGTCGGGTATAGGAAGAGATGAAAACATAGAAGCTCAAGAGCGAGGCATTGACCGTACACGTTTGCGTGCTAATGTAACTTACGAGCTAACAAATAAGCTGCGCCTTACGCCATACTTCATGCGGCAGACGAACTATTACTATGCTTTAGTGTCACCGGTTTATGATGAGGAAGAGCAATTAATAGAAGAAGGCTATACCACAAAGCGCAACCGGATATCTCCGGTTGTGGGGCTGGAACTAAAGTACACCATCAACAAAACCACGAAGACTGCCAGTATTACTTACTGATAGTAGGTTAACTGCTAATTAGTCAGTTACTTAGCTTATTTTACTCTTTTAAAATGACATTTTTACATGATTTAGAAGGATAATATGGCTGGTATAGTTTTTACTATACCATAATTGTAACCATGTTAAACTAAAAAAGGAGGTATAAAATGGCACTGAGCAGATACAATGGCATGCAGGAAGGTATGCCGAATTCGTTTAGTTCGATGTTAGACAGATTCTTTAATGAGTCTGTAAACACAAGAAATTTTTCTGACTTTACACCACATGTAGATGCCTGCGAAACAGAGAAAGGTTTTGAACTGGAGCTGGCATTACCAGGTGTGAAAGCGGAGGATATCAGTATTGATTTTCAGGAAGGTAAACTAACGATTACAGGTGAGCGAAAACTGGAGAAAAAGGAAGATGGCCGACGCTACCATATGCTGGAAACTCAGTATGGCTCCTTCAGCAGAACCTTTTATCTGCCTGATAAAGTGAACCCTGATAAGATTACGGCCAATTTCCAGGATGGCGTGTTGCTGGTAAGCGTACCGAAGGATGAGCACAAAACTATGAAGCGACAGATTAACATTTCTTCTGATTCCGGTAATAGTAGCAAAATCAAAGAGGTAGAACGAAAAGCCACAGCTACCTCCGATAACGGAAATACAGAGAAAGGAAAGTCTAAAACGGCTTAAAAATTAAAAGGTTGCTAAAAAGAAAAGGAGGCCCAAAAGTTTGGCCTCCTTTTTGTTATTTGTAAGATGTAGATAAGATAACTACCACATTTGCATATACTACCGTATACTATAGCAACGTTATCAATCTACAATATAGACTAGAGCGAATATAAAAATTATACATATAAAGACTAAAATTAAGTACATGAAGACAAAGCAGTTTATTCTTGGCGTTGCACTTTCAGCTGTTCTGGGCGGCAGTGTAGCGGTGGGTAGCTACAAGCTGTTAGAAGATGGAAGCATCGTTTCAATCGAACAGCAGCAGCAGAATCCTATCGTACGCTATACCAGTGATATGCGTAGCAGCAATGCAATTGTGCCGGAAGGCCTTAATTTCATAAAAGCAGCACAGGTATCTACGCCAGCCGTGGTACACGTGATGACAGAGTATAGCGGCAGAGGAGGAGCTACAGCCCGTGGCAACAGCCCGATGGACCCGTTCCTACGCGAGTTCTTTGGTGATGGCTTCGGTGAGCGCGCACCGCGTGGTCCACAAATGGGTTCCGGTTCAGGCGTTATCATTGCCTCAAACGGATACATCGTAACAAATAACCACGTGATTGATAAGGCCGATAAAATTGAAGTAGTAATGGATGACAAGCGCCGTCTTACGGCTACACTTGTCGGTACTGACCCTACTACTGACATTGCCTTATTGAAGGTTGACGCAGATAAACTCCCAACCGTACGTTACGGCAACTCTGATGATTTGCAGATTGGAGAATGGGTGCTTGCCGTTGGTAACCCCATGAACCTGACTTCTACTGTTACAGCTGGTATTGTGAGTGCCAAAGGCCGTAACATCGATATCCTGCGCAGGGGTAACGATATGGCAATTGAGTCTTTTATACAGACGGATGCTGCCGTGAACCCTGGTAACTCTGGTGGTGCCCTTGTAAACCTGAACGGTGACTTGGTGGGAATCAACACAGCTATTGCCTCACAAACAGGTTCTTTTGCCGGTTATTCTTTTGCAGTGCCATCTGCCATCGTGAGCAAGGTAGTAGACGACCTGCTGAAGTATGGTGAAGTGCAGCGCGCCTTGTTAGGTGCCTCTATCCGTGAGATTGATGCCTCCTTCGCGAAAGAGCAGAATCTGAAAACATTGAATGGTGTATACATCAATGATGTAACCGAGAGCAGTGGTGCCAAAGAAGCTGGTCTGAAAGGTGGAGACGTAATTGTTGCCATCAACGGAGCCAGAGTAGCCAAGTCTTCTGAGTTACTGGAGCAGATTGCCCGTTACCGCCCTGGCGATAAAGTAAAGGTAGATTATCTGCGTGCCGGTAAAGAGAGATCTGCCAGCGTAACGCTGAAGAACCTGAACAACAGCACGGAGCTTGTAAAGCGTAGTAATGCAGAGCCGATTACGTTCGATGGTGCTACATTTGAGCCGGTAAGCAGACAGGAATTAAGCAAACTGGGCATTACGGGTGGTGCTAAAATCACAGACGTAAGCGACAGTGAGTTCCGTGATACAGGTATGAAAGACGGGTTCATCATCACTAAAATCGACAGATTCCAGGTGAAAGAGCCAGCTGATGTGGAGAGACACCTGAAAAACATTGACAGTGGAGTAGTATACATCGAAGGTGTTTACCCTGACGGTCTGAGAGCGTACTACCCAATCGGGAAAGAGTAAGTCCAGTATAACCTAAACCTACAGAAAGCTTCTGCACCTTGCAGAAGCTTTTTTATTTTTTAGCTTTGTATAAGTCCCCTTTCCATAAAATAACAGATAAAACGCATGAAACAGACAATAGACCAACTACCGCTGAACAAAGAAATAGCAGACATACTGCAGCAGCTTGGCGTAAAAGACAAGAACCCCGCCTATAGCACCGGCCTTTCCTGGGGTGGTCAGGAGGGCGACGCTACCCGCAGCATCCATTCCCCGGCCGATGGCAACCTGATTGCGACCGTGCACATGGCCACGGCAGAGGGTTATGATAAAGTAGTGGAGGCTGCGCAGGAAGCTTTTAAAGTATGGCGCAAAGTTCCCGCTCCGAAACGGGGTGAGGTGGTGCGCCAGATAGGAAACAAGTTGCGCGAGCATAAAGAAGCTCTGGGCAAACTGGTGAGTTACGAGATGGGCAAGATTCTGCAGGAGGGCCTGGGTGAGGTGCAGGAGATGATTGATATCTGCGACTTTGCTGTAGGCCTGTCGCGCCAACTGCATGGCTTTACCATGCATTCAGAGCGCCCGGAGCATCGTATGTATGAGCAGTACCACCCGCTGGGTGTGGTGGGTATTATCTCTGCTTTTAACTTTCCGGTAGCTGTCTGGAGTTGGAATACCATGCTGGCCGCTGTATGTGGTGATGTAGTTATCTGGAAACCTTCTGAGAAAACACCCCTGACGGCCATTGCCTGTCAGCATATTATCCGGGATGCTTTGGCCGAAAACGAAATACCGGAAGGCGTCTTCAACCTTATCATCGGGGATGCTGAGATTGGTAGCTTGATGAGCCACGACAAACGCGTGGCGCTGATTTCAGCAACAGGCTCCACCCGCATGGGTAAAAAAGTAGGAGAGGCTGTAGGGGCTCGTCTAGGTAAATCGCTACTGGAGTTAGGAGGCAATAATGCCATCATCCTAACCGAAAACGCAGACCTGGAGATGGCATTAAATGCTATTGTGTTTGGTGCCGTTGGTACCTGCGGCCAGCGCTGCACTTCTACCCGCCGCCTCATTATACATGAGAACCGTTACGAGCAGGTAAAAGAGCGCCTGCTGAAGATATATCCCAACCTGCCGATTGGCCACCCACTGGACAGCACCACACTGGTAGGCCCGCTCATCGACAAGGACGCTGTTACTGCTTTTACCGAGGCCTTGGATAAAGTGCAGCAGGAGGGAGGCATCCTGCTAACAGGAGGAGAGGTGATGAGTGGCGAGGGCTACGAAACAGGCACTTATGTTAAGCCTGCCATTGTAGAAGCAGAAAACCATTATGAAATGGTGCAGGAAGAAACTTTTGCGCCCATCCTGTACCTGATTAAGTATAGCGGCGACGTGGAAAACGCCATCGAGATTCAGAATGGTGTGCGGCAAGGATTGTCATCGGCTATTTTCTCCACCAACCTGATAGAAACAGAAACCTTCCTGGGCCACTGGGGCTCCGACTGCGGCATTGCCAACGTAAACATCGGCACCTCAGGTGCTGAGATAGGCGGCGCTTTTGGCGGTGAGAAAGAAACAGGGGGCGGACGCGAATCCGGCTCCGATGCCTGGAAAGTATACATGCGCCGCCAGACCAACACCATTAACTATGGCCGCGAACTGCCATTGGCGCAGGGCATTCAGTTTAAGGTGATGGATTGATTTGACTCTACGCAAAGTCCCGGCGGGATTTAGGATTCACTTTACTTCAGAATACAGGCGTGGATAAGTGGATAAAATCAGTTTGTGCAACGGGTTTAAATAATTTCACTGAAATTACGCCATTTGATGTATAGATTACGAGGGTTTATACACCTGTTATACATATTAAGGCAGAAAAGAGCCAGCTATGGGAACATGGCTGGCTCTTTCTGTTTCTGCTTCATTCAAGAACTAACAACTTTAGTCGAAGTTATCCACAATTGTGCATATACTACATGTGGATATGTGGAAAAACAAAATTCAGTATTGGGTTTTCGGTGCTGTATAAGGCGCATAGGTATACTTCCTAATATATAAAAAGTATATTCTTGTGTTCAACATGAAGGAGATGAAGTAGATACGTTCACATTATGTTATACACATCTGGCTGTGGATAATGTGGAAAAGTGGACAAGTAAAAATTCTTGAAATTATTTTGCAACTTAATGCAACCTCGGGCCACTGGCTTTGTCTTTAGTGCAGAAGTAGGAAGGAGAAGGATGAAAGAATAAAAGTCGTAAGGGCGCAGCAAATGAATTGCTAACGCTAAAACATAACACCTTGGAGAAACTCAGTTATCAGGACGTAAATCACCACGTGATTGATCGCTGCAAGAGCGGCGATAACAGAGCCCAGTATGAGCTGTATAAGCTTTACTCCAAGGCAATGTTCAACGTGAGCATGCGCATCATCAACGACTATGCAGAGGCGGAGGATGTGCTGCAGGAAGCTTTTTTGAGTGCCTTCAAAAACCTTCAGTCCTACAAAGCAGAAGCTTCATTCGGGAGCTGGCTCAAGAAAATTGTGGTAAATGCCTCCATCAACGCCATCCGGAAGCGGCGCTCCGAACTGGTGCCCATGGATGAGCGCGTTGTTGGCGAAGTGGCTGACGAGGCATATGAAGATGACTCGGAGTGGCAGGTGGAAAAGGTGCGGCGGGCCATACAGCAGTTGCCGGATGGCTACCGGGTAGTCCTGAGCTTATACCTGCTGGAAGGCTACGACCATGCTGAGATTGGCGAGGTGTTGGGAATAACAGAATCCACTTCAAAATCGCAGTACAGCCGGGCTAAAAAGAAATTACTGGAGATAATGAAAGAGCCGCAGTTTGCGGTTTGAAATAAAGAATATGAAGAGAACTTTACCATGGAAGATAAACTGAAGAAGTTTGTAGACGAGCACCGGGATGAGTTCGATGTGTTCGAGCCCCGGACGGAGCTGTGGCAGAACATCTGCGAAGAGCTGCCACAGAAGCGCAAAACAGCAAAGGTAATCAGCATTAAGTTTGGGGACAGCGCCAGTTTCAGTGCCAACTCCATGTTCATGCGTATTGCAGCGGCCATTGTGCTGCTGGTAGGTTGCGGCCTCACGCTGTTTTTGATGAAGAGTAATGCGCCGGAGGCCGGCAATACGATAGCAGCTACCACGGCACCTCCTGTCAACAACATTGCGCCTGAACTGGCTGAGGTGGAGGCCTACTACGTGAGCCAAATCAAAGAAAAGAAGAGCAAGTTGAGCGAATATGACCTGAAGGTGCTGGGGCTGGATGACCAGCAGGAAATAGACCAGGAGCTTGCCCGCCTCGACAGCAGCTATGTTCAACTTAAAAAGCAACTATACACAACTCCAAATACGGACGAAATAGTTGGTGCCCTGATCCAGAACCTGCAGATACGGATTCGGGTGCTGAACCGACAACTGGAAGTACTCCAGCGGTTAGAACAAATAAATGAACAACCCGACCTAGAACCTCAAAAAGATGAGACCACGAATGTATAAATTTCTACGCTACGCGCTGGTGCTTACACTGGTACCTACACTGGCTTTGTCGCAAGATAAAAACCAGGGGCCATGTCCTGATATCTCAGTAGACCTCTCTGGCCTGAGCGCCCTTTCGGAGATAAAGCTTGCAAAGCTGGAAAATATGGAAGGCCTGACAGAACAGATTGAATTGGCTGTATTTGAAAGCCTTGAAAGTTTAGAGCATCTCGAAGACCTGGATGAGCAGATTGCACACTACCAAACAGGTGATGTAACGGCAGAAGTAGCTGCTTATGATGTTGAAAAGCGCAAGACGATTGATAAGACGTATAAAGTTAGCAGAAACGATATGCTCAACATCGAGAATAAGTTTGGCAAGATCCACATCAATACCTGGAACAAAAATGAGGTACACGTAAAGGTGGATATTATTGCGCGTTGCGTCACTGAAAGCATGGCTCAGGAAATACTTGACAAGATAAAGGTAATGGAGAGCCGCGAGGGAAGCACCATATCCTTTAGAACACACATTGAACCGATGCGCGTCTCGGGTAATAACAACAAGAGCTTCGAAGTAAACTATACCATCAGCATGCCGGAAGAAAACGCGCTGACAGTGAAAAATAGTTTTGGCGATGTTTACTTAGCCGCTCTGAAAGGCAAAGCCGATATTAATGTGAAGTACGGTGCGCTCAAGTGCGACAGGCTGAGCAACCCAGGAAACACCTTGACGCTGGCTTATGGCTCTGGCTCCTGCGGCTACTTTAACGGGGGCAGCATGGATGTGTCCTACGGGAACATGAATGTAGAAGGAGTTAATGGCCTGCAAGGCTCTTCCAAGTTCAGCGATTTTAAAATTGGCAGCTTGGGAGAGACCATGGAAATGGATATAAAGTATGGCACATTTGCAGTAAACAACATCAGTAAAAACATCAGAAAGATTACGCTATCAAGCGGCTTTACACCTATCAACCTGACGTTTGACCCTAATACCGCCTTCAATTTTGATGTGAACGTGCAGTTCGGTGATTTCAGATACGATAAGTCTTTGGTCAATATCACCTCCCTGGAGAAAGGCCATACCTCAGCAGAGTATAGAGGAGCTTACGGAGGAGCATCGCCTAAAGGTCTGGTAAGCGTAAACTCGAAATACGGCGATGTGAAGTTTATGAAGTAAGCTGATCTGAAACATCCATAGATATTGTTTGTTGTAACTTAGTTTGTTTAAGGTGAAAAAGGAGCTGGCAGTATGTCAGCTCTTTTGCTTTTAGACGTACAGAGGGGATAATCCACCATTATCTTTATCTTTGACTATGGCGAACAAAAAAGAGCCTTTCACATCATCTAAAGCACCTGAGCCTGTTGGCTTGTATCCGCATGCGCGGCGCGTCGGAAACCTGCTGTTTCTATCGGGTGTAGGTCCGCGCGAACGGGGTACAAAACAGATACCGGGCATGGAGCTGGATGAGGCAGGTAACATTGTGGCCTACGACATTGCAGCGCAGTGCCACGCTGTGTTCCGGAACGTGCGGTATATTCTGGAAGAAGCCGGTTCCGGTTGGGCAAACTTAGTGGACGTGACCGTGTTTCTGACAAACATGCAGGCTGATTTTACAATCTATAACCAAATTTACGCCGAGTATTTTAAAGACAATCAACCTTGCCGTACTACGGTGGAGGTAAACAGGCTGCCAACTCCTATTGCTATTGAACTGAAGTGCATCGCCACCATTGGAGCGCCGGAGAAGGAAGAGGCAGCATAACCCTTAATTTTGTGAGCAAAACAAGAAAAGACTTATATACATCCCGCGCCGAAGCAATTGCCGGAGAAGAGAGTAAAGCAGCATCTAAATCAAGTCTGGTGTCCTGGCTTCGGGTAGCCGTTTTTTTAGCCGGTGTTGCTGTCGCCTGGTATTTTTTCAGCAATTACCAAATGGCGGAGGGAGCCATTGCTGTGTTGCTGTTCTATGCCCTGTTTATCTTTGTGCTGCGCTGGCATAGCCGCCTCGACTTTAAACACCAGCAATTGGTACTGCTGCGGCGTGTAAACGAGCAGGAGGTGGAGCGGCTGCAAGGTAAATTAGCCAATTTTGATGGCGGTCATGCTTTCATCAACGATCAGCATCCGTATACTTCTGACCTCGACATATTCGGGCAGAATTCGCTGTTCCAACTGATGAACCGCTCCGTGACAGACATTGGAAAAAGCCGCTTAGCCTCCTGGTTCCGCGCGGCGTCTTCTCCATCAGAGGTGGCCCTGCGGCAGGAGGCCGTGGCGGAACTGGCCCAGCCTGAGCAGTTAGACTGGCTACAGGCTTTGCTAGCCCTCCCGATGCACTACAAGCACGACCAGCAGCCAGCCGATGGCTTTATTGCTTGGTTTTCTGATAAGACTTTTTTCAGGCAGCATCCCTGGGTAAAGGTGCTGCTGTTTGTGCTTCCGCTCTTAACGCTGGCGGCCATTGTGGCCTGGTTTTACGGGTTCAGCGGCTGGATAGCCGTGGCTTTCCTGCTGGCGCAGTTTTGGGTGGCGTATAAGTTTCGGGTAGAGCGGGACGAGTACTATGAGAAAAGTATTGGTATATATGAGGCCATGCGCAGCTATACCAAGCAGCTGGAGCATATAGAGCAGCACCAGTTTTCGGCTCCTAAGCTACAGCAGTTGCGGCAGGGCCTGCATCAATCCGGTACTACAGCCTCGGCAAGCCTACACAAACTGGCCAACATCATCGACTATTTCTCCTGGCGCCTCAGCACGCTCATGGCTTTCTTCCTGAACAATCTCCTGATGTGGGATTTTATATGGATGTATCGCCTGGAAAGCTGGCGGGACAAGTTCCTACCGCAGCTGAAGGAGTCGTTAGATATTCTGGCGGAGATAGAGGCTTTGACAAGTGTAGCCGCTTTCCAGCATGCGCATCCGGAGTACGCAGTGCCGCAGTTAAGTCAGCATCCTTTCGAGTATAGAGCAGTGGCCCTGGCGCACCCCCTGATTTTCTCAGTGATGCCCGTTGCCAATGATTTTGAGACAGAAGGTACCGGCCATACAATGGTGATTACGGGCTCTAACATGTCCGGTAAAACAACTTTCCTGCGTACGGTGGGCATCAACATGGTCATGGCCCTGATGGGCGCTCCGGCATGCGCAGCCCGTATGGTGGTTGCTCCGGCACAGGTGTATACTGCCATGCGCACAGCAGATAACCTAGCGGAGAACACGTCCTCTTTTTATGCCGAGTTAAAGCGCCTGCGCATGCTGCTTGAACTAACGGAGCAGGGGCAGCCCGTCTTCTACTTGCTGGATGAAATTCTGAAAGGCACCAACTCCCGTGACCGGCACCTTGGGGCTATGTCGCTTATCCGGCAGTTGCACCACCGCAATGCCTCCGGGCTTATCTCTACCCACGATTTAGAACTGGGCGCCATGGAGGAGGAACTGCCGGGAAGCGTGCAGAACTACAGCTTTAACAGCGACATTATAGGCGATGAAATCAGGTTTGATTATAAATTAACGCCAGGCATCTGCCGTAGCTTTAATGCCAGCAAGCTCATGCAACTCATGGGCATCGACATTGCAGAAGAGAGGGTATGAGTTTGAGAAGTCCTGGACGAAGGACTCTTTGACAAAGGACAAACGACCTTGCTGGGCAATACCTCCACATAATTTATTCTTCTTAATTAGCATACTAGCACATTAACCACATTAATATGAGAACAGTAGCCGATATACCAAACCCGAACATGAAGGTCACGCTGATGGCCTGGAACGGGAAATACCTGATTAAACTGGAAAAAGGAGACTTTGAGCAGACTTATAAAATAAGCGAAATGGACATCATGGGCGATGAAGGCGCCAAAGAGCTTCTGGACGAGGAGTTTCTGGAGGCAGCGATGAATCGCTTTACAGATATGCGGGATGCTTTTGTTTTGACAGTAAGGCGGAATGGGTAATATATGATACACAGCCTGAGACTTATATGAAAAAGCTGAACCTGGTTTTCCTCTTGCTATTTCTTTATTCCTGTGCAGATCCCTGTGAAGATTTAGAATGCTTATCAGAGGATGCCTTCGCCTTCACTTTTAAGTCAAAAGATAATGGAGAAGATTTGCTGTTTGGGGACGACCCGCAAATTTCTAAGGACGATGTAGAAGTGTTTTATATGGTCAATGGTACTAAGGAACCTGCTCATGTTCAGTTTCAACCTCAGTACATTGTGGTTAATCTGAATGATGATGTACAGGAGTACTTTGTTCGTGCATTAGATAAAACAGATACTTTAAGCATTCAGTCTTTTCGTAGAGCCGCCTCAGAATGTTGCCCGAGTATTACTGAAGTAGAAAAGATAAGCCTAAATGGAAAAGAAGCAGGTAGAGATTCCTGGATTTTAGATCTCTATAGGTAAGCCTGTCTGAAATCAATGAAGCTTTCCTGAAAGACTGTAACTTCAGCCGAAAAACCATAAAAAAAGCCCACCTTAACAGTGGGCTTTTCTATTATAATGGTTTGGTTATAATTAACCGATAGCTACACGCTTGAACTCAGTTACAGTCATGCCTTTATTGGTTTTGTCAAGCAACTGGGCAATTGAAAGAGAAGAGTCTTTTACGAACTCCTGGTTCAGCAAAGTATTTTCTTTGTAGAACTTGTTTAACTTACCCTGCGCAATCTTCTCAAGCATGGCTTCCGGCTTACCTTCGGCACGTGCCTGCTCTTTACCAACTTCTATTTCACGCTGTACAGTCGCGGCATCAACGCCATCTTTGTCAACTGCAATTGGCTTCATGGCAGCAATCTGCATTGCTACGTCTTTACCAACTTCCGTTACTTCTTCTTTGCCACCCGTGTTTGTTAAGGCTACCAACACACCTAATTTACCGTTGGAGTGGTCGTAAGAAACAACTTTCTCAGCAGAAACAGTCTCGTAAGAAACTACATCAATTTTCTCACCAATTTTACCCATCAGGTCTGTGATGTGGTCCTGCAGCGGACGGCCATCAGCCTGAGGAGCTGCCAAAAGTTCTTCTTTAGAAGCTGCTTTTGTAGAAACGGCAACATCCAGCACCTGCTTCGCAAGCTTGCGGAAATCTTCTACTTTAGATACCGGCTCCGTTTCGCAGGCTACTGCTACTACTGTACCTGTCGTACCGTCTTCGCTTACCTGCGTCAGAACCATACCTTCAGAAGTAGCGTTGTCGGCACGCTTGTTTGCAATTTTCTGACCTTGCTTACGCAGAATATCTTTAGCAGCTTCAAAGTCGCCGTTCGCTTCTGTAAGTGCCTTCTTGCAATCCATCATACCTGCTCCGGTTTCCTGACGGAGTTTGTTAACATCTTGTGCTGTAATAGCCATGATTTTATAATTAAGAATTATGAATTAGTAATTAAAATTATTCCTGTGTTGGAGCCTGAACCCCTAAAACAAACTGAACATTGAAGCAGCTGGGCTCAATGTTCAGTTTAGTATAGTGCAATATGAACTTTAAGCTTATTGCTCGTCAGCTTCTTGCTTTGCTTTGATGCCTTCTTCTTCAGAACGCTTACGCTCAGTTTCCTCTTTGTCCACTTTACGCTCAGACAAACCTTCTTCAATTGCCTTACCTACTAGTGATACGATAAGGGACACAGACTTAGAAGCATCGTCATTTGCAGGGATTGGGAAGTCTACCAGCTCTGGGTTAGAGTTTGTATCGCAGATAGCGAAAACCGGTAGATTCAATTTCTGAGCCTCTTTTACCGCAATGTGCTCACGCTTTACGTCCACGATGAACAGCGCTGCAGGCAGTCTTGACAAGTCAGTGATACCACCAAGTACGCGATCAAGCTTCTCACGCTCACGGGAAAGCATTAGCTTTTCACGCTTTGCAAGGGCTTTAGACTGCTCAGGGTCTTTCATCATTTTGTCGATGGTAGACATCTTCTTCAGTGACTTACGCACAGTGGCGAAGTTCGTCAGCATACCACCTAACCAACGGTCAGTTACGTAGGGCATCTTCAGGCGTTTCGCCTCTTCAGATACAATTTCCTGCGCTTGCTTTTTAGTAGCTACGAATAAAATCTTACGACCAGACTTCGCGATGTTCCTGATAGCAGCCGTAGCTTCATCAAGAGCAACCAGCGTTTTGTTCAGGTCAATAATGTGGATACCGTTTTTCTCCATGAAGATGTACGGTGCCATCTTCGGATCCCACTTGCGGGTAAGGTGGCCGAAATGCACACCTGCCTCAAGTAATTCTTTATAATTAGTACTAGCCATGTTGTAGATACACCTTTAAAATTAACGTTTACTGAACTGGAATGAACGACGTGCTTTACGCTTACCGAACTTCTTACGCTCTACCATACGAGGGTCTCTCTTCATGAAACCTTCTGCCTTCAGAGCTGGCTTGTTCTCGCCGTTTTCTTCTACCAGTGCTTTAGAGATAGCAAGTCTAAGTGCTTCAGCCTGGCCGCTTACACCACCACCTTTTATATTGGCTTTAATATCGTATTTGCCAATTGAATCCAAGGTTTTAAAGGGCTGATTCACAATAGTTTGAAGTACTTCACTCGGAAAGTATTCCTTGATATCTCTACCGTTAATAGTGATATTCCCTTGCCCAGGCGTCAGGTATATGCGCGCCACCGAGGTTTTTCTTCTACCAGATGTATTGATAACTTCCATTAAATTAAATATTGAGGGTTAGTTCTTTTGGTTGCTGTGCGGCAAAAGGATGCTCGCCTCCAGCAAATACGTGCAGATTGCGGAACATCTCACTGCCCAATCTGCTTTTAGGTAACATGCCTCGTACAGCACGCTCTACCAACAGTGTAGACGACTTCGCCTTCAGTTCGCGTGGAGAAGTTTTCTTCTGACCGCCTGGGTAACCAGTGTGTGTCAGGTAGTACTTCTGGTCCCACTTGCGGCCTGTAAAACGAGTGTCATCCGCATTGATGATGATCACGTTGTCTCCGCAGTCAGTGTTAGGAGTATACGAAGGCTTGTGTTTGCCTTTGAGGATCTTAGCAACTTCCGATGCTACACGACCCAAGCTTCCTTGCCCAGCATCCACAATCACCCAGCCTTTGTTGGCTGTCTTCTTGTTGACATACTGAGTTTTATAACTTAAATGATCCATTTTTGGTGGTTGTAAGCGATTTATTTATTTAATTATGATTCTTCAGTCATTGAAAAATGGACACAAAGATAGAAGTTAATATTTGTATATGCAATAGATTGTGAGAAATATGCTGTGTAACAGGCAAATAGTAAGAGCTGTAGGAGGGTATATAAATTAAAGTTACAGCAGAAAGGCTAATGAATCAGTTCGTTCATTAGCCTTTCTGCTGTAATATATATTAGTTACCATCGCTTCTTACTGGCGGAGGTGGAGGAGGAAGCTTAAGCAGTTTGCCGTACCTGTTTTCGACAGTGGAAATGCTCTTTTCATCATTTAAATCATAAATCTCCGAGCCACCGGACTTGAAAAACATGATGATAGTGTTTTCTGGAGAGTCACCTTTTTCTCTTATAATCCAGCCTACACGGTCCACCTCTGGATTCTTTTTTAGGAAGTTTTTATAATCTTCAGGGGCAGTGGATGCATCAGGTACATATACTTCAACACTAGGAATTACTTCTGGTGGCAATTGTTGCCCGGCAGGAGCAGGTGATGGCGGCGCTGGAAGCTCTCCATACTTGGCTTCAGCAGCGGAAACGCTTTTTTCATCATTTAAATCATACGCGTCTATTTCTCCAGATTTGAAATTCATAAAAATTTGAATTTCTGGAGAGCCATCTGTTATTTTTATCTCCCATCTCACATGTTCCACCTCAGGGTTCCGTTTTAGGAAGTTTTTATAATCTTCAGGGGCAGTGGATGCATCAGGTACATACACATGGACATCAGGAATTACTTCTGGTGGCAACTGTTGCCCTACAAGAGCAGGTGGCGGCGGCGGCGGTAGCGCAGGCAGTTCACCGTACTTGCCTTTGGCTGCAGCTACACTTCTGCTATCGTTCAAGTCATACACTTCGGCGCTGCCGGATTTCAGGGAGATGACCATCTTATTTATGTCATGGGGCATCCAGCTTACGCTCTTTACGGTTGGATTCCGTTTTAAGAAGGTCTTTTGGTCTTCTGGTAAGTCAGGTTCGTTCTGAGCAGGTTCATCTGTTCTGACTTCCGTAACTACCCGTTTGATGGTTGTGGCTTGCTTTTGTGCAGCACCAGTAGAGAACAGCAGAAGAGCAGTTGCAACCGGAATTATTGTCAGAAACTTCAGCAGATGTGTTCTGGTACTCGGCCTTTTGTTCATCATAATAATTCTTCGTTTTAATGATGGAAAATTAAACTGATTGGCGAGCTGCGGTTCAGATGTGCCTGCAGCTTTCAGGAGGAGGTACTGATACTTCTTTCTGTCTGTTCCGGCGCTCATGACATGCTGGTCGGCAATAAACTCAAGGTTTTCTTTTATAGCCTTTTTCAACAGCCACCCTCCAGGGTTAAACCAGTAAAGCAGTGTGCTCAGCTCCGCCAGCAGCACATCCAGGGTGTGCCACCCGTTCACATGGATTTGCTCATGCCGGAGTATAGATTCTAATTCTTCTGCTTTATGTTGTACCGGGTTCAGGTAAATGGTTTGCCAGAAAGAAAAGGCTTCCCTGATGCCGCTGATCTTTCTAAAGTCTATTCCCTGATAAGAGGCAGGTTCAGAAGCACGGTGTATAGCGGAGAGCGATAGAAACTGCAGTATTAACCTTCCTGCCATTACAACGGTGCCAAACCAGAACAGCATGACTGGTATGAGCCAGTAGTCAAACGCTGTAGTTTGCTCAGGTGTGGCGGTAATGGTGGGAGCCCAGGAGGGTATGGCAGCATACTTATAGCTTACCATTAGCTCCTCGCGCTGGCTGAGCAGCACAGACATATTGATGAATGGGTACAGGAAAGAGAAAAGCATACCAAACACCAGGAACAGGCGGTTCAGATGATAGAAGGTCAGCCGCCGCAGCACGAAGTAGTAGGCCAGGTAAAAGAGCAGCAGTGCTATGTTTACTTTAAGCAGGTATAGGATCAGGGCTGGCATATCATTCTGATTTTTTGTTCTCGATCATGTCTATAATCTCTTTCAGTTCCTCTGCGCTTATCTGCTTTTCCTTCGCAAAAAACGCCACCAAATCCTTGTAGGAGCTTTTGAAATAGTCTCCTACAAAGCCTCTCATAAACTTTCTCTTATAATCCTCTTCCTTTATAAGGGGAGCATAGCGGTAGGTGTTTCCCAGCTTTTCACTTGAGAGATATTCTTTCTTCTCCAGGTTCTTTACCGTGGAGGCGAGGGTAGTATAGGGCGGTTTGGGTTCCGGGAGCTTCTCCAGGAAATCTTTTATGAAGCCGCCATTCAATGCCCATATTACCTGCATGACCTCCTCCTCTTGCTGCGTTAGCTTTTCCATATAATTACGATGTTTTCGTATACTTACGAAAGTATCGTAATTAAAGTAAGCAAATTACTTGATATATTTTTCAAGATGTGTTCAAAAGCGACTTAGCCGTGATTATCGGTGGAAACTAAAGCACATTAAAAGGTGAAAGCAGCTAATCGTTGATTATAAAAAGTGGTGGCATAAGGTGTAGAATAAAGGATATTAGGATTTTATCAGAAATATCCTGAATATAACTATGACGCTGAAAAATATTATGCTCAAGAAAATCTACCTCTCCTTCTCGTTGGCAGTCCAGAACATACGTTCGCGTTTGTTTCATACTTTGCTGTCCATACTCGGTATTGTGATAGGCGTTGCTGCCCTGGTTACCGTGCTTTCCCTAATAGACGGTATGGAGAAGTATGCACAGGAGCAAATCACGAATACCACTTCACTTAAAGCCATCTTCATTCGAACAGAAACCACCAGGCTTGTCAATAATCTGCGGCTCAAGAAGGAGACATATGCTTATTTAGATCACGAAAAATTCAAGAAACTGGCTGCAGCGCTCACACATCCGGCGAAAGCTTATATGCAGACGAAGCAGGCAAGTGAGGTAAAGATTCTTGATAATGGTGCCACTATGGGTGCCTCTGTAATAGGTTCAATGGCCAGTTTTCCGCCCAATATGCACATAGCGCATGGTGAATTTTACACAGCAGATGATGTGAACAGACAAAGCCAGGTGGGTTTTGTGAATCATCTTTTTGCTGAGCAGGCAATGGGTGAAGATGCTGCAACGCAACTCATCGGAAAAACAATAGCCTACAAAGACAAAGCATTAAAAGTAGTAGGCGTCCTGGAGCAGGATGAGTCACGGGCTCCTGAGCTGTTTATCCCTATTACCCTGTTCTCACAGGAGGAGTTAAAAGAAAACCCGCCGCTCTGTGTTTTGGAAGCAGACAATGTGGAGCATGTCCAGGACTTAAAGGGGCAGGCTGAGAGCTGGCTGAAAGCAAACCTTGCTGGTGATACAAATGATTTTAATGTTGCAACAAATGAAGCCAGAGTAAAGCAGGCAGCCAGGGGCTTTATGCTCTTTAGGGTGGTGATGGGCTTGATTGTAGGAATATCTGTTGTGGTAGGTGGCGTAGGGGTGATGAATGTACTGTTGATATCTGTAACAGAACGTACCGTCGAGATTGGTGTAAGAAAAGCAATGGGCGCCAAGAAGAAAGACATCTTGTTGCAGTTTCTTGCTGAGTCCGTTACGGTGTCACTACTTGGTAGCTTGCTGGGGCTGATGCTCGGTATACTGGCTACACTTGCTATCGTACCAATCATCAAGGCACTGGCAGACGTTCCTTTTCAGGCGGCTTACACAATAGATACTTTCCTGATTATTTCAGTCATTGCTATTATCGTAGGAGTAGTATTCGGAACTTATCCTGCCACTAGGGCCGCAAAGCTGGATCCTGTAGAAGCCATCAGAAGAGAGTAGTTATTTTAAAAACCTGAACCTGTTTACGATGAAAGCAATACTTGTTAAAGAGCCGGGAGGGCCAGAGCAACTGTATATAGGAAAATACGAAAAGCCACTGCCAAACCCGTACGAGCTGCTGGTGCGGGTGCATGCCACCGCTTTAAACCGAGCCGACACACTGCAGCGGCAGGGGAAATACCCGCCTCCCAAGGGCGCTAGTTCTATACTGGGCCTGGAGATAGCGGGTGAGGTAGTAGAAGCTGGCATTAGCTGCAAGCAGTTCAAAAAGGGTGATAAAGTATTTGGCTTGTTGCCAGGCGGCGGCTATGCCGAGTATGCCATCATACACGAAGAAATGGCCATGCCTGTGCCGGAGAACCTAAGCATGGAAGAAGCCGCAGCCATACCAGAGGTGTTTCTAACAGCCTATCAGGCGCTGGTGTGGCTGGGCAGGCTACACCCCGGAGAACGGGTGCTAGTTCATGCGGGAGCAAGTGGTGTGGGCACGGCAGGCATACAGCTGGCGCGGGCGCTAAAGGCGGAGGTACTGGTAACGGCATCGGAGCAGAAACTGCAGGCTTGTCTTGATTTGGGAGCAAACAAAGCCATCAACTACAAAGAAGTCGATTTCAAGGATGCCGTGCTGGCGCATACTAACAGTGAAGGTGTAGATGTGATTGTGGATTTCATTGCAGGGCCATACTTTAAACCCAACATTGAATGCCTGCGCCTGGACGGGCGCCTGGTGCTGCTTGCCAGCCTGGGCGGCGGCAAAGTAGATGAGCTTGATCTGCGCACAATACTAATGAAGCGCCTGCACATCATGGGCTCCACCCTGCGCTCCCGCACGCTTGGGTACCAGATGAAGCTGACGGAAGAGATGTGGCGCTTTGCCAAACCGCACTTTGCGAGTGGCCAGATAAAGCCTGTTATCGACACTGTTTTCGACTGGCAGCAGGCAGCAGACGCACACCGCTACATGGAGGAAAACAAGAACATCGGTAAAATTGTGCTGCGGATTAATTAGATAAAGGACTGTTAGATGAAGGAAAAAGGACAAAAGACTAGAGGAGTGTAGGTGCACTTATACCAAGCACAGCTACTTTAATTCTTTTGTCCTTTGTCTATTTATCCTTTGTCCAATAGTCCACACATCAATGTGCTCGAAGCTGCTTAACCAGCACAGCAAAATCTTTCGGGTACGGCGCCTCTACTTTCACGGGCTCCCCGTTCATCAGCACAAAACCCAGGTTAAACGAGTGCAGGGCGAAACGTTTGATCAGGGGCAGCTCCTCTGTTTGCTGCTTCAGGTTATAATGCTTTTTAGGCTTCAGGCTGCTGAGGTATAAGGGTTCACCTCCATACAAAGCATCGTTCACTATAGGGGCCTTCAGATAAGCCAGGTGCACCCGTATCTGGTGCAGGCGGCCAGTAATCGGAAGGCACTCTACAAGGGTATGGCGGTTAAAAATCTCTAGGGTGTTGAAGTACGTTTCAGCAGGTTTGCCCTCTGGCGATAACCTGGCTACTCCTTTAGCACTTGGCGAAATGGAACGGTTTACCAACTGCTCCTCAAACTTATGTGTACCCCAGGCTACGGCATGGTATACTTTGTACACCTCGCGCGCCTCGAACTGCATCGAGAGGTGGCGGTAAGCTTCCGGGTTCTTTGCAAATGCCAGGCAGCCCGATGTGTCTTTATCCAGGCGGTGGCAGGCTTGCAGGTCAGGACTATACTGGCGGGCAATCTTGAGTAGGTTTGTGGTATTGGGTGTGCGGTCTTCCAGCGTCGATAGAAACGGTGGCTTGTTTACCACAATAAAATCCTCGTTCTCGAATATAATCAGGTCTTTAAAAACCGGGTACTTCATGTGTGTTATACTATAAAATCAGGTACAGCTATAGTGTACAGCTGTGCGTGCTGCAAAGATACGGAAATTTGACGTGCGCTGTATTTTGTGTGCGTGTACGGCAGGTGAGGTACTTTGTAAAGGGTGGTTATTTGCCGCTTATGTTCTGGTTACCCCTTCTTCTAGGACCCCGGATTCAATTCGTCACATCTTTTTAGGTGTTCATCACATTTAGTTTTTAATGCTCTAAACGTTGACTAACCTTGCTCATATTAAGTCTGAGTATCACATAGCTTATACTTTACTATTATGAGAGCTTCTGTATTAAAAAGAATATTGTTAGCGGGTATCCGTGGCTGTATCGCTTTCTCAATCAGCATGTTAACAATGATGGGCCTCGCTTCGCAAGCACGTGTACCAGGTAGTGTTTCTCTGCAGGCGGAGAAATATAACTACAATGATATAGCCTACACCTTACTGAGCGAAATCCTGGGAAGGGTAACGGGAACTCCTTACGATGATATCATGGAACTTGAGCAGCCTCAGCCGATCGAGCTTGGGCTTCACTATTCAAGCGTGCAGTTGAGAGGTGACTCCGGCGAAACAGAACTCCGAAAAACAACGGTTATTAACATCAGAAAGCCGGCTTTGCTTCCTGATGTTTCAGGTCATACAAGAATTGGCTCTATGCACCTGAACGCTTATGCACGCTTTCAAAACTGAGCTACTTGTTTCTGTCACTTTTTCTGAAGCTTTCATCTCATTTTATATCTTTCCTCAAAGCTTTAAATTATAATTGTTTTATGAATGATCTCTCTCTGAAAAATTTCGTGGATAAACCTATTCATTTCAGCAAAGTAGAATTTTGGGCAGCTACCACCATCTTCGTTTTTGCGGTGCTTTCTCTTTTAACTGCAGACAGCCCAAACAAAGTCTTTTTTGATGAGGCCGACATTTCTTTCTACTATTATCAGAATTATTTCTTTCCTCAGCTAATCCGGTACACGTTACTTTACCTGTCTTTTTTAGTGCTTAATTTTATTGTAATTCCTAAGCTGATAAAGAAGGAAGCTCTGTTTCTGAATATCCTCTTGATAGTCGTCCTGTTTCTATTAATGGGCATTGCGATCGGAACGATAGATACTTATACCAAAAATTACCAGTTTACCAGGTTTGAAACCCAGCAGCAGACATATGAATATATTTTTCAGAATAGCTTCCATCACGCTTTCTGGCTGCTGCTCATGTTTGGCTTTTATTGTGTTATCAAATACAGCGCTGTCTATCTTCTGACTAATTCAGAGGCTATCCAGTCTAAATACAGAATGATAACCCGGGACGGCCTTGCCGCTTTTGTACTATGGATGGTAAGTATGTTCCTGTTATTGATTGTAGACGCAGAAGTGGAGATAGTTGTGTTTTGGGGATTTGCAGGACCATGTGGCATACTATTATACTGTTATTCCTTCTATAATCTTATTCCTAACTCTCTGAGTAAAAAGAGGCCTTTTATTGCCTACCTTTTACGAGTCGTGGTCATACTGATCATCTCAGTGATACCAATAAGCCTGATGGCCATGCTACTCACGCATTATGAAGACGCTGCTTTTGGCATTTCTGTGTTCAACGTCTTCTTCCAGCTACTTATCACAGTGCCTTTATCGTGGGTGCTTTTTAAACGGCAGATGCAGGGAAAAGAAGAACTATTTGTTTTGAAAAATGAATTGGGGCGGTCTAATGCTAACCTGGATTTTCTTCGTTCCCAGATAAACCCGCACTTTCTTTTTAACACCCTTAACACCCTCTACGGCACCGCCCTGCAGGAAAACAGCGAACGCACTGCGCAGGGCATACAGATGCTCGGCGACATGATGCGCTTTATGCTGCACGAAAACCACCAGCAAAAGATACTGCTGGCCCGCGAAATTGAATACATGCGCAACTACATAGAGTTGCAGTCGCTGCGGACTTCCACATCACCTGACATTGTAATCCAGACAAAGATAGAAGATGTGCTGGCCGAGAAATTTATTGCACCTATGCTGCTCATCCCTTTCGTGGAAAATGCCTTTAAGCACGGTATCAGCCTGAAGCACAAATCCTGGATCAGGGTAACCTTATATTACGAGCAGAACAAGTTGTACTTTGATGTTTATAACAGCACGCACGCCAAGCAGGATCAGGACCCGGAAAAAAACAAGTCGGGAGTGGGGCTGGAGAACGTAAGGCAGCGCCTGGCCCTGCTATACCCGGAGAGGCACGAACTGGTGATAAGAGAGACATTGGAGGAGTTTTTTGTACACCTGACACTCCAATTGTAAACCAGGGGCAGTTGTATGGTTTATTTTCCGGAAACAGGTATCTTATGTATGAATTACAGAAGCAGGTAGTATGAAGGCAATTGCAATAGATGATGAACCGATGGCGCTGGAGGTAGTGCGCTCTCATGCGGCTAAAGTGCCTTTCCTGGAACTGGCGGCCTGCTTCACAGATGCCTTTAAGGCGATGGAGTACCTGCAGCATGAGGCGGTGGACCTGCTTTTCCTGGACATAAAAATGCCCGACATCAACGGGCTGGAGTTTGTGACCAGTCTGCAGAAAAAGCCACTTGTTATTTTTACAACTGCCTACTCAGAGCATGCTGTCACCAGCTTTGAGCTGGATGCCGTCGATTACCTGCTAAAGCCTTTCGCACTTGTTAGGTTTCTGAAAGCCTGCAACAAGGCGCAGGAACTGCTGCAGTTGCGTAATGGTATGGTTGCTCCGAAAGATTACATATTCTTAAAAACAGGCTATGAGCAGGTAAAGGTGCACTATGATGCGATACTATACATGGAGGCTGCAGGCAACTATGTCACCTTTGTGCTGGAGGGGAGCAAGTTGCTGTCGCGGATGACGATAAACGAGCTAAGCGAACTATTGCCCGCCGATAAGTTTACCCGTGTACACCGTTCCTATATCGTGGCCAAAGATAGGATTGATAAGATAGAGCGCCATCAGGTTTGTGTGAAAGGACAATGCGTGCCTGTTGGAGCATCTTACATGCAGCAGTTGCAGGTATAGCTCTGATTTTTTCTTTCAACTCTACTTCGCCTTTTGCAACTTGAAGCGGATAGTGGTGCCCTTGCCTATCTCGCTTTTAACGGCTATCACAGAGCGGTGGGCCTCCACAATATGCTTGCAGATGGCCAGGCCGAGGCCGGTGCTGGTTGTGTCGCGGGCGCGGCTTTTGTCAATGCGGTAGAAGCGCTCAAAAATGCGGTTAATGTGTTCCTGTCCGATGCCTTTTCCGTCGTCTTTCACGGTAACAGTAAACTTCTTACGGCCTTCGTCAAAGTATACCCATATATTGCCTCCCTTATGGCCGTACTTGATGGCATTGTCCATGAGGTTGATGAACACCTGCCGGATGCGATTCGGATCGGCAAACAAAATGACCTTTTCATCCGGGGCAACCTCTAAGTGAAAGTTAATTTCGTGCTGTGCGGCTTTTTGCTCCAGTTGCTCAAACACCTCCTGCACCAGCGGCACTGCATCAAAGTTGCGCTTCTGCATTTTTACCACGCCCTTCTCGAACTGTGATATGCTGATCAGGTCCTGCACAAGGGCATCCAGGCTATCCAAGCTTTTGGCTGCTTTCTGCAGGAACTTATCGCGCACGTTCGGGTCGTCTACTGCCCCGTCCAGCAGCGTATGTATGAATCCCTGCGCTGCGAAGATCGGAGTCTTCAGTTCGTGCGACACATCTGCAAGAAATTCGCGGCGCATCGATTGCAGTTGTTTCAGCTCGTCAATTTCCTGCTGTTTCCCCGCCGCAATCATGTAAATGTCTTCTTTGATCTTCCTCAGCGGATCTGCTGTTAAGGTCGACTTGCTTCCTACTTGCTTGAAGTCCTGCCGCCTTAGCTTTTCCAGGCTGGAGTACACGTTTTTAACTTCCCGAAACACCAGCGCCTCGTAAGAAAAGTAAAGCAACAGAAAGCAACTGATGAACACGATGACCAGTGCCACAATAAAGCCCTGCCAAGAAAAGTAGGTGGCTAAAGCAAGAAAGGCGGTGAGCACAAGTGCTACCGCCAGTGAAATAAATAAGGCAAGCGTACGGGAGGTAAAATTCATTCACTAATCATTGTTGAACTTATAGCCCACGCCTTTTATGGTTTTAATGTTTTCTTCCCCAATCTTCTCACGTACTTTCCGGATGTGTACATCTACGGTGCGGGCAATTACATACACATCGTTCCCCCATACGTTATTAAGCAACTCTTCGCGGGTATATACTTTATTGGGAGTGGCTGCTAGGAAAGAAAGCAGCTGGAATTCTTTTTTAGGTAAAGTGATTTTTTCGTCGCCTTTGTAAACAGCAAAGCTGGTGCGGTCTATGCGCAGGTCGCCTGCTTCTATTATCTGGTTCTCTTCTTCGTGGAGCGAATCCCGGCGTGTATAAGCGGCCAGCCTGCTCAACAGCGCCCGTGGCTTGATGGGTTTGGTGATAAAGTCGTCGGCGCCTGCCTCGAAGGCAGCAACCTCTGAGAACTCCTCTGCGCGGGCTGTCAGGAAGATGATGTGCGTGTTGCGGAAATCTTCCATTTCGCGCAGCTGGCGGCAGGCTGAGATTCCGTCTAACACAGGCATCATCACGTCCATCAGGATAACGTCTGGTTTTACTGCCTGTGCTACTGTTATGGCTTTCTTGCCGTTTTCTGCTTCAGTTACATCGTACCCTTCGCGTGTCAGGTTGTACTGTAGCATTTCAACGATATCCGGATCATCGTCTACTACTAATATCTTATAGTTTGTTGCAGTTTGCACGGTACAATAACATTAGAGTTTGAGTAGGAGTGGTGCAGCTAAAAACATCAGCGCCAAGTAAAGCTTCTTTTGTTGCTTAACCAGCCTATAGATTCCTGCTGCGTTACCATTTCCTGATGTAAATATATCATTCCTTAAGTCAATTAAACATCTGCTTGTTAAATCATAATATTTTCTTAACACAGGTAGGCTTTCTTCTGAACGGCAATAAAAAAGCCGACTATATAGCCGGCTCTGATTATTTCTGCGCTAACAGGGATGTTTTATGTTTGAGGTTTTTGTACTCGTAGAGGTTTATCTTCAGGGAACCTACAAACATTTCAGCTTGTATCAGCACGGGGATTTTGTTCTTATCGTCAGAGAGGTATACGGTAATAGCATCCTCACCATCGAACAACTTGTTCTTAGGCATCTTTGGGATAAGCTTTATAGCCCTTATGTCGCCCGCTTTTGTGCTCACTACCTCACGGCCTTTATAGGTTACCTGCATATTAAAAGTCTCTTCGTCAAAAAAGCCCTGCAGGTTTAACTTATCGCCTACATTCATTCTGTCGAAGTCCAGGGTGCGCAGGTAATAAAAGCCGCTGACAATATCCTGCACATTTTCAGGAATTTTATAGCTACCCGTTTTCTTTTGCCTGTTTCTTTTCTTAGACTCTACAAACGCGGTGTTCCTGTAATGATTAAAATCAATTGTTTCTCGCTTGCGATAGTTGCCTTCCTCAATGTTTCTGTAAAAACGCTGTGGCACTATGGCGGCAGTGTCTATATAAGACTGCCAGGTGTCGCGTACCCGAATAAAGAAGTCGAAGGAGCTATTCGTTTTTCCGGTTACTGTTGTGCGGTAACACGGCCGGTTATTAATGTAATGCAGGTCAGGGGCTGTCTCTATAGTTGCATCTGCTGCCGTAATAAGGCCATAATGCACCTTATACTTCAGTACTTCCCCTGTAGAGAAGCTTTCATTCCGGACGCTGCGCATTCTGTCTTTAGAGACAAAGCCAACTAGTACTAATGCTAGTATCAGGAGCGCAGGGAAAAACTTCTTCATAAATTTCCTTCTTGTTGGGATGAACAGTTCTTAATTCCTGATCACTTCAAGTTTTGTACCAACTATACCTTTAGCTTTCAAACTTTATATTCTAATTTGCTAATGCGTGCTTCCAGAACCTGATATCATCCATTTCAGCTTTTTTAATAGAAAGTTGATCTTGCCGTATTAAGTTAAACATAGTTAAGTGCCTGATCAATTCAAAATAAATAAAAAAAGGCGCTGCTTTTATACAACGCCTTTTTTGCTATTTCTGTTCAGGAAACAATGTTCATTCAACTTCAGTGGCCTTGGCGGCTGAATCGTCCAGCGCTGCGGCTACTTTTTCAGGCTCACCTTTTACAATGGCTCTGATTTTGGTTTCAATTTCTTCCATCAGTTCCGGGTTATCCAGCAGGATCTGCTTTACACCGTCACGACCCTGGCCTAATTTGTTGCCGTCATAAGAGAACCAGGAGCCAGACTTCTGCACAATGCCCAAATCCACGCCCAGGTCCAGAATCTCACCTACTTTAGAAATACCTTCGCCATACATGATGTCGAACTCTACCACTTTAAAAGGAGGTGCTACTTTATTCTTCACCACTTTCACACGGGTACGGTTACCTGTAATATTATCAGCGCTTTCTTTTATCTGGCCAATACGGCGGATATCCAAGCGCACAGAAGCGTAGAACTTAAGGGCGTTACCGCCAGTGGTTGTCTCAGGGTTACCGAACATCACACCAATTTTCTCACGCAGCTGGTTAATGAAGATACAGGTACATCCTGTTTTGTTGATGGTACCGGTTAGCTTACGCAGTGCCTGAGACATCAGACGTGCCTGCAGACCCATTTTGCTGTCACCCATATCACCTTCCAACTCACCTTTCGGTACAAGAGCGGCAACGGAGTCAATTACGATAATATCTATAGCGCCTGAGCGAATCAGGTGGTCAGCAATTTCAAGTGCCTGCTCCCCATTGTCTGGCTGAGAGATTAATAAATTTTCAGTGTCAATGCCAAGCTTTTGGGCGTAGGTTCTGTCAAAGGCGTGCTCCGCATCGATAAACGCAGCCATGCCGCCTTTCTTTTGTGCTTCGGCAATGCAGTGCATTGTAAGAGTAGTTTTACCAGATGATTCCGGACCATAGATTTCTACGACACGGCCACGTGGCAAACCACCAATACCCAAAGCAATATCAAGCCCAAGCGAGCCAGTGGATATAGCAGGTATGTCTTCTACCTTGTTGTCGCTCAACTTCATTACGGTGCCTTTGCCGTATGTCTTGTCAAGCTTATCCATGGTTAGCTGTAGCGCTTTAAGTTTTTCGTTGCTTAGACTCATGTGTTTATTTTATTTAGCTTTATATTGAAGGTGAAATTACTACTTTTGGAGCCAACTTGCAAAAAAGTAATCAGGTATTTTGCTAAATATTTTAGCCACCCTGTGGCGCCTGATTATAACAGAACATCACTCCTTTTTGTGCCATCCTTTACACTTATTTATGAGCTATTGTAGGCTCTGTTTGCTTTGTTTTCTGTTGGTTTATAGCTGCTTTGCCAAGGCACAGCTAAACAATAATGTCCTGCGGCAGCAGATGCCCGTAGTAGCTCAAAATGCTAATGAGGTTAGAATTGGAGTCTATGCCTTTGGCTTCTCTAAGAACAATGAGTACTTCAATAAGATTGCAGATGGCTATACTTTGTTCGGCTATCACCTCAACCCTGAACTGGTGTATTATCCGGCATCATTCGTGCGCCTGGAGGTTGGCGTTTTCCTCTGGAAAGACTTTGGCAGCGCAGGATATCAGGACATCGCCCCCACGTTTACAGCTAAGATACAGAAGGAGAACTGGGCGCTGTTCTTCGGTGCACTGGAGGGTAACCTGAATCACGGCTACGTTGAGCCGCTTTACGACTTCGAGCGCGTGATTACGAACCGGCTCGAGAACGGCCTGCAATACCAGCTCAACACACACCGTGTAGCATTAGATGCCTGGATAGACTGGAACCACATGCTGTATAGAGGGGAAGATGACCAGGAAAAAGTAAACGGTGGGGCAGCGGTAGATATTTTGCTGCTGGAACAGGCGGGGAGGGGTATCACTGCGGATAGTCTGCGCCTAACTATACCCATACAGTTTACCGCCCAGCACAAAGGGGGGCAGATAGACGCTTCACCACTGCCGCTGACAACTGTGGCAAACGCTGCCATAGGCTTCGAACTGGAGAAGAGGTATAGCCGCAAGGTATTACACAGGCTTTATACAAAAAATTACCTTGTGGGCTTCAAAGACTTTTCAAATGAGTTTCAACTGCCGTACACGCAGGGCTATGGCATTTACCTGAATGCCGGTATCGATACAAAGTACCAGGACGTGATGCTTAGCTACTGGCGCGGTGATAGCTACATAGCGGAGTTGGGAGGGAGGCTGTACCAATCGGCCTCCACTACTTTTAAGAACCCGGACTACCTTCAGGAGGAGCGGCAGCTACTAATTTTGCGGCTGATGAAGGATATTGAAATAATCGATAACCTACACCTTACGATACGCCTGGAACCAGTAGTAGACCTGGACAACCCGAAGTTGGAGTTCTCCAACGCCTTCTACCTTACTTTTGATACAGAGTTCTTTGTGGCCAAGCCGAGGAGGTAGCACATGTTACTTACCTCCTGTACCCACTACTCATTGAGTTATTCAATTATTCAGAATTAGTTACACCATGGCGGCAGCGTTAGCCTGCTCCTGTTCCAGTTGCTTGGCTTCAAAGTCCTCACGCGTCAGGCCATAGTAGCTTAAGTCCAGTAGCTCATCCGAGTCGGCACCCCGGTAGTCGTTGCGAAGTACCCCTTCTTTTAAAAAGCCGTTTTTCTCAGCTAAGGCGCCATAGCTTTCGTTGGCGTTGGTGCAGCGCATGTATACCTTGTTCATCTTTAGGGAATCGAAAGCGAACTGAAGCACTGCCTGTAGTGCCTCCTGTACCAGGGCCTTACTGTTGGGCCACTCCGTGAAGTACAGTCCCAGTTCTGCTTTGGGTATCGTGCGGTCTAGATTCTTCAGCGCAATATTGCCGATGTAGGCATTGTCTTCTGTTTGCCAGACACCAAAGTCAAAGGTGCGGCGATTGTCCCACTCTGTGCGCAGTTGCCGCACTTGCGTTCTCGCATCTTCCAGCACACGCACGCGTGCTAACCGACCGGCAAAAGCAGGAATTAAATAGGGTATATTCTCCTGAAGCAGACGCATAAAGTTACTTTCATCGCCTTCCTCATAGGGCCTTAATGTCAGGTGCTCTGTATCCAGCTGTTCCTCATAAGAATCAGGTAAAGTGTTGTATAAAAAATTCATGGTTTGTCCCTTATATGGTTTTTGAGAGGGTGCCTTACTTGTTCATACGTGAAAGAAAAAGATTGTGATGCCATAGGCCACATAAGTGCAAGTGCCAACTGTGCTGCTGCTTTTGTCGTTAAAAATGAGCAAGCTAAATAGTAAACCAAACAAAATCTGAAAACAAAATGGGAAACAGACTTAAAGGAAAAGTAGCTATCGTGACAGGCGGTGGCGCAGGAATAGGCGAAGCCATTAGTAAAAAGTTCGCCAAAGAAGGGGCAAGTGTAGTGGTAGCCGGCTTTCCGGAAGACCCGGTAGAGGACGTGGTGAAAAAAATACAGGAGGAGGGAGGCACAGCCATTCCGTTCACTGCTGATTTGTCGTCCCTTGCCAATGCCAGCAGTTGTGTAGAACTGGCCGTGAAGCAGTTCGGGAAACTGGACATCCTGATTAACAACGCCGGTACCTTTCCTGAAACAAATATGCTGTCGGAGTATTCAGAAGAGGCGTTTGAATATATGATCAAAAATAATGTGAAGACTACTTTTGTCATGAGTAAGGCTGCGTTGCCGGAACTGCAGAAAACAAAAGGCAATATAGTTACAGCCGGCTCTGAGTCTGGTGTGCTCGGCATTGCCCAAAATGCGCCGTATGGTGGCACCAAAGGCTTTAACCATGCTTTCACGAAGGGGCTGGCGGCAGAGCAGGCGCAAAAAGGCGTGCGTTGCAACATAGTGGCCCCCGGCCCTATAGACACTGGCTGGACGCACAAAGAAACCGGCCCAATGGACAGCGAGATGGAGAAGATGGTGACGCAGGGAACGCTGATGGGGCGCAGAGGTACACCAGAAGAGGTAGCCAATGTATACCTCTTCCTGGCATCTGACGAGGCCTCTTATGTAACGGGAGCCGTTTGGCCTGTTGATGGCGGCACGCTCATAGCCAAAGGCCCTGCCGGCGACATGGCAGCTGACAGCATGAAAAAGCAGCCTAAAAAAGACCTGAACCTGGAGCATTCTAAGGACAGCCACACTTCTATCCGGAAATAAGCAGTTTCTGATTACTTCCGGAGACTGCCACGTGCTGCTTTTGCTCCTGAGGAATGCCAATATATAAAAAGCCAGCGATACTCTCAGGTAGCGCTGGCTCTTTTATATATCTACCAGTGTGTTTCTGCCGCTCTATGCGTTCAGGAACGGATAGTTAAAGTGCTTGGGGCTGTGTAATTTCTGCTGGGCCATCATCACCTGCAGCGTGTGGGCCGCCTCCTTGAAGTACTCCAGCCGGCGGTACAGCATCTCTTTTTGTAATACGACACCCGTTGCCGTTTTCATATAGGCTTTTTTATCCTCCAGCACGCGGTGCAACACCTCGTTTACATGCTCCTCGTGCTGCAGGTACCACTGCTGGAAATCCTGCACGCGTTCGGCACCTGTTGTAGCAGAGTTAAACTCCAGCCCATGCAGGCGCAGCACATCTGCCAATAGGTTTACTTCCAGTGGAAGAGAGGTGTTGTAAGGCATCGAACGCAATTCAAGAGGACTGTTAAAAGCACCAACTACAGTGGTTAGGTTCTTTTTAAAGTGCAGGTATAAAGCAGCCGCTTCCATAAATGTATAGGGAGATGTTGGTAAAGTGATTGGGTGCAAAACTACACCAATTTAGCGTACTAACAATACGCTGAGGCTGGATAGTTATATTGTTGATAGTTGATTGCTAATTACTTGATGACTATAATATTGAATAATCTTATTTAACAATTAACATCAAACAATCAACAATTACAGCAGCTCCTGAATAATCCTTTCTACAGTAATGCCTTCTGCCTCGGCTTTGAAATTGCGCACAATGCGGTGCCGGAGGATAGGGAATGCCACTGCCTGCACGTCTTCAATATCAGGACTGTATTTTCCGTTAAGGATGGCATTGCATTTAGCGCCTACAATCAGGTGCTGAGAAGCTCTTGGGCCTGCACCCCACTCCAGGTACTGATTTGCCTGCGTGGAGGCCATGGGCATGTTAGGACGTGTTTTGTGCACCAGCTTTACCGCATACTCCACCACATTGTCTACCACAGGCACACGGCGCACCAGCTGCTGAAAGGCAATAATGTCATCGGCATGCAGGATTTTGTTCAGAGAGTTCACAGAAGCGCCTGTTGTATTCTTTACAATCTGCAGCTCCGACTCGTAGCTTGGGTAGTCGAGCGTAATATTGAACATGAAGCGGTCCAGCTGTGCCTCGGGCAGGGGGTAAGTTCCTTCCTGCTCAATTGGGTTCTGGGTTGCCAGCACGAAGAAAGGCCTTGGCAGGTTGTATTTGTGTCCGGCCACTGTAACGGCATGTTCCTGCATGGCCTCTAAGAGCGCTGCCTGTGTTTTTGGGGGCGTGCGGTTGATTTCATCGGCCAGCACAATGTTGGCAAACACCGGCCCCGTTACAAACTTAAAGTTGCGTTCGTTGTCCAGTGTCTCAGCGCCCACAATATCAGACGGCATCAGGTCGGGCGTAAACTGCACCCGGTTAAACGACATATCCAGTGAGGAGGCGATGGTTTGGATGAGGAGCGTCTTGGCGAGCCCCGGCACCCCCACCAGCAGGCAGTGCCCCTGACAAAAAACAGCTGTAAGTACTAATTTTACAACTTCTTCCTGCCCTACAATCACTTTTGATATTTCGGAAGTTAACTCCCGGTAAACGTGGTGTAGCGCGTCGGCTGCTTCTTTGTCAGAGGTGAACTGCTTCATTTTTTTATTGCATTAGTTGTTGGAGTCCACCACATTCCTGGTACTCCGGATCAATTTCAATAAACACGGTGTCAATATTCTTGCGGAACCACTCGTCCACGGCTTTGCTGCGTTTTTCAGCGAGCGCAGCATTAGAAATCCGCTGATAATCGTCCTGGAGGTTAGCCAGGTGTGGTTTTGATTTACCTTTCAGGTAGATAATGCGCACCGCTTCTTTGCCATCCTCTGTCGTAAACGGAATCGGCCTCGAAATATCCCCTACCTGCATCGTGTCAATCACGAAGAAGATAGATGGATCGACCTGGTCCATCGGAATATAAGTGCTGCCGTCACGGCCTGACATCATGCCGCCGTTGTCTTTTGTGGCCTTATCATCAGAGTACTCTTTGGACGCTTTAGGGAACGTCAGCAGGCTGTCGTTCTGTATCTTCGTCCGGATACTGTCCAGTGCTGTAACGGCCTCCTGTATGTCTACCGTCGCTGTGGCTGGCTTGATAAGAATGTGGCGCGTGTTAAATTCCTGGCCACGACGCTCGATCAACTGAATAAGGTGAAAGCCGAACTGTGACTCAACCACACTGGAAATTCCGCCGGGCTCCATGCGCAAAGCAGCAGCTTCATACTCTGGCACCAATTCTTTCTTCTTAAAGAAGCCCAGTTCCCCGCCGGCCTGTGCCGAGCCTGGGTCCTGTGAATATTGTGTTGCCAGTGTGGCAAAGTCTTCACCGGCAAGTATACGCTTGCGCAGGGCCTCCAGTTGCTCCCGGGCCGCCTGCTTTTGCGTCTTGCTTACAGTGGCGTATTTTATAATCTGGCCAAGTTCTACCTCGCTTGAAAAATAAGGAAGACTGTCTGATGGTATATTGTTGAAGTACCTTTTGATTTCTTTCGGGGTAACGGTTACTTTGCTTGTAATCTCCCGCTGCATGTTCTCCATCACCATCTGTTCACGCACGGTGCGGCGCAGCTCTTCTTTCAGTTGTGTGATGCTTTTGTTGTAGTACTGCTCCAGTCGCTCTACGCCGCCTACCTGGCCGGCTAGGTACTGTATACGGCGGTCCAGTTCATTGGCCACCAGTGGTTCCTCTACCACAATAGAGTCTATCTCGGCACGAGCCAGGAGCAGCTTGTCCTGCAGCAGAGAGGTGAATATCTGGCACTTCATTTCTTCGCTTGGCTGCTGTTTAGACTGCTGAAGGTACTGCAGGTAGCCAAACTCTACGTCAGAGCGTAAAACAACGTAGTTGTCTACTTTTGCTATGATACCATCCACCGATCGCTGCACAGGTGCCTGGGCAAAAGCCGTAGAGGAAATTACAATGAGGCAAATTGCCGCAAAGGCCGTTCTGGCAAAATGATGTATCTTTTCCAAGGTTGTAATAATTGATATGATTGTGTGCGCTTGGCGCCTGTTAAATCCTCTGTTTCAGGGCTCAAAGAAATGCATCTGCGTCTCAAATAAACTTGCTTGCAGGTCCACAGCCGGGGCTATATACCTAAAACAGCAGCTATCTAGTTTCTATAGCATTCCTTTGCAGCCTGAACTTAAAATTCAGACAGACTATTATGTAAAACGCACAATTTACGTCTTTATTCTGAATAAACTGAATTATCAGCTCGTTGCAAAAAAGGTACCAGAATGAACTATTGCTTTATCAGCTTGTCTACCTCTTCCTGCCTTACGGTTACCGGGTATTTCTGGCGCAGTTGGTCTACCCATTGCTGCTCCAGGTAGTTCTGGTAATCAGATATAGCCAGGCCACGCACTTCGTCCAGTTCTTTATAGCCGGGCTCCAGTACCTCTTCGATGATGATGAGGTATTCGCGGCCATTTTGCTGCACGTTGTAAGTGCCTTTCTCCCAAGCTACCATATCCAAAGCCTTGTTGTCTCCTTTCTGGAACTTCTTCTCTGATATCTGCACGCCAAGCGGGTTGTTGCTCTGTGCATTCAGGTTATCTGCAAGGGCACTGCGTTCTGTGGTATACAGCACGAAAGACACACGGCGGTTTCGGCGGCGGCCAGTCTCTGAGTTATCCGGACCTGCCTGGTTTGTTGCCCCAAGGGTGTTAGTGCTTAGCTGATCAGACGGTACCCCCTGAGCGATCAGGTATGCCTTGGATTTGTCTGCTCTCTCAGCTGCCAGGGTTTTACTGGCAGAAGCTTCGCGGGCATCCGTGTGGCCGTTAATGTCTACGGTAAGGCTCTCATTGCTTTTTAGTAGCTCGGCGAGTTCATTTAGTTTGGCTGTGCCTTCCTGCGTCAGCGTGGGCTTGTTCTGCTCAAACAGGATGTCTGTTAGCTTCGCAAAGCTTACCGGGTAGCGACGTTCGCTTAGTTGCTCCTGTGCTTTCTGCAGGAGCTCTTTGTTGGCAGCACTTATAATGATTGCCTGCACGCGCGGGCCCCACGTATACTTCTCCCTGTTCTGGGCAAAGTATGCTTTCAGGCCAACAGAGTCCTCCACCGCCTTCGACCATACTTTCTCGTCCATCATCTGGAAGAGGAGGATACCGTCGTGGTACTCCTGTACCAGCATTCTATAGTCGGGGTGCTTCTTCTCCAGGTTTGCCTTTTCATATTCCACCAGGCTCTTATCTACATAGGCCTCGTAGAGCAGGTTCATGGCATGCGCCGCAGAACTTGTGGCTCGTGGCTGCTGCGTTTCTTTGGCATACTTCCAGAAATCACCAATGGTATAAGGCTTGCCCTGTATGGTGAACAAGGTTTGCTCCAAGTCTTTGTCAGCTTCGTCGTAGGTCCAGTTTGCCTGTAGCAGTTCGTTGGAGGCTTTGCTCATCGCGGTTGCCTTGGCCTCAGCATTTTCTGTGAAGCTGTTCTCTGCCTTAATGCGCTTCATGAAGGCAGTCTTGTTCAATTCGGAGCGGGAGTCCTTTGCAATTCTGTTGCGCAGGTTCTGCTCCATGTCTTCGTAAGCAGGCAAGCCACGTTTTTCCAGTAGCTTAATAATATGCCAGCCATAGGGTGTTAGAACCGGTTGCGCCACATCGCCCGTATTTTGAAGGTTAAAGGCGGCATCCTCAAAAGAAGGTATCATGCGGCCAGTGCCAAACCATGGCAGCTCACCACTATTGTTGGCGGAATTGGCATCCTCAGAAAATTCTTCAGCAAGTTTTTCCCAGTTCTCTTTGCGCTGCACCCGCTTATAGATGGCGTCTACACGCTGCTTTGCAGCCAGCGAGTCGGCTTTTGGTATGCCCGGTGTGGCACGCACCATAATATGAGCCACCCGCACTTCGCCTTTGGCCTGGCGCTTGTCATTTACTTTTATCAGGTGGTAACCAAAACGGGTACGCACCGGCATCGAAATATCTCCGACAGCAGTTCTGAAGGCAGCATCCTCAAACGGATATACCATCTGGAGCGCCGTAAAATAGCCCAAGTCTCCCTTATTGTCAGCTGCAGACGGATCCTGGGAGTTTTGCTGCGCCAGTTTACCAAAATCTTCACCAGCGAGAGCACTCCTGCGCAAATCCATAGTGCGGTTATAGGCCGCTAAGGTATCTTCAGGGGCCGCATCCGGTGCAAGGCTGATAAGGATGTGGGATGCATTTACTTCCTGCTGCATGCGCTCGTAAGCCTCCTTTACCAACTTGTCGGTCACGCTCTTTTCTGTGAGGTAAGGCTGTGCCAGCTGCTCTTTATAGCCCTCCAGTTCCCGCCTGAAAGCGGTAGTGGTGTCCAGCCCTTTTCCTTCAGCCTCCAGCACCTTCAGTTTGAAGTTGGTGTACAGGTTCAGGTACTCGCTTACGCTCTGGCGGGTATAGGCGTCTTCGTTGCCGCTGTTGTTTTTCTCGTACACATAGCGGAACTCTTCAATGGAAACAGGTTTCGTGCCAAGTGTCGCGATGGTAGGCTCTTTACTCTCATTCTTCTTGGTTGCGGTGCAGCCCGCTGATAGCAGGAGAGCAGCCACAACAAGTAGGTGATTACTGCGCATAAGTTTTAAAACAGAATTTTTCTTTCGCTGATCGGGATCAGAATATGCAATTTTAGTTATTTTTTCTGACAGATAAGTCAAAAAGTGTAACCACAATTGTATTGCATTTGGTTTCGTTTCCGATAACGGAATATGCGCAGGTAAAGTGTGTAAGTCTCTTTATTTGATTTTCTTGTGAAGGATGCAGGTGTTTTGGGAGCCATCGCTCTGGAATTCTACTTTGTCCATGATGCGGTTTACGAGAGCTATGCCCACGCCGCCTTTCTTGCCGAGCCGGATATTTTCCTCTATGTCCGGCTCTTTGTAGTTGGCGTGCTCAAAAGCCAGTCCCTCATCTGAAATCTTGAACTGAAGTATGTCTTTCACCTGGCTAATGGTCAGGGTAATGTGCTTTTTGGGGTCTTCGTGGTTTGCGTGGATAATGAGGTTGGCGCATATTTCATCTACAGCCAACACAATCTGGTTCATCAGAATATCGGTTAAGGAAAGGGCATGGAGGTACTCCGTGACGAAGTCACGTATTGTCTTCAGGTTCTTTTTCGTACAGTTTACCCGAATGGAGTTATTCATTGGCAATACTCCTTGCTTCCTCGTAGTCGGATACGATGGTCATGAGCAGGTCGAGGCCAAGTATCTCAAACACGTTGCGCACTTTATCCTGCATGTTGTAAAAAATTAGCTTTATCTGAGCATCCTCGAAGCGCTGCAGGTGCGAGATAAACACACCAAGTCCGGCGGAGGAAATGTAATGCAGGTTTTTGCAATCGACCAGGATTTTGCTGTACTCCATTATTTCAGGGTCCGACAGCTCCTCGTCCAGCATCACCGAAGAGCTGGCATCGAGCTCACCATCAAGCGTCATGATGATGGTGTTGTCTTTGATTTCGTTCGTTATTTTCATCGGCATACTTTACGGCTTATTCATTTGTTTGGTTCAACAGGCTTGAACTTAATCACCAGCAGTGTCTGGTCATCATAAAGATTGTCAGGCCCCGTGAAATGTTCCAGATCGTTGATAATAGCGTATTTGATGTCCTCTGCCTCCAGATGGTACGTCTGCTGCAGCATGTACTTTAGTCTGTCTTCGCCATACTCTTCGTTCGCCTCGTTTCGGGCTTCCACAATGCCGTCGGTGTAAATCACCATCACATCGCTAGGATTGTAGTCGTAGTACATTTCCCGTATGTGGTTGGCGTAGCTCTTGTCCCGGATAATGCCCAGTCCCAAGCCGTCTGTCTGGAAGTAGAAGACGTCGTCCATCATGGCGTTATAGTATAATGTGTGGCAATGGCCGGCACGTGCAAACATAAAGCCCTTCATGCTATAATCTATAATATACAGCGCAGAAGTAATGAAAGAAGTTTTCTCAAGGCAGCGGCTCAGGGCACTATTGGCCTGTTTCATGAACTCGCTTGGCGGCATATCCTGCTGCATCAGGCCGTGGAAAATCCCTTTCATCTGAGCCATATGGAAAGCCGCCGAAATACCCTTGCCCGACACGTCGCCGATAATAATGGCGATGCGCGACTCACTCAACTGCAGGAAATCGTAAAAATCGCCACCCACTTCTTTGGCTGCCATAGCATGCGTGCTTATCTCAAACCAGCTGTCGACCGGGAACTTCTTTGGAATGAGGCTGTCCTGCACCTGCGTGGCAATCTTCAACTCCTCTTTATAACGCTCGTTCTGCAGCGATTCTGCTATCAGCCGCAGGTTTTCTATGGTTAATATGGTTTGGCTGGTGAAAGTGCGCAGTACGTTCACCGTCTCGCGGTCGAATCCCTGCTCAATATCCTTCAGCAAGTAGAGCACTCCCGACAGATAATTCTTAGACTTAATAGGAAGTATAATCAACGATTTCCAAGGCAGCATCAGGTCACGGAAGCCTGGGTTGCGGTTCAGGTTGTTGTTAATGTAATCGATGTTGTGGATGTTGTAGGCCAGCAGCAGGTGCCGGATGCGCTTAATCTGGTCAACATCGATATTGAGCAGGTGTGTTACCTGTGGCTCCCCGTTACGGATAAGCTCAAACCATGAGGCACTGGCATCAGAGGCTTTTATCGTACTCTCGAACAGCATATCGTATACCTGCGCCTCGCTTTGCCCTTGCTGTATGGACTGGCTCAGGCGCTGGAAATTGAGCAGGTCTTCACTCTTCTGCTCAAATACGCCGGAAGTAGGCAAACTGAAAAGGGAGACCAGAAAGGCTGCCAGTGTATAGGCCCCCACAAACATCATAGCCAGCAGCAAAAAGCCCACGTCGGTATAATCAACTACCAGTTTCGGGTTGTTCTCCATGCCCTTGAAAAAGCGCACGAATATGTAGCAGCTGAGCAGAATGGCGCCCAGCAAAACCAAAGACCGGCTTTTATTGCTGAATGTAAGGTAAGCCACCCACTTCAGGTTCGTGCACAGGAACAGGATGTAAAAGCCTATCAGGGCCAGCAGCGGCATAAAGATGATGCTGTCGTATTTAAAGTTAAAGATGGTTAGCAGCAGCATGGCTCCTAACAGCAACTCAAACCAGTCCCAGGCTATCTGCAGAAACTTGTTCTTATGGTAAAGCAACAGCTGTCGCCAGATATAGAAGGCCTTAGCCAGAAAAACGACCAGTAAGCCGAAGTTGATCTGGTACACAAGGTGCAGCAGCAAAGGCGACTCCGCGTCAGCGTAATTGGTCATCACCTTGTAGCCCAGAAAAAGGGCCACACTCACATAGGCTGCCACAGCGGCCTTCGAGAAGAGATTCCAGAGATAGCCGATAAAGTCTACTCCTTTTAGTGACTCTGTGCTCAGACGCTGGAAAAGGAAAACGGAGACAAGGAAAACTACTACCAGCAGGTTGTTTAAAAAGGGCAGCGACAATTGAGCCACACCCTGCTCACGAAGCCTGTGAGCAGAAAATAATACGTTTGCTAACAGCAGAGCCCAGCTAACGACAGCAGTAGTAACCAGTAAAGATCTTGCATTCGTTTTGTAAAGCATAGGACTGGAATCCGCCGTTTTATTTTCCTGCGATAGTATATTGTTTTTAGTAGACGTAAAATCAGTGAAAGGTAATGAAAATTTTCGCTCTTTGGCCAAAGTGTGAGAGTAGAGTTATAGGAAAACAACTTGCATAACGTAAAACGGAAGGCGTAGGTTAGCTTTTGGCCTGTCTGCGCCTTCCGGTTCACATGAAGTGAAGAGTTAGAAACTAGAATTTATATGTCGCTTACGCTTTACATATAAGAGCAGCACGAACCTTATCGTTCCATCTCCTGCAAGTCAGCTACCAGGTGGTTAGCCTGATGAACGTTACTTGTTGCATTAGCTGCTGGTTAGCGGCTGTAGTTAGGGGCCTCGCGTACAATCTGTACATCGTGCGGATGGCTTTCCCGAAGGCCGGCACCAGTGATTTTTACCATTTTAGCGCCTTGCAGCTTCTCGATGCTTGGTGTGCCGCAGTAGCCCATACCTGCACGAATGCCGCCTGCCAACTGATAGATTACCTCCTGTACTAAACCCTTGTATGGCACACGGCCTACAATGCCTTCCGGCACAAGCTTCTTCGCGTTAGTTTCGTTGCTCTGGAAGTAGCGGTCTTTCGAGCCTTCTTCCATCGCCTCCACAGATCCCATGCCGCGGTAGGTCTTGAACTTGCGTCCCTCGTAAAGAATCATCTCGCCCGGAGCCTCTTCCGTACCTGCCAGCAGGGAACCTATCATCACGGTGCTCGCACCGCCCGCAAGGGCTTTCACGATATCACCGGAAAACTTAATGCCACCGTCTGCTATCACAGGTACGCCGGTTCCTTCTAGGCCTCTCACCGCTTCCATTACAGCGGAGAGCTGTGGCACGCCAATACCGGCAATCACACGGGTCGTACAGATAGAGCCCGGGCCTACACCCACTTTAACGGCATCGGCACCTGCGTCAGCCAGCGCCTTCGCTCCGTCAGCAGTGGCTATGTTGCCGGCGATCAGGTCTAACTCAGGGAAAGCGTTCTTTATTTTTCTTACCGCTTCCAGCACGCCTTTTGAGTGACCGTGGGCTGTGTCTACGCTTATTACGTCTACACCTGCTTCCACCAATGCTTTCACGCGGTCCAGCACATCAGGCGTAACGCCCACGGCGGCACCTACACGCAGGCGGCCGAACTCGTCTTTGCAGGCAAAGGGGCGGTCTTTCTTTTTCAGGATGTCTTTGTAAGTGATCAGGCCAACAAGCTTGCCTTCCTCGTCCACTACCGGCAGTTTCTCTATTTTGTATTCCTGCAGGATGTCCTCGGCCTTGGCCATGTCCGTGCCTCTGGAAGCCGTCACTAGGTTTTGGGTGGTCATCACAGAAGACACCTTTTGTGTCAGGTCCTTCTCAAAACGAAGGTCACGGTTGGTGATGATGCCAGTCAGTATACCCGCATCATTCACTATCGGAATACCGCCAATTTTGTTTTCGGTCATAATCTGCACGGCATCACCCAGCGTGGCTTTCTCGTTCAGGGTGATGGGGTCGAGGATCATGCCGCTCTCAGAACGCTTTACCTTCCGCACCTGCTGCGCCTGCTTCTTGATAGACATGTTTTTATGGATAAAACCCAGGCCACCTTCCTGCGCCATCGCAATTGCCAGGTCAGCCTCTGTCACGGTGTCCATAGCAGCCGATACAAGCGGAACATTGATGCGTATGTTGCGGGTAAGCTGCGAAGAAGTGTCTGTCTCGTTGGGGAGTACTTCGGAGTAAGCCGGAAGTAAAAGCACGTCGTCGTATGTGAGTGCTTCGAATAATATCTTAGACTGATCAGAGATCATGGCAAATAAATTAAGGGTTGTTATTTGCCGCGTAAAATTACGGAAATTTCTTTAGAATATGCTGCAAGTAGGAGAGTAATATTTTTGCAGAATTTATACCGGAGCCTGTTTAGTACTTTGTCATCGTCGGGTCTACTTGGGTGGCCCAGGCATGTATACCTCCTTTCAGGTTGAGGAGGTTATCATAGCCGAGGCGCTGGCTGAGGTAATTAATGGCCTGTGCGCTGCGGAAACCATGGTGGCAGATTATCACAACCGGCACATCGCGCCGGATGCGGTTCGCCTGTTCAAGCAGTTCCCCCATCGGAATCAGTTCCCCGCCCAAATTACAAATTTTGAATTCTGACGGCTCGCGCACGTCTACCAGCTGTATGTTGGTGCTGCGCGACAGCCGCTCTTTCAGTTCCTGTGCCGTAATTTCATCCATAGGGCTTCTTTTTTGGGTAGCATGGTATACGTGTGGCGAGGCAAATGATTCTTTGCTTCGCCTGAATTTCAAAATTAAGCAGGTGTTTGTTTATATAAAGTGCTGCGAGCGCTTAAATTGCAGGGATGAATGTGTTACAGAGTATCGTCGAGGCCTTGCAGGCCATGAACCTGGTTGAGCTGATAGGTGTGGTGACAGGTATAGCCTGTGTATGGCTGGCGGCAAAGCAGAACATCTGGACGTGGCCAATAGGCCTGATTAGCGTAGGCATGTACGTGTTTGTGTTCTATGACGCGCGGCTGTACGCCGACATGGGTCTGAATGCGTTTTACTTTGTCACGAGCTTGTATGGCTGGTATGTATGGCTTTACGGGGGCAAGAACCACTCGGAACGTAAGGTAGGGCGTGTCAGCAAAAAGGAAATGACAGTGCTGCTGGCACTGGGGCTAGTTTTTACGTTAAGCCTGGGCTATTTTCTGGATAATTATACCGATGCCGACCTTTCTTACACAGACTCCGCTACCACCGCTGTCAGCCTGATTGGCTATTGGATGATGGCCAAGAAGCAGCTGGAGAACTGGATTGTCTGGCTGATAGTGGATGTGGTGTATGTGGGCGTGTACACTTACAAAGACCTTTACCTGACCAGTTTCCTTTACTTCGTTTTCCTGCTATTGTCAATAAAAGGCTACCTCGACTGGAAAAAAGACCTGGTGGCCCTGAAACAGGCTCCTGCAGAAGCGAATGCATAATACTACTACTAATTCGTCTTATTGTGAAAGACTTACAGCAGTAGGCACACGTACAAGTGAACGAGTATGATTGCTGCGCTCCCGCTTTGGGCGTAGAATGTTTCACCACCAATCCTGCAGCATATGAGACAACGTAAACTGGAGTTACCTGAAGAGTTGAAATTTGAGAATCGTTTAAAATGGGGTTACGAATCTCCGGATGAAAGCCCAAAGCAGGTTCATTTGAAGCAACACGGCGAAAAGCAGCCTAGGATAGTAGAAGTGTACAACTTTTACGACTACAGCTTTTCTGAGAATTAGCGCATTTCTGAAATGCAGCCAGCAAGGGGTGCCGGAGTCAGTTCCGGCACCCCTTGCTGTTTACATGCCTTTGCAGTTCGTTTTTTCCCAGGTGCCCCTGCTTCACTCTTGATTTAAGCACTTTTACCACCTTTAATTATACCTGTGCTTTTTATAAATGGTAAAATTATAGTTATTAAAAAATTAGTTATATATTTATCTATGTTTCAAATCAGGCAGTTGCCCAACAGACAGTACATAGAACAGGGTAAAAACCTGTCTATAAGCTAGTGCACTCCGCCGGAACTGACCGAATTTGAACCTACCCGTCAGAGATACTCCTATTAGTAAGGAGTACAAAATCGTTGTGCCCAGCCACAGAAGGATGCTGGGCACAACGATTTTTGCTTTCATGGCCTTGCTGTTCTTTTGTGGTGCTTTTTTGCGACCTTTGCCTCATGCTGAAAGTTGCGGTTACCGGACCTGAGTCTACGGGCAAATCTACCTTGGCGGAGCAGTTGGCCCGGCAGTATAATACGGTATGGGTGCCGGAGTATGCCCGTACCTATGTCGGCAACCTGGGCAGGCCGTATACACCAGAGGATTTAGAGGCCATAGCGCATGGGCAACTGGCGCTGGAGCAGGAAATGCAGCAGCAGGCGGAGCGTATCATTTTCTCGGATACCGACCTGCTGGTGATCAAGATCTGGAGCGAGCATGCCTTTGGCCACTGCCCCGCCTGGATACAGGAGAAACTAAAGCAGCAAAACTATAACCTTTGCCTGCTCATGGGCGTTGATTTGCCCTGGGAGCCAGACCCACAGCGCGAACATCCGCACTTGCGGGCTTTCTTCTATGAGTGGTATAAAAGAGAGCTACAGGCGCTGGGAGTGCCTTTTGTGGAGATAGCCGGGCAGCAGCAGGAGCGTTTGCAGCTGGCCTGCCGCCACGTGGATGCCCTGCTTCATAAACATCACCTTCTGAAAAAATAAACTATGTTATATTCCTTAGAAAACGACCAATATAAAGTAGGTATAGAAAGCCTGGGGGCCGAACTACAGCATCTTGTGAAAAAAGACGAGAACCTGGAGTTAATCTGGACGGGTGATCCTGCTGTCTGGGGCGGTCAGGCCCCGAATCTCTTCCCGATAGTAGGAGAACTACCAAACCAGCAGTATACCTATGAGGGAAAAACCTACCACATGAAGCGCCATGGCTTTGCGCGGCGCAAAGAGTTTAAGTTGGTAGATGTGAAGCAGGATAAACTTGTATTTGAACTAGAGCACGATGAGGAGACCCTGGAGCAGTACCCATTTAAGTTCAGGCTTCTCATTGCTTACCAGCTAAAGCAGAACAAGCTTTCTATTACCTACCAGGTGACAAATCCCGATGATGATAAAATGTACTTCTCGGTGGGAGCGCATCCTGGTTTTAACGTACCCCTGTACCCGAACGAGCGCTACGAAGACTACTACATCGAATTTGAAGAAGAGGAAACGGCCAGCCGCTACCTGCTGAGCGAGCAGGGCCTTTTAAATGGAGATACAGAGCGCTTGTTGGAGCAAAACAACGTACTGCCCCTGGACCATAGCCTTTTTGATAAAGACGCTGTGGTGCTGAAGCGCCTGAATTCCGAGAAAGTGACACTGGCAAGCAGAGTAAGCCCGCGCCGTATAGAAATGGCTTTTGAAGGATTTCCGTACTTAGGAATATGGGCTAAACCTGGACCTGCACCTTACGTGTGCATAGAGCCTTGGTGTGGTATAGCCAGTCGGGTAGGAGACTCCGGAGAACTACAGGACAAAGAAGGTATAAATGAACTTAGGCCGGGTCAGATTTTTGAGCGTACTTTTACTGTTACAGTGATTTGATTTTTATAAGAACTGTCCTGATAAAGTGATGCGTATTTTTTAAGTCAGCACAGATAAACTAAAAGCAGCGGCCCCAACTGAATAGACACTATTCAGTTGGGGCCGCTGCTTTTTAAAGAGGTACTTAATGCACGGAAGGTTCCGGGAACTTAGGAACCTTTATGTTTCTAAAGTCATACTTCGGCTCAAAATCGTTGACGGGCAGCGAAATGCCAGGTGGAAGGTCAATATCTGGTAAATCATCTCCCAACGGTTCACCTCCGTCATCGTCGTTGTCGGTAGATGGCGGGCGGTTAAATCTATTGCGTGGGGCGAATGCATAATAGGCCAATATCGTCAAAAGGGCTACAGTATAAATAATGCTAATCATCATCGCGGTAATACATTAAGAATTCAATGTTATGCCGCCCTTATCTGCGGCAAAGGTTTCAATTTCAATACGTAAGGGGAAAGGTGCCTTCGTATGTTTTACAACGTACTTTTGGCCTTTGTGGTTATCTGTAAAAGCAAATTTTAAGTAGATGTGCAGCAGCCGGTGTCAAAAACTTTTCGGCGCCGGATCAATCTAATTTTGCAGGAGAGTGAAAAGCCCCTTACCTTTGGGGTAGTTTAGGGGTGCCTTAATAAAACGGGCTGAGATCATACCCATTGAACCTGATCCGGGTAATGCCGGCGAAGGGAAAAACGGTAAACGAAATTTAACAGGTTGCTAACCCCTGGCAAACCTGTATGTTTCATCTATTCATTTCATTCAAAATGCGTAATTTTCTTATCGCAGTGGCAGCTATCCTGTTGCCTTTGCAACTGCTTGCCCAGTACCAACTGAGCGGGCGCGTAACCAATGCAGCCAATGGCGAGGGCCTGGCTGGAGCCAATGTCGTGCTGGAACGGACAGCCACAGGTGTGTCTGCAGGAGCCAACGGCTTTTTCTCATTTCAAAACCTGCCAGCCGGAAACTACAGCCTGAAGGTGAGTTACCTTGGCTATGAGCAGGAGAGGGTAACAGTGGACCTGCAGCAGGATAGCCGCGTAGAGGTAGTGTTACAGCCGCAGGCCCTGCAGACAAGCGAGGTAGTAGTACAGGCCACCCGTGCCGATGCGCGCACCGGCACAACTTTTACCAATGTGACTCAAGAGGAGATAGAGGCCCGCAACTTCGGGCAGGATCTGCCTTATCTGCTGGAGCAGGTGCCCTCCGTGGTGGTGAACTCTGATGCCGGCGCAGGCGTGGGCTATACCGGCATCCGCATCCGTGGGTCTGACATCACCCGCATCAATGTAACGGTAAATGGTATTCCGATAAATGACCCGGAGAGCCATGGCGTGTTTTTCGTGAACATGCCTGATTTTGCCTCCTCTGTGGAGGATATACAGGTGCAGCGCGGCGTAGGAACCTCTACCAACGGAGCCGGCGCTTTTGGGGCCAGTCTGAACATACAGACGCAGCAGGTGCGACGCGAGGCCTATGCCGAGACTGACCATACCTATGGCTCCTTTGATACCTGGCGGAACAACGTGCGCTTCGGAACCGGCCTGATCAACGGCAAATTTGCCTTCGACGGCCGCTTGTCTCGTATTAAGTCGGATGGCTACATCGACCGCGCCTCTTCCGACTTAAAATCATTCTACTTTTCAGGTGGCTACTACGGCGAAAAAACCTCTGTGAAGTTTATTTCTTTTTCTGGCACCGAGCAAACCTACCAGGCGTGGTACGGCACCCCGGAGGCACTGGTATACGGCAACGCCGCTGACCTGCAGGCATATATCGACCGCAACTACATTGAGGGCGCTGACCGGGAGAATTTGCTGCGCTCCGGCCGCCGCTACAACTATTATACCTACGACAACGAGACCGACAATTATCAGCAGGACCATTACCAGCTGCACCTGTCGCATGATTTTATGCCGAGCCTGAGTTTTTCGGGTGCACTGCATTATACTTATGGGCGGGGATATTATGAGCAATTCCGGCGCGACGATGATCTGGCGGATTATGGACTAGCAGATGTGATGATTGGCGGCGATACTATTTCCACCACTGACCTTATTCGCCGCCGCTGGCTGGACAATGACTTTTACGGCGCAACCTATGCCCTGCAGTATAACCCGAACAGCCGCCTGAACGCTACGCTGGGAGGCGCCTGGAACAGGTACGACGGCCGCCACTTCGGAGAGATTATCTGGGCGCGCTACGCCTCTACCTCTAACATCCGGGATAACTACTACGACAACGATGCTGTGAAAACGGATTTCAACATTTTTGCCAAGGTAAGCTATGGCCTTACTGAGAAGCTTAGTGTTTTTGGTGACTTGCAACTTCGTTCAGTCAGCTACTCTTTCCTCGGCTTCGACAATGATTTAACCAATATTACGCAGGAGGCAAACTACAACTTTTGGAACCCCAAAGCAGGTGTTGTTTATACCCTGCAGCCGGAACACCAACTATATGCCTCTTTCGCGGTGGGTAATAGGGAGCCCGTGCGCAACGATTTCACAGAGTCTTCGCCAAATAGTCGACCGCAGCATGAAACATTACGGAACTTAGAAGCAGGTTATCGTGGCGTGATAGGTTTGGGAGAGTTTGCAGGAAAGCCTTTAACGGCAAATTTGGAGGCGAACTACTATTATATGAGCTACAAGAACCAGTTAGTGTTAACCGGACAAATCAATGATGTAGGCGCCTATACCCGCACCAACATCGACGACAGCTACCGCCAGGGGGTAGAGTTGTCCGGAGCGATGCGATTAGAAGAACGTGCTGCCTTCACCACCAACCTCGCCTACAGCCAGAATAAGATCGACGGCTTCAGTGAGTTTATTGATGATTATGATACCGGAGATCAGGCTCAGAATACTTATAATCAAACAACCATTGCCTTCTCACCGGAGTGGGTAACAACCAGCCAATTGGAGGTGCAGGTGCTAAAAGGGTTTCGGGCAGCCTTCATTTACAAGTCAGTGAGCAAGCAGTACCTGGATAACACGGAGAACGAAAATCGCATTATACCAGCTTATCAGGTAGGTGACCTTCGCCTGCGCTACAATATCGGCTTCAAAAATGTACTGAAAGATCTGGAACTGGGACTGTTGATCAACAACGTGTTCAATGAAATGTATGCTGCCAATGGCTATACCTTCAGCTACATTGCCGGGGGCGCACCTATCACGGAAAATTTCTACTACCCACAGGCTACACGCAATTACCTGCTGTCGGTAGGGCTTAAATTCTAAGGTTGAGGCAAATGCCGCTTCCCCTTATTCCCGGAGGTAGCTTCTAAACTTTAAGTTCGCCAATATGTTATGAAAGCCCTGCCGTTCTGGTGGGGCTTTTCGTTTTTCAAATAAAACTGTATAACGCTTCCTTTGCTATGAACTGACTTTACAGAATAGTCCCAGCGGGACGACCTGTTGATAGCTTAATCGTGCATAAACATCTATAGCTCCGTCGGATCGGCTTGTTGCGTATATCTGAACAGGTCGTCCCGCTGGGACTAAAAACCGAATGAAGATTGATTTTCGTAAACTCAGTAGATAAATTTAAGTGCCCGGAACAGGACTTCTTTTGTCCTGACAAAGGTTTGGGCGAAAATTCTATATTTGCATAGCACGCACTCTCATAAACTATAAAAAGAACTATGGCATACGAATCCGCAGGAGCTCCAGATTATTTCAACATCGATGACCTGCTTACCGAAGAACATAAACTTATCCGGCAGACCATGCGCGATTTTGTGAAGCGCGAGATCTCCCCAAATATTGAGCAGTGGGCGCAGGATTCGCACTTTCCATCTGAAATAGTAAAAAAGTTCGGCGATGTGGGAGCCTTCGGGCCTACTATTCCGACGGAGTACGGTGGTGGTGGCCTCGATTATATCAGCTACGGCATCATCATGCAGGAGATAGAGCGGGGTGATTCCGGTATGCGTTCGACAGCTTCGGTGCAGGGGTCACTGGTAATGTACCCCATCTACAAGTATGGTTCAGAAGAACAGCGGAAGAAGTTCCTGCCCAAGCTGGCCAGCGGCGAATGGTTGGGCTGCTTCGGCTTAACAGAGCCTGACTTCGGTTCTAACCCCAGCGGTATGGTCACTAACATTAAAGATATGGGCGACCACTATTTGCTGAACGGAGCCAAGATGTGGATTTCCAACTCTCCGGAGTGCCAGGTAGCCGTAGTGTGGGCGAAGAATGAGGAGGGCCGCATCAAAGGCTTAATCGTAGAGCGAGGCATGGAAGGTTTCTCTACGCCTGAAATTCATAACAAGTGGAGCCTCCGCGCCAGCACCACCGGCGAGTTGGTGTTCGACAACGTGAAAGTGCCGAAAGAGAACCTGTTTCCGAACGTCGACGGGCTGAAAGGACCTCTTGGCTGCCTCGATTCTGCCCGCTACGGCATATCCTGGGGTGCCATCGGTGCCGCTATCGATTGCTACGAATCTGCCCGCAAGTACAGTATGGAACGTGTCCAGTTTGATAAACCCATCGGTGGCTTTCAACTCACGCAGAAGAAACTGGCCGAGATGCTAACGGAGATTACAAAAGCGCAACTGCTGGCCTGGCGCTTAGGCACCTTAATGAACGAAGGCAAAGCCTCTACGCAGCAGATATCCATGGCCAAGCGCAACAACGTGGACATGGCCCTGCGCATCACACGTGAGGCCCGGCAAATCCATGGCGGCATGGGCATCACAGGAGAATACCCAATTATGCGCCACATGATGAACCTGGAGTCGGTGATAACCTACGAGGGCACGCACGACATTCATTTGCTGATTACGGGTGCGGATATTACGGGTATACAGGCGTTTAAGTAGTCGTTATTCATTACTTGTACTTGTTTCTCGTTATTCGGAGTAAACAGCAAAGGCAGTACAGAAGTGGCTGCCTTTGCTGCTTCTCTGACCTCACAGCTTCTTTCAAGACCTGTTGCCCATCTACTGCCCGCCCGTTCAGACACTTACAGGAGCTGCACACGCTGCGAGACCTTAGCTCAGGCCCAATGGCGTGTTTTGGGATGCTACAGGTCTGATAAAGCTTCATTATTACTAATTATATTAGATTTATGACTAAAATATATAAAATAATTAGCAAAAATGATTAAATTAGTAGGCTGAAATGGAGCAAAAGTGAAGCCGAAGCTGTTACCATCAAGTAGAGCAGAAGCTGCAAAAAAATAGAGCATATACAATGAGAGAAGATTATCTCACTGGCGAAAAAGAAAGTTTGTCGCCAGTTGAACGCGACATAGATAAGGCGCTTCGCCCCCTGAGCTTTAGCGACTTTACCGGTCAGGCGAAGGTGGTGGAGAACCTGAAGATATTTGTGCTGGCAGCAAGGCGCAGAGGCGAGGCACTAGACCATGTGCTGCTGCACGGACCTCCGGGACTGGGTAAAACGACGCTGTCGCATATCATTGCTGCTGAGCTTAACTCCGGCATCAAAATGACATCCGGCCCGGTGCTGGATAAACCAAGTGACCTGGCGGGGCTGCTGACGAACCTGGACACGAACGATGTGCTGTTCATCGACGAGATTCACCGCCTGAACCCCATCGTGGAAGAGTACCTGTACTCGGCCATGGAGGATTACAAGATTGACATCATGCTGGATTCCGGCCCCAACGCACGCTCCGTGCAAATCAGCTTGAACCCGTTTACGTTGATTGGTGCTACCACACGCTCTGGGCTATTGACAGCGCCATTACGTGCCCGTTTTAGTATCAACAGCCGCCTGGAGTACTATGACTCTGAACTGCTGACATCTATTGTGAAGCGTTCGTCGATGTTGCTGGGTGCGCCTATACATGATGATGCTGCCTTCGAGATTGCCCGCCGCAGCCGGGGTACACCGCGGATTGCTAACAACCTCCTGCGCCGTACCCGCGACTTTGCGCAGGTAAAAGGCGATGGAACCATATCAGTAGACATTGCGAAGTTTGCCCTGCATGCGCTGGATGTAGACCACAACGGCCTTGATGACATGGACAAACGCATCCTGCTTTGTATCATCGATAAATACAAAGGCGGTCCTGTGGGTATTTCTACCATTGCAACGGCATGTGGCGAAGAGGCCGAGACTATCGAAGAAGTGTACGAGCCGTTCCTGATCCAGGAAGGCTATATCAAGCGTACCGCCCGTGGCCGTGAGGCAACGGAGGCCGCTTACAGACACTTAGGCAAAATACCGCCGCAGCAGGTTACAGGAGGCGGCTTATTTGATCAGGCTGAAAATTAATAGTTGTTTGTGATTATGTTTACTTAAGAAGCAGGCTTTGGGCCTGCTTTTTTGTATTTATTCTACTCTCACTTTCACCCGCTGTAGTTGTGTGTTCTCATCAACAGCTACATACTCTAAAAACCTTACAGTGTGCGCAGTTCCTGCAAGTGCTTGCAGGTTGTGGATTTATTTTATCTTAAATTTGTTGAGGAACAGAAGCTCCGATTTGAATGATACGTTTTGAATAAAGAGAAATACACGCACCTGATAAAGCAGAAGGCGAAAGAGTTGGGGTTCATGTACTGTGGCGTGTCCAGGGCTGAGTTTCTGGAGGAGGAGGCGCCGCGCCTGGAGCGCTGGCTCAACCAGAACATGCACGGGCAGATGCACTACATGGAGAACCACTTCGACAAGCGCCTGGACCCGCGCCTTCTGGTAGAGGGGGCGAAGTCGGTGGTGTCGCTGTTGCTGAACTACTTTCCAGAGGAGACACAGGCGGAGGAGGATACCTATAAGATTTCCAAGTATGCGTACGGTACGGATTATCACTTCGTCATCAAAGACAAGCTTAAAGAACTGCTGCACTACATAAATGAAGAAATAGGAGAAGTAGGCGGCCGCTGCTTTGTGGATTCTGCCCCAGTGCTGGACAAGGCTTGGGCGAAGAAAAGTGGCCTGGGCTGGGTGGGCAAAAACAGCAACCTCATCACGCCACAAGTGGGCAGCTTCTACTTTATCGCGGAGCTGATCATTGACCTGGAACTGGAGCCGGACGGCCCTATCAAAGACTACTGCGGCTCCTGTACGCGCTGCCTGGATGCCTGCCCAACAGGTGCGATTACAGAGCCTTATGTAGTGGATGGAAGTAAATGCATCTCCTATTTTACAATTGAGCTAAAAGACCAATTGCCGCAGGAGATGCATGGAAAATTTGGAAACTGGGTGTTTGGCTGTGACATCTGCCAGGATGTGTGCCCCTGGAACCGCTTTAGCAAACCGCACAACGAGCCCGCTTTTGCGCCGCATCCTCACCTGAGAGAAATGAAGGTAAATGATTGGCAGGAGCTGACGCAGGAGGTTTTTTCGCAGCTGTTTAAGAAGTCAGCTGTAAAGCGCACTGGTTATAGTGGTTTGCTGCGTAACATCCACTTTGTGGAGCAACAACCAGATTAAGATTTCCTTAGCCTAAGCCACCTTTGCTCTGGTGAATACCTTGTTTAGAATAACGAGATACATTCCAGAGAACTGATCGTAGCACCACTGTTTAAGTTGCTGCAGTTCTTCTGTTGGCAGAACTTTAAAAGCCTTTCTTAACTCTTTCTCAAACAGCATTTTATCAAAACTTACTTTTAATAAAATTGTCTTAATGTACTCAAGCATTGTTATGTGTAAACTTTAAGTTAACGTGTATTTTTTTGCGGGTGCCTTATTTATACGTCTCAAAATTACAAAAGTAAGTGGTCACTTACAAATTTATGTAAAATTTTTTAGATAATATGTAGCAACAGGAACATTTTAAGCAGAAGTTCAGACATTAATACGCTCATATAGAGAAAGATAGGATTTAGCCTAAAAGCTGTATATTATTATAATAAGCCTTTATCAAAGGAGTATATCAGCAGAGACGAAGGGTAAACCAGCAGGTGGAAGAACTACAAAAGAAGGGGAAGAGGTTTAAAACATTATCAGCCAGAAATGTTCTCTGTACTTAGATTTTTGGCCACTAAATTGCGGTGCGGACGCAGGGTGTATCTGGCCCAACTGCGGTGCAGTTTTTGAATACACTTACCTGTAAGTGCTTTAGTTTATTAAATTTGCCTATTGTGAATTATAATTTGGTTGTGCCCCAGCGGCATCTGCTTATGCGGCTCTTTATCCTTTTGTTTCTTCTCTGCGTTGCCTCTGTTGTGCCAGTCCTGGCGCAGCAGATTAGCCTTGAGTTAGGCAAGAGCCCATTACCCCTAAACCAATACTATACCATCTCTGTTAAGCTGCAGGATCAGCAGCTAAAGGAGTACACTCCTTTCCCGGAAATAGAAGGCTTTAAAAGAAGCAACAAGTACTCTTCCACCAAAACGATTATAACAGGGGGTAAAACCACCACTATTCTTACCATCACGCAAAACTATGCGGCACTGGAGGAGGGGGAGTATGCGCTGAGACCTTTCTCTATGGAGGTGAATGGACAAACGGTACAGTCGAAGGGAATGGCGATAGAGGTGACTCCAATGCAGTTGAATGTCCCTCAGCAGGTAAACGTGCCTGATCTTATCTCGGAGGATGATACCCCTGTTGCAGCCGATGAACCTGAATTTATTGACAAAGACGACAATGCTTTCCTGACCATATACACAGATAAAAAGGAGGTGTTTGTGGGGGAGGGCGTGAACGTGGTGCTGTACTTTTACCTGGCAGAAACAGACCAGCAACTGCTCGACTTCTACGACTTTGCTAATCAACTCTCCATAATTGTGCGGCAACTGAAGCAGCCAAATACCTGGGAGGAGGCGTTTGATTTCACAGAGATTACTCCAGAAAACGTTACCGTGCAGGGGGAGCCATACCTTCGCTTTAAATTATACGAGTCGGTGCTGTACCCGCTAAACCTGGAGCCGCTGCGCTTTCCGCAGCTGAAGTTGCAGATGATTAAGTATAGGGTAGCGAAAAACCCGAGCCTGCTGGCAGAAGACCGGCAGGAAGGCTATAAGACATTTTACTCCCGGGAGCGGATGATACCAGTGAAGGAACTGCCTCCTCACCCGCTGCGCGATGTCGTGCCGGTCGGTAACTATACCTTAACTGAGAGCCTGTCGAAGAAAAGAGTGGCTGCAAACAAAAGTTTTACTTATCTTTTCGAAGTAAACGGAGAGGGTAATCTGGCTGCCATCATGCCTCCTGCGCCGGAAGTGCCGCCAGGGCTGGAGTTTTACCCGCCCGATGTGCGGCAGGATGTAACAAAGCGCTCCGGTAGAGTGGTGGGGTCTAAAACCTTTGCCTACACTGTACTGCCACGGGAGCCGGGGCAATACAATATAGATAACATGCTGCAGTGGATTTACTTTAACCCAACAACGGCAGCCTACGATACGCTGCGGCCTTCGCTGCAGGTGCAGATTACGGGTGCTAACGGCAGCAATGCGTTAGTCCTAACCAGAGATTTAGGATCATTTTATAATATCATCGAGAACGAAGACAATACACTGGTGGATGTACACTTTTTCGACACGATAAAGCGCTACACAACCATTATTCTGCTAATATTACTTCTGATATCAGCCTTCGTTTTCCTAAAGAAATAGAATATGAGCAACACGTACGGAAAGCTTTTCCGCATAACTACTTTTGGTGAATCGCATGGTGCGGCTGTGGGCGTTATTATAGATGGCTGCCCGGCCGGCCTGGAGGTGAACCTGGAGGAAATTCAGCATGCACTGGATCGCAGGCGCCCGGGGCAGTCTGCCATTACAACACCCCGTAAGGAGGAGGACAAGGTAACGGTACAGTCCGGTATCTTTGAAGGCAGGACACAAGGCACACCCATTTCGATGGTGGTGAACAACAAGGACCAGCACAGCCACGACTACAGTCATATACAGCATGCTTTCCGCCCGTCGCACGCGGATTATACCTACACCGCCAAATATGGTACCCGCGATTACCGCGGTGGCGGCCGCAGCTCAGCCCGCGAAACGGTGGCCCGCGTGGCAGCAGGTGCTCTGGCGGCCAAACTACTGGAGAAGCACGGCATCAGCGTGAAGTCATACGTGTCGCAGGTGGGCAAGATAAAACTGCAAAAGCCATATACCGAGCTCGACCTGAACCAGATTGACTCCAATATCGTGCGCTGCCCTGACGGTGCCACAGCCTCCCGCATGATAGGCCTGATAGAAGAAGCACGCGACAGTCAGGACACGATTGGCGGCGTAGTAAGCTGCGTGATACAGGGCGTACCAGCCGGTTTAGGAGAGCCTGTTTTCGATAAGCTGCACGCGGAGTTGGGCAAGGCCATGCTCAGCATCAATGCTGTGAAAGGCTTTGAGTACGGCAGCGGCTTTGAAGGTGTGAAAATGCGCGGTTCAGAGCATAACGACCAGTTCTACACCGATGAGGAAGGCAACATTCGTACCCGTACGAACTACTCCGGCGGTATACAGGGTGGCATCAGCAATGGCCAGGACATTTACTTTAATGTAGCCTTTAAACCTGTAGCCACTATCCTGCAGCCACAGCAAACCATTAACGATACAGGAGAAGACATCACCCTGAAGGGCAAAGGCCGCCACGATCCATGCGTGTTGCCACGCGCCGTGCCCATCGTGGATGCTATGGCCGCACTTGTGCTGGCAGATTTCCTGATGCGGCAGCAGGCAAATAAGGTATAGCTGTGGGTTTCTCCTGAGAAAATGCAACAGGTTTTTTTAAGCCTCCTGCATGGTGTTTTACCTGCAGGAGGCTTTTCGCATTTTAGCAGCTTCATCTGATAGGTACCCCAAAAAGCCTGATGTTGTTCATGAACATGTGCCTGCCATTCAGGTGATGCATTTGTTGCTGTACACCATGTCTGGCATTGTCGTTCGCATCCATCAGCGGTCCATGTAGGATGGGGTTGTACTGCAACGGACCCAATCAAGTTTATTTAGCTTTGTCATACATCAATAGCGGTTACTATAGGTAAGAAAAGTAAGAATCCTGGAATTAATTGCCTAAAGCAAAAACGCCACTCTGTTTCCAGCGTGGCGTTTATGTGTGATGAGTACGTGCTTTTAGAATATCCGGAGATGGACTACCAGGAACCAAACCAGTACCAGAATTGGCAGCAGGAACGGGATAGAGTAACGCAGGATATAGCCAAAGAAAGTAGGCATATTAATGCCTGCGCTTTCAGCAATCGCTTTTACCATAAAGTTAGGACCGTTACCAATATAGGTAAAGGCTCCGAAAAGCACGGCAGCTAAAGAAATGGCTTCTAATTCGATAAGCGTATCCAGGCCTGCGGCAGAGGTGCCTGTGGCAAACTGTTTAACATCTACCGGCATGTTCTGCGCCATGTCGTATTTAGCCATTGCCAGCGACAGGAAGTTCGCATATGTCGGTGCATTGTCGAGGAAGCCGGAAAGCGAACCAGTTACCCAGTACAGGAAGTTAGGTGTGATGAATTGTGCATACTGCGGTGCAGAGGCAATCTCAGCAGAAAGCTGCAGGGCCGGCATCATTGTGAAGAAGATGCCGAAGAACAGGAACACTACCTCCAGGATAGGGTGGAAGTTAAACTTGTTTCCAGCCAGCGCCGTCTTATTGGAAAAGCGGTAGCACATAAAGGCAGCAGTCAACTGAATGATTTCGCGCAGGAATGAAAACTTGTTGCCGTCGTAGTAAATATGAGGCAGGCCATCTATTACGTTCGGGTCCAGAAATACAGCACCAATTATAATTGCTAACCAGAACAGGTTGCGTTTGCCGCTAAAGTGGAATTCAGTTTTCGCCTCGTTTTTAGCTACTACTTCCGGGCGCGGTGTAAATGCTGTTTCTTTGTTGCGCCTGTCAACCAGGAAGAAAAGCAAGCAAAGCAGTATTATAGACAGCACCCAGGGGGTAAACAGGTGAATTAATGTCCAAAAGAAAGGCACACCCTTTATAAAACCGATGAACAGGGGAGGATCGCCAAGCGGGGTAAGCAGACCACCGGCATTACTTACTATAAAGATGAAGAAAATGATCTGGTAAGGCTTAATACGATGCACGTTAAGCCTGATGAACGGGCGAATAAGTAGAAGCGAAGCGCCTGTAGTACCGATGAAGTTAGCCAATACAGCTCCCACTGCCACCAAGGCCACATTCATAGCCGGAGTAGCATTGGCATTTATGTTTAAGTAAATACCGCCTGCGGCTATGTAAAGCGAACTGAGCAGGGTTGCAAAAGTAATATATTCAGCAAGCGTGTGTGCCGGCATATGATAGTCTCCGAGGGCAAACAGGTAGTAGAGCAGCACCGTTAAGCCAAGCACTACGGCTACGGTCTTATAGTTGTGTTCCCAAAAGTGCCCAAAGAAGATAGGGCCGGCGGCTATCATGCCAATCAGAAACAGGAAAGGTATTATCAGGAAAATCGGAAGCGCATGCTGGGCCTGCGCCAGCAGAATGAAATTGGTTAGCATGTTTAGGAAATGCGGTGTTACGTCAGTTCAAATTTGCTTGCGGTGCAAAGATACGTTTTCTGAAGTAATTAGCTAATCAAACCTAACTGCTGAAAGCTGCCGCTCTGGCCTGGATGCCAATACTTCTGGCAGTTGGAGTAAACGTAAAAGAGTGAGTTCGCCCTGTATGAGGAGAGATTTTTGCTTCGGACACACGTAAAATCGATCTCCTTGAGCAGGTTCTACGTGTATCCGAAGCAATCTTTTATGTACAATTATTGCTAATGCTTTATGGGGATATCCTTCGGTTCAGTGTCGATATAAGTTACAGGTATGTTTTCATCTTTAACCACATCATCATTCTTTCCATCTGAGGGCTTTGCTGATGAGTTTGACTTGTTCTGGATATCAGAGATAGTTTCCTTTACCTGTTCTTTATCTGCTTCTCTCTTTATATCTTCTCTTTCCATGATATGTTGTATCGTTAAAACTTGAATTCAATATAAGGTGTTAGATACGCTATACGTCAAAAATAGTACTGGGAAAAGAGCTTTAAGTAGACGAAACTATAAAAATAAGTGTGATTATACGTATAAACGCAGCTTTTAAACCTTATTGGCAGAGATTTATACTTAAGAAAATAAGAAGGTTTTTTGTGCTGAAAACAGGAATCTGCATGTATCAGACTGTTGCTAAAGCTGTATCATCAGGCATAATCAGTTGTACTGCTTTCTGAATGTATGGTGCTTAGCAGTTGAGATAGAAGCTTTCATTAATTACCCGAGCAGGAGCTACAACAGCTTTGAGTTTGTTAACTGCCGTTCGGGCAACAAGTGCTGCTTTGCTACTTCTCAGAAATATTGACTAATTTTGGAAACTTAAAGGTATAGCCTTAGGTTTTAATATAAAACAGAGAAATATCATGATAGAAAATAAAGAAAAAGTAGTTTCTGTATACGCAGAAGCCAACCCGAATCCTGAGTCAATGAAGTTTGTGATGAACGTGCAACTGTTGCCAGACGGCCAGAGCGTGGATTATCCTACTTTGGAAAGCGCTTTGGAGTCGCCGCTGGCGCAGGAGCTTTTCAACTTTGACTATGTATCACGTGTTTTCATCGCGAGCAACTTCGTTACGGTTACGAAAAGCTCAGATATAGAGTGGGTGAAGCTGATACCGGAATTGCGCACTTTCCTTAAGTCTTATACAGAGGCTGGCGGGCCGGCATTTAACGAAGGTTTTACCGTTAACAAGCCAGAGACTACCGCTACTGACGGCGAAGCATCCGCAGAAGATGCGGAAATCTCTAAGAAAGTAATTGACCTGTTGGAGAACTATGTGCGTCCGGCTGTTGAGCAGGATGGTGGTAACATCACCTTTAAGTCTTACCACGATGGCGTTGTAACTGTATTCCTGCAAGGTTCATGCAGCGGTTGCCCGTCTGCCACTGTTACGCTGAAGTCAGGTATCGAGAACCTGTTGAAGCGCATGGTGCCAGAAGTGAGAGAAGTTGTTGCGGATGGTATTACCGTTTAAGTACAAGCACTAGTATAAAAGAAGAAGCCAGCCCCTCACGGAGCTGGCTTCTTCTTTTGCACGATGTTTAACTTGCTGGTGCCAGCTCGTTTTGTCGTAACACGAAAGGTATAAAAACAGAAAAGCCCGGAGCATATGCTCCGGGCTTTTCTGTTTTTATACCTGTGTCTCTTAGCGAGCTGACTGTGCAACCTGCGCTGAAGCAACTGGCGTTTCCTCATCCTTCATAGTATCTACTACAATTGGAGTAGCGATAAACAGGGAAGAGTAAGTACCGGCTAGTACACCGATAATCATTGCCAGTGAGAAGCCACGAAGAACTTCGCCACCAAAGAAGAACAGAATCACAACCACCAGGAATAATGTCAGGGAAGTGATAATGGTACGGCTAAAGGTGCTGATCAGGGCTGGGTTCACTATCTCTCTCACGTGGGCACGTGGATTATCATACATGTACTCCCGCACACGGTCAAAGATTACCACGGTATCATTGATTGAGAAACCGATAATGGTTAGCACCGCAGCAATGAACACCTGGTCAATCTCATAAGAGATACCAAACAGGTCCAGGATAGAGAATACGGCTATAATCATCAGGGCGTCGTGCAACAAGGCTACCACGCCTCCAAGGGAAAACTGCCATTTTCTGAATCGAAGCATTACGTATAGGAAGATACCTACCAAGGCCAGCAGCATCGCAATCAAAGCAGTGTTCTGAATGTCATCGGCTATAGTGGCACCTACTTTAGAAGAACTTAGTATTTCCGGGTTCAAATTGCCGTACTCCTCCAGGCCACTCATCAAAGCTGCTTTTACCTGCTCATCTGCCTGTGTACTTTCATCATCTGCCAACCAGCTCGTTGTAACTTTCAAGCGGTTAGGCGTGTCATAGGTTTTCACCTCAGTACCCGCCTCCTGGAAATCATCTGCCAGGGCAGTACGTACATCAGATGCCGGAACAGCCTGATCAAGCTCTATTACATAAGAACGACCACCTTTGAAGTCAACACCCAGGTTAGGGCCACCGTTGATGTACATCGCTACAAATCCAAAAGCCAATATTGCCACAGAAAAGGCATAAGCTGGCTTTCTGTACGCCATCACATCAAACTTGATATTCCTGAACATTTTACCGGAAATCAGCGTCGAGAACGACAGCTTACCACCTCTCTTGAAAGCATTCTCAACAAACACTCTTGAGATGAATACTGATGTAAAGAACGACGTTACAATACCGATCATCAGCGTAATAGCGAAGCCTTTAACAGGACCGGAACCGAAGAAATAAAGGATAAAGCCTACAAGGAATGTTGTAACGTTCGCATCCAAAATGGTACTGAAAGCTTTGTCATACCCTTTGTTGATGATCTCACGCATCGACAGTCCTTTCAAAGACTCTTCCCGCATACGCTCAAATATCAGTACGTTCGCATCCACGGCCATACCTAACGTAAGCACAATACCTGCGATACCAGGTAGTGTAAGCGCAGCATTAAACTGTGCCAGCACACCCAGGATAAAGAACACGTTGAAAAGAAGGGCCAGGTCAGCAATAAAACCGCCACGGCTGTAGTAAGCAATCATAAAGATAACCACGATAGCGAAACCAGCCAAAGTAGAAATCAGTCCTTGGTTAATGGCTTCCTGGCCAAGAGAAGGACCTACTACGGCTTCTTCCACAATGCGTGTTGGAGCTGGCATTTTACCAGCTTTCAGAATGTTTGCTAAGTCCTGCGCTTCTTCTATAGTAAAGTTACCGGAGATAGAAGAGCTACCGCCCGAAATCTCACCTTGTACCACTGGTGCAGAATACACATAGTTATCCAGCACGATAGCTACTTGGCGGCCCACGTTATCACCTGTCAGGCGAGCCCATTTCTTAGCTCCTGTTGGGTTCATCGTCATGCTGATTTCCGGGCGGCCTGTCTGGTCGAAGTCCTGACGTGCATCGTTGATAGCCTCGCCTGTTAATGGGGCGTCGCCACCGCGGCCTCTTTTTATAGCGTAGAACTCCACAAAATCCTGGCGGTTATCACCTGAAATTGGCTTCACACTCCACAGGAACTTCATGTTAGAAGGGAACATGCCGCGTACTTCCGGGCGGCTGAGGATATCGTTGATTTGGGCTGTATCGCGTACGTTCGCACCGATGCCACTAGGCATTTGTGTAAACAGACTAGCTAGCACATTATTTTGCTGCGCGTTAGCCAAAGAGTCAAGTGTGGAAGTTGCCGCAACTGCTGCAGCGCTGTCTGTTTGTGTAGAAGCGATGGCAGTAGTATCTGTAACGGCAGAATCTGTTACAGCAGCCTGTGCCAACACATCTGTATCGTCTCTAACAACGGCTGCATTGCCAGTAGCATTTTGTGGAGTAGTAGTGTTATCGGTTGCAATGTTCAGGTTACCGGCGCGCTGCTGCTCATTCAGGTACTGGCCCAACTGAGCAAAGTAAGGGCTGAACTCCTGTGGAGACCATACTTCCCAGAACTCGAGGTTTGCCATGCCCTGCAACAGGTTGCGTACGCGGTCCGGGTTGTCGATACCCGGTAACTCAATCTGAATACGGCCTGTACCTTCCAGGCGCTGAATGTTTGGCTGTGTAACACCAAATCTGTCAATACGCGTGCGCAGGATGTTAAAAGAGCGATCAATGGCATCATCAACCTCTTTTTCAATTACTTCAACAACCTCCTCGTTCGTAGACTCGTAGCTGATTCTGCCACGGTTCGCAGTGTTAGAGAAGATGCGGCTCAGGCGGCCATCTGGCTCAACTTCACGATAAGCCTCTGCAAAAAGAGTTGTAAAGCGCGCTTGGCTGTTTTTTTGCAATTCCTGTGCACGGTTAAGGGCCTTCAGGAAGTTAGGGTCTTTGCTGTTGCCGGACATAGAGCGGATAATCTCCACCGGAGACACCTCCAGCACCACGTGCATACCGCCTTTCAGGTCGAGGCCAAGGCCAAGTTCGTTTTCTTTTACCTCCTGATAGGTCATGCCCATGTAAACAGGCTCCCGCGAAACAGAATCGAGGTAATTCTGCAGTTTTGCAGGATTTAAATTGCCTTGTGCATCCGTAGCATACGCTTCAGCATTATTCTGCACACTGCGGGCAACAAAAGAGAAAGACAGGTAGTAAAGGCAAAGTGCCGATACAATAACTGTCAGAACAATTATAAATGTTTTATTCCGCATTTTAGATTAATAATAGAATTGGTATAATTGAATTTGTTTGAATACTATAGTTTTCCCTTCTCCTTTTATAGGCAACTGTAAAAAGCCTCGGATGCGTTCCGTCGGCTAAAGAATATTAGCCTGCCAAAGCGCTGGAAATTAGCAAAGGGAATAAAAAATGAAGGGGAGGAAAGCCTAAGGGGCGTTAGGCTGAATGGTGATAGGGAAAATACGGGATACAAAGCCTATACCCGGAGGTATGGTTGTGTAAGCCGGCAAAAGCTCGTCAGTGGGTTTGGCAAAGGATGGCTGCTGCGGCAGTGGCACTGCGGCCTGCTGCAGGTTAAGCGCTACGAAGGAGGTAGTTGCCTCCAGCGATACCTTCTGCTTTACAACGTTTTTGTTCTCTGAGTCAGGGACAGTAGCCAGTTTGGAATTGGACTGCTGTGCCGGGCCATTTACCGCCGAAGTATACGCCACTACCTCCTGTCCGTTGAGCACAAGTGCCCACAGCAAGGTAAAAGACATCAGAAGATGCTTAAAGCAGTTGGATATGTTTTTAGCGTTTGGCATTGGTAATGTATTGTTTACAAATGTAATGCCTTTTTTATTTTAAAAAAGAAATCCTTAGCGGTTTATATCAATAAATCGCTTTACATCGTGCTTCTTGCCAATAAGAATCAGAATATCTGAGGGATAAATGATGGTGTCGGCCTTTGGTACACCGATAATATGCTCTACCTGCGTTGGCTTCCCGTCCTGGATCTCTTCAAAGAATCGCTTTATCGTTATTAGGTTGAGGTTATACTTTTCGCGGAGGGATATCTTCGCAACACTGCGGTTAGCGATGTTACGCGGTGCGTTCAGTTCTACAATCTCGTAATTGTCAGGTAAGGGAAGGAACGTGCGGATGCTGGGCTGCAGCAGGCGCTCAGCCACCGTTTTACCTACCTCACCCTCCGGCGACAGAATCTCCTGCACGCCCATCTTCTCCAGAATGCGGCGCTGCTGTTTGTTAGAGGCCCGCGTAATCACGCGTTTTACGTTCAGTTCCTGTAAGTTCGCCGTCGTAATCAGCACGGCCTCGAAGTCTTCGCCGATGGCCACTATCACGGCATCCATGTCCTGTATGTTCTGTGCCTCCAGTGCACGGATGTCGGTGGCATCGAAGGCCACGGCATAGGCCACCTCATCTTTTATGGCTTCCACATGGTCTTCAGAGTAGTCAATGGCAATGACCTCGGCGCCACGCTCGGCCAGTGTGCGGGCAATGGAGTTTCCGAATATGCCCAGTCCGATTACAGCAAACTTGTGCCTCATGCTTTTATTTTCGCGTTTAAGAATGTGGTAAGCACCTCTAGCCCTCTCTCGAAATGCTCGTTGTTCGGGATAACGATGTCGGCGTCGTTTTTATACGGCTTAATGTATTTTTCGTAGGTCGGTGCTACGTGGTGGGTGTAGCGGTACAGCACATCTTCCAGGTCATAGCCCCGCTCAATGCGGTCGCGGACGATGCGACGCTGCAGTTTAATGTACTCTTTGGCGTCTATAAATACTTTCAGATCCAGCAGTTTGGCGATCTCTTCAAAGTAAAAAACGAAGATACCCTCCACTACCACAATAGGAGCCGGCTTAAATTCCAGTTGCTTCGGCACTACGTTCGGGTTGTTAAAAGTATACTCCGTGCGGTGAACGGTTTCTCCCTTGCTCAGCTTTACAATATCGTGAGCATACGCCTCATCGTCGATGCAGGAAGGGAGGTCGAAATTAACGATTCCGTTCAAGTCTTTGGTCTGGAACTCGCGGGATTTATAATAATTGTCCTGAGAAATCAGGCAGATGTTTTCCGGTGAGAACGACGTGAGTAACTGGTTTAAAAAAGTCGTCTTTCCTGAAGCACTACCTCCTGTAATTCCGACAATAAATGGCTTTTGCATAGGAAGCTATGGTTTCAGGCTACAAAATTACGACATTAAGCAGAACAAGACCAATGCCATCGCACTTTTTTAAAGCCAATGAGTCAGAGCGCTTTCAGGAAAGCCACCAGTTGCTGCACGGCGCGCCCACGGTGGCTGATGGCATTTTTCTCGGTAGCGCTCATTTCTGCGAAAGTGCGGTCGTGGCCTTCGGGCACAAACACCGGATCGTAGCCAAAGCCTTTGTTTCCTTTATACTCCTTGCTGATGGTGCCTTTCGCAGTGCCCTCAAACTGGTGCTCCTTCCCGTCCAGTATCAGCGTAATAGATGTGCGGAAGCGGGCTTTGCAATTTTCGTGCGGGGCCAGGTTCTGCAGCAGGTGCTGGATGTTGTCGCTGTCGGACCGCTGCGGGCCGGCATAGCGTGCGGAGTAAACGCCTGGGGCACCGTCTAAAGCTTCTACTTCCAGTCCGGTATCATCAGCAAAGCAGCTTACGTTGTAGTGCTGCCACACATATTCTGCCTTTTGTCTGGAGTTACCTTCCAGCGTATCCTGTTCTTCCGGTAGCTCTTCATGGCAGCCTATGTCCTGCAGGCTGAGCAGTTCATACTTTCCCTCCAGCATCTGGCTTACTTCGGCTAGTTTATGTTTGTTATTGGTGGCGAAGCAGAGTTGTTTCATCTATGTTAATGATTAAATTGTTTGATTGTTAAATGGTTATTCTATGAAAGGAGCAATGACCACAGATTAACAATTCAACAATGCAGCCATTTAGCAATTAATTAAGGTACGCCCCGTACTTCTCCTCGTTCAGGTACACCATAATGTGCTCATTCAGTGTAGTGGCCAGGGAGTAACCTGTATAGGTGGCGGCAACAGGGTAAAGCGGGTGGTGGCGGTCTACGAGTGTGGCAATTTCTACTTTCTTCGGGTTGTGCGCCAGGAAAGTGTTTAACGTATAGGCCAGTGTTTTGCCTGTATTCAGCACATCATCTACCAGCACAATGACTTTGTCGGTTAAGGAAGGCTGCTCTGGGTCCATCATGATAGGCTCATTAAGGGGAACGGTTTTATTTAGCGTTATGCATAGCAACTGTACCTGAATAGGAGAGATAGCCTGCAGCTTTTCAGCCAGCATCTGCGCGAGTGTATAGCCGTTCTCGTAAATACCAGCCAGCACTAATTCCTGCTCTTCAAAGTTCTTCTCGTAGATTTGGTACGCGATACGCATGATTTTCTGCTCAATCTGTGCCTTGTCGAGTATCAGGTTCTGTTCTTGTAGTGGTAATGCCATGGGTATCAGGTTACGGTTTTTGCCAACTGGGGCGGATGCTAAGGCAAATTTAAGAAGAATTTGCCTTAGCCCTTGGTTTAAATTACCTGTAAAATAATTTAGCCCTAGCGTTTTACTTTCCGGATTAATTTGTAAATTTGCAGTCCGATAGAGAATTAAGGTTAATTAACGTTTATAATAATGAAAAAAGGCATTCATCCAGAATACAGAGAGGTGGTTTTCCAGGATACATCCAGCGATTACAAAATCATCACGCGCTCTACCATGACTTCTGATGAAACCATCACCATGGAAGACGGCAAAGAATATCCGGTTATCAAGGTCGAGGTTTCTTCTGCTTCACATCCATTCTACACTGGTAAAAACCTGTTTGTGGATACTGCAGGTCGTATCGACAAGTTCAAGCAGCGTTACCAAAAGAAATAAGCGGTTAATTCCGGTTAAAACGTTTCAAAAAAGAAGTCTTCCTGAGAATATCGGGAAGACTTCTTTATTTTTGCCCTTATGAATATTATTCTTTTCGACGAACCTACCATACGGCAGAACCTGCTGCCCCTCACTTTTACGAGGCCAGTGGCCGATATACGTGTTGGTATAATCACGATTGCCGAAAAATGGATCACCTATATGGGAGAGGCTGTCTCTTACCTGACACAGCCATACCTGCAGGAGAAATTTAAGGTGTTCTTTGGTACGCACAACCTGTACATCAACGGTGCTGTCTGTCCGGATGAAAACCTGCTGCAGTCTGTCCGGGAGCTAAAGATGGGAGAAGCACTGTACTACGGAGACACGCTTGTTGCGCTTAACGGCGATAACCTGGAGATGCATACCATAGAAGAATTGATTTCTCATACTGCTTCCAGAAGGCAGGAGTGCGATACTTGCACTATCATGAAAGATGTATGGGATATTTTTCTCAACAACGGTCAGCTGATTTGCAGTGATTTTAAGGTGCTGACAAAAGACCGGCAAAGCCAGCCTGTAAATGACAGGCACACGATGGTGTATGCGGAAGAGAATATCTTTATAGAGGAAGGCGTGAATATACGTGCGGCTGTGCTGAACGCAGAAAACGGCCCCATCTACATTGGCAAAGATGCCCAGGTACATGAAGGCGCCGTGATTAGGGGGCCGTTTGCTTTGTGTGAGGGCAGCAATGTAAACATGGGCGGAAAGATGCGCGGCGATGTAACAGTTGGCCCTTTCTGTAAAGTAGGCGGAGAGGTAAGTGCTTCTGTAATTCTAGGCTATAGCAACAAAGGCCACGAAGGATTTCTGGGTAACTCTGTGATAGGAGAATGGTGTAACCTGGGTGCTGATACCAACACCTCCAATCTGAAAAATAACTATGCGGAAGTAAAGCTTTGGAATTATACCACAGGTGGACTTAAAGGCACAGGGCAGCAGTTCTGCGGGTTGATTATGGGCGACCACAGCAAATCGGGTATCAACACCATGTTTAATACCGGAACGGTAGTAGGCGTAAGTGCCAATATCTTCGGTGCTGGTTTCCCGCCTAACTTCATTCCTTCCTTCAGTTGGGGCGGGGCGGCAGGGCTTGAGACTTACCAGCTAAGCAAAGCCTTCGAGGTTGCAGCCAAAGTAATGGAGCGCCGCAACATTCCATTTGATGAAACGGAGAGAGCCATACTATACAATGTATTCGAGCAAACGCAGCATTACGCGAAGAATTGATTGCTAATTGCTGATAGTTGAATGGCTGCATTGTTAAATTGTTGATTCATGTTTACTGGTTATCCCCGGAGACAATCCTATAGCGGTTTAACCATCTAACAATTGAACCACTTAGCCATTCATAATTCATAATTTTTATTTCATAATTCCCCCAAGGTGCAGTTCAAAAACATCATAGGTCATCAGGAAAAGAAGGCTTTGTTGCTGAAGTCGGTGCAGCAGAACCATGTGGCGCACGCACAGCTGTTTCTGGGGCAGGAAGGTAGTGCCAACCTGGCGCTGGCGCTGGCTTATGCCACCTACATTAACTGCGAGAACAAACAGCCTGAAGATTCGTGTGGCACCTGCAACAGCTGCGCAAAGATGAACAAACTGGTGCACCCGGACTTTAACTTTGTGATGCCTGTTACCACCACCAAGTCTGTGAGCAAAGACGCGCTGAGCAATAAGTTTATGATCGAGTGGCGTGAGTTTGTGCTGGCTAGTCCTTACCAGGGCCTGAACGAGTGGATGCAGCATATTGGCGCGGAGAATAAACAGGGCAATATCTCGAAAGACGAAAGTCGCCAGTTGGTAAAGCTGGTGTCGCTGAAAGCCTTTGAGGGAGCCTATAAAATAGTTGTCATCTGGTTGCCGGAACTCATGCACTCATCCGCGGCCAATGCCCTGCTGAAACTGCTGGAGGAGCCGCCAGCGCAAACGCTGTTTTTGCTCGTGTCGCAGTCTGCGGAGAAACTGCTAGCCACCATTACTTCACGTACCCAGATTGTGAAGGTGCGCAATTTTACAGAGCAGGAAGTAGTGGCACACCTGCAGCAAAAGTATAGTGCTGACGATACAACGGCCAACCAAATTGCACAGCTAGCCGAAGGAAATCTGAATGCGGCCGCCAAACTGACTACTGAAATCAGCAGCGACTACTTTGTGTTTTTCACTGAATGGATGCGCCACTGCTACAGCTATAAGTTCACGGATTTGATTGACATGAGTGACAAGTTTCAGACACTGGGCCGGGAGAACCAGAAGAACTTCCTGCTCTATGCCCTCAACCTGTTCCGTAAGGTCATGCTCTTTGGCGTAGATAATTCTCTCATCACGTTTCTACCGCCCGCTGAACTGGACTTTGTACAGAAGTTTTCGAAAGTGATAACAGAAGCGAATGCTGAAGAGTTGGCAGAGGAGCTAAACCAGGCACACTACCACATCGAGCGAAATGCAAACCCAAAAATGGTATTTGTAGATAGCTCTATTCAAATAGCAGGTTATCTGCGTAAAGGATAATTTGTTAAATGGTTAAATGGCTAAATTGTTTGACTGCTGATTCTGCCTCATCCTGAGAATTAACAATTAAACCATGCAGCAATTTGGCCTCTAAAGCACAGGAAGCAACAGAAAGTATATATGACGAATATACCAGATAAAATGATACGCATTGGCACACGCGGCAGCAAGCTGGCGCTGTGGCAGGCAGAGGCAGCCGCTGAAAAGCTACAGGCTGCCGGCCTTAAAACAGAGTTAGTGATTATCAGTACCAAAGGCGACCAGGTGTTGGATAAGTCGCTGGATAAGATCGGCTCTAAAGGCGTTTTTACAGAAGAGCTGGAGGTAAGCCTGCGCGAGGGAAAGGTAGAAATTGCGGTGCATAGCGCCAAAGATGTGCAATCTACCATTCCGGCTGATTTAGAGTTAATTGCGTTTATGGAGCGCGAGCAGGTAAACGACGTCATCCTGAGCTTTGACCCTAACTTTAAGCTGGAGCGCGGCAGCACTGCGAAAATCGGAACCTCCTCCACCCGCAGAAGGGCTTTGCTGAAGAAGTACTACCCCAATGTCACCACGGCCGAATCAAGAGGAAACCTGCAGACACGCCTGCGCAAACTGGAAGAAAAGCAGTTTGATGCCCTGATGCTGGCTTACGCCGGAGTAGTGCGCATGGGCTATGATAACCTAATTGTGCATACTTTTCCGGAAGATGAGTTTGTGCCCGCTGCCGGCCAAGGCAGTGTAGCAATTGAGTGTGCCAGAGACCTGGAGCCGGAACTGAAGCAGGCGATAAAAGAGGCGCTAGACCATACAGACACCCATACCAGTCTGCTGGCAGAACGCGGGTTCCTGAGAACAATGGAAGGTGGCTGTAGTATCCCATCTTTTGCGCTAGCAACGCTAACAGAGGACGGCATTAGTATAACCGGAGGCCTTGTCAGCTTAGACGGCCAGACGCTGTTGCAGGAAACGTTCACCGGCCAAACAGCAGAAGCCGAGGCGCTGGGCGAGCAACTGGCGAAAAAAATCCTGGGCCAGGGTGGCGATGCTATTTTAAAGAGCATCAAAGCGCAGCGCAGCGAAGTATAGGCAAACCTGATTTAACAAGAAGAGCCGCTTCCGTTTGACTGAAGCGGCTCTTGCCATTTATACGTTATAGTATCAGGGTTTACGGAAACCTTTCTTATCCTGAATATATGTCCTCCTGAAAGGAACCTGGCAGAAGGGAGGTTAAACTGATGCAACTGGCCAACGAGTTCCTTTGTCCTTTGTCAATGATTCTTTTGTCCAAGAACTAAGCCTGCGCTGCTTCCACAGCATCCTCCGTTAGCGGCTGCTTTTTAGAAGACCGGGCATAGCTCAGGAAAGCCTGCATCTCGCGCTTCACGTCCGGGGCGAGTATATAAAGCCCCACCATGTTTGGAATGCTCATGGCAAACAACATAGCATCAGAGAAGGCCACCACGCTGCCCAGTTGCATCGGGGCACCCAGTATGATAAAGAGACAGAAGATAACTTTAAAGCTCACGTCAGCAGCCCGGGTGTTACCGAAAAGGTATGTCCAGGACTTCAGTCCGTAGTAAGACCAGGTGATCATGGTAGAGAAGGCGAAAAGAATAACGGCACCTGCCAGCACCAGCGGGAACCAACTGATAACCGTGGCAAACGAAGCGGACGTGAGGGCGATACCATCGCCTATATCCATAGTATAAGCACCTGTCACCACAATCACCAAGGCAGTCATGGTACACACAATCACGGTATCAATGAATGGCTCCAACGAAGCAACAAAGCCCTCCGTTACCGGCACGTTGGTCTTAACGGCGGAGTGCGCAATAGAGGCAGAGCCGATACCCGCTTCGTTAGAGAAAAGGCCTCTTCTTAAGCCCTGAATCATCACCCCGACTATACCACCTGCCACAGCAGTGGTTGTAAAGGCACCCTCAAATATCAATGCAAATGCTTCCGGTATTCGGGTGATGTTGACAAGGAGCACGATGATAGCGGCAACAATGTAAATACCACACATCAGCGGTACTACCTTCTCCGTTACCTGCGCAATACTCTTCATACCGCCGATAATGACCAGCCCCACCAGCACCGACATGATCAGGCCGAATATCCAGGCGTTACCAGATGCAAAAAAAGATGCCTCGCCACCTGTCACGCTAATAAACTGCTGTGTCGCCTGGTTGATCTGGAACATGTTGCCGGCTCCGAAAGCACCGCCTATACACATAAACGCAAAGAAGGCAGCCAGGAACTTACCGAGCTTGCCCATGCCTTTTTCCTTCAGTCCCTTGCTCAGGTAATGCATCGGTCCGCCGGAAACCGTGCCGTCAGCATGCACATCGCGATACTTTACACCCAGCGTACAGGACACAAACTTAGAGGACATGCCTAGCAAGCCTGCCATTATCATCCAGAAGGTAGCGCCGGGACCACCCAAGGAGATAGCAATAGCGACACCCGCTATATTACCCAAACCCACTGTGCCGGAAACAGCTGCTGTCAGCGCCTGGAAGTGTGACACTTCCCCAGTGGCATCCGGTTGGTTGTATTTCCCGCGCACGATGTCAATCGCGTGCTTAAAGCCCCTGAAGTTAATGAAGCCCAGGTAAAAGGTAAAAAAGATGGCGCCAGCCAGAAGCCAGACCAGGATAAGCGGGATAGGATTACCTGCTATAGTTACTTCATAAAAGATGATATCGGAAATAAACTCGGCGGTAGGGGCAACAGCGGTATCTATCTGCTCATCAATAGAGTAAGTTCGTTCTGCTTGTGCCAGCAGATTGGTATAAGAAATCAGGGAAAATAGTGTGAAAAGGATGACTTTCTTCATCAGGTAGCTTAAGTTGATTTGTCAGTATCTTAAAATTAACCCTTTTTTATCATGTTTTAAAAGACAAAGCTGTTTTGCCTGATTCAGTGCAGTTTTAAAGTAGTTAAGTTTAACTTTTGCCTTCGCTTGTAGTGCTTTTAGATTAGTTATTTATGAAATTGTTAATTTAACGCTGGGCAAACAACCAGTGCTTTTTAGCATGAACTTACCTGCCATTGTTTAAAATGGCTGTTTTAGTGTGCAAAATTTCTATGTAAGAGGAACAGCATATAACATACTGAAGAACAAAATGACATGCCTATAGGTAGAGCCCCTTTATGCATATACCACTTGCTCAAAAATCATCTGCAGGTATCAAGGTAGAAAATGTTAAAAAAACTTAAAGCAGAGCGAAAAAGACTTAATTTTGAGAACCTGTTAACTATGCGCAGGTAAAAGTGCGAGAAGTTTAAACCATTTTATTGAAAGATGAGACTGCTAAAAAGTATAGCCTTAGTGGCCGTGATGATGATGCTTTGGCCTGCCGCTGTGCTGGCTCAGAAGCCGAAGGGAAAAGACCTATTGGTGACAATTGAAACACCGCAAGGTGAGATAAAGCTGATTCTTTTCGATGATACCCCACAACACAAAGAGAACTTCTTAAAACTAGCACGGGAAGGCTTTTACGACGGCACCACTTTCCATCGTGTCATAGATGGATTTATGATACAGGGCGGTGACCCGAACACAAAAGACAGTGAGCCTCGTAACGATGGCGCGGGTAACCCCGGTTATACCGTTCCTGCCGAAATAAATCCGGCGCACAAGCATGTGCGCGGTGCCGTGGCTGCAGCTCGCCAGGATGATAGGGTGAATCCATCCAGAGCCTCCAGCGGTTCTCAGTTTTATATTGTGGAGAACCATGACGGCACTCCCATGCTGGACGGGGTGTATACTGTTTTCGGGCAGGTAGTAGACGGACTGGATGTAGTCGATAAAATAGCAGAACAGCCCAAAGATGGCCGTGACCGCCCATTGAGCGACATCAAAATGAAGGTGAAGGTGGAGAACATGCGGAAGAGAAAGATCGCCAGAAAGTATGATTACGACTACAACACGCAGACACTTCAGAAATAACAACGAATGAAAAAGATACTAATTACAGGCTCCAACGGTCTGCTGGGCCAGAAGCTGGCAGAACTACTACTGCCAAGGCAGGGTGTAAAACTGCTGGCGACTAGCCGGGGAGAGAATAAACTGTTCGAAGTGTTGCCAACGCTGCCATTCCGAAGCATGGACGTAACAAAGCCGGAGGAGGTAGAGCAGGTGGTAAGTGAGTTCCGCCCGACCCACATCATCCATACCGCTGCCATGACCAACGTGGACCAGTGCGAAACAGACCGTGATGGCGCTGTGCTCCTGAACCGCGATGCTGTGCAGTATCTGGTCAACGCCTGTGAAAAGTACAACGTGCACCTGGTGCATCTGTCCACTGACTTCATTTTTGATGGGGAAGATGGGCCATATGATGAGGAAGCCAAAGCCAACCCGGTGAACTTTTATGGTGAGACAAAGCTGCAGGCAGAGGAGGTTGTGAAGAAGGCAAAATGCAAATGGGCCATTCTGCGGACCGTGCTGGTATTCGGTATCGCCCACGACTATGGCCGATCTAACATCGTGTTATGGGTAAGAGATAGCCTGCAGGCTGGTAAAGTGATTAAAGTGGTAACCGACCAGTTTCGTACGCCCACCCTGGCCGAGGACCTGGCAATGGGCTGCTGGCTGACCATAGAAAAAGACGCGGAAGGCATCTTTAACATCTCCGGGAGCGAAATGCTGACGCCTTACGACATGGCGCTGCAGGTAGCGGATTTCTTCGCCCTGGATAAAGGCCTGATAGATAAAGCAGACGGTAGCACCTTCACGCAGCCAGCCAAACGGCCGGCGCGCACAGGCTTCAGTATCCGCAAAGCAGAAACGGAGCTTGGCTACAGACCGCACACTTTTCTGCAAGGCATACAGATGGTGGCGGAGCAGGCAGTATAGTATACAGTAAAAACCTGGGGCAAAGCAACAGTGGGGGACAACTGCTGCTCTGCCCCAGGCTATATTAAAAATTTCTGATTTTAAATGGTGCTGTCGGATGCATTCTCTATATTGGAACCTTTAAATTCAGCCTACTATAAGCTAACCTTTATCAACCAACACTAATCTAACACTTCTACCTTACTTTATGAGTGCTAACAAAGAATCGTGGGGCTCACGTGTCGGTCTCATCTTAGCGATGGCCGGCAATGCCGTGGGTCTCGGAAACTTCCTCCGTTTTCCGGTACAGGCGGTACAGAACGGAGGCGGCGCCTTTATTATTCCTTATCTTATCTGTTTTCTGGTGATGGGTATTCCCCTCCTCTGGATCGAGTGGTCGATGGGCCGCTTCGGGGGGAAGCACGGACACCACTCTACCCCATTTATAGTGGATACCATGGGCAAAAACCGCCTCTGGAAATACGTGGGCGTGTTCGGTATCTGGACAAACATTGCGGTTGCGGCTTATTACTGCTACATTGAATCCTGGACGCTTTCTTACGTCTTCCACTCCGTTATAGGCACTTTCAGTGGTTTGGACCAGGAAGGGGTGGCAAGCTTCTTTGGCGAGTATGTTAGTTTGGGTACTTCTACATTAGGTGTGCCTTATGAGCCCATCGTTTTCTATGTAATTTGCCTGTTACTCAACACTTGGATTCTGTCGCAGGGGCTCGCATCAGGTGTGGAGCGTGTTGCTAAAATAGGTATGCCGATGCTTATTATATTCGGCCTCTTCCTTGCTTTCAGAGGTGTTACGCTTACTGCCGGTGAGAACGGCGCCATCAACGACAGCTCTGTCGGCCTTAACTTCCTCTGGACACCGAACTTCGATCGGCTTTGGTCGCCTACGGTGTGGTTAGCTGCAGCCGGGCAGATTTTCTTTACCCTTTCCGTAGGTATGGGTACGGTGCATTGCTACGCCTCTTATGTGCGGGGCAACGACGACATTGCCCTGAATGCGATGTCTGCCGGATGGATGAACGAATTTGTGGAAGTAGTGCTGGGCGCGTCTATCCTCATCCCAATCTCTATCGGTTACCTGGGCGTAGATCGGGTGTCGGAAATGGTGCAGTCAGGTGGTTTAGGACTAGCCTTCCAGACACTGCCTTACCTGTTCTACCAGTGGGGTGATTTGTTAGGCGCTTTATCCGGTGTGATGTGGTTTGGCTTGTTATTCTTCGCAGGTATCACATCATCGCTGGCCATGGGTACGCCTTGGATCGGCTTCCTGCAGGATGAGTTTAACTGGGGGCGCAAATCCGCTGCCTGGTCATTCGGTTTGTTCGTGTTCCTGTTGGGTATGCCAACCGTGCTGTTCTTTAAGTATGGCGTGTTTGATGAGTATGACTACTGGGCCGGTACAGTATCGCTGGTTGTTTTTGCCCTGTTCGAAACCATCCTGTTTTCATGGGTGTTTGGCATCAGGAAAGGATGGAGGGAAATTACCTCCGGTTCTGATATCAAAGTGCCAAACTTCTATAAATTCATCATCAAGTTTATTACGCCACTGTTGCTGTTATGGGTATTCCTGGGTTCCTTGTTTACACCAAAAGGTGGTGACTGGGGTGCTGCTATGATTGGCCCCTGGGTGCTGGACAACAGCTCCATCATCAACAAAATAAAGAACGTCGATTTAAAGGAAAAGCTGGCTGCAGCCACAGACCCGGCTGCTATACAACTGCTTGAGAACCAGATATTCTTTGTAAACGCGTCGCGTATCCTGTTACTAGCTGTCTGGGTTGCACTGGCACTGCTGGTGTACACGGCGTATAAGAAAAGAGTTAGAGAAGGACGACTTAACTAAGAAATTATGAATACATCCGCACTTATTGTCATGCTTACCACGATAACGCTGGTAACCGGACTGATGATATTTTTCTTTATAAAGGTGATGACGACACCTCCGAGACCTGAGCCGGATTCTTATCTCGATAACGATGATGAGCCGGAGCATCGGGAGCCGAACAAATAAATGAACGGATGAAACAGATCAGGCACTGGATCCGGCGTTACTTTGTTTTTTCGCAAAGCGAGGTGAACGGCTTCCTGTTGTTGTTTGGTATAATGGTGCTGCTTACGGCAGCACCATTACTTTTTCATGCACTTTACACACCCACTTTTAACAGCCGCAGCGCCTCCGACAAGCAGATACTGGACAGCCTGGTAGCCCAATTAGAGGCCAGGCAGCCGGAGCGCAGCAGCAGTCCTTACAGGCGGCCAACAGTAGCGCTGCAGCCTTTTAACCCCAACCAGCTGACAGCAGAGGAGTGGCAGGCTTATGGTTTGCCAAAGTACCTGGCACAGCGCATCCTCAACTACCGCAACAAAATAGGGGACTTTAGCTATAAAGCAGAGTTAGGCGAAATCTATGGCCTCCCGGATTCCGTTTTCCAACGGTTTTACCCTTACATCCAGTTGCCGGAGGAAAAGCCAGCCAGGTATAGCCGTTCAAAAGATGTGGCCCGCAACGAGCGCCCAATCCCGGACCCTAACTGGAACAACAGCCGTCCTCCACGGGAGCGGTTTATACTGGCCCCTTTCAACATCAACACTGCCGATACTACACAGCTAAAGCAAATCAGAGGAATAGGTTCTAAGCTATCAGCGCGTATCGTGAAGTATAGAGAGGGCTTGGGCGGCTTTTATACCATAGTACAGCTGAAGGAAGTATATGGGCTGCAGCCCGAGATAATAGACAGCCTTCAGAAATATACTTTTGTGCCTGACACATACGCACCCCAGCAATTAAACCTGAACACTGTTACGGCTGATGAGCTGAAAATGCATCCGTATGTTTCCTCTAATGCTGCACGTGCCATTGTAGCATATCGGGAGCAGCACGGGAATTATGAACGACTGGAGGACGTACAAAAGGTGCGGCTTGTTTCGTCAGAAATGTTTGAGAAACTGAGGCCATACCTCCAGCTATAGAAGATAATCAGCCTGCTCCTCACAAAGTACTGATCAGCTCTGTTGCTTTTTCAAGAGCCTGCCGCTCATTCTTGAACGTGGGCAGTTCTTTGCCTCATCTTTCGGAACCCAACGCGCCTCTTTTACTTCCTAATCGTGGTCCTGTACTTGTCCTGAGCGGTAGCGGAGCATGGGACTCAAAAGTCATCAGGAGGCATGGCAGCCAGCTTAACTAATTGCAGGAGCTTTGGTGCTAAAGAAGGTTAAGCCTCATTTGCAGGGCATACTTTTGTGCTAAAATCAGGCTTCGGCAGAATATGCAGTGTTCCTGTTTAACCATGTATTAGAGGGAAGTAGAAAAGAGAAGAACACAAAGCTTGCTAATGCAAACTCCTGCAACTCCCACTTTTCACCTTCTCTTATGAGCAGAATGCTGAAGAAGGACAGAAAGTATATCAGGCTTTGGGTGGTGGTAGGTATCGGTAAATCGATTTTGTCAACTAGCTGTCTAAACCAATTTTTACGGCGGTAAAGTAATGGGAAGCCCAAAAAATAAATGAAAACGAAGGTATACAGCACCTTTCCAAAAATAACCTTATTCAGGTTTACACCATTCAGGTGGATGTTGTGGAGGTTAAATTCTTTCTGAGCATTAATTTTCTCCAGATCATCAGGTGTTGCAAATCCAAATATCCGCTGGCCCCATGATATTTCTTCGCCAAAGCCTAGAAAGAATATAAAAGCCGCCGCATAAAAAAACAGCATCGGTAACTTCCTCCCGCTGAACAAAGCTTTATAAAAACAAAAAGCAGATAATATTATTAAGAAGACAGCTGTGAAATATTCTATGTAGCCATCTTCTTTTAAATAAGTATAATATAAATCCGTGTTCAGAAAAGACAACATGATCCCGGCTAAAATATGTGCACAAGAAAACATGCACAGAACTATGTTCAAAAGTGCTGCACTAGCTATAGAAGAATCAACATTTCTTACTTTAGGTAGAGAAGGATGTAAGTCATGCGTGCTAAGCTTTTTCATAGAACCCATTGGCAATAGTTTGTAGTGCTGTGCCTGCAAAAGGTCAGGGCATTAGGGTAAAATGACCTGTAGAAATGTACTTACTTTGTATTTTATACGATTTTTATGAGAAATTGCCTCATTAAATTAAAGTATTTTTAAGTCGCTCTATGTGTAGTGTAGCATAAAGCTGGATATACAAAGCTATGTGTAAGTACTTTAAATTTGCTTTAGTGCTTAAAAGGTAATGCTGCACCTACCTAAATAAAAAATCGCGGCAACCTGCTCATTTCCATCTCTAGCCATTTCAAACTAACTTGCCGCTTTTTCGATAGACTAACGTTAGCGTATCACCGTTAACGGGACAGCGACACATGAAAAACATCCTTAAAAACTACCGACGCAGGCTACTCAACCTGGGCTCCAGCAACAGAGCCTTGCTGTTGCTGCGCCTGTCGCGGGAGATGCACCTGGATGTGGAGGAACTGGATTTCCTGAACAGCAAGCCTGCCTTTGCTGTACTGGAGAGCCTGCTATCTGGCAAAAAAAGAATTCCGATCAGCCCCTACGCCGACAGCCGGCATGCTCCTGTGGCGCCGGTCAGCCGGCGGTTGCGCTACATCCGGCGCAAGGCCGATATGATTTACGAGGAACGCGGCAGCCGGGAGTTATATGTCGGCTGGCCCTTTGTGCACGGCAAATTTTCAGACGGCACAACGGTTCGCTCTCCTCTGCTGTTTTTCCCTGTGCAACTGCAGGTAAACGGGGCGCAGGAGTGGGAAATGGTGCCGGACACTTCGCAGCCGCCACAGTTTAATCAAAGCTTTCTGCTGGCTTACGCGCACTATATGGGTGTGCCGCTGGTTGAGCCGCTCACTGAACTGGACCTGAGCACGCTGCCGCGCCACCCACTGGAGTTCCGTACGCAAATCTATGAATTGCTGAAATTGCATCAGCTGGCCATCACGGTGGGGCGTGAGTTTTTTAACGATAAGCTGAAGCCTTTCCGCGATTATAAAAAGGCAGACTTTGAGGCCGAACTGAAGCCGGGGCAACTGCACCTGGAGCAAGAGGCCGTAATCGGAATTTACCCGCAGGCAGCCTCTTACCTGCTCTCCGATTATGATGAACTGCTGGAGCGGGAGGGGCTACAGGATATGGTAGAGTTGTTTGCTCCCTCCCCTGAAGCCGCTAATGCACCTGCACAGGCACAGCAAACCTTCACTGTCTTCGACATGGATGCCTCGCAGGAGGCGGCACTTCAGGCAGTGAAGCAGGACAGGTCGCTGGTGGTGCAGGGCCCGCCGGGCACCGGTAAATCCCAGTTAATTTGTAACCTCGTGTCTGATTTTACAGCAAGAGGCAAGAAGGTGCTGGTGGTAAGCCAGAAACGAGCCGCCTTGGACGTGGTGCACCAGCGTTTGGCGCAGAAAGGCCTCGATAAATTTGCTGCCCTCGTGCATGATATCAATGCAGACCGCAGCAGCATTTACAAGCAGCTGCTTGAGCAGATAGAGGCACTGGAAGAATATAAAAAGCAGAACCTCGCCCTCAACAGCATTTACACCGATCGCCGTTTCCTGGAAGTGAGCCGTGGCATTAATCGCTGTACCGAAAAACTGGAAGCTTTCAAGCAGGCGCTTTTTGATACAAGCCGCTGTGGCTGGTCTCCGAAAGAGCTGTACCTGCGCAGCAGCCTGCAGCAGCCGCATATTTCGCTACCTGTTTACAGGCATTTTACCGCAACAGCCGTAGCAGATTTTCTGCCACGCCTGCGGCAGTACCTGCTGGAAGACATTCCTTTTGAGAAGGATGATTTTGTCTGGAGAGAGCGACACAGCATGAAAGACTATGGCTGGCCACAGCGGCAGGAACTGGAGCAGACTATTAAAGAACTGCCCACGCAGTATGCGCAACTGCAGCAGCAGGTGAGCGCTCTGAGTGGGTATGGTTTTACGCCGGATGATCTGCCCCGGTTTGAAGCAGCGCTGCCGACTGTAGCCGCTTTACAAAAGCTGTTACAGCAGCCGGAAGTGTTATCAACGGTGCAGGAGCTTCTGAAAGGGCGGGTAAAGGCAGACGACCTGAAACAGCAGGTAAGTAAGCTGAAAGAAATATACCAGGCTACGCCTGCACCGGATGCTACCGTTCCTGCCCTGCAGTTGCCTGCTTTAAAAAAAGCTATTATAACTTACAATGAGCAGCGCGGGCAGTGGCTGAAGAGCATTGGCTGGTTTTTCTCCCAGGAGAAGAAACTATTGCAGCAGGCACTGGAACTGTATCAGCAGGAGTTGAATGAGGTACATGTGGCGCAACTGCAACAGCGCCTGGACTTGCGGCAGCAGGCTGGGGAACAGCTGCAGCAACTGAACAAAAGCATCAGCTATAAACTACAGATTACTGACGCAAAGGACCATATTCTGCAAAAACTGGCGGAGGCAGAGCAGGCACTTACCGCTTATCAGCAGCTTCGGCAACTCCACCGCGACGAAGTGCTGGAGGAGAGATTGCACACTAAAGTAGAACTGGTGGCGCACCTGGAGGTACTGAGCCAATGTATACAGGCTTTTAGTACCAAGTATAAAGTATGGCTGCAATGGCTGCCGGATACGCAGTTAAAGCGACTCATCGAAAAGGATACCTATGGCGCGAAACTGCTGCAGGCACTGCAGAAGCACTTCGAGCCACTGGTGGCGCATGATACGGTGTATGCCGCACTCAGCAAACCGGAGCGGGAGGTAGCTCAAGCTCTGCTGGACAATGGACGAAAATCTGCTGAGGAAGCTGAGGCTTTGTTCCTGAACAGCCTGTACTTAGCCTGGCTGCATGAACTGGAGGCAGAGCATCCGGAACTGCGCATGCCATCGAGTGGAGAACTGGAACGGCTGGAGGTCGAACTGCAGGGTTTGCTGCAGGAAAAAATGAACCTGAGCCAGGAGATTGTGCTGTCGCAACTGCGGGAGCAGACCTATAGCCATATGGAGCACAACCGCCTGGGCAATGCCGTAACCTACCGCAGGCTACAGGCGCAGGTGAGCAAGAAGCGCAGCCTGTACCCGCTCCGCAAACTATTCTCGCTCTTCTCTGAAGAGATGCTGAACCTGGTGCCCTGCTGGCTGGCATCTCCGGAAACCGTGTCGGCGGTGCTGCCGCTGGCGCAATGTTTTGACCTTGTCATTTTTGATGAGGCCTCCCAGTGTTTTGCCGAAACAGGCTTACCTGCCATGCAGCGCGGCAAGCAAATGGTGATAGCTGGCGACGAGCAACAGTTGAAGCCGTCCGACTTGTACCGTGCCCGCTGGAGTGCCGCAGAGGGGGAGGAGGTAGAGGAACTGTCATCCGAGTCGTTGCTGCAGCTGTGCAGCCTCTATTTGCCTCAGGCCATGCTTACGCAGCACTACCGCAGCCGTTATCCGGAGCTGATACAGTTTTCGAACCGCCACTTCTACCGCGAGAAGTTAGAGCTGATTCCGGAACTGCAGGATGCCAATGCCCGCAACCCGGCAATTAAGTTTATCAAAGTATATGGGCAGTGGCAGGATAATGCCAATCTGCCGGAGGCGGAGCGGGTGGTGGAACTGGTGCTGCAGTTGCTGCAGGCAGGGCAGGAGGAGATAGGCGTTATCACCTTCAACTATACGCAGCAAATGCTGGTGCAGGACCTGCTGGAGGACAAGGCGCAGGAGCAGGGAATTAAGGTGCCCGCAGCGGTGCTGGTGAAGAACATTGAAAACATTCAGGGAGACGAAAAAGAAGTTATTATTCTTTCAGTGGGATACGCGCCGGATGCCAACGGACGCATGGCCATGCAGTTCGGCAGCCTGAACCAGACAGGAGGGGCAAACCGCCTGAATGTGGCTATTACGCGCGCCAAACAGCAGATAATGGTAGTGAGCAGTATCAGGGCAGAGCAGCTGCTGGTGGACAACACGCTGCACCCGGGGCCGAAGCTCCTGCAGGCGTACCTGCAGTATGCGCAGCAGGTGAGCAGGCGGTATTTTGAGTATAGGCCGAAGCAGACTGCCACTGCCACACAGGTGCCCATGCTGAAAGCTTTCCTGCAGCAGGAAGTGCCATCACTGCAGCAGGAAGTACCATTTGCAGACCTCACACAGGTGCAGGGGCAGCAATACACAGGTGTTGTGCTGACGGATGACGATTTATACTACAGCCACCTCTCCGTACGGCACTCGCATGCCGATGTGCCCCAGTTACTACAGCAGCGCCACTGGCCTTTTATAAAGGTGTATAGCCGCCAGTACTGGGCAGACCCGGAGGAGGTGCTGCGCAGGTTGGATCCCTCTTAGAAAATTCTGTTTTGTTCCAGACATTAAGCATAAGAATACATGCTCATTAAACTCTTCACGGTATATGTTTACCTGCAAGCCATGTTCTGCGGCTGCGGCTCCGACAGGCGCAACAGCGACTTTGTGCGCCTGCGGAAAGCTTATCGCGTGGAGGTGCAAAGGATAGGCAGACTCGACAGCCGCATCTCTGAGAGCTCCGGCCTTGCCTTCGCCTCTGATTCCACTTTCTGGACGCATTCTGATGGCGGGTCGCTGAATGAGTTATACCTGTTTAACCTGAAGGGGGAGCTGCTGCAAACAGTCCCGCTGCAGGTGCCTAACCGGGACTGGGAAGATTTGGCGGAGGATGAGCAGGGGCAGCTTTATATCGGAGACTTTGGGAACAATGCTAACAACCGCCAAAACCTGCAGGTGTATAAGCTACAGCCAGAGACAAGGACTGTAGATGACACTATCCGCTTCAGTTACGCTGATCAAACTGAGTTCCCGCCACCCCGCCCTGAACGCCACTACGATTTGGAAGGCTTCCTCTATCACACTGACAGCCTCTACCTCTTCACCAAAAGCCGCGCCCTGTGCAAAACCATTACAAAGCGCTACAGCCTTCCAGCTAAAGGAGGCGAATATACATTAGCACCTCAGGAAGAACTCCGCGTGAAGTCTCCGATTACGGCAGCTGCCATGTCTCCGGCACAGGATCAGTTTGCCTTGTTAGGCTATGGAAGGTTGTATCTTTTTGAGATGGAAGACGGGCGTGTAAATTTCAGCGGCAAACGCAGCTGCCTGCCTATAGCCAGAACAGGACAGGCCGAAGCCATACTTTACCTTTCGCCAGACCAACTCCTCATTACCAACGAAAACGGTAAAATGTACCTGGTTACAGTAAGCAGCAAAAAGTAAGTTTGTTTGCAAAGAACAGTGCGGCTGGGGTATTATTTATTCTCATACCAGGCCATCAGCAAAGTGGCAGAAGGAAGAGAATAGCTTTTGAGGCTGAAGACCAACCAAGATTCCTGAAAAAGCCGTAAGAGGAGGAATAACGCTAAGAGATAAAACTATGCATAAGACAATATTGGTAACAGGCGCTACGGGCACTATTGGAAAAGAGGTGGCAATACAGCTTTCTATGATGGATGAGGATATACGGGTGCGGGCAGGCGTTCATTCTATCATCAAAGGAGAAAACCTGAAGCGGCTGCCTAATGTGGAAGTGGTGGAGATGGACTTTAAAGATCAGGACTCACTGCATGCTGCTTTCACGCATGTGGACAAAGTTTTTATGGTGACGCCATTCGCAAAAGACCAGGTGGAAATGGCGAAAACGCTGGTAGACGAGGCGAAGCGAAAAGGTGTAAAGCACCTTGTGAAGCTATCAGTCATCTATGCTGATGCGGAGCCGGGTTTTATGATCGGGCACTGGCACAGAGAGATTGAAAAATACATTGAAGACAGCGGTATTACCTATACATTTCTGCGGCCGTCTTCCTTCATGCAGAATTACATTCACTACGATGCTGAAAGTATTAAGAATGAAGGTAGACTCTATCATTCTACTGGCAGTGGTAAAATAGCATCTATAGATGTGCGCGATATTGCCGCTGTTAGTGTGGAGGTGCTGCTCGGTTCAGGCCACGAAGGGAAAGCATATGAACTTACTGGACCAGAGGCCATCTCAAACCCGGAGGCGGCGCAGATTATCGGGGAGGTAAGCGGAAGGCAGGTGCAGTATGTTGATGTTCCGGCGGATGCTGCCAGGAGCGCCATGCTGAAAAAACAGATGCCTGATTGGATGATTGATGCCATGCTGGAACTGGAGAGTGCCTACCGTGAAGACCGTTTCAGCGAAACAACAGATACGGTGCAGCAGCTTACCGGCCGCCCTCCTCATTCCTTTCAGCAGTTTGTAAAAGACCATCAGAAATGCTTTGAGTAGAACAGAGGCAATACTTGTTTTCAGGAAGAAGAATAGTTCAGCGCCATATTCGTGAATTCGACACAAAAAAAGCCACTCCCAAAAGGAGTGGCTTTCTGTTATACATTATGTATGACTAACTTAGTCCATGTCTCTGTAACGATCGCTGCGTCGGGACTGGTATTGGTCCTGGTCACCACTCTGGTTAGAGGAACCGTATCCCCCCTGACTGCCACTGCCTTGGTTGCCACCGTAGCCACGATAGTTCTCACGTGAGCTGGAACCGCGGTTGTCGCTGTAGTAAGAAGTGCCGCTGTCCATAGAACCGTATCGGCTCTGGTCGCCGCCACGGCCGCCTTGGTTATAGCCGCCTTCGCGGTAGCTGCCTGAACCAGAACCATAGCCGCTGCGGTTGCTGTCGCCGTACCCGCCTCTGTCAGTTGAGCCGGAGTTCCCTCTGTTAGAAGAATATCCGCCACCTGCACCAGAGCTGGAGCCATACGAACCATAGCCGCCTTGGCCATAATCGCTGCCCTGTGAACCGAATCTTGAAGAGCGGTCGCTGTCGCCGTATTCATCGTTATATGATCCACCTCTTGAGCCACCATAACCGCCCTGGCTGCCGTAGCCGCCTTGCATAGAGCTTTGAGAGTCATAACCTCTTGAGGAGCCTCTGTTATCGTTATCGTACTCGCTCATGCCTCTCGACGAGCCGTAGCCCATAGAGCCGTATCGATCTCTGTCGCCGTAGTTTCCGCTATTAGAAGATCTGGACGTTCCGGAACCAGACATGCTGGATCCAGAGCCACCCTGGCCTGAACCATAGCCACCTTGTGAACCATACTCCTGCGATGAGGAGCCATAGTTGCCTTGTGAGCCGTAGCCTCCCTGGCCGCTGGAGCCTTGCTGGTTGTATCGGCCCATGCCGCCCTGGTCGTTCATCATGCCGTAGCCTCTGTTGCGATCCTGGTCTCCTCTTTGTGAAGAGCCATATCCACCCTGAGAACCGGAGCCACCGTAGTTGCCTTGGTTAGAAGAGCCCTGGCTGCCGTAGTTACCCTGTGAACTACCGCCTTGTCCGTAGCCTCCTTGTGAGCCATAGCCTCCCTGGCCACCTCGTCCGCCTTGGTTGCTGCTGGTATAGCCACCGCCCATGTTACCAAAGTTACCACTCTGGCCACTTTCGTAGCTTCCATAGTTGCCTTGTGAGGAGTTACCTTGTGTGCCAAAAGCACCAGAGGTGCCACCAGAGATCATGCCTCCTTGTCGGTCGCCTTCTCTGTCCTGATAGCCGCCCTGCATGCCACCACGGCTAGTGCCGTAGTCCTGGTCCTGGAATCTTGTGCGGTTGCCTTCCTGCCCGCCTTGGTTGCCATAGTTAAAGCCACCTTGTGAGCCGCTGGCAGACTGAGAACCATAGCCACCCTGACCTGATCCGTAGCTACCTTGCGAACCTTGCCCTGAAGAACCATAGTTACCTTGTGAACCGGAACCCATTCCTCCTGAACTGCCCTGAGAGCCATAATCTCCCTGGTAACCATAGCCGCTTTGGCCGCCATAGTTGCTGTTCTGAGAACCGTACCCATAGCCGCCCTGCGAGCCATACCCGCTTTGGTTGCCGGAGCCTTGGTTACTGCCAGATCCCTGATTGTAATTCTGGTTGCCGTAGCTTCCCTGCCCGGTGCTGGTTTGGGAGGTTTGATCAGAAGAGCTGCCACTCATGGAGCCATAGTTGCCATATTCAGAAAGCTGACCTCTATTAGAGTCTGAATTTCTATCAGATGAGCTGCCTGAGGTGCTGTCACTCTTGGAAGAAGAGGTGCTGCCCGACGGTGTCGAACTTGTCGATTTCCCGCTCTTGGTATCAGTTGTTTTACCTTCTTTTTTAGATGACGAGCCTGCCTTGGCTTTTGTGGATGATGATTTAGATCCAGAAGCAGATGTTGTGCTGCTACTGTTTTTAGATGTTGATGAAGTAGAACCGGAAGGTGAGTTTGAACTTGAATCTTTGTTTGCTCCAAATCCGCTGGTGCTACCTGATGATGATGAAGTCGGTGTACTAGATGTGCTACCCGATTGATTTGATGATTCGTTCGAGTTTTGATCTTTTTCTGTGTCTTTCATAGTTTAATCTCCTTAGATTTTATAGTTAAAAATTAAGTTTGTTGCTGGCCCCGCACAGGTAAGCCACAGGGGCGCAGATGTGGCTGGTTTTTAGTTTTCGTTATACCAAAATACATTGTGGTTAAACTGTTTTTTTAGTGTAACTGAACGTTTTAACTATACGAACCACACGTGACATAGTTATTTTTGGGTCATGGTCCGGTATGGTTAAAACAGGTGTGAATCAGCTAAGGTAAAATCTTGTAAAGGGGGTGCCTTGCCAAAGTAAAATGCAGTGTCTTGGAGGGAGGCTGTTGTGGTGGAAAGGTGCCGGCAAAGGGCCTAAGTACCTGATGGTGTATTTGTTATTTATTTTAAAAAAGAAGTTATTATATCAGAAGTTATACTTAACTTTGCTTCATTAATTAATAAATTTATTGTAATGAAAACAGGTAAAGTAAAATTCTTCAACGTATCTAAAGGTTTCGGTTTCATTGTTGCCGATGACACTAACCAGGACATCTTCGTGCATCAGTCTGGTCTGATCCATGAAATTCGCGAGAATGACCGTGTATCTTTCGAAGTGAAGGATGGTAAAAAAGGATTGAATGCAATTAACGTAGAGCGTATCTAAGTTAAAGACATATAGTGCCGAAAGGCAACCATTCATCTATTTTAACCCGCTTAGTTTAACTGAGCGGGTTTTTTATTTTCCTCCACTTCTCTGTTGCGCTCTTCGCCTTTCTCCAGTCCCTCCTGTATCAGTTCGTCTGCTTCCTGCTTGTCTTCCTGGTCTGCCACATGGTGCTCCTGCTCCTCCTCATGTTGCGGTTCATAGTTAAGCGTAATGGTTATCGGGAAATGATCTGACCCGAATTTTTCCAGTCTTTGCAGCGACACCAGTCTGAATTCAGGATTATAAAATACGTGATCCAGGGGGTAACGGAAGAGGGGCACCAAAGCACTATACGTGTTGTAGAAACCACGGCCTACACGTGGGTCTATCATGCCACTTATTTCTTTAAAAAGCTTCGTGGTTTTAGACCACGCCACATCGTTCAGGTCGCCGGCTACCACGCTGGGGTATTTTGTTTTTTTCGACTGTTTGGCTATCAGCAGGAGCTCCGCCTCACGCGTTTCTGTGTTCTTCATGAGGCGGGGAGGCTGTGGGTGCACCGTAAACAAATCAAACTTTTTGCCGCTTGGCAGCTCTACCACAGTGTAAAAAGACGGGATGCCGTCCTCGACTAGAAACCTGATTTCGCTTTCGTGTAACTTTAGCTTGCTCCACAGCAGCATGCCATACGTGTTCTCCAGCGGCTTCTTTATAGTGTAAGGGTAGCGCCTGTCCAGTTCATGACGCACACTTTCGTGCCAGGCCTCATCAGGTTCGTTCATCACCAGCATATCCGGGTTCTCTTTCAGCACCAGTTGCAGGAACTTTTTATGCTTTTTATTCACCATGCGCACGTTTGCTATCATGAGCGTGAAAGCGTTGGCTGGCTTTTGCTGTTCTGTGCGAAGCGCCTCTTTTTTTGCCAGTGGTGTAAAGTAGTAGATAAACCGCAACTCATTTATAATAGCTAACGACCAGGTGACGACCATAGCTGTTTCTGCTGTCCCATTTATACCGAACATATACAAATAGGCAACCAGAACGGCAGTTAGCAAAACAGCTATATGCAGGCGCGGAAAGTCCAGCACCCTGACCCACCAAAGCGGTGTTTTAATAAGTGGGAGAAAGGAGAAAAGGGTAAATAAAAACCCAAGTATTATAAGGGTGCTCTTCATGCTTTTACAGGTGGTGTGCTATCTGCATACTAAGGCGCGGCACCTTTTGTTGCAGCCTTTTTTATCCTGATACGGAATTTCAAAAGCACATGGTCAGTTAAAAAAAATGCCAAAGGCAAGAGCCCCTGCAGATGCCTGAATTGCTTCTACAGGGGCTCTTGTTTAAGGAGTTGTTAGTTACTGCTCGTCGGGTTTTCTGCTACCCGCACACCCACAGCCATTATATGGGGCAGCGGGTCACGGCGCATATACTGGGTTAGCTGAAGCTTGTAAGTACCCGATTTGCTGAACCTGACATCATCCAGCGCCAGTGCCTGTACGTCGTAGGTGTCGCTGGAACCGCTACCAAGCGGCTGACCTGTTTTGGGGTCCATTAGCAGCAACTCGTGTAACGAAGCTGAAAGCTGTGTACTGTCCGGGCCTGTAAGCTGGTGGCGCAGGTACAGGTTATAATAATCATACTGCAGGTTGTAGCGCACATTAATGTATACATCATATACCTGTGTCGTATCCTGAATCTCAAACTCAAAAACCGGCGCATTGTCAATCTGCCAGTTGTTTTCGGGCAGATCGACGTTCTGCTCGTACACCCGTTCCGGGTCACAGCCTGTTAACATCAGCAAAGCCGCCACCCACACCACTAAAGCTTTATGCATCCGTACGCGGTGGTTTATTAGGTTGATCTGGCTTTTTGCCTCTGAAAGGTTTGCGTGAGCGCTGCTTTTTAGGCTGTTGCCCATCGGCATTCGCCTGGCCTGGTGCCTGCTGCTTCTGTGATTCAGCTCTTGGTGGCCTGGCAGGTCTCTTTTCCCTTGGTTCCCGATTCTGCTCCCTGTTTTCTTTGTTATCCCTGTTTTCTTTAGGCTCGCGGTTTTCTCTTCCTTCACGTGGTCCGCGTGCCTCTTTGTTGCGGTTCCTGTTTCTGGAAGGCCGCTGCTTTTCAGGCGCCTGGCCCTGCTCGGCTGGTTGCCCCTGGCTTTTCTCCTGCTTCAGTTTCTGCCTTGGCTCCTGTGCTTCGGCCTGCGCTGGCTGGTCAGTTACACCGGCTGGTCTTTTCTTCTTCTTTTTCTTCTTTTTGCTCTTGAACTTGTCGTCGAGGCGCTCCAGGTTTCCTTCTACCTGCGCCACAAACTCATTCTGCTTCGGCTCATCAGGTATTTCCAGCAACAGCGCTTCTACCGCCACGCCTTTGGCATTTTGCTCCAGTATCTCATGCACGCGCGCTACTGGCACAGGGTACCAGTTGTTGTCTCCCTTATAACCAAACCACATCATCTTTTTAAAGATGTCGGTTTTCTGCAGCATGGCATCGCCATGCTGCGTCTGCAGTGGCCGGTTCACTGTCGGTATATCCTTCAGTGCATCCATGTAAGTCTCCAACTCATAGTTCAGGCAGCACTTTAAGCGGCCACACTGGCCGGAAAGCTTGCTCGGGTTGAGCGACAGGTTCTGGTAACGCGCCGCTGTGGTAGACACACTTTTAAAGTCAGTGAGCCAGGTAGAGCAGCAGAGCTCACGGCCACAGGAGCCAATGCCGCCCAGGCGGCCCGCCTCGTGGCGCATGCTAATCTGGCGCATTTCTATCCGCACTTTAAACTCTTCTGCCAGTTTCTTTATCAGGTCACGGAAGTCTACACGGTCATCGGCGGAGTAGTAGAAAGTTGCTTTGCTTCTGTCAGCCTGGTACTCCACGTCCGATAGTTTCATCCGCAGCTTCAGGCTATGAATAATCTCACGGCCACGGTACATGGTTGTCGCCTCCATATCGCGCACCTCCTGGAATTTCTCCATGTCGCGCTCATTGGCGATGCGGTAAATAGAGCGGATTTCCTCGTTGTTATCCACTTTCTTCTTCAGCATCTGCAGACGCACCAGTTCTCCTTTCAGCGACACAAAACCAATATGGTGACCGTTGGGCACATCTACTACCACAGCATCGCCGGTAGTTAACTCCAGCCTGTTTACATTACGGAAAAAGTCTTTGCGACCTCCCTTAAATCTTACTTCAATAATATCGAACTCCTCAAACGACGTTGGTAACTCCATATCGCTAAGCCAGTCGAACACATTTAAACGGTTGCAGCCTCCTGTGCTGCATCCGCCGTTGCTTTTGCAGCCGCTTACGCCGGTACTGCATCCGCCACTAGAACATGAACTACATCCCACTTTTATATCTCCTTATATAGCTAGGCTATTCTTGTTTTCTAAATCAGTTAATTAACAAATATAATAATTTTTCAGGCTTTTATGTGGTAACCGTCAAAACTACCGGCTTTGCAACACTTGCCAGGGGCTTTTGGTGCGGCTGCTGCTGAAAAAAGTGTTTTAAACGATTAAACATGAAAAAATACAGCAGGTAGGGAGCGGCTGAGAATTTAAGTATAATTTTAGGTGATGCTTCGGAAACTTCTCTCACATGCAGCTATCTATGGGCTGGCGGCGCAGGTGCCACGCCTGGCGGGGATATTGGCGTTACCTATCATCACACGTTACCTGACCACATTTGATTATGGCGTGGCAGGTGTTGTAACTGCTTATGTGGGTGCTTTGGGGATTATGCAGTCGCTGGGCTTATCTGTGGTAATGGTGAACAGCTTTGCCCGGTACCCAACACGGTTTAAGTGGGTTTGGCGGCAGTTACACGGTTTTACGCTGCTTTGGTCGGTGGTGTATAGCCTGCTGCTGGGAGCAGTGCTTTATTGGGCTATACCAGATGGGGCTGCTGAAAACAGGTGGCAGATTATACTGTTAAGTGTCTTGCCTGCCATGCTTTTCAACAGCACAGAATTCCTGGGGGGTATGTATTACCAGATGTTGCAGCGGCCTTTGCCCGTTGCCCTCCGCTCTTTTGTGGTGGGAACGTTGGTGGTAGTGCTCAATATTTATACCATTGCTTACCTCCGGATGGGCTACATGGGCTGGTTTTGGTCTAATTTTATAGGAACTTTGATAGGCTTCCTAATTTACAGCCCCATGATTTACGTGAAGGAGCAGATGCTGCCGATTTTCAATTTTAACTGGCAGCGCATCAAGGGATCGCTGCGAGTATCGCTTCATGTTATACCACATCATTTTTCATTTTTTCTTTTAGACACTTCTGACCGGCTGGTGATGGATGTGCTGCGGGTACCGCTTCCACGCATTGGCTTCTACAACATTGCCTCCAGTTTTGGCCTTTATTTTGCCGCTGCCTCCAACGCAGTAGTACAGGCAGCGGGGCCAGTGTATATGCGCCTGTACGCCAAGCCCGATGACCAGGAGGAGGCGCTGCAGGCAAGGCAACTCACTTTTTCGCTGCAGATTGTATACTTGGCAGTCACCTCCCTGGTCGCACTGTGGATGAAAGAAATATTTATCCTGCTCATAAAGAATGAGGTGTTGCAAGCGGCCTATCCCCTGGCTATTATCATCTTGATGGGCTATAGTTATAAACCCATGTACCTGGCGGTGGTGAACCAACTGGTGTATCGGGAGAAGACGAAGGCGCTGTGGAAGATTTCAACTATGGCAGGTGTCGGTAACGTGGTGCTTAATTTCCTGCTCATCCCTTTCTTCGGCATTGAGGCAGCTGCTTTCACCACCTTTGCTGCTCTGATGTATATGGGCTATGCCGGTTATCTGCTAAAAGAATACAAGCAGATAAGGCAGGTGGACTATTATCCGTGGCTTTGGTTGCCGGTGAACGTGATGGCGCTGCTGGTTGTTTATTTTATGGCAGATGCTGCCCTGCTATTGAAAGCAGTTGTAACATTTCTGATTATTGGTATTGCCCTGTTATCAAGCGTAAGGCTTCGGAGCATTTTCTAAGATGTGTTCAGAACCCGTATAAAGTGCCATCAGCCTTTGGTGCAGCACCTTGTTATCGAAGTTTTCTTTTGCGTAAGCTCTGCCTGCCTTACCAAACTCCTTTCTTACATTCGGGTTTTCTAACAGGAAGCGCACTTTTTCGGCTATAGCCTCCGTATCTCTTTGTGGTACCACAAAACCTGAAACGCCAGGTAGCATTCCCTCCGGTATACCTCCGGCATCTGTTACCACTAAAGGAAGTTCCATACTTTGGGCTTCCTGTACAACAAGGCCTTGTGCTTCGATTTCTCCATTCTGTGCCTGAATGCCCGCAAGTACAAACACATGTGCTTTGTTATAGTACTCAAGCACCTTTTCCTGTGTGGAAGCACCATGTAACACAACATGCTTTCTAAGCTTTAACTTGTCTATTGTTTCCTCTACCTGGTCCCGGAGTTCGCCCTCTCCAACAATATGATACTCTAAGCCAGGAAAGAGAGGCACCAATGCTGCAATACCCTTGATGCTGTATTCTACTCCTTTGAACTCAGTTAAGCGCGCAACAGTGAGTATGACAGGCTTCGTCCTGCTTTTCTTATCATGCCTGAAAGAGGATTTGAACTTGTTTGTGTCCAGGCCTACAGGAAGGTAAACTATGGCAGAATCTGGTATACCTAATTGTAGTGCCTTGTGCTTAGTGTAAAGAGAATTTACAGTAAATATCCTGCATTCCTTTACCAAGTCCCTATATAAGCCCTTACGTGAGGCGTGTGTTTTCCAGGAAAGGTATTCCTGATGGTTGACATCATACCCATGAAAGGATGTAATTAATTTGCCTTGTAGTAGTCCAATGTCTCTGAAATTCAGAGCCTTGATAGCATTAGGTCCAAAATGGCAATGAACTACATCAAATTGCTTCCGCTTTACAAAAGGAATGGTGTCATAAAAGAACTGCAGGTTAAAAGCATACATGCCATATTTAAAGAAATTAAGCGTTGGCAATAGATACTTTATATCCGGGTAGTTCTGCCATAATAAGTAGACCGCCTTAAGCAACCTTTTGGTTCGGTTTCGGGGAATGTGAGGCCGGTAAACTACTTTTGAGAACATGTTATATCGTTCAATGATAGCATGACGAACATATTCCTCAGGAGGAGTGCCAGTAGAGAAAATCGTCACATCATGCCCATCATCAAAAAGGGATGCAAGCTGATTGAGCAGGTAAGTCTCAGTCAGTGCCGGAAAAAAGCTGATGGAGTATGCAATCCTAAGCTTCATGTCAGCTGTTTGCAAAGTAGGGAAGCTCTTTAGTGGGCGATTTTTTTGCAATAGACCAGTATATCTCAGAAAGCTGAGGAGCTAAACTATACTTAGAGGTCCTGTAATGGAAAGCCTGCAAGGTAAAATAAACTTGAGCATAAAAAACACTTTTTGTTTTCCGAAGAAACAGAAACTCATTTACTAGTACATGAGTGATTTAATTGCGAAAGTCTTTAGCGTCGTTGGTACTGGCAGCTACATAATGAACTATACGAGGTAGTGGTGAATAGATAAATTTATATCCCAACTTCATCAGGTAGTAACACCATAATTTGTCCTCTACATACATAAAGAAATCCTCTGGGAATTTGCCTCCAGGCAATAAGCTAATTGCTTCGCGCCTAATTAAGAAGAAGGTTGCCCAAATCCAATCCGGGTAGAGTTCCTGTTCATAATTAAAGTAATGAGCAGCATAAATTTCTCCCCACTTATTTTTGGGTATGAACCTATAAAGACGGAAAATCTCAGATAGCAGTAAAGGTATGGAAGGGAAGTTTTGTGCTACATGTTGGGGCTCTCCATGGGGGTAGACAACTTTTCCGGTAATGGCAGCAGCATGCGGGTCTTTTAGTAGCCGCTCAAAAGCAAAGAGTAAAGCATTGTTCAGAAGCTTCGTATCACTGTTTAGCAACAATACAGTCTTTCCGCTAGCATGTTGGAGTCCGATGTTATTGCCTTTTGCAAAACCAACATTGGTGTTATTCTTAATGAGCTTTACAGCAGGGAAGGCCCCCTTGAAAAGATCAGGGTTGCATTCTTTTGAGCCGTTATCTACTATAATGATTTCAAAGCTTATACCATTTGTTTGCTCGTATACAGATGCTATACATTCGCAGGTAAGCTGAAATGTATTATAGTTCAAGATGATTACGGATATATCTACCATACTTTCCTGTGCCTTTAATATTTAGCAAGCACCTGAACTGAAAGATAATAAGAATCTGTTTAATAAGAATGTTAACAGAAAGGGGGCGGAGTTTTATCACTCCGCCCCCTTTCTGTTGAGTACAATAAAATCTTACGGCTTAAGCACTACTTTCACACAGTTGTCTTCTTTTTTATTGAAGATGTCATACGCATAAGAGGCTTGATCCAGTGGCAGTGTGTGGGTGATGATATCATCCAATACAATTTTGCCCTGGTCTACCCAACTATACAATTCGTCTACGAAGAACTGAACAGGTGCCTGCCCTGCCTTAATAGTTAAGCCTTTGTCGAATATCTGGTGCCACGGGAAGTTGTCGAAAGGAGTACCATAAACACCTACTACCGACACGATACCACCCCGGCGTACAGCGCTTAAGCACATCCTGAGCGCGTTGATTGTTCCTTTTTCCATGTGAAGCACAGACATGGCGCGGTCCAAGAGCGATTTGTCAGCTTCCATACCTACGGCGTCTATACATACGTCAGCACCGCGTCCCCCAGTCATCTCACGGATAGCTTCAACAGCGTCTACATCCTTCAGGTTAATGGTTTCTGATTTGGCTGAGCGTCTTGCCATGTCCAGACGGTAATCTTCGAGATCAATGCCTATCACCCTTTTGGCTCCTTTGATCCAGGCGACCTTCTGCGCCATCAGGCCCACCGGGCCGCAGCCAAATACCGCTACTGTTTCGCCGCCTTTCACTTCGCCCCAATGCACAGCTGAGTAGCCGGTTGGGAAAATGTCAGTCAGGAAAAGTACCTGCTCGTCAGTAAACCTGTCCGAGACTTTAACCAAGCCCACATCAGCGAAAGGGGTACGCACATACTCTGCCTGCCCACCGGCATAGCCGCCATACAAGTCAGTATAGCCATATAATGCAGCGCCTTTTTCTGTCATCAAGCCACCTTCAGGGCCGTAATGCTCTGGGTTGGAATTCTCGCAGTGGGGGTAATGCCCGTGCTGGCAAAAGAAACAGCTGCCGCAGGAAATAGGGAAGGGTACAATCACGCGGTCACCCTTTTTTACATTCTTTACCTGGGCACCGGTCTCCTCTACCACGCCCATAAATTCATGCCCCATGACCATATTGCCTAGTTGGGGAATCATGCCGTTGTAAATGTGGAGATCGGAGCCGCAGATGGCCGTGGAGGTAACACGGATAATCGCATCGCGCGGATCAAGGATTTGCGGGTCTTCTACGTTATCTACCCGGATGTCTTTCAATTTGTGGAATACTGCTGCTTTCATAGTTTATGTTTTAGGTTTATATATCTTTGCCAGTTGCGCTGGTACCATGTGTAGGTACTATAAACGGTGCAGGTGTTGAATGAGTTGTAAACTGTTACCAGCCACGTCTATAGCTGAAAAGGCATCAAACTTTTCTGTGGCTGGACGTAAAACATTAGAGCCATCTATGTTACTGTGAAAATGCCAGACTTTCGATTTTCCTTTCTCTCAGAAAAAGAGCTGCCTGAGCTGCATGAAGCTTTTCTGCAGTCGTTTGCCGACTACCTGGTTCCCATTCAGCTGAATGCGGAACAGTTTAGAACAAAAGTAAAGCGCGAGGGTATAGCCCCCTCTTTTTGTGCAGCGGCGTATGTGGATTCTCAAATGACAGGCTTCATATTAACCGGCCTGGGAGAATGGCATGGAACTCCTACTGCCTACAATGCGGGTACAGGCGTGCTGCCACAGTACAGAGGACACAATCTTACGCAGCAGCTTTATGCCTTTATGCTGCCCAAATTAAGGGAGAGCGGTATAGAGCAGTGCCTGCTGGAGGTGATTCGGGAGAATGCCGCTGCGCTGCGAGCTTATAAAGCCGTTGGATTTGAGGTGACGCGCCCTTTGGAACTTTTCCGGGCCCAGAAGACGGAATTGCTGCTGAAGGTAGAAGCTCCTGATGCAATTACGATTTCAGCCATCAGTAAACCCGACTGGAAGACATACGGCTGCTTTTGGGATGCAGAACCTTCCTGGCAAAATACGGGAGAGGCGATTATGAAAAGCCCTGATGAGAAGGTGATGCTGGATGCACGGGACAAGGATCAGGAGATTGTGGGCTATATTATATTCTTTCCGAACACAGGCTCTGTTGCACAGTTTGCTGTAGACAAGAGCAGACGCGGCAAGGGCATTGGTACAGCCCTGCTACGTGAGGCCGTGCTGCTTACAATTGCTCCCTCTCTCATGTTCGTGAACATCGATACCGCTGCCACATCACTGTTAACGTACCTTGAGCGGCGCCACTTCACGCATATGCTCAGGCAATATGAAATGCTGCTCCCTATTGTCTAGTTCACTAAATGCAGTAAAGCCCAAAGCATGATTTGATGGAGGTACATGCTCTGAATGCTCCTTGGGCTGCCACTATACTTTTTATTTGGATAGGCCTGCTCAGCTATTGCGTATCTTTGTTCTTCATACAGAATGCTTATACTATGAACATGGCGTGGTTTTACCTGATATTGGCAGGTATATGTGAAATCGGCTGGGCCTTTGGGCTTAAGTACAGTGAGGGCTTTACAAAGATAGGAGTGAGTATAGTAACCGTAATCGTGATGATCCTAAGCTTTGTGCTGCTGTCCCAGGCCATGAAGTACCTGCCCCTAGGCACCGCCTACGGCATCTGGACGGGTATTGGAGCAGCGGGCACGGCTATACTGGGAATTGTTTTCCTCAACGAGCCGCGCGACTTCATCCGTATCTTTTGTATTCTGCTGATTATAACTGGTGTGGTGGGGCTAAAGCTTTTTCCCGGCGCTAAGTAACTTTTTTACTGCCAGAGGTATATGTCTGCTTTGTCTTTGGTAAAGAGGTATAGCTGGTTTTCTCCGACTAGCGCTGTAATGTACTGCGTTTTTTCCGGCAATGCCATACTTCGCTTTTCAGAAGAGTACAGATCATAAAAAATCAGCTGCCCGTCCTGCACAAAATACAGCTCATTTCCCCGGAAGCCTATAGAAGCAAGTCCTTTGAGAGGAATGCTCTTTTTGTAATTGCCCAGGTTATCAAACACATAGATGCCGTTGTTAAAGTCCAGCAGGTACAGCATGTTCTGATACTCCCGCAACTGGCGCACATCAAAACGCTCCCTGTCCAGAATCAGGTTGAGCGGGGTTTCTACCGTTACCTTGCGCAGGCGCAGGTCCAGTTTGCTTAGTGTCAGGTTTGTCTCATCGAAAAGCCAGAAGCTGTCATCCGAAGAAAGCGTGGCAGCCCTGGCGATACCTTCATAATTGATGTCGCGCAAATCAGTGCTGCTGATTGGGCGCAGGAACCGGTCTAATAATAGCAGTGTTTGCCTGTCTTCATAAAAGAGCAGGATCTTCATCGGATTCCAGGCTTCTATGTTGCTGATGCGCCCGCGGGTAGGGGGGGAGAAGGTGTCCAGCGGTTGGCCCAATGGGTCGAGGCGGAGGAGGTTACGCATCGGGTCCAGCACATACAGATGGCCATTGCGGTCCTGTGAAATACTGGTAGGGGAGCCAAGCGGAATGCTGTGGCTATAAACAAGCTGTGGCGTTACTTCTTCCTGCTGGGCAAACGCGTTTCCTGCTGCCATAAGCAGCATTAGGACCAACAAAAGGGGGACTATGTATACCTTAGCCTTCAAAGGTTTTTAGTTGTAGCGTTTCTCCGTCGTATACAGCATAGGTGCAAAAATTGACCCATTCTCCTAAGTTCATATAGCGGCTGTTACCGCCAATGGGCAGGTCGAGGGGCAGGTGGCGGTGTCCGAAGATGTAATAGTCATGGTGCTGTTCTTTCTCTACTTCCCGGCAATGCTGCACCAGCCACTCCTCATCGCCTAAAAAAGGCTCGTCTTTCTCTAGGTTACTGATGCGGCTCCTCCTAGACCACATGCTGGCTACGCCTATGCCTATATTAGGGTGCACCCGCGCAAAAAGCCACTGACACGCCCTATTGTCGAATACCCGCTTCAGCAGTTTATAGGTGTGGTCGCCGGGGCCAAGTCCATCACCGTGCCCGATGTAGAATGTCTTGCCTCCAAAATTGGTGGAAAGGGGTTTGCGCAGCACCGGAATGCCAAGTTCCTCCGGAAAGTAGTCAAACATCCACATATCGTGGTTGCCCGTGAAAAGAAGCACCGGAATGTTGGCATCGGTCAGTTCTGCCAGTTTGCCCTGTATCCGTGCAAACCCTTTGGGAATAGCATGCTTGTACTCAAACCAAAAATCAAAAATGTCGCCAACTAACAATATAGCTGCCGCATCCTGCTGCGCCATCTCCAGCCAGCGCACAATTTTTTTCTCTCTTGCCTTGCTGGTTGCAGCATCGGGTACGCCCAAATGAAAATCGGAGGCAAAGTATACTTTTTTACCTGGTGTAAGCGCGTTAATTCGGAAGGTCATCAATCAGGAACAGGACTAAAGCTTTAGGGCCGTGGGCGCCCATCACCAGCGTCTTCTCTATGTCGGCTGTCCGGCTTGGCCCACTCACCATCGAAACCATAGATGGGAAGTTATTATCTTTATACTTGTTGCGGATACGTTGCAGCGCGTCCTTTATGTCGGGCACCAACTGGCTTGCCTGTGCCACCACCAGGTGAGTAGAAGGGTAGATGCTCAACCTACGGCCCCCGGCATTGGCAGAGCTTACTAAGATGCTGCCTGTGCGCGTAATCAGCGACTCACAGGTAGTCAGGCTAGCCTCTGCGTCTTTTACAAAGGTTTCCTCGTTGTCGCTGAACTCAATGCCCGCATGCGCCAGGGCATTTTGCAGGTTACGCTCCCACACGTAGAGGTGCTGGAGGTTTTGCTCTTTCTTGTAGATGTAGAGCTGGTCAAAAAAATCCTCCTGGTTCTCGCAATACACAAACTTGCCGCTGTTGCGGATAAAATTCTGTGCAAAAACAATGGACATATCTTCTACAGGCACTACCGGGTGAAGCGGAGAAGTGAAGTCAGGGGTAGGAGGCAGAAAAGGCGCCGACTTAGCCAGCGCCTCTCTTACTCTTCTTAATACTATTTCTTTTGATTTAGCTTCGTACATGCCTGTTTTTATCAAGCAGTTTTTGAACTTATAGACTCATCTTGGTCAGCTGGGGTGCCGCCATCCAACGGCGTGCCTGGCACCCGGCCTTCGCTTTGCTCAGGGTGTTGTGTAAGGCCTTGCTCTACAGGGATAGTGGCGTGTGGCTCTACTTCGCTTTTTGTTTTACTGCGATCAGTACCAGCAGTGTGCGCCTGGTAAGCAGTAAGTGCATCAAACGGACGCGGACCTACTAAGCGCTCCAGATCGCTCTGGAACAGAATCTCTTTTGCCAGTAGCTCCTGCGATACAATCTCCAGTTCATGGCTCTTATCAGTAAGCAGCTTCTTAGTACGATCATAAGCATCCTGAATAATAATGCGGACCTCTTCGTCTATTGTCTGGGCTGTGGCTTCAGAGTATGGCTTATTAAATGAGTATTCTGAGTTCTGCTTCGAGTCATAGAACGAGACGTTGCCGATCTTCTTGTTCATACCGTACATCGTCACAATGCTGTAGGCCATCTTCGTAATGCGCTCCAAATCGCTTAGTGCACCAGTCGAGATTTTGCCGAATATGATTTCCTCGGCAGCACGTCCGCCTAAGGCCATACACATTTCGTCAATAAGCTGCTCTGTGGTATACAGGAACTGCTCTTTCGGAAGGTACTGGGCATAACCCAAGGCAGCAACACCACGCGGCACAATACTTACTTTTACCAATGGGTCTGCGTGCTCCAGGAACCAACCAGCAATGGCGTGGCCAGCCTCATGGTATGCTACAATCTTCTTCTCTTCCGGAGAGATGATCTTGTTCTTCTTCTCTAAACCACCAATTACACGGTCAATCGCATCGTTAAAGTCCTGCTGGTCTACCGCTTTTTTGTTACGGCGAGCAGCAATCAGGGCTGCCTCGTTACAAACGTTCGCAATTTCGGCACCGGCAAAACCTGGTGTCTGAGCGGCCAGTTTGCGGGCATCTACGTCAGTACCGAGTGTCAGTGGCTTCAGGTGTACGTCAAAGATTTCTGTACGGCCGTTAATGTCCGGTTTGTCAATACTCACCTGGCGGTCAAAACGACCCGGGCGAAGTAAGGCAGAGTCCAGTGTATCAGGTCGGTTTGTAGCGGCCAGTATAATAACTCCTGAGTCCGTCGCGAAACCATCCATCTCTACTAAAAGGGAGTTCAGTGTGTTCTCACGCTCATCGTTACCGCCTGGTGTGGCCCCACGGCTACGGTGGCGGCCAATCGCGTCAATCTCATCAATAAAGATGATACAAGGCGCTTTTGCTTTTGCCTGCTTAAAGAGGTCACGCACACGTGCGGCACCCACACCCACAAACATTTCCACAAAGTCAGAACCAGACAGGGAGAAAAATGGAACGTCGGCCTCACCTGCTACGGCTTTCGCCAATAGGGTTTTACCTGTTCCCGGAGGGCCTACCAGCAAAGCGCCTTTTGGTATTTTACCACCTAACACAGTGAATTTGGAAGGATTCTTCAGGAATTCTACGATCTCCTGTACTTCTTCTTTTGCTTCTTCCAGGCCAGCTACGTCTTTAAACGTAATCTTCACCTTGTTTTCTGCATCGAAGAGCGCAGCCTTAGATTTGCCGATGTTAAAGATCTGGCCACCTGCGCCACCGGTAGTTACACGGCGCATCAGGAACCAAAAACCGAACACAAGCAGTATCAGGAAGCCCCACTGCAGGAAGAAATCAGCAAAGCCGGTGCGTGATTCCGGGTTTACCGGTACCCGCTCGTCGCGCCGAAGGTTCTCCTGAAGCTGATCAAGGTCTTCCTTGAAAATCTCGGCTGAGATAACCTGGAAGTGGTATTGCGGGCCCTGCTCCATAGAGAAGGCACCACGGTCGTTTAACTCCGTCTTATACTTTTCATTCTGCAGCGCCTCTTCTTCCAGATAAACTTCTACAGTCTTGCCATTCACAACGGTAAGCTTGCGAACGTCGCCGCTCAGCAGCATTTCTTCAAACTCCTGCTGTGTTGTTTCAATAGAGGAGTTGCTTTTGTTCAGATAAGTTAACCCAAAGATTAGCAGAATCAGCACAGCCAGCATCCACAACTGCATGGTTGGGCGTGGGGGCGTATTCGGGATCATCGGCTTTTTCTTCTTATTGTTGTTGCCTTTATTATTATTTTCTGCCATTGATATTAGAATTCAAATACAAGTAAAACACAGGCCTGCACTAATTGTTTAGCCAGGGGTGTGCATGTTTAGACAGACGCTACCTGCTCTATTTTGGCATCGCCCCAAAGCTCTTCCAAAGCATAAAATTGACGTTTGTCTTTTAAGAAAATATGTGCTACTACATCTACGTAATCCAGCAACACCCACTCATTGTTCGTGCGGCCTTCACTTTGCCACGGGTTTTGCCTTACGGCTTTAAACACTTCTTCCTCTATGGAGGAGGCAATGGCGTCAATTTGTGTATCGGAGTTTGCGGATGCTATTACGAAATAATCGGATACAGCGTTTTTAAGCGATTTGAGGTTTATGATAACGATATCGGTGGCCTTCTTTTCCTGCATTCCCTTCACTACAAGCTCTGCCAAAATGTCTGAAGTAGCCTCAACCTTGGTTTCTTTCATTATTGCTCTATAAATTTGATCTACAAAAGTACTAATTATACCTTAATTTTATGTTGCCTCATACGCTGTTTATAGGTCAGCAGCTTTATTTTCTGCCGGTTTGTGAATCTACTAACTCAGAGGCCCAACAGCTTCTTATCAAAAATGAAGCCACAGAGGGCTGCACCGTCATTACGCACCAACAAACCAAGGGGCGCGGGCAGCGCGGCAACTCCTGGCAGGCCGAACCAGGTAAAAACGTGACGCTCTCGGTTATATTGTCACCCTCGTTTCTGGCTGCGAGGCAGCAATTTTACCTAAACATAGCTGTGTCGTTGGCTGTGCATGATCTGCTGCACGAACAGGGGCTGCACGAGGCACAGGTAAAGTGGCCAAACGATTTATTTTATGAAGGTAAGAAACTTGGCGGGATTCTGATAGAAAACACCATAAATAGCTACACACTGCAACACAGTATCGTTGGGATTGGTTTAAACGTGAACCAGTTACATTTTGACTATACAACGGCAACTTCTATGCGTAACGCAACAGGTGGCGCTTTCGACGTAGAAAAAGTAGCTATGAGGCTGCTGGAGTTGCTAGAGAAGCGCTACCTCGAACTGCGGAGCGGCAAAACCGGCAAACAAAGGCATGAATACCTGCAGGCGCTGTACCGCTACCAGGAATTACACCCATTTTTAGTTGATGACCAGCAGGTCGAGGGGCAGATTGTAGGTGTAAATGAAAATGGCTGCCTGGCGGTGGAGATAGACAAGAAGTTGCGCTACTTCGCCTTTAAGGAGATAAGTTATATTATCTGATGTAGGTCTTAACTGTATGCACTTTATATAAATCTTAGATTTTTTTAGAAACAATCAAGGGTAAGCCGGATGTAAAGAAGGAAAGGGCATGAAAATTGATGTTGATGAATTAGATAAAAGTGCCCCATAACGTTTGAAAGGATGTAAAATTGAGTGAGTGTTTACATCTTTTTCGCATTATTTAAAAAGGTTACATTTATTTAAGGATTTTAAGCTATATTTGATGTGTGTAGCCAAATCAGTGGTTTTACAAATAATGGGATTGTCTATGAGAATTTTTACAAAAATAGCATTAGTCGTTACACTCATTTCCTCGCACTTGCTGAGCTTTGCAGGAACTGCTGTAATTAACAATAAAGGGGTGGACCCAATCAAGAAAGGAACCGGTGTTGTCTGGAAACTTATGCCTGCTAGCGGAGGGGGAGAACTTGTTGTGTCGGCCAATAACTCACGTCCTGCTTTTGTAATTAATCCTGAGAAGCATACGTGTTCTAAAATATATGCTTCTGCCGTAAGCCAGGTATTTCACACCGTTGAGGCTAAAGCAGATAAGGCGGTTTATACTAATATTACGTTGGCTGCTATTGCGCCTGGCAAGGAAATCAAGCCGGTGCCTTCTATCAATGCTTACCCGAACCCGTCGCGTGGCAACGTTACGCTGGCACTGAACCTGCCGGGCAACAACACTTACAAAATTCGTATTTCAAACACCATTGGCCGTGTGATAAGAGTACATGAGCTAGGGCCGGCCGAAAAAATGGATTTAGCCCTGGATTTGAGCAGCTACCCTTCAGGCGTTTACTTCTACAGCCTGCTGGTGAACGACAAGACAGTGGAAACAAAGCGCCTGGTATTGCAGAAATAAGTTCTTACAAAACCGCATAATAACAGAAAGCCGACCAATTGGTCGGCTTTTTCTTTATAAACATCTAATAATTACGCAGCCACTAAACATTATTTATTATTTTCGGGGCTGAATTAACTATCACTATGACCGATTATCGAAAGATAAATAATATTGTGGGCTGGGTCGTGTTTTTTATCGCGACCACAGTGTATGTGCTGACGCTGGAGCCAACAGCTAGTTTCTGGGACGCTGGTGAGTTTATTGCCAGTTCATATAAGCTTTTGGTGCCACACCCACCCGGAGCGCCTTTCTACCTGCTGGTGGGGCGCATGTTCTCTTTGTTTGCCTCTGAACCTGCACAAGTAGCATGGTGGGTAAACCTGTTGTCGGCCCTTTGCAGCTCCTTCACGGTGCTGTTCCTGTTCTGGACCATCACCATACTGGCGCGCAAACTCCTGATAAAAGAAGGTGCTGTGCCTACCAAAGGCAACCTGCTGCTGATTATGGGCAGTGGTGCGGTGGGAGCGCTGGCCTATACTTTCTCTGACTCGGCCTGGTTCTCAGCAGTGGAGGCAGAGGTATACGCCATGTCCTCGTTCTTTACGGCTATCGTGTTCTGGGCTATCCTGCGCTGGGAGGCGAAGGTAGGGGAGGCGTATTCAGATAAATGGCTTATCCTTATTGCGTACCTTGTGGGGCTCTCCATTGGCGCGCACTTGCTAAACCTGGTAACTATTCCGGCGCTGGGCTTTATCTATTACTTCCGCCTCTATAAGCCAACCTTCTGGGGCGGCGTTATCGCTTTTGCCATCAGTGCTGTCATAGTAGTGGCTATACTGTGGGGTATAATTCCTGGGCTACCAACTGTAGCAGGTAACTTTGAGGTGTTTTTCGTGAACAACTTCGGGCTTCCTTTTGGCTCCGGTTTGATTGTTTTTGTTGTGCTGCTCGTCGCGGCCATTATTTTTGGGTTGCGCTACTCTATCAAGCATACCAACCGCGTGCTGAACACGGCGCTACTTTGCTTTGTGTTTGTGCTGATTGGGTACTCCTCCTATATGATGATTCCAATCCGCTCTTCTTATAACCCGACCATTGACGAAAATGACCCGGATGACATTCTGTCTTTTGTCGCTTACCTGAAGCGTGAGCAGTATGGGGACCGTCCGCTGCTGTATGGCCCGCAATATAACGCGCAGCCAGTGTCGCAGGAAGAAGGTGCGATGCGCTACAGAAGAGGAGAAGATAAATATTTGCCAACCACTCCTAAAATAGAGCCGGTTTACGACAGTAAAGACAAAACGCTGCTGCCCCGGATATACAGTGACCAGCCGCAACATATAGATGCCTATAAGAAGTGGGTGGACATTCGGGAAGGGCAGGCGCCTACCTTTGGGCAGAACCTGAGCTTTCTGATGCGTTACCAGCTGGGTTTTATGTACTGGCGCTATTTTCTGTGGAACTTTGTTGGCCGTGAGAGCGACGTGCAGAATGCGGGAGTGCTGTGGCCTTTTGAAAGCGATCCGAATGCACCGGAACGCATACTGGACAGCGCGGCCCGCAACAGCTTTTACATGCTGCCTCTGTTGCTGGGTATACTCGGTTTAGTTTACCAGGTGCGAAAGGATGAGCGAAATGCTTTTGTTATAGGGCTTCTGTTCTTCTTTACGGGTATAGCCATTGCACTCTACTTAAACCAGCCGCCGGTAGAGCCGCGTGAGCGGGATTACACCTTTGCCGGGTCATTTTATGCTTTCAGCATCTGGATAGGGCTTGGCGTGATGGGGCTGGCAGACTTATTGGGCAAAGGGCTAAAAAACACGCAGACACGTGCCGCTGTCGCCACAGTAATAGGATTGGCAATTCCTGGAATTATGGCGGTTGAGGGATGGGACGACCATGACCGATCTGACCGTTACCATTCTGTTGACTCGGCTAAAAACCTGCTTGACTCCGTAGCTCCGAACGGTATTCTGTTTACTAACGGTGACAACGATACCTTCCCGCTGTGGTATGCGCAGGAAGTGGAAGGATATCGTACTGATGTGCGGGTTGCCGTGCTTAGCTACCTGAACACGGATTGGTACATTGACCAGATGAAGCGCCAGTCATACCTATCGGACCCATGGCCGCTTACGCTGGAAAACGAGAACTACCGCCAGGGCACCAACGACTACCTGCCCTACGTAGAGCGTGAACAGGTGGCAGCCGGCATTGACCTGGCACAGTACATCAGCCTGGTGAAGCAGAACCACCCGGCCCTGCAGGTGCAGTATGGGCAGGGTACTACGCTGCTCACTATGCCTACTAAGAACTTTATCCTGAATGTAGATCAGGATAAAGTGCGGCAGATGGGCTTTGTAGCAGATGAAAAGGAAGGTGAAATTGTGGACCGCATGCAGTGGACCATCAATAAGTCGTTACTGGAGAAGAAACACTTGGTGATGCTGGACCTGCTGGCTACAAATAACTGGGAGCGGCCAATCTATTTTTCATCAACGGTGAACAGCGCAGATTTTATGGGGCTGTCAGATTATTTTCAGTTAGAAGGCTTGGCTTATCGCGTGGTTCCTGTAAAGTCAAACAACGAAGAGCAGGGCTTTGTGAACAAGGAGGTGATGTTTGAGAACATGATGAAGGAGTTCAAGTTCCGTAACTTTGATGACCCGGACATCTTCTACGATGAGAACTATTACCGCTTCTCAGCCAATGCCCGCGACAAATTTGCCCGTCTGGCATCTGCTTATTTAGAAGATGGTAACACCGCCCGCGCAAAAAAAGTTGTGGACTATGCTTTCACGGTGTTGCCAGGCAGCACAGTGCCTTATGACTACTACACACCGCAGTTTATTCCAATTTATGATGCCATAGGAGAACCGGAGAAGGCGGAGCAACTACTTAACGAGATGGCGCAGGATTCGCAGAAAGCCCTGGACTACTTTTTTGAGAAAGGTGCGCTCTTTGATACCGAGATCCAGACAAACATGGTTGTTCTGCAGCAACTCATAGGAGCTGCCGAAAGCATAGGCATGCAGGACCGGGCAGCGCAACTGCAGCAGCAGTTTATGCAATACCTGCAGCGTATGCGCCGCTAAACAAAATAGATGCAGATACAGTAATAAAAAGGCCGAATCGTCTCCTTGCGATTCGGCCTTTTTATATATTAGGTAGACATTAAGAAAAGCTTCGTTATTGATGAAATACCCGCACACGCTACTCCTTCTGCTGCCTTTGTTAGTGATGGGCTGTGGACGCTTTTCCTCTGCAAGCCTGGCCCCTGTAGAGGTGAAGCGGGTGGCGCCTGAAATAACCATGCAGCATAGCTATTACACAAGCAACGACAGTTTGCACCTGCTCTTCAAGTTTGAGGATGCAAAGGAGGTGGTGGATATACTGCAAAATGCTACCTCCTACGAGTATGAGATAAGAACAGGAGGAACTGAGAATGCTGCCCTTGTAAGCGGTGATTCCGTTGACCTGCCTGACCGCAAGATGACAGATATAGAGGGGCAACTGCAGGTGCAACTGGTGCTGCCGGCAGAGGTAGTGCAGGAGCCGAATGTGCTGCATTTGCGGCTGTGGCAGTTTCTGTCAGGCCCTGAGCTTATGGGAACAAAGTTCAGGCTGCCGCTGAGCAGTAGAATGCTTGAGAAAGATTACCTGTTGCTAGAGGCTTCTACAGGTAAACCCCTCCTGCAAAATTATGCTGTTACCGGAGATAAGGTTCTGGTGCGCAACTACGGAGGTGAGGGAGGAGTGCTTAAACTACAGCGCTTTGATGCTGACTTCATGCCGGCCGCTCCACCTATGTCCCAGCAGCCTACTGGCGGCCCCCGTACTATTTCTGCCGCAGATGTGCAGACTATTGCCCCCGGGGATACAGTGACGCTTCAGGAAGAAGGAATATACTTGTTTGACCCCAACACGAGCTATGCAAGAGGTGTTTTAGTGCAGCCAGCTAATTATCCGCAGGTTACCCGAACAAAGGAGATGCTGCAGCCCCTGATATACCTGACAACCTCTGAGGAGCGGGAGGCACTTTTGAACGCAAGTGATACGAAGGCTGCCATAGATCTGTTCTGGCTGGAACTGGCCGGAAATAAAGCTGCTGCCCGTAATCTGATTCAAATATTCTATAACCGGGTAGAACTGGCTAACAAGCTTTATTCCTCGCACAAAGCAGGATGGGCTACCGACAGGGGCATGATCCATATCATCTTTGGGCCTCCTGACGACACGAATCAGGTTGGCTCAACCATAACCTGGATCTATCACGAGACAGAGGCGATGCCGAACATCAAATTCGTTTTTAACAGAAAAGAGAATAACTTTACCCAAAATCATTATGAGCTGGTACGGCGCCGTGGGTATGCGGAGAGTTGGTACAGCACAGTAGCAAAATGGAGAGCAGGCAGAATAAATATGTAGGTAATCGTTTCGGCGATTCCTCGAGAACATCAAAAGAAGATAAAACCGAAATGATTTTCGGTTTGCGCCCGATTTTAGAGGCGCTTTCGGCTGGAAAAGAACTGGAGAAGATCTTTCTTCAGAGAGGTGCCAAGAACCCCACCACCGACGAAATTGTGCAGCTGGCTAAAAAGCTGGAAGTGCCGGTAGTAACGGTGCCACTGGAAAAGCTGAACAATCTCACGCGGAAGAACCACCAGGGAGCGGTTGCGCTTATTTCGCCTATCTCGTACGTTCCTTTAGCTGAAACAGTGACATCGCTGTTTGAGCAGGGTAAGAGTCCTCTCTTACTTATACTAGACCGTGTAACAGATGTGCGTAACTTCGGGGCAATTGCCCGTAATGCCGAATGTATGGGTGTGAATGCTATCGTAATACCGAGCCGTGGCGGGGCGCAAATCAACGCGGATGCCGTGAAAACCTCAGCCGGTGCGCTGCACCTGGTGCCTGTTTGCCGTGAGCCCAACCTCAAAGATACCATCGATTACCTGAAGAACTCAGGCTTCCAGATAGTAGCCTGTACCGAGAAGACGGAGCAGAATCTGTCGGATATGACGCTGGACATGGTGGGGCCGACGGCCATCATCATGGGTAGCGAAGAAGACGGTATATCACCAGAGTATCTGAAGCGTGCCGATGCCAGGGTGCGGATTCCGCTCTTAGGCCAGATCGGGTCGCTGAACGTTTCGGTTGCCACCGGTATCATACTATACGAAGCGATGCGCCAGCGCCTCCGCGATGGCGGCTACGCCAGCCTTGGTAGCCTGGAACCGAGGTAAGCTTGAACTGGACAAAGGATGAGAGACGAAGGACAAAAGAGTAAAGACTATAATTCTTTCTTCTTTTGTCCTTCGTCTTTTGTCATCATTTTAGTCTTTCATCCTTTATCAGGAAGCCAAGCTACTGGAACCTAGATATACTCGGGCCCTTTCTTCGACTTGGCATCAGCCATGAAGTCTTTTACTTTCTGCTCTTCCCCTTTTTTGCAGATCATCAGCACATTGTCGTACTCGGCTACAATGTAATCCTCAAGGCCCTGTAGTACCACCAGTCTTTCTTTCGGGGTTTTTATGATGCAGTCCTTAGTGTCATACAGCATCACCTCGCCATCCACCACATTGCCGTTCTCGTCCTTGTCGTTAATGGTATAGAGGGAGTTCCAGGTGCCAAGGTCTGACCAGCCAATGTCGGCCAGAAGCACATACACATTGTCTACCTTCTCCATGATGCCATAGTCAATAGACACATTACGGCAATGGGAATAAGCCTTCATGATAAAGTTCTGCTCTTCGGGCGTATTCATAGTAGCAGTGCCTTCATCAAAAATCTCGGTGATTTCTGACAACTGCTGGTGGAACGCTTTGAGAATGCTCTGCACGTTCCAGATAAAGATACCGGAGTTCCATACAAAGTCCCCGCTGTTCAGAAACATCTTCGCCAGTTCGAGGTCCGGCTTTTCGGTAAAGGTCTTTACTTTCTTTATCTTCTGCGCTTCGTCGTTAAGGTACTGAATATAGCCGTACCCGGTGTCAGGGCGGCTAGGGGTAATACCCAGGGTAATGAGCACATCATCTTTCGCGGCGGCATCTACAGCTTCCTGTATCACGTTCGTGAAAACATCCTGCTTCAGCACCACGTGGTCGGAGGGAGTTACTACCAGGTTTGTATCGGGGTTTAGCTGGGCGATTTTATAAGAAGCGTAAGCAATACAGGGAGCGGTATTACGGCCAACGGGCTCCAGCAGAATCTGGTTTTCTGTTAACTCCGGCAACTGCTGCTGCACCAGTTCTTTGTAGTCCTTATTCGTGACTACAAACACATTTTCAACAGGGCATATATCCTGAAAGCGCTTCATCGTCATTTGCAGCATGCTTTCGCCTGTTCCCAGCACATCGTGGAACTGCTTAGGGTAATTGCTACGGCTAAAAGGCCAGAAGCGGCTTCCGATGCCGCCCGCCATAATTACCACATAGGTGTCGTTTCTCATATTTATACAAGTCCTTCTTTTAACAAATCGTGTAGATGCACAAAGCCCCCAAATTTACCAGAATTTGTGACAATTAATTGCGTTATACTTTTGTTCTGCATAACAGACAGAGCCTCAACGGCATATTCTGCTGCTTCGATGGTAAAAGGGGCTGGAGTCATGATATCGGTGGCAATGATGCCCTCAATAGAATCATATTTGTTAAGCATGCGGCGCAAGTCACCGTCTGTGATGATTCCTATTAGCTGCTCATTGTCCTGGCTTAGTACGGCGGTGGCTCCCAGGCGTTTGGAGGAAATCTCAATAATAATTTCTTTCAGCGGGGCGTTTGCGTTGACACGTGGTGCCTCGTTTTGGGTATAGATGTCCTCCACCTTCAGGTACATGCGTTTGCCCAAAGAACCGCCCGGGTGCAGGTGCGCGAAATCAGTGCTGCTGAAGCCGCGCGCTTCCAGCAGGCTTACGGCTAAGGCATCGCCTAAGGCAAGTGCTGCTGTAGTGCTCGTGGTAGGGGCTAAATTATGCGGACAGGCCTCGCGCTCTACGTTAGCATTCAGGATAAAATCAGCGCACCTGGCCAGGTAAGAATCCGTGCTGGAAACCATTGCCGCCAGTTTAGAACCTTTGCGCTTGAGGAGCGGAACTAGTACCTTTATTTCGGGCGTGTTGCCGCTCTTAGAGATGCAGATTACAAAATCGTCTGCCTGTATCATTCCCAAATCACCGTGTATGGCATCAGCAGCATGCATAAACAGAGCGGGTGTACCGGTGGAGTTTAGTGTCGCAACTATTTTCTGAGCTATGTTGGCACTCTTACCAATACCCGTTACCACAACGCGCCCTTTTATAGTTAAAATGGTTTCAACGCATTTTTCAAACCCTTCGTCGATAAAATCTGCCAGTCTGGCGATTGCTTCGGCTTCAAGCTGTAAGACTTTTTTTGCGGTTAGGGTTATTTTATTAGAGATATTCAAATTAAATTTGTATTAGTATACAGGGTAAGGAAGTACGTTGCAACCTGGTTAAATTTTCACACGATTACATGTCAGTAAAACAAGAGATAAATCTCAAGAACAAATTAAAAGAAGTTTTTGGGTATAATCAATTCAGAGGGAATCAAGAGCTGATAATAAACAACATTATCAACGGCAAGAACACTTTTGTGATTATGCCTACAGGCGCGGGCAAGTCGCTGTGTTACCAGCTGCCTGCTCTTTCTTTACCGGGTACCGCTATTGTTATTTCACCGCTGATCGCCCTGATGAAGAACCAGGTTGACCAGCTGAATGCCTTTGGTGTGAATGCCCAGTTTTTAAATTCAACTTTATCGAAGTCCGAAATAAACAAAGTTAAAAAGGAGACGCTGGCCGGAGAGGTAAAGCTGCTTTACGTGGCACCGGAATCGCTCACGAAAGAAGAAAACATCGACTTCCTGCGTAACTCCAATATCTCTTTTGTGGCCATCGACGAGGCGCACTGTATTTCAGAATGGGGGCATGACTTCCGTCCGGAGTACCGCCGCATCCGTGGTATTATTGACCTGATTGGCAACCTGCCGATTATTGCGCTCACTGCCACCGCTACACCAAAAGTGCAGCTCGATATACAGCGCAACCTGCAGATGGACGAGGCTTCTGTTTTCAAGTCGTCTTTTAACCGCACGAACTTATACTATGAGGTGCGTCCGAAACACCAGACCAAGAAGCAGCTGATCCAGTACGTGAAGAAGCACAAAGGCAAAAGCGGTATTGTGTACTGCCTGAGCCGTAAAAAAGTGGAGGAGATTGCCGAACTGCTGCGGGTAAACGATGTGAAGGCGCGGCCTTACCATGCCGGGCTTGACTCCAGCGTGCGTATGGCCAACCAGGATGCCTTCCTGAACGAGGATGCAGATGTGATTGTGGCCACTATCGCCTTTGGTATGGGAATCGATAAGCCGGATGTGCGCTTTGTTATCCACTACGATACCCCAAAATCGATTGAGGGCTATTACCAGGAAACAGGGCGTGCCGGACGCGACGGTATGGAAGGGAACTGTATTATGTACTACAGCTACGATGATATCATCAAGCTGGAGAAGTTCAACAAAGACAAGCCGGTAACAGAACGCGACAACTCCAAGCTGCTGCTGCAGGAAATGGCTTCTTACGCCGATTCTGCCGTATGCCGCCGCAAGCAACTGCTGCATTACTTTGGCGAGGCTTACGAGAAAGATTGCGGTTTCTGCGATAACTGCCTGCACCCAAAAGAGCGCTTCGAGGCGCAGCAGGAAGCGCAGTTGGCACTGAAGGCCGTGGAGCAGACAGGACAGCGTTTCACGATAGAGCACATCACAGCGGTGCTAACCGGCCTGCGTAACAACTACGTTGTGAGCTACGACCACGATAAGTTGGAGGTGTTTGGAGCAGGTAAGGAACAGGATGCCCAGTTCTGGAGCTCTGTGGTGCGGCAGGTGCTGTTATCAGAGTATCTGGAGAAGGATATTGAGAACTTTGGCGTGGTAAAGCTGACGCAGAAAGGTGCAGATTTCATTCAGAACCCACATTCTATTTCGTTAACCAAAGACCATAACTACGAGCAGGAAGTGAAGGACGACGAGGAAAAGGAAGAAACGCAGGCCTCTGCCGGGCATGATGAGGTGTTGTTTGACCTGCTGAAAAACCTGCGCAAAAAGCTGGCGAAGGAGAAAAACCTGCCGCCTTATGTACTGTTCCAGGATCCGTCGCTGAAAGAAATGGCCACGGTGTACCCCACCACGAGAGATGATCTAGCGTTTATAGGCGGAGTAGGTATGGGCAAGGTGCAGAAATTCGGGAAGCCGTTCCTGGACCTGATCACCAAGTATGTAGAAGAAAACGATATCGTCACCGCGTCGGATGTAGTTGTGAAGACAACGGTAAACAAGTCGAAGATTAAGATCTACATTATCCAGCAGATAGATAAAAAAGTGGAGTTGGAGGAAATAGCGGCGGCCAAAGACTTGACCATGCAGGAGCTGATTGAGGAGGTTGAGCATATCTGCTACTCCGGCACCAAGCTAAACCTGAACTACTACATCAACAATATACTGGACCAGGAGCGCCAGGAGGAAATATATGAGTACTTTATGAGTGCCAGCACCGATAATATTGCGGAGGCGCTAAAAGAACTCGGCACCGACGATTATACAGAGGAAGACCTGCGCCTGATGCGTGTGAAGTTCCTGTCGGAGTATGCAAATTAAATTGCTACATTGTTGAATTGTTAGTCTAGGATGAGGAAAGAGTAGCTTTTGCTTGTTCTTGCAGCAATTTACCTTAAAATAAACGAAATGCCGGTGCTTCTGCAGCACCGGCATTTTTGTTTATCTATCTCTAAAGCATAAAACATAAATTGTGCTGCATGAGCGAGTATAAATCTTTAACTTCGCAGCGGGGACATTAGCCAAGCCTGGCAACAGCTAAATAATTAACCATTAACAACCAACCTATGAACGTACTGATAATAGGATCCGGAGCCCGTGAGCATGCCATTGCCTGGAAGCTGAATCAAAGCGAATACTGCGAAAAAATATTCTTAGCGCCTGGCAATGCAGGCACCACACAGTTTGGTACAACTGCTGCTGTAGACATTCATGATTTTGATGAAGTGGCAAAATTCGCCACCGACTTCGATATCATGATGATTGTGGTGGGGGCGGAGAATACGCTGGTAGATGGCATCCACGACTATTTTCAGAGCTCAGAGTATCTGAAGCACATCCTCGTAATCGGACCTAAAAAAGCGGGTGCCATGCTGGAGGGGAGCAAAGACTATTGTAAGGCATTTTTCCAGCGGAACAACATTCCAACAGCCCGCTACCAGACGTTCACAGAGGATACCTTCGGACAGGCAGCGGAATATCTGCGCAACCATAGTTTTCCGGTGGTGCTGAAAGCAGATGGTTTAGCGGCAGGTAAAGGCGTTATCATTGCCCAAGATTATGAGCAGGCCATAGACGCCCTTGAAGATATGCTGCGGAACAAGCGCTTCGGCAATGCCAGCAGCAAAGTAGTTATTGAAGAATACCTGGAGGGTATAGAAGTGTCTGTGTTCATCCTGACGGATGGCAAGGACTATGTGCTGCTGCCGGAGGCGAAAGATTACAAGCGCATTGGCGAAGGCGACACAGGGCTTAATACGGGTGGTATGGGAGCCATCTCGCCTGTGCCTTTTGTAGATGATGTGTTTATGCAGAAAGTGAAGGAACGGGTAATCAACCCTACGCTTCGCGGCATGCAGGAAGAGCAGATGGATTACACCGGTTTTCTGTTTATCGGCTTGATGAACGTGAATGGAGAACCCTATGTGATTGAGTATAATGTGCGGCTCGGCGACCCTGAAACAGAGGCTATCCTGCCCCGCATTAAATCAGACCTGTTCGAGTTGTTCAGAGCTTTGCACGACAGGAAGTTGGGAGAGTTTCAACTGGAGATAGACCCGCGAACAGCTACCACTGTGTTTCTGGTGTCTGGTGGTTACCCGGAGGGATTTGAGAAGGGGAAAGAAATCAGCGGTATCAGCAATGTGCCTTCTGATGTGCTGGTGTTCCATGCCGGTACTAAAATGGTCAACGGTAAGCTTGTGAACAGCGGAGGCCGTGTGATTGCCGTTACGGCCCTTGCTGATACCATGGAAGAGGCGCTGGCCAAAGCCAATGCCGCTGCCGAGACAATTACATGGCAGGACCGTTACTACCGCCACGACATTGGGTTTGACCTTAGACAGACGCATGCCTGATTGTAGGTGCCTATACCTCAACATCCTATAAAACAGCGAAGGCCGGTGAAACTCACCGGCCTTCGCTGTTTTATAGGATGTTAAAGCTTAGCAGTATTCCTCAAACGCACCTTGCAGGTTGTCTACAATGCGGTTCAATTCGTTGCCTTCAATGTGGTAGCGCTCAATCATGTGTACCAGTTCGCCGTCTTTGAACAGCGCAATGGAAGGGGATGACGGAGGGTAAGGCAGCATGTGCTCACGTGCTTTTGCTACTGCGTCCTGCTCCATACCAGCAAAAACGGTTACAAGTTTAGCCGGCTTTTTATCAGCGGCAGCCACCGCCATTTTAAGGGCCGGACGTGCTTTAGCGGCAGCACAACCACAAACAGAATTCACTGCTACCAGCACCGTGCCTTCCGATTTAATTGCCTGCTCTACTTCTTCAGGTGACATTAGTTGCTCAAAGCCCGCAGAGGTAAGGTCCTCACGGATAGGCGCAACCATATATTCAGGATACATTGCCATAAGTGTTCATTTTAAGTGTTTAATAATTTACAAAGTTAACAAATCAGATCCACAAAAGATATACGTTCTTTTTTTGTACAGATAAGGCTGGCTGAAGCGTGCTAAAACTTAACATTTAACTATAGTGAAATAACTATATATAGAACTTGTATAAACTTTACCATAAAGCATAACAAGTTTTAGGTTAGGCAGGTATAGGGAGACAACTCTTACCGATACAGCGTGCAGCAGCCGGAAGCGAAGGAAAAGCGGAAGGCCGCGTTTTGGACTGAATTGAAATAATTTCTATGAAGACAAAGGCAAAGAAGTATCGGTAAGGGAAGCACTAATCAGAGGCAGCGGGGGCTGTTGCCTTTTCAAAAAAATAGTGCGACAGCGTATTTGTCTGATAAGCATTGCCGTTATAATCCCGATGCATGACCAGATGGGGATTACAAAGATCTGAAACATAACCGAACCAACAACTAGGACCATGCCTATACCTCACCCTAAAAGCACAGCGCCTTGCGTACGATATTTCTATTTACCTGCAACTGATATCAGGAATGCAGAAATAATACAGGTTATAAACAGCGGCGGACCCATAGTGCAGGTGCCGATGCGCGAAGAGGATGTAGAACTTTCTGCCATTTTTGAGCGGGAGCTTACCAATAGTGAGCGGCTGACGTATAGAAACAGCGAGACATGGAAAGTATTTACTTCCTGGGAGGAAGTAGAGCAGGACCACACCAGCTATGGATTGGCAAAGGAGGTGCTGCTGGTGTTGTTAAGCCTGAGCTATAGGTTTACGCTGGAGGAGATGATGGCTGTCTCAGCTTAGCCACTATTTTGTACTCGGAGCTAAAAACAAAAGACCGCTCGCTCTACCATATAGTAAAACGGCCTTTTGTTTTTACAGGCGCTGATTCATTACGACCACATCCGGCACATCATACCATTCTGCTAACGCTGTATGTTTGATGCTGGCCATCATGCTATAGCCTGAGTAGTAACTGTTAGTGAAGCTTAGGCTATCAGATTCTGTACGATGTCAGCGGTTCTGCTTTAACAAGCGTATCCGTGCCTATGTACTCCTTGTTTTTATTCCAATACCACTTGCGCACCTTTGGTATCCTGATTTCATCTACCACTACCTCCTGTTCCAGCAGAATATACTCCCCGCTTTCTGGTTGGCCATGGTTAAAGCGGTAGGCTTTCATTGCATATGTTTCAGGGTTTAGATAGAAGAACCAGTTGTCAGTACCTACAGCGGCATCATAGCTCACCTGTAGTACCTTGTATGTTTTCCCCTCAAGTTCCTCATTGCTGGCAGCCTCTGTTACGCGAACCCCCTCATCCGTCAGCTTCATGGGAAGCCCGTAAAGATAGCCGTAAAAACTGTGAACCCATTTCAAGGACTCGGGTGTGAGGTCGTACTTTTCCCGTTCTTCTGTACTTATATCCTGCCTGCCGTCCAGCAGGTAAAACTCCTTGCCATCGGCAATTCCCTTCACCACTTCTTTCCCGTCCTGACGACTGATATGGGCGAAATAGCCGGTGTTGTTGTCCATCTCTATCTCGAATGTGTTCTCTTGCCCGGCTGTGTCGGCAGAGCTCAAGTAAAGTCTGGCTTTGAGTTGTGGCCAGTTACCCTGCGGATCGTGGTAAGTCAGTGTTTTGTCGAGTAGCTGTGAATCAGTTTCTGGCGATGATTGACAAAAGCTCAGCAACAGCAAAGCCATGAACCCTGTTATCTGCAGAAGAGGCAGGAAGATTTTAAAATTTGTCATACGTTAAAGAAAATGAAAAACGGCCCTACTTTCTGAAGAAGCAGGGCCGTTTTTTTAGTTTACCTCAATCTCATCTAAAAAGAGCCAGGTCTTTTCTCCTGCACCTTGTTTTCCTTCCGGAACAGTCTGAGTGTTCTTGACTGCAACTTTTACGAAGCGAGTGGTAGCAGGAGCAAACTCTACTTTTACAATTGCCTTTGAGCCGGCGACTTCTGAGACAGTGTTGGCTGTGCCCAAAGGTTGGAAGTTTTCACCATCGGTGGAGCCATATACTTCTACTCCTTTAGGAGGATACACGTAAGTGCCTCCTGAATTCAGCGCGTGCACTACTACGTTATTTACCTGTTGTGCTGTTCCCAGGTCTATTGTAGCCTCCAAATCGCTTCCGGAGTAGCCGATAGATTGCTGGTCCCGGCCACCTCTCCTGTTAACGATGCCGTTGACTAAAGTGAAAGCACCCTCCCCGGGGAAATATTCTGAAGGCTGTTCATTCAGTGTGATTTCTTTTCCGGTGGCTTTGTTGATGTTTAGTTTCAGGGTCAGGGAGTCTACCAATTTGTCGTCCTTGTAAAACAGTCCTATTACCTGTGTAGGTTCTTTAATAACCAAAGGAGAGGTATACTCTCTTTCAGTTTGCGTGCCGTTTATAGCATAAACCAGCTTGCCCAGGTCCTTTTTTGCGTCCAACTTTACAGTAACGCCCTGCTTATCCGGTGAGGGTAGAACCTCTGCATCAATGTCATAATAGGCTTTGCTGTAATTTGCCCCCCACATATCATAGCGCTTAAACTGCGTGAGCAGCCGCTTCTCAAAGTCATTCCAGTCTTTTTTCTCCGGTGCCGTCCATAGTACTTCGCTTAGGGCGGTCATCCTCGGGAAAATCTGGTATTCTACTTTGGCAGGGTTGCTCATATATTCTGTCCACACGTTGGCCTGTGCACCAAGCACATACTTTGCCTGCTCTGGCGTCAGTTCTTTTGGAACAGGCTCATAGCTATATGCCTTCTGAACGGTGGTGAAGCCGCCAATGGTAACAGAGTCTTCGCGCTGACTTTGGGAGTGGTCAAAGTACACGTGGGTACCCGGCGTCATGATGACGTAATGGTTTTGTTGGGCTGCGGCAATACCACCTGCCTCGCCACGCCAACTCATCACAATGGCATTGGGTGCCAGACCGCCTTCCAGAATTTCATCCCAGCCAATAATGGTTCTGCCTTTGCTGTTGATGTATTTCTCCATGCGCTGGATAAAATAGCTCTGCAACTCATGCTCGTCCTCCAGGCCTTCTTCTTTTATTCTTTTCTGGCATAAAGGGCAGGTTTTCCAGTTCGTCTTCGGGCTCTCATCGCCGCCAATGTGCATGTACTTCGACGGGAAAATGGCCATCACTTCGTCCATCACATCCTGCAGAAACATGAAGGTCGAGTCTTTGCCGGCGCAGTACACATCATCGAAAATACCCCATGTCTGCTCCACTTTATAAGGGCCGGTGTTAGGGCAACCCAGCCAAGGGTAAGCAGTGAGGGCGGCGCTGGAATGTCCGGGCATCTCAATTTCAGGAATCACAGTAATGTGCCGGTCTGCAGCGTATTTCACTATCTCTTTGGCTTCTTCCTGGGTATAGTAGCCGCCGTAGCGCTTGCCCGTGTTGCCGGTGCCGGGGTAGCGGCCAATGATGGTGCCGTCCCGGTAGCCGCCTACACTCGTCAGTTTAGGGTATTTCTTTATCTCTATTCTCCAGCCTTGGTCTTCTGTTAAGTGCCAGTGGAAGTAGTTCATTTTGTGCAGGGCCAGGTAATCGATGTACTTCTTTATGAAAGATACCGGAAACATATGGCGGGCCACATCCAGGTGCATGCCTCGGTACGAGAAGCGTGGTGCGTCCTGTATCGCCACAGCAGGTATTACTAAAGAAGCGCTTTTCTCAACCGGCAGTAACTGAATCAGGGACTGAAGGCCGTGAAAGGTGCCCGCATAAGTGTCTCCTGTTATCGTGACGCCATCCTTGTTTACATCTAAACTGTAAGCATCCTTCGCATCTATGGAAGGCTTGCTGGAGGAAAGGCGAATATAGTTTTTGGAGGCTCTTTTTTTCACGTTCAGCTTAAAACCATACACCTGCTGCAGGTAATCGTTGAGGAAGTTGGCTGTGCTTTGATCTTCCTTGTCTTTTACAGCAATCGTTGTGTTTCGGGTGATAGTGAAATTGCCGGGTTTTACCTGAACACTGGCAGGTTTCGGAATGATGTTGATGTCCTGGGCTGACGCCACCTGCGCAAGCAGCAGGAACAGAAAGAAAAATCGTTTCATACTATTGTAATTTTTAGGATGCTTTAACTATAAAGGAAGACTGCCTGATACTGGTTGCTTCGTTCTGATCTTGTGTCCGTACACAGCGAAGTACAATATCACGAGGTAGCAGGGTATCATGATCCAGTAGGCTTGCTGTGGGCTGATCGTATCGGCGAGCCAGCCATACAGCAGAGGCAGCACGGCTCCGCCCGCAATACCCATTATCAGCAGCGAGGAACCGATTTTGGTGAATCTGCCTAAGTCTGCTATGGCTAAAGGCCAGATGGCGGGCCACATCAGGGCGTTTGCCAGACCCAGCAGGGAGATGAACAGCACAGAAGTATAGCCATCGGTAAAGAGCGCAGCTAGCACAAAGAGCACACCCAGCACAGCCGATACCTGCAGCGCCTTCGACTGAGAAATATACTTTGGTATGGCTGCAATGCCGATCACATAGCCCACAAGCATGGCAATCATCGTGTAAGTAGCAAAGATTTTCGCATCCAGGAGGTCGATACCCTGAGAGGCACCATAACTGATCACCGTATCGCCGGCCATTACTTCCACACCCACATACAGGAAGAGCGTGAAGGCACCCAGCAGCGCGTGCGGAAACTGAAGAATGCTCTTCTTGTTGGTGTTGGCCATTGCTACGGTTTCGTCTTCCTGATCTGTGTCTACTTCCGGAAGAGCAGAGAAGGAAACCAGGACTGCCAGCACCAGCAGTACACCAGCCATTACGATATAAGGCATGATAACTTTTGTGGCCAGGGCGTCTAGCTCTGCTGCCTGTTGTGCAGCACTCATGCTGCCGAGGGTGTTCACCAGCGCATCAGCGTTGTCTAAGATGATGGCTCCCAGGATAAGCGGCGCCAGGGCACCCGCTACCTTATTGCAGATACCCATAATACTGATGCGCTTTGCGGCACTTTCGCGAGGGCCCAATATGGTGACGTAGGGGTTAACCGCCGTTTGCAGCACGGCCAGGCCAGTACCCTGTATAAACAAGCCAACCAGGAAAAAAAGGTAGGTGCGTGTCATGGCAGCCGGAATAAAGACAAGGGCGCCCACAGCCATCACCGCCAATCCCACTGACATACCTTTTTTGAAGCCTGTCTTTTTCAGTACCCAAGCCGATGGAATGGCCATTACCAGGTAAGCAATATAAAAAGCAAAGGCCACCAGGTATGACTCGAAATTGTTGAGCTGGCAGGCAATTTTGAGGTAGGGGATGAGGACGGAGTTCAGCCAGGTTACAAAGCCGAAGATGAAAAACAGTGCCCCGATAATCAGCATCGACCGCATGCTGCCCCCGCTTTGACTGGCTGCTGCTGCCCTTTCTTCTTTTAAAATTGATTTTTGTGCCATCGTGTGGTGCTGATTGTTTAGTGAATGTGATGTGTTGTGTTTGATTTATAGCTGCAACAGCGGCTTCCGGAATAAGTAAAGCCACCACGTATGCATCCCGTTACCAATATATCCATTATCCGCTGAATAGCCTTAAACTGGCGCTGATGTTCTGCGGATATCTCACAAACTAAAGGTGAGACGTTGCTTAGCTACTTTAGCATCTTTCTTAAAACCTGTACCTGACAAAAGCTTCCATCGCTTCGTAGTCGGCCAGGCCCAGACAGTCATAGTCTTTGGCTGTTTCGCGGTTTCTTTCTTCCGCCCGCACCCAAAACTCGCGGGCATCGTCGCCCGGAAACACCGGCCTGTCTTTCTGCGACTGGTGCTTAAAGATAGCGTTCCTTTTCCGTTCCACCTCCTGCGGCGACAGCGGTACGGCCATCTCGATCTCGTATGTTTCAAACTCGTGCCAGGCACCTCGGTACATCCATAGCCAGCAGTCCTCTAACCAGTCTTCAGTCTGGCGCAGGCGCTGTAGTGCCTCTATAACAATGCGGAAGCAGACAATGTGCGTGCCATGGGGGTCAGCAAAGTCTCCGGCGGCGAATATCTGGTGCGGCTTTACCTGGCGCAGGAGTTCCATGGTCATCTCAATGTCTTCCTCTGTGACTGGGTTTCTGCGTATCTTACCCTCCTCGTAAAAAGGAAGCGCCATAAAATGAATGTGCTTATCGTCTAACCCGGCGTAACGCGCAGCGGCGATGGCCTCGCTCTTCCGGATGAAGCCCTTCACGTTGCGCACTTCCATGGTATCGGGTTGGTTGGGTTGCTTTGCTTCAAAAAAGTTGCGCATCTCCCCGTATAGGTTTTTGAGCCTGCTGCTGTCTTCCCCTATGCTCTTGTCAAAGTCGATGGCAAATTCCATGTAGCGCAGCACATCGTCATCCCACACAGCGGTGTTGCCGGAGGTCTGGTATGCCACATGCACGTCGTGCCCCTGGTCTACGAGGCGAATGAAGGTGCCCCCCATAGAAATAACGTCATCATCAGGATGAGGAGAGAAGATGATAACGCGCTTTTGTGCCGGCTCGGCGCGCTCAGGGCGCTGTGAGTCGTCGGCCTTTGGTTTGCCTCCGGGCCAGCCCGTGATGGTGTGCTGCAGCTTGTTAAAGATGTGGATGTTGATTGTATAGGCGGGGCCTTTCTCCACGGCCAGCTGCGCCATACCGTGGCTGTTATAGTCTTCGTCTGTTAGTTTCAGGATAGGTTTCCTAACTGTTTCGGAGAGCCAGATAACGGCTTTCTTTGTTAGTCTCTCGTCCCACACACAATCCTTTACCAGCCACGGGGTGTTAAAGCGGGTCAGCTCAGAGGCAGCGTCGGCATCCAGTACAAACTCCACATGTTCAGAAAGCTGCAGGTAAGTAGCGGGCACATCACTGGAGATCTCCCCTTCCACGGCCTTTTTGATGATGGGGGCCTTCTTCTTGCTCCAGGCCATGAGTATGATTTCGCGTGCCTTAAAGATAGTGCCGATGCCCATGGTGATGGCTTTGGTGGGCACGTTCTCCTTACCACCGAAGTCGCGGGAGGCATCGCGGCGCGTCAGGTCATCGAGGGTAACAAGGCGGGTGCCGGAGTTGGGCGCAGAGCCCGGTTCGTTAAACCCGATGTGTCCGGTACGGCCAATACCCAGTATCTGCAGGTCCAGGCCGTTCAGCGCTTCAATCTTTCGTTCATAATCCAAGCAATAGGCTGTAATCTGCTCTCTCCCCAGCGTGCCATCAGGTATATGCACATTTTCTTTGGGAATGTCGACATGGTCAAATAGGTTCTCGTTCATGAACGTGACGTAGCTCTGTGCTGCGGTGGGGCTCATGGGGTAGTACTCATCGAGGTTAAAGGTGATGACGTTCTGGAAGCTCAGGCCCTCCTCCTTGTGCAGGCGTACCAACTCGGCATACACTTCCACGGGGGTGGCACCTGTTGCAAGGCCCAGTACTGCTTTTTCTCCCTTCTGCTGTTTGCCACGGATAAGGTCTGCGATACGCCCGGCAACTTTGAGTGAGGCGATGTGCTCGTCAGGATATACTGTTACCGGAAGCTTTTCAAAGCGTGTCTCTTCCAAAAGGTTTAATCTGGCCATCGTTTTATAGCGGTATAAGTTTAGATGATCTCTTCAGTTGATTATTTGTTCTGCCAGTTGCTGTACAGTCTGGTGAATTCTTTCATGTACTATCTGGCTAACTCTATCTGTGTCTCAAAAATGTTTTCCATCACGGTTGCCACCGAACCAAGTATACCGGCATCCTTGCCTAGTTCAGATAAGGCTATGGTGGTAGACTCCCGCAACTGCGTCATACAGTAGGTGTTTACCGACTGCTGTATAGGCGTGGTGATGAACTGCTGTGCCTCGGCAATTTTCCCTCCCAGTATAACGAGCTCAGGGTTAAAGAGCTGGATAAGAATGGCAATGCCTTTGCCTAAGTTTATACCAACCTCTGATAATATATTGATAGCATATTGGTCGCCCTTGTTTGCCGCATCTATAATCACCTGGGGCTCTATATGGTCAATTTCATGGTCAGATAACTGGTTCAGAATAGAGACCTTGCCGGCTCTTATGCCTTCCCTGGCCATGCGTGCCAGCGCCAGGCCAGAGGCGACTGTCTCCAGGCAGCCCCGCTTTCCGCAATGGCACAAGGCTCCGTTTTCAACAAGCGGTATATGGCCAAACTCTCCGGCGAAGCCTGAGGAACCATTGCGCAACTTGCCGTCCATAATTACACCCAGGCCAATCCCCCAATCCATGGAAATAACAAGCACGTCTTTTTTGTTCTGGGCAAGTCCAAACCGGAATTCGGCCAGGGCAGCACTCTTTACATCGTTCTGAATATAAACATGCTTGCTGAACTTATTCTCCAGAATTTGCTGCAGCGACTCCTGTGTATGCTGCACTGCTATATCCGGCACCTGTTGGGTTACTAAATAGGAGTAGTTGTTTCCTGCTTTGGCTGTTACCAGGCCCGGCATACTAATGCCAATGCCCACTAATTTATCTGTGTTAATTCCCGAGGATGCTATTAGGCCATTGGCGTGTTCATAAAGTTGCTCCACAGCACTTAAGTCTTTAGAGATCTCAATCGGGTAAGTGCAGATCCCAGAGATGATGTTGTTGTTATTGTCGAAGATGGCCATCCTGGTTTTGAACCTCTCCATTTCAATGCTCAACACAAAGAGCGAGTTATCCTTTAGTCCATAGAGGTCCGGCTTCCGGCCACCCACTGATTTACCTTGCCCTTGTTTCTCAACCAGCCCATCTGTGATAAGCTCGTTCAGAATGCCCATCAAGGTAGGGGAGCTAATCCCAAAGCGGTTACAAATATCTGTGTTCGTCTTGGCGCCCTTCACATACAGGTGCTTAACGATTTTGATTTTCTGCAGATGCTTTTTCCTTTCAATAGTATTTAAACTTGATGTGTAGGTGCTTATTACTGGTGGATAGCTCATGTTCTTAGTCTTGTATTCCGCTCAAATTGCGCAAATATTTTTACAACAGCAACAACTTCTACTAAAAAATGAGACAAGTATAGTGTTTAAACATAAAAATTAAGTCTAAAAGTGTGAATTTGACATATAAATTGTCTAGTAGGTGACTAAATGTTGATGTGTTTGCTGATTTGAGGGTCGGATAAAAAAAAGATTTATTATATCTAGTGTATTATCAATTTTCTTATAAATTTGAGTAATCAATCACCATGCCTATGTAAAAGCGCTACGAAATCCCATTCCAGAATCCTTATATCATCGGCACGTGCATTAATCTGCAGTTGTAAAGCACACTCTGTTAGAGTGCGCGATAGCTGATGTGTAGTCAGTGCAGTTCAAAAGTTAATTCATCTCAACCACCAATGTATGAAACAGAGATACTTTAGTACGTGGATGCTCTCTCAGCGCAGCCATTTTAAAACCCTACCCCAGAAAAAGGTGCTCGCCATGCTGCTGGCCGCAGCGTGCCTGTCACAAAGCCCTGTGCAGGCAGAAACCAGTGTTGCTGGCATGAATGCCTTCGGGTATCACGCAGTTGCTGCTAACCTGCTAACAAATGACGTGTTAAGGCAGACGGTGCCCGTGAGCGGAAGGGTAACCGGAGATGACGGACAGGGCGTGCCTGGCGCCACAGTAGTGGTTAAAGGAACCACGATAGGCACTGCCACAGACGCAAATGGTAACTTCACGTTAAACGTGCCAAACGGAAACGGAACTCTTGTGGTGTCTTTTATTGGCTACGAGAAGCGGGAGGTTCCCATTAATAACCGGTCTACTTTGAATATTTCCCTTTCTGCTGACACGCAGGCCTTACAGGAAGTCGTGGTAACGGGATACGCTACGCAAGAGAAGAAGGACCTGACAGGTGCAGTGGCCGTGGTGGATGTAAGTGAGATGACGAAGCAGCCAGAGGCCCAGGTAACAAGCATGCTGCAGGGTAGAGCTGCCGGTGTTACCGTGATTGGCTCCGGCCAGCCGGGTGCGGGACAACAGGTGAGAATACGCGGTTTTAACACGTTTGGGAATAATAGCCCTTTGTATGTAGTGGATGGTGTACCAACACAAAACATCAACGACATCAACCCTAATGACATCGCCTCTATGCAGGTGCTGAAGGATGCGGGGTCTGCCTCCATCTATGGTTCCCGCGCCGCCAACGGAGTTATTATCCTTACCACCAAAAGAGGTAAGGATAAAGTAAGGGTGCAGTACGACGGGTATTATGGCACCCAAAGGCCGCCGGAAGGCAATGTGTGGGATCTGGCTAATCCTCAGGAAATGGCTGAACTTAACTTTCGGGTTGCACCAACTGAGGCGTTATATGGCTCAGGTGCAAGCCCTGTCTTACCGGACTATCTCGCTGTCGGCACTAATACTGGCCTGATGGAAGGTGATCCTAGGGTTGATCCTTCGCTTTACAATGTGAATCCTTTATATACGGGAGGCAGCGGAGAGCTGGGGTCTTTCTACCGCATTGTGCAGGCAAACAAAGAAGGCACTAACTGGTTTGAGGAAGTCTTCGATCCGGCGCCTATCCAGAGCCATAACGTTGCTGTGAGCGGTGGTGGTGATATGGGGAGCTTCTACTTTTCGGCAAATTATTTCGATCAGCAGGGAGCTTTAACGAATACCTTTTATAAAAGGTATACCGTGCGGGCAAACAGTACCTATAATTTGAACAAGAATATACGTATAGGAGAGAATCTGGCGTACTCCATTATTAATGACCGGCAGATTGGCGGTGGCGAAAATGTCATTAATATGGCATATCGGGAACAGACCATCATTCCAGTGTATGACATCATGGGGAACTTTGCCGGCTCATTTGGTACTGGATTGGGGAACGCACGGAACCCGGTGGCGCAACTTGCCAGAATCAGGAACAACAGCGGGATGGGCAACCGCCTCTTTGGTAATGTATTCACTGAAGTAGACTTCCTGAATAACTTTACGGCCCGCACCAGCTTCGGTGGCGAGATGTACAGTAACTCCTACAGGTCTTTTACCTATCCGGAATATGAGAATGCCGAGAATAATACTGTCAACCAGTTCAATCAGAGTGCCGCTAACGGCTATAACTGGACCTGGACGAATACGCTGACTTATAAGAACACTTTCAACGATATACATGAGTTGGGTGTGGTTGTTGGAACCGAAGCTTATAATAATTTCTGGAACAACCTAGGTGGGTCGACGCAGGGTTACTTCTCCTTTGATCCAAACTTCACCACGCTCAGCACGGGATCAGGCACCCCAACCAACTATAGCGGCAGAGGCGAAGATGCGCTCTTCTCCCTGATTGGACGGTTAGACTATAACCTGATGGATAAGTACCTACTGGGGCTCGTTGTCCGCCGCGATGGATCTTCGCGCTTCGGGCCAGATAACCGGTATGGTGTATTCCCGGCGGTGAGTGCAGGTTGGCGAATATCCGAGGAATCCTTTATGCAGGTTGGCTGGATCACTGACCTGAAGATTCGTGGGGGTTATGGAGTAATGGGTAATCAATTGAATGTTGACCCAGGGAATGCCTTCACTACCTATGGCTCAAACAGACAGTTTTCGTTCTACGACATTAATGGCACCAACACACTTACTTCTGAAGGTTTCAGAAAAAGCCGTATCGGTAACCCGGGTGCTAAATGGGAAACCAACATCAACAGCAATATAGGTATTGATGCAACGTTGTTCAACGGCAAGATTGACCTTACCGTTGATTATTACGTGAAGGAGATACAGGATCTGCTATTTAACCCAGAGTTCCCAGGTACTGCCGGAGCAGCTACTGTGCCGTTTGTGAATATTGGCCAGATGCGGAACAACGGTATTGATGCCTCAGTAACCGGTCATATAGAAGCTACCTCAGATCTCCGGTTTGATATTACCGGGATACTCACAACGTATAATAATGAGATCCTGAAGATATCGAACGGTGCTCAGAACTTCGACCTGGAGCCTCGCCGCTTTAATGGTAGCAATATAATCCGTAACCGGGTTGGCGATGCCATGAGTTCATTCTTTGGTTATCAGATCGAAGGCTTCTGGGATAGTGAGGACGAAATTATGGAAGCTAACGAGTTGGCGGAAGAAGCCACTGGCGACCCGGCAGCCATTTACCAGTCTGGTATAGGCCTAGGCCGCTTCCGTTACGCCGATACAAATGGTGACGGCATCATCACGCCTGACGACAGGGTGGTACTGGGTAGCCCTAACCCGGACTTTACGTACGGCCTGAACATCACAGCCACCTACAAGAACTTTGATTTTAGCACATTCATTTACGGTAGCCAGGGCAACGATATATGGAACCAGGTAAAATGGTGGACTGATTTCTACCCGAACTTCCAGGGTGCGAAAAGTAGGACCGCTGTGTACAATGCCTGGACACCGGAAAATAACAATGCCATAGCTCCTATTCAGGAAAACGTAGGCTCCTTCAGCACTTCTAATGTTCCTAACTCTTATTATGTGGAGGACGGTTCTTACCTGAGGATGAAAAACGTGCAGCTAGGCTATACACTGCCTGCTGCTTTGATAAGCAAATACGGAATGGGAAGCCTAAGGGTGTATGTGCAGGCGGCTAACCTATTTACCATTACAAACTACTCAGGCATAGATCCTGAAATTTCAGGAGGCACTACCGCCTTTGGTATAGATGAGGGCAATTATCCGAACATGCGCCAGTACCTGGTAGGGTTAAATGTTTCCTTCTAATTTTTTATCTTAATAATTTTAAATATGAAAAGGTTTAAATATATACTTTACACGGCCATGGTGGCTATTATGCCGCTATTTACCTCTTGTGAGGATGAGTTTTTGGAAAAGCCGGCCATAGGTGCTCTGAGTGATGACGTACTGGCCAATAAGGCGGGTGTGGAGAAACTTTTGATTGGTGCCTACGCTGCCCTGGACGGCATAGGTATAGGCAACTGGGAAACAGACCCCTCTAACTGGGTGTATGGTAGCGTGGCCGGAGGGGAAGCCCACAAAGGCAGCGACGGCGCGGATCAGCCTGCTATCAACCCTATTGCAACGTTCAACATAGATCCGAGCAATGGCTTTCTAAACCTGAAGTGGAGGGCGATGTATGAGGGCATTAACCGTGCAAACTCTGTGCTGAGTGTACTCGAAGTGGCAGAAGGTATGTCGGAAGGAGAGAAGCAGCGAATTGCAGCGGAGGCACGCTTTCTGCGCGGTCACTATTACTTCGAGCTGAAGAAGATGTTTAACATGGTGCCTTGGATTGATGAGACAACCACGGATTTCAACCAGCCGAACAACGTGGACATCTGGCCTAATATTGAGGAAGATTTCAAGTTCGCTATGGAAAATCTGCCAAACTCACAGCCGCAGGTGGGCAGAGCCAATAAGTGGGCAGCCGCTTCTTATCTTGGTAAAACCTACCTGTATCAGCAAGAGTTTGCTGAGGCAAAAGCAATATTTGATGATGTTATCGCAAATGGCGTTACCAGCAACGGCCTTACATACGGACTTGTCGACAAGTTCAAGGACAACTGGGATGCCAGCGCCGAGAACAACAAAGAGTCTGTATTTGCGGTACAGATGGTGGCGAACGATGGAACCAACACCATTGCGAATGGCAACATGGGCCAGATGCTGAACTTTCCTTATAACAGCCCTTTCCGCTGCTGCGGATTCTACCAGCCTACCCTGGACCTGGCAAACTCTTACCAGACAACGGCGCAGGGATTTCCCATGGTAGACAATTACAATATTGACCCGCTTAAGAATGACCAGGGTATAACCTCTGACAAAGCCTTTGTGCCAGACCAGCAATCAGTAGACCCTCGCCTGGACTGGACAGTAGGTCGTCGTGGCATTCCTTTCCTGGACTGGGGGCTACACCCGGGGCAGGCCTGGATTCGTGAGCAATCTAGTGCGGGTCCGTACTCTGCCAAAAAGTTCATCTACTGGCAAGCCACAGCGGATACTTACGCAGATCAGAGTTCCTGGGCTCCGGGTTCTGCAATCAATGTGCTCATCATTCGGTTTGCAGACGTGCTGCTGATGGCGGCCGAAGCTGAGGCGCAGTTGGGTAACTTTGCGCAGGCGCAGGAATATGTGAATATGGTACGTGCCAGAGCCGATAGACCCGAAAACATCGTGACTACCTACGTAGATCCAAGCGAGCCTTTGGATGGTTTTACAGATGTGCCGGCAGCCAACTACAACGTTGAGCCCTACCCGGATGGCTATTTTGCTGGACTTGGCAAAGAGGAAGCATTAGAAGCTATTTACTTTGAGCGCAAACTGGAACTGGCCCTGGAAGGTCACCGCTTCTTTGACCTGGTTCGCTGGGGCAAAGCGGCTGAGAAACTGAATGCTTTCTTCGACTATGAGGGTGCCCTTCTTCCGGATGTTGAGGGTGGTTTTTTCACTACAGGCAAAAATGAGTATTTCCCGATTCCGCAACGACAGATCGACCTGCAGACAGTAGGCGGAGAATCTGTGCTAACACAGAACCCGGGATTCTAGAAAGCAGCTAATTGGTATTCTGATATACGCTAACATAGCAGGATATACCACAACAAAAGCCTCTGGAGCGCATTAGCTTCGGAGGCTTTTGTCTTCTGCAGCTAAACAAGCTGGATCAAAACTTTACATTATTTATGCATATTACCTGTAGTAAAGAACCTAAAAAACAGCTACTTGGTTTGTGAGGTAGTGGATGGTTAGTAGTCAACGTGCCCTATCTGTTTTCCCTTTACACTATGCGCTTTTCTAATATCAGTCTTCTTTTGCTATTCGCCTTATTCTTTCTTGCGGTGCCGGCATGTAAGCAGCAAGAAAAACACCTGTTTGAAAGATTGTTATCGGACGAGACTGGTATCCATTTTTCGAACCGCATTACGGAATCCGATACAATGAACGTGCTTAAGTCGGAGTATATATATAATGGCGGCGGCGTAGGCATCGGGGACTTTAACAACGATGGGCTGCAGGATATCTACTTTACGGGCAACATGGTCTCCAGTAAGCTTTACTTGAACAAAGGCGACTTTAAGTTCGATGATGTGACAGGAAAGGCTCAAGTGACCGGAGAGGGCAAATGGTGCACCGGTGTGGCCTTGGTAGATATAAATAATGATGGCTGGTTAGACATATATGTTGGAGCCACAATGAAACATGATTCGCTAAGCCGTGCTAATCTCTTGTACATCAACAATGGCCCAGGTAAAGATGGAGTGCCCACATTTACAGAGTCTGCCGCCAAGTATGGCATTGCCGATACAGGCTACACAACCAACGCGGCATTTTTTGATTATGACAATGATGGGGACCTGGATTTGTATGTTCTCACCAGCGTCATTAATACAGGCGTACCCAGTAAATACCGTAAGAAGGTAACAGACGGTTCAGCTCTAAATACAGACCGTCTTTACCGCAACAATGGCAACAATACATTTACCAATGTGTCCCGTGAGGCAGGTGTTTTAATTGAAGGCTTCAGCTTAGGGCTTGCCATCAGCGATATCAACTTGGATGGTTGGCCGGACATTTATGTTACCAACGACTATCTCTCCAACGACCTGCTGTACATCAATAACCAGGACGGCACCTTCACCGACAAAATAGCAGATTACATAAAGCATACGAGTTACTCTGCTATGGGTAATAGTGTAACCGATATCAATAACGATGGTCTGGTGGACATTCTGGCGCTGGACATGTTGCCGGAGGATAATAAACGCAAGAAAATGATGCTGATGGGTAATAATTACGCCACCTATCTTAATAATGATATGTATGGATATCAGCATCAGTATGTCCGGAATACCCTGCAGCTTAACCAAGGCATGACGTCCAGTGGCCATCCGGTGTTTAGCGAAGTCGGACAGTTAACAGGTCTTCACCAAACCGACTGGAGCTGGACACCGCTGGTGGCAGATTTCGACAACGATGGCTTTCGTGACGTTATTATTACCAACGGTTTTCCAAAAGACATTACAGATCTGGATTTCAGCGTGTACCGTAACGGGCCAGTAGGAACAGTTGGAGGTTATACATATCTGGCCGACTCTATTCCTATTGTCAAAATATCCAATTACGCTTTTAAAAATAAAGGCGATTTGTCTTTCAGTGATGAAACAAAGAACTGGGGCCTGGAAATTCCTGCCTTTTCTAACGGAGCCGCCTATGCGGACCTGGACAACGATGGCGATCTGGACTTTATAGTAAACAACATTAACGACAGTGCTTTTGTCTACCGCAACAGCCTTTATACAGCAAAAGAAGGAGAGGGTAAGCCTCACTTTTTGCGGCTGAATTTTAAGGGAGCTGCGCCTAATGCTGCAGGTTTGGGAGCAACGGCCACTATCTACTATGGTAAGGGTAAAAAGCAGTTTCATGAGAACAGTGCCTACAAAGGCTACCTTTCTTCTGTAGAAAGTATCGCCCATTTCGGGCTAGGTAGTATTGATAAAGTTGATTCAGTTAAAGTGGTATGGCCAAACGGGAAATACCAGTTGCTGAAGGATATACAGGCAGACCAGGTGCTTACACTGGACCAGAAAGATGCCAGGTTGCAAAATTCACCACTGAATGCGGAAGACCAAAGGCAAAAAATGGTTTTCAGAGAAGTGGCTGCGGAGCACGGGGTTCGGTACAAAAGCAGTGAGGATGATGGTATCGATTTTAACTGGCAGCGTACGCTACCGCACAAGCTGTCTCAGTTCGGACCCGGCATAGCGGTCGGCGACATCGATGGCGATGGCCTGGATGATTTCTATATAGGTGGCTCTGCCGGAAAAGACGGGGGCTTGTTTACGCAGTTGCCGGACGGCACTTTCAAGTTGAAAGAGGGAAGCATACCGACAGGCAAAACCGGGGAAGATATGGGCGTGCTGTTCTTTGATGCAGACAACGACGGCGATTTAGACTTTTATGCTGCTAGCGGAAGTTATGAATTTTTAGAGGGTTCAGAGCAGTTGCATGACCGCCTTTATATCAATGATGGCAGAGGCAATTTTAAACCAGATACGGAGGCGCTTCCAGCTCTTACATCAAGTAAATCCTGTGTAAGGGCTGCTGATTATGACAAAGACGGAGACCTTGATTTGTTTGTGGCAGGTCGTGTGGTGCCCGGGAAATACCCGCTCGCACCGGAGAGCTATCTCCTTCGAAACGATGGTGGCCGCTTTGTGGATGTAACGGATTCAGTAAGCCCGGAACTCAGGAACTTAGGTATGATAACAGATGCTCTTTGGTCTGACTTCAACGGAGACGGAGAAGTTGACCTCGTGCTGGTGGGAGAGTGGCTGCCGGTTACCTTTTTCCAGAACACCAACGGGAAGTTTAAGAACATTACCCAGTCAACTGGGCTTGCAGGCTACACTGGCTGGTGGAACAGCCTGGCGGCAGGCGATTTCGACAACGACGGCGACATAGATTATGTAGCAGGGAATTTAGGGCTGAACACAAACTATGTGGCATCGGCTAAACAGCCGCTAAGCATCTTTGCAAAGGACTTTGATAGCAACGGAAGCATAGACCCGGTGCTGGCCTGTTATCTGAAAGCTGCGGATGGCACGATGAAGCCTTTCCCGATGCACACTCGTGACGACCTGAATGCGCAGATGCCGCGCACCCGCAGCATTTTCCCGCGTTATGTCCATTATGCCAATGCCACAATAGATGAGGTGATACCACAGGCAGAGCGGGAAGGAGCCGTTATCATGGAGGCCACGCATTTCCAGAGCAGCTATATGGAGAACCTGGGAAATGGCAAGTTTAAGCTGAAAGTGCTTCCAAAAGCGGCACAGCTTGCGCCTGTTTACGGGATGCAACCGGATGATGTGGATGGTGATGGCAACCTAGACCTGCTTTTGGTTGGCAACGACTATGGAACAGAGGTTTTTACGGGCAGGTATGATGCCTTTGCAGGACTATACCTGAAAGGCAACGGGGAAGGAGGCTTCTACCCTACTACGCTCTCGCACAGTGGTTTCTTTGTAAACGGCGATGCCAAGGCAATTGCACAGTTGATTAATGTCAAAGGGCAAAAGCTGACCCTCGTGACACAGAACAACGACAGCCTGCGCATTTTTGCAGCAAAAGACAGAACAGCAAATGCTTCGAAAGTGATAGCGCTGCAGCCCTTAGACTGTATGGCTACTATCACTTACAAGAATGGCAAAAAGCAGGTGCAGGAGTTTTATTATGGCCAGACTTACCTGTCGCAATCGTCACGAAAGCTGCTCCTGACAAGCGATGTGGCATCTGTCCAGGTAAAGGACTTCAACGGCCGTACACGGAAAGTAGAACTATAGCATGCGGTTTCGCTACTTGCTCCTGTGTCTGGCAATCATAACGGGCTGCACCGGGAACTCTGATAAAAACAGACTGGAAGAGGAGCGTGTGAGCCTGCAGGGGGCCATGTTACCTGATACCACTGAAACGCTTCATCTAACAGGAGAGCAACTGGCGCAGGCTTATTGTCGTACCTGCCATGCTTTTCCTGAACCTGAACTGCTGGATAAAGCTACCTGGCAACATGGCGTGCTGCCGCAAATGGCGCTTCGTTTAGGTATAAACAAGACCGGGAACAACATCTATATGGACAAGACGCTGGAGGAGATAACGGCACTTCTCCAGGCTGGCATATTTCCGGATATACCGCTTATTGCAGAGAGAGATTTCGACAAGATAGAGGCGTATTACCTGCTAAATGCGCCCGAGCAGCTTCCCTTGCCTGCTTCCCCGGATTTACAACCTGAACTGGGGGGCTTTTCAGTAGTTACTCCTGACCTGAATAAAGGGAAATATGCCCTTACCACATTAGTTAAATATGAACCAGCGACACAAACACTCTGGGTAGGAGACCTCAGGAACTGGATTTTCAAACTTAATAAACAGTTACAGGTAATTGATTCTGTTCAGGTAGAATCTGCGCCTGTTGATTTAATACAGGACAAAGGGGCGTACAAAGTATTGTCTATTGGCGTAATGGATCCTTCAGAGCAAAGAAAAGGAAAGCTGGTTCAGTTTTATGACTCTAAAAAAGGAAAAGTGCCTGAAACACTTTTGGAGGGGTTGCAACGCCCGGTAGCCATGGTCATGGCTGACTTGGATGAGGATAAACTCCAGGATATTATCGTTTGCAATTACGGCAATAACATGGGGCAATTAGTCTGGTACCAGAACATAGGGCAGGGGAAATACCGGTCCAATATTCTAAAAGATCTACCGGGTGCCCGTAAAGCAGAGGTAGTGGATCTGGACCGGGATGGCCGTCAGGATCTGGTTGTGCTTTTTGCGCAGGGAACGGAAACTATAAAGGTATTTTATAACAAAGGAAGAGGGAAGTTCGAAGAGAAGAATCTGGTACAGTTCCCACCAGTATACGGGTTGAGCTATTTTGAGCTGGCAGATTTTAACAAAGACGGCTTTCCGGATCTCCTTGTCTCCAATGGCGACAATGCCGATCACTCCCCAGTCCTGAAACCTTACCATGGCATCCGAATCTTCCTGAATGACGGGAAGAATAAGTTTAGCGAAGCTTACTTTTACCCCATGCCAGGAGCCTCAAAGGTACTTGCCCGGGACTTTGACCAGGATGGCGATCTGGATATAGCAGCTATCTCCTTCTTCCCGGATTTTAAGAGGGCTCCGGAAAAAGGGTTTGTATACCTGCAACAGGAAAAGAGCTTTACCTTCACAGCCAGCACCTTTTCTCAGTCGCAGCTAGGTCACTGGCTCACCATGGAGGCTGGCGATTACGACCAGGACGGTGATGAGGACATTATCTTAGGTTCATTTATATATACACCTGCGCCGCCCGCTGTGCAGGAGAAATGGAAGAAAGAAGGGCCAGGGCTTGTCGTTTTACAAAATCAGAAAGTGAAAAAAGGGGAAAAGATTGCTACCCTGAAGGTAAAGTAAAAGAGCAAGCCTGCAAAGGTTTGAAAGAATAAGACTGCCTTGTAAGTAAATCTACAGCAGCCTTTTTAAATCTTTTTCGCCGCTTCCAAATAATTTCAATTAACGCAAACGTTTGCACAGACACAACCAGCTAATTTCCTGATCCATTTTTACTTTTATGCCGTACACACACTGCCACTGCGCAATTAACAAATCCTGGACGAGGCAGCGAAGTTTGTAACCTGTACTTGCCTGGAAACAAACAAAGAGGCTGAACAAGCATTAGCAATGGCCTTTTTAGTGAAGTGACACTACACATTCAACCCAACAAAAGTCAAAGAACTGGGCTTTGAGTAAATTCAAGGCACCAACGCTTGTTGTGAAACCTATGATAATGCTGCATTTCCTAGGCTAGCCTATCTAAGTACAATAAGCTTTAGGCAAATTCAACCTTATTAAAGAAAACAGTTTAAGAACAGCGGACCACACCAAAGAGTACACAGCTTTATTTTGCATGAATAGTGGTTACACACTTAAGAATTTTGAGTTGCTAGTAACATTGTAATAATATGTAAATGTTTTAGCTACAATTACTTATAGAACGTAAGTTTAAACATATCCTCTGTTATGAATATAAAGTTTTTTTAAAGGTAGAGTAGAAATTTAATTGATTTTATGGTAAAACTGGAAATTTATTATAATATTGAGTTAGTTTTGGTCCTGAGTGCTTAATCACTGGGCTTGTACAGCAGGGGGTGCGTACTGCCATGTTCTCTGATAAGCTTATTAGTCTTTCCGAATAAGGTAGAAAAGGTTGGGTATAGCTAATAAGTGTAATAAACTTTTTAATCTCACAATAACCAATGTATGAAAAAGAGTTACTTTAATACGTGGCTGCTTACTAACAGCAGTCATAAGAAAACTTCAAGTCAAAAGAAGGTCCTCGCGATGCTGCTGGCGGCTGCATGCTTATCACAAACACCTGTGCTGGCAGAAAATCATGTTACTGGTATGAGCGCCTTCAGTTCTTATGCCAACGTTGGCACAATGCTCGAAAGTGATGGTATAAGACAGACGGTACCTGTAAGCGGAAAAGTTTTAGGACCTGATGGCGAGGGTGTACCAGGTGCTACGGTTGTGGTAAAAGGAACTACAATAGGTACTGCCACAGATGCCAATGGTAACTTCACGCTGAATGTGCCAAACGGAACCGGAACCCTTGTAGTGTCTTTCATAGGCTACACTACGCAGGAAGTGCCGATAAACAACCGTTCTAATGTCAATATTTCGCTTGTGACAGATACCAAGGCGTTAGAAGAAGTTGTTGTAGTGGGATATGGTACACAGGAACGATCTGACGTGACAGGTGCCATTTCATCTGTACAGGGAGAAGCCATGGAGCGAATTCCTACTCCATCGGTAGCGCAGCAGTTGCAGGGGCAGGTTGCAGGTGTACAGGTAACGGCTAACTCTGGTTCGCCAGGTGCCGGATCAAGTATCCGTATCAGGGGAGCCGGTACAATCGGTAATAACAACCCGCTCTATGTGGTAGATGGTGTGCAGGTAGAAGGTAATATTAACTACCTGAACAGCAATGATATTGCCTCCATTGAAATCCTGAAAGATGCTTCTGCTACTGCTATCTATGGTTCAAGAGCAGCCAACGGTGTGGTAGTTGTTACAACCAAAAGAGGTAAAGCAGGGGCATCTGAAGTTACCTTATCGGCATACACAGGTGTACAGACGGCCTGGAGAACACTGGATATGACAAATGCCACAGAATACACCAGGTTAGACAACCTGGCCAGGCAGGCGGCTGGTATCCCAACAAACCCAGCTTGGGTGAATCCTGAGTCATTAGGCGAAGGCACAAACTACCAGGATGAGCTATTCAGAACGGCACCTATTTCTAACTATCAGGTGGCCTGGTCCGGAGGTAGCGAAAATTCTACCATGTATGTATCCGCAGGTTACTTTCAGCAGGAAGGTATTGTAATCGGTACCGACTTTGAACGCTATACCTTCCGTTTAAACACAGACCACAAAATCGGGAGTAGGATAAAGGTCGGCAATACCCTGCAGCTAAGCTCTACAGAGGAAGCGCTTATCCCGAACAACGAGGATTTGAACACAGGTGTACTTTCACGCGGTATCCGCCAGTTGCCTACTGTGCCTGTTCGCAACCCGGATGGTTCTTTTGCGGGCCCTAACAGTAACTTTGAGGGGGAGTCTGAAAACCCGGTTTGGTTAGCGTTAGAGTCCTACAACACAAACAGAAACTACCGTGTATTGGGTTCTGTTTACGGAGAAGTGGAGATAATTGAAGACCTGACTTTCCGTTCCAGCTTTAACTTAGACTTCAACTACTTCAGAAACCAAAACTTCGACCCTGCCTATGCCATAGGTAACAGGCGAAATGATGCCAACTCTTTGGGTGTGAATAACAGCACGAACAGAGCATGGCAGTGGAGTAACATCTTTAACTATAGTAAAACATTTGGCCAGCATGACTTTTCTGTATTGGCTGGTGTTGAAGCACAGGATAATTACTACCAGAATGCTTTTGCCAGGGGCGGTGGATTCCTCAAGAACGATGAAATCCAGTTCCTGAACCAAGCCACAAGAGATTACTTCGTGAGTGGTGGAGCAAGTGAGTCTGCCATTTTCTCGCAGCTTGCCAGAGTGAACTATGGTTATGGAGACAGGTACCTTTTCACTGCCTCCATCAGAAGAGACGGTTCCTCCAAGTTTGCGAATAACCGTTATGGTGTTTTCCCTTCTGCCTCCATTGGTTGGAGAGTTTCAGAGGAGAGCTTCTTCAAGGACAACGTGAGCTTTGTGAGCAACCTGAAGCTGCGCGCCAGTTGGGGTGAAACGGGTAACCAAAACATCTTCAGTAACTACCCAACCTATGGTGTGATTCAGGGCGGCGGCCGATATGCACTGGGTGCCGATCAGATTCAGGTTCCTGGCTTTTTCCAGGGTGTACAGGTTAACCAAGAGATCAGGTGGGAAACTACGGAGCAGGTTAACTTTGGCCTGGAAACAGGCTTCCTCAATAACAGACTGACTTTTGCTGCAGATTACTTCATCAAGACTACTAAAGACCTACTCCTGCAGCTTCCTATCCCTGAGAGTACTGGTCCTGGTGCAGCCTTTACCAACGCAGGTAGTATCCGCAACAAAGGTTTCGAGTTAGCCTTGGGTTACCGCAACATGGACAATGCCTTCGGTTATGGTTTTGGTTTGAACTTAACTACTGTGGATAACGAGGTGCTGGATCTGAACGGATTGGTGCTGACGCAGCCTTTCAACCGTACGCAGGAAGGTATGCCAATAGCGCAGTTCTTTGGCTTCCAGACAGCCGGAATTATCAGAACACAGGAGCAGCTTGATGAAGTACAGCCTGTTCAACCAAACGCAGAGTTAGGAGATATTATATTCGTAGATCGCAATGAAAACGGGATTATTGATGGTGATGACAGGACGTTTATCGGTAACCCACTTCCTGACTTTACAGCAGGTCTTACTGGTGAGATGACCTTCAAAAACTTCGACTTGAACTTCCTGTTCAACAGCAGCTTCGGCAACGACATATTTAGTGCTATCAGCCTTTACGGCTACTCTGCTGACCCAGGCAACAAGTTCACTGCCTTGATCGGAAACACCTGGGCACCGGATAATACGAATGCGGAATTCCCAAGACTGATTGCCGGTGACCCGAATAATAACCTGAGACCAGATTCTGACAGATGGGTAAGAGATGGAACTTATGTTAGATTAAAGAACCTTCAACTTGGTTATAATGTACCAACAGCTATTTCTGAAAGAGCAAGAATTAAGCGCCTGAGAGTATATATAAGTGGTGCTAACCTGTTTACCTGGACAAAATATCATGATGGATTTGACCCGGAAATAGGTTCTGCCAGATTCCTTGAAGGCCAGTCTAACAGTGTGCTGGAAATAGGTGTTGACCGAGGTATTTATCCGCAGTCGAGAACATTCCTGTTCGGAGTAAACATCGGTATTTAATTATTGTATTAACTCAAACAAACCATGATAAATTTAAAAAGAACAATCTATCTGTCTCTAGTAGCTGGCGGATTAATCGCGGGTGGTGCGGCACTACAGGCTTGTGAAGATGAATTCTTGGATAGAAAGCCGCTGTCTGATTTAACCACTGCAAACTTCTACACTTCAGCTGAGGATGCGCTGGCAGCACTAAATGCTGCATATGACCCTTTACAATGGGACGTTCACTCTCGAATGGACTGGATTATTGGGGACGTAGTAGGCGGTGACACAGACAAAGGAAGTACTGATGACCAGGATTACATCCAGATTCGGCAGTTCCAGTACTTTACAGCTACGGCAGGTTTCGCGGAACTGAATGACTGGTGGAGCCAGTCATATGATGGTATATACCGGGCAAACCTGGTGCTGGAGCGTGTACCAGATATTGACATGGACGAAACACTAAAGGCTAGAATCCTGGGTGAAGCCCAGTTCCTGAGGGCCCAGTATTACTTTGATTTAGTGAAGGCATTCGGACGTGTTCCAATTATCACGAGTGTGCTTGATCCGGAGGACGTATTCGTGCCGCGTCCGGCGTCTGTTGCAGAAAACTGGGCCCAGATCGAGCAGGATCTGAGAGACGCTATTGAAGTGCTTCCGGCAGTTTATGGCGGTGGAGACGTAGGCCGGGCAACAAAAGGTGCTGCACAAGCCCTTCTGGCGAAGTCTTTGCTCTGGCAGTCCACACCTGAAGGATGCTCGGAAACGCCTTGGGCTACAACAGATCAGTACCAGGAGGTGGTAGACCTGACAAGCGCTATCATTAACTCTGGAAATTACGTGTTATTGCCAGATTTTGAAGGTCTCTTCTTGCTGGCAGGGGAGAATAGTCCGGAGATGGTCTTCTCCGTTCAGGGTGTAGGCGGTACTGGTGGCTGGAACAACGAAAATGACGGACTGGCGCTTAACCAGTGGATCTCGCCTCGTACTGCAAATATCTCTGGCTGGGGATTTAGTACACCAATCGGGCCTAACACACCAGAAAACTATGGTGGTAATGCCGACATCAAGGTGAACAACATATACGACGCTTTTGAACCGTGCGATCCTCGTCTGGAGTACTCTATCCTGGAGCCAGGCGATGTAATTAATGGCTTGACGTATGATGCTACCTGGGCGCGCTCCGGTTACAGTATTCAGAAATTCCTGATACCGGAAGACGAGTTGACTGGTGCTGCGAACTCTCCGCTTAACATTCCACTCATTCGTTATGCTGATGTTCTTTTATGGAACGCAGAAGCTTTAAACGAGCTGGGTAGAACAGCGGAGGCAGTGGAATCTGTGAACAAGGTAAGGGCCCGGGCTCGTGAGAGCATGCCTGGTGCAACCTGCCCACTGCCTGTCCCGGCAGGTATAAGCCAGGCAGAACTCCGTGATCTGATTATACTGGAGCGACGCAGAGAGCTTGCTTTTGAAGGACACCGTTTCTTTGACCTCGTAAGAACCTGTAGAGCAGAGGAAGTGCTGAATGCAATGGGTCGTCCGTTTGTGCCAGGGGTAAACGAACTGTTACCTATACCTCAGGCAGAAATCGACAGAAACCCTAAACTGCAGGGAGACCAAAACCCAGGGTTCTAAATCTTGCAGGATAATAAAAGGAACTACATAACGTTCTGAATCAGTTAATAGAAAAGGATCGCTGTTTGCGATCCTTTTCTTATTTTTAGGCATGTGATATATGGAATTATGATAAAAGATATCTTTCGTAAATATTTTAACCTGTTTCTGCCGCTCTTCTGTGTATTGGCAATATCTGGCTGTAGCGATGATGACATACCTGATCCTGTTGGGAGTACAAGGGGTGGTATTACTGCCGTGGTAAATGGTTCCAACTGGTCTAACTCCCAGGGAAACTACAAATTAGGAAATCGCACCATCCCTGAGGGCGCCAGCGCTTTTGTTGGCACCGGAGATACCCTTACTATTGTAGGCGTGCAGGTACAAGGCACTGACACAACGGCCATTATGCTCTCCGTAAAGCTGAAGACAGATAAAGTAGGCTCTTACCAGCTCAGAACCGGAACAGCCGGCGACGGAAAGGCGTATTTTTTTCCTGATGGTATTTCTGCTAACGATCTGGAAGAGACCAGAGAGCGGTATAGTGCCGGAATCACAAACGGAGAGCTGCAGATTTCCGAATATGACCTGGGCGAATACAGCGTATCTGGCAACTTTGGGTTCAGCATGTCTGCTACAGGCGAAACTACTTATACCGTTATTGCAGGAGAGATAGAAAATGTCACTTTTTAGGTGGCAGATGTGTTGTCTGTTTTTAGATGCATTCATACAACCGGCTGCTTTATTGAAAGGAAAAGCAAAGGCCAAACGCGTCTAAATTTAGCGTCTTCCAGATACAACAAGCCGTTCAGCTATTATGATTCCGAATACCCTTCGTTTACCCGTTCTTCTCAGAGCTTTCATGCTTTCTATTGCAGCGATAGGTATTGCCAGCTGTAGTCAGGAAGAAAAGATGTTCGAGCTAAAGTCTTTCGCAGATACCGGAATCACCTTTCAGAACAAGCTCATCTCTAATGATTCCATTAACCTTCTCAATTTTGAGTATTTCTATAACGGGGGCGGAGTAGCAGTTGGCGACGTAAATAACGACGGGCTGCAGGATGTGTACTTCACAGGCAACATGGTATCCGGAAAACTCTACCTAAATAAGGGCGAACTGCAGTTTGAGGATATAACGCAGCAGGCTGGTGTAGAAACAACAAACTGGGCGACGGGGGCATCAGTCGTAGACATAAACAATGATGGCTTGCTTGATATATATGTCTGCATGTCGGGGTACAAAGACCCAAACAGGCGGAAAAACCTCTTGTTTATCAACAAAGGCATTGGTGCTGACAACACACCTGTTTTTGAAGAAGAAGCGGAAAAGTATGGACTGGCTGATAACGGCTATACAACACAGGCTGCTTTTTTTGACTATGACGGGGACGGTGATTTAGATGTATACCTGGCAACCGTAAACCGCTCTGACAGTAATCCTAATGTTATCGCTTCTAAAGCCAGCCAGAGCAAAGGCACGAGTGTTGACAGGCTGTACCGGAACAACGGGAACAGTACCTTCACAAACGTTTCTGAGGAAGCGGGCATCGTTAAAGAAGGCTACGGCCTGGGCGTGGGCATTGGAGATGTTAACCAGGATGGCTGGCCAGATATTTATGTGACGAATGACTTTATCTACGATGACCTGCTGTACATCAACAACCAGGATGGAACCTTCACGGAAAGCATTCGGGATTACATGAAGCATACCAGTCATTTCTCTATGGGAACGGACATGGCTGATTTTAATAACGATGGATTGCTGGATATCATCAGTGTTGATATGATGCCGGATGATAGCAGGCGGCAGAAACTCATGAATGGGATCAAAAACTATGATGAATTCCAACTGGCGCTTCAGAGAGGCTACATGCCGCAGTATGTACGGAACAACCTGCAACTGAACAACGGCAACGGCTCTTTCAGCGAAATCGGACAGCTAGCCGGTATACACTATACCGACTGGAGCTGGAGCCCTTTGTTTGCCGACTTTGATAACGACGGCACCAAAGATTTGTTTATAACAAACGGTATAGGCAAGGATATTACCCATCTTGATTTCGCCACTTACTACATGACACAGGCACGGTCCAGCTTTGGCAACAAAGGGACAGAATCTCATTTGCTGAAGATAGCAGAGACTATGGAGGGGGCAAAAAAGCACAACTTCATGTTTCGGAACAACGGTGATCTCACCTTTACCGATGAGTCGAAGAACTGGGGCTTCGCGCAGGAATCTTTTTCAAGCGGTGCGGCCTATGCAGACCTGGATAATGATGGAGACCTCGATATTGTCATCAGCAATGTGGATGAGGAGCCGTTTGTATACCAGAACATGCTATCTGAGCGAGCTAAAAGGGATGACAAAGATGATGAATCGGACAGCAGGAACTATCTCCGGATAAAGTTTGAAGGTGCCGCTGCAAATAAAGCAGGTATAGGAGCAAAAGCGGTATTGCGGTATGGTGATAAAATGCAGGTGGGGGAGCAGTACCCTTTCAGGGGGTTTCAATCAACAGTAGAAAACACATTGCATTTTGGCTTAGGATCGGCGGAGCAGGTAGATGTGCTGGAAATCACGTGGCCTGATGGAAAGTACCAGGCGCTGAGAAACGTAAAGCCGAATCAGGTGCTTACAATAAGTTATAGGGATGCCAAAGAAGGAAACAGGAAAGATGCCCTACAAAAAAGCGAAGCTTCTTATTTTAAAGAGGTAACAGCAGCTGTAGGCGTTTCTTACAAAGATAAACACCAGGAGTATGTTGACTTTAAGCTGCAGCCGCTGCTGCCGCACAAGTATTCACAGAACGGACCGGGCATATCAGTAGGCGATGTAAACGGTGATGGGCTGGAGGACTTTTATGTTGGCGGCGGTGCCACCTTTACCGGAATGCTGTTTCTGCAGAATGAAGCCGGAGTGTTTGCCTCTAAGTCCTTTTCCCCGGAGGGGAAGGCCGAGGCGGACATGGGTAGCCTGTTCTTTGATGCAGACAACGACGGAGACCTGGACCTCTATGTGGTGAGCGGCGGAAGTGAGAATACAGCGGGTGACAAAGCTTATCAGGATCGGCTGTACCTGAACGATGGCAAGGGGAATTTCACATTGGATGCCAGTGCACTGCCACTAATAGACGCCAGTGGCTCCTGTGTAACAGCAGCAGACTATGATAATGATGGCGACTTGGACTTGTTTGTTGGAGGAAGGGTGCACCCGAGGGCATTCCCGTTGCCAGCCAAAAGCTATATTTTGCAGAACAACGGCGGCAAATTCAAAGATGTCACCGAAGTGGTTGGTCCTATGCTTTCAGATATAGGCATGGTTACTTCCGCTTTATGGACAGACTTTGACAATGACAGCGCAGTAGACCTGGTGGTGGTAGGAGAGTGGATGCCCGTAACGTTTCTGAAGAATGTAAATGGCAAGTTTCAAAATGTAACCTCCAGCATAGGACTAAGCGGCACACACGGCTGGTGGAACAGCCTGGCTGCCGGTGACTTTGATAATGACGGAGATATTGACTTTGTGGCCGGCAACCTGGGCCTTAATTCTAAATTTAAAGCATCAGAGGAACAGCCGGTTCAGGTATACGCCAAAGACTTTGACAAGAGCGGTACCACAGATGCGGTTATGACACACTACATCCAGGGGAAAAAGCAGCTCGTGCACGGCCGGGACAATATGACAGACCAGATGGTGTCGATGCGCAGGGAGTTCAGAACTTATGAAGACTATGCCACTAAATCGTTTGAGGAGATATTTACAGCGGAAAGGCTGGAGGGTGTCTACACGGCAAAGAGCGAAAACTTTAAGACCAGCTATATAGAGAACCTGGGTAACGGCAAGTTCAGAATGACAGCCTTACCCATGCAGGCACAATTCGCCCCGGTATGCGGCATCACTGTAAACGACTATGACGGCGACGGTAACCTGGACATGCTGCTTGTCGGGAACTCTTATGCTACTGAGGTGGTGGTAGGGCGCTATGATGCCTTTACAGGCCTTTACCTGAAAGGCAATGGCAAAGGGCAGTTTTTGCCTGTAGATATAAACAGGAGTGGATTTGTAGTAGATTCTGATGCCAAAGGTATGGCAGAAATAAGTACTGCAGCAGGAACCCCGCTGCTGCTGATTGCTTCTCACAATGATAGCTTGAGGGCCTATAAGCCAGCGGCACGGCAGGAGGCTTTACATGCGGTTGCTATTCTGCCAACCGATGCCTATGCCATTCTCACACTAGCTAACGGGGAAAAAAGAAAACAGGAGTTCTACTTTGGCTCCGGGTACTTATCCCAATCTTCCAGGACGTTATGGTTGCCGGCCGGTACTAAATCTGCCCGAATAATAGATAAGGCAGGGAAGCTGCGGCTTGAAATCACAGACCTCGGAAGAACAAATCTGGCCGCTAATTAGCAGGAAGCGGGGCGTTAAACAAAAAAGCTTTATTCTGAAAGGTGCGTGTGGTGTAAACCATGCGCACCTTTTTTATTTTGTAATTCCAGTTTCCTGCTATCCAGTTTCCTGACCTGCAAACTTCCTTCTGTAATTTGAATGAACTGGTTAGCGGTGATGTTTTCAAACACCTGCGTGCGGTTGGACCCCGGCCACGTTACCTCCATTTTGTCAATTTTACTTGCCATTCCCAGCCCTATTTCTGCCCGTAGGGGAGAGGCTCCAAAACTGCCTCCGGAATTTATATCCCTATAAAGGGTTCTTTGTTTCCCCTGGTCTGTCAGCGTTATCTTCAGACGAGTACCAATGGCGGCTTTATTTGACTTTACTCCTTCAAACTTTATGGCAATCCAATTATTGCTGAAAGAAGTACTTTCCTGATAGGTGTTTTTAAAAAGGGCATTCCTGTAGTTGTCGCCTTCAAAAGCACCACCCATCACCGCATAGATATCCTGGTCGCCATCGTTGTCTATATCACCGGCAGAAACGGCATGTCCTTTCTGCAGATGCCCGACACCCGCAGCGGTGGTTACATCCTGAAAGCTTTTACCCGCATTGTTTCGGAACAACTTGTTCGGAATGAGAGACTCAAAGCTCGGGTCTCCTGTGCCCAGGTACATGTCGAGCCAGCCATCGTTATCGATATCCAGGAAGTTGCAGCCCATGGTATATAAAGCTTTGTTTATACCCATTGCTTCTGCTACATCCGTAAAGGTGCCGTCTCCGTTGTTGCGGTAGAGCCTGGCTTTTTCGGCATCATTCGGTAAGCCCAGATACTCAGCCGCTACATTGTAAGACACGGTGGGTTCTGTGCTAAACTTAAAGCCGGAAACAAAAATGTCGAGCCAGCCATCGTTATTAAAATCGTAAAACCAGGTCGGGAAAGACATCATGGGTTTATGCAGGCCTGCCTTTTCTGTTACATCCTCAAATTTCAGCTGATCTTTTTTCCCTAAGCCCATGTTTCGGAACAAGTAGTTCTGCCCGTATAGCGTGGACACATAAATATCCTGCCAGCCGTCATTGTCGAAGTCACCGGAGGTTACCCCTTTCACATACTGGTTCAGCGCAAGACCAGCCTCTTCCGTGGCATTACGGAATCTGCCCCGGTGGTTGATGTATAATTCACAAGGGTTGGGACTGAAGCGGTCAGATGTTTCATTGCCTATAAACAAGTCAAGCCAGCCATCATTGTTAAAATCGCTCCAGGTGGCTGTTTGTGTAGGATAAAAAGATAGCAGGCCAACCTCTGCTGTTACATCTGTAAAGGTGCCATCGCCGTTGTTTCGCAGCAGTGAGTTAGGCTGTTTGCCTTGCTGCTCAAACCATGCACCCCGCAGCACCAGCACATCCATAAAGCCATCGTTATTATAATCAGCCTGCATCATGTTCAGGCTGTTGGTTATACCTGTCAGGCCGGCGCTCTCTGTGTGATCAGAGAAGGAGCCGTCGCCATTGTTGTGAAAGTAATGGATCTGATCCCGCAGGCCGTATGAAGAAGCCAGTATGTCCAGGTAACCATCGTTATCGAAATCTTCCAGAATGGACCCTCCGGAAATATTGTCAACATCCACTCCTAAATTTCCTGCTACTTCTTCGAAAGGCGCTACAGGATAATCTGACTGGCTCTCAATCGGTATCAGCCATTTCTCCGGCACCTGGTGAGGATACTCCCCAAGCGTCATGTAGGCAATGTTCAGCAACCAGCGATAGTGCAAAGCACCAGGATTGCGTGTTAAAAGGGAAGTATAGCGCTCTATTGCTTTCCGGGAGCCGTTCGGGAGCTGGTGGAAACCGGGGCTGGCAATCGGGAAGATGCAGGAAGCAGAGGTATGGTTTATCAGGCAGTTTTCCTGTTCGCCCAGGCGCAGGTACGACTGGGCTATATCTGCTTCCAGTTTGTCTGCCAGGTCTTTGTCTTTCGGGGTAAAGCTGTAGGCTATCTGAGGCAGCTGCTGGTGAAGCTTCTCAAACAGTTTGGCCGCTTCTGCCGGTTCTCCTGCGCGGAGCAACTCCACTGCTTTCTGGTATTCGTAGTCAAACTTCTTCCTCCCGGTGGCTTCGCTTGCCAATGTATCAAAGTGCGCTACCCGGGCGTGGTTGGCAAACCTGTTATCCGCAACATAATACTTCTGCGCTACTTCCTCCAGTAGCACGACCATACCCGTGTGTCCGTTTTCCTGCTCTTCCCCGGCACAGGAAGCCAACAGGAGAGTGGAGGAAAGAAGAGAGCAGAAAACAGTTCTGATATATCTTTTTTGAAGCGTAAGCATCTTCCTGGGTTAATTTTTTATGCCTTTAGCGGCTTTCACTATTTAATCTTTCTGCTCTTCCCCTTGTAGTCATAAGCCACAACAGAGACGGCATTATCAGGCAAGGCAATGCTTCTGGTAGATTGCGAAAGGTAACCAGAACCGTAATAAAGCTCTTTTATTATCTTTTTACCTGTGTCCAGTGTTATTTCTATCCTTGCATCAGATGGATTGGCCTTTATGACCTGTGCCTGTTTTGCAGAGCCGGTGGTGGTATAGGCCTGCAACGGACCGTCGTTGTTTGCTGTAAGCAGCAGCGGCTTTCCATTAGAAAGAGTCAGTTCAGCCATTCCTTTGGCATCGCCGTCTACAAAGAAGCCACTTTGCTGCAGGGTTCCCGGCTGGAAACCGCCCTTCCCATTTCCTTTCAGGAATAAACCTTTGAAAGCATCATAAGCTCCGCTAAGCACTTCTGGGGCTTGTGAGTTGCCAGCAAGCAGCACGTCCAGGTTTCCGTCGCCGTCATAGTCGTTCACAGTCATACCAAAAACGGGGGCAAACTGTGCTTCCATGGGCAAAGAATTTATCCTGAACTTGCCGTTGCCCAGGTTCTCTATATAGCTAGAGTGCATGTTTACACTTCGCTGCACATAAGAACGCTGTATTTCTGCCGGAGACAATACCTCTGTGACAGAAGCACGTGCGTAGCTGTCGTAACTGGTAAAACGCCTGCGCATGGATACCATCTGGTCAAAAATATCATCCCGGGGCCGTGCTGGAACGTTTTTCCCCATCACGTAATGTGCCACTATTGGGTCCATGCTGCCGTTGTTATCGTAGTCGGCGGCATAAACAGTTACAGGTTCATTGTCGGATGCTTTAAGCTTGGTGTTCAGGCCCAGGTTACCTGCTATATAGTCTATGTCGCCGTCGTTGTCGAAGTCACCTGCAGCCAGACTGTTCCACCAGCCGCTGGTATTAGGCAGCCCGGTAGCAGCAGTCACATTCTGCAGTTTGCCATTCACATTACGGAAGAAGGTGATGGGCATACCTTCACCTGTTACAATCAGATCAACAGCTTTATCATTGTCGAAGTCTGTCCATAAGGCAGCGGTCAGCATGCCAAGGTTATGAAGTGCAGGGCACACCTTTGCCGAGGCATCACGGAATTTTCCGCCTTCATTCAGCAGGATATAACTGATAGCCGGGGCCGGGTAGTGCTGCGGGTACACTCTGCCCCCAACAAACAGATCCAGGTCACCGTCGCCGTCTATGTCTGCCGCTGTTACAAACGACCCACTGGAGGTTGTGTTGGGCAGCGCCTGTACATCCAGGGTAAAGTTGCCCTTGCCGTCGTTTTTGTAAAGCTTGTCCTGGAAGTAAGGTGAGTTGGCCGGAAATTCGTTTCCACCGCTTACTACATACAGGTCCAGGTCGCCGTCGCCGTCTGCATCGAAGAACAGGCTGCCCATGTCTTCTTCAAACTTTGTCTGGTCTGTAATGGCAGCGCTTGTAAAGGTGCCGTACTTTGACTGAAGGAAAATTCTGCCCGGATACTTAAAGGCTCCTCCCACATAAAAGTCTTCCAGCCCATCGCCGTTTACATCGCCCACGGCAATGCCTGGCCCGTTTTGAGAATATTTATGCGGCAGCAGCGGCTGTACCTTGAAATCGATATAAGGCTCCTCTTTGTGCACATAGTCAATTTTATATCTGGCATTGGCGCTTTGAAAAATTTGGGGTGCTGTATCTTTTTTAGGCTGCTTCGTGGCCACGGCGTCTTTATGAGCCAGCGTGAGCATTTGATTGGCTTTCACGTTTTCGAGGCGCTGTATTTTGCCATCAGGCCATGTCACCTCTACGGCAGCTATCACGGAGTCCTGGCCCAGGCCAAAGTGCAGAAAGGGCTCTACCGTGGACATAAAACCCCGGTATGGAGAATACTCCAGGAACTGCTCCTTACCATCCTGAGTCAGTTTAACCTTGGCACCGTAGCCAGCTGCGTTTGCTTTGTCTCCCTGCAGCTTTATGCGCAGGAAATTATTCCCGATGTGTTTTTCTGCGTTATTACGGTATACGAATGCTTTCCCGTTTATATTGTTTGTTACAAGGTCCAGGTCACCGTCGCCATCCAGGTCAGCATAGGCTGCACCGTTCGAGAAAGAAGCCACATCCAGGCCCCAGGCCTTTGTCTGGTTGCTGAAGGTAAAGTCACCCTGGTTCCGGTACATGTAATTCGATTTCTTGGCGCTTGGCAGCTGGTTTATTGCTTTCATAAACTGCTTGTTCAGCACCTCCGTGGGCACATTGCTGTTAAGGCCCTGCATGCGGTACATAATAAAGTCACGGTTGGTGATGTCTTTGGGAAAGCCATTCGTGATATGCAGGTCTTTGTAGCCATCGTTGTCGAAATCGGCCAGCAGGGGGCTCCAACTCCAGTCGGTGCTATGTACACCGGCCAGTTGCCCGATTTCGCTGAACGAGCCGTTGCCGTTGTTCAGCTGCAGCGTGTTGCGCATGTACTGCGGTGTATAGCCGTTTTTAATTTCGGCCATAAACCGGTCATAGTTCATGCCCGCAAACATCAGTTTGCTCCGGAGATTGTCTTCCGGCAGCATATCCACGGTGATGATATCTACCAGCCCGTCGTTGTTGAAGTCAGCTACATCGTTGCCCATTGCCGACTGGCTTTGGTGATTGAAGTAAGCTGCGGCCTTGTCGGTGAAGGTGCCGTTGCCATTGTTCAGGTAAAGGATATCGTTCGAGAGGTAGTCGTTTGATACGTAGACATCCGGCCAGCCGTCCTGGTTAATGTCGCTGATAGCTACCCCCAGGCCATGGCCTTCCACAAGTATACCTGCTTCTTTGGAGACATCTGTGTAAGAGTTGTTCCCGTTGTTACGGTATAGCTTGTCTGTGTTCTTTCCGGAGCCGTTCCGTAACTGAGGGCGCAGCAGGTTCGGGTTCTTTTCTTCGAGCGTATGGTTGAGGAGGTAAAGGTCCAAATCGCCATCCTTGTCATAGTCGAAGAAAGCGGCATGGGTAGAGTAGCTGTCGTCAGCAATACCGTATTGTTCGGCAGCCTCTGTGAAGGTATTGTCCTGGTTGTTGATGTAGAGCAGGTTTTTGCGCTGCTGTGGGTTGGCTTTGCCTGTCACACAAACGTAAATATCCTGATAGCCGTCGTTGTTCACATCTGCTACGGCTACACCGCCCGCCCAGCGGCCAGAGGTGTTAATGCCGGATTGTTCGGTGATGTCTTCAAACTTGAAGTTTCCTTTGTTCAGGTACAGCCTGCTTGGTACCATGTTGCCGGCAAAGAAGATGTCTTGCAGGCCGTCGTTGTTAAAGTCTCCTACCGCCACGCCCCCGCCATTATAGAAGTACTCAAACTCCAGTACATTGAGGGTTTCGGTTTCTGTAAGCGTGTTCGAAAATGTGATGCCTGTTGTTGTTTCAGAGAGGCTCTCGAAAAGTTTGGGCGCTGAAGGTGCTTCTTTTATCTCTCTCTGGCTCTCTTTTTCCTGATCAGTATCGCAGCTGGCAAGGGAAAAGATTGCAGCAAGTGATAGAAATTTCAGTTTGTAAAGCAGAGAGTCTTTAAATGATGTGTACATGGATTTTAAAATCGAAAAAAGCAGTTTGCCGGTTTACTAACCTATGCAGACTGCTTTTTAAAAAAATATTCAAGATAAAGGCAGACTACAGTTTTGCTGTTTGTGCTGCTTTGCGGGTTCGCAATTTAGTGAATACATGGTTTCCCACAGCCTTTCCCTGCTCAGCCCCAAGGTCACAGGCAGGGCGGAAGTGGATGCCTCCGTAAATCCGGCTTTCCCCTACTTCGTAAGCAGCCTCGTTAAAAGAGTTAAATTTACGCACGGGCAAGCCTATAGCAAGCTGCGTAGAATCAACAAAAGCATAGGAGTCTCCAAACTTATGCGTCAGCACGGTGGCTGCCGCCGCAGATATAACACTATGGCCACTCGGAAACTCCGGGAATGGAGGCGTCTGCAGGATAGGGTCCCAGTCCGGGTCTATGTAGCGCTCTATGTATGTGTCCGGGCGAATGGAATTATAGGCGTACTTGGCATCCCAGCAGGAAATAAATCCGTCAGCCAGCGCAGTAGTAACCATTACATAAGTTTCGGCAGCCTCCATCATATCCAGCTTGTTCTTGCGGATAGCGGAGCTGGTGATAGAAACCCAGTGGCCGGGAGGAGTTAACTTCTGCTGAAAATAGGTAACATGCCCTTTGGTGTAAGATATATTCGGGTTGTCATCCCAAAAACGTGCTATGAGAAGTTTCTCCTCGTCAATATCCTTCACAATGTTGTAAACCTCTATTGCCTCTTTGTAGAAATCAGATGTAGCCGAAGAGTCAAAGGCAGTTGCCAGCTGAGGCTTGAAATGCGCCGCAGAATCCATGACAAATGGTCTTATTTTATTCCAATGGGGCTCTACAGCAGGCATATAGTCAGGTGCGGTGGGTTGCCAGGAATCTGGCTTGGCAGAAATGACATGCCGGGTAAGTGCCCGTGTTTCTACATAGCCGTCTTTCTTTGCCCAGGCCAGTATATGTTCCCCCACCTGCCGGCCGTACGCAATAGAGTTTTGCAGCACCTCTTCACGGATGCCGATGTTCTTTACCTGAGCCAGGTATTCATTTTCGTATTCCTCCATCTTCAACTCGTCCAGGATAAGCTTCTTACCTACTGTGGAGAAGGCAATAATGCTCGACACAGGCAGGTACATCTCTTTTGTTGTATCAGGCTGTGGTATAGCTGTTAAGCCGTTATACTGGTTCGAGAGTGATTCGTAAGCAGGGTAGGCTGGGGCCAGAGCCTCGTACGCCGCAATGTTCGGGTAAGAGTAAATGCGGCTGGCAACAGGAGGAGTGAAAATATCCCTGATTATGATTTCACTTAAATGCCTGTTCCACACGATCAGTTGCGACTGCGAGAACTTATCCAGACCTGCCTGATCATGTTTTTCCTCACAGCCAAACAGGATGGGTAGTGCCAGTAAAAGGAATAGTAGTTTGATACTTTTCATAATCTTTGAGAGGATGTTGAGATACTGTAAACAATTTAAAGCCACCATTAAGTATGCTTTTGTTGTCCCAAATTACTAATAGTACTTGTAAGTAACCAATTACTTTCAGACAAAACAAGTTCCTGTATCGGCTACAATTATTCAGAATTAAATATTGGTTATAAATTTTTGCTTCAAAGTAATTGCGAATTTAAAGAGAACAGCACGGAAATGAGAACAGCACGGAAATACCTATGGGCGCTGTGCGAGCGAGCCTGCCTGAGGCGCCACCTGTCTGCTCTTTCCTGTAAAGTCATAGATAGTAATGCTTTGTGCTCCTGCCGGTACAGCCAGTGTTCTGGACGACTGTGAAAGGTAAGCTGAGCCATAGTAAAACTCCTGCCGCACTTTTCTGCCATCCTGAAGCGTCACTGTGGCCCAGGCATCAGAAGGATTCAACTGTATCACTTCTTTCTGCTGCACATAAGTGAAGGTTTTCACCGGACCCTGGTTAGTGGCCGAGAGTACCATGCGCCTGCCTTCTGGTAGCGCAAGTTCGGCAATTCCTTTTGCATCGGTATCCACAAAAAAGCCACTCCTTGCAACAGGGACAGGGGCAAAACCGCCTTTCCCGTTGCCCTGCAGGTATAGGCCGATGGAGGCGTCGTACCATCCCGCCTGTATTTCTGTGCCGTAGTTATTGCCTGTCAGCAGCAGGTCTAAATTACCGTCTCCGTTATAATCGTTTGCCAAGATACCGAAGACCGGTGCTACCTGCGCCTGTACCGGCAATGGACTAATCTTGAATTTCCCATCTCCCAGGTTCTCGATATAGCTGCTTTGTAAATGAGTGCTTTTTGCTACGATGGCATCTGATAACTCCTCCTCCGAGAAAAGATCGCCATAGCCGATGCTGGCATACGATTCAAATGTCTGGAACTTCCTGCGCAGCGAAACCATCTGGTCTGTCATAGCGTCGCGTGGGTGGGCTGGGTAGTTTTTGTCCATCAGGTAACGGCCTAACACAGGATCTATACTTCCGTTGTTGTCGAAGTCTTTTGCCATAATCGTGATAGGTTGTTCACCGGATGCTTTATAATCTGAGTTAAGGCCGAAGTTGCCCCCTATGTAATCGATGTCCCCGTCGTTGTCGAAATCGCCGGCTGCCAGGCTGTTCCACCAACCGGTGGCATCTTGCAAGCCGGAGTCTTTTGTTGCGTTTACAAACCGGCCATTATTGTTTTTGATCAGGGTAACAGGCATCCATTCCCCTGCTAGCAGCAGGTCCATTTGCCCGTCCTGGTCGGCGTCTGTCCAAAGCGCAGCGGTAATCAGGCCCATCTCCTTAAGTTCAGGGAATACCTTGTCTGTTACATCTGTAAACTTACCGCCATCGTTCTGAAGGATATAGCTGTTAGCCGGTAAAGGATAGCGTTGCGGCACAACTCTGCCGCCCACAAACAGGTCCAGGTCACCGTCCTGATCATAGTCTGCCGCTATTACGCAGGAACCACTGGACCTGAGGTCAGGTAACGCGGAGGCATCTAAAGTGAATACTCCTTTGCCGTTGTTTTTGTAAAGCCGGTCTTGGTACTCAGTGGAACCTTCCTTAAACTCACTTCCCCCGCTTACGATGTATAGGTCCAGGTCACCGTCATCGTCTGCATCAAAAAACAAAGTGCCCATGTCATCGCCGTGCTTCACTGCATCCGGAAAAGGCGCTTCTTTGAATTCGTCTGCCGACAACTGTAGGTAAAGCTTACCGGAGACATCAGAGGAGCCTCCCACGTAAAAGTCTTCCAGGCCGTCTCCGTTCACATCGCCCACGGCAATGCCCGGGCCACCTTGCGAGTACTTCTGCATGAGAAGGGGCTGTAGCTTAAAATCGACAAAGTCATTTTCCTGGTGCAGATAACGGATGCCGGTTTCAGTACTGTCGAGCACCTGGAAAAGCGTGGCGATGGTTTTGGGGCCAGGTGCAGCCTCCGGGGCTGCTGTGGCATCCGCATAGCGTACGGTTAAAACCTGATCTGCTTTTATGTTTTGTATTGTTTGCTGCCTGCCGTCCGGCCACACTATTTCCAGTGCATCTACCTGGCTTACTTTCCCCAGGCCAAAGTGGGCCACATTTTCTACTGTAGACTTATAGCCGCGGTACACAGAATGGTCGTGGTACAGTTGCTGGCCGCCATACTTTAAAGTAAGTTTCACGCCAAGCCCTGCTTTGTTCTTTGCATTGCCTTCCATTTTAACGCGCAGGTAATGGCGGTCGGGCATCGTGTTTGCATCGTTTCTGTAGATAAAGGCTGCCTCATCAATGTTATTCATGATAAGGTCCAGATCGCCGTCGTTGTCCAGGTCAGCAAAGGCAGTGCCGTTGGTGTAGGAAGGGGCATCCAGGCCCCAGTCCTCAGACTTATCTGTGAAGGAGAGGTTACCGGTGTTCTGGTAGATGTAGTTATGCACCTTTACACCCGGGAGTTCCTTGATCAACTTGGCCATAGTTTTTGCCTGATGCGCGTCGTCTCCAAACTGACCTTCCTGGCGCTTGTAGATAATGAAATCAAGGTTGGTAACATCCTTGCGGTACCCGTTCGTGATCAGAAGGTCCCGGTGTCCGTCGTTGTCATAATCAGCAAACAGAGGTGCCCAACTCCAGTCTGTCCGGTGAATGCCTGCTAACTGGCCAACTTCGCTAAAAGTGCCGTTGCCGTTGTTTAGTTGTAAAGTATTGCGGATATACTGCGGCTGATAGCCCAGCGAGAGGTTGCGCTTGTACCGGTCATAGTTAGGAGCCGCTATCATGGTTTTTTCCCTCAGGTTGTCAGGAGGCAGCATGTCAACGGTCATGATGTCGAGCAGGCCATCGTTGTTGAAGTCGGCAATATCAGTGCCCATCGCATTCCAGCTCTGGTGCTTCATGTACTGTTTTGAGTGATCTGTGAAAGTGCCGTCACCATTGTTGATGTACAGGATGTCGTTGGTGATGAAGTCGTTTGCCGCATAAATGTCCGGCCAACCGTCGTTGTTGATGTCGGCAATGCCCAGGCCCAGGCCATACCCTTCAATGAGAATGCCGGCTTCCCTTGATACATCGGTAAAGGTGTTGTCGCCGTTGTTGCGGTACAGCCTGTCGGTGCTCAGGCCCTGGCCATTCACTTTTTTTGGCCGGGCATTGTTGCGCGGAAAACTCTCCAGCGCATTCGTAAGCAGGTACATGTCCAGGTCGCCGTCCTTGTCATAGTCAAAGAAAGCCGCCTGGGTGCTATACCCTATATCAGCCAGACCATAGGCTCTCGCAGCTTCCGTAAAAGTGCCATCGCCGTTATTGATAAAAAGCATGTTCGGCTTTTCTGCTGATTTATTCGGCCCGGCCACGCACAAGTAGATATCAATAAAACCATCGCTGTTAATGTCAGCCATTGATACGCCTGTTACCCAGCGATCAGTAGCCACACCGGCTTTTTCGGTGATATCCTCGAACTGCATGTTGCCCTTGTTCAGGTATAGCTTGCTGGTTACCATGTTGCCACCGAAAAAGATATCCTCCAGACCGTCGTTGTTAATGTCTCCGATGCCCACACCGGCTCCATTGTAGAGGTAGTCATACTCAATGGCATTGAGGGTGTCGTTCTCAGGTAAGGTGTTGCTAAAAGTAATACCCGTCTCATCCGGCGACAGCAAATGAAAGAGCTGGTCACCTTTATTTTTATTGCAGCTGCTTAAAAGAAAGGTGGCACCTATAAAAAAGAAGAGTATATGCTTCATATTATGCATGGGCAAGTAAGGCGTAAGCTTAAGTATGGCTTGTTAATGGTCAGGTATAAATCTTTAAGATTCATATAACCTGTTGCAAGTTCGGTACAATTACCTAAATAGACATCTAATTTAAGAACTGATTAAAGAAAAACCATCTTTCACAAAATCAGAAGCTATAACAGCCTGTTAATGGCTTGTTTTATACATAATCCGGGTAATTGTGAAGCAGTTATCAGAGAGATAAAGTTCCTTTCATAACATAAAAGAAGAGGCGTGCTCTCCTTCAGATTCAGTAAAGCTGAAGGAAGTGCCTGTATTTAATCTGTACCAGGTGCTGGACTTGCAAAGCTTTTTTACTATATAAAATCTAATATGCTTTAAGGAGATAAAGCGGAGCAGCTTATGCATATCAGTCAGGACCGTAATGCCTCTATTAAAGTGTTTAGCTTGCCTAGCTTACATGAAATGCATATATTGATACATAAGTAACCTTAGTATCAATGATGATAAAGCAACACCCTAAAACAATATTCAAGTCTTTGCTGTTTTTTACTCTGGCCCTCTTCCTATGGAACTGCTCCGGAGAGAAAGACAAAAGCATCCTCATCTTCTCTAAAAACAGTACGGCCCAGCAAACTTCCGATGCTGCCATGGCAGCCCTGGCAGCCTATGCCGCTGAGAATGGCCTGCAGGCAGATACCACCACCAACCCCGCTTATTTTGCAGAAGACTCTCTGAAGAAGTATGGGGCAGTTGTCTTTTTAAACACATCGCAGGACGTCCTGAGCACCCGTCAGCAAAATGAAATAGAGCGCTTTGTGCAGGCCGGAGGAGGTTTTGCTGGTATACATGCCGCTGGCAGTTCTCAGTACCAGTGGCCCTGGTATAACCGCATGCTGGGTGCTGCCCCTGAACAACAGGCCGATAGCCTTGTCACGACCTCTGAAGAAAACATGCAGCTGGTAGGAGGAGAGGGCGCTCTGACAGAAGGACTGGCCAAAAGCTGGAAACAGCAGGATGCCCTCCATACTACCTATACCTTAAGCCTTGAAGCTACGGTGCTGGTAGAAGGAAAAGGGGAAAAGCCGGTTTCCTGGTACCGTGAGTTTGACGGCGGCCGCATGTTTTATACCCTGGCGGGTGGCACCGCTGAAAGCTATCAGAACCCGGACTTCCTGAAGCATGTGCTGAATGGCATTAACTATACGCTGGAGGGGCCTGCGCTCAATTATGATAAAGCCTATACCCAACAGGTGCCGGAAGACAACCGATTTCTGCAGGTAGTGCTGGATTCGTACCTGCACGAGCCGATAGAAATGGAGATTCTGAATGATGGCCGTGTGCTGTTCATCGAGCGCCTGGGCAGCGTAAAGCTGTATGACCCGGAAAAGAAGGAAACAAAGGTCCTGGCTAAACTGGATGTTCATACTGAAGGAAATTATGAAGATGGACTGCTCGGCCTGGAACTGGACCCTGATTTCGACCGCAACAACTACATTTACCTGTACTATTCGCCTGTAGGAGACGAGGCGGTGCAGAACCTCTCGCGGTTCAAGCTCCTGGGAGGCGATAGCCTGATTATGCGGTCCGAGAAGGTGGTGATGCAGGTGCCTGTGCAGCGCGAAACCTGCTGCCACTCTGCCGGCAACGTCTACTTCGGTCCGGATGGTTTGCTATACCTGACAACCGGGGATAATACCAGCTCCAAAGAGTCTGATGGCTTTACACCAATCGATGAGCGGCCGGGGCGTGGTCCGTTCGATGCGCAGAAATCATCAGGCAACACGCACGATTTGCGCGGCAAGATCCTGCGCATCAAAGTAAATCCGGATGGCACCTACTCTATTCCGGAGGGTAACCTGTTTCCCCGAGACGGCTCGATGGGCAGACCTGAGATTTATGTGATGGGTGCCCGGAACCCGTACCGTATGACGGTGGACAAGCGGGGCTATGTATACTGGGGAGATGTAGGCCCTGACGGCGGAGTAGCCAACGAGCGTGGTCCGCTGAGCCAGGATGAGTGGAACCAGGCCAGAGGGCCCGGTAACTACGGCTGGCCTTATTTCGGAGGCGACAACAAAGCATACTCGGATTTCAACTTCGCGACAAATGAGGTAGGTCCGAAATTTAACCCACGGCGGCCCATCAACGATTCACCGAACAATTTCGGTTCTAAAGTACTGCCTCCTGCCCGCGAAGCCATGATCTGGTATCCTTACGGAGAGTCCGAAGAGTTTCCGATGCTGGGCACCGGTTCTCGCTCTGCCATGGCCGGGCCGTTCTATTACGCGAATGATTATCAGAAGTCCCGCAGCAAGTTCCCCGATTACTACAACAATAAGATGTTTATTTATGAGTGGGCACGCGACTGGATGAAAGTGCTCACATTCGATGAAGAAGGGAATCTGCAGAAAATAGAGCCTTTCCTCGAAAGCCAGGAGTTTGCTCACCCAATAGATGTGAAGTTCGGGCGCGACGGGGCTATGTACGTGTTGCAGTATGGCGCCAACTACTTTGCCCGCAACCCGGATGCCACACTGGTGAGAATTGAGTATGCCGAAGGAAATAGGCAGCCTGTCGCGCAGATAGTAGCGGAGAGAACAGTAGGGGCAGCACCATTCAAAGCACAGCTGTCCGCAGATCAATCCTTTGACTATGACAAAGAAGATGAACTAACATATGCCTGGGAGTCAGGTGCCGGAGAGACGTCAACAGAAGTAGCCCCTGTCTTTACTTATACCAAATCCGGAGTTTACCGGCCAAAGTTAATCGTAACCGACAAGGAAGGCGACCAATCAACAGCGGAGACCGAGATAAAAGTAGGAAACGATATACCGGAAGTTAAGATTGAGATCGCCGGCAACCGCAGTTTCTATTTCGACGACAGAGCATTGAACTATAAGGTGAATGTGCGCGACGAGGAAGACGGGCAGTTGAACAGTGGGATTGCCGCCAACCAGGTCAAATTTGCGGTGGATTATCTCTCAGAAGGAAAAGATTTAGCCTTGCTGAGCTCTAACAGCCAGAATGCAGAAGGTGGATCGGTGAAATTTGTGAGAGGGAAAACGCTGATAGCAGAAAGCGACTGCAAATCCTGCCATGCCGTTGCCGACAAGTCCATAGGGCCGAGCTACAAGGAAGTAGCGGTGCGCTATAAAGGCAATGACACAGCTCTGCCCATGCTGGCAAAGAAGATCATTTCAGGAGGTAATGGGAACTGGGGCATGGCCATGATGGCCGCGCATCCGCAGCACTCGGAGCAGGAAACAACAGAGATGGTGAAGTATATCCTCTCCCTCGCAGATGGTGCCCAGGGTAGCCTGCCCTTGGCCGGAACGTACAGGTTAAACGAGCATAAAGGCGGTGGCGAGTCAGGAACATATGTTATCTCTGCGAGCTACACCGACAAAGGGCATCAGGTAACCGGGGCTCTAACCGGGCGGGAGGTGGTGCTCCTGCGCCATCCGAAAGTGCAGGCAGAAGATTTTGCTTCGTTCCTGAACGTAGGGCGGCAGCAGCCTCATGGAGACGGCCCGTCACTTGTGAGTGATATCAGAGACAGGTCCTACATCTCCTTCCGCGATATCGATTTGACAGGAATCAAGTCGCTGACATTTAACCTGGCAGCAGGAACAGACGGAGGCACTATCGAGATAAGAGCGGGCGCTCCTGACGGAAAGCTGATTGGAACTGCCATTGTGCCTCCAAGTGCTGACCGATCCGGGTGGGGAGCGACAAAAACCGTAACGACACAGGTAAAGGACCCTGGTGGAGTAAACGAACTGTTTTTTGTGTTCCGCAACAAAGAAGTGAAAGATAGGCCCCTGATGATGCTGGACTGGATTATGTTTAATATGGGAGATGGCCAGGGTATGGTCGCCAACTGACAAACCTTTCTTTCTAAAAGATCGAAAACCTTGTTCGCTCTTGAATAAGGTTTTCGCTAAGGAGGCTTTGCCTGTCAGGGAAATGCGAGATTAAAAAGAACATAATCAGAAATAAATTGAAGAAAATAAAGTAAAGAGGAGGAATTGCAGAGGTAGCGGGAATATAAACAATAACATTCTAAATCAGGAAACACTCTAACCAGTAGGAATCTCCTTACTATGGCAGTTATTTATTTGCTCCTTTGCGTCGCGCTTATCATTTTTTTAACGGCACGTCTGCAGGTACACCCTTTTCTCGCTCTGTTTCTGGTTGCCATTTTCTATGGGTTTGTTACAGGAATGCCCCTGGCTATCATTGTGCAGTCCATCAATACCGGGTTTGGCGAAACACTGGGTAAAATAGGGCTTATTATCATATTCGGGGTCATCATCGGGGCTTTTCTTGAGAACTCCGGAGGTGCCTATGCGCTTGCCGAGAAAGTGCTCCGGCTAGTTGGCCAAAAACGGGTAACGGTAGCGATGGGCATTATTGGTTACTTTGTTTCTGTCCCGGTTTTTGCCGACAGCGGTTTTCTGCTCGTTTCTCCCCTTAGCAGGAGTATGGCCAAAAAAGCAGGTATATCACTGGCAGGGCCTGCCATCGCCCTTGGGCTTGGACTTACCGCCACGCATACCATGGTGCCCCCCACACCAGGTCCTATTGCCGCGGCCGGTATTTTAGGTGCCGACCTTGGACTCGTCATGCTGCTGGGCTTACCAATCAGTGCGCTGGCGCTGGCGGTCGGGCTGTTGTATGCCACGAAATATGCAGCAAAGACCTATATCGAGCCCAATCCACAAACCACAGAAGAAGATATACACCTGCTGCTGAAGGATGCTCCCGGCCCCTTTAAGTCCTCTATACCCGTACTGGTCCCCATTATACTGATTGTTGCGAAGTCTTCTGCCCAATATTTCAATCAGGTTTTGGGCCAGGATGCCTATAGCCTTATCTCTTTTCTCGGAGAACCTGTGGTAGCCTTGTGCATCGGAGCATTTTTATCCTTGATTCTCCCCAAAAAGCTAAAGCCTGAAATGCTGTCTTCACAAGGATGGATAGGGAACGCCTTGCGGGATGCGGCATCTGTTATCCTGATAACGGGAGCAGGAGGAATCTTCGGGAAGATTCTCCAGAACTCCGGCATAGCAGATACTTTAGGCGAATCATTGGCTGGTGTGCACCTGAACATCTGGTTGCCCTTCCTGCTGGCGGCAGCTATCAAAACGGCACAAGGCTCTTCCACCGTCGCTTTGATCACGACAGCCTCTATTGTGCTGCCGATGATGCCCTCGCTCGGTTTTGAGACTGAATTGGAAAAAGCCATGGTGGTGATTGCTATTGGCGCAGGCTCTGCGGTAGTATCGCATGCCAATGACAGCTTCTTCTGGGTGGTAACGCAGATGTCCGGTATGAAAGTCAGGACGGGCTATAGGCTTTATACTACAGGAACATTGGTGGTTGGGTTGTCAGCCGCTTTCTTTCTGTTCCTGACTTACCTGCTCTTTACGTGATGCAAAACCTAATTTGTAATAAATAAAAAACCTTATGAAATTATACAGAACGCAACAAGGTATTGTCATCGAAAAGGATGAAGCGCTGTACCCTGTGAGGGATCAACAGTGGGACGACTTTCTAAATGATGACCGGCTTTATGAGAAGATGCTGCAGGTAACGCAAAGCATGTCTCCCGATCCGGATGCAAGCAATTTACTGCAGCATGAGCTGCTTGCTCCTATTGGAAATCAGGAGATATGGGCAAGTGGGGTCACCTACTATCGCAGTAAAGTTGGCAGGCAGGAAGAGTCGAAAAAGAGCGGGGGAGGAGAGTTCTATGCCCTTGTGTATGAAGCGGAGCGACCGGAGTTGTTTTTTAAGGCAACAGCGCACAGAACGGTAGGACCGGGAGGAAAGGTACGCATACGCAAAGACTCTACCTGGAACGTGCCTGAACCGGAACTGACCTTGGTTATTACCTCTTCCGGTAAAATTGTGGGCTATACCATTGGCAACGACATGAGTTCCCGCAGCATTGAGGGAGAGAACCCCCTGTACCTGCCACAGGCGAAAACATACGATGGCAGCGCAGCGGTAGGACCCTGCATTCTCGTGACGGAAGAGCCGCTTCCTGCAAATACACTTATCGAGATAGAAATTTACCGGAAGGCCGACAAAGTTTTTAATGGCAGTATTGAAATAGCACAGATGAAGCGCACACCGGAGGAACTGGCGGCTTTCCTTTACAGAGAATGCAGCTTTCCGCACGGCAGCCTGCTGATGACAGGAACTGGCATTGTGCCCGAAAACGAATTCACGCTACAGCAGGATGACGAAATCAGGATAACAATTGCCCCTATCGGCACACTGGTTAACGCTGTGGAATAAGTATTACCTACCGCGCTTCAAGAAGGGAAAGTATTAATCCTACGCTCGCTGAAATTCCCCTCCTCGGAGGGGTAGGAGTGGGTTTATATCATCCAAAAATTTGGATAACAGGATGTTGGTGAATACATAACAGCAGCAGAAACAGGCAAGGTAAATATTCATAGGATAAGTCTTGACTTAAAATTATACTATAGCTTAAAGCTCTTTACTTGTATGTCAACAGATAAGAAATTAAGAAGTTACGATTGGTTCGGGAAGTCTGATAAGATGGGGTTTGTGCACCGGTCCTGGTTGCGTAACCAGGGCTACCCTGATGATTACTTCAAGGGGCGACCAGTTATTGGTATTTGCAACACCTGGTCAGAACTAACACCCTGTAACGGGCACCTCCGCGATTTTGCAGAGGTAGTGAAAAGAGGAGTGATAGAGGCAGGCGGCTTCCCGCTTGAGTTTCCGGTTACCTCATTAGGGGAGACGCTTATGCGGCCAACCACCATGCTGTTCAGGAACCTGGCCGCTATGGATACAGAAGAAACTATTCGGGCAAACCCGCTGGATGGTATTGTGCTTCTCACCGGTTGCGATAAAACCACTCCTTCTACGCTAATGGGAGCCTGCAGCGTAGACCTACCTACCATTGTGGTGCCGGGCGGTCCTATGCTGAATGGCCGGTACAGGGGAGAATGTGTGGGCTCGGGATCTTTCAACTGGCTGCACAAGGAGAAGCAAAAGGTGGCAAATTTTTCCGATGCGGATATTCATGAAATGGAAATAGGAGCGGCCCGCAGCCAGGGCCATTGTATGACCATGGGTACCGCCTCCACCATGGCCTGCATGGTAGAGGCCCTGGGGCTGACACTGCCTGGGGCGGCGGCCATACCTGCCGTAGACTCGCGCAAAAAGGTAATGGCCCAACTGTCAGGAAGAAGAATTGTGGAAATGGTAAAAGAAGACCTGACACTCTCAAAAGTCCTGACCAGGAAAGCATTTGAGAATGCCATTGTGGTGAATGCAGCAGTAGGAGGATCTACTAACTTCATCGTTCACCTGCTGGCCATTGCCGGTCGCCTTGGCGTAGAACTGAACCTGGAAGACTTTGACACCATCGGAAGCAAGATACCTTTGTTGGTCAACCTGAAGCCATCCGGAAAGTACCTGATGGAGGACTTCTATTATGCAGGAGGCCTGCCCGTGGTACTTAAGGAGATGCAGCAGTACCTGCATAATGAGGCAATCACCGTTAACGGCCGCCCGATAGGCGAGAATAATGCGGAGATTTCCTGTTATAATAATGATGTGATTGTCTCTGTGGACGCGCCGCTTCAAAACGAGGCAGGTATTGCCGTGCTTAAAGGAAACCTCTGTGAGAACGGGGCTATCATTAAACCTTCAGCCGCCTCGCCGGAGCTCATGAAGCACCGTGGGCGGGCAGTGGTGTTCGAAACCATTGAAGACTATCACGCACGGATTGATGATCCGGAACTGGACATTGATGAGACCTGTGTGATTGTACTCAAAGGAGTGGGGCCGAAAGGCTACCCCGGCATGCCGGAGGTCGGGAATGTGGACCTTCCGGAAAAGCTGCTGCGAAAAGGAGTGCGGGACATGGTGCGTATTTCCGACGGAAGAATGAGTGGTACAGCAGCAGGCACGGTGGTGCTTCATGTGTCTCCGGAATCTTCTGTTGGTGGCACCCTGGGCTTGGTGATGGACGGCGACATGATTGAACTGGATGTGGCAAACAGAAGGCTTCATCTGGATGTAAGTGAGGAAGAACTGCAAAAACGCAAAGCTGCTTGGATACCGCCAGCGCCCATGGCTGCCAGAGGGTATGTGAAAATTTACATTGATCATGTGCAGCAGGCCCATCTGGGAGCCGACCTGGATGTGTTGCGGGGTGGTTCTGGTTCAGAGGTTACACGCGATCTTCATTAGTGCTTTAACAATAAATTTAGGTGTTGGCTGTTTTTGAGCCTCGTCTACACCATGCTGCAGCACGTATTTCTTAAGTGATATACGTGCTGCTTGCGCTTTACACAAGCGGGTTTTGGTATCGGGACGTGGGAGGTTCTTGTGAGAGTAGTAAAGTTAACTAGTAATTCCTTAGGTAGCAGGTTAGGATTGTTTGCTATTGCAGCCACTCTCCGCGCTTTGTCTTGGGGTAAAGGGCTGGTGTTTAGAAGTAGGTCGAATAGTTTATGCTGAATGGTTACAACCGCACTTCCCGCTGTAGCATGTGTGTATGGTGGCAGCAGTAGCGCGTAAAAAAGAACAATGCTACTTAACAGGTGTGAAGCGGGGTGATTTATAGCGGGAGCCAGGGCAGATTTTGGTGCCGGCCCTGGTAAAGAGGTAAGCGAAGTTAAGAAAGGGTGTTTATAAGTCCAATAAATTAATTGAATTGTTTAATTGATCGTGTTGCATTACAAGTGCTGCTGTGTGAGTTCAGGCAGGATAGTTCATATTGCTTACCATGAACAGGCGATACGGGGGGTGTTAGATTGCCATGGCAAAACAGCCAAGCAGGAAGACATACACAATTTCGTAGCCTTTGAACCTTTCTTTGATCGTCTTCAGGGCCTTATTCAAATGGTTTTCGATGTTGCTGTTGCTGGTATTCAGCAGTTGGGCAATTTCTGAATTGCTTTTGCCCTCCACACGGCTCAGCACAAAGACCTGTCGCCTGACAGGAGGCAGGGTTGCATAAGTGTCTTCCAGCAGCTTTGTTAGATCCTGGTAAGCAACAGTCTCCTCTGTAAAACAGCCTGTATCTGTACTGGTTGCGGTGATGTACTGCGTAAATGCAAATTCGTACACCCTGCGCCTCGTTTTGTTGTATACGATGTTCTTGGCAATGCTGAACAGGTATCCGTCGAAGTTCTTGTCCGGGTCCATTGTTTGCCGTCGCGCCCACACTTTCAGAAACACCTCTTGCACTATTTCCTCTGCATCCTCTTTCTGCCTTACCAGGTGCATTGCAAAAGCATACAGCTTGGGCTCAAATAAGTGATAAAGACTTTCAAATGCAGCTATATCGCCTGTCTTAAGAGCCTCTATAGCGCTGTGCAAACACATAATGCTTCCTGTCTTCATGGGTTTTTGATTAGTTGGAAGGATTTCACTTCTCGCAGGCACAAGTTTATTTAAGTTGCTAGTGAAAATTCAATATTAATTTATACAAAATATTCACAGATTCAAAAAAAAGTGAGTGCTTAATTATTTTTTTCTGGAGAGGTGGTGCAGGCCTGTAGTTGCGTGTAATCTATACAAACTCCAGAATAGATAATGAATAAAGACTTGCTTGATAGGTTTTATGCAGGCGAATGCTCACCAGAGGAGGTGCAGGAAGTGCTGAAGTGGTTCCATAAAAGTAGCCTGAACACAGAGCATGAGCAAGAACTGAATGACATGTGGCAGAAAGCCAGTCAGCTAACAGACGATAAGCTACAGCATGATTCGGAAAGCATATTCAAGGAAATAAAAGCGAAAATACAGGAACCGCAGAAGCCAGAGGAAGAGGAAACCGGCACTATCACCCGTTTCCTGCAGCTGCAACCGCCACAGTTCTGGTTAAAGGTGGCTGCCGCCGTCTTTCTGCCGATTTGCCTTGCCTTTGTGCTGGTGCAATATACCTCCTCCTCTGGAAAAAAGGCTGCTGCATATATGTCAGTAGCGGCTGCCCCTGGTGTCAAGAAAACTATCAAATTATCAGACGGCTCTGTAATCAGGTTGAATGCGGGTAGCAGTGTCTCTTTCCGGAAGAGCTTTGCTGCCGATAAACGGGAGATACAGCTGCGCGGAGAAGCTTTTTTTGAAGTTGCCAAAGACAGTCTGCGCCCGTTCATCGTGCACACCGGAAACATATCTACCCAGGCACTGGGCACCTCTTTCAATATAAATTACAGTGTGCACAACGCCGCCATCACTGTTGCCTTGGCTACGGGCGTGGTAAAGATTGACAGGCAGGAGCAGGAAGGAAAACGTCAACTAACCCAATTGGTGCCGGGCCAGCAGCTGTCTTACAACAAGGCGTCGCAGCAGTACAATGTGGCTGCTTTCGACAGAAATGAAGTATTAGGTTGGAAGCAGGGCGTGCTCGTTTTCAGAAGAGCCGATCTGGGGCAGATTGTCAGGAAGCTGGAGACCTGGTATGGCGTGGATATAGAAGTGGATGCCCAGGACATACAGGACACAGCCTGGAATTACACCGGAGAATATAATAATGAAAAGTTAGAGAGTGTGCTGGAAGGCATCGGCTTTGTGAAAGGCTTTTCATATAAACAAAAAGGCAGCAAAATAAAAATAGTGTTCAACCAAACCCAGAAACATATGAGTGAGGAGAAGGAATGAAAACAGCCAGACCTGGAACAGGGCTGGCTGTAGATGCCTCGATAAGAATTCTGTTGGCGCATATTCTTACCAAAGAGGCTGTTGTTTAACGAATGTTATCACATTAAACATTGCAAATTTATGGAAAACAGTTTTTACAACCTATTAAAAGATGGAGCAAAAAAAGCTTTGTCCTTAGCATCAGTGCTATTGGTTTTTGCCTTTTCCGCATCTGCAGCAGACATTGGGCTACCGGAGTCTGATATGCAGAACTCAAGAGTGACACTTTCTCTCTCTGAGGCTTCCCTCCAGGACTTTATACGTAGCGTTGAAGCCCAAACCACTTTTCGGTTCACATTTGACGAGAAAGAGTTACTTATCAGGAGAGAAATATCGATAGAGGCAAAGAATGAACTGCTCAGTAAGGTGCTGGATCGGGTCGCTGCGGAAACAGGCTTGGAGTTTAAGCTCATCAATAAAAATATACATGTACGTTTTTTTAAATCGAGCAAAACACCATTAGGAAATTTACCCGCTGAAAGAGTGAATCCGCAGGCGCCGGTAACAGGGCGCGTTACAGACAGCAAAGGAATGGGTTTGCCTGGTGTGAGTATTGCCATAAAAGGAACAACGAGAGGAACTGTTACGAATGGGGACGGAGCATTTACTATAAATGCTGCTCCCAACGATGTGCTGGTTCTGTCTTTTATAGGGTATGAACCGAAAGAAGTGACAGTAGGTAACCAAAGTAATTTATCTATTGAACTGAGTGAAAACACGCAGGCGCTTGATGAAGTTGTGGTGACTGCGCTGGGAATTAAAAGAGAAGCGAAGAAACTGGGGTACTCTACGGCTACCGTAGACACAGAGGAGTTATTGAGTAGCCGGTCCACCAACGTAGGTAATAATCTGGTCGGAAAAGTATCCGGAGTAAACGTGCAGGCGCCTCCAACCGGACCGGGTGGTTCCTCCAAAATCAGGATTCGTGGCCAGTCTTCATTTGGTGGTAATAACTCGCCTTTGATTGTTGTGAACGGGGTTCCGATTAACAATAACGCTGGTGGTCGTGGAAATGGCGCAGGCGAGGGATTTGCCGGAGAGGCAATGTCAGATACCGGTGATGGCCTGCAGAGTATAAACCCCGAGGATATTGAGTCTATGACGGTTCTGAAGGGAGCAGCGGCAGCGGCACTGTATGGCTTCCGTGCAAAAGACGGCGCCATCATCATCACTACTAAATCTGGTACAAACCAAACGGGTATAGGTATAACTGTTTCTTCCACTGTTCAGGCCGATCAGGCGCTGGACTTCACAGATTTCCAGTATGAATACGGACAGGGCGAGGGTGGTGTGCGCCCGCAGAGCGTTGGAGAAGCCCGCTCATCTGGTGTCTGGAGTTTTGGTGAGCGCTTTGATGGCCAGCCCACGTGGCAGGTAGACGGGGAGCAACATCCGTATTCGCCTTTCAAAGACCGCACCGATGCCTTTTATCGTACCGGCTTAATGCTGCAGAACAGCATTGCTTTAGCCGGTGGTAATGAAAAAGGAAGCTTCCGTGTCTCCTATTCAGATACAGATGCCAAGAGTATTGTGCCGAACTCAAGCTTTACGAGGAAATCTGTGAATTTGGGTTTGAATTATAACCTGACTGATAAGCTTTCTACGCAGGTAAATGCTAACTATTCCAACGAGGGCAACATCAACCCTCCTGTTGTTTCGCAGCAGGACTTTAACATGAACTCCACCCTTTATACACTTGCAAACAGCATAGACCCGAGGTGGATGGAGGAAGCATACAAAGATCCGGTCACTGGCAACGAAATCAATCCTGCGCGTTTTACGAATCGTACCAACATGTACTGGTCTATATACGAGCGTTTTGAAAACCGCGACCGCGACCGCCTCTTTGGCAATGTGTCGCTGCGGTACCAGTTCACGCCCTGGCTCTATGCCCAGGGGCGCGTGGGGCAGGATTACTTCAACGTCAACCATGAGGCTAACCGCCCGACCGGTACTGCTTTTTTACAGCCTGCTACTTCAGGTTTCAATGGTAATTATTATCAGGATTCAGAGACTTTCCGGGAGCTTAATCTCGACTTCCTGGTTGGGGCAAACCATGCGTTTGGTGATTTTAGCATTGATGCAACCATCGGTGGGAACTCCATGGATCAGACAGGCCAGACACTAAGCACTTCTGTAACTAATTTTTATGTTCGGGATTTGTATACCATTAACAATGGACAAATAAAAAACCCTGGTTATAACTACTACAGAAAGAAAGTAAACTCGTTGTACGGTACGGTGGATTTTGGATTCCGTGAGTATCTGTTTTTAACCGTTACAGGCCGTAACGATTGGTTCTCCACGCTGAACCCTGAGTCTAACAGTTACCTTTACCCATCGGTAAGCACTAGCTTTGTGTTCAGCCAGGCTTTTGCCAACTCACTGCCTACCTGGGTAAGCTTTGGAAAGCTAAGGGCTGCTTACGCTGAAGTAGGGGGAGACACTAACCCCTATACCAACCAACTGTTCTACTCGCTTAATAATCAGACCCTGAATGGCGTGCCATTAGGAAACATTGCCGGTTCGGTGAGCCCGAACCCAAACCTGAGACCTCTGAAAGTGAAAGAAGCTGAAGTGGGGTTAGAGCTAAGGTTGTTTAACAACCGGGTAAATCTTGATTTGGCAGCTTACCGCAAGAACACAGAAGATGAAATCCTGAATGTGGATATTTCTAACGCATCAGGTTTTGGGCAGACAAAGGTGAACGTGGGAAGATTGAGAAACCAGGGGGTGGAAATGTTACTGGGCTTCATCCCGATAACTAATAATAATCTTACCTGGGAAACTGCCTTCAACCTGACTTACAACCAAAGCGAGGTGCTGGAACTGGCCAATAACCAGCAACGGATCGATGTAGGAACAGGCGAATTTATTGGTATTGTATCGCATGAAGTTGGCATGCCGTTGGGCTCGGTGCGTGGTGTTGATTTCAGACGAGATGAGAATGGACAAATTATAACCTCTAATGGTAATATGTTAGGAGGAGATATTGTTACCTACGGCAGCGCTATTCCAACCCATACAGGAGGATGGCTCAACACCATAAACTTCAAAGGCTTCCGCTTCTTCACACAGGTTGACTTTAAAGCAGGCCATAAGCTGATCTCTAACTCCAATTTCAACTGGTACCGCCACGGCCTGCACAAGGCAACCTTAGACGGGCGCGAGGGGGGCGTTATATATCCAAGCGTAACCCCCGAAGGAGACCCGAATACAACGGCCGTATTGCCGGGAACATTCTACAACGGCGTCCGCAGTTTCAGTATTGCTACTCCTTTTGTATATGATGCAAGCTTTGTGCGGTGGCGGACTGCCTCTCTAGGGTACGACCTGACCAAACTGCTGAGCAACACCTTCATCAAGGGGCTTAACATCAATGTTTATGTTAACAATGTGCTGATGATTAAGAAGTACGTTGACAACCTTGACCCGGAATCGCAATATTCTGCTTCCGATAACCTGGCAGGGCTTGAAGGCCACTCCCTCCCTACTACCCGCAGCTATGGTGTGAATGTAAATATCAATTTATAACGTCAACTAAGAGCAACATCATGACAAAGAATATATATAAATATGTGGTGCTGATTGCCTTGCTAATAGGTGCAGGCGGCTGCGATAAGGATTTTGAAGAAATAAACACCAATCCTATAGAACCAACTACTCTTGACCCTGTGTACCTGTTCTCGGATGCACAGCGAACTTCCGCAGTCAGCACGCTGGGTTACCAGGCGGCCATTGTTCAGCAAGTGCAGATACCATATTCAGGATTCGTGGCAGGCGGTAACCTCAATTTGGTTAATGAAACTCAGTCTGCACCCATGTTCAACGACCTCTACACACAGACAATCAGGAATTTGACTGCTGTAATTGAGATGACCAAGGATGATCCGGAGCGGAGTAACCTCTACAACATGGCAAGAATCTGGCGCGCGTACAGTTTTCAGGTTTTAGTAGACACCTACGGAGATGTGCCTTATTTTGAGGCAGGCAAAGGTTTTCTGGAGAGTACTTATTTGCCTGCGTACGATGAGGCTTCGGTTATATACGAGGACATCATAAAGGAATATCAGCAGGCTACTGATGCGTTAAATCCAGATGGGGATGTCGTGCCGGGAGACTTGTTTTATCAGGGCAATATTGAACAGTGGAAAAAGCTTGGTAATTCGCTTTTGTTGCGTACCGGAATGCGTTATACTGAAATTGACGAGGCGAAAGCGCAGTCCATTGTAACGACAGCGGTTGATCCTGCAAGAGGCGGTGTAATTACCTCTAATGAGGATAATGCTTTTGTTCCCTATAGCAGTATTTTCATCCATCCCATGTCATCTCCGCTGATGGCTACTGAGCGGCTTAACTATTATGTAGGAGCTCCGTTTGTTGAGTTTCTACAGGAGACAGATGATCCGCGCTTAGAGTACATTGCCGTAAAATACGAGAACCCTGCCGGGACCCTGGAATCGTTAGGAACTGAAAATACGAACCCGGAGGACCAGCAAGGGATGCCGTATGGTTATGATGACACTAACATAGCCAGTGCACCTGGTTTTCCAGGTAAGATTGGGGCTGCCTTCGCCTACTCCCAGTTTAACCGCAGGACTGTACTGCAACTCGACAGACCTGAGTTTCTGGTAACCTATGCCCAGACAGCCCTCCTTTTAGCTGAGGCCGCGCATAGAGGGTATATCCCGGGAGGTGAAGCCGTGGCTCAGGAATATTATGAAGCTGGCATCCGGGCACATATGGAACAGATGGAGGCCTATAGTGGTGTAACTGAGGAGGCAATCATCAACATTACACCAGAAGAGGTGGCCGCATTCTTGGCACAGCCTGAAATTGCCTATGACCCGGCCCAGGCACTTGAGCAGATAAACGAGCAGTACTGGGTTGCTTCTTTCCTTCAGTTTCAGGAAGCCTGGTCTAACTTCCGTAGAAGTGGCTATCCGGAATTAGAGCCTATTAATTATCCGAGCCAGGACCCTTCTGTAAACGATTTCGGGGGCGGCTTCATCCGCAGGTTGCCCTACCCGCTGAGAGAAAGATCTGTAAACGAAAACAATGTAAACGAGGCAATAGCACGGATGGGGGGCAACACGCTCGGCAACCCGGTTTTCTGGGATGTTGTGGACTAGCTGCAGATAGTTAACCCTGGCAACAATTTTCCTGATTTCTTGTAGAGGCGGGCATTATGCTTTAGAGGGTAAAATTTTCTGAGATTGAGTTTTACCCTCTAAAGCATGACCAGGAACAGCCTTGCTATGCCTTTTAAGTAAACTGTCCAGCTAGCAGAGTTGGCAAAGCACCTGAGGTTCTGCTTGCGATGATGCACCTGCCTGATAACAAGTTCAGAAACTAAATCAACTAAATCACTAAACAAGCATTATATGAGAAAGGTCAGTTTTTGTTCCCTTTTTATACTGTTCCTAAGTTGTTCTACTGTTTCGCTGGCTCAGCAAATTTCCAAGGAAGAGCTTCTGTTCCTGACACCGCAGTGGAAGGGAGAAAGATTTCCTGATGGCCGTCCAAAAGTTTCGGATGATCTCATCAAGAGAATGAAGCTGGTAACGCATGAAGAGGCATGGGCAGTCATGAAAGGGGAAAACTACAAGCACCAGTATGCAGAGGGATGGCTGGTCGTGAACCCGGACAGTGTGCTGGTAGGACGTGCCTTAACGGCAACGTTTATGCCCGGCAGACCCGACGTACAGCGGGTGATAACCGAAAAAGGCCAAAAAAAGGATGGAAGGATCAAAGATCAGAACTCCTGGCCCGTCGATATGCTGGTGAAAGGAGATGTATATGTGGCCGATCAGTTTGGTGCGCATGAGGATGGACCAACGATCGGTGACAACCTGGCAAACTCTATCTACGCGAAATCAGGAAACGGCATAGTGTACGAAGGAGCTATACGCGACATCGCTGGCTTGAAAGAGATTGGGTCTTTCACCTCTTATGTAAGAAGCTACCACCCCTCGCACCATCTGAACAACCCCGATGGAGAACTCAACACAACCTTAGTCGGCATTAACAAGCCAACCAGGATAGGCAAAGTGATGGTGATGCCCGGCGATATTGTTTTAGGCAGGGATGGAGGAGTTAGTTTTATACCACCTCATCTGGTGGAGAAGGTGGTGAAAACCTCGGAAGTAGTCAGGCTGCGGGACATGTTCGGTCATCAGCGCCTGCGCGAGCAGAAATACACAGCAGGCCAGATTGACAACCGCTGGTCCCCGGAAATTGAGAAGGACTTTTCAAAGTGGCTAACTGACCACGCAAACGAATTGCCAGTTCCAAAGGAACAAATCCAGGAGTTGTTGAAAACCCGCACCTGGTAAGTAAAATCTATTAATAACAAGTTGAACAAGAGAAAAAGACATGGTAAATAAACAATCGAGACGCTCCTTTTTGACGAAAAGCAGTATGGCTGGCCTGGCTGGTGTTACCTTGATGTCCACTTTCGGGCAGGAATTAGAAGCCGCTGTTCAAAAGGCACCCTTAGCCTCAAGCCCATCAGACCTAAAAATAACCGACATTAAAGCCGGTTACATTCGCAACGGACACAGCCTTTTTGTTAAAGTGCACACCAACCAAGGCGTCTGGGGTTGCGGGGAGGCTGTGGACGCTACACCCGGTACCTATCACTTAGTGAAGATGTTTGGGGAGCGCATAAAGGGCAAAAACCCGCTGAATGTAAACCGTATATTTGAGGATGTAAGAAGATCAGGATTCTTTGAAGGAGCTCAGGCAGGTATGTATGTTGCTGTTCTTTCGGCAGTTGAAACCGCTCTCTGGGACCTGACAGGAAAGGCTTTGGGCGTACCTGTTTATCAGTTGCTGGGAGGTAAGTATAGAGATAAGATCAGGGTGTATTGCGACACGGCGGCTTACCGCGAAAGAAACCCAACGCCTGAAATGTTTGGCACAGCCGCCAAGGATGTGGCGAAAAGAGGGTTTACCGCTGTAAAGCTTGACATAGACCAGGCAAGTGACCCTAACAAGTACGACCACTATAACTGGACGGCCAGTCCGGCTGAGCTGGAAAGAATGTATAATCAGATTGCTGCCGTACGGGAGGCAGTGGGGCCTCATATCGATATATGCGTGGATATGCATGGCCGCTACGACCAGACCACCGGCCACCGGGTAGCCAAAATGATGGAGCCCCTGAATCTGATGTTCCTGGAAGAACCGGTGCCAGCTGAAAACGTGGATGCTCTCAAAAATATCACAGAATCTACCAGTACACCCATATGTGTCGGAGAGAACCTGTACCTGGCACATGGTTTCCGCCGCTTGCTGGAGATAGGTGCTGCCGATATGGTGATGCCTGATCTGCAAAAAGCAGGCGGGCTGGGTGAGGGACAGCGAATAGCCAACCTGGCGAACCTTTACTACGTGCCGTTTTCCCCTCATATGGTGGGTTCCTATCTGGCGGCCATGGCATCCAGCCATGTCTGTGCTTCAGTGCCAAACTTCGCCATCCTCGAATGGCAGCTATACTTCCACACAGACCCAATGTTCAAAGACATTGTCACCTTTGAAGGCGACATGATCAAAGACGGACATATTGTTCTAAGAGACAAGCCGGGCATTGGGGTGGAGATAAATGAGGAAGGTATGAAAAAGTACGCTACAAAGGGGTATCCTTTCTTTGTATAAGTTCCAGCTTGCCTAAACCTGCAAGCATCAAGAACAAGAAGATAGGTCTGCTGACTTTTATTGGGGAAGATCAGGAAATACAGCTGTAGGTCAGGTGAATGTATGCGCTTTAACATAGGGCATAAGCAGTGGGCTGATGGTATTTTAACAGGGAAAACAGCATGCTTTATCTAAAGAATGAACAATGTTTTAATATAAAAAATATTAAAAAATCAAATATAATCCTCTATGAAAAGTATTATACACCAAATTTCGGAGAAGTTTAAAGCAGAAGAAAAACAGGAAGCAATGGCAAGAGAGGCAGAGCTTCGCGATCCTGCCACTACAAACCATCGGCGGGACTTCCTGAAGAGGTCTGCTTTAGGAGGTCTTGCGTTGGGTAGTTTAATGTCTTGTGCTCCTATAGAAGATGTTATGGCCCATACTACTTCTAAAGTTAACCGCTTGTCTAACCCATCAGACCTGAAAATCACGGATATGCGGGTGGCTGTGCTGCAGGTTACAGGTCGCCAGCCAGTTATCCGGATCGACACCAACCAGGGCATCTATGGCTTAGGTGATGTGCGCGATGGCGGTGATGAGCGCTACGCACTCATGCTGAAGAGCCGCCTTTTAGGTGAAAACCCATGCAATGTGGAGATGCTCTGGAAGAAGATCAGGCAGTTCGGCTACCATGGTCGTCAGGGTGGCGGCGTTTGTGCCGTAGAAATGGCCCTTTGGGATTTAGCCGGTAAAGCATATGGTGTCCCTGCCTGGCAGCTGCTCGGTGGCAGGTACCGTGACAAGATTCGCCTATATGCCGATACCCCGGGTGCCAACAGTCCCGAAGAATTTGCGAAAACAATGGAACTGCGGGTGAAAGACCAAGGCTTTACCTGGTTAAAGATGGACTTAGGAATTCACGTGGTTGCGAATCAACCTGGTACCATCGTAAATAGTAAATTTTGGTCTGGAGCAGACGGAAAAATGAAGGGACAGTACGACACGAGAGAGTACATGAGCTATGGAAGTACACTGCACCCTTTCACGCAAATCCAGATTACAGATAAAGGGCTGGATGCTTTGGCTGAGTATGTAGAATCAGTGCGCAATGCGGTGGGCTACGAGATACCGCTTTCATCAGATCACTTCGGACACTTTGATGTGAACAACTCAATCCGCTTTGCCAAAAGAATGGAGCCTTACAGGCTCGCCTGGGTAGAAGACATGGTTCCCTGGATGGATACTCAGAGATGGAAAACGCTTACGGATGCGATAGAAACACCAACTATTACCGGGGAAGATATCTTCGGACTCAAGGATGGATTTAAGCCGCTGATAGATGCGCATGCAGTAGACCTTATACACCCGGATTTGGGTACTTCAGGCGGGCTTCTGGAAACAAAGAGAATTGGAGACTACGCCGAAGAACAGGGAATAGCGATGGCGATGCATCAGGCAGGTTCCCCGGTTACCTTCATGGCCAACGTGCATTGTGCAGCCGCTACGCAGAACTTCATGTCTTTAGAGCACCATTCAGTAGATGATTCGTGGTGGGAAAAGCTGGTGAAACCAACGGGCAAGCAGCCCCTGATAACAAAGGGCTTTGCGAACGTGCCGCTGGATGCACCAGGCTTAGGAATTGAGCTCAACGATGAGGTAATGAAGCAGCACCTTCATCCATCAGCGAAAGGCTACTTTGAGCCTACTCCTGAGTGGAATGAGAAACGTTCCCATGATAGACTTTGGAGTTGATTTTTTAGAGGGAGCCTCGTCGCAGTTAGAACGCTGAGGCTTCCTCTTTACCCTGTTTGTAACTAACAGATGGTGTCGGAAAACACTGTGATTTTAAATAAAAAACGTGTTGTGTCATGAGAGAAAGAGCACTACTGCTTATAGCCTTTATTTTATGCGGATATTTTGCCCATGCCCAACGTGTGGGATCATCACCTGAATATGTCAAGGCACTAACCTCTCAATGGAAAGGAGATCGCTTCCCTGATGGCCGCCCCAAGGTGCCTGATATAGTTTTAGAACGGCTGCAAAATGCAACCTTAGAACAAGTGTGGGGTTACCTGGGAAATAAAGGATACAGAAACCAGGTAGCAAAGGACTGGGTTATTTTAAAGCCTAGTGAGACAATGGTCGGGCGTGTGGTTACAGCCCAGTTTATGCCTGCAAGGCCTGACCTGGACAGCCTTGTAAAGGCACAGGGTAAAGCCGAAGGCCGATCCCAGAAGGGCGGTATAAACATCTGGCCTATTGATGTACTGACCAAAGGCGATATATATGTTGCTGACGGTTTTGGCAAGGTGAAAGATGGCACCTTAATAGGCTCAAGCTTAGGTAACGCCATTTATGGTAAAACCGGCAAGGGTGTCATATTCAACGGGTCTGTCAGAGACATGCAGGAATTAAAAGACACAGAAGGTTTTAATGCTTGGATAAAAGGGCACGACCCATCCTACATAAAAGATATGACGCCTACCTCCATCAATGCTCCTATTCGTGTGGGCGAGGTTACAGTATTCCCCGGCGACGTAGCGTTTGCAAACGAATATGGCGTAGTTTTTATTCCGGCTCATTTAGTAGAAGGGCTTGTGTCTGCGTCTGAGATGACTGCGCTGCGCGACGAGTTTGAGAGAGTGCTCCTGCAGCAAAGCAAATACCCATCCGGAGAAATACATGGTGATTGGTCTGATAAGATCAAGAATGAATTCAGGGCCTGGGTTGCCAAATATCCAAAGCAGCTGGCGATTACTCAAAAAGATATAGAAGCCTATCTGGCAAAACAGAATAACTAACTGTTGTAAAAAGATAAATCAGTAAGGCAGCACCGATATCCTGCTGAGAGTAAACTGCCTGACCAGGAGAACAGTGTTTGGAGTTAACAAGTGTTAGAGCCTGCTGCCATTGATTTTTGCTTGAGAAAGATTTATACAAAACATAAGCTAATATCAACAAAGACTATATAATGAAGAATACCATAACTACCCTACTGTCGCTTTTTTTCTGCCTTTGCTGTGGAGGTTCCTCTTTTGCACAAACAATTCCGAAAGAGGAGTTAGTCTTCCTCACATCTGAGTGGAAAGGAGAGCGATTTCCGGATGGCCGTCCTAAAATTCCCGATGCATTATTGGAAAGGGCTAAAAACATAGGGATTGATGATGCCTGGACAGTACTGAAAAATGAGGGCTATACCAACCAATTCGCAGGCGAATGGAAAATGGTGAAGGACGATGTGCCGGTGATAGGGCGAGCCGTCACTGCTATGTTCATGCCTAGTCGCCCGGACATAGAGAAGAACATAAAGGAGCGGGGAACGACAAAGCAAGGCAGAAAAGGGAACACCAATTCCTGGCCAATTGAGGTGCTCACCAAGGGCGATGTTTATGTGGCTGATGGCTTCGGCAAGATTGACGGGGGAACGCTTATGGGAGCTACACTGGCCAATTCTATTTTCAGTAAATCCGGCAACGGCGTCGTGTTTAACGGTAGCGCAAGAGACCTGCAGGAGATGCAGAATATCGAGGGCTTCAATGCTTTTGTCCGCGATTTTCATCCTTCTTTCCTGGAGGAAATGGTATTGATGGGGCTCAATACTCCCATCCGCATTGGGAATGCTATGGTGTTGCCCGGAGATTTGGTGATTGCACAAAGAGAGGGAGTCCTTTTTGTGCCGGCTCACCTGGCAGAGCAGGTAATAGGCACAGCAGAGTTTGTTACCCGCAAAGACAAGTTTGGGTTTGAAATGGTGCGGTCAGGGCGCTATACCACAGGCCAGATAGACAGCCAGTGGACGGACCCGATTAAAAAGGATTTCCTTAAGTGGCTGGAGCAGCACCCGGAATTAGGCAAAATGTCCAGGACTGAGCTTGATGTAGTGATGAGCAAGAGAACCTGGTAAGGTACTTCATTAATAGGCTCTATCTACTCCCGAGTGGAATGGGAAACGCTCCCATGACAGGCAGTGGAGGTAGTCGTTTTAAAGGGAAAGCGCTGGCATGTCTCTCTTTCATTTAAGTTTCTGCAGGACCTAACACTATTCTACATGATTGAATTTATAAAACATACACTGCTCTATTACCCATAAAGCCAAATAAGGATTTCCTCTAAGTTTAGAACCTTCACAAGAGGCGATTTTCAAATGCGGCTTTTAAAATTCTTCCTTCAACACTAAACATAGGTAACACTGTGAAACACATAAACGCTTATAAAATTGCCCTGGGTCTGGCTTTACTATGTCTGATTGCTGCCGTATTCCTGGTGCTGAACGGAAACATTGAACAGGCTGGCCCTTTCTTTATCGCTTTCTTTCTTGCGCTTGCTGTTGGCTTTCGCGGCTACAACCATCTAAAAGGATACTCTTATACCGTCATGATCTTCGCGGCTGTTACAACAGCGTTGTATTACCCCAGCTACTTTGTAGAAGTGGATGGTTTCCGTTTTGCAGTTCTCATTACGCCCCTGATACAGCTGATCATGTTTGGCATGGGTACCTCCATGAGTGTGAAGGACTTTGTGGGCGTGGCGAAGATGCCGAAAGGTGTGATCATTGGTATTCTCTGCCAGTTTACCATTATGCCCTTTCTGGGCTTTACGCTGGCAAGCCTGAGCAACTTTCCTCCTGAGATTGCTGCCGGCATTATCCTGATTGGCTGCTCTCCGAGTGGGTTGGCCTCTAACGTGATGAATTACCTCGCTAAGGCAAACCTGGCACTTTCCATCACTATCACGGCTATTACCACGCTGCTTGCCCCGCTCTTCACACCGCTGCTGATGAAACTGCTGGCAGGTGCTTTTATAGAGATTAACATGCTCGATATGATGTGGGACATTGTGAAGATGGTGATCATACCGATCGGTGCCGGGCTTCTGTTTAACAAACTGTTGAGCGGCAAAGCTAAGTGGCTGGACAACGCGATGCCTCTGGTATCAATGTTCGGAATTGCCTTCATCATTGTAATCATCACGGCAGCCGGAAGAGACAGCCTCCTGGAAATTGGAGGGTTGCTGATAATGATCGTGCTGGTGCACAACCTGACGGGCTACACCCTTGGTTACTGGGCTGCCAAATTGTTCAAGATGGATGAGCGCGACTGCCGCACTATCGCTATTGAGGTGGGCATGCAAAATGGCGGACTTGCCTCCGGCATTGCCAAAGAGATGGGCAAGATCGCGACTGTTGGCTTGGCTCCAGCCGTGTTCGGACCTCTTATGAATATCACCGGATCCATACTGGCGTCACACTGGCACCGCAAGCCTCCGGTTGGGGAGTATGATGATGAGCCGGAAAAAGATGAAGTTGAATTAGCAAAGCAATAGCTTGCCATCAAGAGCACCCTGTTCTCAAATCAGAAGGCGCAGGATAGGGCACCAAATACAATAATTACATCATTATAATACAGTAATAAAGACAACACATGAAAAAGTACTTTTTCCCCCTGATCGTACTCCTGATGCTGACGAGTGCCGCCTGTGCGCAGTCTAAGTCCGCGACCGCCAGCGTAAGGGAGCCTAAAACCATTGATGCTGGGGCCGAGGCAGCGGTGGCTGTAGCAGTTGAGAAGTTCAACCAGGCGATGGTCAGCGCCGACAGAGGCCAGCTTGAGGAACTGACGGCCGAGCAACTAAGCTATGGGCACTCCAGTGGGAAGGTGCAGGATAAAACGGTGTTCGTGGACGATGTGGTGAACGGTCCATTCGATTTTCTGACCATAAATGCGGAAGATCAGACAATTACTTTGGCTGGTGAAACGGCCATAGTACGGCAGATCTTTACCTCTGAAGCGACCAATAATGGCGCTCCCACTAATATTAGGATCGGTAACATGCTGGTGTGGCAGAAGCAGAATAGAGAGTGGAAACTGCTCGCCCGGCAGGCATTCAAGCTTTAAAATCGTAGCGTAAAAGTTTTGTTCGCACCATCGTATAAGTTGTATCTATATGATTATACCTGCACACCTGCCGAAGCGTCTGCTGATGGATGTCTCCTTACCACATAACTCTTCAAACTCCAAATTCTCAGTACAATTGCACGCGCTTCTCTCAGTTAATAAGCTGCTAGCTACAGAGGAGTAAAAATAAAAAAATATTATATTTTATTATTTAATTATAATAAATAGTATTAAATTCATAACCATGTATGATGAGTGATTAAGCACCCTCTTCTGTCAGTATAATATCTTTTCTTTAGTTCCAGAGACGATTCACTTTTGATTATTTACAAATATCATAGCCTATATGGAAAAATTTACACAAAATTGGCAGAAGGTATTGTGTGGTTTGGCTGTCATTAGCACGTTGAGTGCCAGAACGGAAGCAATGGCATCTAGTTCTAACGAGCCGGGCGCCGATAAGGACACCGCCCCGGGCAGTGCTGTTACTTCATCTTATTTCGACTGGCCCATTACGGGCAGGGTGGTGTCGGCGGCAGGTGAGCCACTGCCGGGGGTAACAGTGCTGCTTAAAGGCACAACTCGGGGAACTGCAACAGGGGCAGATGGTACTTTTAGCATTGACGTGCCTGAGCAGGCAGGAACGTTGGTTTTTTCGTTTGTCGGTTCCACAACGGTCGAACGAGCTTTCTCAGGACCAACTACGCTCAATGTAACCTTAGCTGATGATACGAAGGCGCTGCAGGAGGTTGTAGTGGTAGGATATGGTACTCAGAAAAAAGAGGCGGTTACAGGTGCCATTTCATCTATTTCAGCCAAAGAGATATCAGAACTACCTGTTCCAAGCGTTGCACAGGCCATGCAAGGTAGAGTTGCCGGTGTTACTGTTGTGAATACAGGTACTCCTGGTACAGCTCCAATCGTACGGATCCGGGGTGTGGGCTCTGTAAACTTCAACTCTGAGCCGCTATATGTAGTAGATGGTGTACCTACAGGCGGCCTCAATGGTATAGATACAAAAGACATTGCCTCTGTGGATGTTCTGAAGGATGCCGCCGCAACGGCTGTTTACGGATCCAGAGCTGCGAATGGGGTGGTGATCATCACCACCAAATCTGGAGGTAAGGATGGCAGGATGCGCGTGTCAATCGACTCGAGCGTGGGTACGCAGCACGCAACAAAAAAACTTGACCTGCTAAACACAGATCAGTATGTGGACTACGCCACCATGCTGATCAGGAATGCTAATCCGGATGCAAACCTGCCGAACAGATTAAGCCCTGCCGAGTTTAATCAGCCAATTTATCCTGGCGCTTCGCAAACCTATGCGGAAACCAACACAGACTGGCAGGATGAGCTTTTCAGATCAGGCCTTATCACGCAAAACAACATCACCTTGTCTGGCGGTAACGAAAAGTCTCAGTTCTTCACAAATGCTGGTTACTTCAAGCAGGAAGGTATCATGCTGGGAGTAGGCTTTGAGCGTTATAACCTTAGACTCAACTCCACCCACTCCTTAGGAAAGATATTTACGGTAGGGCAAAACCTGATGGGTTCTTATGGTGATCAGCAGTATGACAACGCCGGAAACAGGAGCAAACTTGTGAATGCCATTCGTTCTCAGCCATATATACCGGTTTATGACCCGACAAAATTAGGTGGTTTTAGAGAAGCGGATGCTTTGGACAGCTCTGACCCTACCAACCCAATCAGAGAAGCTGTGATGGATGAGTATGAGAACCGCAACGTGAAAATACTGGGCAATATCTTTATAGAAGCCAAGCTAACTGACTGGTTGCGCTTCAGATCTACCGGTGGTTTGGATTACTACAATAACCTGAATGCCATCTACCTGCCGATCTACGACACAGGTGGACTGGTTTCAAGACCGAATGCTACCATTCAGAACAATAGAACCACAGGCCGCTCACTGCTCATTACAAACCAATTAACCTACGACAAAACCTATGGCGACCATTATGTGAATGCTATAGCAGTACAGGAGCGCCAGGAGTTTAAGAATATATATGAAAACGTACAAGGCAGCCAACCGAACAACATTGTACGGACACTGACAAATGCGGCTAACCTGGCAGTAAATGAGGGTTATGAGGAAAACCTTATCATATCTTACTTAGGCCGTGTAAATTATGAGTACAAGAGCAAATATTTACTGAGCGCTTCTATGCGCTATGATGGCTCTTCAAAATTTGCTCCCGATAATAAATGGGGTGCTTTTCCGGGTGCTTCCGTTGGCTGGCGCTTGTCGGAAGAACAGTTTATGAAAGGCATCACGTCATTATCTGAACTGAAGCTGAGAGCAAGCTATGGTAAAGTAGGCTTCAACGGCTTAGGCAATTATCCATGGATGGTACTGGCACAGGTGAACGCGACAGCTTATCCTTTCACTACGGATGGTAATCCGGTGCTGGGTTCTTACTACTCTGGCATAGGTAACCGGGAGCTGAAGTGGGAGATTACGAGCATGATTAACGGTGGTATAGACGTAGGCTTGTTCAACAACAGAGTAACGTTTTCTGCCGAGTACTTCGAACGGACTACGGACGACCAGTACGGTTTGATCCTAAGTGTTCCTACGCCTAACTCTTTCGGCTTTGGTGGTGCTGGTGTGTTTGCTAACGTAGGCACCATGAGAAACAGTGGTTGGGAGTTTCAGGCTGGATACAACGAAAGTGAGAAGGCTCTCCAGTGGAGCGTTAATGCTAACTTAACCAGAATCAGAAACGAGGTAGTAGAACTGACTGCTGCCAGTGCTGTTATTGATGCTGCCGGAAACCAGGATTTTGGCTCTAACCAAATTACCCGTACTCAGGCAGGCCAACCGATACAGTCGTTCTATGGATGGCAAGTTGACCGCATCTTCCAAAGCGATGATGATGTTGCCAATTCTCCAAAACAGGAAAACGGCACACAGGCCGGAGATATCAAATTCAAAGACTTGGATAACAACGGTGTTATCAACGATGCAGACAGAACGTTCATTGGTAGTTACCTTCCCGATTTCAGCTACGGAATTAATGCGTCAGCAGGTTACAAAAACTTTGACCTGACACTGTTCTTCCAGGGAGTTCATGGAAATGAGATCTACAATGCCAGCCGCGTGATTATAGAAGGAGGGCAGCGACTGTTCAATGCCGGTACACAGGTGCTGGATGCATGGACGCCAAGTAATACCGACACTGATATCCCAAGAATGGTTGCCGGCGATCCGAACCGCAACAACCGTGTTTCAGACAGGTTTATTGAGAGTGGCTCTTACCTGAGATTGAAGAACCTTGTAATCGGTTATACCATTCCACAGGAAACATTAAATTCATTCGCCGGTGGCAAGTTAAGCGGCCTGAGATTTTATTTCACATCACAAAACCTGTTCACTGTAACCAAATACACCGGATTAGATCCGGAAGTTGGAACGCTTCAGGGAGGACTGCTATCCAACGGTGTTGACTTTGGCCAGTACCCAACACCTAGAGTTTTAATGGGTGGCATCCAGATAACCTTGTAGTTTTTATACATGTTAGAAACAATAAATCCCATCTAATTTAAACTGGTAATGAGAAATATATATATATCCGCATGTTTACTGGGAGCCTTTCTTCTGACAAACTGCCATGATGATTTAAATAAAGTTAACCCTAACTTTATCACGACAGAAGTGTACTTTAAAGACGTCGTTGACCTGGAGAAAGCGGTGACCGGTATTTACGCCACAGCACACTCCAACCTGTTGGTTGCCAGAGAATGGTTTTTTACGCATGCGCTTCGCAGCCCTGATTTCGCCACTGGTGGGGCACAGTTGGAAGCTCCAAGAGCACAGATCCTGAATGGCGGCACCTCCCCGGATAACTCAGTAGTCGGTGCTATCTGGACTGGCTTTTATACCGTTATCCACAGAGCTAACACCGTTATTGTAAATGGTCCTACTGCCACTGGTGATGCTGCGACAAGAGATCTGATGGTAGCTGAAGCCAAGTTCCTAAGAGCCTGGGCGTATTATGAACTGGTAAACTTCTTCGGCCCTGTGCCTATTTACACAGAACCAGTACTAACCGTAGAAGGCTTTAAGCCCAGAGCACCAATAGCCGATGTTTATGCCGTAATTATGGAAGACCTGAAAGCAGCCCAGGCTGCTCTGCCTGAAAGCCGTTCGGGAGGTGATTTAGGTCGTGCAACTTCAGGAGCCGCCACTTTCCTGCTTGGCAAAGCATATGTGCAGCAGGGGGATTATGCATCTGCAAAAACAGAGCTTGAAAAGTTATTAGGTAGATACACATTGACAGATGAGTATCTGGACAACTTCAAAGAAGAGACAGAGTACAATTCCGAGTCAATCTGGGAGATTGGTTTTCAAGGTAGGAGTGACAATGGTTACAACTGGGGTAGCGGCGATGGCCCTACTGCACCACAGTCTTCTGTGCGTAACCAGGAAATCAACCCTATTTCATGGCGAAACCTGATTCCGTCTGACGACCTACTGAACGAGTATGAAACTCCGGCGAACGGTGCTGCTAAAAGAGACCCGCGCTTAGACTACACAATCTATTTCCCGGGTGATGAGTTTAACAATGGCAACAGCAGGTTAACAGAAGCCATGCAAGGTGGAGCCGGTACATCTATTCTTAACGGAGTGCCGATCAAGGTTAGCTGGCAGAAGTACACAAACCTCTACAAGTCTGATTTAGGTTTTCAGCCTGCGGGTATCAACACCAGGATCTTCCGCTATGCAGAAGTATTGTTGTTGTTGGCCGAAGTCGAGAACCACTTAGGAAACCAGGCAAAAGCGATAGAATACCTGAACATGATCCGTGACCGTGCTGATGTGATGATGCCACATTATCCAACCCCTCTGTACCCGGTTTCCACGCAGGAGCAGGTTTTTGCCGCCATCGTGCACGAAAACCAGGTGGAAAGAGGAGGAGAAGAAGGCCGTGACTTTGACGTTCTGCGTTGGATACGGGAAGGTAAAATAGCCCCTCCGTTTACCACCTACACGTTTAATCCTGAAAGGGACTTTGTGCTTCCAATTCCTCAGGATGAGATAAGCAGAAATCCTAATTTGGGTGAGGGCGGCATCAATAAACAGAATCCGAATTACTAACATAGTAAGGTCCCTGGTTTACTTTACCAGGGACCTTACTATATCATACCAATACCGTTTAAACCGTGAAGTTGTATCATCAGCAGCCTATAAAAAAGCTTTCCGAAAAGTAGGAGGCACAGGTGCCAGCTTCGTGGCTGTTTTCACCTTTCACTCATCAATAAACCTGAGTTTTAAGGGGCAGAACACATAACATGCCTGATGATATCTTTTGAAAACATCCTGCAGACACAGAACAATAGTATGCTGATTAAAAGTCTTTTTATGATCGAGTTGCTTTTTTAATGAGAGTCATATACCTGCCTTTTCTTGTTTTCATTGTTTTCCTGTTTGCCAGTTGCAGTTGGCTAAAGCAAGAAAAGCCATTGTTTACCCTGCTGGAGCCTGAAGCAACGGGTATCACGTTTGCCAACACTATTACAGAAACCGGAGCCTTCAATGTCCTCACCTACGGCTATATCTACAATGGAGGCGGGGTAGCGGTCGGCGATGTAAACAACGACGGTTTGCCGGATCTTTACTTTTCAGGAAACATGGTATCAAGTAAGCTTTATCTAAACAAAGGAGATTTCAAGTTTGAGGACATTACAGCTCCATCCGGAACAACTACAAAAAGTTGGGCAAATGGAGTGACCATGGTAGACATTAACCAGGACGGACTCCTGGATATTTACGTTTGTACTGTCAACCCTCTCACAGACCAGCCTCAGACACCGAACCTGTTGTTTATCAACAAAGGGCTGGATGCAGCGGGGAAACCTGTTTTCAAAGAAGAAGCAAAAGCATATGGCCTGGCTTTTATAGGCCACAGCACACAGGCAGCTTTCCTGGATTATGATAAGGATGGCGACCTGGATGTGTATGTGCTTCGGAATGCTGCGGACAAAAACATGAATCCTAACATTGCACGTCCGAAAGTTACTAACGGCACGTCGCAGAGCACAGACAAACTGTTCCGGAATAATGGGAATGGCTCTTTTACAGACGTGTCTGGTGAGGCCGGCATACTGGTAGAAGGCAGAGGGCTTGGGGTAGCGGTGAGTGATGTGAATCAGGATGGCTGGCCGGATATATACACCTCAAACGATTTCTTAAGCAACGATCTCCTGTGGATAAATAACCAGGATGGCACTTTCACAAATAGAATAGGGCAGTACCTGAAACACCAGACCTACAATGGAATGGGTACTGATGTTGCTGATTATAACAACGATGGCCTGCCGGATATAATAGAGGTTGATATGATGCCGGAAGATAACAAACGGCAGAAAACCACCATGGAAACCCCTAACTATGATCGCTTTAAGTTAAACAGGCGCATTGGGTATGAAGACCAGTATGTCCGGAACACGCTGCAGTTAAACAATGGCGATGGATCCTTTAGTGAAATAGGCCAGTTAGCGGGTGTGTATGCCACAGACTGGAGCTGGAGCGCCCTTTTTGGTGACTATGACAACGACGGCTGGCGTGATCTGTTTATTTCGAATGGCTACATGAAAGACATGATCGATTTAGATTATGTCCGCTATAACTCAGAGGAGTCTATGTTTGCGACAGATGAAGAAATTCAGGAAAGGCTACAGCAGAAATTCAAAGAGCTGAAGAGTGTTGTCGTGCCAAACTATGTCTTCCAGAACAAAAGAGATTTGACTTTTGCTGATAAGACAAAAGATTGGGGCTTGGATAAACCGTCCACATCTAACGGGGCTGTTTACGCCGACCTGGACAATGACGGCGACCTGGACCTGGTGGTTAACAACATCAACAGTACCGCGTTTGTCTACCGCAACAATGCTGAGAAACTACTAAAAGACAATAATTTTCTAAAGGTTAGCCTGAAAGGCCAGGCACCGAACCTCGGCGGTATCGGGGCTACTGTCCGGATCAGGCATCAAGGTGGGCAGCAGTACTATGAGCACTACCTGACCCGCGGCTTTCAGTCGTCCCTGGATCAGATAGTGCACTTTGGGCTGGGGAAAGTGGGCGCAGTTGACACAGTGGAAATAACCTGGCCTGATGGAAGGTGCCAGTTGCTGACCAATGTCAGCGGGAACCAGGTGCTGCAAGCAGATTACAGCGCTGCCTCGCAGCAGCGTCCTTCCCCGGCACCGGTGCCAAAACCTCTCTTCCGTGAGGCAGCCGGAGACCACAACATCTCCTTTGTGCACGAGGAAGACGATTACGTGGATTTCAAGAACCAGCCACTCATCCCCCACAAGCTCACGCAGGGCGGACCGGGTATCGCGGTAGGGGATGTGAACGGCGACGGGCTTGACGATTTTTTTATAGGCGGGTCTGGCAGGCACACCGGCACGCTTTTTTTCCAGGATATGCAGGGCAAGTTCAGCTCACAGCCGCTGAGTAGTGAGCCCAACAAAGAAGACGATATGGGAGCCTTGTTTTTCGACGCGGACGGTGACGGCGACCTTGACCTGTACGTGGCTACAGGTGGCAATGAGTATGAAGCAGGCGCAGAGAACTACCGGCACCGGCTTTATAAAAACGACGGAAGTGGCAACCTGACACATGACGAACGCGCGCTCCCACGCCTTATCACCAGCGGCTCCTGCGTTACGGCAGCTGACTTTGACAAGGATGGTGACCTAGACCTATTCGTTGGGGGCAGGAACAACCCTAAAGAGTACCCGCTGCCCGGCAAGAGCAGTATACTGCGCAACAAGGGAGGTGTTTTCACTGATGTCACGGAAGAAGTGAGCAGTGGACTGAGTGATATCGGCATGGTGACATCAGCCCTGTGGACAGATTTTGACCAGGACGGGCAGGTGGATCTGGTGCTGGTGGGAGAGTGGATGCCAGTCAGCTTCTTTAGAAACGAGAATGGAAAGTTCGTTGATGTGACAGCATCAACTGGCCTTAGTCATACCAATGGCTGGTGGAACAGCATTACGTCCGGCGACTTTGACAATGATGGCGACACGGATTATATAGCCGGCAACCTGGGGCTCAATTCCCGCTTCAAAGCATCTGTTGAGGAACCAGTGAGCATTTACGCCAAGGACTTTGACGGCAACGGGAAAACTGATCCGATCATAGGATACTATATCCAGGGGGAGAGTTATCCAGCGGCAACCCGTGACGGACTCACTGACCAGATCGTGTCCATGCGGCGACTGTTCCCGCGCTACGCTGACTACAGCGAGACGACGCTGGAAAAATTGCTGAGCATGGTGGAGCTTGAAGGGGCCTTTGTGGGCAAGAGTTACACATTCAGCAGCAGTTACATAGAGAACCTGGGGAACGGAAAGTTTTCCATTAGGGCGCTGCCGGTGCAGGCGCAGTTCGCACCGGTGTTTGGCATGTCAGTGGCAGATGTGAACAGTGACGGCAACCTGGATGTGGTGCTGGTAGGAAACTCCCACGCTACGGAGACAGGCACCGGCTACTACGATGCCTCCTATGGCACGGTGCTGCTGGGCAACGGGAAAGGTGGTTTTACACCAGGAGCAGGCAAGGCAACTGGCTTTTCAGTAAGCGGAGACGCGAAAGCTGTTGCCCGTCTGATTACGGCAGAAGACACGCCGCTGGTATTGGTGAGTGTGAATGATGACAGCCTGCGGGTGTTTGAGGAGCCGAAAACCGCAGACCGACAGGTGGTGAGGCTGCGGCCTGATGATGCCTTTGCGGAGCTTTACTTCAGGGACGGCAGGAGAAGGAGAGAAGAGTTCAGCTATGGCGCCGGCTACCTGTCACAATCCTCCAGGGCGCTTGTGCTGGATAGTGGGGCATTGCGGGAAGTTTTTATCACCGGCTATCGGGGCGGGCGCAGAAAAGTAGAGCTACGGCAGGCCCTGATTGTAGGAAGGGAGTAGTCAGTTGCTAGTCTGCCTGCCCGAGAGGCTGGCAGCTTTGCAGGTGAACTGTTGCTGTAGAAGTGCGGGGAGAGCAAGGCAACAGAAGAAGTGATGTCGCAGGTACAGTGAGCCTTGGCAGCCCTGTGATAGCAGGTGTGCTTAAGATGAGTTGCCAGCTGAAACTTTGATCATACATCACGCTTTAGATCAGATACAAGAACCCTTCAAAGCGATTACCACATCCGGCTAATACTATGATACTAAAACGCCATTTCCTGATACTGCTTGCCATAGTTACTGCTGTGCCTCTGGCTGCGCTTCGTTTTTCGTTTGATACACCTCCTGGTGCAGTTTTAGGCCGCCAGGCCGAAACAAGGGCTAAGCTAGCCGCTGAAATAGAGAACTCTATTAAAACAGAGCTGCTTAACAAGTGGTATCCGCAGGTAGTAGACAAGCAGCATGGGGGGTATACGAGCACCTACACCTACGATTGGAAGCCTACAGGGCCACAAGATAAGATGATCGTGTCGCAGGCTCGCCACATCTGGTCGAATGCAAAGGCAGCACAGCTTTACCCGGATGTGCCTCATTACTTAAACAGCGCGAAGCACGGGGTGGCCTTTTTGAGAGACAAGATGTGGGACAAAAAGAACGGTGGCTTTTACACTTTAGTTGACCAGCAGGGTAATGTAAAGGAGGAGACCAACAGTAGCGGACATGCCGTAGCGGCCAAGACTGCCTATGGAAATGCCTTTGCCATTTATGGACTTGCAGCCTACTACCAGGCCTCAGGCGACACAAGCGCTTTGAACCTGGCCAAGAAAACATTCCGTTGGCTGGAGGAGCACAGCCACGACCCCATACACAAAGGGTATTATCAGGCGCTTGAAAAAGACGGCAAGCCTCTGAAACGCACAAGCGACACACCCGCCGAGTCTACCATCGGCTATAAAGACCAGAACAGCTCTATTCACTTACTGGAAGCATTCTCGGAACTATATCAGGTGTGGCCTGACCCTCTGGTAAGGGAGCGCCTGGAGGAGATGCTGGTGCTGATACGCGATACCATTGTAACGGAAAAAGGTTACCTGACCCTGTACCTGACACCTGACTGGAAGCCGGTTTCCTTCAAGGATTATCCGGAAGAAGTGATCAGGAAGAATTACCACCTTGATGAAGTGTCTTTTGGGCATGACATAGAAACGGCTTACCTGATGCTGGAAGCCTCGCATGTGCTGGGCCTTGAGCATGACAGCAAGACTATGCAGATGGCAAAGAAGATGGCTGACCACACCATCAGAACCGGTTTCGATCAGTCCGTCGGCGGCTTTTATGACGGCGGGTACTACTTCAAGGGGAAGGATGATATCACCATCATAAGAGATACCAAGAACTGGTGGGCACAGGCAGAAGGATTGAACACGCTGTTGCTGATGGCGGACCACTTCCCGAATGATGAGCTGCGCTACTTTGATTTGTTTCAAAAGCAGTGGGACTACATCGACAAGTATATCATAGACCACGAGCACGGGGAGTGGTATCCGGGCGGTATAGACAAAGAGCCGAAGCAGAAAACTGCCCTTAAAGCTCAGATATGGAAAGCCTCTTACCACCAGTTCCGTGCGCTTGCAAACGTGGTGCAGTGCCTGAGGCCGGATGCCGCCGCTCCTTCTACACCAAAGAACCTGAAGGTAAGGCCTGTCAAAAACCAGTTGGTCTTGCAGTGGGATAAGTCTACCGACAATAGAAACATGCTAGGCTATAACCTCTACCTAGATGGAAAAAGAGTGGGCTTTACCCCGCTCACAAGCTTTTCGATGCCAGCCACCCCGGAGCTGAAAGGCAAGGAAATTACCATAAGGGCAGTGGACTTGCAGGGCAACAAATCTTCTTTCAGCAGCGCGCTTTCTATCTGAAGGTAGACGCTTGTAGTACTTTTTCGTCTCAGGGAGTTGCTCCCCAAGGATACTATGTCTTCTGTTATAATCTAACTGTTTATGAACCGGACGCTGAAATACCTTACTGTATGCCTGCTGATAATAGGAAGCTGTATATCATCGACAAAGGAAGCAACTGTAGATACGCAGGAACAGGATTGGCCAGCCTATGGTGGCAACACTGCTGGCAACCGTTACTCAACCTTAACTCAGATCAACAAAAGTAATGTCCAGCAACTGCAGGTGGCATGGACCTATGACACCGGAGAAAACAACAACCCGGAAGAAAGGGGCATCAACATTCAGTGCCAACCTATCATGGCCAACGGAATGGTATATGCTACCAGCCCAAGGTTAAGGCTTTTTGGGGTGAAGGCCACAACTGGTGAAGAGGTTTGGAGCTTTGACCCTTTCAAAGACAAAAGCGTACGGGTTCATCCAAACCGGGGAGTGCTGTACTGGGAAGATGGAGAAGACAAGCGTATCCTGTACACTGCCGGCCCTACACTTTTTGCCCTTCATGCCGGAACAGGGGAGGTGATCCCGACGTTCGGCGTCAATGGGGAGGTAGACTTGCACGAGGGGTTGGGAGATGTGGAAACACTTGGGCACGATGTAAAAGACCTGACAGTGGATGTGACCACACCAGGCGTGATCTACAAAGACCTTTTAATCATAGGCTCAAGGGTTTCTGAGTATGGTGATGCTGCCCCAGGGTATATCCGTGCCTTTAATGTGCGTACTGGTAAATTACAATGGGTGTTCCATACTATTCCGCAGCCTGGGGAGTACGGGTATGAAACCTGGCCTAAAGATGCCTACAAACGTGTGGGAGGAGCCAATGCCTGGGGTGGCCTGGTTGCTGACCTGGAGCGGGGCGTGGTGTACACCGGAACTGGTTCGGCTTCCTTTGATTTTTACGGCGGCAACCGGCACGGGGAAAACCTTTTTGCCAATTGCGTTTTAGCGCTAGACGCCGAAACAGGCAAGCGCCTGTGGCACTTCCAGACGCAGCACCACGATATCTGGGACCGTGATCTGCCATGCCCGCCCAACCTGGTAACCGTAACACACAATGGTAAAAAGATAGATGCCCTGGCGGCCGCTACCAAAGACGGCTTGTTGTTTGTGCTGAACCGTGGTACTGGGGAGCCTCTGTTCCCGGTGGAGGAAGTGCCAGTGACAAACGCAGGGGCCTTGCCCGGGGAGCAGCCCTGGCCAACGCAGCCAGTACCTACCAAGCCCGCGCCTTTCTCACGGCAGGAGTTTACCATATATGATCTGACGGATATATCGCCGGAGGCCCACGCCTTTGTTAAAGAGCAGTTCTTGGCGAGCCGGTACGGCAGCAAGTACTTGCCTCCCAACACACAGAGCACCTTTTACATTGGGATCGGGGGAGGTGCCGAATGGGGTGGCAATGCCGTGTCGCCGGACGGCATTCTGTACCAGAATGCTAACGAGACGCCCTATGATCTGAAGATGCTGCCCACCACACTGGCGGCAGACGGCAACAGTTCTCCTGGCAAAGCGCTTTTTACCACCACCTGCGCGCCCTGCCACGGCGTTGACAGGAAGGGGAGCCAGGCTTTCCCGGGCCTTGTTGACATCGAGAAGCGGCTTACAAGGGATCAGATCATGACAGTTGTGAAGACAGGCCGCGGCAGAATGCCTTCTTTTCAGCACATGCCTGCCAGTGACTGCGAAGCGGTCGTCAACTTCCTGCTGGCTTCTGAGGCTACGGCATCAACAGACTTCCATAGTGCAGCGCCTACAGCGGTTGCTGGCTCAGGTGAAGACTTCCCTTACAAGCCGCCCTATATAAACAACGGATATAAAAAGTTTCTTGATCCCAATGGTTATCCGGCCATAAAGCCACCTTGGGGTACACTTAACGCTATTGACCTTAACACAGGAGAGTATTTATGGCGGGTTCCGCTGGGCCAGTTTGAGGAACTGACGGCAAAAGGGATTCCCCCAACAGGTACTGAAAACTATGGAGGCCCTATCGTAACAGCCAGTGGTCTGATTTTTATCGCAGCCACCTACGACGAGAAAATCAGGGCTTTTGACAAAGACACAGGCAAAGTGGTGTGGGAGTACAAGCTTCCGGCAGGCGGCTTCGCGACACCCATTACGTACATGGCCGCAGGAAAGCAATACATTGTGATCGCCGCCGGAGGCAGCAGGTTTGGCCTGAAGCCAGGCGGATCATATGTTGCATTTGCCCTGCCATAGAATTACAGGGCCAGTACGATAGTTCAAGGAAGGAAAGTAAATTCAACAGGAGCAGGGGAACAGATAGAATATTCTCCTGCTCCTGTTGAATTTGTCATTTTAGGAGGAGTCAATTAATACTTTCTCAAAGTCAAAAAAAATTATCGATAGCGCAAGAGGTTCAAAGCAGCTTTGTATGAACACAAGCACATGCCTTTGGTGTATAAGATTTTTAACACGTTACTTCCTCCTATATGTTAGCTCAAGACACTCACCAAGTTCTTGTAGCTGGTGGCGATGCTTTCCATTGGGTTGCCAGGGGTTACGTCCTGCTCCACAAAATAGTACTTCATGCCTGCCAGTTCCGCTTTGTCAAAAATGCGCTTGAAATCGATAGAGCCGTTGCCAACCTCTGTAAAGAACCTCTTCTCAGTTCTGTCCATGTCTTTCACGTGCCACATCGGGAAGCGGCCAGGGTGCTTCTCAAACAAAGCCACCGGGTCGTTGCCTGACCTGGTGGCCCAATACAGATCCAGTTCCATCTCTACAAGGTCCTTGTCTGTTTGCTCTAGTAACAGGTCATAAGGCCGCTGCCCTTCCAGCGTCTCAAACTCGAAGTCGTGGTTGTGGTAAGCAAAGCCTAGTCCAGCTTTTTTGCAGGCCTCGCCGGTTTTGTTGAAAAGCTCGGCAGCACGCTTGTACTGGTCCAGCGTCTGGCGCTCACTCGGGAACAGGAAAGCGCAGGTAAGGTAGCTTTGGCCTGCCTCCGCCGACATGTCCACTAACTGTTGCATGCCGTTCGTCAGCGTCAGGAAATCAGGCGGGAGCGGGGCCTCTTGTGGTGACTGTGTACCCAGCAGTACGTGGTGGCTGCGCAGTTTCATACCCATACCTTCCACCATAGCGGCAAACTCTGCGGGCTTCATGCCATAGTAGTGGCCTTTCATACCTGCCGCTGATTCCAGGTCTTTGTAACCAACGGCTGCAATTTTCTGCAGTGTGCCCTGCAGGTCCTCTTGCAAATGGTCCCGGACAGTATACAACTGCAATCCGACAGACAAATCCTTGGGAGCGGTGTTTGCCCCACCTACTCCTTCGGCTGATGCCGTGGCGTCAGCCTGTGATGTGGTGCCATCGGCACAAGCCGGGAGCAATAAGCCGCCCAAAGCCAGGGCTCCGGCCGCTTTGAAAAATTTCCTTCTGTTTTGCATTCGATTATGTTCAGATATGTTCAATAGTAAGTGGTTTTTCTTTTTGGAGCTTGGGCGATGTTTCAGCCGCCATGCCACTTGTGAATGCCGTTGTTACTTTGCAACCGTAGCAATAACGCGCTGGTACCGGGTTAAACTAGGCGTTCCGGAGTCAGTAACTTCCAGAATGAGATGTATAGTCTGCCCATTTTTAGCGTTTTCAGGTACCGTGAAGGCTGCTTTCTTTTTATCAGCATTCTGGATGCTCACTTTTCCTTCGTAGGTATCTACCTCTTCGTACTGCCACCAGCGATAGCTGAGGGCATTGCCGTCTGGGTCGCTGGCTGTGCCGTTGAGGTTGACTTTTTGGCCAGGCTTCACCACAATGTCCTGCGGTTGGTTGAGCTTTACGACAGGAGGGTGGTTTGCTTCTTTATAGGACATCACGCACCAATCCGCGCGGGCGGCGAAATCGTTCTGCAGCACATCTATCCAGCGGGTCTGTGGAAAGGTGGTGTCGTTTTTCTTGGTGTAGGTATTGTAGTCGGTTACGTGCTTTCCATCTTCCCAGCGGTATGGGTTCTGGTCAGACTGCACCATACGCCCTCCCCAGCCACCATAAGAAGCATCCTCCATACTCCGCAGGCCAACATCGAGCAGGTAAAAGAAGGCTGGAGAGTCTCCTTCCGATATGAAATCATACTGGCCGCGGTCATACTTTTTAGCTTCTGCCATGCTGCCGTGCGTGTGTTCCGGGTCACCTGCAATCTGCTCCCCGTCGCCCCAGAGGTAGTATTCCTCCAGTAGCGGGCCGTGGTTAAATTTTATGTTTTCTGCAAACCATTTGCCGCTCAGGTAGGGCTGCAACTCTGCCGGTACCACCCTTGGCCAAAGGTATGCGAAGCTCCAGAACTGGTCAGAGTTGTACAGCACCTTTACCTCCGGCCAGTTAGGAGCCACATACTTCTGGTAGGTTGCATCCTGGTCTAGCACTGCATAAATAATAGCTTTGTCTGATACTTTCCTGTAAACAGCTTCCCACTGTGGGGTACCCTTGTACTCCGCTTCTATCGACTTCAGGGCACGGGCTACAGTGTTAGTGCCTCCCCAGATTTGCAGGTAAACCGGGCTTGCGTTATCGTCAAGAAGTATCGTTTTAATGAAATCAGACCCTTCCGTGTCTTTTTCCATCTCGCCCTCAAATTCAATGTTGCCAACTCTGACAAGGCTCTGAAGATAATCTGGCTCAGGATATCCGTTAGCGTGCTTTGTCAGGTTATCATATACTTTGGCATACTGGTTAATGTAGTGCTGCATCCAGGTGGTGCCGGGCCAGCGAAGGTCCTTCCGCTCTCCGTAGCGCTCCGCAGTGTTTGGCATCTCGGAGGTAAACAAGGTTCCTTTCCCGTCTCCGGCATAATGCCACTGCGAGCTGCTATACACCAGCCCCACAATGTCGAACTCGTTAGCGTACAGCAGGAGCCTGACAAAAGAATCCACATCATCTACTTCCCCATCAGTTGTGATGATAGTGCGGGGCTTGCCATTTGTTGACTGAGCCGTAGCTACAGACGTGGTACCGGTCAGCATAAGCAGCAGCACAAAAAGCATCAATCCTAACTTTTGCATATTCTATCCTTGTTTACAGCTCCTTCTAATAAACTAAAAAGCGGTGAGTTTCAAGCTAGTCATTTTACTCATACCTCAACCCAAATCCAAACTTATACAGCGGGTCTTTGGAGTCGTAGGGTAGGTCTTCTTTCTGGTTACGCACGGCCTCCATAGAGGATGGCAGCTCGAACGGCAGGTTTCCTTCGGGCTTCGCCTTTCCGAAAATAACATCCAGCACGGCAGCATCACTTGCACCGAAATCAGCAAACAGCCCTTTCGCGTATTGGCTGATTTCTGGTATCACAGCAGGGCGGTCAAGGTTGATGTCCACAATGGTGGGTACTGTTTTCAGCAGCTGCAGTATTTCTTCTTTTTCCTTGCCTTTAAAATCAAGGTCGCCGTGGTGAAAGCTTAGGGCAAAAGGGTTTTTTGTCTCTACCGGATACCAAGGGGTATTGAGTCGGATAATTGCCATGTCTGCTTCTTTCGGGTTTTCCACAACGGTGCCATACAGTGCGGCTACTTTCGGGTCTATATTTTTTACGTATAGTTTCAGGTTGCCCTGCTGGAGTGGCAGCACGTTGTTTTCGTTTTTCAACAGGGTCATGGCGCGGCGCTGCGAGGCTTCTCCGGCCGCTTTGAAGGCAGGGTTGCTTAATACCTTTACAGCATTCTCCACATCTACATAAGGATTGTCGAACAAGCCCAACTGGAACTTCTGGCGCAGCAGCCTTCTCACAGATTCATCGATGCGGGTCTCCGTTAGCTTGCCATCGTTTACCAGTTTCACCACCAGTTCCGGCACGCTTTCGCCTCCAAACTGGTCTACACCGGCATCTATGATTTTCTTTACCCTGTCTTCCTCACTCAGGTGTTCTACTCCCCAGGCGCGTGCCGGCCAAACGGCTACGCCCATGTTCACATCCGTAATCAGCCCCCAGTCGGTGCACACCACACCATCAAACTTATACTTGTTGCGCAGTAAACCCGTGATAATGGCTTTGTTGTAAGCAAACGCTACATTTTCCTCAGTCTGGTCCGTTGGCACACCGTAATAGGGCATAATGGCAGCCGTGTTGGCTTCGAACGCTGCCTCAAAAGGAATCAGGTGATAGTCAAAATTATTGCCTGGGTATACCTGTCCTTTCTGAAACTCGAAGTGCGGGTCAAGGCCTTCTTTCTGCGGGCCACCTCCGGTAAAGTGCTTGGTCATACAGGCGACGCTGTTGGGGCCTAAAGTTTCGCCCTGGAAACCCAGAATATAGGCTTTGGCCATGCGTGCTGTCAGCTGTGCATCTTCCCCAAAGGTGCCGCTGATGCGCGCCCAGCGCGGTTCTGTGGCCAAATCCACCTGCGGATGCAGGGCCTCCCGCAACCCGACAGCCACATACTCCTGGCGCGCAATATCGGCAAACTGCCTGGTGAGGGCCTCATCGCCGATGGCGGCCAGCCCGAGCGTTTCACACCATTGCGAGAAGCCAACCGCAGCCATCGAAAAGATGCTCTCGCTGAAGTGGTTGCGCGGGTCAGAGGCAATGGTAACCGGAATGCCAAGCCTTGTGTTTTCAGCAGCCTTTTGTATAGCATTATAACCTGTAGCCAGCGCCCTGGTTCCTGGCGCTTCCCAGAAGTTGAAGTGGTTCATCATTTTACTTGAAATTGATTCACCAGCAGTGGGCAGCCGGGCGGCCATACCCCTTGTTTCCGGCGTTTTCTCAATGGTGCCGTCTTCGTTGATGAAGGTGCCGTTAATGAACATCATACCGGCTTTCTCTTCCACCGTCATTTGTGCCAGCAGGTCGTTTACCCTGGCCTCCACTGGCTGAGAGCTGTCTTCATACACATCCATGCTGCCGTTCTTGTTCAGGTCGCGGTAATTGGCAATTGCTGTAGCAGGAGCACTGGTGCTTGTGCTTGTACTGTCTGTAGTTACCTGGCTGCTGTTGCAGGCCATACCAGCCAGCAGCAGGGCCAGCGGTAGCTTATTTATAAACTGGTTCGGAAATTTTCTTTTCATGAAGGAGCCGTATTCTGTGTCTTCTTGACACAATGTAATGATTTTTGATGGCTATTTTGTACTCACCCATGTTTTATTTGCTTAGAGTATGCTTAAATTTCGTTTTTTGCAAGCGAAAACTAACCAAAAAGGGTTCTGATGAAATGGTTTTAGAGCTTCATAGCAGCTCTCTGAAGCGAGAAAACGGTGAAGCCAGTTTACTTTTTTTGGCAGTTTGCAGCACAAAGGATAAGTTTTAAACACGCTCTTACTTAAATTCAAAAACAATCAAAAGTGGAAGAAGAAGTAGAAAATATACTGCAACACGGGGAAGAACTCTTTCATCCGGGCCTTTCTGTTGACTGTGTGATATTCGGGTTTCATGATAACCAGCTGAAGGTCTTGCTCCTTAAAATGAAGCATGCGGACAAGTGGGCGCTGCCGGGTGGCTTTGTGTATAAAGAAGAGGAGGTGGAGCATGCCGCTGTGCGGGTGCTGCAGTCGCGCACGGGTCTTGGTAACATCTTTCTCCGCCAGTTTCATACGTTTGGCAGTCCTTCGCGCTCCGACAGGCAACTGAATAAGGAACTATTGGTGTCATTAGGCCTGGAGGCACGCGAGAACCACTGGTTCCTGCAGCGCTTTATTACGGTCGGGTATTATGCGCTGGTTAATTTCTCAAGTGCCGTGCCCCGCCCTGATGTTACCTCCGAGGCCTGTGCCTGGTGGGACCTGCAGGACATGCCAACGCTTGTCATGGACCATGTCCACATTCTACAACAAGCGCTGGAGACACTGCGGAAACAACTCAACGACCAGCCTATCGGCTATAACCTGCTGCCTGAAAAGTTTACCATGCCGGAATTACAAAGGCTGTATGAGACTATTTTAGGCAGACAGCTGGACCGCCGTAATTTCCAGCGGAAAATGCTGGGCTATGGTATACTGGATAGGTTGGAGGAGCGCAAGCGTGGTGTGGCACATAAAGCTCCATACCTGTATTCTTTTGATAAGGAGAAATATGCGGCTGCGCTTCAGGATGGGTTACAGCAGGGCTGGTAGAAACCACTTTACTAACACGCAGCTCTTCCGACCCTGAGATGATCTTTTTTGAACTGACGGCACGGAAAAATGTTATAGCAGGACTTACAGCTTGGTAAGCAAAATATAAACCTGTATGAAAAAAGGAATATATATTATAGCGGGGGTTGTATTGGTGCTGCTGCTTATTTTTTTCATTGATAACCTGAACAGTAAGTCTGCTACCCGGGAAACAGCGCCGGCAGCAGAGGAAGCACCTTCAGCAACTACTGCAGCAGTTGTGCCAAACGATCTTCCTATGATGTCCCTCACCCGTTTAGATGGCTCCAGTTTAATGGCAAAGGACCTGGAAGGGAAAACTGTTCTGGTGCTGTTTCGGCCGGACTGTGACCACTGCCAGCGTGAAACCGTGCAGATACGGGAAAACTTAGAAGCTTTTGAGGATTACACCATATATTTTGTGTCTGACGCAGGCTTACCACAGCTAAGCCAGTTTGCCCGGGAGTATGACCTGGCAGATAAAAACAATATTTATTTTGCGCAGGCTTCTGTAAACGATATCATTCATACCTTAGGGCCAGTGGAGGCACCATCTGTATTTATTTACTCAGAGGAAGGTCGTTTAGTAGGTTCTTTTATTGGGGAAACTCCTATAGAGGAAATAATAAGCGCCCTTTAAAAGTAAAACAGCAGCCTGAAGGAACTTCTGGTTTCTTCAGGCTGCTGTCTGCTTGTCTATTCGTACAAGTCATTTAGGTTTGCCTTTGCGAGGTCAACAAACAATCCACTCATCTTATCGGTTACGGCTTCAAAGAATCGCTCTCCCTTTTCTTTAGTGGCTTTCTTTGGGTTGCCTACGCCCGTATCTTCTGTTACCTGCGACCATTTACGTTCCGCCCATGCCCAACCTTCTTTATAAGCCTTTATTTTAGGTTTCTTGTCAAGTCCCTCACCGGCTTCCTCCAGCGGCAGCACTAAGTCAGGGCGCAGGTGCAGTAGCAGGCTTGTTTCCATTTCATCAGCGTGGTCGCCGGGGTTTTCGAAGAACTCACTCTTATCCAGCGACTGAAACCAGTTGCAGCTTGAGATAAACATAGCAGGGTACTTCAGTCCCAACTCCCGGATCATCGTTCTGAAGTCGTTCCCACCATGGCTGTTCAGTACAAGTAGCTTATGAATTCCCTGCCTGTTCAGCACCTCGAGCACATCGTTCAGCACCGCTGCCTGCGTGCTGGGGCTCATGTTGATGTCCAGCAGGATATCTGTCTGCCCGGTATTCACCCCAAAAGGAATGGTGGGCAACACAATCACTTTTGCCCCGGCCTCCCATGCTTTGCGGGCTGCTTCGGCCGCAATGTTGTCTGCCTCAATGATATCAGTGCCATAAGGTAAATGGTAGTTGTGCGCTTCGGTTGCACCCCAGGGTAAAACAGCCACATCAAATTTCTGATTCTGTATGTCTTTCCAGTTTGTCTCTGCTAAAATGTATGGTCTCATAAGCGGGCTTTTAGGTTTTATTTTTATTTAGTAGTAGTGGCTCCTGGCTAGTGCTTTTGCTTGTAGTCCTGTATATACACTTTCATAAACATAAGTGTAGCATGCACAGCAGTCTCCACTAATTTAGAGACAAAAGCCCGGAAAGAGTAGCAGTAAAAGGGGAAACATGTTATATTGATTGAGAAATTATCTCACCATCACATAAAAGCAACATATGAGACTACTAATTCTTCTTTTATTCTTTTCAACTACTGCTTTTGCACAGGAGATTCCTGTGCGCTGGGATGAACTTACCGCCAGCGACTGGCCGAAGGCGCTGGAAAAATCGAACCGGACTTGTATTCTGCCTATCGGTATTCTGGAAAAGCACGGAATGCACGCTCCCCTTGGCTCTGACCTGATTCATGTCCGGGAATGGGCGGCGCGTGCTGCAAAGAACGAGTATGCCGTGGTGTTTCCTGATTACTTCTATGGGCAGGTGTACGAAGCACAGCAGCAGCCTGGAACATTTGCGCTGCCAAGCAGGGTAGTCTGGGACCTGTTGGATGCTACCGTGAAGGAAATTGCCAGAAACGGCTTTAATAAAATTGTGATAGTGAACGGGCATGGCGGAAATCCGCAATTGCTGCGCTACTTCGTGCAGTCGCAGCTGGAGAATCGCCGGGACTATGCCGTGTACTTTTTTGACCCGGTTCAGGAACCAGCCTTTGCAGAGAAGGTGAGGAAGATGCGTAAGTCCGACCCGGCCGGCGACCAGCATGGTGGCGAAAACGAAACATCCTCACTGCTGTACCTGCGCCCTGACCTTGTAAAGCAGGAGCGGGCCACACAGGAATCCGGTGAAAACCAGAAACGTTTGGCGTCACTTCCTAACCTCTATACCGGTATCTGGTGGTATGCCAGCTACCCGAACCATTATGCCGGTGAGGGAGAAAAAGCTTCAAAAGAGTTAGGTAAACTGCTAACCGAAAACAAAGTGGAGGCGCTAACGAAGGCACTGAAAGCGGTTAAATCAGACACAAAGACACTGGAACTGCAGAAGGAATACTTTGACAGAGTAGATAAAGTGGGCGTTTTGAAGTAAAAAGCGGCTCTTCTTCATAAATCAAGCTAACCACCTTCAGCCAACGTCATATTATCCTGAGAGCCTGGAGGGAAAGTGTAAAACAGTATCAGCTAAGTTAAACACATGAATAAACTTTTTACAGCCAGTACAGTTGCCGACAATGGGCTGCTAAAGGAGACAACCCGGCAGCGCTATCTCTCGCTTGATGTGCTGCGGGGTATGACCATTGCCCTGATGATAGTGGTGAATACCCCCGGAAGCTGGCAAACTATCTATGCGCCTTTCCGGCATGCCGCCTGGCATGGATTTACGGTGACAGACCTTGTTTTTCCTACTTTCCTGTTTGTGGTGGGTAATGCTATGAGCTTCAGTATGCGGAAGTTTGAAAAGCAGGAGGATAGCGTGTTCCTGAAAAAGGTTTTTAAACGAACAGCCCTGATTTTCCTGTTGGGCCTCCTGCTAAACACCTTTCCTTTTGTTACCCGCAATGCTGCCGGCGAACTAACGCTGATTGACTTCTCCAGCATCCGGATAATGGGAGTTTTGCAAAGAATTGCTCTTTGCTATGGTATAGCGGCGCTGGTGGTGCATTACTTTAAAGTAAAGGGAGCCATCATTTTCTCCGTCATCGCCTTGCTTTCTTATTGGGCTATTATGTATTTCTTCGGTAATCAGCCTGACCCTTACAGCCTGGAAGGTAATGCTGCCTTGAAGTTTGACAGGTTACTTTTACCTGCTGAAAACTTATACAAAGGCTTTGGGATACCTTTCGATCCAGAAGGATTGCTGAGTACTTTACCAGCCGTGGTGAACGTAATCGCAGGTTTCCTGGCAGGCTTATACATACAGCGGCAGGGCAATAATATGGGCACTGTATATAAGCTAGCTTTATCGGCAGCGGCCTTTATTGTGGTGGCGCTTGTCTGGGATATTTTCTTCCCTATCAACAAGCCTATCTGGACAAGCTCTTACGTAATATATACCGTTGGTCTGGACTTGCTCATTCTGTCTGTGCTCATGTTAGTGATTGAAGTGGCCAACTATAAGCGGTGGACCTACTTTTTTGAGGTGTTTGGCCGGAATCCGCTGTTTATTTACATCCTGTCTGGTGTGTTGATAAGACTCATGAGCCTTACCAGGATAGACGGCCAAAGCCTGAACGGCTGGATCTATAAAAATCTATACCTGACTTGGCTTTCTGATAACAATGCCTCGTTGCTGTTTGCTGTGTCTTATATGCTCCTGCTGTGGTGCATCGGGTATTGGATGGATAAGAAGAGGGTGTATGTTAAGGTGTAACTAGTTCGCCACAGCTTCAGGAACAGCAAGTTTGGCAAAGCAGGTGGCGTTATCAAACTTGCTGTTCCTGAAGTTCAATGCTTCCTACAGCATAAGGTACGGGTGATACAGCGTCTTACAATACTATTTATCTCTGAACAGGTAGTTAATGCCAAGACTCAAAGAGCCGTTTGTTACGGCATGGTTGGTGTACTTGGTTATTGAGTTCGGAGCTAAGTATAGGGCCGATATTTCATACTTTCTGTTCACGACTACTCCGGCTCTCAGGGTGTAGGTAGACCAGGAGGGAGACAGTTCCTGGTAGTCAGCTGTCTCATATAGTGTTTCAAAGTCAAGGGTTGGGTTTATGTATTTCCTGTGATAGACGTTTCCGGAGTAAGTGGAGTAGTTAAAGGCAAAGCCTGCGCCTACATAGAGCTTTAAATTATCTTTGTTATAAAAGTTGTAAACCAACTGGGGCATGAGAGAAGCTGTTCGCTGTTTCAGATCGTATGTCAGATCATAATAAGAACCGCCTCCAGACGTCTCATTTGTCTTCATATAATAGCTGCCCTGCGTTAATCCTGCCTCTAATCTGAATACAAGCTGTTGTACGTTCCTATTTAAGAAGGCATCAGCACCAAATGCTAATCGTGGCATGTAAGAGGCGGGGTTTTCTTCTGCATCAGTAAAAGGGTTCTTGCCTTCAACCTCCAAGGTTCCTCTACTGAGGGCGAGACCTGCAAATAGCCTAAAACCTATTCCTCCTTGGTTGTACATCTCACGCTCCTCGCCATTACGCCCATTTATCTTGCTTACTACCCGAAGCAGATCTTTCTCTTTATAGGCAGCAGCCTCTATTTCTCGCTGTAGTTTGTCGGTTAGTAAGCCATTGTGCCTTGCCGCATTCATCAGCTGGCCTACATAAGCATGCTGCGTTATAATTCTGGTGTTGTTCCTGGTATCATAGTATCTTCTGTAGAGCAGTTCCCTAGGTTTTTCTTCCCCCTTTTCTAGTAAGAAGAACCTTTCCTTAATGTCGTCTTTGTAGGAGTACAGAGACACTTTGGCTCCATCCTGGAGCCTTTTGAGGAAGATATAAGCTGTTGTGAATTTACTGTCCGGGACTCCACGCGACAGGTTGTCTATATCCACTCTGTCCATTGAGATGGGAATTTCAAAGCCCCTGTATATCTCCATGCCAGTTACTTCAAAATAGCTGGCGCTGGCGGCATTAAACTCCTGTGCTTTTCCACTGTCTTCAGAGGTCTTAAAGGAGACTGTTTTAGGGGTTATATCCCACTCTCTATAATCTATAAAACCTCGCAACGTATCTCCCTGTGTTGTGACTACCAAACCAGGTTTATAATTTGACTGGGCAACAGATAGTAAAGGCAGAAGGAAGAGAAAAAGCAATGTAAGAAAATGGGGTTTCATAGACTACAGAGAATGAGATAGAGCGATTTTTATATTAAGCCTTCAAGATATATAACTATAAGGATTTATAGAAATTTATTCTTGAACAATTGCTTCAATCCCTTCGCAGGGCTAATCTGTTACACTAATTTATACCTTGTAAGGAAGCGGGCGTCAAAAGACAGAAGGACAATGTTTGAGGGGAAAATATTAAACATATAGGCGCACATACTATGCACGGCTAGAAAAACTGTTACAAACAAAAATTTCTTCAGGCTTAACTTACTACTTATGTGCTAAACCTGCTCTACCAGTTCCAGGCGTTTTACAATGGTATCTTTTGCTAATATTGTTCCGGGCGACAACACTGCGTTTGCCCCGATTCTGCAGTTGTCACCCACTAAGGCGCCAAACTTCTTCACGTCCGTATCAATGATTTCCCCGTGTAGCATCACCCGGATTTGTTTGTCTTTCTTCTCATTGTAATGATTTGCGACAATGGAGCCAGCCTCAAAATTAACGTTGTTGCCGATGATGCTGTCTCCTATAAAATTGAAATGTGCCACAGCACTGTTCTGCATAATGATGCTGGTTTTCACCTCACAACTGGTGCCAACTGTGGCGCCTTCGCCCAGGTAAACACCGCCTCGCAAATAAGCGTTGGCACCAACAAAGCAGTTTTCTGAAATGATAACAGGTGCCTTCAGCACAACGCCCCTTTCTACAGTGGCTGTCTGGTGAATGGCTATACCATCTTTTACTGTATAGCTATCATTTACTTGAGCAATCATTTCATCTATGATGCCAGGTAGGCTTTGAGGTATGAGCCAGGGCAGAGTGTGCTTTTGCGCAGTAAAAAAGCTGGAGAAGCCTTCTATGTAGTTATCTATCATCAGACGCAGGGGCATCACTTGCCAGCCAGACTGGCTTTGTTTCAGAGCGATGATCTGCCCCGATGATGTCTTTGTAAAGTTCAGGCTTTCGCGCTTTCTTATAGCGGTGACCTCCGGCAAGCTCCAGTTTATCATCTGTCAGCGTGGCGACGACAATCTCGTTTTCAAAGCTCTTGATTTCTGTCAGCACTTCCCCGTAAGGGTCCAGGATGAGGGAATTGCCATTCTTTAGATGCTCTCCGTCATACCCGATTGGGTTGGAGAATACATAGTATACAGCGTTGTCGTAGGCCCTTGCCGGTAGCCATCGCATCAGCCAGCGAAGGCCTTTGGGACCGTCGAACTCCAGCCGCAGGGGCACCGGGTCTGTGTGCCTGGCCTGCCACAATTCATCTGCCACATAACCCCGCCCCGGCATGGAAGAAGGGGTACACATGGTAACGTGCGGCGCAAAAATGACTTCTGCTCCGAGTAGGGAGGTGGCTCTCACATTTTCCACTACATTGTTATCATAGCAGATCAGGATGCCGCACCTCCAGCCCTTTAGGTCAAACACCACATACTCAGATCCTGGCTCCAGATACTTGCTAATGAAGGGGTGAATCTTGCGGTACTTTGCTATCAGGCCATTCTTGTCTACGCACACATAGGTGTTGTAGAGCCTGTCGTCTTCCACCTCAAGCAGGCCTGCCAAAATAGGAATGTCGTACTTTTCCGATAGCTGGATAAGCTTGTGTACACTTTCCCCATCAGGTACTTCTTCGGCAAGGTCCAGCATCTCCTCCCGCGTCAGGTCTTTCTGAAAAGTATAGGCGGTAATACACATTTCGTGAAAGCTGATGACTTCGGCGCCACGGGCTTTTGCCCTGGCTGTTAGTTCTTCTATAACAGAAAGGTTGTAGGCTTTATCGCCGTCTTTAGGCTCGAACTGAGCAACTGCTACGTTAAGTGTTCTCATTTTATTTCTTCATACTGTGGTCTTGGTGCTTTCATGCTTTGGATCCCGTTGGCTTTTACCAAATCTGCATACGTAATAAGCTTAAACTTTTTATCTGCCAACTTTAAAAATTCAGGGGAGACAAGCATGTCTAACTCCGTTTGGCGGTGCTGACTGGCTCTTGGCTTGCCGTCGTTCGTGTTCATCAGGGTGCTGTTCATATCCACCAATACATCCATCTCTGGTGAACTCTGCGCCACATGCAACTCTACTACATTCAGGCTACCCGGCTTCAGAGTATTGGCGAAGTCCATAAACTCTTTGGCTTTGGTTTCTACGGTTACTGGCCACATGCTCTTGTACGTCTCGCCAAAGTAGTTGGAAATGCCCAGGTTATACTTCTTTGCCAGCCTCTCTGTGAGCGCGCGTAGTTCGGGAGTTGCCAGGGCCATACCCATGTGCGGGTCTACGTAGCTTATGTTTAACCCCGTGCCCAAAGCTCTTTCTATCTGTGCCGTCAGCTCTTTCTCTACATCTGCCAGTTTGTAATCACTCTTCAAAAAAGCTTCGATGGAGGGTAGAAAATATCCAAGGCTGTCCACAAGGCTAGGTACGGCAGTGCGTCCGGCTACCGGGCCCCAGCGGTAATTTTTCCATTCTGCATTCAGTGTCAGGTGTACCCCCACGGCTACCTGCGGGTGATCTTTCAGTATTTCTACAGCCTCCTGGTACCAGGGGCAGGCAAACATAACAGACGCGGAAAAAGGGACGCCTGTTTCAGCCAATTGCTTTACACCCATGTTCACCGCGTGATTCATGCCAATGTCGTCCACGCGCAATAACAAGGTAGGCGTTTGTGATTTTTGTGCCTGCACCAGTTGTAGCATACACAGGTTCAGTAGCAGGGCGAGTGTTATGATAGAATACAGCTTTTTCATGTGTCTTTGATTATGTGAAACGCCTATTGAAGTTTAGAGAGACATAAATTAATGGTTATACCCTGTGATATGGCTTATTGCCTGACCTAGATGGCAGTGTTTATACCCCTTATACTTCTTATGTCTTTTGCTAAGTTAGAGTTTTCCTGAATAAACCCTATATTGGAAAAGCTAAAATGAGTGAGGAATTACTATAATAGACTTCGCTTCTTTCTGTTTCGCGCAAGTATTGGGTAGAGGACCTCTAGAACAGCGGCTTCTCTTGTGTAAGCTATTCAGAAACAAAAATTCATTATTATATCATCATTTGGGAGAACCTTACGCTACCCAGCTCCGGGAAATTCTTCAGAGGCAGCTACATAAGCTAATAACAACAAGGACCATGACAACAGCCACCAAAAAGAAATCGCTTATCAGAACCGGGAACATCTGGCCTTTTATCCTCATCACAAGCCTTTTCTTTCTGTGGGGGCTGGCCAACAACATGACAGACACGCTGCTGGCAGCCTTTAAGCGCATCATGAGCATGTCTGATTTCCAGACCTCCTGGATACAGATGGCCTTCTACGGTGCTTATTTCTGCCTCGCCCTTCCGGCTGCTATCCTGATAAAGAAGTACACCTACAAAACGGGTATCCTTGTGGGCCTCGGCTTGTTCATCCTGGGCTCGCTGCTGTTTTACCCTGCCAGTATTACCATGGCTTACGGGCACTTCCTCATTGCCCTCTATGTATTGGCCGGGGGCTTGTCTATACTGGAAACTGCCGCCAATCCTTACATTGTGGCTATGGGGCCGGAGGAAACAGGCACCAGGCGCCTGAACCTGGCACAATCTTTCAACCCCATCGGCTCTATTATGGGGGTGCTGCTAAGTAAAATATTCATTCTTTCTGAGTTAAACCTTTCCAGTGCGGAAGAGCGGGCCACTATGGACCAGGAGCAGCTGAAGGCGATACAGTCTGAAGAGCTGACGGCTGTGATGGGGCCTTACGTCGGCGCCGCCTTATTCTTGGTGGTGGTCTGGCTCGCCGTTAAATTCACCAACATGCCCAAGGCCTCCGATGCAGGAGGGAAGCTCGACCTGCTTCCGACGTTCAGGAGGCTGGTGAAAACGCCGCATTATGTGTGGGCGGTGGTAGCGCAGTTCTTTTACGTAGGAGCGCAGATTGGCATTTGGTCTTATACTATCCGGTACGTGATGCAGGAAGTACAACTGAATGAAGACGGTGCCTCAAGTTACTATATGGCTGCCCTGATTTTGTTTATGGTCTCCCGCTTCATTTTCACGGCGCTGATGCGGTATGTGAGCCCGAGAATCCTGCTGTTGCTAAGCGCTGTTGCAGCGGCTGCCTGCACGCTTGTCGTTATTTACGGCAGCGGTTTCCTGGGTGTATATGCCCTGATTGCTATATCCGGTTTTATGTCGCTAATGTTTCCAACCATCTACGGCATGGGCATCAGGGGCTTAGGCGACGATACGAAAGTTGGAGGGTCAGGCTTGATTATGGCCATTTTGGGAGGGGCCGTTATCACCTCTGCGCAGGGGTATGTATCTGATGTGACACAGGATATCAGCCAGGCTTTTTACGTGCCTCTTGTTTGCTTTGCGGTGGTGGCCATTTATGCTGCTGTTTCAGGAAAGCTGGAGCGCAACAGCATCAACAAAGCTGGAGGTGAGGCGGAAGCATTGCCAAGCGATACGTTTCAGAAGGTAGGATAGGAAAAATGCTGTAGCTTAAGGAGGAACTATTTAATAACATACAGTTCCTTATGCTCTTGCTGTGTCTTTTGACCATAGCCGTCAGGCTAAGGAGTTGTGCAAAGCTATAAGTAGCTGTAGCTTTGCAGGATGGAGGTAAGTGTAGAAGGATTATTAGAAGGCAAGGAGGAGTTGCTCGAGCAGCTGCAGTCCTTTTTCAAGGAAGAGGAGCTGGAGAAGTTAGCCAGGGAGAGCAGGTTTGTTGAGCGGAGCACCTCGAGGTTGAGCGGTTGGATGTTTCTGCAGCTACATT
>NZ_SSNI01000002.1 GCF_010015475.1 Pontibacter pamirensis
AGTGGTGTTACTGGGTCATGGCCAGGCTGGGAGGATGGAAGCCACATGAAAAGAGAGCAGGTGTTATCACCCTCCACCGCGGATACATGGAATTCTGTAAAATCTTCGATGGGTGGATGCTCGCGCAGAAATTTGTGTCCTAATCGTAGCCTTAGACAAGGAGGGGCAGGGGTGGTTGGACCCGGTACATCCGAAAATCGATATTACATAGCTAATGGCCTTCCTACATCTTCACCGTATACTCTACCTCTGCCACTACCGGAAAATGATCGGACGGAAACTTTCCGTCGCCATAAGTATCTGTCAAAATGCCATAGCGGTTAACTTTGAAACCTGAACTAAGCCAGATGTGGTCAATTCTTTTATCGGAATTACGGGCAGCGTCAAAACTGTTGAAGGTACCTCTGGGTGCATAGCGTATAGCTGCCAGCTGATACGCGTCTTTAAATATGCCGGAAGTATTCAGGGTGGTGTAATTTTCGTCTTTTTGGCTGAAATTAAAATCACCGGTGAGAATGACGGGTGAACTTCCGGCTACCTGCTTTATTCTCTTAAGCACCAGTTGCACACTCTCCTTGCGTGCCTGCTCTCCCATGTGGTCGAAGTGGACGTTAAAAAAGTAAAAGGAAAAGCCTGTTTCCTGTTCCCGGAACTGGCCCCAGGTGCAAATGCGGGGAATAGCAGCATCCCATCCTTTGCTTGGTTTTTCAGGTGTTTCAGAAAGCCAAAAGTGTCCCTGCTGCTGCAGCGCAAATTTATCTTTGTTATAGAAGACAGCCGCAAACTCCCCTTTCTCTTTGCCATCATCCCTTCCTATTCCTATACGTTCGTAAGCAGGCAAGGCTTCAGCCAATTCTTTTAGCTGGTGAAACAGCACCTCCTGCGTCCCGAAGATGTCAAAGTCATGATACTGAATTTGGTTCGCCATTACAGGGAGGCGCTTCGCCCAGTTATTCGGGGTGTCCTGTGGGTTGTCGTAGCGGATGTTATAGGTTGCTACACGCATTGTTTTAGATTGTGCAAGCACACTGATGCTACAGCAAAGCGACAGTAGGCTCAGGATAACTAAAGTTTTTCCTAACATGTCTTGAATTTGTTTTCTTTTTCATGCGGGAGAAAATAAAATTCTTCTCTCCCATATCAGAATAAATATACATACTTCTGCTCATTTCACCCTCCTGATTCGCCTTGATTTATCTGTTATTGATTAGGAAGCACAAGAAAGTAGCGACTATGTGAGCCGGAGCAGATGCTTTATAATCATCAAAAATTTACGACCTTTGTCTTTAGCTAAAGTATACAACACCCTTGTCAGAACTTTTAAACTTTAATTACCCGCCGGAGCCTGCTACTGACCGTGTCACTTTGTTTGCCGATGTGATTCTGCCGCTGCCCTTGCCAAAGCTGTACACCTACCGCATTCCGTTCGAAATGAACGACAGCGTGATGGTGGGTGCGCGGGTAATTGTGCAGTTTGGAGGGAAAAGGGTGTTGAGCTGCATTGTAGCAGACATCCACGAAAACGCCCCTGCTGACTACCAGGCAAAGTATGTGCTGGATGTGCTCGATGACACCCCCATAGTGACAGGGCCGCAGCTCAAGCTCTTTAAGTGGATTGCCGACTACTACATGTGTACTCTCGGCGAGGTGATTAATGCCGGACTGCCCTCGGCCCTGAAGCTGAGCAGTGAATCGCGGATACAGCTGCACCCGCAGTACAATCCGGAAGAAGATGAAATCATTTTTGCCCCGCAGGAGGAGAAAATCATATTTGCCCTGCAGCATAACCAGGCGCTTACGTTCTCAGAAGTGGCCAACCTGTTGCAACTGAAAAGCTACCACAAGTTCATCAAATCGCTGATTCAGAAAGAGGCAATCATTATTTATGAGCAGGTCAGCGATAAGTTTTCGCCTAAGGTAGTGAAGAAGGTGCGCCTGACAGAGCATTTCGTGCAGGAAGAGGGTATGCTGGAAGAGCTATTCAACCAGCTCACCCCGCAACCCAAGCAGCTGGACATCCTCCTGAACTACCTCCAGAAGGTGCCGGTACACCAGGACATCAACCTGAATTACAAAGGCCTTGAGAAAAGCGAACTCTCTAAAAACCCACATCTTTCTGCCTCTTCCATCAATACGCTGATAAAAAAAGGCGTGCTGGAGCAATTCGACCAGATTGTGTCGCGCTTCCCGATAGACAATCTGCAGCAACAGTTGCCAATGGCGCTGTCGGAGCACCAACTGCAGGCGAAGGATGAGATACTGGGCCTGTTCAAGGAAAAAGACACGGTACTGCTGCATGGCGTAACGGGCAGTGGTAAAACCGAGGTATACATCGACCTGATAAAGCACGCGCTGGAGGCAGGAGGACAGGTACTATACCTGCTGCCGGAAATTGCCCTGACCGCCCAGATTGTGACGCGCCTGCTGAAGGTATTCGGTGAGAAGCTGGGGGTATACCATTCTAAATTCTCTGATAACGAACGGGCCGAAGTGTGGCAGGGTATCCTGTCAGGGCGCTTTCAGGTGGTGGTGGGCGTGCGTTCCTCCATCTTCCTGCCCTTTCATAACCTGTCGCTGATTATTGTGGATGAGGAGCATGAGTCCAGCTACAAGCAGTATGATCCGGCACCTCGTTACAATGCCCGTGAAACAGCTTTGGTGATGGCAAACCTGCAAGGGGCAAAGACCTTGCTTGGCTCCGCCACACCATCCATCGAGAGTTACTATAACTGCAAAACCGGCCGTTGGGGATTGGTAACCATGAGCAAGCGCTTTGGACAGGCCAAATTACCGGACATAGAACTGATAGATACGCGCGATGCACAGCGGCGGAAAGCTATGAACAGCCACTTCTCGAGCCAGTTACTGACAGCCATAGAAGAACGGCTGCAGCGCGAGGAACAGGTAATTCTTTTCCAGAACCGCCGTGGCTATGCTCCGTTCATCTCCTGCGATGAGTGCTCCTGGATACCCAAGTGCAAGTTCTGCGCCGTGAGTCTCTCTTATCATAAGTATAACAACGAGCTGCGTTGCCACTACTGCGGCTACCACGAACGCATGCCCCATGATTGCCCCGCCTGCGGTGCCACCACACTCAAGAGCATGGGCTTCGGAACGGAAAAGGTAGAAGACGAGCTGAAACTGCTGCTCCCGAAGGCAGAAGTACAGCGGATGGACCTGGATACTACCAAAACGAAGAACAGCTATCAGCAAATTATTGCCGACTTCGAAAACGGAAAAACAAATGTGCTGGTGGGCACACAGATGGTCACCAAAGGCCTCGACTTTGAGAACGTGAGCCTGGTGGGTATACTAAACGCAGACACGGTAATCAATTTCCCTGATTACCGGGCGCACGAGCGGGCGTACCAGTTGTTTGTGCAGGTGAGTGGCCGCGCCGGCAGAAAAGGCAAACCCGGCACCGTACTCATCCAGACGCGCGACCCGCTGCAGCCCATTTTCAGGAAAGTGCGCAACAATGATTACGACAGCCTCTATGAGCACGAAATCGAGGAGCGCCTGCGTTTTGGCTATCCGCCGTTTGTGCGCATGATTCGAATCACAGTGAAACACGCTGAAGAAGGGACTTCTGAGAACGCCGCCATTGTACTGGCCAAAGACCTTGTAGACCGTTTGGGCAAACAGCAGGTACTGGGGCCGGAGGTGCCTTATATCTTCAAAATCCGCAACCTGTTCCTGAACGAGATACACATTAAGCTCCCGCGCGCGAACACAAACCTAAAGGCTGCGAAAAACCAGTTGGCAAAAGCTATTTTTAACCTCAGACTCCTCCCCGATTTCAAGGGAGTCCGCATTGTAGCCGATGTTGATCCGATGTAATACAGGTTGAGTACCTGTTCTGGAACTATTATACGAGCTCGTAAAGCAGCAGACGATGGTGCAGAACATTTAGAAATGCTTATTTTGATAACTTAAACAAACGCCATTCAGCGTATAAAAAAATAAATTTAAATTATTTTCAAAAAGCATAAACCACACCTAAACCTCTTCCGTATAGAGAGATACCTTTGGCTAAAAGTTGAAAACCTGAGGGTCTGATTGTTCAGAAGGAACAGTGTAGACTCTCAGGTTTTCCCATTATAAACAGTTTGTGTACGTTAAGTACTTACTCTTCTCTCAGTTTTCGTTGTTCTGACGGAAAATAATATATGAATAGGTCACTCCGAAAATCAGGAAAACAACCAGCAGAAAGACATCTATCCACGTGTAATTTCCCTGCATGATTCTGTAAGCATTCATCCCTGCAAACACAAAGCAGGCAATTGTTACGACATTACGGTAGATTCTGCGGTTTCGCATATTGGCAGTAAAGGGGAGTTTAAAAAATAATTCAATTAATTTTCAAAGTAGCTTAAAATAGCGAAAGATAGTCAATTCGTACTAGTCTGGCTCTCCAGCCATTATAGGGACATATAAACCAGCACCCACGCCGTAGTAACAACAGCTCCGATTACATTTAGCACCAATCCTGTACGGGCCATTTCGCCGATAGAAACCTGTTTGCTGCCATATACGATGGCGTTTGGAGGAGTGGCAACCGGTAGCATAAAAGCAAGGCTACAGGCCACCACCACACCTAATACAGGGTAAAGCAGCGGTAAATCTAGCCCCTGCAGCACCCCGATGATAATAGGCACAAAGGTGATGGCAATCGCGGTATTAGAGCTTACCTCTGTCAGCAGCAGCACGAGCGTAATCAATACAAATACCAGCAGCAGTTGGTTTTCAGAATCGATGACAGTTGTGATACTGCGGCCAATGATGTCTGCCAGCCCTGAAGTAACCACCAACTGCCCTAAAGCCATGCCGCCTCCAAAAAGCAGTATAGTGTCCCAGTCAATCTTTACCAGATCTTCTGCCGTTAGCGTACCCTCTCCCTTATTCTCCTGCCCCGGCGGTATCAGGAAGAGCAGCAGCGCCGCCAGTACGGCTACGGTGCTTTCGGCAAAGTATGCGCTCATAAATGTATAAGCCTCCTCCAGCCCTAGCAAATTAAACACGCCCGGTGCCAGCCAGAGCGTAACGGCCACGATGAACACGCCCATGGTCACTTTCTCGCCCTGCTTTAGCTTCTGGTGCTGCTGCTGGTGCTCTGCCACATAGGCTTGCACCACCGCCTGGTCATAGCTGCTCTTGCTCAGAAAATAACGCATATACAACACCATCAGTCCATACATGCTTAGAGAAATTGGCAGCGCCAGCAGCATCCACTGCAGGAAATCGATCGTGACACCCTGCTGCGCCAAGTAATTTACCCCTATCAGGTTAGGCGGAGATCCGATAATGGTGCTGATGCCGCCAATGGAAGCACTGTAGGCAATTCCCAGCAGGAAAAATGTAGCTGAGTTCCTGCCCTGCTCCGGCTGGCACACCAGCTGCGTTACGCCAAGCATAAGTGGCAGAAGCATGGCCACGGTAACTGAGTTGCTCACCCACATCGAGAGCAGGAAAGAGATAAAGGAGAAGCCAAGGAACAACCGGAAGAGGCTCTTCTGAAAAAAAGGCCGGGATAGTATGAACAGCGCAATGCGCTTGTCAAGGCCATGGCGCGTCATGGAGCGGGCCAGCAGAAAGCTCCCGATAAAGAGAAGGATAATGGGATGCCCTAAGTTCTGGAAGGCTGTCCCGATTTCAGCAACGCCTACCATTACTGCCAACAGCACACCCAGAAAGGCCGTCATGGAGAGTGGTATTACTTCCGTCATCCAGAAAACGAGGCAAAAAACCATGATGGTAGCCACCGTACGGGCCTCATAGGTTAGAACCAGCGTCAGCCACCACACAACCAATGCCAGCATGGGAGCGAGTATCAAGCCAATGTTTCTACGGGTCAAATGCATCGGGAGGGGCCACTTATAGTATCATTATAAAATGACAATATAAGGATACTTCTGCTAAAAGATGGTGCTTTTCTGTTCAGGCATGTTCATAAATACTGTCCATGCACTAGGGTAGCGTTTCTGTACAGAATAGCTGCTGAACCGCCGCCCTTTACGCAACTGCGTTCGTTTGCCATCGGCATAGATGGTGAAGACAAGACTTAGCTCAGTTCGCTGTTACGCTGGCTGCCTTTTGTTCACCTCTGAAAACGCCATCATAGTTGCTGCCCATATAGCCGCCCCATGTTATTTTTTTCTTAACAGCATAAGGCGTTTTTAGGTGGAATACCCGCAGGTTTGTTGGCCTATCAATGTCGTTGCGTTGCCCGTCCAGTTCCATAGTGGTCGACACTATCTCCATTTTGCCATCTCCGTCCATATCCCCTATCCAGGGCGTACTGGCTACATTGCTACCAAGCAAGGTATCCCCTACCTGGTATGTCACATTATCATGAAAATCGAAAACCATCAACTGGCTGATATGGCGCTTACTAAGATCGTACAGGTTAAGACGTATCAGGCTGTTGACACTCAGCAGCACATCATCAAATCCGTCGTTATTAAAATCAGCCACAACCGGTGAGGCATAGGAGAAGATTCCGGCGGTATCAGTGGTGAGCACTTTTCCTGTTTTGCCATCTATCATCCGCTGTGTCGAACGCTTGATCATGGGCCACACCCCGATGCTATAGTTTGTGAAAACATTGGGCACCTCATCCGCATTAAAGTAACCGATGGCAGGACTGGAATATATTTCCGTGTCGGGTACCCGCACGCTCCACAGCAGCGAATCAGTTGCCCCGTTTATCGCCATGGTACGTCCGTCTACTGAATTTACAATGATATCAAAAATGCCGTCACCGGTGAGGTCTGCCAGTGCAGGAGGGGCAATAAACCCTTTGTTTTTACCAGTAGCCAGAACCACTGCTGATGAGATGTCGCCTTTAAGGATGTCCTGTAGTGTTGTCCGGTAGAGGTTCCCGCCAATTGTTTCGCCACCAGTTCCAAAAATAACATCCTCTCTTTCATTGTTCTTCAGGCTCACCTTCACAACAGACATATACGTTTCCTTACCATCCGGCACTTCCACTTCCGATATGATTTGGCCACTTCTGCTGCTGATTACCATCAGCTTGCCTACCGGCCTCCTCGGGTTATGGGCTTTTACGGTATAGTCCCCGCCGTTTGAGATAAGTAAATCCTCTTTACCATCTTGATCCTGATCCGGAATAAGCTGCGGGTTATAGAAGTTATATATACCGGAATCAGCTGAGTTTACAGCAAAGTCATAAGGGAAAAACCGCCACAGCACCTCTCCACTCGCTCCATTTATGGCTAACAGTTCAGCAGTGCGGCCGCCTATAAACACATCCGGTACACCATCGGCTGTAACATCATAAAAAAGCGCCGACCCTACCACCTGGTTTCGGCCAGCTACGTGCCACAGCAAGTTGCCCGAAGCCCCATCCATGGCAATAACTGCTGTATCGCTTGGCTGGTTTTCTGCGCCCCCTGCCCCTATCACCACATCCAGCACACCATCCTCGTTCAGGTCAACCAAGCGGGGAGAAGAACCTGTACCAAGCCCTTCGAAGTGGGCTGTCCAACTGATGGGTCGTGCGTTAACCACTGTAATGTAGATGGTGACAGCAACAGTCAGGAGTACGAATACACAAAGCGCCACTTTCAGGTAAAAGTTTCGCTTTGTTTTCCGGGCGTGAGGTGTAGTAGTGGGCATATTTCAGTCAGGTTTTAGCAGCTTTGGAACTTTGACTGAATAAAAGAAGCAGAGTTTAAACACGGAATAAATTTTCTGTGTTTAAACTCTGCTTTATAAGCTAAGGCCTTGTATAGCCTTTATAAAGTAATACTGTTCAGTATTCTAAAAAAATGAGTCACTGGTCTATGGTTTCAGAGAAACAACTATACCGCTTTCAGGTATTGCTCCCGGATAATTTTCTGATGGTGCACCTCGTGGCCAAGTATGACATAACCCAGCGCACGCACACTTACTTCCAGCCCACTGGCAACTCCTCTTTGCTGCAACGCTTCCTCGTCGAAGCCTTTAAAAAGCTCGATGGTGGCAGTTCGCAAAGAAGTGTACTCTGCTATGATGGAGTTGATGTCTCGGGCGTCAGCTTTAGAGGGCATCACGTACTTATCCTGGTCAAAGCCTGGCAACTCAGTTTTATCCTGGCGGGCAAAGCGGAGGGCGCGGTATGAGAAGATACGCTCCGTATCCACCATGTGCACCATCACCTCTTTAATGCTCCACTTGCCCGGGGCATAGCGATATAGCAATTGCTCATCTGTAAGCCCCTGCAACATACCCGTGATAAACACATAGCTGGCAGTGAGCCCCTCTATCAGGTCGTCGGTTTTAGCCTGCTGCACATAGTTACTTAAAAAGCCGCTGTGCTCTTCTGGCGACGGATATGTAATGAATTGTTGGGTTTGCATACTTTAAAAATACTGTGATTAGATGCTGTGCAAGGTACGAATATATACCTTAGCAAGCGCCAGCCTCAAAGAAAAGCCCCCTGCACCAGGTCTGGTGCAGGGGGCTTTACAAATTCCTTCATCAATATGAAGTTAGCAAGCGCAACAAAGCACTGCCCTTGACTTCTCTTATTGCCCTACCAGGAATACAGCGTTTCCGAACATCAGCTTGCCGCCCTGCCAGAACCCACGGAACAAGGGGTTATCGGCAAGGTATATCACCTGACCGCGGCCCATGTCCTGCGTTCCCAGAATCAGCGCATCCTGCAGTTTCTCTTTGCTTTTAGATCCTACAAAACCTGTAGTATAGTTGTCTTTCTTCAGCACCCCTACATTCCAGCCGTTTTCCAGGAAGCTGAACGTATCGGCTGAACGGATGAGCCCGAAATAAGTATCGCCGTAGCCAAACGCCAGCGGGTGTGTTTTGTCTAAGTCTACCCTGAAAATACTGCCTTGTACCTCTCCTTCCAGCGCTTCACGTTCGCGGTTTGCGTAGGTATGCAGGTTTTTGTAAGGGTTTTCATCTTTTACCTTGCTCTTTTCCTCACTTTCAGCTTCCTGGCTTTTCTTTTTCAGGTTGAACCCTTTTTTGCCAGCTAAAAAGCCAGCAGCACTTTCCATGGCAATGAGTTTACCACCCGCATTCACCCAATCTCTCACATTCTCCAGCGTTTCCTCGTTCAGCACCTGGCTGTAACTGCCATTGGGAAGGATGAGCACGTCAAATTCATTAAGGGGTATGTTTCTGAAATAGGAGGTGTTCAGTACCGTAACCGGATAGCCGATCTGCTGCTCGAAATAGTGCCATACCTCACCAAAGCCATAAGGAGAAACTCCCTCACCTGAGAGTAAAGCCACCTTTGGCATTTTCAGGTAACGCACGCTACCGGAACCAAAATCCGCGCCACTGCTTACAAAACCAGTGCCTGTAGCACTCAGGTTCACATCGTACTGCTTCGCCAGCTCCCGTACCGTAGCATCCAGCTTATCGCCCATACGCTCGTTGCCGGTGCGGGTAATAATCAGTGTTCCTGGCTCGTACCGCTGTCCGTCCGTTTCGAAAGCTTTCTCTGCCTGTCGCACCTTTACGTCCTGTTTCATCAGTTCTGTCAGGAACTTCAGGTCCTGCAGGTTGTTCCAGCGGGCCAGGTAGGCATAAGGGCGCTCGATAGTAATAGCCGCCGCCGAAGTTGCCGCCGTATTAATGCTGCTCACATTCATTCTGTTTTTCAGGGCGTACGCCTGCACATTGTAAGCGTAAGGCAAAGACCAGGAGGTGATGTCATAGGTAAGGGAATCCTCCAGCCTGGCATTTGGCTCGAAAAGCACCTTAACCAGGGTCGATTTTGGCTGGTACATACTGATCACCACATCATTCGAACCGACAGACACTCTCTCTTCTTTGCCGGTGCTATAATTAAAGCCACGCACAGAGGTGCTCTTGCCAGCATAGCCGTACTGGATTCCCTGACGATCCATGTAATCCGTCAGTGATTTCAGGTTAGCAGCACTTCTGCCGTCTGCCTTTAGCACAAATGCTTTATAGTCGCCGGCAGGGTTGTTCAGGTTATTCTGATAGTATTTGCGGAACTCCTGCTTCAGTTGGTCGGCCTTCTCAGAGGAGGCCTGGATGGTGGCATGGCTGGCTGCAACATGATGGGCAATACGATCTACCAGCGTTAGGGTGTCGCCATCCTGCTTCTGGTAAGTTAAACCGGCACGGCCTGATCCACCCTGCTCGTAAGTCATACCAATGGCCCCATTGTAAGTCGGGTAGGTATCGCCGTAGCTGGGGTAAAAGAGGTCGAAGTTCTCGCGGGTAAAGTATAGCCAGTTGTTTTTATCGAAGTACTGTCGGTTGTAGTCACCGATGGTGTTCTGGAACTGGCGCTGCCATGGCGTAATGCTCTCGTGGAAAGGCTTTGCCGCCGGTGAGAAATAATAGGGAGACTCTGTCCCCATCTCATGGAAGTCGGCGTGTACCTGTGGCAGCCAGTTATTGTACTCCTTCAAGCGCTGCTTCGACTCAATCTGTGTTTGCCAAGCCCAGTCGCGGTTCAGGTCGAAATAATAGTGGTTTGGTCTGCCGCCCGGCCACGGCTCATAATGCTCCCAGGCATAGGGAGAGGCATTGCCTCCCTGGTTGGAGGCCTGCTTATACCACTGCACATAACGCTCACGGCCATCCGGGTTCACCATCGGGTCTAATATGATAACTGTGTTCTGCAGCCACTGCTTTGTCTGTGCATTGGCAGGGTCCAACAGATCGTAGAGCACCTGCATCACTGCCTCGGAGCTCACCGATTCGTTCCCGTGAATATTGTAACTTAGCCACACGATGGCAGGCTGGTTTCCCTGCACTTGCCCGCTCTGCAATCCTGCCTGGCGCAGGTTGTTTTCTTGGATCTGCTCCAGGCGCGGCAGGTTTTCATCGGAGGCAACATAGGCTAGCATCAGCGGACGTCCTTCGTAGGTCTGCCCATACTGCTGCACTTTCATGCGGTTTGGAGCCTGTGCTGCGAGGTAGTTCACATAATCTAAAATGCGGTTCTGCGTTGTAAATTGCTTGCCTAGCTGGTAGCCTAAAAATTGCTCGGGAGACTGCAGGCGCTCCTGTGCCACAGCCACCTGCATACAAAGCAGCACCAGCAACAAAGCGATGTTTCGCTTTAGCGTATTCATCATGTTGTGTAAAGTATAAGAGTTTTTAAGGGCCCGTTAAAATTTGCTATCAAAGGTGACAAAAATAAAGCCTAAACAGGCGTTTGGTTGAAATGAAGTACAATTTCCGCAAAAATGCTGAGTATGGCAAATAAGCACGCTTCTGTACCGCTACAGGCTGTGCTGTTTTATTCCAGGTAAATTTTCAGCGCTGCCTGCCGTATGGTATGGTATGAAGCGTGTAATCATCAGAATTTTGTCTTTTGTGCTGTGGTTCATAGGTACAGTTGCTGGCCTGGTTGTGCTTTTTGTATTTTCCGCCTTTGTGCTGAGCAGTATACCCGTGAACAGCAGTGCTGCCCAGGTCCCACCTGCCGCCCCTGTAGAGATTTATGTCACCTCCAACGGAGTGCACACTGATATTGTGGTACCCGTTGCAACTCCCACCATTGACTGGCGAAACAAGATTCCGCTGCACCACTTTGAGAACGCTGACAGCAGCTATCAGTATCTGGCCTTTGGCTGGGGCGACCGCCGTTTTTACATGGAAACACCTGAATGGGATGACCTGACACCAGGTGTGGCTCTACGTGCTACGCTTTGGCCTACCCCATCGGCCATGCATGTGAAGTATATTGTGTCCCGGTTAACGCCCACTAAACGGCAGCAGCCGGTACTGTTGTCTGCAGCGCATTACCGCCAGCTGGTTGACTATATAGATGCCTCCTTTCAGCAAGAGAGCGGGCAGTACATTCACATCACAGACTCAGGCTACACGGGCCAGGACACTTTTTATGAAGCACACGGTAAATTTTATATCCTCAAAAACTGTAACAATTGGGTAAACCAGGGGCTGAAAGCAGCGGGTGTAGAAGCAGCTTTGTGGGCACCACTGCCATTTGCGGTGATGCGGCATTTGCGCTAAAACAGAAGCGCCCCGGCATTTGCCGGGGCGCTCTTACACAATCACAAAACACTACACTTTAATATCTTTAATACTGCTTCCATTCTCCTTTAAAAATAATTTCATTCAGGGGCTTACGCTTGCGGGGTGCCACCTCACGTGCTTTCAGGTTTTCAGGAAGGGTTTCCGGATCACCTGCATAGCCGACAGCACCCATTGACACAGGCTCAAAGCCTTCGGGAATACCCAGCACCTCCCGTGCTTTATCTGCTTTAAAACCTCCCATCAGGTGCACGTGCAGTCCTAAATCAGTGGCTTGCAACAGCAGGTTACCAGTGGCCAGCCCCAGGTCATGCAGCGCAACACCATTGGGGTTACCATTATGATCGTAGTTCTTCTTAGCCACGCTGATGAACAAGGCAGATGCATTTTTTGCCCAGCTATTACCCTCTACCAGGCAACTGAACAGGCGATTAAAGTTCTCTTTGTCTTCTTTGACGGCGTAAATAAATCGCCACGGCTGCTCGTTCATAGCAGATGGTGCCCAACGTGCTGCCTCAAAAAGAGCCTTTAACTGCTCTTCGTCTACTGATTTATTTTCGAAAGCGCGGGGGCTCCAACGCTCCTCAATCAGGTTATGTATTGCAATTTTTTTCTCTGTTGATATCATAGTTTTATCTCTTGAATTTCATGTAAAGAAAAGCGCAAAATACTGAAGCCTCTTTTCCTTTATACGGTATATAAATACGAATTATATGTATATACATTTAATGTACAAACACAACACCGCTGCTCTAATATTTGTTCCGCATTTATTACCTCAGGAAGAGGAATATCGAAAAGCGGTGGTAAAGCAGGAGAAGCAGCTATGATTGCCAAATTAGCTATACTTCTCCGGGTTTGGTATTGCAATAAAACACGACCTCCCAAAGAACCAATTCATAAGCAAGTGATGAAAGGAAACAAAGGCTTAACAGGCACAGAAATGAGCACGTTATGCTACAGCAGCGGGTGTACAGTTTAAGGATATATAAGGCAAAAGGGACAGCTACTGTAACAGAATCAGTAACTGCCCCTGCTCATTAATTTTATGTGCTGCTAGCCTGGAGCTGCAGCGCGAGTTCCTCCTGGTGCTGCTGTAGCACCTGAATGATAAATCCGATATGCTCGGCTAGGTCTACCCTGAATAATTCTGCTCCTTTGCGTACTTCCTCCCGGTCTACGGAGGCCGCAAAGCTTTTCTGCTTCAGCTTCTTTATAACCGATTTCACCTCCAGCCCCTGCAGGCGGTCAGGCCTTACCTGCGCACAGGCCACAACAAAACCCGTAATCTCGTCGCAGGCAATTAGAGCTTTATCAAGTAAATTATCATAGCTTACGCCCCAGTGGGTATAATGTGCTGAGATAGCGTGTGCTACTTCTTCCTCCCCACGCTCCCGCAGCAGGTTTACAATTACATTGGGGTGTTGATCCGGATAAGCTTCATAATCAGCATCATGAAGCAGGCCGGCAATTGCCCACTTGTTTTCATCCTCTCCTAACTTAGTCGCGTAAGCCTGCATAACCAGTTCCACTGTGCGGGCGTGGCGCAGGAGGCTTTCGCTCTTAGTCATGCTGTTCAGTACTTCTACGGCTTCTTCGTGTGTCATGAGCAGAATTATTCAGTCTGTAAAAACCAAAATTAAGCAATCTTCTAAAGCCGTCATACTTCTGGTGGGGTGTTGTTCTGATTCGGTGTTCCTCCATTTTGATGCAGCATGGTCTGCAACTCCTCCCGGAGCAGCCTTATCTCCTGCTGCAGCGCCTTTACCTGCTTTGCTCCCACTACTTCTGCATCGTCGCTGCCAGCATCCCGGTCTATAAAGAAAGTGGCTAAGGTAGCCGTAAAATAGCCGAATACGGCAAAGCCATACATGGCCAGTAGCAGGCAGAGCACGCGCCCTTCCGGTGTTACGGGGAAGTAATCGCTGCCAATGGAAGTAAGCAGCATCACCGTCCACCAAACGGCTTCTCCATAAGATTTCAGTCCATACTCATTCTCAAAGGCATACATCCCCGCCGCTCCCACAGTAATTACGACAAGGGTTAACGTTGCTACATAGCCAAAGGCGCGGCGTTTCATGGCTTTGCCCAGGCTGCGCATGCCCCTGTTGATGGAGCCCACTACTTTCACCAATCGCAGCCCTCTGGTAGCCCTTACGGTGCTGATGAGCCTGAAAGCCCTTGTAATGCGGAACAGGCGCAGGGCGGGCACAGCCAGTGAAATGGTAGTTAACACATTATGGCGCAGAAACAGCAGCTTGTGGGGCGCCAATACGAATTTGAGGATAAAATCGAGGATAAACAATATCCAGATAACGGTGCTGATAAGCTGCAGCACGGGGCTTAAGCCCCAGATAAACTCTACTACCAACAGCACCAGCCAGATAAAGCCAAGTACTACCATGGGCAGTTCCAGTGCATCCTGCAGCCTGTTCAGCAGCTCATTACGCTCCTTCTCCAGTTCCTGCTTTACAGTACCTTTCTGCGGATGTTCTTTCGCCATACGTTCACGTTACATCAGAAGCATCTCTTGCTTTGGAAGCAACGGAGACTGCATAAGGTACGGTGCAGGCAACAGTTCGTTCAGGTATATAATATTGGTATTTAATTGAGCTTAGCTATTTCAACATCTTTCCAGAAGCCCATTACTTTATCGTGCTCCCCCACCAGTATATCGATTTGCTTGCGGATCCGGCGGTTCATTACATCACGCACTATATACAGGCCATCCAGTTCGTCGGAAACTCCTGTTATCTGAAGAGAATCGCCGTAGCTGATGTCTCCGCCCCAACGGCTGTGCAGATCCCGGGATACGGCTATCCAACGATGCTTCTTAGGGTTGTTTTTGTTAATGCGGGACCCATCTGCAGTAATAAATGGAGTAGAGTCAGTTTGGCCCGGCACAGGATGATAAACAGAGGCGGAAACAGTGAAGGTTTCAAGCGGTGGCTCCTCGGGTTCCGGCGTTTTGATTTCTGTGACTGTGCGTTCAGGTGCTTTTAGATGCCAAGTGAGCTTTTGCTCATTTTCTTCGATTTTCGGTGCAGAGGATGCTTCGTTAAAGAAGGAAAATTCTTCAGCCACAGCCAACACAATAGAGAATAAGGCGGCGAGTAATTTTGTTCTAAACATATTTATCCTTTTCGTGGAACATTGTTTTTTATAACAACAACCCGGTTTAACGACAGGAAAAAAGAATGGTTATATTTTGCCGCGACAGATGCTTCAGAATGGCTTTTTACGCATTTTAACCCTACATTATTATTTTAATAATATTTTATATAAACCTTACAATAGAATAACCATATATAGAAGCCCCTGCTTCAGATTTTTCATGAAAAGAAGTGGATGCAGTTGGAGGGGTTTGGGTATAAAAAATAACTGTAATTATAACTTTATCTGTGGAACACATACAAGCTCTTATCACCTTTACCAAAAGAGATGATAGGCACAACCTGACGAACAATAAAGGCAGAAGAAAAAATAATGAAAGAAGAGGTGTGGTTCAAGCGTAATTATTTACAGGCCTGAACGCCCGTCTTACTTCTTCTTGATGTACTTGTCATAAACAACGTACCCAATAAAAGCCGTGAGACTGACAACAGAGACCCATATTAAACCGGTCTTTAATCGCTCATTGTTCTCCCCAAGCCAGGCAAGCAGGATAGTGAGGGGCACAATGCCTGCCAGTGTGGCCACCATAAATTTGATATACCCCATTCGGGCCAGGCCAGCCACAAAACTCACCGCATCATTCGACAGGAAAGGCGAGATTCGGGCTATTACAACCGCCCATACCCCGTAGTTATCGACAAAATTAGTTACTTTCTTTTCTGTTTTCCGGCCAATCAGTTTGCTCACGCCAACCTCTCCCAGACCATGCCCAATCCAGTAACCGATGGTAGAGGCTACCACCACCGCCGCAATGGCAATAATGGATCCCCAAAAGGCCCCGTAAGCGATAATGGCTACCAGCATGAGGGCCACCGCATTAATAACCAGCAGGAACATCTGGGCAACCATGGCTAAAATGATAAAGAAGGGCCCCCAGAATCCAAACTGGCTTACCCATTCTGAAATGCGCTGCTCATCACCGCTTGTCAGCACATCCCAGCCATTGTTTACCTCCTGCTGGAAGCCCGGGAAAATAAAATAAGAAGCTATCAAAGCCGCAATGATGATACCTGTAACAACCAGCGGCCACTTGCTCTGCTTAAACTCATCTTCATCTTTTGGCTTGCCCTCACCTTTATGCTTGTCCTCCTCCACCTTTGCAGGCTCCTTCTCCGGTTGCGGATGATTATAGTCTCCCCGTCTGTGTCCGGTAGTATGCTCAGACGCTTCCTTTTTATGTCTTTTCTGGAATTTTTCCTCTTCAGCCATTCTTCTTGTTGATCCCTTATTTCCATCTCTTAGACGAAACTGAGGTGCGCTTGGTTGGCATTTTTGCTGCACCCGTGGCAGCGTTCAGGGTGTAGGTATAGGTGTTTGTTTCCTTCTTTTGCTCCCGGACTGCATAATGTACCCCAAAATAGTGGTAATTAGCCCCCATCGTGTTGCTCATGTGCCGCTGAACAACTCCAGGCTCTATAGGCTTCTGTTCTGCCGGCTGCTTATTGCCTTCCGGATACACAATGGCCGCTGCCAGGCCGGCGATCAATCCGGCAATGTGCCCCTCCCACGACACATGCTCCTCGTTCGGGAAAAGTCCGTAAAACAGGCCGCTATACAAGAAGAGCACTGCCAGCGAAACCGCCATGGAGCTGCGGTTCTGCTGCAGGAAACCTTTAAACAGCAGGAAACCCGCCAACCCGTATACTACCCCACTCGCTCCTATATGATACGCCTGGCGACCAATGAACCATGTCAGGATACCGCTCAGGACATATATCAAGAGTATAACACGGGGAGCCGTGCGGCGGTGCAGGAAGAGGATGAATCCCGACAACAGCACAAGCGGAAATGAGTTGGAGAGCAGGTGCAGCAGGCCACTATGAATGAGGGGGCCTGTTACCACACCAATCAACCCGAAGAAATTACGCGGCAGTACTCCGAGCCAACTTATGCTGGCACCTGTCAGGTAACTTAGCAGACTTATGAGCACCAGAAGCGCCACAAACAGAATACCAGGCAAAAAGCTGTAGCCGAAATGCACCTCCTGATCCTGCAAATCATTAAAAGTATCTCTTTCAGATAGAAGTGTTGGCATAGACAATTAATGAAGGAGTGTAAAATCTCCGGTATTTTTGTGAAAGATAAAGTTAATGAACAAAAAGCAGTACAATTCACTTTACCTACTACTGTAATTTAACGTACTGTATTGGCTTAGTTGTACGCTTAAAACGGGCGGTGTTGTTCATCGCACCTGCTTTAGCTTAAAGCGCAGTAACAATGCAATACATTGTAAAAGATTGTAGTAACAGGTGGAGTTAAATAAGAGCAACTGGCGTTAAAGAGTAAAGATGCATAAGTTTTGTATATTATATCCTGCTAAACGAAGTTTATGCAGGATAACGCTGGCATTGCTGCCGCTGTTGCTGTTTGCCTGCGAAAGCTCAGACACCGGCCAACGGACATATGCTGAGGATAAGCGTATATTCTTCCCTATGGAACGACCTGCAGCGCGGGAAGCGTATGTGCGGCCAACCTCCCTGATTTCCGCTTTGCAAGACTCCTCCTCATTCTGGGTCGATTCTGTTTTCAACACTCTCACCCCTAATGAGCGCATTGCACAGCTCATTGTGATAGAGGCGTTTTCGGATCAGGGGCCTAAATATGAGGCTGATGTGCTTAACTTAATAGAGCGGTATAAGGTAGGGGGCATTATCTTCTTCCAGGGAGGGCCGGTGCGACAGGCTATCCTCACCAACAAATATCAGGCAGCCTCCAAAGTGCCCTTGCTGATTTCGATGGATGCCGAAACAGGTATTGGAATGCGGCTCGACAGCACTGTACAGTACCCCTTCCAGCAAATGCTCGGTGCCGTGGCCGACAATGGCCTGATTCATAGTATGGGGGCACAGGTGGCATATGAGTTCAGGCGGCTCGGCATGCATGTAAACTTTGCCCCTGTTGCAGACATCAACAACAACCCCAACAACCCGATTATCAGCTACCGCTCTTTCGGGGAAAACCGGCTGGATGTAACGGCAAAAAGTCTGGCTTTTATGCGGGGTATGCAGGAAAATGATATCATTGCCGTGGCCAAACACTTTCCCGGGCATGGTGACACGGATGTAGACTCGCACCTTGACCTGCCTGTAATCCCATTTAACAGGGAGCGCCTGGACTCCATGGAGTTGTACCCGTTTCAGGAGCTGATCAACCATGGAGTAGGTGGCGTGATGGTGGCCCATATGCACATCCCGCAGCTCGATTCCAGCGCCAACCTGCCCTCCACCTTATCTAAACCTATTGTAACAGGGCTGCTAAAAAAAGAACTGGGATTCGATGGGCTCATATTTACTGATGCTATGGTGATGAAGGGTGTGACCAAGTATTTTGAACCTGGTGTGGCGGAGGCACGTGCTCTTGTGGCAGGCAATGATGTATTAGAACGTTTGAACAGCGTTCCCATTGCCATCAAAGCCATACAGGCAGCCATCGAACGTGGCGAAATAACTCAGGGTGAAATAGACCGCCGTTGCAAGCGTATACTGACTGCCAAACAATGGGTAGGCTTGGATAATTATACCCCTATTGACCTGAGCAACCTGTACCAGGACCTGAACCCTGTGGCAGCAGACAGTACGAACCGCGCCATTGCCGAAGCAGCCTTAACCCTCCTGAACAATAAAAAAAATATAGTACCACTGAGGCAAAAGCGCGGCCTTCGTATTGCTACTGTCGCAATAGGTGCCAGGCGTACGATGGCTTTTCAGCGGGAAGTAAAAGAACGAGCCACAACCACTGATTTTATTATCTCGCGCAAAGCCAAGGCGAAGGAAACCAAGAAACTTTGGCAGAAACTACAGCAGTATGATGTGGTGCTGGTGGGACTATATGGGCCCAGCATCCGGCCGAGCAATAACCTCGGTTATTCCAAAGAAGCCAGAGAACTGGTGCAAAAACTGGCAAGCTCCAACAAGGCTGTTATAACCCTCTTCGATAATGCCTATGCGCTGAACCAGTTTCCGGGCATTGAAAAAAGCCAGGGCCTGATACTGGCTTACCAGCCGCACTTTCATGCACAGGAAGCAGCGGCAAAACTAATCTTCGGTAAAATACCGGCGCGGGGTAAACTGCCGGTTACCGTGAATAAGTATTACTCCTATGGCGATGGCATCAGCAAAGATAAACCGATTATCCCAGGACTAAATCCCATAGCTAGCCGTTAATTATCTAAAAGAAGCTCTTTTCGTACATAAGGCAAAAGAATTTTTCTTTTACTTGATATAACTATGGATACTTTAAACTCAACAGTAAGATATACAGCTATACTCTGCTTAAGCTTTGCCCTCTGGAACTGCGAAAGCCGCCGCGAGGTTGAAACAACGGAAGAGATAACAGTGGATACAGCAGAAACGGAAGACACAGCCCGGGTAATAAAAACCGGCAACACAGCGGAAGATGAGCTAGAGGAGTTCAGGGCCTGGTTAAACAGGCAGACGGAACGGGGAGACACGGCTATACGCCGGGAATGGCCGCAGGTTCGGGAAGAGCTACGCGAACGCAACGTTAAGCTGGAGCAGAAATTTGACAGCCTTTCGGAGCAGTCGAAAGAAGAGTTCAGAATTTTACAGAGCCGTTATGAGCGTTGGGAAGACCGGCAGGAACGTCGCCAGCAGCAACCGCTTGACCCTGCTAAAGTGACGGAGTGGCAGGACCAACTTCTGGATGATTACGACAACCTTAACACCATACAACCTGAGAACATCCGGGAGGCATACCTCACCTTTATGGGTGAAGTGAGAGCCAAGCGCCGCAACTGGTCACAGGACGACTGGGACTACGTAGACTACGTGTACAGCCAACTTAACCAGCGCCGCCGCCAACTGGAAGGCGAACTGCGAACCAGCGACAGGCTAAAGATTCGCACCTTACAGGCCGAGTACTTGGCCTTGGAGGGAAGCGCCGACACAATGGATATGCTGCAGGGCAGCGCAGAGAGGTAAAACAAACCAAAGCCTGCAAAGCTGGCATGTGCCAGGCTTGCAGGCTTTGGTTACTAAACTTCTTACTTCTGCTGCAGCTTTACCCATTGCTGCGCGATGATGGTTTTAGCATCGTAGGTTTCTAACTTTTCCAGTTCCTGCACCGAGTACCGCACTATCTCTATGTACTCGTTCTCATGCGCGCTTCCGCCACCCGTTGCGTGCTGCTCTGATACCTCCGCATAGAACAAGGTTACTTTTTCTGTTGCGCCGCCCGGCGAAGAGTAAAAAGTATACAGGTGCTCCAGCTTGTTTACATGGTAGCCAATTTCCTCTTCTATCTCTCTCCGGATGCTTTGCTCCGGCGCCTCTCCTTCATCAATCATACCTGCCACAATTTCTACCAGTTCCGACTCTGCCCCTACCCTGAACTGCTTTGTGAGAATGTATTCTTGAGCTCCGGTATCATAAACCAGCGCACATACGGCATTGCCGCGATTAAACTGCTCCCGTGTAAAGGTCTGCCCTTCCTGCTCTACGGTTAATTTGTTAATTTTAAAGTAGCCGTCATAGGCTCTTTCTCTTTTCTTAATTTCCATTGTTTTCCTGTGTCCTGCCAAGGGTACGGCACCGACAACTTTAAATTTTAAATCTTATAAAGCTACAACTCATTGTTACGCTGCGCTGCCTGCTGCGTCCGCTTCGTCAGCGGTGACATCGACAGGTCTGTTTCGCTCTCATAGCCTTTCGCCCTGTTCTTCCCGATGCCGCCTTCTCCGGGCAGGAATTTGTTCACCATGCCAAAGATGTCTGTCATCAACTCAGGTGACAGGCCGTGCAGCATAGCACCTAGTTTAGCAGGAAGCGTTGTAGTTACCTGGGCATCCCCAAAGCGCAGGGCATCCAGTATCTTTTTGGCCGTAGCCTCAGCGCTCATAGAAATAAAGGGGGTGGAATCCATAATTTTGAATAGCGCGTATTCCTTTTTATGCTGGCCCTTAATAATGGCATGCCGTGGGCTCCCAGTCTGTATCAGACCTGGTGTAGCAACGGTTACGTTGATGTTATACTTCATTAGCTCAGCCCGCAGCCCCTCCGATAGCCCCGTCAGCGCAAACTTGCTGGCACTGTAAGGCACAAGATGTGGCACGCTTATTTTCCCTCCTATAGAAGACACATTCAGAATAAGGCCTCCGCCGCGCGCTTTCATACTCGGCAGCACCGCCATAATTGTGTGAATAGGCCCCCAATAATGTGTGTTAATCGCTTCATCAAAGTCCTGCAAGGTCATTTCAGCCACGGGACCGGCATGTATAATTCCGGCGTTGTTGATGAGCACATCAATTGGCCCAAACTCATTCTGCACATTCGTAATCATATCGTTTACTTCCTGCGCCACCGTCACGTCGCATTTCTGCACCAGCACGTCAGCGCCGTTGCCTGCCAGTTCCATGCGGGCATCTTCCAGTTCAAACTCGTCGCGGGCACAGAGCACCAGGCGGGCACCTTCTGCAGCCAGCTGCCGTGCCATCACCAGGCCAAGACCTCTCGAACCACCCGTAATCAGCACTACTTTATGATTGAAATCATAAGCACCTAATTTTCTTATAACAGCTCTCGCTGCCATCAGGGCTCCTGCACCAGCTGCCAGCCACCACAGTTTATTTTTGTCGTCTGTTTTCATTTTGGGGTTGTTTAGATGTTGTCAGGATTGCCACGCCCGCAAAGGCAGCAACTTCCGCCTTTTCTCTACGGCAGCCAAAGCACAGTAGTTAAAACTAAAGTTGCTGAAGAAGCTACTTGCAATATTATTTCCGGGAGAAGAGCCTGTTCCGGAGCGCGGGTGTGTACAGCACTTTTACTGCGGCAATGCCATAGTGGTCATCCCTTTGAGCGTTTCCCAGTTCTGGTCCGATGTTGTCTAGATAGTCGGTGGTGGTGATGTGGTAGATGAGTTCCGGTGCTATGCTGAACTCCTTGTTAATGCGAAAGCGAAGGCCTCCTCCGAAGGGAATGACAGCGGCAATGGCAGGATACTTTTGCGCCGGTTCATACGTAGTCTGAGACTCGTTTAGCTTTCCCTGGCCCGGGTACGAGGTGGGTGTATAATACACTATACCCGCGCCAGCCCGTAAATACGGCACCAGGAAGCGCTTGCGCAAGGAGCGATAGCCCCCACTGCCAGCGTAGCTGTCCAGCAGGTTTATCACGACGGTTCCTGTCACTTCTACCACTTCTGAACGGAAGGAAATATTTAAAGGGCGCTGCCGCGCTCCTTCCGTTGCACCTAAACGCAGATAATCGATGCTGCCGCTAACTCCCAGGTAATTCGTCAGGTAATAAAGCGCCCCCAGGCTCACGTTTGGTCCGAACCTGTTGCAGTCTGGCCCACCGCATATATCACTTCTGACAGCAGCCAAACCACCGCCAACAGCAAGTACGACACCGCGCTCATCAGGCACTTTACTAACTGCTTTTCTCTTATTCAGCATAGTCTGGGCTTCAGCAATATTCAAGCTAAAGAGCGTCAGACAGCAGCAAAAGAGAAAAGGGTAAAATTTACCATTCATAGGTGAGGGTCGATTGTTTGTAGAAGCTTATTTTTCCGCCAAAAAGAATTTGTCTCTGTATTTACGTTTATCTTAATTCGAAGGCAAAAATTATCTGCTTTTATACTTGAAAAGGAAGGCAGGAGTTAAACCTTGTTCTTTGGAATCTTGAATTAAAAACTTATCCGCCGCTATTCCAAACACAGCTGTCTTAGATAGCTCCAGATAACTTTACTTTAATTATGTATGGCTCAACAAATCATAAAGGCAGGTATCAAATCTCGTGAAGGAGTAGATACCTGCCTTTATGATTTCTCTTATATTTACTATTTATGGGGAGCCGTCTTGTCCAGGTTAGCATCCATCAGGCTGATAAAATCAATCACGAGAGCCGCAGCATTCGGGTAAAACTTTGTGTTAACGTTCACATAACCATCTGTGGGTTTATGATAATGCGGATGGTCTTCTACACCGAAGTATACATAGGGTATGTTCCGTTTATGAAACTGGTAATGGTCCGACTGCGAAGTCCAGTCGTCGTGGCCTTGTTCCGGCTGATCGTGGCCCAGCAGCAGTTTTGCCTGCGGCTGCGGCTTTACCTGCTCCAGGTACGGCTTTAACTGCGGGTTGTGATAGGCACCGCTGGCATAGAGTTCACCTTTGTCGTTAATGCTCAGCATATCCATGTTCACATTCAGCAGCATGTTTTGCAGAGGGATGGGTGGGTTCTCCAGAAAAGCTTTTGCCCCTTGCAAGCCTAGTTCTTCCCCATCAAGTGCCACAAAAATCAGGGTATGTTCCGGTTTGCTTTTAGCAAAGTGCGCTGCCGCCGCCAGCAGTGCTCCCACGCCGGAAGCATTGTCATCGGCGCCATTGTAAATTTCCCCATCCCGTTGGCCCACATGGTCGTAATGCGCAGTCACAACAATGGCTTTATCTGACTTTCCCGGGATATAGCCCACCAGATTGGTTGCCTGCTCCACCACCAGCCGCTTCGACTCCAGCCGGAAGTGCTGCTTAAAGTCCTGCCCAAACGGCGTAAGGCCTATCTGCTTAAAGCGCTGCTGAATATACTCCTGCGCCATTTTATTGCCTTTCGTGCCACTTAAACGCCCTTCCAATGCGTCTGAAGAAAGCACTTCTACATCTTTCAACAGCTGTTCTTTATTCAGCTCCGGGCGCTGCGCCATACTTATCAGGGGCATAGCAACTATAAGAGACAAGGCAAGGATTTTTTTCATGATTGTTCTTTAAAACACTAAAGTAGTACTCGTGGCTGTGTTCGCCATAAGCTTCACCTTAGATTTGTGGCCAGGCTACCCAACTCTGCTTTCTCCTTATGTTTCTGCTGCCGGGCCTCTGGTGCGGCATAGGCTGCCCGTTCAACTGCCAGTCGCTACTTTCTTTTTTTGTTATTTGCACGACGATAGGAATCCAGCCTTGGCGTATATAGGTTCGGGTCACATTAAACTGTACCTGAAGGTCGTTATATTGCTTTGCATTATCTTTCATCTTCTTGCTTTCGTTACAATTTCGATAATATCGTTATTACAACTTATACAAGGAGTATGCCAGCTACGGCGAACCTAAACTAAAGTTACTCTATTTTTCACCCTATAGATTGCAGGAAAACAGCACATATTGACAAGTACAAATCTATAACCCCTAATCTGTTCAACTTAGGCATACTAGGATATCAATTTCTTTGTTAACACAAACATATCGATGTTCCTAAAGTATAATTACAGCACATAAAAAAAGACAGCGCTAATGTCTGGCTTCTAATTAGTCCTTTATGTTGATAAAAGAAGGGAGCTCAATTGGACCTAAGGACGTCTGGATGGTAGGCTTTATCTGCAGCGTTACTTTCGGACGGGCTGTTTTGTCCTGGTTCAGGAGCGTTGCCAGTTGCAGCAGGTTGTTCAGGTTAGGATGACCATTCTCTTCTGTCAGTTTCAAGGGAGAACGCAGTGTAACAGTGTTTAAGCCGTTTCGGAGCTCCACAGGCTCACTCACCAGACCACTCATCGCCTGTTGGTCATCAACCAGTAACTGCCACTTGAGCTGCGTCACCGTCATGGTGCGGTCCTCCTGGCCTTCGCCCAGGCTTACATTCAGGCCAAGGGTAGAGGTGGCATTCAGGTTATTGTCAGAGAAAGCCGAAAACAACTTCGCTGCCTCACTAAAAGAAAAATCCTGCGGACTCTTTTTTTCTAGCAGATTTACACCATTCACCTCTACTCTGTCTACGCTTTTCAGACTGTATTCTGCCTCTTTGAATGCTTCTACGTCATTCTTGGTTTTACACGCAAAGCTGAGCACCAACAGGGCCAGCACCAGCGCGTGTTTTCCGCACTTTTTTATCATAATCTATTCTCTTTCTTTTTTGATAACCTTACCTGAGCCGGAAACATCGGCATTGATAGATGGGTTACCCCAATGATATACGCGCCCGCTGCCACTAATATCGACATCCAGCCGGTCTTCAACATTTAGCTCTGCCCTACCGGATCCAGAGATGTCTACATCAGCCTCCCTTGTGGTCAGGTCGAGGCTACTATTTCTGCCCGATCCGGAGATGGAAATATCGTGCCGGGTGGCTACTCCTGCTGCAGTAATTGTGCCAGAGCCACTAATGCGGGAGTTCAGGCGGTTAGCCGCCAGCCGCAGCTTTATGTCACCAGACCCGGAGACGCTGGCATCAAACTCATTGCTTTCGAATACGTCCTCCAGTTCCACATATCCAGACCCTCCTACGCTAGCTTTGTTAAGCTCTGGTGTGGTCACGTATACCTCCACTGGGTCGTGGTCGCGCAGGCAGCGATTCAAGCCAACCTCCCAGACACCATCCCGGACTTCTGTTTCCAACTCATCCAGCACATTGGGCTGCCCCTTCACTTCCACCCGCTGCGGTGATCCTTTCCGGATAAACACCCGCGAATTACCACCCACCCTTATACCTTCCAAATCCGCTACATCCAGAGAACGTGTTTCTACATCTCCTTCCCCTTTGAGACACAAGCCGCCTTCATCGCAGGAGAGTAGTATGGGAGAAAAAGCAAGCAGGAGGAGGAATAACCTTGAATATTGCATCGTAGGATTTTTAAGGACAGGAAAATAATTCAGTAGCAATATATTGAAAAAACCCTTACTACCCATAAAACAAAAGGCCACACCTTATAGAAGATGTGGCCTTTGCTTATAAAAGATGGTTTATGAGAGGTGCCCTACCCGCTGTCCCCGCTTATTCACAAGATAACCTTCATCGGTTACAAAGATAGTATCCATCATCTTGCTCTGGAAATAATAAGGGTAATCCGGGTTGTTTGTTTTAGCCAGCTTCCCAATCACTCTTACGCCGTCCTCAGTCATATGCACCAGGTTCAGGCGGGTTGTCACATAAAACTGCTCACGGGGAGCCTTGGTAAAGTTTACCCGCGTCAGCACACTGCGGCTATCCATAGACACGCGCTGTGTGGCAGACCGCTGCTGTTGTGCAGAAGCCACCTGGCGTTCAGCAGGCCTGGTGCTCGGCACAATTGCACGCTGGTCCGGCTGTGGCCCCTGGGCACTAGCTAATAACTGATCATTGGCGCTTTTCCAGCCTTTGCTGATGGCGGCTAAGCGGTATCTTTTACCAGGGTGCGTTCTGGAGTTTTCTTCTTCAGAGAGCAGGTCGATGGCGGCCTGCGCCTCTGCCATACTTGCCCCCATTTTACGCAGCACAAAGCCTGAAAACTCATCGGCCTCCAGCTCATCTTCCGGGTTGCTGCCACTTCTGGACAAGGTATGCCCGTTCAGGTGATGCCCGATTTCGTGTGCCAGGATGCTTACGCCACCCCAGTCGGTGTGTACGGCGTTGTTAATGCTGGATAAAAAGCGGTCGCTGTACAGGATGTAGCGTTTGCCGTTATAAACGACGGCAGCGGCATTGTCTATGTCAGCGGGGCGAAGTTCAAAGCGAGGTTTTAACCCCACTACGTTAATAATTTCCTGCACAATGTCGCGGGTATCAGCAGGCGCTGTAACATCAGTAACCGGAGCATCAGCGGGAATGGCAGCAGTTGCTACCTGCCCCAATACCGGGGCTAGCACCAGTCCCGTCATGACGGCAAGTTTCTTTATGTTTATCATAGATTGGTTTCTTGAGTAAGTATGTGCGCTGTAGAGGTAAAACGGTAATTCTCAGCTGATATTTTATTAGCAAGTATTTTGCCAAAGTGTTCACCTGGTTTCCTAATTCCCCTTTTTTAAGCTTTTCCTAATTCCCGGTTCTCAGGATTCCCCATGCATTCAGCATTCCTTCCTATTTTAGCAGAAAAATCCTTTTGCTATGCTCGTCCTGTTTGTGCTGCTCTACCTGCTCTTTAACATTGGCATTGGCTACTGGGCCTCACGCCGTGTGCACAACACCACTGATTTCCTGCTGGCGGGCCGCCGGTTGCCGTTTTACATTTCCACTACCGTTGTTTTCGCAACCTGGTTTGGTTCTGAAACTTTGTTGGGTGCCTCCTCTGAGTTTGCATCGCATGGTTTACTCGGTGTCATCGAAGACCCTTTTGGAGCCGCACTATGCCTGGTGCTGGTGGGACTTTTCTTCGCCAAACGGCTTTACCGCATGAACCTGCTCACACTGGGTGATTACTACCGGGTACGTTTCGGTAAAACCTCCGAGCAGATTGCCGCCTTCTTCATGGTTATCTCCTACTTCGGCTGGATTGCCGCGCAGATGGTGGCACTGGGTATTGTGATGAACCAGGTATTCGGTATCTCCACCGTAGCCGGCATTCTGATAGGCAGCGGCATCGTGATTGGCTATACTTTTATGGGCGGCATGTGGTCTGTGTCCATCACAGACTTTGTGCAAACGGTGATGATTATCGGCGGCTTGGTCTTTATCTGCTGGGACCTGCTGCGGCAGGTCCCGTGGCAGGAGGTTACAGCAGGGCTGCCAGATAACTTCTTCCAGTTTGTACCTAAAGAGCGCGGCGCTGTTAGCTGGCTAAACTACTTCGGCCTCTGGATTACCATCGGACTTGGCTCTATTCCGCAGCAGGACGTGTTTCAGCGGGTGATGTCGGCTAAGTCGGAGCGGGTGGCGGTGGCAGCATCTGTTAGTGCCGGATTCCTGTACCTGACAGTGGCATTTATACCCTTGCTGCTGGCTCTCTATGCCAAACATCTGCACCCCGGACTGATGCAGCAGGACGCGCAGTTGCTGGTGCCGGGGCTTATCCTGCAGTCGTCGTCAATGCTCGTAAAAGTGCTTTTCTTCGGAGCGCTTATTTCCGCCATTATCAGCACGGCCAGCGGCGGTATTCTGGCTCCTGCCTCTATTCTGAGCGAGAATATGCTGCGCCCGCTGCTGAAGAACGTGACAGATACACAGTTGCTGCGCCTCTCCCGTTTCAGTGTGTTAGTGGTAGCGGCAGTCTCTCTGACGATGGCGCTGCTGCGCAGCAATATCTATGAACTGGTGAGCGAATCGTCGGCGCTGAGCCTAGTGAGCCTTTTTGTGCCGCTGGTGGCAGGCATGTTCTGGCGCAAGACAAATTCAACTGCTGCTATTGTTTCTATGCTTGCCGGGATGGGGGTATGGCTGCTGGCTTTATACTTCGAACCCGAGGTGAACCCGATGCTGTATGGACTGGCTGGAAGTATAACCGGTTTGTTGCTGGGGCAGGTTGTGGGTCAGAAAAGTGCAATGAAAGAAAGGCACAAGGGCATGGCTGAGCCAAGAACTTCCTGAGAGTATCCGGCTTTTGCAGGTTATGCATGAAAGCAGTATCTTGTTGCCAATTTATCAATATCCGCCTACAGCAATTGGAAACAACTCAGGAAATAACAGTTTATCTCGACACACCCGAACTAAAAGTATACACTAATACTTCCCTTAAACTTCTCGTAATACAAGCTTCTGGCGTTGTACCGTCTGCTATTTACCGCCACGGCCTCTCCCTCGCTACCGAAGTTGCTATAGAGAAGCAACTGCTTTTCTGGCTGGTGAACAACCGGGAGAGCGGCATTATTACGACAGCAGATCAGATATGGGCGAATGAAGTATCTGCTCCCTTGCTTGCAAAAGATTCCTTCATCAGGAAGATGGCGTTTATTGAACCGAAGGATCTGCACAGCAAAATCATTCTGGAAGATATGATGGACAAAGCCAGAGACGTTTTCCCTTTTGAAATGCAATTTTTTGGTGATGTCCCAAGTGCTCATGCCTGGTTTCTGGATACTGGAGCCACGGAGTTTCGTACGGATGCGGATTCTCCTGTTAGTTAAGCGGGACATGGCCAAAGATGTTGAGACCAATCCTAAGTACATGATAGCAAATTTAATGAATTGAAGAATAATCATATTGCTTTGCTCATGAATAGAGCCAATTTTCAACAAGTAAACTATGCTTCAGTAGGTACTGAAAAAATATTAGAGGCATAAACTCAAAATTGGCTAGTTCTTAATTTTTCCAAGAACCTGTTAATCTGTTCAGTAACATGTTCTAAAACAAACTTGATTGTTTCTTTAATTTCATAGATAGTCAAATCCGAAATTGCATCTACTTTTATTTTACCGGAAGTGGTTAATATAACTGGTTTTTTGTCTGGGCATATTAAAGGCGGAATAACAAAAAACATTTTGTTATTTTCAGCATTCTTGTCGCTATGATGAGCTATATGATTGTTTCTTAATTCAATAATATAGTTATGCGCAACTTTATTGTTAATGCTCTTAAATTTCTTGAAAACATGATTAGGCTCTAACTTTATCTTTCGCTCCTGAGATTCTGCAAAGCATCTTCCATAAGTAATAACCAAACTTTTGAGTAAGGCTGTTTTGATTATTGTAGAAGTTTGACTCTAATACTCTTCAATATAGTTAATACACTCTGCTAGATCGGTTTTAAAAGATTTATAAGCATTTACTTTCAAAGCATCTTTATCAGAAATTAATCTTATCTCACATTTTACTCCTTTATAGAAAACGTCAGCATTTAGGTCTCCAAGTTTTCCTGAAGGAACTGTAGGAATTATGTCTATTTCTGTTGATTCCATAAAACATTTTTTGTCTCCTTAACCTTGATTTATCTAACCCTCAACTGCTCCTCGGCCCGGACACGGTGATATACTTTGGCAGTTCCACCTCCCCTACCGGCGTCTGCACCGTTGGTTTAATCTGAAAGATTAAGTTCTGGCGCAGGTCCCTTTTCTGGGAGAGCAGCGTCATCAGTTTGGAGAGACCCTCGTAGTTTCGCATACCTTCTGTTTCTGTCATGGTTACAGATGTTTGAATTGGGAGCTCGTTGAGGCCATCGTGCAGGTGCATGGGCTCCTGCACTACGCCCTGCAGCGTTTCTTCGCCGTCTACCAGCAGTTGCCACTTCATTTCTGTAATGGTCATTTGCCGCACCTCTTCCGGTTCCTGCATGTGTACCTGCAGGTATAAGGTGGTGCTGGCCCGCAGTGTATTATTGGAGATGGATGCTAAGAGGCTGTCGCCTTCGCTGGTGGTAAAGTCATTCGGGCCGCGCTTCTTCATCACGTCCACACCGTTCAACTGCAGGTCATGCACCTCCTGCAAGCTATAGTTTGCTTCTGTAAATGCCCTTAAATCGCTGGCTTGCTTGCATCCTGAAAACAGCACAGCCGCTGCCAGGAGCAGGGTATAAATAAAACTGTATTTGCTCATCCTCCTATTCTTTTATCCTCCTCTTGCTAAGCAAATTACGCACCATCCAAAGAATGGATCACCAATAGCAGCAGAAAAGATTTACACTTTATCTCTTGTTCTGCTTCTCTCCTCCCTTTGGCAGATGACAAAATACAGTTTTGTGAAAGCAAGTCCGGAAACTCTTACCAACTGCACATTATGGAATAGATTTCCGCGTCAGAGCAGGAGACGGTACCGCACATTTTTTTATGCTGGTATAAAGCAAAAGGAGCCATCTGTACGGATGACTCCTTTGTATATTTTGGTCAGGATTTATGGATAGCGTAGAAATTGTGCTGTTGGTCTGTCTTCTGACTAACAACAGCACAATTTCTACGCTTTGCTATTCTCAATCAATAACTTAGGGCGTGAACACCACCCGCATGCAATCATCTGTTTTCTCCTTGAACATCTTATACCCTTCCGGGCTCTGGTCCAGGCCCCATTTATGTGTGAGCATATAGGAAGGATCTACCTCCCCGGCGGCTACTCTGTCTAAGAGCTGCGGAATATACTTCTGCGCAAACATCTGCCCCATCCTCAATGTCAGCGCCTTGTTCATGGCTGCACCCATCGGGAATTTATCAAGCAGGCCACCGTATACTCCTACGATGGATACAGTACCGCCTTTTCGGCAGGCCATAATCGCTTGTCGCAGCACCGCTGGTCTACCTGTCTGCAGGCGAAGCGTCTGTTTGGCTTTGTCGTAGTACTGCTCCACACCGGTTGTGTGTGCTTCCATGCCTACAGCGTCGATACAGCGGTCTGGCCCACGCCCGCCGGTCATTTCTTTCAGCGCCTCCAGTATGTCCACCTCTTCGTAGTTTAGTGTTTCCGCTTTGGCAAACTGTTTGGCTTTTGCCAGTCGATCTCTGAACCGATCGATGGCGATAACGCGTCCGGCACCTAAAAGCCAGGCACTCTGCATGGCCATCTGTCCTACACCGCCAGCACCCCATACCACCACCGTGTCACCGGGCTCTATGCCACACATATCTGCTGCCATAAACCCGGTCGGGAAGGCATCGGAGGTAAACACGGCGGCATCGTCTGTTACGCCTTCCGGCACCTTAAAGGCCCCGTTATCCGCGTAAGGCACCCGGATATACTCCGCATGGCTGCCGGCGTAACCGCCGAAGGCATGGGAGTAGCCGAAGATACCGGCTCCGGCATATCCGTAGGCTTTTTCCAGGATTTCCGGGTTTGGATTGGAGTTATCGCAAAGCGACCACTGGTCTGTCTGACAGAATTCGCAGCTGCCACAGCCCAGCACTGAGCCCACCACCACGCGGTCGCCTTTCACAAACTTTTTTACGCCAGGGCCAACCTCTACTACTTCTCCCATAAACTCATGCCCGATGATATCCCCCGCTTTCATTGTGGGCACATAGCCATCGAGCAGGTGCAGGTCAGACCCGCAAACCGACGACATGGTGACTCTCACAATGGCATCGCCCGGATTCAGAATAGACGGATCTGGCACACGTTCTACCCGAAGGTCGTTGATGCCGTTCCAACAAAGTGCTTTCATAGTTTTATTTTTAGTTTGATAGAATATAAATCCTCGCGCTTTCTTAGCGCGCTCCTGCTGGCTGCCCTTCGATGGTGGTCACTTCTCCTGTTTCCATGAGCTGCTTAAAGCGGTGCAGGTCGTTCTTCACCATCTGCTCAAAGGCAGGATTCAGTAGTTTGGCTAATTGTCCTCCCACTGCACCAGCAGGTGGCCTATAGGAAATAGTGGCTTGCACAACAGTACCTCTGTCGGCAGGTGCATCCGTAAAACGGACCTCACCGGCGTTATCCACATCAGAGGTAGGCAGCGAGCGCCAGGCAATAAGCGTATCCGTTTCCTCCTGCACAATGTCTGCATCCCACTCTACTGTACCCACCCCTTTTGGTATTTTGGCAACCCAATGGGAGCGTTTCGGACCCTGCTGGCGAACTTCCTGCAGGTGCTGCATAAACTGCGGCAGGTTTTCGAATTGCCGCCAGAACTGGAATACTTCGCTGCGTGGCCTGTTGATAGTAAGGCTGCGGGTAATTTCGATGGAGATGTCTTTTGCATCTGCGGTATCGCGGCCAAGCATACTGTTCATGGGGCAATAGCCGGTGGAGCCTCTGTAGAGCAGAGCGCCTCCGGCGGCGGCCAGAATTAAACCGCCAAAGTTAGGCTTGCGAAAGCCATAGTAGGCCATTAAAGCACCTCCCACCACAGAACCAATACGCTCTGTGGTTCCTACGTTCATGTGGCTGGATCCTGTGGCTGGCGGCAGGATATGCTGTGTATCAAGCACATCAGACATTTTTGATTTGTAAGTATCCATATGTTTTGTTTTTTTAATGGATACGCATTCATTTACTATAGAAGTTGCTTTTATGACTACTTATATTAGTACATTCACTTGTTTATGCATAAAAAAAGCGTTTCAGGCATGTGCCGGGAACGCTTTTTAGCTGTTGAAGTATGTAATTATCTTATTCTAAACAGGTAAGCCAGTGAAATATTAAAGCCTCTGTTCTTCAAATTACCATTCCCGCTATCTTTCACTGTATTTACAATTGCGCTATTTCCTGAAGTATTGAAAGCAACAGGCCCGGCTAAAGTATAACCGGGCCTGTTGCTTTAGGATTGTTTGCTCTTATACAGCTACTTTCATTATTGCACCTGCCGGTGCAGCCGGTACAGTTTGCCTTCACTGCCATAACTGAGCACCAGCAACTCATTGTTCTGATCCTGCCCGAAGGAAGAAACAGGAAAGTTGGTGGTAAGAAGCAAGGTATTGTCAGCCTTTGTGCCATTCTTGTTTACTGTTAAGGCCCACACCTTGCCGCTGACATAGTCCGCATAAATGTATTTGCCCTGTAGCTCCGGCATCGCCGAACCCCGGTATACGAAGCCGCCTGTTATAGAAACACCATCAGCATGCGTATACTCGTGCACAGGTTTGATAAGACCTGTTTCGTCGCAGTTAGATCTTGGGTTAAAGCAGTCTGAACCTTCCATCACACGCCAGCCATAGTTACCGCCGTTCTCAATGATGTCTATTTCCTCTATCTTGTTCTGCCCCACATCTGCTGCCCATAGGCGGCCGGTTTCCTGATCAAAGGAAATCTTCCAGGGGTTACGCAGGCCGTAAGCATATATCTCTTCGCGGTAGCCTTGCGTGTTATTAGCGAAAGGATTATCAGCCGGAATACCATAGTTGCGGTTGCCGGAAGTATTGTTCACGTCGATGCGCAGTATTTTGCCAAGCAGTTTCGACCTGTCCTGGGAATAGTTCTGAGGGTCGCCGCCACTGCCGCCATCGCCTACTGCAATGTATAGATGGCCGTCCGGCCCAAACGTGACTTTGCCCCCGTTGTGGTTGCGGTAGGGTTGATCATATGTCAGCAGAATTGTTTCACTTTTTGGGTCGACCTGACCTGTATTGCCTGCCGCTGCCTTAAACCTAGATATCCTGGTTTGTAGCGGACTGCCGGAGGTATAGTTAACGTAGAAGTAGCCGTTGTTCTGGAAGTCGGGGTGAAAGGCCAGGCCCAATAAGCCCATCTCTCCGCCTGACACTACTCTGTCGGAGATGTCCAGGAACAGGTTTTGTTTTGTGGCGGCATTCTTATTGCCTGGTAGCCAGTATATTTTCCCCTCCTGGTCCACCACGTAGAGGCGGCCTTGCCCCTCGTTCACCCAAACCGCCTCTACCGGGCCATCGAACTCAACATTGGGGTATGCATCCTGCAGCTCATACTGCGCGTCAGCAGGTTCTGCACAGCCAAGCAGCAGCAGCATGACCAGCAGGTAGTTTAAATTAAATAATCGCATATAGGTACTCATTTGATTTTAAAACAGAATTGTATAGCAAATCATACGGCATCGCAGTGGCAATGGCTATACCGGGGCATGTTAATGCAAAAGGCCCTGCACGAATCACGCTCAGGGCTCTTTCTATCAATATGTGGTTGCTTTTACTTGAACCTTCCTTTCAATTGGGCAAGTTTCGCCTGGAAATCATTCATCGGCTCGGCCTCCTTTTCTTTTCTGGTGTCGCCTTTTCTAGTAGCACCACCACCTGCCGGTTTGGCGGCGGCAGGATCACTTTTCATGCTGAGTGAGATACGCTTGCGGTTCTCATCCACCTCCAGTACCGTTACCTCTACCTTCTGCCCTACTTTCACTGTCTCATGCGGGTTGCTTACGAAGCGGTCAGACAGGTGGCTCACGTGTACAAGCCCATCTTGGTGCACCCCAATGTCTACGAAAGCACCGAAGGCCGTGATGTTGGTCACGATGCCTGGCAGCTTCATACCAGTACGCAGGTCTCTCATTTCATTCACACCTTCTGTAAAGCTGAATGCCTCAAAAGTCTCGCGTGGGTCGCGGCCTGGTTTTGCTAATTCGCTCACAATGTCCTTCAGCGTTGGCAAACCAACGGTGTCGGTCACATACTTCTTCAGCTCAATTTTCTTGCGCAACTCGTCACTCTTCACCAGGTCCTGCACCGTTACGCCCAGGTCTTTTGCCATCTGCTCCACAATCGGGTAACTTTCCGGGTGCACGGCAGAAGCATCCAGCGGGTTCTTCGCGTCGCGGATGCGCAGGAATCCTGCTGCCTGCTCAAAGGCTTTATCACCTAAGCGGGCTACTTTTTTCAGCTCCGTGCGTGTGCGGAAAGGACCGTTCTGGTTGCGATACTCTACTATGTTCTGCGCCAGCGCCGGACCAAGACCCGACACATAAGTCAGCAGTTGCTTGCTGGCAGTGTTCACTTCCACACCCACGGCATTCACGCAGCTCATTACCACGTCGTCCAGCGTATGCTTCAGGGCAGACTGGTCCACGTCGTGCTGGTACTGGCCCACGCCAATTGATTTCGGGTCTATTTTCACCAGTTCTGCCAGCGGATCCATCAAGCGGCGACCGATGGACACAGCACCACGCACCGTCACATCCTGATCAGGGAATTCCTCGCGAGCTACATCGGAGGCAGAATAGATAGAGGCACCACTCTCGTTCACCATCACCACCTGTACCGTCTTCGGCAGGTTCAGATTGTTCACGAAGGTTTCTGTCTCGCGGCTGGCTGTTCCGTTACCAATGGCGAGGGCTTCCACATCAAATTTATCCACAAGGTATTTCACATTCTGCCCTGCTTCCTGCGCCTTGTGCTGGCCGGTGTGCGGGTATATTGTTTCGTTGTGCAGCAGCTTTCCCTGCTTGTCCAGCACCACCAGTTTGCAGCCGGTTCTGAAACCAGGGTCCAGCGCCAGCACTGTTTTCTGGCCAAGCGGGGAGGATAATAACAACTGGCGCAGGTTATCGGCAAACACACGGATGGCTTCTTCATCGGCGCGCTTTTTAGAGCTCAGGCGAACCTCCGTTTCCATGCTCAGCTTGAGCAGTCGCTTATAAGAATCTTTTACTGCCAGACGCACCTGCTCTGCCGCCGCGTTGTTGCCTTTCACAAACATATCCTCCAGCTTCGCCAGGGCCGCTTCCTCTTCCGGTTGCGCACTCAGCATCAGCACCATTTCTGCCTCGCCGCGGCGCATGGCCAGTATGCGGTGCGAAGGGGCTTTCTCTATCGCCTCATCCCACTCAAAATAGTCTTTGAACTTCTGGCCTTCTTCCTCCTTGCCCATCATCACGCGGCTTTTAAACACCCCCTTCTTCTCGAAGAGCTGCCGCATGGATGCACGCGCCTCGGCATTCTCGTTCATCCACTCGGCCATAATATCACGGGCACCGGACAATGCTTCCGCTTCGTCTTTCACCTCTTTTTCTTCAGAGATGAAGTTGGCAGCTTCCGCCGTTACATCGAAATTCTCCTGCTGGAAAAGGCGCTCAGCCAGCGGCTCCAGCCCTTTCTCACGGGCGATGGTGGCGCGGGTGCGGCGCTTCGGCTTGTAAGGCAGGTAAATATCCTCCAAGGCAGCCATTGTTTCGGCAGCCATAATCTGTGCCTCCAGCTCCGGCGTCAGCTTCTCCTGGTCGCGGATGGACTTGAGAATACTCTCGCGGCGCTTGTCAAGCTCGCGCAGCTGCTCCATCCTGTCACGGATAGCGGCAATCTGCACTTCGTCCAGCGAGCTGGTTACTTCTTTGCGGTAACGGGAAATAAAAGGTACTGTCGCTCCTTCGTCTAATAAAGTGACGGTAGCTTCCACCTGCTTGATGGTGATAGTAAGCTCAGAGGCGATTTTTAAAAGATGGTCAATGTTTTGTTCCATATATATTTTTGATACTAAAGACTTATAAAAGGGGACATAGGTAGCAAGACAAAAGACATAGGTCTTTTTCTATACAACAAACGACGCTGACACTCTTCTTATGTTGATAATGAAGGGAGTTAGCGTTCTGAAGTTTAAGCCGCATTCCTGCTGATGTGCCTGAAGATAGGAAGATATGATGCCTGCCCTGCTGTCGCTCTACTGATCATGTGCTAAATTACCTAGGTTATAGAAAAGTCAAATTTAAAGTATATTGCCCTAACTAGAAAGATTAACCTGATGAGATTGTAGCTTTGTAAAATATTCGGGGCATTTGCTAACACAACACGGCGTTAAGTTGTTTAGCCATACTGCCTTAGCAACTTAACGCATTCATAAAATCACCTATTTCATAAACTACGCAGAATTGAACACTGCCACTGCATCTAAAAAGAAAACCTCCCGAAGCTGGTACTGGCTGCTATTGCTCCTATTGTTGCCTGCCTGCATGGTACAGCGCATAGACCGTACGCCTTACCAGCAAACCGATTACTACCAGGAGACACTGGCCAGCCTGAACAGCCACCCCGCCACCATCACAACCGGCGACACGCTGGAGGTTGGCTGGGGAAAGGTAAACATCACGCCGCCTGCACCTGCACCACTCGCGGGCTACGGCAAGCGGCTGGGCATGGACTATGAGGAAGTGCACGATACTGCCTGGGTACGCACCTTCGCCTTCGATAACGGCCAGACAGAAGCTTACTTCATTTCCCTGGACCTGCTGATTGTGCCCATGCTGGTGCTACAGGAACTGGAGAAACTATACCCCGCACTGGGCCTGAAGCCAGAGCAGGTATACCTTTCCGCCACCCACAGCCATACCAGCTTTGGCGGCTGGGGCCGTAAAATTGGCGTGAAGCTTTTGTCAGGAGAGTATGAAAAAGAGATTGTACAGCAACTGACGCAGCAGATTGTACAAAGTATACAGATGGCGCGGCAGAACCTCACCCCCACCCGTGTGGGCTACGGCAGCGCCAATGCGGCCAGCATGGTGAAAAACCGCCTTACAAAATCGAGGGAGGACAGGGACACAAAACTGCGCTTCCTGAAGTTTGAGCGACCGGATGGCACTACTGCCGTACTTTCATTCTTCTCAGCGCATCCCACCACACTCCCCTCCATGCAGCCCATCCTCTCCCGCGACTACCCCGGCGTGCTGGTAGATGCCTTGGAAGAAAGAATAGAATTCGCAGCTTTTTCGGCAGGCGCTGTGGGCAGCCACAGTGCTGTTCACTTTCAGGAGGCTCCCTTTGGGGGTATGGAGGAAGTGGGAGAACGTTTGGCAACCATCCTGCGGCATGACTTGTACCAGGTCGAAACAGATTATGTTCAAACGCTTGGCTATAATCGAGTTCCCCTGTTTTTACCGGAGCCACAGTGGCGCATATCAGAAAACCTGCGGCTCGCTCCAACGCTGTTCAACTGGTTATTCGGGAAGCACCCAGCTTATGTTACCAGCCTTCAGGTAGGCGACATTGTGCTGATAGGTGCCCCTGCTGATTATTCCGGTGAGTTTATGGACGAGCTGGAGACTGCCGCTGCGCAAGAGGGTTTAGAGGTTATCGCCACCAGCTTTAACGGGGGCTATATTGGCTACGTTACGCCAGCAGAACATTACAACCTGGACAAGTATGAGACACGGAGCATGAGTTTCTACGGCCCCCACAGTGGTAATTATCTAACCGAAATGCTACAACTGCTGCTGCGCCAGCACGCTACTGATGACCCTGCTTTACCATCTGCAGAAACAAATTAAATTCGTATCAGCAAATGTATAGGGCACCGCCTTGGTGATTTTAAAGTACCCGCACCGATTATACACTTAGCCAGATAGAATATACTATACTTGGAAAGAGGCTGTCCGAAAAGGGGCAGCCTCTTTTTGTTTGTTACACTTCTTATTTTGAAGCAATTAATTCCGCATCTATTCTGCATTTCAAATCACCCGAAACACCACATCTTAGCGGCAATACAATTTCCATATGACTGCTTTCATGACTCTCTGGTCATTAAAATACAACTTAATTCCGACATAAAATTAATATTGCAACGCCATTCTTGATAAAGTTATAAACATTACCCCCACTACAGCAGTTTATATAATTGTAAGTAAGTGAATTACACTTCCGATTTAGTACAAAACAACAAGAGAGATATGGAACTGATAGCAATAGATTTACCAAATTTTATATTCTTAACAATTATAGGCGTGTACATGATGCTGCTTGTGTTTATCCTGACATGGGTGTATCATGATGCAGAGCAGCGGGGAGTAAACGGCTGGATGGTGACAGCCATAGCCTTTTTTTCCGGCACCATCTTCGGCACCCTTGCATGGCTTGTTTTACGACCGAAGCTGAAACCACAGCCTATACCGGTTAGAAGCTAATAACTTTGTAACACAAAATTAAAGTGCCAACCTGCAACTAAGGTATAGCAGCTATTTTTTTATCTTTGAAGATAACAGAACCTTAAGGTAATGCCTTTATGATAAAAAACATCCTGCTGTTACTTTGCCTGCTGGTTGGCACAACTGTTTTTGGACAAACGCAATATTATAACCTGGCATTAGAGGGAGGCGGCATACGTGGCATTGCCTATGGCGGTGCCTTAAAGGCGCTGGAAGAGGAAAATATTTTACCGGGTATCAAACGGGTGGCAGGCACCTCGGCCGGAGCCATACAGGCTGCCCTACTGGCAGTAGGCTATACCCCCGATGAGATTACCGACATTACCTTCCGGACACCAGTGCTGCAGTTTAACGACGGCAGGTTTATTTTCTTCGGCGGCACCAACCGCTTGTTTAAACAATATGGCTGGTATCGGGGCGACAAATTTACCGAGTGGCTGGGAGAGCAACTGAAAGCCAAGACAGGTAAGGCAGACATCACCTTCGCAGAGCTTCATGCATTAAATAGCCAAAAGAACTTCCGTGACTTATATGTGACCGGAACAAACCTGACAGACCAGTGCACGGTGGTTTTCTCCCACGAAACATACCTGAACATGCAGGTAAAGCATGCGGTGCGTATCTCTATGTCGGTGCCTTTATACTACCGCGCGGTGTTGCTCGACCAGCAGGGCCAGGTGGTAACCAAAGCAAAGAAAGGACAGGAGGTGGATGTGCTGGTAGATGGTGGGGTGCTGGCGAACTTTCCGCTGGACGTGTTCGACAAGGAGGAATACCTGCACGAATCGCAGCCACAGCCGGAGCACTACGATGCCGCCGGCAGGTTCCACAACCCGCAAACGCTTGGCCTGCGCCTGGACCGCGACGAGCAAATTGCTTATGACAGGAAGCAAGCAGGCCTTGCACCTTATAAAATCGATAAATTTGGAGACTATATGGGTGCCTTTTATGCCATTGTGAAAGAGAACCTGAACCGGCAGGGGCTAACATCACATGACTGGGCACGCACCATCTCCGTGAGCACAGCCGGCTATAGCCCCCGTGTGCGTAAACTAACTGAAGATGATAAAACAGCCTTGCTTGAAAGCGGGCAAAGAGGCGTGAAGGCGTATATCGATTCAAATTAAATTATTCCCAAATGGCAGAAACTGCTACGACTTCCCTACAAACACAATCCATTTATATACCTGTTACCGCCACCGATACCCTGCACCTGAAACGCTTCAGCCAAAACCAGCAGGGGCCGCCGGTGCTGCTGGTGCATGGCTCCATCGAAAACGGACGCATATTTTACTCTAAGTCAGGGAAAGGCTTTGCCCCTTTTCTGGCGCAGCAGGGCTACGATGTGTTTGTGGCTGACCTACGGGGCCGGGGCAAAAGCAAACCTGCCATTTCCGGTGATTCAGATTTTGGCTTAACCCATACCTTAGAAGAAGACTTTCCGGCATTCATCAACAAGATAAAAGAGCTGAAGGGGGATGTGCCACAGTTCTGGGGGGCTCACTCATGGGGCGGCGTGCTCATGCTGGCTTACCTGGCACGCCCCGCAGTTCCGGTGAAGGTGCAAGCCATGGCCTTCTTCGCCAGCAAGCGCCGCATCAGCATCTGGAGCCCGAAAAAGTTTTTTATGATAGACGTGATGTGGAACTGGGTAGCCAAAGCAGCCGTGGCTGTAACCGGTGCCCTGCCAGCCGAAAAGCTAAAGATGGGATCCGACCGCGAAACCCGCCTCACCCACCTGCAAACAAACGACTGGGTGGTAAAAAAGCCCTGGCGCCACTGGCACGACAAGTTCGATTATGCCTCAGCGCTGCAGCAAATGGAGGTGCCGCCTACACTATACCTGGCCGGTGCCAAAGATGATGTGCTGGGCAACCCGGTGGATGTAGAAAAACTGCTCCTGGAAACAGGCAGCAAACAAGCCGCTTTCCGGGTACTGGGCAAAGCCAACGGCCATCTGCACGACTATGACCATATCAACATCCTGACGCACAAGGATGCGGTGCGCGATCATTTTCAGATGGTCTCAAAGTGGTTTAGAAAGTTTGAGCAGGTGCAACTAACAGAGGAAAAACAGAGTCACAGTAGTGATGCTGTTAAAGCCGCTTCATTTATAAAAGCAAATCAACATGTATAAAAAATCGCATTCATAAAAAGATGAAGATAAGCCTCCATTCCTTTTTCTTATTACTCCTTGCAACCGCCGTGCTCACATCCTGCGAAAAATGCGGTGAAGTAACCCTTAACCAACCAACCGCTGCAGATGCAGAGTGGCTGGTTTACAAACAAGATGCTAGCATCAGGTTTGAAACTAATACAGGGGATACTGTTGCGTATACCCGATCCGGCCTTTTTGCCCAACAATTCCCAGGCGAGGGATTTACTGCCACAGACGAATGCATTGAAAGCTTTAACGTGCAGATTAGAACGCTAATGGAAGATGTGGCGGATGTAGAGCCCGCGCTAAGCACACGCATCCTTCGCCAACCTGACAACCTGCAGGTAGAATTGAGTGTAGCCGACCATGGTATTTGGGAAATAAATGATGAGGATCCACCAACCTTTGAAAGCCATGAGGTAAATGGAACAGCATATTACAATGTGTATGAGGTAGTAACCAACAACACCGAAAATGGAGGTGTAAAGCGGATTCTTTATAATAAAGAGTTTGGTTTTTTGAGCCTGGAGTTCAACAGCGGCAGATGGCTGAAACGAAGGCCTTCCTGATAATATTCTTAAAGCAGAAATGGCCACCCGGTTACTCATGCGGCCACTTCTGCTTTAAAGTAAAACATCCGTTTAATTTGGAGCGTTTTGTTCTTTGTTGATGCCACGCAACACCTCTATCGCTGTGCTTATGTGCTCCAGTGGCTTAGACATGGAATTGTAAATCGCGCGAACCTCTTTTGATTTATCTATGATGTAGGTCACTCGCCCTGGAAACACGCCCAGTTGGCGCGGCACCCCATAAATACTCCGTATCTGACCACCTTTGTCGCTCAGCAGGGTAAAGGGCAGGTGATGCACCCGCTCAAACTTTTTGTGCGACTGCAGGCTGTCAGAACTTACCCCAACCACTTCAGCATCATATTCTTTAAATACTTTATACTGGTTGCGGAATTCGCAGGCCTGCTTGGTACAGCCTGAGGTACTGTCTTTTGGGTAAAAGTATAGCACCACGTTCTTCTCCTTCAGCAGGTCATGCAGGCGGAACAAACCGCCATCCTGCCTTTGCAGTTCAAAGTCAGGAGCTTTATCTCCCTCCTTCACTGCGTCCTCATTTATAAGTGCTTCAAGTATCATAACCAACTAATAACAAACTTCATGCAGAAATTCAGGCTGCAAAGGTAACTTATGTTATGGCAGAACTCCAAAGAAGGAAATCAATAATAGTATCAGAAAAAGAATTTGAACATCTTTGTGCCCACAATTAAAATATGCCCCGAATTAACGTTATCATTCCTGCTTATAACGAGGAACAATCTATTGCCAAAGTACTGCAGGCCATACCGGCTGGTTTTGTAGAGGAGGTGATTGTGGTCAACAACAACTCCAGCGACCGCACAGCCAAAGTTGCCGCCGCTGCCGGTGCCACCGTGCTGGAGGAGCCAACGCCGGGTTACGGTAATGCCTGTCTCAAAGGAATAGCATATGCCACTGCCAAACCCATTACTACCCGCCCCGATATCATCGTTTTCCTGGATGGGGATTTTTCAGATTACCCGGAGGAGATGCCACAGCTGGTGCAGCCTATTATGGAGGGCCGGGCAGAGATGGTGATTGGCTCCAGGGCTTTAGGCAATAGGGGGGCCGGTGCCATGCTGCCCCAGCAGATTTTCGGCAACTGGCTCGCCACTTCCCTGCTTCGTTTGTTCTATGGTGCGCGCTTTACCGATCTGGGTCCTTTCAGGGCTATTAAACTGGATACACTGCTGGCGCTCTCTATGCGCGACCGCACGTATGGCTGGACAGTAGAAATGCAGGCGAAAGCGGCCAGGAAAATGATTAGTTATACCGAAGTACCCGTAACTTACCGCAAGCGAATAGGAACATCAAAAGTGTCGGGCACTGTAAAGGGCACCGTGATGGCAGGTTATAAAATCATTCTGACTATATTTAAGTATCTATAAACTCCGGGTATGAGTATGGCAGAAGGATTGATGTTGGTTGTGTATGCAATATGCCTTGCCTTCATCTTCTGCTATAGCATGGCGCAGCTGCATCTGACAGTTCTCTACTGGTTGCACCGCAGGGGCCGCCACAAACTCCATACCCTCCCTTACACACTGCGGCAGGACTGGCCAGCCCTAATAACCGTACAACTACCAGTTTACAATGAACGCTATGTGGTAGCACGCCTACTGGAGGCCGTGGCAGCGTTTGACTACCCCCACAACCGCCTGCAGATTCAGATCCTTGATGATTCTACGGATGACACAACGGCTATTATCGAAGAAAAACTTAAAGCCTACCCGCACCTGCACATACAGCACATCCGCAGGGTTGAGCGCACTGGGTATAAAGCGGGCGCTTTGCAGCACGGGCTGGCACAGGCTACAGGAGAGTACATTGCTATATTTGATGCGGATTTCTTGCCCAAACCTGATTTCCTGAAGCAGACAATAGCTGCTTTCACCGATCCGCAGATTGGCGTCGTGCAAACCCGCTGGAGCCACCTGAACAGCGATTACTCCCTGCTAACGAGGCTGCAAGCCTTCGGGCTAAATGCACATTTTACCGTGGAGCAAACCGGGCGCAACAGCGGGGGCCACTTCATGAACTTCAACGGTACGGCAGGTGTATGGCGGAAGGCTTGTATCTTGGATGCCGGGGGCTGGCAGGCCGACACCCTGACAGAAGATTTAGACCTGAGCTACCGGGCGCAACTACGGGGCTGGCAGTTCCTATACATGGAAGATGTGGAGGCACCGGCTGAGTTACCCGCCGCCATGGGTGCACTAAAATCGCAGCAGTTTAGATGGACGAAAGGAGCTGCAGAAACCGCACGTAAACATTTAGGGCGGGTACTGCGCTCTAGTGTTTCGTTTTCTACAAAACTGCACGCCTTCTTTCACCTATTAAACAGTGCCATTTTTGTTTGTGTGCTGCTCACGGCAATTTTAAGCTTGCCTGTGCTGTTCCTCAAAAACAATTTACCGGAGCTAGCACTTTTTTTTCAGCTGGGGTATGCCTTGTTACTGAGCTTAGCTGCACTGGTTGCTTTTTACTGGTCAGCACACTCTGCCCACAGCGCCTCCGCCTGGCGTACCACGGTGTGGTTTGTGCCTGAGTTTATCCTGTTCCTGTCCATCTCTATGGGGCTTTCGCTCCACAACAGCATTGCCGTGCTGGAAGGATACTTTGGAAAAAAAACACCGTTTGTCCGGACGCCGAAATACAATATTGTGAACGCTAAGGACTCGTGGCGGAAACAGGGCTATGGCATCAAAAGTATAAGTCCTGTCACCATACTGGAGGGGCTGCTGGCGCTGTATTTTATATTTGGGATTGGCGCGGCATTCAGGTTACAGGACTATGGCCAGCTGCCCTTTCATCTCATGCTGGCCTTCGGGTTTGGCACCGTGTTCTTTTATTCTCTCTTTCATAGCAGGCAGGCTTAAAGTATGACGAAGAGTAACACGGCTACTTACATCGTAACAGGAGTTTCAGCACTAGCTTATCTTGCGTTGGCTTATGCTACGCCACGAACTGAATTTGTGCAGCTTCTCGTGCTTTATGCAGCGGCTTTTGGCTGCTACCTCTACCTGATCAACGCACACTTCCATATATGGTATGGCATCGGGGCAGCGGTCGTGTTCAGGCTCCTGTTCCTATTTGCTGAACCCGCACTGTCTGATGATTATTTCCGCTTTATATGGGATGGCAGGTTGTTAGCCGCTGGCATGAATCCTTACCTGCACTTGCCAAAGTTTATCATTTCCGGTGACGCACCGCCTGTGGTTGGTATCACCACAGCACTCTACCAGCAGCTAAATTCCCCTCACTACTACAGCATTTATCCGCCTGTTTCGCAAGCTGTTTTCTTGATGTCTGCTGAACTTTTCCCCGCCAACCTATGGGGCAATGTACTGGTGTTGCGGGTAGTGCTACTGTTGGCAGAGCTAGGGAGCATACTATTGCTGCTGCGCCTGCTCCGCAAAATGGCCCTCCCGGATAAGCACGTGCTGCTGTATGCCCTCAACCCGCTTGTAATACTGGAGTTGGTGGGCAACCTGCATTTTGAGGCGCTGCTGATCTTTTTTCTGCTTCTCTCCCTGCACCAGCTTTTTTACCAGCGCTTTTTATTTTCAGGCGTAGCCTTTGGCCTGGCCATCGGCACCAAACTCTTACCGCTCATGTTTCTGCCTTTCCTGCTCCGCAGACTAGGCCCAAGAAAGTTCCTGATTTTCGGGGGGGCAGCAGGGGGAACAGTGGTAGTTGTGTTTTACCCGCTCCTGTCTATGGAGGTAATCCAGCATATTTTCCAGAGCCTGGACCTGTACTTTCAAAAGTTCGAGTTCAACGCCGGCATCTATTTTTTCCTGCGCTGGATCGGGTATAAACTTGCCGGTTTCAATATAATTATGGTACTGGGGCCTTTGCTTTCTTTGATTACTCTGCTCCTAATTGTTTGGTTAGCCACTAAAAAGAGATTGAGTTCCATCCGCAGAATGGCAGGCTACATGGCAGCCGCTCTTACCATCTATCTATTCCTGGCTACCACAGTGCACCCCTGGTACCTTACTACACTCCTGGCGCTTACTACTATGAGCCGCTTTCGCTTTGCTGTGGTATGGTCGGGTTTTGCTATCCTGTCGTATGCCGCTTACCAAACTACTGCTAACACCGAAAGCATGGGACTTATTTTGCTGGAGTATACGCTCGTGTTTCTTTGGCTGCTAATAGAACTCTACCTCTACCGGCAGCGCAAGCGGCACTTAATAGCAGAAGAGGAAGTGCGTGATAAAACAGGTAAAGCTTAGCTTTGACTCAATAAAGTGAAACTGTGTCTAATGACACATGCAAAGAAGCAGGCTCCAACTGTCTGCAATGAGGGCTACTTGAACATTTTATTCAGGGAGTTCAAACACGGACTGACATCGAAGTACATGCCCTCTACCTGGCTTGGGTTTTCTGCTACCTTCAGGTAATCATAATGCTCGATTAAACTTTGCTGCCCTCCAAACTGGAAGCCCAGAATGTTGAGCAGGTCGTATTCGTGCGTTGTATAAATAACATAGAAAGCAGACTCTTTTTTCAGGCCATCGCCTGAGCTTAGCAGCGCTTCTATTGTTATGTTCATTTGGTTTAATCTTTTCCTGAAGGCTTCCTGCTTTTCAAGCTTTTCCAGGGCGTATAGTTGATAATTGATGGCTCTTAAATCAAACGGGTTATCAGCTAAAAGCAAATCGCCATACTTCAAGATACGCTTCAGGTCAGCGTCACTGTGTTGGTCTTTCTGTAGTACTGCTCGCAGGCTGTCAGCAAAATCCGGCGAGTCGTAAGGCGAATACTTCGGCTGAAAAGAATAACCATAGTACAGGTGCCTCTTCTCATCTAAGGTCATGGTTGTATCTGCCCGGTTATACCGCTCCATCAGCGCAGAATAATAGTAGTTAGAGCCTTCAACCTTTATGGCTTTTTCTATTTTTTTATAATCCGGCTTCTCAAAATAGAAACTTTGCGCATACCCACTAAGCATACTAAGAAGTGTAAAAAGAATAACAAGGGCCTGTTTCATTTCTCTATTCTTTTAGCGGAACGTGAGCTTGCGTTACACAATCTAAACAATATATAGAGAAAATAAAATTTTATTTGGTTTATCTACTCTTCCACATCCTGCAGCGGCTGCATCAGGAAATCGTTGAATGGTTTCAGGGCCTGAAAAGCGTCCAGCACCACCTCCATGAAGTTCTCCTGTAAAACCTCGTTATTCGGTAAAGGCATTACAGCGTTCCAGCTTTTGTGGCGTAAATAGTTGATGGCTGGGTTCTCCTTATCATAGCCTTTGGGAGTAGTTTTAAGTTGCTCCCCCTGCAAATCTCCAAAACAATTTTTAAAGTCCGTAGACTCGATTATGCTTTTGAACGCATCCAGGTTATAGTCAATCTCCTGGCGCACTGCTTTTAGCTGCTCTGCCGGCGGCATCCAGAGGCCTCCGGCAACAAACGAATTGTTATTCCCCGCCAGGTGCAGGTAATAGCCCGGCAAAGTCGACTTTCTTCCACCCTCCGCTACGTAAGCTCCGAAGTGGTCTTTGTAGGGTCTCTTGTCTTTTGAGAAGCGTACGTCGCGATAAATCCGGAACACCAGGTCTTTGCCTCTTTGCCCGCGCGCTGCCGGTTCAAAATGCTGCATCTCCTGCAGCATTTCATCCAGGAAACTGATGTAGTTTTTGCGGGCGTCTTCATAACGGTTTTTGTGCTCCGCAAACCACTCGCGGGTGTTATGCGCTGCCAGCTCGGCTAAAAACTGAAGCGTAGATTTCTGTATGATTGATGACATGGAATGTGTATACTACTTTTACAATGGTTGGTTTAGTCCTTTGATAAGCAAAGCGACAAATGAAATGCCTCCCGATGCTGTGTTCATGCCGCGCACCAGGTGAAATTGAACTTCTGTCGTAGCATCAGGGAAAGAAACGTGCATCCAGGTCTTCCACATAATCCACATCCGAGAGGCGGGGCAAGAGAGCGTGCGAAAGGTGCAGGCGCTCCACATCGGAGAGGGTATCCGGAAAGACATGCTCTGTGCTCCAGCGTTTGTTTCGGAAGAGTTCGGGGTGCAGCCTTTTCATACCCAGCAGGTAATAGCCGCCATCCAGCGCAGGTCCAATCACCACATCATGCTGCGCCAACTTATGATATGCCTCTGAAACAATAGCAGGCGTTAGTTGCAGGCAATCGCTGCCAATAATCACCACATCAGTATGTCCTTCTGCAAAAGCAATGGCAAAAGCAGCTTCCATTTTCTCTCCTAAATTGCCTTGTGGCTGCACCCGCTTCTGGTACTCCTCATTGGGCCACAGGTCGTTTGTGTCCACCGCATTGGAGTAGTATACCAGTTTTTTCATGGGTAACTTTTGGGTAACCTTGCAGGTATGCTGGAGCAGTTGCAGGTATATTTCCAGGGCCTTGTCTGGTCCTACGGATGCTGCCAGTCTGGTTTTTACTTTTCCCAGCTCCGGATTGCGCACAAACAGCATTAACAGCTTTTTATCATTCATATACTTTCTCTCCTTTCTCCAACCAAATGCCCCATGTGCTGGAATACGTATGCACTTTGTTTGTTTTGCCCACTTTGTTGTAAACCGGGTATCCCTGGTTTATCCATTCAAAAATACCACCGTACAGGTTGTGCACGTTGTAGAAGCCCGCCTGCTGCAACTGCTCCCCTACCTTCTCGCTGCGGTAACCAACGGAGCAGTATACAATGATGGGCGTATCTTTCGGTATATCCTTCAGCAGAGAAAGACTAAAGTTCTCGTAGGCTGCAAACGTTGCACCATTTAAATGGCTCACCTTATACTCCGCCGCAGTGCGCGTGTCGAGTAACAGCGGTTTATTTTCTGCTTTATGTAGCTGCTGATACAGCTGATCCGGCTTTAGTTGCGGTACGGTGTGGCTGTACAAACCTTTCAGCATCAAGGCATAGGCACTGCCTGTTGTTTGCCCACAGGCCTGCAGCACCAGCAGCCAGAAAGTTGCCGACGCCAGGTATAGTTTCTTCATTTATTACAGGACAGATGGATGAAGGAAGAAGGACAAAGGGTGATAGAAAGTTTGAAAGCCTCTGAAATGAGCGGAAGCTGGTGACTGCTAAAATTCAACTGCTTCATTACCCCACGAACAACAATAAACGATTTACAATCAACAACAATTTACTTCACCGTTTCGCCACCGCAACTAGAGCCGGCTCCGGCTGTGCAGCCGTAGCAGTGCTGGTTCAGCACGATGTTTCGTTTATCTAAGGCTGCTGCGTCAAAATCGCGGATGTGATGGGAAGAACCCTGCTCCACTTTCAGCTCCAGCATCTGGTTAAAGTCACAGTCGTAGAGGTGCCCGTCCCAGCCAACGGAGATGGTGTTACGGCACATCACGCCCGCTGCTGCCACGGGATTGAATGCATTCACCAGTTTCTCCATGTAGCTGTCGTAGTTGCCGCTCTGCACCAGGTAATCCAGGAAGCGGCTTACGGGCAGGTTAGTAATACAGAACAGGTTGTGGAATTCGACACTGTAGCCGCTGCGCAGCCTGCGCTTGAACTCCGCTTCCAACGAGGCCTGCGCACTTGGCAGGAAAGCCCCGGACGGGTTGTACACCAGGTCCAGCAGCAACTCACTGCCCTCATGGCCGTACCCTACCTCGTTGAGCATCTGCAGCGCCTTAATAGATTTCTCGAACACCCCATCACCTCTTTGTGCATCTGTGCGCGAAGCCTGGAAGTAAGGCAACGAAGACACCACATGCACTCCGTGCTTCCTGAAAAACTCCGGCAGGTCATGGTACTTTTTATTGGCGAGAATAATAGTCAGGTTACAGCGCACCATTACCTGCCGCCCCAGTTTCGAAAGTTCTTCCACAAACCAGCGGAAGTCCGGGTTCATCTCCGGGGCACCGCCTGTCAGGTCCACGGTGGTTATGTCCGGCGACTGCTGCAGCGCATCCAGGCACAGTTGCATGGTATCGCGCGTCATAATCTCTTTGCGGTCCGGGCCAGCGTCTACGTGGCAGTGCTTGCAGGTCTGGTTGCACATCTTGCCCATGTTCACTTGCAGGATAGTGGTGCCTGTAGGCTTCAGCGGGTAAAGGTCATGCTCCTGCAGGCGCCTGGCAAAGGCAGGGAACTGCTCCCCGTGCTGTGTTGGCGCCTGCAGCACATTCAGCTGAAAGGAAGAGTCAGACAGCTCGTGTTGCTGCCCTTTGAGTGATTTTACGGTAGATCCCATAGGCTACATCGAGAGTTCTTTTATCTTGTTCATCATCTGCACCCCATGCACCAGCGCCGCGCCGCCTTTTATGGCTGCGGCAACATGCACGGCCTCCATCATCTGGTTTTCATCGGCTCCTTTCTCCAGGCAGTCGGTGCTGTACGCGTCGATGCAATAAGGGCACTGCACCGCATGCGACACAGCGAGGGCAATCAGCGCCTTTTCGCGTTCCGTCAGAGCACCTTCTTTAAACACCTCGCCATAGTAGTCGAAGAACTTGCGTCCCATTTCCGGTTGCAATTCTGAAATGTTGCCAAACTTCGACAGGTCAGCCGGGTTGTAGTAGGTCTTATTCATGATATGTTATTTTATATAGTTTAGGAAATACAGTAGCAGGTCAGCAGCAAAAAGATTGCTCCTGCCATTTATATTATAGATTTGCTGATGAGGTAAAATAAACACGTTTTGCCTCTTACTAACTTGGCTGTAAGTGCAAAAGTGCTTAGAGCAGCAACCTGTCAGGTGCTGCATTGTTCAGAAAAAGTGGGTGCTATTGCGGTTGGAATGGAGGCGCCCGCAATAGCAGGTTAAGGATATGCTTACCTAAACGATATTGAAGTAAACCCCGGAGCACATGTTCTTTCGCTGCTTTTTTTGTTAATATGAACAGTATCTGCCTTCTAAGCCTGTTCAGCAGTGGCAGCTGTTGCAAGATAAAGCTCAGGTCTTCCTTTGTGTCAATATCAGCTTTCTCCTGTAACAGCTCAAAAGCATCCAGGCGAGCCTCCTGCCGGAAAGCGTATATAGACAGCTCCTGCATGACCTGCTCTGTCTGCCAGTTAAGCATTGCGAAGGCTTCAGGATTAAAGGAATCGATGTGCAGCCCGATAAGATAGGCACCTCCGTCGGAGGCGGGGCCCACCACCATACGGTGGCCTTGTAAGGCCACTTTTGCCTGTTGCAGGTCGGCCTGGGACAGGGCGGGGCAATCGCTTCCCACACATATCACCCGCTGATATCCTGCCTGAAAGGCATCCTGAAAAGCGTTGGCCAGGCGCTCGCCAAAAGTCCTCCCCTTCTGCTGCTCTGTAAACACAGTAAAGCACGGAATACCAGACTTATTGATTGTCCTGATCGTGTGCTTCAGCAGAACTTTGGCAATCTTTTGGTTGACATGCGCACTGTGCCACGAAGAAAAAGTTTTAGATTTTACTTCATGCGCTGCTGCATGTGCAAACAGAAGGATGGCGGTATCGGAGGTTGTGCTCAAAAACAGTGGCTACAGTATATCTACTTTTACCTGCTACAGTACATTTAGTTTCAATATTCCTGAAAGCAGAATCAAGCGTCTTCTAAATACACTGGAAACCGCTACACTTACAAGCATGAAATCACCTTAACAATAGCCCAAAATTTTGTAGACTACAAAGCCTGTCATTTCATGTATAAGCAGGTGCCAGTTGCTGAAGGCGTGTATACTCGGGATGATGGTTTCGTCTGGTGTAAAGCGCCGCTCAGAAGCGTAAAAGTCGGTGCTGAAGGAAGTGGTATTTACGCCTGCTTTCTCAAAACAACCCGCCGAACGGCGCATGTGGAAGGCAGAAGTCACCAGCAGTAGGTTTTGCCATTCCGGGTTTTGCGCGACAAGCGCGGCTGTATTTGTAGCGTTTTCACGGGTATTGCGGCTGTTACCTTCCGTCCTGATATCCTCTTCTGGCACACCAGCCATCAGCAGTACTTTCTCCACCTGCTCTGCTTCTGGCACAGCACCCGCCAATACGCGCCCGCTACCGCCCGTAATCAGAAACTCATCCACCTTCCCCATACGATAGAGCTGCAAGGGGTGCAGGAATCTGTCAGCTCCTTTATGCGTATGAATCCTGTCTGGAATATCCTCCCTGTAAGCTGTTACACCAGTCAGGATAACGGCTACATCATAGTGCTCCAGTTCACTTACCGGAGTAGCCTCTACCTCCCATGCCCGCCAGGCTTCATTCGCCAGGAAAGGATTAGAGAAGATAAGGAGTATTCCTACTGCGGCCAGCAAACTGATGCGTCTCCACCTGAAAGATTTCAGGAACACCGCCAGTAGTAAAAGGACGAGCACCCAGATAAAGGGCATCAGAAAAAAGTGTAGTGTTTTGGAAAGGATGAAAAACATTGCCCTACGTTTAAACGAAAAGCCAAAGCAATAAGAAAACCGAGCACCATTGTCAGGATGGCAATCTCATCTTTGTGCAGCTTAATTTTCATAAGAAAAGGCACTCCTTTGGCGAAGGCAATTTAGGCATTATGGCCTAAGCATAAAAAGCATGAGGCTAAAAGAATTTCCGGAACAACCACATCAGGAGCGAGAGCAGGATGCTGAGCAGGATCATGCTGGTGATGGGGGCGTAAAAGCGCATGTTTTTCTTCTCCACGCGTATGTCGCCGGGCAGGTGGCCAAACCAGCTGAACTTATCGCCAGCCAGCCATATAACCAGCCCTACCACAACCACTAACACACCTATAACGACTATTGTTTTTCCGATTGGCTGCATGGCCTGTTGCTCTTATGTTTTTTGTCCGGATGCTGCAAGCGCTTTAAATCCTGCTAAAAGCCCCTCTCACCCTATTGAGTCCGTCACTGTACTTGTACTTAAAATTTTATCCGCACGCCTAATGACAGGTTTGCAATCTCCCATAATGTCAGGCGCTCGTCTTTCACCCAGGAGGTCAGGATGAGATCGTAGGTGCCTATCTCGCTGTACAGGCTTACTCCTTTTATCGTTTTGTCATCGCCGAAGTTGCGGTTGATGCCTGCTCCGGCAAAGCCCAGCACCCGCACACCACTCGACCACCAGTAATAGCCTGCCGGTATCCCATCTTTCCAGGTAAGCGGGAACTGATCGTTGAAATAGTAGCTGGCTCCTAAGCCGGCACGCAGGGGCGTAAGGGTATAATCATTGTTTAGCTTTACTTCTTTTAGTGGCAACCACACCCCTTTCAGGGTCAGCAGGTGCAATGCCTCCTCCGCATCATACTTGGGTACAAAACCGTACAGCAGTTCCACGTTTAGCTTGTTTTTCGCTAAACTATAACTTGGTCCAACAGATAAGAACCCCATGTTGCCTGCATACTGCAGCACTACACCATCAGGCTGGTACCATCTCTTATGGGCAAGGCTGTCAGTTCCCTGGCTTTTAGCGTTAAATGGAACTGTGGTCAGCAGCATGAGCAGTACCCATAACAGTAGTTTTGTTTTCATAGGAGGACGCTAGAATTTTACACGCTCAAAGGTAACTGTATCTGGTACTACCGTGAACACAATGTACTCCCGCTGCTCTGTAGTGCCGGTATGCAGGTAAGGGACGCTTCCATCAAAAGGAAAGTAATGCTTGAAGTTATGGTCGTGCCCGTGCAGGGAATAGCATACCTTGTGCTGGCTTAACAGCTCCCCGTAGTGCTGCGCCTTCTCCTCCCCAAAACCAAAGCTGGTAGGTGATATATGCGACACAACAAACGTATGGTCATAGCCTGTGCTTTGGGCAAGTTCCTTTTGCAGCCATTCCAGGTCAGGCGCCTGCTTTTTGAACTCGAGGTTATTCGTGTTCAGCAGAATGAATTTACTTCTTCCAACAGTAAAACTAAAGTCAAAGTCGCCATACATGGCCTTGTATACCTGCTTGCCGTTGTCGGTGGCATCATGGTTTCCTATAACAGCAATGTAAGGCACCTTCAGTTTCCTAAAGCTATCGTGCACCAGCGCAAACTCCTTCTGCAAACCAAAATCTGTCAGGTCGCCACTTATCAGCACAAAATCAACATCACGGCGGCCATTGATGTGACGCACGATGTCCTCGTTGGACTGATAGAAACCCTGTGTATCAGACGTCAGGACAAAACGCAGCGTATCGGCTGAGCTAATGCCAAGTGCCTTTATACGAGCTACATTGCGTTGGTTGATATGCTTTTCATCCTCCTTTAGCCGCACCTCATAAGGGCTGTATTCAAACTTGTTGCAAGCCTGCAAGACAAGTGCAAACACTGGTAAAAAGACAGCAGCAAGGGCTGCCTTGGCACATGAGTTTTTTTTGTTAGTCGACATGGTTTGCTACCGGCACTATATATTAAAGTAAAGATAGTGTTTTGACACTGTTTGTTATACCTGAATAGGTTATAACAGCGATACCTTCTACGTGTTTTGTTTCTGCGCAAACCTCCGTTTTACCATTTTGTTTAAAACAGAGGCATCTCCCTGCGTTCGGATTTAAGCGCCAAAAGCGTTAAATTTGACTTCTGTTGGAAAGACTAAATTCTGATCTGCTTGAAAGTTTGTATTGCTGAGAAACCAAGTGTAGCCCGTGAGATAGCCATGGTACTAGGCGCAAAATCGAAAAAGGACGGCTATTATGAAGGCAACGGCTATCAGGTAACCTGGACCTTCGGCCACTTCTGTACCCTGCGTGAGCCTGACGACTACCGCCCCGAGTGGAAGCGCTGGAGCATGTATGACCTGCCCATGCTGCCCGAGCGCTACGGCATCAAACTAATGAAGGACAGTGGGGTACAGAAGCAGTTCAATATCATCAAGAAGCTGCTTGAAAAAGCAGATGAGGTGATTAACTGTGGGGATGCCGGCCAGGAGGGAGAAGTAATCCAGCGCTGGGTGCTCACGGAGGCCAACTACCGCAAGCCCTTCAAGCGACTTTGGATTTCGTCGCTCACTGAGGATGCCATCCGGCAGGGCTTTGCAAAGCTGCGAGAGGGCTCTGAGTTTGATTCGCTCTACCAGGCAGGTAAAAGCCGCGCCATCGGCGACTGGCTGCTGGGCCTGAATGCCACCCGCCTCTTCACCTTGAAGTATGCTAACGGCAGCCGCCAGACGCTCTCCATCGGAAGGGTGCAGACACCAACGCTGGCCATGCTGGTTAACCGCCACCACGAAATTGCGAACTTTGTGCCGCAGCCTTACTGGGAGCTAAAAACAGTTTACCGCGATACCACCTTCTCCAGCACCAACGGCCGCTTTCAGAAAGAGGAAGAGGCGCAGAAGATACTGGATGCTATACGACAGGCAGAGCTGACAATAACGGATGTTGAAATAAAGAAAGGTACTGAGTCGCCTCCCAAACTGTTTGACCTGACTTCGCTGCAGATTGAGTGCAACAACAAGCTGAGCCTATCCGCGGATGAGACGCTTAAGACGGTACAGAGCCTGTACGAGAAAAAGGTGGTCTCCTACCCCCGCGTGGACACGACTTTCCTGCCGGATGATATTTACCCCAAGATACCGGGCATCCTGCAGGGCCTGAGCAACTACACCCAGGAGGTGGCCCCGCTGCTGCAAAGCAAAATCCGGAAGACGAAGAAAGTATTCAACAACAACAAAGTAACCGACCACCACGCCATTATACCTACCGGCGCAGCGGCAGGCAGCCTGTATGGCCGTGAGGCAGATGTGTACGACATCATCACACGCCGCTTCATTGCTGCTTTTTACCCCGATTGTATCGTGAGTAATACCACTGTGATGGCTGAATCGGCAGGTTATACGTTCCGGGTGCGGGGCAAGCAGATTCTGGAACCGGGCTGGCGCGTGCTCTACGGAGCCGATGATGTGAAGTCTTCGGATGCACCGGCAGGAAAGGAAGGTGAAAACAAGGAGGAAGAAGAAGCCGCAGGAGTGCTGCCCAATTTTGAAAAAGGAGAACATGGTCCGCACGAGCCGCTGCTGGATAAGAAGATGACAAACCCGCCGAAGGAGTACACGGAGGCCACGCTGCTGCGCGCCATGGAAACAGCCGGCCGGCAGGTGGAAGACGATGAGTTGAAAGAGGCGCTGAAGGAAAACGGCATCGGCCGCCCCTCAACCCGGGCCGCCATCATCGAAACCCTTTACAAGCGCCAGTACATCCGCAAGGAGAAAAAGAAGATTGTACCCACGCAAATGGGCATTGACCTGATTGGTGTAATCCGGAACCAGACGCTGAAATCGGCGGAAATGACGGGGCAGTGGGAGCGCAAGCTGCGCCAGATAGAGGGCGGCGAATTTAAGGCAGAAGCCTTCCTGCAGGAACTGCAGGAGTTCGTCATCAGCCTGGTACAGGAGGTAAAATACGACCATGCCGCCTCCGTTACCCTGGAGCCGCAACAGGAGGACACTAAACAGGTGAAGCCTCAGAAGAAAGCCGCTGCTGCTTCAAAGGCAGTGAAAGAGACTGCTCCGGCAGCGGCCGGTCTGGGCTCCTGCCCCGCCTGCAAGGAAGGCCATATTCTCAAAGGCTCCAAAGCGTACGGCTGCATCCGTTATAAAGAAGGTTGCCGCTTCCTCATCCCAATAGAGCAGCAAGGCAAGGAACTAACGGAGAAGCAAGTGCAGACTTTGCTCAGCAAAGGCAGAACACCTGCTATAAAAGGCTTTAAAGATGAACAAGGCGAGAGCTTTGATGCGGTTTTGAAATTAGACAAAGTAAACCAATTGGTGTTGGAAAAAGTAGAGAAGACACCTGCAGCAGATCCGTTCGAACAGTGCCCGCGCTGCAAACAAGGCAAACTACTGAAAGGCAAGACAGCTTATGGGTGCAGCCGCTTCAGGGAAGGATGCCGTTTCCTGGTGCCTTTTGAAATGGGCGGCAAACAGTTGACGGATAAACAAATAGCCACACTTCTTACAAAAGGTAAAACACCAAAGATAAAAGGCTTTACCTCCGAGAAGACAGGGGAACCTTTTGATGCCGGCTTAAAGCTAAATGAGCAATGGCAGGTGGTTTACCAGTTTTAGGTTAAACTAAAGTTCCTCCACTGGCATCGGTTCTATTTCTTTAGAAAATATTCCTTCAATAAAAAAGCGGCAACCGTAAATACACTACAGTTGCCGCTCCACTAAGATGGAATCCTGTTTATTCAACAGTGAATGTAACCTCTTCTTCTGATAAGTTGGTGCGCTTATCTTTAGCACTGATTTTCAGCGTATAATCACCCGGCACAATACCTTTAAGTGATACCAATGTATCGAATTCAACTACAGTTTTGTTAGACTTTTTGCTGAAGTCGATAAGCGCCTTTTCACCGCTGGCTCCTAATACCTTGAAGTCAATTTTATCTACTTTATCTTTGTCTACTACAGTTACATAAACCTGCAGCCCTTGTGCAGCTGTAACAGTAGGATTTCTGGTGGGGCTGTTGACCTTTAAGCTTGGAACAGATCCATCTGGCTGCAAGCTTCCGTCCTCGAACAAATCCTCACATGCCGTAAGCATACATACGGCTGCCATAGAGGCTAGCATTGTTTTTAATTTCATAAAATTGGCTAAAAGTTGTAAAACTACCTTTGGAAGTAGCATAAATTTGCACTCCTTTGACTCAACCTCCAGCGGGTCCCTTACCAGAAGCATGCTGCAATTTTAAAAACATTGTTTACAAGTCAAAGACTTCCTTCATAAAAATTTACAATTCATAATATACTATATAAATAGCCGTCTTTATTAAAAACACGCTTACACCACTACACATCAGCCACATATCCTATATCATGTATGTTACAACGCTACACCGTGATAAAAATTATAATTAAAAGTACAATTATTTAATTTTTAACAAAACCACGCATGCAGGTGTAAAAGATCATCCTAGTTGCACAGAAAAAAACGTCAAAAACAGCGCTAAAATATGACAGCAGCGCTGCGGGCTTATACATAGATAAGTACTCTGTTAATAACTTTAAGCAGTTATAGTCGTAAAAAATTATATAGAATGATGCCATTCAGAGCATTCTATATCTAAATTGATTTTTTAACTAAAACCTATAAACACTATGACAAGCTATGAAAATTCGGGGGGCTATAAAACGACAGCCAATAACCCTTACAACAGCAATGACAGAGGACAGACAGGGGGATATGACAGAGATATCTATGCCGGAGACTATGGTCCAGAGGATAGAGAAAGAAGAATGTCTCGCTTAAATAGAGGTGGCTCAGGCCGTGACTCTTTTTCTAACTCAGGCTACTCAGGGTCTTCCTCCAACTTCGGCCGTTCAGGTGGATACGGCACCTCTGACGATAACTATAATTACGGGTCGTCTGACAACAGTTCGAACAACCGCTATGGCAGCGACAGAGACCGTTACGGTTCTTCTAGTAACTACGGAGGATCTTCTAACTACGGTTCGGGCAACCGCTATGGCAGCGACAGAAACCGCCAGGACAATGACAACTTCTGGGAGAATACCAAGAACAAAGCATCTAACGCCTGGGACAGAATAACAGGCGACGATGATAACGATAACAGAAACCGTAACTACGGCTCTTCTGGTAGATATAACTCTGACAGAGGATACGATTCAGGTTCAAGCTATTCAGGACGTTACGGTTCCGATAATGACTTTGAATCTTCAAACAGCTACCGTTCAGGATCATCAGACAACTATGGTCATGGTTCTTTAGGTTCCGGTGCTACAGGGTATGGTTCTTCCAGAGGTTCCAATTCAGATAGAGGTAACTCAGGCTATGGCAACTCAACCTATGGCACAGGGTATACCACATCTAATTACGGCTCTTCTGACAGAGACCGCTCTTCATCAGACAATAACAGAAACCGCTATTCTTCTGACTCCGACAGAGGCCGGTATTCTTCTGACTACGGCAGAAACAGGGACAACGATGAAGACCGTGGTTTTTTTGACAAAGCCAGTGATAAAGTAAAGTCCTGGTTTGGTGACGAAGATGACAACCGTGGCAGAAACCGTTACGGTAACCGTGACTACGACAACGACAGATACAGGAGCTCTACAAAAAGAAACACCTATAATGGACCTCCCTACTCTTACGGATCGTCTTCGCGCAGAGACTATGAGTGGTAGAAACTCCTATAGGCAGCCGCATTCTTACGGCTACTAATGTTAGTACTACTTGAGGATAGTGGATGTAACTTCACAAAATAAAAACCCCGCTGCTAGTTGCAGTGGGGTTTTTATTTTGTGTTAGAACTTAAGCAATGTTTTCTATATTAGCAGCCATGTATAGAACTTCTCCCTTTTCCAGTCATAAATTAAATCAACCTGATTAAATAACAAATAAATTTGAATACAATGAAAAAGATAATGCTGCTTTTCGTATTGGCGCTGGCTGCAACCACAGGATACACGCAAAGTCTTGGCGTAAAAGCGGGAGCAACCTATACAACGTTTACAGGCAACGATACCCGGGATTATGATTATCGTGTGGGATATACGGCAGGTCTGATGCTGCAGCGGCACATCACCGACTTGATTGGCGTCCAGTTAGAGGCCCTGTATACAGCGAAAGGTGCGAAAACATCATCCCAATCCGGCAGCAATGAGGTAGAAGAGTCTTTCCGGCTGAACTATGTTGATGTGCCTGTTTTATTTCACGTTTCTGCCGGTGGTTTATTTTTTGACTTAGGCCCACAGGCGTCTTTTATCGCTAAAGCTAGCCAGGTGCGTGAAGTTATTTCCGGAAGCACAACCACTTCCTCTAAAACAGACATCACGGATCATCCTTATACAATTGATTTTGGATATGCAGCAGGTATCGGTTATCGTGCAGACAACGGGCTTGGCCTGGAGCTAAGATACAACGGAGGGCTTAAAAAAGTTGATGATGAAGGTCCGTTTGCCGGCAGGGAACGTCGTAACGCTGGCTTCGGCCTGATGTTGAGCTACTTTGTAGGCCGCTAATTTTTTGTCTGGTTAGCCTATAAAACAAGAGACCCCTGCTTATGGCAGGGGTCTCTTGTTTTATAGGCTAACTTGGTTATGTTCTAAAATGTTTTTGCCTCCACAAGCTCCGGCATCAGACTATTAATGTGTTCATAGCGCTCAAAGGAGTTTGCTTCAACCTCCAATTAGTGCATCTCCATCACACTCACCTCTTCAATATTGAATACCTCTACAACAATGTCACGCTCATGCGCTGTCTTTTTAAACTCCTGAATTGCCTCCAGCACATCATAATCAATGTACTCTGTTTTCTCACCATCAATGATGACATGACAGTTGTGAGGCAATTGATCCAGCGTCATGATTATGCTGGCTTTATTCAGGAATGACACGTGCTCGCTCAACTTGATGCGGATGATATCACGGTTCGCGGATTCTTCCTTGTGGAAAAAGTATGGAGAATTGTAGTTTGCCTTCAGAATGTAGAATATACCCACTGCCAGACCTATACAAATACCAATCAGCAGGTCAGTGAAAAGGATAGCAAGTATGGTAACAATGAATGGCACGTACTGCTCATGGCCCAGTTTGAACTGGCTCTTGTACAGAGCAGGTTTGGTAAGCTTGAATCCTACTATAAGCAGTATGGCGGCAAGGGCAGAGAGTGGTATCAGGTTAAGAAATGTTGCAAGGAAAAACACAGATAAAACAAGGAACACGCCATGCACAAAGGCTGACACTCTTGTCTGGCCACCAGAAGCAACGTTTGCCGAGCTACGCACAATCACAGCAGTCATCGGCAAACCACCCAGCATACCCGCCACTATATTACCCACACCCTGTGCTTTCAGCTCACGGTTGGTATCGCTTCGGCGCTTATGTGGGTCCAGTTTATCCACAGCTTCCACGCTTAATAAGGTTTCAAGGCTGGCAACAATGCCTATTGTGAAAGCCACAATGTACACATCAATGTTTCCGAAAGACCCAAAGTCCGGCAGCATCAGCACGTTACCAAGTTCCTGAACGTTTCCGATGATAGGTATAGTCACCAAGTGCGAGTCTGCAATGGTAAGCTGAGGGAAGTAATTTGCAAAAAGGATATTCAGGGCAATAGAAAGCAACACTACAATCAATGCACCTGGCACTAATTTGAAGAACTTATAGCGCTTGAGTCTATCGGTATCCCATGCAATCAGTATAGTCAGAGATATAACCCCTACTATCAACGCACCTAACTGGATGGAAGAGAAAGCATATCCAATTTCAGAAAAGGTGTTACGGCCATCCGGCTGAAAGAACGACATCTCTCCAAAAAAGTCTTCGTCGGCACCCATAAAATGAGGAATCTGCTTCAGAATCAGGATTACACCGATGGCAGCAAGCATACCTTTGATAACAGAGGAAGGAAAGTAAAGGCCAATTACGCCTGCTTTCACAAACCCTAATACCAGTTGCAGAATACCCGCAATTACTACTGCCAGCAAGAAAGCCTCAAACGTGCCCAAAGTCTCAAGCCCATTCAATACGATAACCGTCAGACCGGCAGCGGGCCCGCTAACACTTAATTGAGAACCACTCAGCCAGGCCACCACAATGCCACCTACAATACCAGTAATAAGGCCAGAGAAAAGTGGCGCACCCGAAGCCAGGGCTATACCTAGACAAAGCGGGAGTGCAACAAGAAATACAACTAAGCCTGCCGGTATATCTTTACTTAAGTTGGCTGTTAAATCATTAGGGTCTCTTTTCATCATAAGCTCGAAAAATTCTACATCTTAAATCTGTTTCACACCAGGGGTGGGGCACTACCTACACCTCACCTGAAGAATTAGTAAACGTACAGTTTTAACATTAAACTAAAATTAAAACGAGATTAAAACGAGATTAAAACGGAGTGCTAAGGAATAAACAGGTATGCCTGCGGGAGCTTTATAATTACCTCGGTGCCCTCGTTCACTTTTGAATCTACGGTGATGGTACCGTGGTGTAGCTTTAAAATCCGCTCTGCCAGTGGCAGCCCGATCCCGTGCCCTGTGATACTGCGTACATTCTCGGCCCGGAAGAAAGGAACGAAAACGTGTTTCAGGTCTTCTTCAGAAATACCGATACCCCGGTCCCTCACCTCCAGCCACACCTCCTGCTTCTGCACTATAATACGACCTTTGGCCGCTTTACCTGATGGGCTAAACTTTATGGCGTTTTCCAGCACGTTCAGTACAGCTATGAGCAGGAGTGCTTCGTTTCCTTTTACCAGAAGACGGTCCTCTTCATCAGGGAAGTTAGCGAAATCAATCTCAATGTGGGCATCAGGCTGCCGCTTCAGGGCTTGGTCCCGGGCCATCCAAACCAGTTCATCAAAGCGAAGGTAAGTTTTCTCTATTTTGGAGGGATCTACACTCGCCTGTGCAATGTGCAGCAGCCCGTTCAGGAGTTCGGCTAGCAGGCGTGCATCTTCCAGGGCAGACTGTAGCACGCGCTGGTACTCCTGCTGCCCCCGGGGCTTCATCAGGGCTACCTCCAGCTCCCCTATCATCACAGTAAGGGGGGTGCGTAGTTCATGAGAGGCGTTGGACACAAAAGTGCGCTGCATCTCAAAAGCAAGCTCCAGGCGGTCCAGCATTTTATTAAATGTCTGTGCCAGCTCCGATATCTCATCTTTACCGTCTGCTTTGCTCAGGCGCAGGTACAGGTCTTTTACACTCACCCGCTCTACCTCCCTTACTATTTCTGTAATGGGGTGCATGGCCTGTTTCGAGAAGGCCCAGCCTGCCACCAGCACCAGCACCATCGCACCGAAGAAGCCCACAATCAGGATCACCTCCAGGTGTTCCAACATGCGCAGGCTATAAGCATCCACAGACGAAGCCAGCACAATAAACTCACCCTGGTTATCTGGATAATAAACTCCTACCACCTGCCGCACTCCCTGCTCATACTGTACCCTCTTCTGCTGCTTTATTTTTCCCAGCAGCTCCGGGTTTACCCCAAGGTAGCCGCCTCCCTTTGCAAATACCGGGTCTCCGTTAGCCCTGAAAATACGGACAGCCTCGTAAGGAAGCTCCTGGTAATAGTTAATCTCATTGCTGCGGCGCTGCCTGCCGTCTACTTCATCTGCCTCCAGAAGGTGGTTGGCCACAATAACAGCCCTGCGGTCGATGCGGTTGTAGAAATCATCTTGCCGGTACAGTGATGTAAAATAAAAGACAACCAGCGAGAACAGGAGCAGTATCAAGGCTAAGATACCGGCAAACTGCAGGGTAAGCTTGGTTCTGATTTTCATTTGATCGTCCTATTCCTTCAGCACATACCCCATGCCCACCAGGGTGTGGATCAGTTTGGTAGGGTGGCCTTTGTCTATCTTCTTACGCAAAAAGTTAACGTACACGTCAATTACGTTGCTGCCTGTTTCAAAGGACGTTTCCCACACCTGCTCAGTTATATCTACCCGCGACACCACCCTTCCCTGGTTGCGCAACATGTAATACAGCAGCGAAAATTCACGTGCCGTCAGGCTTACAGGCTTTCCGGCCCGGTGCACCGTCTTCTTCACGATATCCATCTCCAGGTCCGCTATGTTCAGTTTTTCACCGGATACGCTTTCTGTACCACGGCGGGACAGTGCCCTGACGCGGGCCAGTAGTTCCTTAAACTCAAATGGCTTGGTCAGGTAATCATCCGCACCGGCATCCAGGCCATCAATTTTATCATCAGTGCTTCCTAATGCTGTCAGCATTAAAATGCAGACGCCTCTATTGTGTTTCCGAATCTCACGGCACACGTCAAGCCCGTTCATGTTAGGCAGGATAATGTCCAGTATCACCAGGTCGTACTCATTCTGCAATGCCAGCTTTACGCCAAAAGTACCGTCATAAGCCTGGTCTACCTCATACGTCTGCTCTTCGAGGCCCTTCTTTATGAAGGAGGCTACTTTGGGTTCGTCTTCTATCAGCAGTATTCTCATAGCCAAGTGTAAAACGGAATTTATTCTGAGTGTTATGTTACAAAAGTAAAACGACATTAACGCTATACCCAAAGGTACGTCACAACATCAATACAACTGCAGCAAAGTAGTACTGCGGTATTCATTCACTTTTTAAGAAATCCCGGGGAAACTCTGCTGATAGAGGACAATACTTTACTTGTGCATTTACCCGTTCATCGAAAAGCAGCAAGCGGAAAGTCAGAAGGAATTTATATAAGTAAAAAGAAGTGGCATGAGGTTCTGGCAATTTTATTTAAAACAAAATAGCAGCGCTACCCAATGAAAGACAGCACTGCTATTCTGATAAACCGTTTTAAGCTAGAAGAGGTAGTAAAAAGGTTAATGTCGGTTTAGGAGCACTGCCTCGCGGATCAGGTCACCAAAATATGTCTCGTCAATATCCTGTAAAGAGCGCACTTTTATGTGTGGGTGCTGGCCATTGCGGCTGACAAGGCGACGTTTAGGATCAGAAAGCTCTTTGCCACGGAAAAAACCGAAATGGATACCGCTGCGGGAGGAGACTATGTAACAAACAGGACCATAGAAAAAATAACAGGCACAATCCCACCGTACAGCCTCCTCCAGATGGGCGACAGAGGCAGTGATAATGCGCCGGACTTCTTTTGCCAATTCTTGTTTTTCAGGTGTCAGGGAATCGATGTACTCGTCTACTTGGTTGGTTGTCGCTCTGCTTCTCATAAAGGTGTATGTCTCTTGTAGGAGGTAATATCTTAAATATACTAATATTTTAATATATACAGCACAACCTCCTGTAAAGTTTAGCTTTTGTATATTTTTTTATTAGAATATTCAGATAAATTTTCCGAACACAAAATCCTCATCAAGCTATAGAACAGTACATTCATTACACCTGATAAGGCAGCAAAATCGGTCAAACTTGCTCCAGCACCTGCAACAGGCGCTGCTCCAACTGATCCAAAGGCATATAACCGTGCGCAATTTTCTCTACCCCCAGCTCTGTCTGCACCAGAGCGCTCGGGAAAGTAGTAGCTCCAATGCTATCCACATAGCTGAACTCCTCCTCCATCTGCTGCATAATTTCCTCTGACTCAAAAAGGGCTAGAAACAGGTTCTCCCTTACCCCAAACAGGCCGACAAGACGCACCAAAATTCCCGTGTCTTTCAGGTCCAGGCCATCTACGAAAAAGGCAGAGTGAAAGGCCCGCAGCACTTCCAGCAGGAGTGCTGGCCGCAACAAGCGCACGCACAGCAGCGCGCGGCAGGCAGGCTCTGTGTTGTATACAAAGTTTTGCTGCCTGAAAAAGCGATAATCGAAAGGCTGAAATGTGTGTTCCTGTATCTGGTGCCAGCTTACTGCAAGCTTGCTCTTCTCTTCCTGCAGCAGCGGTTCAGTGGTATGGGCCCACATGTCGCCCAGCAGCACCTTCACGTTAAGTCTGCCATGCCAGAGGGCACGCAGGCGGCGCACAACAGGTGTAAAGCCATAGCACCAGGGGCACATAGGGTTAGTTACATAAAATAAAACAGGAGCATGTGGAGCGTGTACCATAGGCATAATTACTGACTCTTCTTTTACCGCAGGGGCCAACTAAGAGTTTTAAATTACTTATAGACCATCTTTACCGTCATGCCGCCATCTACGGTGAGGCTTTGGCCTGTAATAAACCCGGCTTTGTCGGAGCAGAGAAACAGAGCGGCTTCGGCTATGTCTTCGGGCATGCCCACGCGCCCGACCGGATGCTGCTCTTTGTCTTCTTTGCTATGCTGCGGCGTATACCGCTGATTTTCTTTTTCCCACACTCCCACTTCAATCCATCCCGGCGCAATAGCATTTACCCGAACGCGCTCCGCTGTTAAGCTTACAGCCAAGGAATGCGTTAGTGCCTCCAGCCCGCCTTTGGACGCGGAATATGGAAAGGTGTTGGGCTCTGACATAAAGGCACGTGTGCTGGAGATATTCAGAATAGCCGGATGCGCTGCTTTTTGCAGCAGGGGCAGAGCATATTTGCTACATAGTAGCGGCCCCCGCAGGTTCACGGCCAATACCCGGTCAAAGACATCTACTGGCATTTCCTGCAGTGGCTTCACAAAAGGATCAGCGATACCTGCGTTATTAATCAGTGCATTCAACACGCCATGTTCTTCACTCACCTGCTTCATCAGGTCCTGCACCTGATCTTCCCGGGCTACATCGCAGGAAATGAACGTTGCCTGCAAGTCCTGTTCCTTCAGTCGGGCCAGCGCCTCCTGCCCTGCTTCCGCATCTGCGTCTGCTATAATAACTTTTGCGCCTGCCTCAGCGAAAGCCTGCGCCATGCCAAGTCCAATGCCCTGCCCGCCACCGGTGATAAGCACTACTTTAGAAGTATAATAATCTTTCATAATCATAAAGTTTCTTATGAATACGGGCAGAAGCACCTTACCTGTTACCCTTTCAGGTGCGAAACCACCTTTGTACCTGGGCCGATTTAACAAAAAAAAGAGGCTCCCTTGATCAGGGAGCCTCTTTAAAATATGGTAGTGCAAGAAATCTATTTTTTGCTCATGGAGGTTTCTGTACCTGACTTAGGTACAAACTTTACCGTCTTCAGCACATGATTCTGACCTGTTTCACCACCGGCATGTTTCACCACAACGTACACATCCTGCTGCTTGTTAGCAGGTACATTTTGTAAGGATATGGTGGCAGGAGTTACCTGTCGTTCACCGGCCAGGCTGATTTTTCCTTCTCCTATCTTTGTACCGTCCGGCGTGCCCAACCTCACTTCAACAGTGTATTGGCTTGCCTCGCCGTTGCCGATGGCTGTCAGTTCAACGCTGCCGATATTTGTCAGGTCTAACTGCTCTCCTTTCACCCAGCCTGTAGTACCCGGGAAGATCAGGTAGGTAGCACCTTCAAAAGTTACTTTGTTGAACCCGTTAACAGAAGCGAAGTCAGCTGCGTCCATTGCACTGTTTCTGAGGTAGATAGCGTCAGTACCGGCCAATGGCTTGATGCCTGCACCACCCTGGTCGGTGTAAGTAGCAACAAGTTTCAGCACAGTATTGTCTTTCTGCTGCGGGTCTAGCTTTGGCACTACCTCCCCGCTTGCAGGCAGCGACTTGCGTGCATTTGCGGTGTTACCCAATGACAGTATCCACTGCACAATCTGCTTTGCATCTGATGGAGCCATGTTCGGGTGAGCCGGCATGGCTGCCTCGCCCCACACACCGCTTCCGCCTTTGATGATCTTGTTTGTCAGGTGCTGTATGGCATCCCTGTCTTTCTCGTATTTCTGTGCTACCTGCATATAGGTCGGCCCGATAGACTTATCATTTATCGCATGGCACGCTTTACAGTCGGAGCTCAGCATCAGGTTTTTACCCAGCATCTCCGCCGACACCACCTGGTGGCCCATAGAGGCACCCGCCATGTCTGTGCCTTCTACATAGTCCGCAGAAACGAAGAGATTGCTCTCATCTACTATACCGTCCTCATCGGTTACTTTCACCTGGTAGTTTACAGGCTGCCCTTCAAAATAGAAACTGCTGTTGCCCTGTACGGCTACATTAACCTTTGGCTGCTCGTTTCCGGCGTACACCGACACCACATTGCTCTTAGAGGAAGCGTTATTCTGATCAAGCACTTCTACGCTAATGTTATGGTCACCCTTGCCAGTAAATGTATAGTTAAGCTTCGGCTCCGAAGTTTCCTGTTTTTTATCATCTATTATCCAAACATACCTTAATCTGTCATTCTCAGGATCTGTGGCTTCAACCTGGGCAGTCACTGTAAGCGGTGTTTTCCCGCTCATTTTATCTACAGTTAAGCCTGCTATTTTCGGAGGTCGGTTACCTGCTAAATAGTCTATTCTCGCCAGTCCGGAATCTTCATTTTTCGCAAACCAGCCGGAGCCGTACTCCAGAATATAGAGCTTACCGTCAGGGCCTACCTCCATGTCAATTGGTGCATTCAGGTCTATAGTGGACATAAATGGCTCCATCTTCTCAAAATTACCATTCTCATCCATTGTAACAGCTTTTATCCAGCCACGCATCCAGTCGTAAATAAACAGCTTCCCATCGTAGTAGGATGAGTAGCGGGTAGCTTCCGGGAACATGTCTGAATAATATACAGGGCCTGTCATGGCATTACGCCCGCCGGAGCCCAGTTGCGGGAAGTCCGGTGATTCTGCGTAAGGATACCAGATGAAAGCTGGCTGAGCTGCAGGCAGTTCCTGCAAGCCTGTGTTATTAGGAGAGTTGTTGACAGGATTTTCAGGGTCAAAAAGAGGCCCTGTTTCACCTTTGCCATAATCGTACCTGTTGTAAGCGTAATTATCACCTATAAACAAAGGCCAGCCATAGTTACCGGCTTCGCGGGCCTGGTTTACCTCGTCATACCCTCTCGGGCCACGCACCTCCAGGCTGTCTGCGCCGGCATCCGGTCCCACTTCACCCCAGTAAAGAGCGCTGTTTTTCTGGTCTACTGAAATGCGGTACGGGTTACGGTGGCCCATGGTATAAATTTCAGGATGCGTATTTGGGGTGTTACCCGGGAACAGGTTACCTTCTGGTATGGTATACGTGCCGTCCTCGTTTATTTTGATGCGAAGGATTTTACCTCTCAGGTCATTTGTGTTGGAGGAAGATCTGCGGGCATCATACTGCTCATGACCCGGACGATCATCCAAAGGTGCAAAGCCATGGTTTACATAAGGCTGCCCCTTCTCGTTAAACGGTGTAGAGTTATCCCCTGTAGATACGTACAGGATGTTGCCCGGACCGAAGGCGATAGAGCCACCGGTATGGCAGCAGATATCGCGCTGGGAGTAGAACTCCAGCATCACTTTTTCAGAGCTATTGTCCAGTTGGCCGTTCTTGTAGACGAACCGTGACAGACGGTTTACAGAAGTATCCACCGGGCTGTAGAACATGTAGATGTAGTTGTTCTTGCTGAAGTTAGGGTCAGCTGCCAGGCCCATCAGGCCTTCTTCTGCATTTACATCAGGCACCGTTGTTTTATGGTACACATTCAATGCGCCCACCTGCTTTACGTTACCAGTTTCCTGGTTATACAGCATCAGTTCGCCACGACGCTGAGCCACCAGGATGTCTAGGTTCGGGAGAACGGCCATTTCTGTAGGCTCAAAGAATTGCCCCTGCGTTAGTTGCACCTTTACAAAGCGATCTTCTTCCGGCACACGCTGCGAAGTGACTTTTTCATAATCAAGCTCCTGGTTTTCGCCGATGGCATACTGTATACCTCCCAGAACGTGCTTTAAGTACTGCGGGTCTCTGAAAGATTCGTCTGTGTGTCCTAAGCCGGTATAAAAAGCACGTCCGCCATCATACTCATGGAACCAGGCCATGGGGTGATTATCACCGTTTGTGCCGCCTTCATATGTTGTCTCATCTATAGTGAGCAGCACGTTGGCGTTGGTGTTCAGATTTTTAAAGGAATACCACTCATCGGCTCGTTCCCATTCCTTAGATAGGTGCTCTGTAGCAGGATGGTCGTTATTCACCACGTTCAACACTGCCTTCTGCGGTTCAGGGTGGCCATTGAAGTAGCCGCCTACCAACCTGCCGTACCAGCCCCAGTCATACTCGGTGTCTGTAGCGGCGTGTATACCCACAAAGCCGCCACCAGCTTGTATGTAGCGCTCAAAATCAGCTTCCTGGTAATTGTTCAGCACATCGCCGGTCGTGTTCAGGAACACAACAGCTGAATACTGCTTCAGTGAATCTTCAGTGAAAACAGCTGCGTTGGTGGTTGTGTCTACTATAAATCCATTCTCCTCACCTAATTGCATCAGGGCATTGTTACCAGCCGCAATAGAGGAATGATGGAAGCCACTGGTCTTGCTGAAGACAAGCACCCGGGGATCACCCGAGCGTTTGTCGCTGCAGGAAAAGAGCGTAAAACTGCTTATTATAAATAAGCAAAAGACCTGTTGGAGAGAGACCTTCTTTATCATTTATTTATTTGTATGGATGTTATAATATGTTCAAATGTGTTCTTATGACGCAATGACAAAACAATGCGAACTTAAAACGCGAGGTGCTGAGAGTTTATTTCACCTGGCGTTACAAGATTTAAAATCCTTTAGCACAACAGTTTATATAATTTACCTGAGTAATCACTTCCTTAACCACAAAACATCGTGCCTTAGTTCAATGTGAAACAGCCTATAAGTTTAAGGAAATAATCTTGAAGTGCCAACAATGGATCTGCTGCAGGTAACGCAATAAGGGAAAGTACACCCGCTACTATTACAAAAATTCATTTAGTTTTAAGTAATTAAAGACAGAGAAAGCAATGAAGCAATGGCTATAAAATTAGATCATTCTACCTTGCTTCAGCAGCAAAAGCAGTACTTCCAGGTGTGTGGCGTTTTGTACCTATATATCATGAAGCACCCCACACGTCTTGAAGACAAAGTGAATGCTGGAGTTTCTATAGGCTGAATTCACCTTCACCTCTTTAATTATTTTTGAGAAATAAATGTTTAAGGCTTAAAAACCATTTGCTCCATGCAATTAACTTCAGAGTTTAAGGAAGCGATCTCCCAGCTACCCCACAAGGAGAAAGACAAACTGCTGTTCCGCCTGCTAAAAAAGGACCCCGACCTGTGCCAGCGCCTGCAGTTTGAACTGGTAGAGCAGGGCGAGACTTTGCAGGAGCGACGGGAGGCAGTGGCAAAGCTGATAGCGCAGCAGGTAAAATATGAGGCTTATTCCCCCGGCTACTTGATGATGGACATGCGCTCCCTGAGCGGAGACATTACCCGACACGTGAAGTATACCAAAGATAAGGAAGGTGAAATACAGCTTACGCTGCTCCTGCTTCGCCGCTACCTCGAAGAGCACCTGGACTTTATAATGGCATACCTTTACCGAGCCGATACCCTGCAGGATTACCTTGTAAAACGCATGCAGGTGGTGCTGCAAAAGCTGAGTAAGTTGCATGAGGACTTGTATGTAGAGTATGAAGCTGATGTTAATTACGTCCTGCAGCAGCTACACCAGAAAGTGGCTCCTATTCAGGCACAGAAAGCGAAGCTGCCCAGAGAGTGGCCGTCCTGACTCCACGAACTGTATTCCGAACCTGAAAATATTCTGCATTTTCCTCTCACAGGCATCAACAGGAAAAGTGATAAAGCGTTATCTTACTGTGCAAACTTTAAAAACTAAAGGCTTATGTACACCCTACCCGCAAACTGGCTTACCGAAGGGCTTCTGGACTTTGAGTATAAAAAGTATCTGCTGCTGGCTTACCTGAAAGCCGCCAAAACAGAGTTTGGAAAGCAGCGCCTCTACCCTGTCTTCTCTGACCTGATTATGCATTACCGTAACCTGCAGCAGGTAAAGGCCCACAAGCAACTGGTGTACGAATCGTTTCCGGAGCGCATCAGCCGCGCCGATTTTGAGAAGTTGGAGCTGGTTGGTCTACGAGAAAATTGCGCAGGACGACGAAACCATGCAGCAGATTGAGGAGATCATCCGGTATGCCGCACCCCTTTTCAACGAAGCGTTGGCTGAGGGCAAAGAACTCTACGATTTTGTGGAGCGACACCTTGAGATAAATCCCGTCGGCATTACGCCTATGTATCACAACGAGGGATACCTGTTCCTGGAGGCTTTCCACGGCAAAGAGACACAAGTATATGTGTACCGCATCACGGTGTTTGAGAACACCTACGAAAAATACAGGGGTATAAACACAAAGCACCTGCAGACCGTGCGGCGCGGACTTGCCCTGACGCATGAACACCTGAAGGTGCAACTCCTACGGGAGCGGCAGGAGTTGCCGAACCCCGCTACCTTTGCCGTCGTGTCCCGGATTCCGGTGCCGCTGGAGCACTCGCTGCTGCCTATTGCAAAACGCTCTCTTGTTAAGTTTGTAACGAATCTGGCAGCATAATCACGAATACATTATGAATATAGGAGCAGCTTACAACAAATTTTTGCTGCTCTGCAAATATTTTTTAGACTAAACAGTAGGCAGTTAAACATTTTTTGCTGTAAATTTGTATACTTAGTACCAGCTGACTTAACCGTCACAGGAAAAATTTATAAAGAAGAGGCGAGAGAATAGGCTCTATGACCCTCTGGCAACCACCTTTTTTGGGAAGGTGCCAAGTCCTATCCCGATTGTTCGGGACATATAAATTTAAAACACAATGCAAACAACAGTTCACAACACATCGCTCTCTTTTTCTGGTAGCTATTCTGCTGCCACAGCTCCTGCTTACCCCATTGCAGCATGTTGCTGTTGTTGTTGTTGCTGTACCCTGTGCTAGGATAAATCTGTTACTCTGGATTTATCTCCTTCAGCACTTTTGCCGTGTCAGGCACACCCGTTACCTCCTTCTGCATTTCATCTTTTCAGGCACCATGTGCCCGTGCCTCAGATAATTTATCTGTTGCGAAGGGCACAAAAACAGAAGCAGAATAGTTATAACCCGGGAGCAATGACAAACAACCAAATTTCATCTTCCCAAGATTTTAATTTACAACACATGAACGATATATCTGCTTTAGAAACCAAGGTGCCGGCATTGCTTGCCCTGCTGGAGGGTAAAGGCATTGAAGAGAGCCTGGCGCTGCTGGCTGCGCAGTTTGAGGGGCAAATTGCCTTTTCAACTAGCCTTGGCATCGAAGATCAGCTTGTTACACACTACATATTTGAGAGTAACCTGCCAATCCGTGTTTTCTCGCTGGATACAGGCCGCCTTTTCAACGAAACCTATAACCTGCTACATAAAACCAATCAGCACTATGGCAAGAAAATAGAAGTGCTCTTCCCGAAGCATGAGGCTGTAGAGCAAATGGTGACAGAGAAGGGCACCTTAAGCTTCTATAACTCTGTGGAAGACCGCAAGCAGTGCTGCTTTGTGCGCAAGGTGGAGCCTCTGAAGCGGGCACTGCAGGGCGTACAACTCTGGATTACAGGCATCCGGGCAGAGCAGTCTGATGCGCGTCAGAATTTACAGCTGATCGAATGGGATCCTGCCTTCCAGGTGATTAAGTACAACCCACTCAAGAACTGGTCGCTGGATGCGGTGCGCGAGGCCGTTCGCCAGCTCAACATCCCTTACAATCCGCTGCACGACAAAGGATTCGTCAGCATTGGCTGTGCCCCTTGTACCCGCGCTATTGCCGAAGGCGAAGACTTCAGAGCTGGCCGCTGGTGGTGGGAAAGCAACTCTAAAAAAGAGTGCGGACTGCACGCCAGGTAAGAAAACGACGGGTGTAGGTTTTAAATTTGCCCTTTGCGCTGCAAAGAATTGAGTCAAAGCATGCTTTCCGTTTTAAGTTCCATTAATTTTGCATCCAAATTAAAGTCGTTTCGCTGAAACACGATTTCGAAAAACAATACAAGAAATGAATAAGAGATACCTTGATTACCTCGACCAGCTGGAGGCGGAAGCCATTCATATTATGCGCGAGGTAGCAGGCCAGTTTCAAAAGCCGGCCTTACTGTTTTCGGGCGGTAAAGATTCCATTACCCTGGTACGTTTAGCGGAAAAGGCTTTCCGACCAGGCAAGTTCCCGTTCCCGCTGGTGCACATCGATACCGGCCATAACTTTCCGGAGGCTATCCAGTACCGCGATGAACTGGCGGAGCGACTGGGTGAGAAGCTAATTGTGCGTAACGTAGAAGACACAATTAAGAAGCAGAACCTTTCGGAGCCAACTGGCCGCTATGCCAGCCGCAATGGCCTGCAGACATATACTTTGCTGGAATCAATAGAAGAGTTCGGCTTTGACTGCTGCATCGGTGGCGCCCGCCGCGACGAAGAAAAAGCCCGTGCAAAAGAAAGGATCTTTTCTGTAAGAGACGAGTTCGGGCAGTGGGATCCAAAACGCCAGCGCCCTGAGTTATGGAATACCTACAATGGACGCATTTCTCTAGGTGAAAATGTGCGCGCCTTCCCTATCAGTAACTGGACGGAGTTGGATGTATGGAACTATATTAAGCGGGAAGAAATCGTGCTTCCGAACATATACTTTACACACGAACGCGAGTGCCTCATCCGCGATGGAAAGCTGATGGCCACTTCAGACTTTATCTACCGCGACCCGGAAGATGAAATTGTGACCCGCAAAATACGCTTCCGCACCGTAGGCGACATGACCTGTACAGCTGCTGTAGAGTCGGTAGCATACGACATAGACACTGTGATTGCTGAAATTATAGAGTCAAAAATAAGTGAGCGCGGCGCTACCCGCATCGACGATAAATTATCGGAAACTGCGATGGAAGACCGCAAAAAAGGAGGATATTTTTAACATGGATATATTAAGATTTATAACGGCAGGTAGCGTAGACGATGGTAAAAGCACTCTAATCGGCCGCCTGCTGTACGACACCAACCAGATTTACATAGACCAGTTGGAAGCGATAGAAAGCTCCGGCAGAGTTAATGAAGACGGACAGGTTGACCTGTCGCTGCTGACAGACGGCCTGAAGGCGGAGCGTGAGCAGGGTATTACGATTGACGTGGCCTACAAGTACTTCAGCACGCCAAAGCGCAAGTTTATTATTGCCGATGCCCCCGGTCATATCCAGTATACCCGCAACATGGTAACGGGTGCCTCCAACTCTAACTTGTCCATTATTTTGGTAGATGCCCGTAATGGGGTGCAGGAGCAAACGCGTCGTCACTCTATCATCTCCTCGCTGCTGGGTATACCGCACCTGGTTATCTGCATCAACAAAATGGACTTAGTCGGTTTTGATGAGAACGTGTATAACCAGATTGTAGAGGATTACAAGCAGTTTGCCGCTTCAAAGCTAGCTGCCAAAGACATCACCTTTATTCCAATCAGTGCCTTGAGAGGAGACAACGTGGTAGACCGCTCTGAAAATATGCCCTGGTATGAAGGCCCAAATCTGTTAGAGCACTTAGAGAAGGTTCCGGTGTCAAATGACTTTAACCTGGACGATGCACGTTTTCCAGTGCAGTATGTTATCCGCCCGCACACTCATGAGCACCACGACTACAGAGGCTATGCCGGTAAGATAATCAGTGGCACGTATAGCAAAGGCGATAAAATTACAGTGTTGCCTTCCGGACAGACTTCTACCATTAAATCAGTAGAGTTGGGTGGCAAAGAGCTGGAAGAAGCATTTGCTCCTATGTCTGTCGTTCTTCAATTAGAGGATGATGTAGACATCAGCCGGGGCGATGTGATCGTGAAGCAGGAAGAAAACCTGGATGTATCGAAGGAGTTTGAAGCACTTGTTTGCTGGATGAACAACAAACCACTTAGGGCTGGTGCTAAATTGTTGCTGCGCCACAACTCCACCGAAACGCGTGCTGTTGTAAGGCAGATCCAGTACAAAGTCGACGTGAACTCACTTGACAACATCATGGATGCCGACCAGGTACAGCTGAACGACATCTGCCGTGTGCAGATTAAAACGGCTACTCCTCTCCTGCTGGACAAGTATGAGAACAACCGCGCAAACGGTGGTTTTATTTTAATTGATGAGACCTCCTTTACAACAGTTGGCGCTGGCATGGTAGAAAGCATCACGCACGAGAGTGAACTGAATTACATGATTTAAAAGGACAGAAGTAGTAAGACGAAAGATAACGGACTTTCTACTACTATTGTAATAGACAACAAATAGAAACAGCCGCTGCGGGTATACCTGCAGCGGCTGTTTCTATTTGTTGTCTATCCTAGACTATTCTGGCGCGAGATTCCACCCCGTGAAGTGTTATGGGTGCGAGTCTCCAGACGCGCTTGTACGACAGCTATATATTTTAAAAAAGTCAAAAGCATATTAACCGTCTTAAACCAATTCCCCAGGCATACCCAATTTCCCGGCAGTCACCTCAAAGGTATGGCTGATGGTGGCAGTTTTGTATAATATAGCTGCGACAGAGCAGTACTTGTCCATAGAAAGGTTAATGGCTTTCTGTACCTTCTCCTCATCTAATGGGCCACCCAGCATAAAGTGCACGTTGATGTGCTTAAACAAAGATGGCACCTCTCCTGGCGTCCGTTCCGCGGTTACTTTTATATCAAAGGTATCAATCTGCTGGCGTTGCTTCTTTAGAATCTGAATAACGTCAATGGCACTGCAACCGCCTAAGCCCATGAGCAGCATTTCCATAGGGCGTGCGCCTGCGTTGTGGCCACCAATTTCCGGGGAGCCATCCATATGCAACTCCACGCCGGAGGAACCTTTCGCTGCAAAATGAAAATCCTGATCTACGCGTGTTAAATTTACTTCCATGTGTTTATATTTTATCTACTACAGCTGAATCTAAACGTGATACTGTAGCTGCAAGGTATAATGATAAAAAACGATATGTATAGCTAACTTTCTAAATGACTCCTGTTTTCAAGCTTTGGATCTTCTATCGTGAGCTTTGAAATTTGCTTCTATCTCATAACTTTCCAGGCCAGAGGCCTTAGCATAGTCAGCACGAGCGAAGACGCCCGCACTGTAGACAACTCTACACCTTCGCCAGTGCCTGCTCTATATCTTCAATGATGTCCTGCAGACTTTCTAAGCCAACAGAGACCCGAATGAGGCCTTCAGAAATGCCTGTAGCGGCCTTTTCTTCGGCTGACAACTTAGAGTGTGTGGTGGAAGCAGGGTGCGTAACGATGGTGCGGGTATCGCCTAAGTTAGAGGTGATGGTTGCCATCTTCAGGCTATCGATAAAACGCGTTGCCGCTTCATAACCGCCTTTTACTACAAAGGTGACAATTCCTCCTCCCTGCTTCATCTGCTTTTTGGCCAGCTCATACTGCGCAAAAGACGGCAGGAAAGGGTAATTCACCACCTCCAGTGCCGGGTTGCCTTCCAGCGTTTGTGCCAGCTTCAGTGCATTTTCACAGTGTTTGTCTATGCGCAACGACAGTGTTTCCAGGCTCTTGGAAAGCACCCAGGCATTGAACGGCGACAAAGCAGGTCCGGTATGGCGTGAGAAGAAGCGAATTTCCTTGATCAGTTCTGCTTTGCCTACCACCATACCACCTAACACACGGCCTTGTCCATCGATATATTTTGTGGCAGAGTGTACTACGAGGTCAGCACCGAAGTCAATAGGCGTTTGCAGAATGGGTGTGGCAAAGCAATTATCTACTACCAGAAGCAGGTTATGCTTCCGTTTTAGCTCTCCTAAAAACTCCAGGTCAATGAGTTCCAGACCTGGGTTAGAAGGCGTTTCTACCAGAATCATTTTGGTTTGCGGTGTGATAAGCGCTTCCCAATCCTCTGGTTTGCTGGCATCAGCATAGGAATGGGTGATGCCCCAACGCGGCAGGATGCTTGTAAGCAACTGGTGTGTAGAGCCAAACACAGCGCGACCTGCCAGCACGTGGTCTCCGGCACTTAGCAATGAAGCCATACTGGTAAACACCGCCGACATGCCTGTGGCAAATGCAAAACCGTCTTCTGCTTTTTCTAAATAGCACATTTTCTCCACCAACTCATCCACGTTCGGGTTAGAGAACCGGGAATAAATATTGCCGGGCTCCTCGTCGGCAAACACCGCACGGGCCTGTTCGGCACTTTCGTAAGTGAAGCTGGATGTAAGGTAAAGCGGCACCGAGTGCTCCCGGTTGTGGCTGCGTTTGGCCTGTAACCGGATAGCCTTTGTTTCTATATCAGACATGTTGTTTGTTGATTCCTGTATGATAAATGGTTCTTCAGCGGACAGCAAAAGCGCTGTAAGCTTCACAACCACTTATAATTTAAGTATTTTCTGAAGTAAAGTTAAGCAGGTATTCTTCCCTAATCAAACTACATGAAGAAGGCCATAAAGATAAGGCGAAGGCTGACGATGATGACCACAATACCGACAATAATCATCATGGTTTTTACAGGCAGCTTCCTGGCCAGCAAGGCCCCTAAGGGTGCTGCAATTGTGCCTCCTAATATCAATCCAATGATAATCTGCCAGTGCGTAATACCAATCAAAGAAATGAAAGCAACGGAGCTTGCAAACGACACAAAGAACTCCGCCAGGTTCACCGAACCCACGGTATACATGGGGTGCCTGCCCTTGGCGATAAGCGTAGAGGACACGATAGGGCCCCAGCCGCCGCCGCCAATGGAATCCATGAAACCACCGACAGCTCCCAGCATGCCCAGCCGCTTTACAGGGCTTTTCTTGACGTTCTTCTTGAGTACTTTCCGGATAATCAGGATGCCAAGGAACAAGGTATAGCAGGCCACCAGGGGCTTAATGAGGTAGATGTATTCCTCCAGTGCATAAAGCAGGAAAGCGCCCACAATGGCTCCTAAAACACCGGGGAACACAATCGTTTTAAATAGCTTGCTGTTAACGTTGCCGAATTTCAGGTGCATCCAGCCGGACACGCCGGAGGTGAAAATCTCGGAGGCATGCACACTCGCACTCGCCGCCACCGGCGACACGCCAAAGCTAAGCAGGAAAGTAGTGGCACTCACACCGTAAGCCATGCCCAAAGCGCCATCAATCAGCTGCGCAACAAAACCTGCCAGTATAAAGATAAGAATCTCCCTATCCACCTGTGTGGCCACATCCATTGCCATCGCACCAATAGTGCTGAAAGGGATATAGCTGAAGAGCAGGTGGCCGGTTACCATCAGGGAGAGCGCGGCGAAAACGAGCATCAGCACCACCTTCAGGCTATACTTCGACTGATTTTTCTTTTTAACAGTAGCTAATGAAGGGGTAACAGCTGGCTCCACTAGTACTTCGGTTGCCTCGTTCAGGCGCTTTACCTTATAGGCAAAGTCGCCTTTGAGCGTGGCCCGAAGCTGCGTCATTTTGTCCAGCACCTGCTCCATCTCATCAGGCAGCCCCTCGTTCAGCACCTGCTTCAGGCGCTTTGCAACGGTCGGCGACTTGCCATTAGTGGAGATAGCCAGTTTCAGACTGCCTTTCTGTACAATGGAGCCGAGGTAAAAGTCGCACTGCAGCGGTGTGTCGGCTACGTTAGTGAGTATCTTGTGCGATTTTGCCAGGTCCCGTATGGTGATGTTCAGAACATTGTCGTTGGTGGCGACCAACACAATGTCTTTTCCTGTCAGGTCTTCCTCGCGGAACTCCCGCTTCACCAGGGTTATATAGGGGTGGTTGGCCGCGAGTTCTTCTATTTCGGGGCGTATTTCTGGGGCAACCAACACCACCTGCGCCTGCGGGCTGTTGGCTAAGACGGCAGAAAGCTTTTCATGGCCCACATAGCCTCCACCTACTACCAGTGTCTGCAATTGCTCCAGCTTCAGAAAAACCGGGAATAGCGGATTAGTAGCCGTTGGAGCAGCAGCAGCAGCAGCAGGAGGAACGATAGTTGTGTTTGGGGAGCTACTCATTTATTTTGCTATACTTCAGGAATATTTAACTACGCTTTCACCAGTTCCTGCACCTTTTCCAGGTCCAGGTTGTAGCGCAGTGACGGGTGGTAAGCCACCACCTCACCAACAATAATAATGGCTGGAGCACCCACGCCTGTTGCTTCCACGCGCTCCACGATGTTGTAAACGTTGCCAAATACTATCTTCTCGTCGGGCAGCGAACCGTTTTGGATAATAGCCACAGGTGTATCGGCCTTACCGGCTGCGCTAAATATTTGAGTAATCTGCGCTAGTTTACCCATTCCCATCAGGATGATGACACTTGCACTGGATTGAGCCGCCAGATGAATATCTGCGGAAATCTCACCCGACCTTGTTGTACCTGTTATCACCCAGAAGCTTTCGTTCACGCCACGTATGGTCAACGGAATCTGCTGCAGTTCAGGCACCGCGATAGCACTGGATATACCCGGCACTACCTGCGTAGGCATATGAAACTTATCGGCATGCGCCAGTTCTTCATACCCTCGGCCAAACACAAAAGGGTCGCCGCCTTTCAGGCGCACCACGTGTCCGTAAGCAAGGGCAGACTCTACTATCAGTTCGTTTATCTCCTCCTGCTTCAAGCTGTGAACTCCGGCACGCTTACCTACAAAAAGTTTAGGCGCATCGGCAGGGGCATGCTGCAGTAGCTCCGGATTTACCAGGGCATCATACAGCACCACGTCAGCCTGCTGCAGCGCCTTTATCGCCTTCAGCGTAATCAGGTCCACGTCACCGGGCCCTGCGCCAACCAGCGTCAGCCTCGGCTGCTTATGTGCTGCCGTATCTGCCAACACATAACTGCTTTCCTGCTTCGTTTGTTTATTTCTTGATGCCATCAGTGATTCAATTTTGAATGGTTGAGTAACTGAATGATGAATATGATTTAAGTATAAGAGCAAGTTTATCTGGCAAGAGCAGCTTTTGGCTTACTTGCCGGTCGCACTATCATACTTATTCAATTATTCAAGATTCAGTTATTCAAAATCCCTTTCCTACGCCTCATTCTTTATTGAGGCAGGTGCTATTAAATCGCGCTGTTCTTTTCGGTAGCGGGTGGCTTCCTGCAGGAACAGCAGGGCTTTGTTCAGGTACTCTTTTGCAAATGCCTCGCCCGGCTTATGCTTGTTTATCTGCATCACTTCAGTTGTAAAGTCAGGAGCAAAGTTGAAAATGCCTTCTGCCACAAAGTTCGTGTCAAAATCCTGGATGATACCTGCCTGTGTGTTGCACTTCACGTTTTTGTCCAGAAGAAGCGCTTTGGCAGTGCTTACAAAAGAGGCATAGCCGTAGTAGATGGCATCGGCGAAGCGCTTATCTTCCAGTGCTTCGGCAGCCCACTCCAGTTTCTCATCAGACTCATACAGCAACGTAGCCACCAGGTCGATCATAACACCGGCACACTCTCCCACACCAATAGCAGTCTCAAACTGCTCCTGATGCCCCCAGTCAATATGCTCGTCCGGGGTTAGCGTAGATAAGTCAGCAAGCGGCTTGAGCATCTGGTAAAAGTAGTCTTTCCCGTTTCTGTCGTAGTACTCGTTAAAGCGCTCGTTTTCCTCTTTGTTAGCCTGGTAATCGTTGATAACAGAACGCACCACTTCCAGACCACGCTTGCTCGGTACTTTCAGCACTTTCTGTGCAATGCGGCCTTCTCCGTTCACCACTGTGCCACCACCCAATAGCACCTGCAGGGCTGGTATAACATTCTTGCCGCTCTTAAGGGAAGAGCCATGGAAACCGAGGTTAGCCATACCGTGCTGGCCGCAGGAGTTCATGCAACCACTTATCTTAATTTTGATGTCTGTGTTGAAGAGCAATTCAGGATACTCGCTGATGATCACGTTTTCCATCACCTTGGCAGTGGTCATACTGTTGGATATACCGAGGTTACAGGTATCGGTACCAGGGCAGGTGGTGATGTCCGCCACACTGTTATAGCCCGGCTCTGCCAGCCCAAGTTCATCCAGCTTCGAGAAGAAATAAGGCAGCGCCTCTTTGCGCACATACTTCAGCAACAGGTTCTGCCCCTGTGTTACTCTGATTTCATCGGCAGCATACGCCCACACCAAAGGCGCCAACGCTCTTGCGGTGTCGCTGCTGATATCCCCGATGAGCACTTTGATATATACTCCGTAATAATCCTGCTGCTTCTGCTGAAATACATTCGTTTTCAGCCAGGTGTTATACTTGTCTGTGTTCTCGACAACAAAATCAGGAATTTCCTTTACCTCAGGCAAAGCCGGGTCGAAGTTAGCCGCTTTGTCTATCTCGAATGAATGAGACTTCAAGGCCTTATACTCTTCGTTTACCAAGCGCATCACCTCTTCCTGCCCCATCTTCCCAATCAGATACTTGAAACGGGCTTTGTTGCGGTTGTTGCGTTCGCCGTAACGGTCAAAAATGCGGAGGACACCTTCAATAAGTGGAATCACCCTGTCCTCTGGAAGAAACTCATATGCTGTGTGTGCCAGTGCCGGCTGCGCACCAAGTCCGCCCCCAATCATCACTTTAAAGCCACGGATGGTTTGTCCATTCTCCTCTTTCACCTTCGCTATAAACCCAAGGTCGTGCATGTAAGACAAAGCAGTGTCAGAGTCGCTGGAGGAGAAAGACATCTTGAACTTGCGGCCCATGTCCTGGCAAATCGGGTTGCGCAGGAAGTAGCGGAAAGCAGCATCCGCATAAGGCGACACGTCAAATGGCTCTTCCGGGTCGATGCCCGCCTCTGGCGATGCCGTTACATTACGCACCGTGTTACCACAAGCTTCGCGTAAAGTGACGTCATCCTTCTCCAGGTTTGCCCACAACTCCGGCGTTCTGTCCAAGCTCACATAGTGTATCTGGATGTCCTGGCGCGTGGTCAGGTGCAGGTTCCCGGTGGAGTACTCGTCAGAAATAGAAGCAATGCGTACCAGTTGCTGCGTGGTCATTCTGCCGAAGGGCAGCTTGATGCGCACCATCTGCACCCCCAGTTGGCGCTGACCGTACACGCCGCGGGCCAGGCGCAGGCTCTTAAATTTATCTTCCTGTAACTTACCCTCACGGTATAACCGGATTTTCTTTTCCAGGTCGATGATATCCTTTTCTACTATCGGGTTCTCTATTTCAGATCTAAAGCTTTGCATAAAATGTTCTTTTTATAAATGAGCCGGTAAAGGCTTCTGCTCAAATTTTAGGTGATGTATTTTTAAAGTATTAACAACTTGCTGCACAAGGCAGGGAAAGTTGCAAAGGTTGGGGCTCAACAACAGCGCATGCGCCTCCTGCCAGTAGGAAAGCACGCAGTAAAGGTGTCAGTCAAAGGCCAAATGGCCTTATAGTATATAAGCGGAAAAATGGTATATAGCATAAACTTTTTGCGCTGCGCGAACCGCATATACACCTGATGTGCAGCAGCCTGCATTTTGTTAAAGATCAAAAAGAGTGATAAGTTCCTTCACAACCGGCAAACTAATAAGCCAGTTCTGGCTGAAGGGATAAAATGGGAGGATCCTTTAACAGGAACAACAGCAACAGCAACAGCAACAACAGCACATCACAGGCAGGGATGAGGCAACGAGGTTAGAGGGAGTTACTAAACTGGTGAGTTGGGATATGCCTGATGTCTTGTTCATGGTTTTTCTAATTTATATTTCCCCTTCGTTGGGCAGGACTTGGCACCTTTCCAAAATGGATGGTTGCCAGAGGGTCTGGGAGCCTGTTCTCTCGCCTCTTCGTCTATAAATTTCTTGCGTACAGCAATAGTATTCTTTGCAAAAATAGAAAACAAATCCCACATAGTATACCATATTGCCAAAAATATGTAATTATTTTCTATACAACAGTCCCGCCGCTAAAGTTCAAATGCTACACAATCAGGAATTTAATTGCTTTCCCTCTAAAATTTGTTTAAAGGTTATACCATTACCATGTGATTGTTACGCATGGCTTAACTTTAAAAGTATGGCAGCAAGTTTACATTTATCAAAGAAGAGGTCGTAGAACTGCTCAAGTTAGAAACAGAGCAAAAGTAGGACCGGGTGCGTTTCCTTCACCTTCTTAAAGAAGGCACTGCGCAAATCCGGCAGCAGGCAGAGGAGTTGTTCAAGCCCAAGACAGAACGGCCGGTGAACGTGCGTAAGGATGAGCCGGGAAAGTAGCTAATTCTCTTTCGCTACATTTCTGAAGGCGCAGAAATCACTTGATAATGGTATAAGACCTGAAGAAAGCGCCTAAGCGCAGGAAAAGCATCTGCAACGACGACGCCAGGCAAGGTGACGGCAACGGTGCCAGTGGTGTGCAGTGAACTTTTTAATTTCTCACTAACAGATAATCCTACGTAAAAAAGAAACCTCTCCATACCTGCCCTTTTCAGGCTGTATGGAGAGGTTGTATGTAAGGCTACTGGTATTTATTATTGGAGTACTGTCTCTTTTTCAAGTTCACGGTAAACCTGCTTGGTTTTAACATGCAACGAAAACCACGAATAATTGCTTTTCAGCATCTCGAAGTTAGAACCTTCAACCACACCGTTCAATCCTTTTTTTGAGAGTGCATCGGCAATTACCTCATCTTCTATAACAAAGGTATCTACTACCAATCCACCACTCACAAAAGAACACGCTAAGCCTGATTGATCAGGCTTGTAAAGTAAAGTTTTGCTTTTATTAAGTCCGTTTTCTAGTCTCTCTAAATAATTCTTCATAGCGTTTTTTATGATACTAAGTTTTTAAGTTTGAATTTGATTATGGTTTTCAGTTCTATTTGGACGACATTTCAAAAAGCATTATAGTTCAAATGCATAGTACATAATTACTATAAGTTACAACAACACAGTGAACGGTACTATTTTAAGGGTAAATGGCATTTTTATGTAGCTACATTTAAAATTTTATTCCTTTTCCTCCTAAATATTAGCTTCTTACGTTAAAACTAAAATATTAATTTTTAACTATATAAGTAAATTGCACCCTTTATACCCTTTTTCCACTCATAAGGTTTTGCTTTCAAGAAATATATTTTGCCTGTGAAAAAACAGAAATTCACTGCAATCATTTCCTGTGCTATTTTATAAGCAGCAGCAGTATAAAACAGCGCAATACTTCAGCCCAGGCTCCTATATATCTGAGCCCAAGTCAATAGCTTACCCGCAGTTCCCGGAATACCTGCGCCAGTGCAGCCGGGGGATAATGCGCGTTTAAGCCGCTGGGATTGGGAAGCACCCAAAGCTGGGTTTCTCCTATTGTTTCTGGCCGCAGCCCCAGCACTGCCTTAGGCATACCAAAGGCAGTACGATAAGCCGTAACGCCAAGAAAGGCAACCACCTGCGGCTTGTACTGCAGTACCTTTTCTTTCAACAGCTTTCCTCCTTCCATCAACTCTGCTCTGCTGAGTTCTGCCGCTGCCCCTGTAGCCCGCTCCACAAAGTTTGTGATGCCACAACCATAGGTAAGCAGTTCCTGCTGTTCATGTGGCTTTAACAGGCGCGGTGTAAAGCCTGCCGCATACAAGGTGGGCCAAAACCTGTTGCCGGGGCGGGCAAAATTATACCCGGTGGCAGCAGTGTAAAGTCCAGGGTTAATACCACAGAACAACACCTTTAAGTCCGGGGCTATTACATCATGTACAGTCTTTCCTGCTGCGGCTAATATTTCCTCTTTCGTGGGTTTATATATATGCATCTTTCTTTTTACCTTTACCTGAGCGTGCTATGTTGCAGCAGAGCGGCTGGTGCCGCACCTGTAGCAGCATATTTTTTCTTGTACAGCAGGAATAGTGTTTAAACTTCATATTGGTTCAGCAATACTATCATCCAGTACTTCTGAATCCGGATGAAAGGTTCCTAAAGCATGGAAGAAACGAGAAAACATTACTATCTTAACGGATAAAGTTCAGCACCCATAGAACACGTTTATTCATTGTTTATCTTAAACTATACGCTCGTGTATCAGGCAGACATAAACACAAGTAAAACATTTCTGAAAGAGCTTCTGGAGCGCAACACAACGGTTCAGGGAATTGAATGGCTTACAAAAAAAATGAACCAGCTGGCTTCCGAAGACGCCAAAGACAAGGACTTGTACCTGGCTTTCAGCGCTGCCCCGCGCTTTGTCGGGAAAGAGAAGCTGCGCATAACTGACGAAGACCTCGAGCAGGCCAATAAAATCCGGAAAGGCTTTAACCCAAGCCGATGGACTGCTGACCAGGCCGCCCGCACTTTGCTCCTCCTCTCGCTTCCTGCTCAAGACGCGGATGCGTTTGCAAAGAAGCTGGAGACGCTATTCAGTACCGCCGACATGGGGGAACTGGTAGCACTGTATGGCAGTCTGCCGCTGCTGCCTCACCCTGAAGCGTTTAAGAAAAGAGCGGCTGAGGGCGTCCGCACTAACATGGGTGACGTGTACGAAGCCGTGGCTTTGGAAAACCCCTACCCTGCCGATTACATGGAGGAAAAAGCCTGGAACCAGCTGCTGCTGAAGACTCTGTTTGTAGCTAAGCCGCTTTACCGCATTTATGGCATTGAGGCCCGCAGCAATGCTGAACTGGCCCGCATGCTCACCGATTATGCCCATGAGCGCTGGGCCGCTGGCCGCCCGGTATCGCCGGAACTGTGGCGCCCCGTTGGCCCATTTATAAATGAGACTAACATCCAGGACATAGAGAAATTGTTCTCGCAGCCAAACGAGATTGAGCGCGAAGCTGCTGCACTTGCCTGTGCGCAGAGCAGCTATAAACCAGCTACAGAACTGCTGGAGGCACACCCTGATTTAAAGCAGAAAGTGGAAAGTGGCGTACTAAACTGGAGCCTGATTGGCAGCAAAGCCCTGGCATAGCGTTAAAAATTAACAGATAGACATCATCCTAAAAGATATAACTTATGAACACCCAGAACCTCATGCTCATTGACCCGCACATACACATGACGTCCCGCACCACCGACGATTATGAGCGTATGCGCCAAGCGGGAATCGTGGCCATTATCGAACCTGCTTTCTGGCTGGGCCAGCCCCGCACAGAGGTCGGCTCTTTCAAAGATTACTATAGCAGTTTGGTAGGTTGGGAGCGCTTCCGGGCGAGCCAGTTTGGTATCAAGCACTACTGTACTATCGGCCTTAACTCTAAAGAAGCGAACAACGAGGCACTGGCAGAGCAGGTAATGGAGCTGCTGCCGCTTTTCATTTACAAAGAAGGTGTGGTAGGCGTTGGCGAAATCGGGTATGACGACCAGACCAAAGCAGAAGACAAATATTACCGGTTGCAACTGGAACTGGCCAAAGAAACCAGTATGCCGGTGCAGATACACACGCCACACCGCGACAAGAAGTCCGGCACCATCCGAAGCATGGAAGTGAGCCTGGAGCACGGCATTGCCCCGGACATGGTAATTGTGGACCACAACAACGAGGAAACCGTGAAAGATGTACTCGACAGAGGCTTCTGGGCTGCCTTTACCATTTACCCGAATTCTAAGATGGGCAATGAGCGCATGGTAGAGGTTGTGAAGAAATACGGTACGGAGCGCATTATGATAAACAGTGCAGCCGACTGGGGCATCAGCGACCCGCTCTCTGTGCCTAAAACTGCTTCCCTGATGCTGGAGCGTGGCATTTCTTTAGAAGATGTCCGCAAGGTTTGTTATCAAAACGCCCTCGAAGCCTTTAGCAAGAGCGGCCAGATGTCCGAATCTGACTGGCTTACCCCTGCCGCTGTAGACCAGCGCGAAAAATTCTCAGACAATTCCGTTTTAAGAGGAGGACAAACACCCGTAATCGGCGGCCCGGACGCTGATGAGGGAGAGTTGGGTTCTAACATCGTACGCTAATGTCGCAAATTGGCGCTTACCTGCGGCTCATGCGCCCGGCCAACATTATTACGGCCATAGCAGATATCATGATGGGTTTTGCGGCTTCCGGCGCTATACTGTACCGCCCGTTCTGGGAAGGAAGCTTGAACGCTGAAACGCTGCAGCCGCTGGGCTGGCTCGTGCTGGCTACAATCGGCTTGTATGGCGGTGGTGTGGTGTTCAACGATGTGTTTGACGCGGACCTGGACCGGGTAGAGCGCCCGGAGCGTCCCATACCCAGTGGAAAGGCTTCCCCAACAGGAGCTGCTACTTTAGGTGCCATCTTGTTGCTAGGTGGTGTGCTGGCAGCCTGGCAGGTATCGGTGGTTAGTGCTGTTATTGCGTTGGCAGTGGCGGGCCTTGCCTTGCTCTATGACTATCAGGGCAAGCACAACACTTTGCTGGGCCCCGTTAACATGGGCGCCTGCCGGGGCGGTAACCTACTGCTTGGGGTAAGCGCCGTGCCTGCTGCCGTGGAACAACTGTGGTTCATGGCGCTTATCCCGATTGTGTACATTGCGGCTATCACGATGGTGAGCCGCGGGGAGGTGCACGGTGGTAATACAGCGGCTTTAAAAGGAGCTGTGCTCATGTATGCTCTGGTGTTTGCGGGTATACTTAGCCTTTCGCTGTTGCCGCACTTCAATTTATGGTACAGCATTCCGTTTCTGCTGCTGTTTGCGTACCTTATCTTTCCGCCACTGTTCAAAGCCATGCCTTCCAAAGAGCCAAAGCTCATTATTAAAGCGGTAAAAGCGGGTATTCTGGCTCTTATTGTGATGAACGCCAGTATGGCCGCTGGCTTTGCCGGTTGGCAGTATGGGCTGCTGGTGCTGCTGCTTTTGCCGGTTTCTATCTATGTAGCAAAGAAATTTGCCGTTACCTGAGAATTGTTAGCCGCTATACTTTGTTATACAATTATGAAAGGCATAAATAGCATATCATTTAGGCCAATAAACAGAACCGAAATCTCCTGCTGGATATACAACAGAAGAGTTCTTCAACCCCAGATTAGATGCTTCAAAAAGATATGAAGGCTATTGAGCAATCGTTTTCAGTGCAATTCAGGTATGGTGTGTACTTTACACAAGGGCTCTTCGATTCTAAAAATAGTTTGCTTGCCGAGGTGCTGCAGCAGGACAAAGGCACTGCTCCGCGCAAAGTATTTTTTGTGATAGACAGCGGCGTGGCCGCTGCTCATCCTGGTTTAGTAGAAGACATAAAACTTTATACTTCCAGACACAAAGAGGTGATGAAGCTCCTGGCTGAGCCGATGCTGATAACAGGCGGTGAGGAAGTAAAGAACAGCACCGAACTGCTGCAGAAACTGCTGGAGGCGGTAAACAACTTTAGAATCGACCGCCACTCCTACTTTATAGCCGTCGGCGGCGGCGCTGTGCTGGATATGGCTGGTTTTGCCGCGGCCATTGCCCACCGAGGCATCCGTCATATCCGTATCCCCACAACTGTTTTGTCGCAGGACGATTCTGCAGTGGGTGTAAAGAACAGCTTCAACTTCTTTGACAAGAAGAACTTCCTTGGCACCTTCGCTCCTCCTTTCGCCGTTATCAACGACAGCGATTTCCTGCTCACCCTGCACGACCGCGACTGGCGTTCCGGCATTTCAGAAGCCATCAAAGTGGCGTTGATAAAAGATGCGGCCTTTTACCAGGAAATAAAGAAAGATGCCATCAAGCTGGCGCAGCGCGACATGCCGGCCATGCAACGGCTGATTCACCGTTGTGCGGAAATGCATGTGGAGCATATTGGCGGAGCCGATCCCTTTGAGACCGGTTCTTCGCGCCCACTCGACTTTGGCCATTGGGCAGCACATAAACTGGAGCAACTCACCAACTACGAGTTGCGCCACGGCGAAGCAGTGGCCATCGGTATTGCTTTGGATACAACCTATTCTATGCTGAAAGGCATGCTTACGAAGGAAGAGCACGAAGACGTGCTGACACTGCTGCAGGAATTGGGCTTTGAGCTGTATGTGCCAGCCCTATCACAGCTAGAGGCAGGTTCTGAGCAACTCAGTGTTATCAAAGGACTTCAGGAATTCAGAGAGCACCTGGGCGGAAAGCTTACGATTATGCTGCTCAACAAAATAGGCGAAGGCGTGGAAGTACATCATATGGACGAACCGCTCTTGCTACAGGCCGTAGAAGAATTAAAAAAGCGCCACCAACCTCAGCCAGCTGCTTAAGCACCCTTGTTCAAGAAGGCTACAGCGCTGTGAAGTTTTTACAGGCTGCTGTTTTCTTACTTAATTATAGCTAAATATGTATCTGAATACAGGGCATCACCTTACGTACTGCACCAACATACACCCCGGCGAAACATGGGAAGATGTATTTCATCAGCTTCAAACTTACCTCCCTTCACTTAAGAGAAAAGTATCCCCTGACCAGCCTTTCGGAATTGGCTTGCGCCTCTCAAACAAAGCCAGTGAGCAAATACTGGATGGGGAACACCTGAACAACTTTAAGCGATGGCTGCAGGAGCAGGGTTTATATGTGTTCACCATGAACGGCTTCCCATACGGTGGCTTCCATCACCAGGCCGTGAAAGACGATGTGCACAAGCCGGACTGGACTACTGACGAACGGCTAACTTATACTGTACGCCTGGCAAGAATCTTAGCCGAACTTTTGCCAGAGGGCATGGAGGGCGGTATCTCCACCTCTCCTCTCTCTTATAAACCATGGTTTTTAGAGGAGGATGATTCCAAAATCAAATCTGTTTTTAACCAATCAACAGAAAACCTGGTTTCTTTGGTAGCAAGCTTATTAGAACTAAAGCAGGGAACAGGCAAAACCATCCATATCGATATAGAGCCGGAGCCGGACGGGCTGCTGGAAAACAGCAAAGAGGTTATCAACTATTACCAGCAATGGCTCATACCTGAGGGGGTGAAGGTGCTGCAGGAGTCGCTGGGGCTAACGAAGGAAGAAGCACGGGAGGCTATTTTGCATCATATCCAGGTTTGCTACGACGTATGCCACTTTGCGCTAGCCTACGAGAAACCAGCCGAGGCCTTTGCCAAGCTAACACATGCCGGTATTAAAATAGGCAAGATACAACTCAGTGCTGCCCTTAAAACAAGTCTCCCAAAAAATGATGTGGTCACCCGCGGTAAACTGGCTGAAACGTTCGCCTGTTTTGCCGAATCAACCTACCTTCACCAGGTGGTAGAACTGAACGATGATGGAGAACTATGCCAGTACCCTGACCTGACCTTTGCGCTGCAGCATATCCGTAAGCCCAATGCCGTTGAATGGCGCATGCATTTCCACGTGCCGCTTTTCACGCAGGAATACAGTGGTTTGCAGTCTACTCAGGAAGATATTGTGGAAGTGCTAAAGCTTATACAGCAAAAGCAACTGACAACACACTTGGAGGTAGAAACCTATACTTGGGAAGTGCTGCCGGAGGATTTAAAAAAAGACCTTTCAGAATCCATACAGCGGGAGCTGGAGTGGGTTCTTGCAACTATAAAAAACACTCAAAATGCAGAAGACGGTAGTGCTGGACGTAGTCGGGCTCACGCAATCACTCCTCGGTAAAAACACACCTTTTTTGTCGAAATGGGCGGCGGATGCTCAAAACACAGTGGTGCACCCGGTGTTGCCGGCTGTTACCTGCACGGCACAATCAACCTACCTCACGGGCAAATGGCCGGAAGAACATGGTATTGTAGCCAACGGCTGGTATTTCCGGGATGAGGATGAAGTGAAGCTGTGGCGCCAGTCGAATAAACTGGTACAGTCACCAAAAGTGTGGGAAGTAGCCCGTTCCACAGATCCCAACTTTACCGTCGCCAACATGGGCTGGTGGTATAACATGAATACTACCGCCGACTATACCCTGACACCGCGCCCGCAATACCTGGCCGATGGCCGCAAAATGCCCGATTGCTATACCCAGCCTGCTGACCTGCGGGACACGCTGCAGGCAAAACTGGGAACATTCCCCCTGTTCAACTACTGGGGGCCAAAAACCTCCATTAAGTCGAGCAAATGGATAGCGGACGCGAGCAAGATAACGGACGACCTATACGACCCCACGCTCACGCTCATTTACCTGCCGCACCTCGACTACAACCTGCAGCGCCTCGGCCCCAGCGACACACGCGTTGCCAAGGATCTTCAGGAAATTGATGCCGTAGTGGGCGACCTGATCCAATTTTATGAGGCAAAAGGCGCGCAGGTTATCGTGCTGTCGGAATACGGAATATCGGACGTAAACCAGCCAGTGCACCTGAACCGTGTGCTGCGCAAGCATGGCTACATTGCCGTACGCAACGAGCGAGGCACTGAACTGCTGGACATGGCCATGAGCAAGGCCTTTGCCGTAGCCGACCACCAGGTGGCGCACGTTTATGTTCAAAAACCTGCCGACATAGAATCGGTGCAAAAGCTGTTGCAGCAGGTACCGGGTGTGCAGGAGGTGTTAGCTGGCGAAGAGCGCAATAAATATAAGCTGGCCCACGAACGTTGCGGCGAATTGGTAGTGGTGGCTGACCAGAACTCCTGGTTCACCTACTACTTCTGGCTCGACGACACGAAAGCACCAGACTATGCCCGCATGGTGGACATCCATAAAAAGCCGGGCTTCGACCCTGTAGAAATGTTCGCTGATCCAGAAATCAAGTTCCTTATCCCAAAAGTAGCGAGCAAAGTGTTGAAGAAAAAACTTGGCTTTCGAATGGTGATGGACATTATTCCGCTGGATGCCACCTTGATTAAAGGCTCGCACGGTCGCATACCGGAAGACATAGCCGAGTGGCCGGTGCTGCTCACCAAAAACAAGCAAGCTTTGCCACAGGAACTGCAGGCGGTGGACGTGTTCAATGTCATCCTCTCCCATCTGCAGGTGCCACAGCAGGAAACAGTAGTATAGCATCAACTCCTCTATAAATAAGAGTGGCCGCAAGATTGCGGCCACTCTTATTTATATAGTTTGTTTGACGCCACACCATGCATGACAAATAGATTGAATCCATCTTATGCAAGGCTGTATCTTCCTATTCTCATCTTCTACCTGAGCAAGTGAGGCTTGAGCGCCTTTTGCCATATCTCATACCCTTTATTGTTCATGTGCAAACTGTCTCCCAGGAATATATCCTGCATCGGCTTCCCTTTATTGTCCAGCATCAGGGAGTATACATCCACGTACTGCGTCTTTGGCTGCGTTTTAAGATAAGCTTCGATCAGCTGGTTTGATTCCTGCATTATAGGGAGGTATTGGGCACGGGAGGGACTTGGTTTGATGGAAATAAACACTATGGGCACCTCTGGCATCTCTTGCCGGATACCCTGAAACACGTCTTTGAACCGTGCCAGCACCTCCGGGGCCTGCACGGTGGCAGCGGCGATGTCGTTTTCACCGGAGTAAATTACGATCTGCTTCGGCTGGTACGGGAGTACAATATCGTTGAGGTAACGTTTCAGATCCAGCAGATTCGAACCACCGAAGCCGCGGTTGATGACGGTATTGCCTGGAAACATCTCCTGCATGTTGTCCCACATCCTTAAGGAGGAGCTCCCGACAAAAAGGATAGCGTTTTCAGGCGGCATCAGCACGCTGTCCTGCTGCTTGAAGTCCTGTATCTCACTCCAGAAAGGCGGCGTGTTTTCCTGTGCCCGCGCCGCTGGAAGCACCAGCCATGCCATCAGGAACAAGGTAATCCATAATCTGCTCATCATATATAAATTAGCTTTTTTTAAGTTAAGAAATATTATAACGTAACAGCTATAATAGTGATCAGAAACATTCAAAGTTAGCGGCTTTATCATGTTTTTCTGTACAATCATGGTGGTTATGAACAAGCTTCGAAGCCACAATGTGTCGTCAGTAATTGCCTTACCTATAGCTTCTGCAGATAGTCAGCTGCACCCATTAAAATAGCCGTATAACCTCTTCAGCAAATAGAGGTATACTGTTATTAACCGAAAGGCAGGTGGAGTATTTAAGTTTGGGTATGATCTATTTATCATCGGCACCTTAAAAAGCTATCATGGGTAACACAACAGAAAACAAACGACTGCAAGGCAAAGTAGCCATTGTAACCGGGTCGAGCTCTGGCATTGGAGAAGGCATTGCGATGGCAATGGGCCGTGAGGGTGCCAATGTCGTCATTAACTATCACTCTAATGAGGAGTCCGCGCAGGAGCTAAAAGACCAGATAGAAAAGGTTGGCAGCAAGGCAGTGGTTGTGCAGGCAGATGTTGCCAATCCTGATGACGTGGAGAAGCTATTCAAGGCAGCGACAGACAACTTTGGCACCGTAGATATACTGGTAAGCAACGCAGGCATACAACGTGACGATAGTTTCCTGGACATGTCGCTTGATGATTGGAACAAGGTTATCAGCACCAACCTGACCGGGAATTTTCTGTGCGCGCAGGCAGCGGCAAAAGAATTTGTGAAGCGAGAGGTAAAGCAGGAGGAAAAACGCGCAGCGGGCCACATCATCTTCATCAGTTCGGTGCATGATATCATTCCCTGGGCCGGCCATGTAAACTATGCCACGGCCAAAGGCGGCGTGCAGATGCTGATGAAAACGCTGGCTCAGGAGCTTGCCTCCGAAAAAATAAGAGTAAACGGCATCTCTCCCGGCGCAATCAAAACGGCCATCAATGAAGATGTCTGGAGTACGGAGGAGGGTCGCAAGGACATGCTTTCACTTATACCCTACGGCCGCATCGGGGAACCCGAAGACATCGCGAAAGTGGCTGTATGGCTGGCAACGGATGAGGCGGACTATATTACCGGCACCACCATTTACGTGGATGGTGGCATGACACTCTATCCGGCCTTCAGCGACAAGGGCTGATGAGAATAGTGTAAAAACAGAACTATTCCCGGTGTATCGTGTTATACTTAGAATCATCGGTTTAGCACCGCCAAAGAGAATTTCTGTAAATCTTTTCTTAAATTGTGTAACAAACCTCTCCGCTTCTGTAGTACCTTTGTACTAAGTATAAAAACATGAAACTGTACCGCCAGATTATTATGCTTACCCTCACACTGCTGGTGCTCGTCTCCTCGACTGGCATGGCAGTGGGTATGCATATATGTGGCGGTGAATTACGTGATGTGACCTTCTTTGGCGCCACGGCAGATTGCCCAATGGAGCAAAAGCAACAGAAAAAGCAGCCGCCTTGCCATGCGTCGAAAGATACAAAGGCAAATGATGGCACCTGCTGCGAAGACCATCAGGTAGTAGTAGAGCGCACAGATGCCACTTCTGAGCATGATGCCATCACGCTCATCAAAACTCTGGACATTAATTTTATTGCCGCAGTACAAGCCGTTATCTTACAACTGTTTGCACCTGAGGCCCTTCTACAACCGACTTACGCACAATACGCGTCTCCCCCACTCGCCCGCGACATTCCTGTGCTGGTGCAGTCTTTCCTTCTATAAACCTTACAGTTTAGGTGCCTGTTTGGCGCGCTGTCTTGCTTTATCTCTTTATTGCCGCAAGCAACAGCTTTGCCTTACCTGTCATTTAAGACGCTCTCTAGGCACCACCCTCTAAAGCCCGATTTTCTGTGGCTGCAATGCATTCTGTATAGGTTTAGAACACCATTTCCATGATTGAGAAGTTAATTTCTTTTTCGCTCCGCAACCGCGTCATTGTGCTGTTGCTGTCGGCTTTCCTGTTTGGCTGGGGCGTGTACTCCATGCAAACAAATAAAATAGACGCCATTCCGGATTTGTCCGAGAATCAGGTCATCGTTTTCACGGAGTGGATGGGCCGTAGCCCGCAAATCATCGAGGACCAGGTAACTTACCCGCTGGTCACAAACCTGCAGGGCCTGCCTGATGTGAAGTATGTACGTGGCTCCTCCATGTTCGGCATGAGCTTTATCTACATCATTTTTGAGGACGATACCGATGTGTACTGGGCTCGCTCCCGGGTGCTGGAGCGTCTGAATTCTGTCGGCAATATACTGCCGGAGGGTGCCACTCCAACCCTTGGCCCCGACGGAACGGGTGTAGGACATATTTTATGGTATACACTCGATGCCCCTGACATGGACTTAGGGGAGCAACGGGCTGTGCAGGATTGGTACGTAAAATTTGCCTTGCAAAACGTGGATGGCGTGAGCGAGGTGGCTTCTTTTGGAGGCTTCCAGAAGCAGTACCAGGTCACGGTAGACCCAAACAAACTCACTTACTATAACCTCACTGTTCCGCAGGTGATACAGGCTGTTCGGGCCAACAACAACGAGGCGGGTGGCCGCAAATTCGAGCGCTCCGACATCGGCTATATCATCAAAACCACCGGCTATTTAAAATCAGCAGAAGAGATAGAGAACATTGCTGTTACCACGAACAACACGATTCCTGTTAGGATAAGAGACGTAGCCACCGTGCAGATGACAGGTGAAAGCCGTCTGGGCATCTTTGATCTGAATGGTGAAGGTGAGGCTGTGGGCGGCATTGTGGTGATGCGCTATGGGGAGAATGCTGAGGAAGTGATTGAGAACGTGAAGGAGAAAATGGCGGAGGTCGCCAAAGGCTTGCCAGAGGGTGTTGATTTCAACATCGTCTACGACCGCAGCGGCCTGATAAATGAAAGTATAGCCTCTGTCAGAAATACATTAATCGAAGAGATGATTGTGGCTGCAGTGGTCGTATTCCTCTTCCTCTTCCACTGGCGCAGTGCCCTCATCATCATGATTCAGTTGCCGCTTTCGATTGCCATAGGCTTCATCCTGCTCAACGCGTTCGACATCTCCTCCAATATCATGTCCTTAACGGGTATTGCGCTTTCCATAGGTGTGATTGTGGACGATGCCATTGTGATGGTGGAGAACTCCTATAGGCACCTGGCAGAGGCAGCGAAAGTGAAGAAGCCGATAGAAGAAGAGTAAAGAGAGCGATAGGAAAATCTAGAATGTCATTTCGACCAAAGGGAGAAATCTGGTAAATAACAAAAATTGACTGAACAGATCTCTCCTATTGTCGAGATGACAAAACAGGAGCTCATTCAAAATTGAAGAGATGATTTTAGATAAAGAAACAAGACTCAGCATCATAGAAAAGGCCTCAAAGCAGGTAGGGCCCAGCGTGTTCTGGAGCACGGTCATCGTAATCACCTCCTTCCTTCCGGTTTTCTTACTGACAGGGCAGGAAGGGAAGCTCTTTAGCCCGCTGGCCTGGACGAAGACATTTATACTTATAGTGGATGCCATTGTGGCTATTACGCTTACACCAGTGCTTATTTCGTTCTTCCTTAAAGGCAAGCTGAAGGAGGATAACGCCAACCCCATTAACCGGGGCATGGAACGGGTGTACGGACCATTGCTGAAGTGGTGCCTGAAGTGGCGTAAGACCACCATCGGCATTAATATTCTGGCGCTGCTTGTCTCTATCCCGATGCTGTTTAGCCTCGGAACAGAGTTTATGCCGCCCCTGAACGAGGGCTCTATCCTGTTTATGCCTGTCACGCTGCCCGATATATCTAATGCCGAGGCAAAACGCATCCTGCAGGTGCAGGACAAGATAATTAAATCTGTGCCGGAGGTAGACCAGGTGTTGGGGAAAGCTGGTCGCGCCAGCACGGCCACTGACAACTCCCCTATTAGTATGATTGAAACCATCATCATGCTGAAACCACAGTCGGAGTGGCGCGAGGGCATCACGAAACAGGACATCGTGCAGGAACTTGATACCAAATTGCAGATTCCGGGCGTGGTTAACGGCTGGACGCAACCTATCATCAACCGCATTAACATGCTGGCCACTGGTATCCGTACTGATGTGGGAGTGAAGGTATATGGCCAGGATCTGGACTCTATTTATGCCGTGTCTGAAAAGGTAAAGTCGGCACTGGAAACAGTACCAGGTGTGAAAGACCTGTATGTGGAGCCGATTACAGGTGGCAAGTACCTCGAGATTGACATCAACAGAGAAGCCCTCGGACGCTATGGTCTTACGGTGGATGATGTGAACATGACCATTGAATCTGCGCTGGGTGGAGCCAGCATCGGCAACACCATCGAAGGCCGTGAGCGCTTTTCTATTAACGTAAGGCTGGCGCAGGAATACCGCAACAGCATCGAGCGGATCCAGCGCATCCCGCTGCAGACGGGTGCTGCCGGCACTATTCCTTTGTCGTCGGTGGCAGACATGCGCTTCACAGATGGCCCCCCGATGATAAATTCTGAAAATGCCCAATTGCGTGGGGCCGTTCTCTTTAATGTCCGGGACCGTGACGTGGGCAGCACAGTAGAGGAGGCGATGGAGCGAATCAATGCGGAGGTGGAGGGAATACCTGAGGGGTATTACCTCGAGTGGAGCGGCCAGTGGGAAAATCAGGTACGTGCCACGCAGACGCTTCAGCTCATCATACCGCTGGTGCTGGCCATCATCTTCCTGATCCTTTACATCTCTTTCAAGTCCATCAAAGAGGCGCTGCTAAACCTTATAACCATCCCTTTTGCCTTGGTGGGCGGCGTGTTCATCGTGTACTTCTATGGTGTGAACTTGTCTGTAGCCGTTGCAGTGGGTTTCATTGCACTGTTCGGGTTGGCTATCGAAACAGCCATGGTGATGGTGGTATATCTGAACGAGGCGATGAAAGAGCTGGTTGAAACCAAAGGCAACTCCTCCGAAACGATCACTAAACAGGATATCCGGGATTATGTATTCATGGGAGCTGCCAAACGCCTGCGTCCTAAAATTATGACAGTGTCGGTAGCATTGTTTGGTTTAATTCCGGTACTGTGGGCGACAGGTGTTGGTACTGATGTAATGATTCCTATTGTGCTGCCGATGATTGGCGGTGTGTTTACATCATCCATTCACATTCTGCTGGTAACACCGGTGGTGTTTGAGATGACGAAAGAGTATGAATTGAAGAAACACGGAAAACTGGAGATATACGATGTTAAGCATTAAGAAACATACTTTATCAATTCTCATTTTCAAGGGTGCCGGGAGATGGTTTACATCTGCTGCTGGCTTGTTGCTGTTGCTGTTAGGGAGCACATCTGCCTCAGCCCAGCAACAGCCAATGTCATTAGACAACATGCTGCAGACGATACAAAGGGATAACCCTATGCTGCAGCAGTACGGTTATCGGGCGAAGGCAATGGATGCCTATGCAGAAGGTGCAACAGGCTGGATGGCCCCGATGGTGGGGGCAGGCGTATTTATGCTGCCTTACCCCGGCCAGGATGTGGAGCGTGATGAACGGGAAGGTTCTTACATGATCTCTGCGGAGCAGGCAATTCCGAATCCTGCCAAACAGCGTGCTAAGCAAGAGTATATGAACTCCCGGGCCGCCATTGAGCAGGCCAAAGCCGATGTTCTGTACAACCAGTTAAAGGCTCAGGCAAAAGCTACCTATTACAGCTGGGTGGTGTTGGAGAAGAAACTGGATGTGTTGCAGGATAGTGAGCGTATCATGGAATTCATGCTGAAACTTGCCCGCATCCGCTACCCTTACAGCCAGGGTAAGTTAGGCAGCATATACAAAGCAGAGGCGCGCCTGCACGAGGTGGAGAACATGCAGCTGATGACGCGAAACGAGATTGCACAGAAAAACGTGCAGCTCAACATCCTGATGAACCTGCCAAAAGAGCAGACCTTCCCCATCGACACGGTCACCAGCATACCAGAACCTGTGGCACTGGCAGTAGACACTGCTTACCTCAACGACAACCGCAGCGATATCAGCCAGCTAGACAGAACCATTCAGTCGATGCGGCTCAATGTGGAGCAGGAACGGCTGGAGCGCAAACCTGATTTCCGGGTGAGCTTTAATCATATGACGCCCCGTAACAGCATGATGCCAAACATGTATACCGCCATGGGTATGGTTAGTATTCCTATCGCCCCCTGGTCGTCTAAAATGTATAAAGCCAACACAAAAGCTATGAACCTGGAGATTGAGGCCATGCAGCGGGAGCGTGAATCCATGCTGAATGAAGCAGAGGGAATGGTCCGCACGATGGCAATGGAGCTAAATGCGAAGCGGGAGCAGGTAGAGAATTACAACACGAAGATTATACCTGCACTGAAAAAGAACTACGACGTGACCATGATCGCCTATGAAGAAAACAACGCCCAGCTATCGGAGGTGATCGATGCCTGGGAAGCACTAAACATGGCCCACATGGAGTACCTGAATAACCTCCAGGAGCTTTACCTGCTGGCTGTAGATTATGAGCGCGAGATAGAGAAATAAATTATCAATGATTGAATAAATGAATTTTGAATCTGGAAAACAAACATTCAGTCATTCAGAATTCATTTATTCAAAAATAAACAAACATGAAACAATACCTGAACATAATCCTGCTGCTGCTCTTTGTGCTGACAGCGGCGGCTTGCCAAGGTGACGAAGCGCACGAGCACGCGGAAGGAACGACCTATACCTGCCCCATGCACCCGCAGGTAGTGCAGGACGAACCCGGCACCTGTCCCATCTGCGGCATGGATCTCGTGCCTCAGTCGGTTGAGGGGGAGGCAGTGGTGATGACAGATGAACTCACCTTTCTGTTACAGCCAACGAACGAAACAGTGATTTCGAGTGTACCTGCTGTTACCCCGGAACAGAAGGTGGTAGAGGCTTCCGTTGAGATGGAGGGAATAATTACCTATGATGAAAGGAGAGTGTATTCCATACCTGCACGCGTAGGTGGCCGTATCGAGAACCTGTACGTGAAGTACAATTTCCAGCCTGTCCAGAAAGGCCAGAAGCTGATGGAGGTGTATAGTCCGGATTTAGTTACTGCACAGAAGGAACTACTCTACCTCGTGCAGTCTGCTCCTGAAGATGAAGCCCTTATAGCAGCAGCCAAACAGCGGTTACAGCTCTTGGGAGCCACCGATGCACAAATCAACCGCCTGATCCGCACGGGGGAGGCCAGTTATACATTTGCCATCTATAGCCCTTACGATGGCTACGCAATAGGTTTGAACACCACTGCGCCGTCTGCCATACCTAGCGAGATACCTATCAGGCAGGCCAATACAGGCGGAGGAATGAATGGTATGGGCGGCGGTGATGCAGGGTCAGCCTCTCAACGGAGAATGCCAGCTGCCGGCGAGGAGATACAACTGCGTGAGGGAATGTATGTGGGCGCAGGGCAGCCGCTGCTGCGCGTGGTAAATCCGAACCAGCTGTGGGCTGAGTTTAACATACCTGCCGGGGAGGTAAGCGCCATTGCCAAGGGCGCTCCTGTACAAATTACTTTCCCGCAGCTGCCTGGCGAGAAGCTGGAGGCACAGGTAGATTTCCTGCAACCGTTTTACGAAGCTGGTGAGAATTTTGCAAAGGTAAGAGTGTACCTGCCGGGAGAGCAAAAGATAGCCCGTGTAGGGCAATTAGTATCGGCAGAGGCCAGCTACACCACTGCCCCTGCCCTGTGGGTGCCGCGTACGGCGGTGCTGGATATCGGAACCAGGTCTGTTGCTTTTAAGCAGGTAAACGGCGTCTATAAGCCGGTAGCCGTTACAGTCGGAACCATAGAAGGAAACCAGGTACAGGTAGTGGAAGGGCTGGATCAGACGGACAAAATTGCCTCCGATGCCCAGTTCCTGATAGACAGTGAAAGCTTTGTAAAAATAAATGACTGAATAAGCGAATAAAGAATTTGAACATGAAAACAAACATTCAGTCATTCAGAATTCAGTTATTCAAAATTAGAAGAACATGAAACGATACCTGAACATATTCTTCCTGCTGCTCTTTGTGCTGACGGCGGTTGCTTGCCAAACTGATGAAGCACACGAGCATGCCGAGGTAGATGGAACTACTTATACCTGCCCCATGCACCCGCAGGTGGTGCAGGATGAAGCGGGCATTTGTCCGATTTGCCACATGGACCTTGTGCCTGTGTCACAATCCGGAAAGGACACCGGAGAACTGATGTTGAGCGAGAACCAGATAGCCCTTGGCAACATCAAAACGAGCCCCATTGTTTACGGCGATGTGTCCAGCAATTCTATCCTGACAGGGAAGCTGGTTATTGATGAAACGCAGACAGACATTGTCAGCAGCAGGGTAACAGGACGAATTGAGCGCTTGTACATCAAAGAAACAGGTGAGCAGGTGCAAAAAGGCCAGCCTCTGTACGACATTTACTCTGAAGAACTCCTGACCTTACAACGGGAGTACCTGCTGGCCTTAAGACAAAACCAGGAACTTGGCGCAGAGAATCCTCGCTTCGCCTCAATTCTTGAGTCTGCTAGAAAAAGGCTCCTGCTCTATGGCCTGACGGAGGCTCAGATCAGGAACCTGGGAAAGAGCGAAAATTTAGATGCCCGTGTTACCTTTGTGGCGCCAACCTCGGGTGTGATAACTGATGTGGCCGCAGCGGAGGGGCAGTATGTATCAGAAGGAGCTGTACTTTACAGGCTGGGTAAGCTTGACAAAATATGGGTGGAGGCTGAGCTATACCCGCAAGAGGTGGCAAGTGTGCAGGCGGGTGATGTAGTACAGGTGGCGGTGCAGGGCTTTGCAGGCGAAGCGGTTACGGCAAATGTTACTTTCATCAGCCCCGAGTTAAAGCAAGGGAGCCAGGTGACAGTGCTTCGGGCAGAGTTGCCCAACGTGGATGACCAGTACATGCCGGGTATGCAGGCCAGCGTCATGCTCCCCGGCAAAAACGGCTCTACACTGGCAGTACCTACTGATGCCGTTATCCGGGATGAAGGCGGCAGCCATGTATGGGTACAGACAGGTGGTAATACTTTTCAGGCCCGCATGGTGACACTGGGAGAAGAAAGCGCTGACAACGTTGCTATTCTAAGCGGAGTGGAAGAAAATGACAGGGTCGTTACCTCCGGCGCATACTTATTGTACAGCGAATTTGTGCTCAAGAAGGGGGCAAACCCTATGGCAGAACATAATCATTAAACAATTCTGAATAACTAAATTTTGAATGGCTGACTAACGTCTCTTCAGAAGACAGTTCATCACTAACCTTAATTTAAAACTAAAGTCAATAACTAATTTAATAAAATTTATATCATGAAAAAGACCCTTTTTGTAGCAGCCGCTGTAATTGCTTTCTCCTTTTCGGCATGTTCCGAAGATAACATAGCAAACACAGAGCACCATGAAGAAATGCATGATGAAGAGGTGCATAGTGATGAAATGGACTCAGAAGAAATGCATGATGAAGAGGTGCATGAGGAGAAGATGGCTCACTAGGAGTCTTCAATCAAATGAAAGCTGAATAAATAAATGGATAATTATAAAACGACAAAATGAAAAAGACACTTTTTGCAGCAGCCGTTGTAGCTGCTTTCACATTTACTTCTTGTTCTGAAAACACATCTGAAAATGTAGAAACAACAGTGGAAAACACAGAAGTGATACAGGCAGATGCTGCCCAGACAACTAATGTAGTGGTGGAAACTCCTGATTATGCCAATGTAGCAGAGTCGATGAAAACGCAGATTTCACAGCTGGTAAGTCAGTATATGATCATGAAAGACGCTTTAGTAGCTTCTGATGCCAGTGCCGCCAAAGCATCTGCCAATGAAGTGCTGGAAATTGCCCGTGCAATGCCAGTGGCAACACTTACTGGCGATGAAAAAGCTTACGCCGAGGAGAAAAGAGAAGCGGTAGTGAATAGCGCCACTCAGATTGCGCAGGCAAATGACGTGGAGGCGCAGCGTGAGAACTTTGAGCAGTTGTCAGAGTCTGTCTTCGCTATGACCAAAGCTTTTGATGCTGCCGATCAAACACTGTACTACCAGCATTGCCCGATGGCCCTAAACAACCAGGGAGCTTACTGGCTAAGCTCAAACGAAGAAATCCGTAACCCTTACTTTGGCGAGAAAATGCTAAAGTGCGGAAGTACGGAAGAAGTGTACGTAGACTAACACAACGGCTTTTCCTTCAACAAAAAGGCCTCCTCCCAAAGATTTGGGAGGAGGCCTTTTTGTTGTGCTCTTACTACTTATTTTTACAAGGCTGCCCTGTCCTGCAGCGCCTCTATGGCACCCGCCAGGTAAACAAAAGGCGCATTCCAGTTGATGGCTATTTCGTTGGAGGCGTAGGAGCAATCATCATCTGTAAACATCTCATCCGCGAAAGAGGACTGGTAGGTCGTGCAGTTGTCCTGCTTGTCGGCTCTGGCGTTCGGTCCCCCAGAGAGTAAGCCTGGAACAGGCTCTTCAATGCCGTCGGCTACAGATGGTCTGTGGTGTGGCTTCATCACTGACTTCTCACCAAAACCAGTCAGAAAAGAATAACCGGTAGCGTTACGGCCTAAGAGATAATCCAGGTTGGAAAGTGCTGCTTTCAGGTACTTTTTGTTATCTGTCAACTGGTATGCCTGAATCAGGACGATGCCCTGGTTGGCGGCTACAGAGCTGCTTCCCCAAATATAGTCTCCTTCCGTTTTTCCCATCACTGTTCTGTAGGTACGCGTGTCTGCTCCATCTATAAGTTCATCAGCAAAAGACACGAGGCGCTTCTGAATCTCCGGCAGGTCCTTCTGTGCAGCAGGCGTAAGTTCACTGCTGAAGCGGTTCAGGGTATAATAGCCCAGCAGGCGCACCTGTGGCCATGACGGCAGCGGCATCTTATTGTCCGGTAACATGTTCACTTCATTGTAATACGTGTCCTGCTTTGTGGTCACATACAACTCCGCAGCAGCCCAGATAAACTCATCGCTGTAATCCTTGTCTCCGTAGCCTCCCGTAGAAACCTCCGGCTTGAACTGCTTGTTCATGGCATTCTGGTCATAGTCAACGTTCGGGTTGCGCTGTGCCCAGCTCCAGGCTTTCACCGCGGCCACCAGCGCAGAATCCGCCAGCCCAGGAAATTCACTCTCGTAGTTACTGAAAATGCGGCTTGCCTGTGCCATTACAGCGGCAAAATCGAGGGTAGCGGCAGTACCTTTCTGCACCACATAACGCGGCTTGGAAGCCTCTGCAGGCATTATCATGCCTTCGAAAGAAGGATTTGTGAGCTTATTGTACACACCCCCGTCCTCCGGGTCCTGCATGGCCATCATCCAGCGCAGGTTCCAAAGCGCCTCATCCAGAATGTCAGGCACGTTGTTGCCACTTTCAGGGATGTTCAGTTCCAGGTTCTTATAAAAACCTGGGAAGTCTTCGTAGGCAGAGAGTAAAGTACCCATGCTGATGCCGGAGTTCACAATATATTTGTTGTAGTCGCCGGCATCATACCAACCGCGTGGGGCAGAAATCACTGAGCCAGCCGGACGCTGCGTAGAAACTGCAGAAGGATGAATTAGCACCTCGTTATCGGGGTGACCTGCCGCACGGGCCCATTTACCGGCATATTGCTCCGGGAGGTCTGTAGACATGCGCTGGTAATAAAACCCTTTGATAGAGGCTGCCGCCACATCTTTGTGCACGTCTCTGTCTATCTCAAATTCATAAGAGTGTCCTATTCCCGGTATGACCAGTACATAGCTTCCCGGCTCTTTGTAATTAGAAAAATCAGCTACTCGTGTCGGTCTGTTAGAGAATTCACCGGCCTTGGTGGCTGTTAACTGGCCTGTGTACACCGTTTCCTGCAGGTCGGGCGTTTTCACATAGAATTCACCATCCTCCATTTCGCCTACCACCACAGCCATTTTCGGCGCATTAGGGTAATAGCCGACCTGGTTCAGGCGTATGTTTTCTGACAGTTGCTGCTCCATAGCTACTGTACCTGTTTCCTGTTGCGCCGTTGAACATGAAAAAAGAAACGCCGCAGATACTCCACATACTAATTTTGTAAAAGTTGTTGAGTTCATATTTTTCAGATAAGTGTGATTGCTTACTTGTTACACTGCTAAGGTAAGCATAGTACGCGGCTCTAAAGGGCATAGAATGTTTCAGATGCATACCTGCCGCGTTAAAATGCTGCATTTGCTACAGAAAACAAGGGTTGCCGGCAGGGAACTTGGTTGTAAAACCTTTGGAAGGACAACTACTTAGACTTAGACATGCCCGCCCTTGCTGCACATTTCAACGGAAGTCAAAGCTAGCCAAGACTTCCATGTCCGCATACTCGGATGGGTAATATACGAGGATTAGGAAGTTTCCCGGCAGATTGCTTTCGGAGACATATGTCCAAAAGAGCAGTAGTAGTAAGCAGCTTATTGTTGCAGGTTACTTCTATTAGCTACTTCTGAACAATAGCTTCCTTTTCCGCAGCGATAGCTTTTCCTGTTTTATCTAAAACCCACTCCCCTACCTGAAGCCCCTGGGTACGTCCGTTGTCGATAGCATCCATGAAGTGGATGCCGCCATAAAATCGGGAGAGGCCGGCTTCAATGGCCGCCTGCTGGAAGGACTCGAATGCACGCTCCGGTAATCCATAGCGCACTTCTACTGTATCGGAATACTTAAAATCTTCGCCGAAGTAGTGCGTTAGCACCACGGCCGAAGCTGCAGAGATAGTAGAGTGGCCACTCAGGTATTCCGGGAAAGGAGGTGTTTGCAGAAAAGGCTTCCAGGAGGTATCCATGTATTTTCTGATGGCTGTTTCAGGGCGGATACGGTTGCTTCTGAATTTCTCGTCCCAGCAGGAGATAAAGCCGTCCATCAAGGACACGGATACCATGGTGTTAATTTCCATGGCCTCAGAAAAGCTTTTGTTTGCCTGCTTACAGGCAATGCCCGTGATGCCCAGCCAGTGTGCACCGGGTGATATCTTTTTCATGCCCACCATCAGGTGCCCGTTATCCTGCAAGGCAAAGGGATTACAGTCCCAGAAAGCAGCGATGGCTTTTTCCTCTTCTGTCAGATTATTTGCTCCTTTTTGTTGGCACTGCTGCAGCATGGTATAAAACTCAGAGTTCTTATCTTTTGAGAAAGCAACAGGAGGGGCTGGCTGGAACTGGCTGCAGGTGTCGAGGGTGAAAGAGCGCACAGTGTTGAAATAAGGCTCCACAGGCGCAAAAAATCCAGGAGGCGTCGGATGCCAGGTGCCTTCTACCTCTGAAGGAGAGTAGCGGGCGTAGTTGCTGATGCGGTTGTACTTATCGGCTTTGGCATAGGCCAGAATGTCTTTGCTTACCGCCTGCGCATAGGCAAGCGAATTTGTGACTAACTCCTCAGAAACACCTGCGTTCCGCAAAGAATCAAGAAACTGCTGCTCGTAGGCATCTAGCAGTGCGCCGGAAGGCTGCATTTTTTTGGCTGTCTCCATCATCGCCAATAGTGCACTTAGCTCAGGAGAATATCCTGTTAGCCCAGCAGGCTTTTCTATTTTAGGATATTCATTCAGGATACCGTACATGCTTTGGCGGCTGCTGTCGTTTTGCGACATGACCTCATACCCCGCCAGTGTGGCATAAGAGAAAAAACGGGCCGCCAGCGGTGGATTGGTAACATCATTTACCATCAGGTCCGTCATTTCAGCGATAACCTCACTGATATGTTGGCTGCTGAAGGAAAGCGGTTGCTCCTCCCGCTCTTTACAACCAAACACCAGCATCATAATAAAAATGAAGGGCAGTAGTTCTCTCATAGTTACTTGATTTTGTATGCCTTTATATCCTGCTGATTTACTCCGAACAATATCGAATTATCAAATGTAAGTATACTTCTGACATCCCCCTTTAGCTGCAGGCCCGATTGATACTGCGGCACATACGTAAAGTCGCCCTTACCGTCGCCTTGCAATAGCAAACCATAGCTGGCATCATACTTCCCGAACCGCAGACGAGCCTGGTTCATATTTCCGGCCAGAAGCACATCCAGTTTCCCGTCTTTGTTAAAATCGAGCGGGCTGATGGCGTAGACAGGTGCAAACTGTGCTTCTATCGGCAGGGGCCTTAGAACGAACTTTCCACCTGCACTGCTCTCAAAGTAAGTTGTCTCTAAGTAATTAGCAGACAGTTGCTTTGCCCCATTAAGTTCCTCCGGCGTAAAGATATCCTGCAGGGTTGCATCAGCATAGCTCTCGTAGCTTGCGAAACGCGTCCGCATCATGCTCACCTGCTCCTGCAGTTCGTCGCGGGTTACATAGGGGTAACGCTGCCCTTTGATGTGGAACGTCAGGATAGGGTCTACAGAACCATTGTCGTCGAAATCTTTATAATATAGCTCTGCCAGCTGATTTTCGGAAGCTTTTACCTGTGAATTCAGCCCCATGTTTCCTACCATCAGGTCCGGTTTTCCGTCCTGGTTAAAATCCTCTATTAGTAGTTTATTCCACCAGCCACTGTAGTTTTTGCTAAAATAAGTATCAGTGGCATTACTTAATTTTCCATTGGTGTTTTTGAACACACTTACCGGCATCCACTCTCCTACTAGTATTAGTTCAGCCTTGTTGTCGCCGTCCAAGTCGTGCCAGGCAGCATCAGACACCATGCCTATCTGCTGTAAAGCGGGTGCTACGGAGGCGGTCGCATCTTTGAACCGACCGGTGCCGTCGTTCAGCAGCACATAGCTTCTTGGCAGCTCCGGATAACGGCCCGGAATCACGCGGCCACCAACGAACAAATCCTGGTGCCCATCGCCATTGATATCTGCGGAACGGGCGCTGCTGGTGCTGGTCAGCATCTTAGGTAAAGCATCGGTTGTTTTTGTGAAGTTGCCTTTGCCATCGTTCAGGTATAGGCGGTCCTGCAGCAAAGCATCTTCCGGGGCAAAGTTGCCGTAGCCGCCGCTGCTGACGTACAAGTCTACGTTACCGTCACCGTTCGCATCAAAGAAAACGGCATCTACATCTTCACTCAACTTATCAGCCTCAAAAGCTGCTGTAGCCTTCGCCGCAAACCGGCCGCCCTTTTGCTGCAAGTAGAGTGCTCCTGCCTGTCCTGCTCCACCACCGGCAAATACATCCTCCAGGCCATCGCTGTTTACATCGGCTTTCACAAGCGCCGGTCCAGAGAACGACATCGGGTTCACCAGCAGTGGCTGACGCTTAAAATCATTCACAGCACTTTTCTGATGCGTAAACGATACCGGCGATTTGATAGGCTCTAAAGCAGAACTCGTTTTAGCTTTAGGGTAGCGGTATGTGGAAGTGGCCTCCTTTTCCTCCAGCACGAGCACCTGGTTTGCCTTTACATCACGCAGCACCTGCTGTTTCCCGCTCTGCCACACTACACGCAGCGAGTCGACTGTAGCCGCTTCGCCTACACCGAAGTGCAGCACCGGCGATACGTTAGACTGATACCCTCGTGAAGGCATTTGCTCCTGGTACTGCTGCATACCATCTTTATACAGCATCACTTTCGCCCCAACACCAAGTGTGTTTTTACCGCTTCCCTGCAGTTTTACCTGGAGGTACTTGTGGTTCAGTTGCTTATCTGCCTTGTTCTGGTAGATAAAAGCAGGCTTGTTGATGTTGTTGACCACCAGGTCCAAGTCGCCGTCGTTATCCAGGTCAGCGTAGGATGCGCCGTTGCTGTTTGAGGCAACATTCACTCCCCAGTCCACGCCTTTATTGGTGAAGGTCAAGTCACCGTTATTTTTATAAATGTAATTATTAATGTTAGAGGCGGGTATTTTATTCACCAGGTCTAAAATACTCTGCCGGTTCATCTTGTTACCTACCCCCTGGAAATAAGAGCTTCTATACTTTATAAAGTCAAGGTTAGTAAAATCGCGTAGGAAACCATTCGATACAAAAAGGTCTTTCCAGCCGTCGTTATCGTAATCGGCAAACAGCGGGGCCCAGCTCCAGTCGGTATTCGAGATACCTGCTAACTGCCCTACTTCACTGAAGGTGCCATCTCCGTTATTAACATGCAACATGTTGCGCATGTACTGGGGGCTGAATCCGGCATTTACAAAAAGGTCGAAGTACTCATAGTTATCCGGGGAGAACAGCAGCTTCTGCCTCCGGTTATCCTCCGGCAGCATATCTAGGGTATACACATCCAGCAGGCCATCGTTGTTGATGTCTGCTACATCATTTCCCATAGAATATAATGAGATGTGCCCGACGCTTTGGTTGATTTTATCCGTGAAGGTGCCGTTACCGTTGTTGATATAGAGATAGTCCGGCGCAGAGTAATCGTTTGAGATGTATATATCCAGCCAGCCGTCGTTGTTTATATCCGCTATACCAGCACCCAGGCCATAGGTAAATGCAGAGCCAGCAAAACCTGCTTTATCAGACACATCAACGAACTTACCATCATCATTCCGGAACAGCTTCACCCGCATTTCCGGCTCCGTCTTTTTCTGGATTTCTTTTATAGCAATATCATCAAGGTTGCTGAAAGTAACAGGATTGTGGTTGAGCAGGAACATATCCAGGTCGCCATCCCGGTCGTAATCAAAGAAAGTGGCGCTTGTGCTGAAAGAGGCATCGGCCAGCCCATACTCCTGTGCCTGCTCCGCAAACTTTGGAACTCCGTTGGCATCTGGCCCCTGGTTAATGAAGAGCTGATTGGCCCGGGCCTCAGGAGGCATGTTACCTGAATAGCAGAGATACATGTCCAAGAGGCCATCGCCATTAACATCGGCCATGGATACACCTGTTTTCCAGTTATTCGGCCTGCCTGCCACGCCAGCCGGCACCGTGATATCTTCGAACTGCATGTTGCCCTTGTTCAAATACAGGCGGTTGGCCACCATATTTCCTGAGAAATAGATATCCTGCAGGCCATCGTTGTTGATATCACCAACAGCAACACCGCCCCCGTTGTAAAAATACTGGTAAGCTAAAATATTTCCGTAAGGGTTTTCCTGTATGGTGTTGCTGAAACTGATGTTGGTTTGCGCTGCTGGCAACAAGGAAAAGAGCGTTTCGGCGGGAGCCTGCTTTTCCTGTGGTGCACCAGTTTCAACTTTAGCATCTTTCTCCTTACAACCTGCAAAAAAAGCGGTAAGCATGAAAAGATGAAAAAGACGGGACTTTTTTAAAAACTGCATTCTGTTATATGATGGCAACTAAATTAAGTAAACTTGTACATACCTGCAACAAGCATGCATTTGAGCCTTTATGTTCTAAGCACTCTAACACAGAAAGCCAGATATTAAATCCACTGCAAGTAATAACTCATGTACAGGTCAAATACATGCCCCCGCATCTTTAATACTTCATAATCTTTACAGACTGCACTTTTTCTCTTTGTCTAATCGTCAGAACATAGATTCCAGCCTCCAGGTTGGTGCCAATAGCACATTTGCCGCTGCATTGCCCTTTGGCTACCTGCACCCCCAGCATGTTCACAATGGTATAAGTAAAGGGCGCATCAGCTTCTAGTTGTAAAGTCGTACTGAAAGGGTTTGGAGAGTAAGTAAAGGAGATTTTCTGTTCATCTTCTATCCCATTCACAATACCCGGAATATCTCCATACACGATGCCTCTGCCACTTGTGGCTACATACACCCGTCCGAACACGCGGGGGTCTCCGGTTATGTCGTTCACGCCACCAAATTGGTGCTGCTCATCATTCACTCTCACCCAGGTAGCACCGGCATCGTCGGAGCGGAAGAAACCGCTTTCATCATTAACGTTGCCAGCTATGTATACTGCCGGATAGGTTTGGCCGGGTGCCGCTTTGCCAAAACCTACTTTTACTGCTTCCCGCACATTGAACTGTTTAAGAAAAGTGCCTCCGGAGTTGGTGGAGCGGTAAAGCCCGCCGTTTGGGTTCGTCAGCCAAAGCTCCCCTTCCACGCCAAATACGGCTTCCAGGTTTGCGGCCCAAAGCTGCCAGCTTGGTACGGTAGGTAGCCCTGTAGCTGCTGCGGAAAAGGATGTTCCGCCGTTGGTACTCAGCATAACCCGACCTGCCTCCGCATCATATGCATAAAACTTTTTAGCATTCACACGGTCTGCCACAGGCCTCAGACCTCCTTTTGATATGCCAGTTGCGCTGGTCCAACTGCCGCCATTATTGCGGGAGTAGAATACACCTGATGCTCCGCCAGGAGCCCAAACAAGTGTGGTGCCATCCGCAGAAACAGCAATCGTGCCCCCTCCGGTAGTGCCTGCCGGAGCACTTGCAAAGGCTGTCCAGGTGCTGCCGCCATCGGTGGAGTATGCTCCGAACCTGCCATCCGCGTTATAGTGTGTTCGCGCCATAAAGGCAGGCTTGTTCTCTGCAAAATCAATGCTTGTGTTGGTACCATAAAGAGGAGCTAACCGGCCGGCTGCAGGCGAAACATTCAAATTGTCGTGCCGAAAACCATCTATGTCGCCTAAAGCACTCACTAAAGGAGCACCGGAAGGCGGGCTGATAAGCTGTAGCGGTACTGTTTCCTCCAGCCCCTGGTTTTGAAACACCCACCGGGTTGGGCTGTTGCTTTCGGCGGCAGACAAGTTGTTACTGTTATACACGCCGTACCCTGTTGTGAACCAGGCATTGTCTGATTGGAAGGGGTCGATTTCAACGTCACCTATCCAGTGCGGTGTGGAAGCGGCAGCATAAGGAGCTTGCGAATGGTCGAAAACTGCTTCGTTCAAAAGAGGTATCCAATTTGCTCCGCCATCGCTGGAATAAAACACTTCGTCACGGGGCCACCACCTGCCTATCGTCGAAACGATAAGTGTACCTGGCTGCTGTGGGTCGAGCGACAGACCGGCATAACCACCCTGGCCTGCTGGTGGGTTGATATTGGTCCATTGGCCTGTTGCCGTATCCAGCTTCCAGACTGCTCCTGCCGTTATATTGTTAGGCCCCGGCCCGTTTGAGTAGGTAATGTATAACGTGCCATCTGCAGCCAAGGCAGCCTGGTGCGGCATGTAGTCCATTGGAGCATCCGCCATTGCTTGCCAGGTACTGCCTCCGTCTGTGCTTTTATAGAGGTTGGTTCCTGTTTGCAGCACTCCTACATATATGGTAGGCGTAGGTTCTCCTGTTGTTCCGCTGCCTTTATCAAACATCACAAATGAAATTCCACCTGATGCTATGGGAGAGCTTTCTATCGGAAAACTGTTCACCTTGCTCCAGTTCGCTCCGCTGTCGGTGCTTTTCCAGAGGCCATCGGTGCTGGACCCCAGGTAAAGCACACTGCCCAGGTTCGGGTCTACCATCAGCCGTTCTCCTGCCGACCGGCCATCTTCGTTGCCGCCCAGCTTGATAGGCAGTTCAGTCCTTGTCCAGGTATTTCCTTTATCGGCTGAGGCTAGTATTGCTCCTGTACCCGCCCACGATTGGGTATAGAGTCCGGTGGCCAGGTAGACATTGTTTGGGTCTGAAGGGTCAGTTGCCAAACTAAGTATACCCGTGTAGTTTTCTTCTTCCCGCCCCAGATGATCTGTGAGTGGTATCCAGGTTTTGTTTGCTTCGTCCCACCGATAGGCGCCCCCTACATCCGTTCGGGCATACACTAGATTTCTTTCTGACGGGTTGTATATGATACCCGTTACAAAACCTCCTCCCTGTATCTGCACATTCTTCCAGGTATATTCCCCAGAAGCCTGTGCCCAGGCATTCTGTTGCAATATATTACAGGCAAAAAATAAAAGTAAAACAAGAGAGTAGCGTTTCTTCATATAAAGCATTGTTAGGAAATCAGAGTAATATTCAGTTCGGGCTGCACCAAAAAGTAGTCACTTTCCAAGTCGGGGGTGGCACTAGAGAGGGCACTGCCCTTTTTATACTATTTCATGCTGTTGAAAATAGTTGATAGCTGCGCCTTCTGCAGATTCTTAGCTGCGGCTATATTTTTATGATTCTTACTGCTGCTCCATTTAAGTCTGTTTTCACCAGGTATAACCCTGGAACGAGGCCCGTGAAAGATACGATAGCTGTTGTTCCGCCTGCTTTCTGCTGCTTCACCAACTTGCCCTGTGCATTGTAAATGGTGATAGTCTCCATTCTCCGCTCGCTGCTGATGGCTAAATCTCTCACCACCATAGTTGGATAAGCTATAAAAGCCGGTTTCTCCTTTTGGTTATTCCACAGGCCCGTCGGTTCTATTGGTTCAGCTACTGAGTCTTGCCTTTCGTATGTGCTTAGCTGCGGCATTTCATCGAGCGTAATCACATACTCATGCGCAAACATCTTTCTCCATAGGGCAAGGGAATTATACTTGCTATCACGGGTATACCCACCGTACCAGGGCATATACCATGACCAGGCGGCTCCGTCGCTCACAAGATTGTCAACATCCGGGAAAGAGCCCACCTCGCTTAGTGTAAGCATTTTTTTGCCGCCATACCGGCTGTTCATGTCACTGAACTCCAGCGTCTGCGAGCCGTGGTCTCCGTCTTTGTATATGTCTCGCCCCACTATATCTACATACTCGTCACCGGGGTACCAGGCATCGTCGTCCGGCTCCCTTGTCCACACCCAAATAAGGTTGCGCAAGCCATGGTGATTTACCATACGGTCGTACATCAGGTGCCACAGCGCTTTCAATGGCTCAGGGCCTTTGGCACCCCACCAGAACCAGCCACCTGCCGCTTCATGCAAAGGCCTCCATATTACCGGAACATGCTGGTCCTGCAGTTTTTTGAGCATGCCCGCTACATAATCAATGTCAGCCAGCATGGCAGTATATTCTGCTGAGGTCGGGTCAGAGATTCTGGAAATATCAAATGCAGTACCTTCTGGCTTATCGTTAGTTCTGGTATAAAATTGCTCTGTTGTGCGGGAAGGATCACGCCAGTGCCACATTAAGGCAGGTATGCCGTTTCTGCTGTACCAGGTTTTAGCATCGTTGATAGGCGTTTCATCATTGTACCAGTTATAATCGCGGCCACTGTGCATGAAGTCAATCCCTAACAAAGCGGGTTCTTTACCGGTATTCTCCTTTAGCCATTCTGATTCATCAAAACTATTCAGTGTCATCACTCCAGAGATGATCTTGTCTCCATAATTGTCCAGCAGAAAATCATACAGAGCGGTTGCCTCTTTGGTGGGGTTTGGGGTGACGAGGGTCTGGTTCAAATCAAACCTGCCTGTTGCGTCCACACTTTCAAACTCGATGTAGTCGATGTCAATCCACCCCCAGGATTTAGAAATTTTTACCTGGTGCTGGCCGGCAGCTAGCTTTTGTGCGCTGACAAGTTTGAGGGTGGTATACTGGTTGTTCTGTTTCAGCGAGAAATCTAAAGTATTCCCTCCTATTTCAAACTTATTTATTTTGTCTCCCGATGGAGCTGCCGCTCTGATGTAGATGTTGTAAAAACCTTCTACAGGAATGGTTACCGTGAAAGTAAGGTTACCTTCTCCCTGCGCCACGGCACTACCTCCAGAGCAATTTGCACATGCTATTTTCGATGCTCCTCCGGCAAGTGTCGCATTTTCAGCTTCATATTTCTGGGCTTGCACTTCTGAAGTGAGCAGGTTTACAAACAGTAAGCAAAAGAGTATTGTAAAAACTTTATTCATCCGCATCATTCACAATTTCAAAGACAAAAATTGGGCGCGCATTACCCTTTATTCACTATTAGATTATGAATAACCTCACTAAACGTATGCACTATGATGACTTGCATATAAATGCGTTTCAAGCACGTAATTAACTAAAATTAGCTCATGCTTTGGCAGATAATGCAGCACCAAAAAGGTAAAAAAAAAGGAAGAACAATGCTGCTCTTCCTTTTTTAGAATTACGTTCTATTAACGTAACCCAATATCATCTATATAAACGGTATTATCGGCTTTAGGATCTATGTTCTTGATCCAAAGCTCCGATATCCCATTTGCAGGATTTCCTAAAGCAGTCAATGGAATCTCGATCGTTGTATACCTTCCGCCAACTACGTTAACAGGTACTTCATTTAAGTTTGCACCAGCTGCATTTTTACCTTGTATTGCTATTCTTGTATTTCCTGAGTCTCCATATACATAAAGTATAAGGTGTGTTCTACCAGAAAGAACATTCGCATTCGTGTTTGCGAACTGTAAGGCACCATATCCATCATAAACGACCTTTATCGCGTTCTCACCTCTATGTGGCTGTTCCTTGTTAGCCATATCCTGAGATGCCGTGCTCCAGCCATTCCACTTTGCCCATCCTGTGGCCAATGCCTCCTGGTAGATGTAATAGTCGATGTTTGGTGCTGCCGTACCAATCACAGCTCGCTTATCGGTGGTAACTTCAAAACCAGTAGTAGTGATAAGTTTCAATATACCGGTCTCTGCATCAGCAGGGACAGTTAAAACAATCTGGTTGGCATTTTTAGCCACGAAAGTAGAAACTCTGGCACCACCTGTAAACTCAACGGTCTGAACGAGATCCAGGTTTGTTCCACTGATGGTAAGGTAATTTCCTGGAACAACCGGCTCTGGCGTAACAGTTGTAATAGCAGGTAAGATGATGCTTACACGGTTATCTGTTTCTATCACATAACCGCTTGTAGTCGTCAGAGTCAAAGCCCCTCTCTTAGCATTCATCGGTACCTGCACAACAATTCGTGTAGCCGACTGGCTAACAAAAGAAGTTACCTCAGTACCGCCCTGGAATTCGATGCTCTCTACAAGATCAAGGTTGGTACCGTTGATGGTCAGGTTCTGCCCCGGATCTACCGGGCTTGGAGACAGCGATGTGATAACAGGTAAAACAATGTTCACCTGTTGCGTAGTTTCAACCTCTACACCTGAACTTGCCACCATCGTTAACGTGCCAGTTGATGCATTTCCTGGCACTTCAACCACAATTTGTGTGGCAGACTGATCTACAAACTCACTTACATTAGCTTCTCCTACACCTGTAAATTGGATCTCCTCTACAAGGTTAAGGTTTGTACCCGTTATTGTCAGGTTCTGTCCATGTCGGACAGCATTAGGAGACAATGCAGTTACCGCAGGTAACACAACAATTAAATATTGCGTCGTTTCGACCTCCACATCAGACATCGCCACTAGCGTAAGAGGACCCGTAGCCGCATTGGCTGGTATTTGCGCAACAATCTGAGTAGGTGTTTGGCTTACAAACTCAGTTACTACAGCTTCGCCTACACCTGTAAACATGATTGCTTTTACAAGATCCAGATTGGTACCTGTAATGGTAACATTTGAACCGGTATTGAAAGGCGTTGTAGGTAAAGCCGTTACTTGTGGCAACGTTACTACCAGTTCGTTCTCCGTTTCAATAGACATAGGCTCTGTCCCGCCACCTAAAAGGAACAATGTTCCGGTTTTGGCAGTCATCGGCACCTGTAGTACCAGCTCAGATGCTGTCTGGCTTACAAACTCGTCTACTGTGTCGCTGTCAAACACTACACCTTCCACCCAGTTAAGTCTGGTACCGGTTATAGTAATGTTAGCGCCAGGTCTTGCTTCTTCGGTTACGGAAGTGATGGTAATCGGAACATTAAAACTCAAAATGGTTTTGGAAACAACTTCCCCGCCGTCCGCAAGCCTGAGTGTCACTAATCCTGCCATTGCCTCATTGGGTACCATGAGCCTGATGAGGTCTGTCGTCTGCTCAATAAAATCCGCTTTTGTAACGGTAGCTCCAGCCAGTTCAATAGCCTCTACACGGTCCATATTTCGACCAAAAAACCGAATTTCGTCTCCGTGTCGCACTCCGGTCGGACCAAAGCTTAACAACTGCACATCTCCTGATGTTGGATCTACATCATCGTCGTCATCGCAAGATGTGATGAAGCCGAATGAAAGCACCAGGCAGATAAGCAAGAGTAGCCTTGTGTTATAAAAATTCTTCATACTTATATATATCTTTTTATAAGAACTAATTATTCGCTATAGGTACTACCCTCATATTATCAATTGCAAAATTCGCTTCTACTGGGAGCGGGCCGCTAAAGTGGAAAGACACGCCATAGCCGTTCGGGTTGTATGCAAACTCATTGTTGTCAGCATAGAAATCCTCCCATGGAATGGTCACTGTTTCCCAATCACCATTCGTGTTCACATTAGGCTTCCATATATAATAGGTTTCTCCTCGCTCGCCGCCTACGTCCTGGCCCATGTACATTCTGATCTCTGCACCTGTTAGAGGAGCTAGTGTGTTTACTTCAAACTTCAGCACATAATCCGATGGATTTGCAAAAGCTGCCTGAGGAATGTTTTTGGTTTCTTTGGCTACATCGCTGTCTGCACCACCAACATACATTTCAAACCATGCCCAGGCACCCAACTGTCGGTTAACGCGGATAAAATTCCCGTTGATGTTTTGAATATCCGGATCAGATGCTTTGATATAGGCTGGTCCATGCCACAACCCTGCAGTGGTTTCATCAAAACTTGCAATGATGTTTCTGTTATCACGGAACCAGAATTCAGACTCTGTCTCACCAAAGTTGGTTGCTACAGTAATTGGACCTGGCTCCGCTCCCTCCGGCACTCTCACCTCTATCCTATCGGCATCTTCTGATACCAGAACTATTTCCCCTTCTACTCCTCCTGTAAAGGTTACCGTAACAGGTGCGTAGAAATAATTGCCGAATATACTAGCTACATCACCAGTGTTCACATACTCATTCATCATTCCTAAAAGCACCGGCTCGCTAATATCTACCACAAAATCATGTAATAAAGAATCACCATCCGCAAATATGATTTTCATTTGGTTTGAGATCTCCAGCGGTATTTCAGCAGGAACTCGGGTGATAATGGACGTACTGGAGATGAACGTAGGAGACAGTATTCCTCGCTGATCGTTGAACCAAATTTCGCGCGCATCCTGAAGATTCTGTCCTACAATGGCAATCATACTGCCCTGCCCTGCCATCGCAATGAGAGAGTCTGATGCATCGGGTCTTGTAACCCTGATGTAATCAATCCTGGGTGTACCACCGCTCGGGCCATTTTCATCATCATCAGAACAGGACGAAAACATTCCTGTCATCGCTAAAGCGAAGAAGAGGAATAACAATGATTTATAATTTAATTTCATAATATGCTTTTTCTACATTTAGTGATAACAACATTATCCTCCAAACTCATAAGGAACCGGCTCATCTCTCAGCCATGGTGCCTGACTTGCCTCAGATGCTGGTATTGGAAGCAGGAAGTTTCCGGAACTAGCTGTAGCTGTTCTTTCAGTAAACCACTCCGTTTTCTCAAACTCCCATGAAGTTGGGTGCGGCATACGGTTTGGATGAGCCACAAATAATCCTCGATCCTGGCTGTTGATAATATCATAGGCCCTTTGAGGATCATAGTAGTGGATTCGAACCAGGTCATACCACGCCAACCCTTCCATGGCAAACTCTTTCATACGCTCTTCAAAAACGTCCTCCCAGGTAAGCACATCCTCAATAGGAGCCACACGAGCCCTGTTTCTAATCACATTTACATATTCCAGCGCTTTCGCATCCGTGGTAGATTCGCTGCTACCGAGAACTGCATCCGCATAGATCAGGTACATCTCGGCTAATCGCAACATGTAGGTGTCGTTTGGATAGCGTTGCTGCGCAGCCTGGCCTCCTACGTCAGCAGCTTTACCTACTACATACTTCTTGATGTTGGCAAAGCTGCTTTGTGCGTCGGCACCTGGTGCAGGGAAAACTAACTCCTGCTCAGTTGCGTTACCTTCTGCATCCCGCACAGTCTGCGTTATCTCAGGGTAATGGAAGCCTGGCAGCATGTAAGTAGCTTTCAGACGCGTATCATTGGTGAATCCATCTTCAAACAAGCCATCGTAGAGGCTCAGTTGCCACCATGTAGCACCTAAATCGCCCCCCCAGCCATCACCATTGGCGATGTCGTTGCTGTAAGTAATCTGAGACACCATGGTGTTAGCATATCCGTAGTTGGTTGTAAACACCCACTGCTGCTCAAACAGCGACTCTATGTTATTGTCATAAGGATAACGGAACAGGTCAGCATAATCAGGAAGCAGGGCATGGCCACTCATGGTGATCACTCTTTCTGCATACTGCTTTGCCAGATCCAGGTATTCCTGGTTCATGCTGCCACCTACTCCGGCCCTGATCAGGTACGTTCGGGCTAGCATACCTTCTGCCGACCATTGTGACACTCTTCCGGGTGCAACAGCATTGGCCGGGAGATTTTCAGCCGCATACTGGTAGTCTCTGGTGATAAACTCCCAAACACTTTCTACTGTGTTGCGCTTTACAGCCGGATCATTCAGTAATGTCAGGTTATTTTCTATAATCGGCACTGGACCATAGTTCATCACCAGTAAAGAATAAGCGGTGGCGCGCATAAAGCGTGCTTCGGCAATCACGTGCCTCTTTATCTCATCAGATACTTCAGGCCCTGCGTAGCGCTCTACGTTTTGAATCAGGGTGTTGGCCTGGCCGACTACAATCCAGAATGCGCGGTAAGCTTCGCTATTTGATGTAGAAACTTCTGTGGTGTTAAACAACACATCGTCTCTGTATCCCCAGGCACGCATCGTTGTTCCGGCTCTAAGGTCTCCTAATGCCCAGGATGCTTTGTCTACATAATCCTTCCACACCACGCTGTAGAGCGGTGCTGACGCTGCCAATAATTGTGCATCAGTTTTAAAGAAGTTGGCATCCACTAAAGTGTCTTGCGGTGGCCTTTCCAGGAAATCCTTCTCGCAGCCCGAAAAAACGGACAGGGCCAGAAGTCCACCTATGTATAAGAATCTATTTTTCATTTTGCTCTTTGTGTTTTAATTAAAAATTAATACCAACGTTTACTGAGTAAACCGGTGTTAGCGGGTAGCGGCCATAATCTACACCGATGGCGGCATTTCCTGCGTTTGCGTTAGGTCCTACATAAGAACCAACTTCAGGATCATATCCGGAGTAACCTGTGATGGTGTAAACGTTTTGTGCGCTTACGCCAATTCTCGCTCCTTGAATGAACTTCAGTTTTTCCAGCATTGAAGAAGGCAGGTTGTAGTTTAAGGTCACGTTTTTAAGTCTTACAAAGGAACCATCCTCTACAAACTTGTCAGTGTGACGCTGGAAGTTATTGTTCTTATTACCTCCTGACATTCTGGCTACAGTGGTACCAGGGTTTGCGAGGTACGGGTTACCCTCTGCGTCTAGTTCCACTCTGGCATAATCAAATGCGCCAATAAACAAGTTTCTACCAATGTTAATGTTGTTCGGGTTCGTGTTCTCATTACGAAGGTAGTTGTAGATGTCATTTCCAATCGTACTGGTGATCAGCACACTCAGGTCAAAGCCTTTGTAAGAGAAATCGTTGGTGAAACCAGCATAGTATTTTGGCCAGGGATTACCGATGAATGTCTGGTCCTCACCCGTGATGATGCCATCACCATTTATATCACGGTACTTCACATCACCAACCCATATGCTGTTTTCAGCAATCGGGAACTCTACACCATTGTTGTCGGCTGGTAAAGCGCTGTTCTGAATTTCCTCAACAGACCCAAAGATGCCTTCTTCGATGTAGCCGTAGAACAACCAGGGAGCCTGGCCCACCACCGTACGCTGTGTCCAGTTATTCATCCACCAGTTGATGCGGTCTATCTGGCTGGTTTCAGTGGTCAGACCAGTCACTTCTGTTTTGAAGTGAGACAAGTTAAAGTTTGTTGACCATCTGAAGGCTGTATTGTCGATGTTAATGGTGTTCAAGGTAAAGCTCCAGCCTTTATTTTGCAGGGAACCAATGTTCACTGTAGGAGGCGCAATAGCACCGTTTCCGTTTGTACCCATGTACCATGGCAATGCGCTACCTAAAATCAGGTTATCGGTGTCTTTAATATAGTAATCTGCTTCTAACTGCACTCTGTTATCAAACAAGCCTAAGTTTATACCAAAGTTGTTTGTCTTCGTTTCTTCCCACTGGAAGTTCGGGTTAGGATATCTGCTTGCTATAAAACCAGTGCCCCATGGTGTTGGACCAGCAGCAAGCGTACCGAAGATGGCGCCGCTGTTTCCCTGGTTACCGGTCAGACCGATTTCATAACGCAGTCTTAAGTCACTTACAAAAGGGACATTGAAGAAATCTTCCTCAGACACTCTCCAGGCAGCTGATACGGATGGGAAATAACCCCATCTGTTTTCCGGACCGAAGTTTACAGAACCATCCGCACGGAAGGCACCTGTAATGATATATCGCTCATCGTAGTTATAAATAGCTCTACCCAGATAAGACCTCATTGCCCACTCACCTTGCCCGCCTCTTGCAACACTTGTTGCCTCATCTCCAGCATTCAGATCTATTACGTCGTTCGTCTGAAAGCCACGTCTCTCGCCAAACAGGTTTTTCCAGTTAGATTCATTCACCTCGTGCGTTGCCATCAGGTTGATGCCATGCTTCCCAAATTGCTTTTGGTATTGAAGCATCTGGTTCCAGTTATAGGAGGTGTTTAAACTGTTGTTGTTATTCAGAATGGCTACTGTATTTTGCTGATAACCAAACTGGTAAGTTGGAAGAAAGTAAGTTGAGTTTGAAAAACCAACGTTTCCGTTAAAGGATGTGCTGAAGTTAAGATCATCAGTGATTTTGACCCCTAACGTCAGGCCACCCAGCAACTGGCGCTTTTGCAGGTCATTTCGTGTCAGTGCAGCAAGCCCGATTGGGTTTGGCGGTGTAAACTGCTCAGCAGAATTATTCGTTACGTTTCCTCCTCCCCATGTTCCATCCAGATTTCTTACTGGGATGTGTGGCGCCAGCTGTATAGCTCTCGTGATCACATCAGACTGTGTTGATGAGATACTTTCATCTGTTTGCGCATAATTAAGATTAGCTTTGATAGAAAGCCAGTCTTTCGCCTGGTTATCTAAGTTTAGTCGTACCGAAGCTCGGTTGAAGCCAGACCCTAAGGCAACACCATCCTGATTAAGGTATTCACCTGAAAGGTAGTAAGTTGTTTTCTCGCTACCGCCACTTAAGCTCAGCTGGTGCTTTTGCATAGGAGCACTTTTAAATAGCTCTTCCTGCCAATCAGTTCCTTCACCTAACAACGCTGGATCCAAAAAGTCCTCGCGAACATTTCCGCCTGCAATAGCTTTGAATTCGTTGTCCATTTGGGCATACTGGCGCAGGTTCATTACCTCCAACTTTTCAGGAGCCGTCTGTAAGCTGTACAGGTAGGCATAGTTAATACGTATATCACCGGCTTTACCACGCTTGGTTGTAATCAGAACTACACCGTTCGTAGCTCTTGAACCATAAAGAGCTGTAGCAGAAGGTCCTTGAAGAATCTCCATGCTTTCAATATCCGCTGGGTTCAGGGTAGAAAGTGGGTTCGAGCCAGAAGGAGAAATAGCACCTTCAATCTGCACACCGTCAATCACATATAGCGGCTCATTTGTTCCACCGATAGAGTTAACCCCTCTGATGTTCACAGATATACCGCCACCTGGCGCACCTGTGTTTTGTGTCACGTAAACGCCGGCGGCACGCCCCTGAATGGCCTGCTCAATCGTAGTGTTAACAGTCTTTTCGATTGATTCTGAAGTAATGGTAGTCTGAGCTCCTGTTACCTCACTTTTCCTAACCTCACCGTAACCGGTAATCACTACCTCTTCCAGCAATTTCTCATCTGGTCTCAAAGTGATGGTGATGTTAGAACGGCCGTTTACAGGAACCTCTTGCGAAGTAAAACCTATGTAAGATACCATCAGAACAGCGTCACTAGCAGCCTGAAGCTGGAACTGTCCCTGAGCATCTGTAATAGCACCAGCAGATGTTCCCTTCACCCCAATACTTACGCCTGGTAACGGTGAGTTATCTTCCGATGACACAACTCTACCACTCACTGGCTGAGTTGTCTGTGCAAAGCTAAAAACGCTTTGCAGCAGAAGGAAAGCCAACATCACTGGGGCCAGCCTCCATGCTTTTAGCGAGTCACTAACAGGATGATTAAATAAATAACCCCTGTAGAAGTACATGTGTTTCATCATGATTAAATATAAAATTTGTGTAGATTATTATTTGTACAGATTATTGTTGGTCAAAAAAATTGAAAATCGTTCTCCTCAAGCATCTCTCTTAAGTTTTAAATTTAACTTACTAGCAGGCTGCACGCTTTTGGTTTACAAGTGATTAGTCAATCATCTAAATGCGTAGAATAAATCATCGAATTCCGTCTAAATCAGGAAGAAGCCTTCCAAAAAATTATGGTTACATAACTGCCGTACTTCCGCTGAACATGAACCTTATAGTATAAATTCCGCATAAACCTTTCATTTACCTTGGGATTGTTAAAAAATTTAATCTCTCAAACAGCACAAAACACGCATTTTCATTCACTCTGGCTTCTGACACATGCCGATATAGTAAATTTAGACGTTCTACAGCCTTGTCTATGATACTACTTTAACAAACCTTGCATCAGACTTAACTTTTAAAGTTAAAATTTTGCTGCAATTATTTCCTGAAATCGGTTGCAAAACTCTGGCGTAGCATTATTATAACTCATTTTCTTGTTTTAAAACAACCTTAAATTGGATAAAGCAGCAGCTCTTAAGAAATACAACAAGATATTACTAGGTGAAGATTGTAGCACACGAAGCTACATATATTGTTTTACAAAAAGAATAATTTCCTTACCTGGTGCAAAAATCAGTGAGCCTATACTCAACTGCGACAGGTGATTTGTCACTTTTAACGCTACTAAAGTACGAATATATTCATTGCTGCAGGGGTATCAAATGTTTCTAATGTGTACCCCAACTGTTAACTAGAGCGTATTCAACTAGTAATAGGCCTAAAGCGTGCTTTTGACACTGTTGATCTTTACCGTTTCATAAAGCTTGCAGGAGATAATCAAATTTCGTCAAAAAAATAGTGAAATTTCCTCAATGAGATATTTGCTAGTTTTGAAACACTTGTTTTGCATTACTCTTTTCAGTTTACTTTATGTTAAAGGGAAGTTCAAAAACAACACCCATCCCAGTATTACAGAACCAGCACAGCATAGAGAACAGGCTTTGCATCGTGCGCAGGAGTTGCTTTATGTTACTTAGCCGATACTGCTTTTAATGGTTTAATGGCTTCATACACTTCATTGGCTATAAGTGCGGCTCCGGCATCATTTGGGTGAACGCCATCGTAGGTAAGGGCGGCTTTGCCCAGGAAAGGCGTATACAGATCTATTGTTTTCGCATTAGTTTGTCGGGCGATTTTCTCTATGGCAGGTAACACCTCGTTCTTTACCACATTTTCATTTATGCCCCACTTATCCTCGAAAACAGGAACAGGGTATGCCAGGTATACCTGCGGATTGGAAGGCAGCTTTTGGAAAGACTTTACCAAGGCTTTATAATCCTTTATAAAATCTTTTTTGTGCTGCCAATTCTGTGGCTTCGAATCATTAGTACCCAACTTGATAACAACTATATCCGGATTCCAGGCCAGCACTTCGCCATACTTTTCCTCATTCCAGTACGGAAAATCGCCTTTCTTCAGCAGCGTTCGACCACCAATGCCATAGTTCTTTACTTCATACTGCTCCCCAAGAAGTATCTGCAGCACGTCAGGGTATGTTTGCTTTAACCCTGCACCCTCTGTTATACTGTTGCCTACACAGGCCACTTTAACTTTGGACTGCGCCTGTACAGCGATGTTATGAAAGAGCAGGAAGACAATAGCGAAAGCCAGAAAGGTAATCTGTTTTTTCATCTTGTAAATTTAAAATGCTGTTATAGAGTCAGGTGAACAGGTCGTAAAAGTATAAACAGAGCACGGCCTTGAAGCGGCTGCCCTGTTTATACTTCTATATTATTATAACTCTCTGATCCAGACATTGCGGTACTGTACAGGATTGCCGTGGTCCTGCAGGCTGATAGGCGCCTTGCCATGGGCTTTGTACTCAGGAAGGCCGATATACTCTGTTGGTCCCTTCACTTCCGTGTTATTTTGTACCAGTATGCCGTTATGAAGCACCGTTACGCGAGCGGGAGTAAACAGAGTGCCATCTTCTTTGAAGCGCGGGGCAGTATAGATGATGTCGTAAACGTTCCAATCAGTAGGTTGGCGCATGGCGTTTACTAGCGGGCGGTGCTGCTTGTATATACTGCCTGCCTGGCCATTGGAATACGTTCTGTTGTTGTAGTTATCCAGTACCTGCACTTCATAACGGTCCTGCAGAAAGATGCCGCTGTTGCCGCGGCCCTGGCTTTCACCTTTCACTTCGTCCGGTGCACTCCATTCTATGTGCAGCTGAAAATCTTCGAACTCCTTTTTAGTAGAGATATCGCCTTTGCCTACTGTGAACACATTGTTCTTTACCTGCCATTTGGCCTCACCACTTCCGTCCTTGGCTTTCCATTGTGAAAGGTCCTTGTCATCAAACAGCACAATGGCATCAGACGGAGCAGCATTGTTTGCCGCCGGCGTTACTACACGCACTGCGGGTTCCCAGAACTCGGTCATCTCCGGTACCATCTTCGGCGGCTTCGGTGTTTCCTGTGCTTTTGTGTTGGTATAGGCCAGCAAACCAAGGGCTATAGCGGCGAAAGTAGCTTTCTTTGAAAGAATAGATTTCATATGTGTAAGGGTTCTTTTGGTTTCTGTTTTTAGCTCTGTCTTGCCACATGTTTTTAACTAGTGAGAAGCATAAACTAATTTTGTGATGTCGTCTGGCTTACAATCTACAAATTATTTCAGAGAATTGATCCAGGAAGCTATTTTGAGCGCCTCCGCCTCTGGCACCTGCGGCATCGGTGGCATTGGTGTGGCATAGCTTGGCCAATTTTCAGGTTTGGGCTCATGAATCAGCTGTACAATTTGCTTGTCAGAGTACTTTCGCTTGGCTACTTCCCTGAATGCCGGCCCTACTTGCTTTTTGTCTGTACTATGGCAAGCCAAACAAGTATTTTTTGCCAGGAGCGGCTTGATATCCTTGTCAAAATCAAGTACAACGGATTTTGCCTGAGCCTGTTTGGCAATTTGTGCACCATTAGTAGCGCTAGCTGCTGACTTTTGTGCAGTCTTTGCTGTGCCGGCTTTCTGCTGTGCAGTGGCTGAATTAATGGTGCTCACCTCGCTCATACTCAGTTTCTGCCCTTCCGGGACGTTGTTCAGCGTGTAGTAGCCAGTGGGGTGTACTAGTGAGTAATAATTGTCCTTCGCACGCACACCATCCAGCTTAATATGATGGATGTAACCCTTGCGCAGATTATCCACAATGAGGCGTGCCTTCATACCATCCTCTGATACTTTCACTCCTTTTATAGGAAGTGTTGCCATGTTTACAGGAGGGCTGCCATACACTGCATGGTACTTATAAATGAAGCTTTCGACGCCGTAAGAGGCAATATCCGCTGCCGACTTTCTATCCACGGGTTTGGTGAATTCTATCTCAAAACCGTCCGGCATCGCCTTTACGGTGCGCATCTCGAACGGAAGTTTGTTGTTCCAAACCAAGCGCTGCAGCCCTTGGTTGGCATCGCCGGCAGCACCCCAGCCACGACTTGTCTCCCCCACAAAAAGAGAGCCGTCCGGAGCCCAGGCCATACGTAACACACCTGATTGGAAACCGCCACGGAAATCGAAGGCAACTCCTTGGTACTCGCCGTTCACCTTCTCCATCACCACGCGCATAATTTTGCTTTGCCCCTGGTCTCCAACCAGCAACTGCCCACCGAATGGGCCAAAGTTTTCCTCCGGAATTTTCACTATTTCAGAGTTTGAGATGCCCAGTATTCCGTGCGGTAACCAGACCGCAGGTGTCTGCAGCCCCGGTAGCTCCTCCTTCATATCATACATCGTCACGAAATCCTCGTTCTGAACGTTCTCCGGCTTCACAGGCTCTCCACTGTCGTCAAACTCTTCGCGCGGTTTTATTTTGGAGAAGATCTGCTCCTGCTTCAGCTTTACAGGTGAATCTAGCCTGTCTGCCCAGCGCAAGCCGCCCGGGTGCACCGTGAAAGCACCTTTCTTTACGTGCCAGATGCCACCGGAGCCTACCCAGTCGCCTTGGTTTTCGGAGTAGAACATCTCTCCGTCTATCATACCCAGTCCTGCGGGTGAGCGAAGCCCTGTGGCCCATGGCTCCATCTTGCCATCTTCAGTGATGCGCATCATCCAGCCACGCATCGGCACCAAGCTCTTGGCGTGCCACCATGGGTTTGGGAAGCCTAAGTTGGCCGAAACAAAGAAGGAGCCATCCGGCGCTATTTTTGGGCCGAAGCTATACTCATGGTAGTTCCCTGATAAAGGCCAGGCATACACCGTCTCAAACAAATCTGCCTTGCCATCATTGTTCGTGTCCGTCATTTTTGTCAGTTCCCCGCGCTGGGCAGCATATAGCGCCCCATCCTTGTAAGCCAGGCCAAGCACCTCGTGCAAACCAGAGGCAAATTTGCGAAAAAAGGGCTGTGCAGAGGTAGGGTTCTCCACGATGAAAATATCCCCTCTACGGGTGGAAACGCCCAGGTTTCCATTTGGTAGCACCGTCAGGCCACCTACTTCCAGCAGCGTGCCCTCTGGAGAACTGATTCTCATTATCTTGAAAAAGTCTTCTTCCATCGGCGACTCCTGCGCCTGCACTTGTGTGCCAAGGCAAGCTATCAGGCCTGTTGCCAGCAGCATACTTCGCAGTATATTTTTACTTCTATTCTTCATGCTTCGTACTTAAATAAACTAAAAAAGAACGGAATAGGTCAGTTTCTCGCGCACAGGAATGATTAGTTCCTGGCGACCTGCCATATTCCTTACCACAGGCTTGGCCCCTCCGGCATCATCCAACCGCACATAGTAGGACTTGCCATCCACGAGGTACATACCTTTTGCCACCTCTTCAATTTTCTCTCCTTCTACCAGGCGCACATATAAATTATTTGTCGGGTTCTGGAGGCTTATGTGCCGCTGAATTCCCTTCCCATTCTGAAGCACGCTAATAGCGTCCTCCACGTTGGCGCCATACACACTGTACATAAACGTAGGCTCTTCTTTCTCATTTAACCTGTAGCCACGCTGGCGGTATGCGCTGCCAGTTGTGTCTGTTGCCCATGCAGCCTGCTCTGAGGCAAGTTTGGCAATGGAGAGTGTTGGTTTCCCGAAATGCTGAATAGAACCAATCGCTAGGGAGGAGCCGTCACCACGGTCATGCCACATTGGGGTTGCATCGAGGAAGCCACCGCGCCATAGTTGCACGAGCGAGCCGTGGTCCATGTCGTAGGTATAGTGGAGTTCTTCCGGGCTGCCCACTGATACGGCATGTGTTACGCGATGGCCACCCTGTATGTCAATAAAGCTGCGGAGGATTGGCTTCTCCTGTGGGTCTACCAAAATCGGATCTACCAAACTTTCCAGCCCCACTTCTTTATCGCTGATCAGGAACTTGCGCAGGTCTGGACCAGATACGTAAAGGGCCATCTCTGGCTGCGCCCAATCCAAGTACTTAGAGTAGACTACTTCAATTGGCATCTTTCCCGCTGGCAGTTTTACAGAGCCGGTGCCGTTCCAGTACTTCATTGGCACTACCTCTTCATTATTTATTCTCACCAAACCTGCCCCTCCGGGTGTGGTGAGGTCGAAAGTATACTCCCCAGGCTCTTTTACAATGATGGAACCAGTATAGCGGAGCAGGAATTGCCTTGCCTCCGTATTCAAGTTGGAAGTCAGAATGCCAGATGGTCCTTCAGCTTCCGGCGGAATGTCTTTATAGAACGGCTCCTTCTCATGCCTGCCCGGGTATATGGCATACTTCAAGTCTGTTAGCTCCAGGCGAGGTTTCACAAAATGTGTGACCACCATGTTTTTGAAAGCTACGGCACCATGATCACCCTGGATGCGGAGCGGCCCACTGGCTACCTCTTCGTTACTGATAGCGCCTCTGGTAGGTCCGAACAGCTCTACGTTCTCGTGTATCGGCACACCGTTTAACTCTACGAGCAGCATTTTAGCATTCTCTATTTTATTGCCATTCGCATCAAAACGAGGTGCCTGGAAAGAGATTTTCAGGTGCTGCCACAGGCCCGGCGCACGACCTACGTTCTGGCGGGGAGCATAGCCCTGGTACCCCTCCTGCCCCTTCGGACGGCTTGTGTCCCAGCGTTCGTATATGCCGCCGTTGTTGCTGGCAGAGCGGCTCGTTTTTCCCCAGCTGTCTTCCAGCTGCAGTTCGTAGCGCCCCTGCAAATAAATACCGGAGTTAGAGCCTTTGGCCATCATATAATCCAGCTCCACATCCACATCTCCGTGCTCAAATGTGGTGAGCAGGTCTTTGCCAGCGCCTTTCCTGCGTGGCAGGTTCACCAGCACACCGGTGCCGGTGCTTGTGTTGAGTTTGTTCTCCTTGTCCAGGATAGCTGTTACGTCTCCCACAACCTGCCAGCTTTTGCCAGGATTCTGGAAAGCCGACAGATCCTTTAACTCAAGTCTGTTGGGTTGGCTGCTTGCCTCCTGCGTTGTTGCCGCACAGACTATAAAAGCACAGGCTGCAACTAACCTTTTAATAGAAATTTTTGGGGCTTTATACATTTTACTTTAGAATAATGAATCTATCCTTCAAGAGTGAGTAAGTAATTACAGCTTCGAAATTACATAATTGCGCTGGATAGAGGGGGTATAAAATGTTTCAGATAAGAGAACAACGTGTTAACATGTTAATGAAACAGCCACAGAAGCACCTTTTTGTGAATAAAATGGTTCCTTTTGTTTCCGATTTCGCTTTGCAGGTGCTGCATTGCCTTCTTTCCTGACTTTGTTCCTATGGCAGGAAAAGTCACAAAAAAGCTGAGGTTTTCCCTCAACTTTTCTCTATGCGCTAAGCAATTTTATGCCTGCGTTTCCTTTTGCCTGCTTTCAGCATACTGCGACGGCAGGATTTTGTACTCTTCTTTAAAATACTTTGTGAAGTACTTCCTGTTATTGAAGCCTACTTTATAGGCCACCTCTGCCACCGTCAACTGGCTCTTCTCGAGGATCTGTGCCGCATGCTGCAGCCTGATCTTCCGGATAAACTCTACCGGCGACTGCCCGGTTATCGCTAGCAGCTTTTTATAGAGGTGTACCCTACTCACGCCCAGCTCTTTACTCAGTATCTCTACTGAGAAATCAGCATTAGAGAGGTTCTCTTCCACCGTTTTTATAGCATTCTGCACCAGCTTATCGTCCAGGGAAACAACTTTCTCCTCACTTGACTGTACACTGATTTTCTTTTCAAACACTTTCTGCAGCAGTTCACGCTGCGTAATCAGGTTTTTAATACGCGATAGCAGCAGCTCGAAACTGAAGGGCTTGGTTATATAGTCGTTGGCTCCGATATTCAGGCCATCCAGCTTCTTATCCTCTGAGGCATGCGCTGTAAGCAGCACAAACGGGATATGGGAGGTGCGGGAGTCAGCTTTTATCTTTTTACAAAGGTCAATTCCGTTTACTTCCGGCATCATCAAATCACTCACAATCAGGTCGGGCATATGCGCCAGCGCCTTCTGCCATCCCTCTCTACCGTCTTTCGCCTCAATGATGGTGAAGTGCTCCTTCAGGTTGTCCTTTAGGTAAAACCTGAAATCTTCATTGTCCTCTACCAACAACACCACAGGGGCATTATCGAGGTAACTGGAAACCTGCAGCTTGTCCGGCGTAGCTGCTTCTCTTTCTTTCGAAGCATTTGCATCCTTTTCCTTCACCTCTTCGGCTTCCAGTGCATGCAGCTGCATTATTTCCTTTACAGGAATAGTAACAGTAAAGCAACTGCCCTGCCCCGGAGCACTATCCAGGGTGATGATACCCCCATGTATTTTCACGAATTCTTTTGTAATAGATAAGCCGATACCACTGCCCTGGTTCACCATGTTCCCCGGCACTACATCCTGGAAGAATCGCTCGAACACCTTCTTATGATTCTCTTTGGCAATTCCAATGCCACTGTCCCTTACTTTCAGTTCCAGAATCTTAATGCCCGTAGAAGAGGAATCGTTGTCGTAGCAGTTCAGCTCTACATTAATAAAACCATAGTCAGGCGTGAACTTGAAGGCGTTAGACAGCAGGTTAAACAGGATTTTCTCCAGTTTATCCATATCAAAAGACGCCTGCAGCTCCGGTACATTCGCCTTAAAGGTTAAGGTAATGTTTTTCTTTTCCGACAGGGCGGAGAAGGAATTAACCGTTGCTTCCACAAACTTCACCACGTTGCCTTCGGATGGGTATAGGCTAATTTCCTCTACCTCGATCTTCCGGAAGTCAAGCAGTTGGTTCACAAGGTTAAGCAGTCGCTTGGCATTCCGGTTTATCATCTCGAACTGCTGCAACTGGTCCGGGTTCTTCGTGGTTTTCAGCAGGCTCTCAATCGGAGCCAGAATCAGGGTAAGCGGTGTCTTGAACTCGTGGCTCACGTTTGTCAGGAACTTGATTTTCATGAGGTCAAGTTCGTGCAGCTGATGGGCCTCTCTTCTCTCCTGCTCTATCAGGAAATTTGCCCTTGCCCTTTGCAGCAGCACCTTCCGGGCAAAAATCAACAGGACAAAAGCCAGCACACCATACAGGGCAAATGCCTCTGTTGTCAGCCAGAAGGGAGCAAGCACCGTAACTTGCATGCTGATTCCTTCCTCGTTCCAGATACCATCGTTATTGGAGGCCATCACCTTTAGTTCATACTCTCCCGGATCAAGGTTAGTATAGGTAACTCTCCTGTTGGTATTGTTTGTCGTATGCCATTCTTTGTCGAAGCCCTCCAGCATATAGCGATACTTTGTCTTTTCAGGATGAAAGAAGTTAAGCGCAGCGAACTCTATAGAGAAAACGTTTTCGTCGTGCTTTAAAGAAACAGCCTGTGTCTCAGAAATTGCTTTAGGCAGCAGCACACGGCCATTCACCGCTTTCCCAGCCTCCACACTCTTGTTAAACAGCTGAAAATCGGTGAACACAATGCGGGGCGATAAGCTGTTTTCTCCTATACGCTCAGGCAGGAAAATATTCAGGCCGTTTGGCCCGCCAAACACGATTTCTCCTTTACTTGTTACATAAGCAGCGTTTTCGTTGAAAGCTTTACTTTGCAGGCCATCCAGTTCATCAAAATTCCTGAAGGTAGCCACCATTGCATTCTTTCTGTCCAATAGCATGTTCGATATACCACTAGGAGTGGATAACCAGATGTTCTTAGCCTTATCTTCTACTATGGCGACAATCGTATTGCTGGGTAGTCCATCTGCTACGGTATAGTGTCGGAAGGAATTTGTCTTCTCATTGTAAAGATCAAGGCCTTCCGAAGTTCCTATCCAGATGTTTTGCTCACTGTCTCTCAGGATGTAGGTGATGTTGTTACTGACAAGGCTATGGGGATCTTTCGGATCATGGGAAAAGTAGGTGCTCTTGCCGGTTTCCCGGTTGAATACATCTATACCATAGCCTCCTCCAACCCATAGATTGCCTTTGCTGTCTTCCGCAATAGAGGAAAGATAGTCACAATGCACCGGAAACTCTCCTTCTCCTAACCGGGAATGGCGAAACACGTTTTGCTGGCGATCAAACAGCTCCAGCCCACCCCGAAGCGTAGCGACCCATAGGTCTCCCTTGGAGTCTTCATAAAGCTCCCAGATGCTATCATCAGACAGGCTATGCGGATCCCGCGGATCATTTCTATAGTGGGTGAAGCCTGTACCATCGAACTTATTTAATCCGCCAAGGTAAGTCCCTACCCATAAGGTGTTATTTTTGTCTATCAGCAGGCTTACGACTACATCGCTGCTCAGGCTGTTCGGGTTGTTTACATCGTGCCGATAGCGGGTGTACGTTCCAGCGGCCCTATCCCAGTATAACAAACCTTCGCCGTTGGTGCCAATCCATAGGTTCCCCTTCGCATCTTCAACAAAAGAATTCACATCATCATACGGAAGGCTGGTGCTGACAGAGGACTGGTGCTTTATGTGCGGGAAGCGGATATTGTTCGGGTGGTAATAGTTGACGCCTTTCTTAAAGGTTCCAATCCAGACAATGCCTTCATCATCTTTATAAAGTGTATTGATGCTGTTATGCGAAAGGCTTTTCTCCACCTCAGGGTTATGGCGGATATAGTGTACAGAGAAATCTTTCTTGTCTATTTCGTTGATGCCGCCGTGGTCAGTACCAATCCAGATCTTCCCTTTGGCACCTTCCACTACGCCTCTTACCATATTGTTGTTAAGCTGCAGCTTTGCGGCTTTTTTATGGAAATGAGAGAGTGACTTACTTTTATTGTCGTAAAAGAAAACCCCTCCCGGTACATTTTGCAGGTGTACCCAAAGGTCATCGTCACTATCAACAGTTAGGGAATAGTTCAGCTGCTCCTGGTTAAAACTTTTGTAAATTTCATCATTACGCTCCATTACCTGCAGCGTCTGAGAGTTTATCTTATCCAGGATGCCGTTCCTGTGGATAACCCACAGATTGCCTTCAGAGTCCTGCCGGATGGCAGATACATCGTTGGTGCTGAGCGTGTTTTTGCTGTTGAAGGCATGCGTAAGCCTTGCGGAGCTGCCATCGGCAGGATTGTACCTGGTAATGCCCTTTCCTGTACTTATAAACCAGTAATTGCCCGCTGCGTCTTTCACAGCATCTTCAACAATGGCATCAGGTAAACCGTACTTCTTCAGTATGCCTTCGTGCTGCCTGGAGAATCTTTCTGTTGCAGGATCATAAATACAGGCTCCATTACTGGTTTGTATCCATATTTTACCTTCCGGTCCTTCAAATAACTTCAAAACGTCGTTATTTACCAGGGAAGAACTATCGTTGGAGTTGTACTTGAAAACTTTAAACTTATAGCCATCATAGCGGTTGAGCCCGGAGGAGGTACCAACCCAAAGAAACCCTCTGCTATCTTTCAGAAAGCTCTTAATCTGGTTATCTGATAACCCGTTGTTGATATCTAAGAGAGAAAACCTGTAGTGCTCTGGTATAGCAGCAAGTACAGCGTTTAAATTCCCTGCTAGAAGCAAAATGAATACTAATAACCTGTTTAAATGCATGATTGCAGTAAAGAATAAGATTATCGCAGTTTCTAAATTAGACAAAATTCTTTAGAAACCCTCCATTTTTGTTACCTGAACCCAAAGGCGCAGGTTTGAAAACACGTGCCATCCAAATTGAAAATCGGGTTTCTTTAGCTATAAAGCCAGCTGGCACATTCATCTTCTTCAGAAGGAAGTTGCACCTAAATTAATTCCATTCTACCCTGAAATTATACTGCTACGTGATGTGATACCGCATGAGGGAAAGTAAGAGGCAAGGCTTAAAGTTCCCTAATGGTCCAATTGAGTTGTAGCATTTGTTTAGCGGAGGAAAGGCAGGTAGCTTCTGTTGAAAGCTAAATTGAAGTTATATAGCAATGGTATGTTTGTCGAACGCATTATGCAGATGCCCTGGAAGCCGCACGAGAAGTGGCAGAGAGCTTCTTTAAAACCATAACGATTATCTATCACCTGTCTTGCTCACAGTCGAGGAGGTCTGCTTTCGGCTGTATGGATATTTTCTACAATAGGAAGAGAAGGCGTTTAAGTCTTGGCTACACCACGCCAGCATGAGCGTTCACATCTGAAAAACATACTGGTTGGCTGGTAAAATTCCTCCAGTCAAACGCTACAGTTCCACCTATCTTCAGCTATACCTCTCTTGGTAGCGTTGCTTTTCCTGAACGCAGACTATTGCCCAAATAAAAACCAGGCGATAGCATAGCTTGCTAAAACCACGGCAAAACCGACCATGAAAATAGTGTAAGCAATTTTCAGCAGTCGGTATTTTCTGGCTAATACCTTCCCCTGCAGGTAGATATTATCAATCATGCTGTTGTACAGTTTGTCATGGTCGCGCATGATGTTTCGGATACCGTTCTTATACGTGTCAGAGCTAAGCTGCACAAAGTCCCCAAAAAAGAGCAGGTCTCTGCTGTCTTCCGGCACAGTTGTTTTCTTGATGTTCGGGCGGGTAGATAGTACTGCAAAAATGATGGTTAAAAGACAAACTAGGGTAAGCATGATGGACGGGATCATCAGGTGGGGCACTTCTTCAAACTTCCTGACGAAAGTGGAAATTAGAATGGAGGCAACAATAGCGTTGATAGATATCATCAGGTTCGCTTTGCCATCTGCCATCACGCTTAATTGCAGGTGACTGGCCATGGTGGTTCTGAACATCGTCTCTATCCCTTTACTTACCTTCTGTTCTTTCTCCTTTACCAGGTCTTTCTTCAGCTTTTTATTTTCCTCCCAAACCGCTTCCAGTTCAGCGTTATCTTTGCTCAGTTCCTTCAACTTCTTTTTCAGTAGCTTGAGGTTCTTCTCCTTGCCGTCAGAGAAGGCGCTTATGGCGTATCTTGTAAAAAAGGCGTGTTTCTTAAACAGCGAGACCTGTTTGTTCATCCATTCATACAGGTCCCGTTTCTTCCGCGATTTGGCTTTTGCCTGTTTCTCCTCCTGCGTCAGGTAATCGGGTGCGGCCAGGAAGCTTGCTACAGCATCACAAAGCGCCTCCTCCAGCGTATCCTGTGGGCACTGCGGGTAATGGGTGGCGGCTATGCACTGCTTTACTTTCTGAATCTCAGTATGAGACAGCCCACTATTTTCCAGGTATTCTGTTACCGGTAAAGAGGCAGCACCGTCTATAGGTTCTCCTGATGTAGCATAACTGATATCATGGAGCCAGGCTGCCAAGAGCAGTATTTCCATTTCCTCCTCCTGCAGTGTACTGGACCTACCCACCTCTTCCGCTACGGCAACCAGCTCTTTTGTGTGCTTTAAATCAAAGCCTATCGTCTCACCAGCTGCCAGTAACTGATGCTCAACGTAAGAATGCGTTCTTTCAAGGATTTTATTATCAACCATTTCCATCCCTTTACATTTAACCTCCCGATGATGCTTTAAGTTTGCTTTCAGAACTTGCAGCAGTTCCTACACTTGCAACAAGCTTCTTTTACAATTAACCTTGTTATACGCAGGCAAAACTGTATGAATTAAATATAATATAAAATTATATCATTCTCAATCTAATACATTTAAGATGTGGAATTAGAATAAAATAATAGAATACCAGAAGTAAAATAGTCTAAGCTTAGCTAACAAGGCCCTACTATAATAGCAGAACAGGGAAAATAACAGATGTATTCCGACCTGTCAGGTTGGATGGCCGAACTTCCTTCTCAGGCACAAGTAAAGAACTATGACCACAATCCCTTTAAGAACAAGCTTCCAGGTGCAGGTGGCAACAATGCCACTACATGAAAGAATTAGACAGGAAGGTTCTTCCTATACAAAATCAGGTAATCAAACAATCAGCCTCATGCACTACATCAACTTTTCGTTCAAGATTCTGGTGAACTTTGCAGCGCCTTTATAGTTCAGATGATCATTGTCGTAGAAGTCATTAATGGTGAAGCGTTTGTCGTTACTGTAATCCAGGTAAGTCATATCAAACTCTTTTCTCAAAGCTTTCAAAGCTTTCATGTTTGCGAGTTTATACTTCTCCTTTGTGAATTTACTGTACGTTCTGTAAACAGGCGTTGCAACGAGCACTACTTCTATTCCTCTTTTTTCCGCAGCGGCCAGTATCTCCTCTAAATATTCCATATTCTTCGTGTAACTACTTGCCAGCATATTGCTGTGGTGCAGTGCAACTCTCCTTTTGCCTGTTACATAATTGATTCTTTTGATTTCACCTGCCGGGTATCCTCTCCACCCGTCCTCTCTTTCGTTTGCAACTAAGTTGACATCAAAATTCCTCAGAAGGTATGATTTTACTTTTCCTGGGGTGTAAAGAGCTACAAAACTGAAAGCAGCCGGTTCAAAGGGATTTAAATCAGGATGCTTAATATCACTGAACCTATAGTAGAAATATTCACGCCAGGCTTCTTTAGAAGTATGGCTATCACTCCAGAGCGTGAAATAAGACACTGGCAAAACAACCGTTTCCAACTCTTTGGCAGAACCTATGTACTTGAGCAGTATTTCCTTATCATAAAAAACTGTCTGACTCACGTTTGCAGCGTTGAAGGCACTCTTTGTCAGATATTCCGGATTGATTCCACTAACCCCATGGGAGCTTCCTAGTAATAGGATTTCACATCCAGCAATCTGCCTTTCTAAAGCTCTTCTCCTAAACTTATAACTGTTATCGAGAGAAGAAAGCCTGTACTCGGAATAAAAGTAAATGACTGCAAAAGGAAAAGTAAGTAGCAAGAGCTTCTTAAACAATTTAATCATCGCACCTAGAATTGAAAGTAAATGAACTCATTCTGACCAAAAACGCCCATAAAAATGATGAGAGCGACTAGTATGTAATAGCCACTCCAGCGGATTAGAGGGTTATGGGAGAACATGAGCTGCAAGCCTTTGCTTTTTTGTTGAAGTTGTACCAGTTCAAGTATGCCTATAACGAAGAAAGCCGCTAACAACTTTGGTAGGGATTGCCCTAAGTACAGCCACTCTGTTCTCAAACCATCAATATTATATGTAATTACGTTAACCGACTCACTCAACCCGGATAGCATATGCGTACTAATGTACCAGGCATCGTTTATTGTATTCGCCCGGAAGAACACCCAGGCCAGGCATACCAGAGAAAAGGTTGTGCCAACCTGCAGCGCCTTATGTAGCCACGGCAGCCTCTTCAGCCCCAGTGTCTCCACCAAACTGTTACGTTGCTCCCTACTTACCTCCGCGAATACAAGGTAGACCCCGTGCAGCGCTCCCCATACAATAAAGGTCCAGTTTGCCCCATGCCACAGGCCACTTACTACAAATGTGATGAAGATATTATAATACCACCGCCACTTAAGAACACGGTTGCCCCCAAGCGGGATATAAAGATAATCACGAAACCAGGTCGAGAGCGAGATATGCCAGCGGCCCCAGAACTCCTTGATGGACCTGGCATGGTAGGGCGTTCGGAAATTTTCCATCAGCTTAAAACCCATTACATTTGCTGAGCCAATGGCAATGTCAGAGTACCCGGAAAAGTCGCAGTAGATTTGAAAGGCGAAGAACACTGTGGCCAGAATAAGCGGTATTCCTGCATACTCTTCAGGTGTGCTGTACACCTCGTTCACCATCGGGGCTAGCCGGTCAGCAATTACCATTTTTTTGAACAGGCCCCACGCCATGAGCCTGAGTCCGTTTGTTACACGCTGGTATTCGAAATCGTGTTTCTGCTTCAGTTGGTTTAAGAGGTTCTCAGCCCGCTCAATCGGCCCGGCTACCAGTTGCGGGAAAAAGGTTACGAAAAGAGCGAAGATACCCAGATGCCGCTCTGCCTTAGTCCGGCCATAGTATACATCTATACTATAGCTCATGGTTTGGAAAGTGTAAAAGGATATACCCATAGGCAGCAGGAGCTGAAAAGCCGGTGCTGCATAACTCACCCCCAACAGGTTAGCCAAGTCTTCTGCAGCAGAGCTGAAGAAGTTATAATATTTAAAGGTGAATAGTATTCCCAGGTTAGACAGAAGGCTTAGCCACAGCCAATACTTACGTTTGCCTCTCTCTTCGTCTGGGTAACGGTCCATCATCCGGCCGCATCCGTAGTCTATCAGCGTGGAGATAATGATAATAATAGTGTAATCTATTCGCCAGAACATGTAGAAAATGTAGCTGGCTATCAGCAGCAGCACCCATCGGAAGCGATACGGCAGCAGGAAGTAAAGCAAAAACACCGTCGGGAAAAAGACCAGGAACTCAAAGGAGTTAAACAGCATCGCTTCTCAGCATTAGATACAACCAGTTTATAAGCAATATCATAAGCTATACTTTTATAAATACATATTTAAACTTTGACCTTTAAAGTAAAGTAAGTAATAAATTTATAACAATGATTTAATTAAATGTAATAAAATCACTATTATGTAACAATAAGCATTTTGATTTTATCAGAAAAACTATCGTCAGCTTCTTTCAGCTCATTTCTACAGCTCAAAAAAAAATTAATCATGCTTTAGAAGCTGTTTTAAAACTCATTTGAGAGCCAGAAGTTATAGTCATGAAGGCCATTTCCACAGCATTTAACCAGTATTCTGAACTTGCTTTTCCCGCTTGTATAAGTTTTAAAACAGTTTCTTAAATGAAGTAAGTTTTAGCCAGAACTCAAATATGTAAGGCTGCGTCCCTTCGTCTACACAATTTGCAGACAGAAAAAGGAAAGCAGAACCTCCAAATGTCTATTACCTGCTAAAGCAAAAGAACCGCATAATTGGCGGTTCTTTTGCTTTAGCAGGTAATATGTAAACTGGTAAACTTTTAATTTATTTGCATATCCAGCTGCTCAAACCGGGAGTTGTTGCTAATATACTCTGGAACAATTTGCTTCATCTTCTTCACCACTTTCAGCTCTTCTTTGTTCTTGTTCAGCTTCAGCAACTCTTCAATATCGCTCACCACATCATCATACGAATAATCCCTTACTTTAGAAATCTTGATCTTGGAATGATGTGTCGGAATCGTCATTTCTTCTTCATTCAGCAGTTCTTCATACAGCTTCTCTCCTGGCCGCAGGCCTGTGAAGATGACATTAACATCTACATTCGGCACCAGTCCTGCCAGCTTGATCATCTTCGTGGCCAGGTCCACGATCTTAACAGGCTCACCCATGTCGAAGACAAATATCTCGCCTCCTTTACCCATTGTTCCTGCTTCCAGCACCAGCTGTACAGCCTCCGGTATGGTCATGAAATAACGGGTAATATCGGGGTGCGTTACTGTAACCGGCCCGCCCTTCTCAATCTGCGCACGGAAACGTGGAATAACAGATCCGTTAGACCCCAGTACATTACCAAAGCGGGTCGTAATAAACTTTGTTTGTGGTTCTGTACGGCGACCTGGCTTGTTGCCATTAATCTTGCTGCCGCTAATGTTATTCAGCGACTGTATGTAGATCTCGGCAATGCGCTTGGATGTACCCATTATGTTGGTCGGGTTTACCGCTTTATCTGTAGAGACCATGACAAACTTCTCCACATCAAAAGTAAGCGATAGATCAGCCACATTCTTTGTGCCTAATATATTTGTTAAAACAGCTTCGCAAGGGTTATTCTCCATCATCGGTACATGCTTGTAAGCTGCCGCATGATACACTATATCAGGCGCATAGTCTTTGAAGAGCGAATACATGCGGTTAAAGTTGGTTACATCGCAGATACAAACTGCCAGGTTTGCGTCAGGGAAAAGTTCTTTCACCTCCAGTTGCAGCTCATGCAGCGGAGATTCTGCCTGGTCGCATATTACCACCAACTCAGGATTATAGTTTAGCACCTGCCGCACAATCTCAGAGCCGATAGAGCCCGCGCCACCTGTAATGAGCACACGCTTGCCAATCAGGTCGCTGGCTACTTGCTTGTTCTCAATAACAATTGGTGGGCGCTGCAGCAAGTCCTCGATTTTAAGGTTTTTGATCTGCTTCATGCTCAGGTTACCGGACATCCATTGCTCTGTGGGTGGAACGGTCATTACTTTTATACCCAATTCAACGCACTTTTCAATCGACTTCTTCCGGAACTCTGACTTCAGGTCTTCATTAAAGACAAAGAGCTTATCTATGTTAAACTTGTTCTGCAGGTTCTCAATGTCATTCACATGGTACACCCTTTTCTGGTGAATGTCTTTGTCTATTTTGTGCGGGTCGTCATCCACGAAACCAACAATAGTGAAACAGCCGGAAGTGCTTGCCTCCAGTGCCTGCTTTAGCAAAATAGAGTAACCGTCTGCACCGTATATGAGTACTGTCTCTTTGCGTCCGGCAGTGCCTTTCCTGATGTATAAAAACAGCGCCTTCGCTCCTAATCTCACCAAAATAAGCAAGGTAGAGGCAATAAAGAAGTTCAGCAGCAACACCAGGTAAATATTAACGGAATCGATGTTATGCACCGGCGCAAGCCAAAGTGCCACAAACACGGCATACGCAACGCTACAAATAAGGACCGCTGAGAAAATACGGTAAATGTCATGTATGCTGGAATACCTGATCAGCCCGGTATGCACGCGCATTGAGTAAAAGGTAGTCAGAGAAATAACAAAGAAAAGACCTATGTAAACTAAGAAATGGCCTCTTAGAATTTCTGTAAACTCAAATTGCCTGACTACAAAAAAAGACAAGGCAAAAGACCAGCTCATTATCAGCTGGTCAATTATTAAAACCATCCACTTAGGGAGGAACTTATTAAGTAATATCTTCATAACACCATCTCATCTCATTTTATACTACTATGTTTTAGTATAAAATCACCATATAAGGATTACTAACTTCTCAGCAGAAAGAACTGCTATAGTAAAAGCTAAGCTTATATATGTACAATTGTAACCGTTTTTAATATAAAGTGGAATAACTCTATATGATTTTACAAATATCAATTATTTCAGCTTCTGGAGCCGTGATAGTTAGAACGACAGGAAAAACAAATGGTTATACTGATTTCACAGAATATTGATTTTATTATAATACACGCACTTTTTATCTGTTTATGTATAACAAAAAGAAGCGTTAGCATAATGAATGCCTTTACAAATCAATGGCAACTCACTTTCATTGACTTAGTCGAAAAATGAAGATGAAAGCGTTTTATCTTTCAGTTTTAAAAGAGAAGCTAATCAACTCTGCTTTAGAGGAAGCAAATGCAATATTAGCCAACAGCACCTGTCTTGAATTAACCAGTTAAGACTGCTTAGGTGGAGCTTTTGGGGTGGCGTCGCGAGTTGTTTAAAAAGTAAACGACATAAATAGCTGCTTCTGCTGCTTTGCAACTCTATACTCTTATTGTCTCTAACAGAAATTAGAATAAGCACACTAATTACCAGGACACACGAAAATATCCTATAATATAATCGCATTGTTTACATACAGAGCGGATGTTTCTTTGTCAGTTTAAATTAAATCTGTTATAGCTTCAGTTGATTTTGCCTGAACTTACATTTATGCTGCTCCAACAGCAAGCATTGATTTAATAGATCTGTACGGAGCAATGTACTTTAAGAGTCTCCTACATTTTGTCTCCCATACGAATGTTTACCTGCATCAGCTGAGCATCAATCTCAGTACCTGCCGCGGGAGCCGTAGCCAGAATGGTAAAATACCCTTTCATGTTTTCAAACCCAAGATTTTCACATACATCTATCGTTTCTTTTTCTGTAGAGAAAAGAAACAGCTTCTTAGACCTGTCCTTTAAAGCCCAATTGGTTAATGCTTTCACAAGGTGTTCGAATTCGCCTAAATTCTCATAGGTTAAAAGTAAGACCTTCACTGCATTGTATGTTTCCTCTATAAGCGCATAGTTAGCTCCTATTTTCAGAATCTCAGGTTTCTTAGGGCTATTTATATACTGTTGGTTAAACTCCTCCTTTGTATAATCAAAACTAATACTGCCCTTCTGCAGAGTTTTAAATCTGTTGTATATAGCAGCTATTGTTTCCTTATCCTCATCTTTTATCACCTCTATTGCAGAGGTATCGGCCTTAGCATAAGGTTCCTCCGGAGAGAACAAATGGCTGGTAGGCACAAGCATGGATCCTGCACTAGCCAGCCTTCTGAAACTGGCATTTTGCTCCGTCACAAAAGCAGTGAGGTACGGGACGTTCTTCGTATGGGCAATCTCCTGTGATAAAGCTATTATTTTACTGAAGCATCCTTTACCTCTTGCTTTTGGCAATGTCCAGGAGCCTGTCATGATAGCGATATCTATGGACTTGCCACTTGGAGTTGACAACTTTCTGTACGTAACCCCTGAGCCTGCAATAACTTCGTCCTCCTCGTTCTTCAGGATCATGATGTCTGAGGCATTGTCTCCTACTTGTCGGTTAAAAACCCAGTTATACAGTTCCTCCTGCCCCCAATGATTAAAGCACTCGTTTAAATACTTTATATACTCAGACTGATAGTTCTCAGGGTTTACTATAACATTCTCCATTTACGTTTACTTAATTTTTGGTAGTAATATGATTTGTTATTTCTCCCATTGATGTCCACCACAAATCATCCCCGTATTTCTGTTCAAGGGAAGTGAGCAGTACATCGAGGTAGTTCATATACGTCTGGTCAACCCCATCTAGGGCCACATGGCCAAAAGCAGACTTGATGATATGCGCTTTGATTGACAGTAATCCACCATTTTCTATGATCTGTGTAGCTCTTTCGAACTTTGATGTAGCCTGAAAGTTGGAGGGGATATGCACCAGCCGGTTATCTTTTATCAGAGCAGGGTACAGTAAGGGAACACCTTTTATCCCACTCATGTTGGTTACGGCATCCTTTGAAATATCCGTGAAAATATCCCTGGCAGATGCTACGAACTTAATATCGTGCGCTATTAACTGGTTGAGGAGGTTATCAGGGGCGTTCCAGCCGGGTGGGCAAATTCCTTTTACGTACTTTATGTTCGACTTATCAAATATGGAGATCATTTCACTCAGGATCTTCCTGAACTCCTTCTCTGACTGATTTTGGAATTCAACGGGTATGATGGGGCCCTTGTGGCAGTGGTACAAGCCATGCAGGGCTATCTCCATCCGCTCTGTGCTATTCAGGAAGTTAACAAATTCCGGATGACGGTCGAGCTGCATGGTACCCTTTTTCCATCGCTCGGCAAGAAAGACCTTGTTTCTGACATAAGGTATGGAAGCAAGAAATTTTCGGGTCGGAACGGGAGACAGCTCTCTCCAGTCTGCCGTGGTAAAAAGCGTTACTTTTAGCTTCGGGTGCCGGTCGAGCAGCCATTTTACTAAACCCAAGCTTCCTTTCTCTAAATCGCCGCCAGCCTCATAGCCATCTGAACTTTTAGCGGGGTGGATATCATCTATCGTGAAACACACTGCAGCTTTCTTTCCTTCCGGCAACCAGTCTAGTATGTTTCCTTTTGCAGTTTCCTTTATTTCAGGCACTAAATCTATCATGCTTCTATTGATATTGATTTCAGCTGTCTGTTTATGCATCAAACGGCAAGACAGCTTTCGGGGTTATTGGTGGTTTAAGAAGCGGCCACCCGCACAGTCTCCTGAAGTTGCTGCACCACCCGCTCCAGATCTTCATCTGTTAGATTGGAACCGGAAGGCAGGCACAGGCCGTTTTCGAACAACTTCTCACTTGTGCCGTCTCCATAAAAAGGAGCTCCCTCGAATACGGGCTGTAAGTGCATCGGTTTCCAGAGGGGCCTCGACTCAATGTTGTCTTTTTCCAGCCCCAGCAGGATAGTTTCCCTGGAGACACCACCTTCTGCCTCGTCATCTATCAGCACCGTGCTTAACCATCGGTTCGTTACATAATCTGAGTCGGGCTCTGCAATGAAACGGATAAAGGGATAAGCAGCAAGTGCCTTCTGATAGAACATATAGTTACTCCGCCTTTTCTCTACGCGTGCCGGCAATACCTCCATCTGCCCACGGCCAATGGCAGCACACACATTACTCATTCTATAATTATAGCCAATCTGCGAGTGCTGGTAGTGCGGAGCCGGGTCACGTGCCTGTGTGGCAAGAAAGCGGGCTTTACTGATCCACTCTTCGTTATGAGATACCAAAGCACCGCCACCTGAAGTAGTAATAATTTTGTTCCCGTTAAATGATAGGATGCTCATTGCGCCAAAGGTGCCTAACTTTTGCCCCTTATAAGAAGCCCCTAAGGCTTCTGCGGCATCTTCCACTACAGGTATCTCGTAGCGGTTCGCAATTTCCATGATGCGGTCCATCTGGGCAGGCATACCGTAAAGGTGCACTACGATGATGGCTTTCGGCTTTTTACCCGTCTCCTCAATCCGGTCTAAGATAGCGGCCTCCAGGTACCTGGGCGACATGTTCCAGGTTTGCTCTTCGCTGTCCACAAACACGGGTGTGGCTCCCTGGTAAGCAATGGGATTGGCAGAGGCGGAGAAGGTCATCGACTGGCAGATCACCTCGTCACCGGCCTGTACGCCGAGTATGATCAGCGCTAAATGCAGCGCAGCAGTACCAGCACTCAGGGCTGCTACGTGTACATCCTCGCCCAAATAAGAGGCTAAGTCTTTTTCAAAGCCATTTACATGTGGGCCAAGCGGCGCTATCCAGTTTGTATCGAAAGCCTCTTTTACATATTTAAATTCACTTTCGCCCATGTGCGGCGAAGAGAGCCATATTTTCTCACTCATATAAAATTATTTATGGATACTACTATGCGATGAAGCTAAACAGCCAGCGGTTAGAAGGCACGGCAGAGGCAGAAGGGGTACGTGTGCTACTCGTGCCGCTTTTTAGGTTTAGCTTATAAGCTATATATGTAAGGCGCTGCCACAGAAAATAGGTAATCCTTACACAGCTTAGGAGTTCCCTGTGAACGGTTGCATTGTTGCAGTCCCTTCGGCACTTATACCTTCTGACTTAACCACTTTATAAACAGTCAGGAAAAGTATTTTCAAATCCAGCAGAAAAGATATATTATCCACATACCACACATCATAACTGAACTTCTCACTCCAACTGAGGGAGTTCCGGCCCTTCACTTGTGTCCATCCTGTTATGCCCGGCTTTACATCGTGCCTTCTGCGCTGCTCCCTGTTATACAGTGGCAGATACGCCACCACTAGAGGGCGTGGCCCCACCAGCGACATATCTCCTTTTATAACGTTAAGCAGCTGAGGGATCTCATCCAGGGAAGTCTTGCGCAGGAACTTGCCGACAGTAGTTAAGCGCTTCTCGTCAGACAGCAGGTTGCCTTGCGCGTCTGTACGGTCATTCATAGTCTTAAACTTGATTACCCTGAACACTTTGCCGTGTTTGCCCGGCCGTGGCTGCACAAAAATTGGGTTGCCTCGGTTAACGATAAACAACAGCAGTGCGATCACCAGAAAGACAGGCAGCAGCAGGATAAAAGCCACTGTGCTTACAATCAAATCAAACACGCGCTTCAGAAAGTTTTGATACAACAACCTCATGCTCTTTCAGGTGCTCTTGATATTCTTTTAATAATAATTTCCATAATGCCCGCTGATTATAGCGCTCCTTAATCATACGTCGGGCATTCGCCTTCAGGTTACTGTACAATTCCTTGTCTTCTACCAAACGCTCCATCGCCTCCTGCAGCTCTGCTGTCTTTTTAGGCGGCACGATCAGGCCATTCTGCCCCTGCAGTATAACCTCGTTGCAGCCGTTTATGTCTGTCACGACGCTGGGCAGCTCAAAGCAGCCAGCCTGCATGGGCACGTTTGGCAAACCTTCGCGGTAAGACGGGAAAGCCAGGGCATGGCTCAGCGCCAGGTACACCCGCACATCATCCTGCCAGCCCACCGACAGAATACCGGGGTTCTGCGCGATCTCCTGCAGGGTACTCTCCGGCAAGGGGTCCAGGTCCTGCTCCAAGGGCCCAACCAGCAACAGCTTTACGTTCGGGTGTTTCGCTTGCATCTGTTTGAAAGCAGTAACAAGCTCGCGTATTCCCTTGTCTTTTACAAGACGCCCGATAAAGACAAAGACGAAGTCGTCAGAATTGAGACCTAGTTCCTCTCTCGTAGCCTGCAATTGGGTTGGGTCCATCTGCTCATAGCTAAAGTATTCAGTATCTATCCCGTTGCTGCTCCCGTTCCCGATCACCTTCACCTTGTCGGGCTCACAGAAGCCTTTTTTTATAATAAAATCTTTCAGAACAAGCGAGTTGGGATACACTTTGGTGGCACAGGCATATGTTAGCTTTTCCACCTGCTCCATCAAGAAATACATGCCCCCTTTCATTTCCATCAGGGGCATACCGGCTACCGTGTGCAAACGGATCGGAACGCCAGCCAGCCAGCCGCCCAGCATAGCTACGATACCTGCTTTGGGTGTATGCGAATGTATGATGGTAGGCCGGTGCTGCCGGCATAGTTTATAGAACTGCCACAAAGCCAACAAGTCTTTTACAGGGGATACTTTTCTGGTAAGAGGCAGCGCTACATGCGGGGAGTCCTGCTCTGCTTTCAGTGCCTCTACTTCCGGGCCTCCAGCCGATATCATCAGCGGCTGAAACCCATGGGACTTCATATACGGCAACTGTCCTGTTATAAGCTTTTGTAAAGAGGCCGGTATGGTTGTTACACGGAATAATTTTATCATGAAGCTGCCTGTTCTTTTGTATAGGTGTAGATGTCTGTCATATGCATGCTCTCCATCTTATACTGCTTTTCAAGTATTTTAAAATGTGCTACTATGGTTTTCAGGTCCGCCATACTCCTTTCCGGGTTATCACCAAAGTTGTGCGGATGCCACCACAGATGGTAGCATGAATTGGTTTTAGCTGCAACTGTCATTTCGTTCAGCACCCTTTTAAGGCGTAGCTGGTTCAGGAAATTTCCCGAATGCACGGGCCGCAGCAACCTGCTGGCCGGAATCGACAGCGGCATCCCATCTTGTAAAACCAGGGATGACAGCTTAAAAGAGGTCTTTTGGCTTAGAGGGGTATAGCAATCCCCGGCGCGGAACACTTTTCGCAGCAGGTTATCTTTAACACCCTGCTTCCACCACCAGTCTACGGGGTTCGCGCGAACTGTTTTTACGCCTTCTTCAAAACATACGCTTAAATACGGCTCGTTATACTGGTTTCTGGGAAACACAAGAGACTGAAGCGAGATGTTATCTCTTTCGGCGATACGTTTGGCAGCTTGCAGGTCACTTTTGAACTGCGCCACTGTCTGCCCTTCTTCACGGCAGTAATAGTGGCTGAAGGTATGTGTCCCTACTTCCTGGCAGGGCGTGTCGCGGATAGCCTTCACCAGGTCCGGGGCAAAGAAGTAGCGGCTCACTTGGCCGTTCTCCATCGCAAAGTCCTTGTCAAGCCGGTAAGCAGAGAGCTTCTTGTTTGTATAGTCTGGGAGCGCTGCCGGTGTAAAAGAACGCCAGTCATCCCAGTCTGCTGCCATCAGCATGCCTACAGTTGCCCAGCTTGCATGTACGTTGTTCTGCTTAAACAGCGACAGGATCTGTGGGATAACCTGCCGTGTATTATCGAAATATGTGTAACGGCTTTCTAAGGGTACTTTATCAAAAATCCCCCAGTAAAGCTCAAAATCAAGGGAAATGGTAAATACAGGTATATCTTTCATCTTTGCTGATGTTGTATACGGAGCACTACGCTACCTGTTGCTCATTTAGGGCTAGTTGCTCTTGTAGCTTCATCTCTTGTAATTTCTTCTCCTTTAACATCTTTCGTTTATATATCATTTTCCGCCTCTTATACTCCATAAAAGAAATAATCACAAAGAAGAGGAAATACATTACCTGGCTTTTCTGCCGGATCACAATACCCAGGTTACCCATTACAAAAGACAGGGCTACAGACGAGGAAAGAAACGTTACCAAACTCATTTTAACCAATGAGGAAGATCTCTTCAGAAACGGGATAAAGTCTTTGTCAAGTAGTTGTGCGGTCAGGTACAGGTAGAAAACGTTCTCGATAGAGACATAAAAGCCCAGCGGGTTACCCACATCGAAAAACAAGGGGCGGAACCAGAACGTGAAAAGCTTGAGTGGTAGCGGGTAACTGTCAATGTCTACCCCTGAGCCACCCTCTTCCAGGCGGTCTGACTGTTCTGAGGTATAGGTCTCAAAGCTGCTCAATACGTTGTCTTCATTAAGACCCGCAAAGGCTACCACCTGATCATAAAGCACCACACCTCCTATTATAAAGCCTACACAAACAACAGCTTTCTGATAGAAGGGCACGTTTTTTCGTCCGGTAAAATAACCGACGGCAGCACCTAACGCTAAAAACAGGAACACGTGCGGCCTGACGAAGTAAACAATAAAAGAACCAGCAAGCAATGTCAGCAGTCGCTTCTGAGGTTCTTTCAAAGCGTAAGCAAACATCGCTATACCTACAAAGACAACAGCTCCCTTACCCAGCGAGGATGTCCAGTAGTGCATGTTAGGTAGGAAGAGAAGCAGCGTGACCAGCTTGTAGCCCATTATTTTTACAGGAACTTTTAAGTTTTCCTCGAAAAAAGCATAGAAGTACAGAAAGCCTATGTACCCAAACCATGCAAACAGCACCATCGCCACTGCATAGTTAAGGCCTAAGACGTTGGTAAACGGGTACGCCAGAAAATACATGAAACTGGTACCAGCCTCAAAAAGACTGAACCAGGACTGGGTATAGGTAGAAGATACGCCGAAATACTTTTTTGAGTCAGAGGGGTTGAAGGAAGCGACAATATAATATATCATCCAAAACAGCATGTGGTACAGATAAAGCCAGTTCATCAAACTAGTTGACAGAACCCGGTGCTTATTCTTAAAGTACCTGATGATCGGTTGGTTAACGAAGTATAATACGATTAATAGAAATATTGCTGCTGCCATACTAAAATAACTCCATGTCCCCTATCGAATATCCCCAGCTGTTCACGTTCTGCAGGTCTTTGAACGCTGCCTCGGGTAATGTCAGGTTGCGGAGCGTAACGATGGGCCCTCTGGCAACAACTGGCAGCAACCCCATGCCCGGGAAAGTATCGCGCAGCAGCTCATATTGCCGGCCTGATGCAGACACAAGGAAGCAGCCTTTAGAAGCGTCCTGCAGTTGGTCCTGCAACTGTGCCCGCGCCGCGCCATCGAAATCCCAGGGTTTGGTAAGAAGGTCTAATATTCTGAACTCAAGGCCAAAGCTGTGCTCCTTGAAGCGGTAAAACAAAGCATAGGAAGCATAGTCAGTCAGGAAGTAGTTATCAAAAAGGGGAATATCCTTGTACCGCCACCGGATATACTCCGGGCTGAGCACGGTGTGCAGACGGCCCGACGAAGCCACGGGGTTGCGCAGGTGCGGTAGCAGCTCGTCTAGCTTTTCCCAATCCTGTGCCGGTATGCCGGGCAGTTTGGTGTTTTTATAAGCCAGTGGGTTTATCTTCAGCTTTAAAGGCATGCGCCCTTTCTCCACCCAACCCATTTTTAAGTAGCCGGGTTTACTGTTCTCGTTTGGTGTGTTGTACACAAAACTTACCCCTGCGGCCTTTGCATCCTCCACACTCTGAAGCGTTAGCTTTTTAAAGATGCCTTTGCCCTGGAAATCAGGATGGGTGGACGTATCCACAGCCCTAACCGCCTCATGCTGCACACCATTGTGCAGCCATTGCCATTTCAGGAAGGCCCTTACCCCTACTATCCGCCCATCTTCCTCTGCCACCAGGACAGGAGAAGCGCCATGCGGATTGTCAACATGTTTCCATTTCCACAGTTCTACTGATTTCGGAACCAGGCTATCACCTAAGGATGCTTTTAAAAGATCAACGACAGCAGGTAAATCTGCCTCTTGTCCTTTTCGTATCTTCATATGTAAAGTATGTATGCTATTTTTTTGCAGCCCTTTACTACAGAGCTTATAATAAATTATTTCCTTTGAGCATGCTTTCAGAGATTTCTGCTAAAACTCTGTTTTAACTCAAAATGAGTAATACCAGAAACTGACATCCCTCACTTTGCCTTTTAAATCAGAAATGAAAATTTTCAAACCACCCAAACTTTGGAGGAAAATCGTTTTAAACTGTTTGCTGGTTTTCGTTAGGGCTACGCAGGGCCATGTAAAGTTGTTCCAACTGCCCCACCATCTTATCAATGCTAAAATCCTGCTGTACTCGCCACCTCGCGCCTTCTGACAGTAACTGCCGCTTGGATGGATTCTGAAAAAGCTCTACCGCGAAACCTGCCAAGACCATATAGTCATCTACTTCGCAGAGATATCCGCTCTTGTCATGCTCCACTAACTCATTTATACCGCCGGCTGTAGTACTTATTACAGCACAGGAGCAACTCATGGCTTCCAAAAGGGCAATAGGCAGCCCCTCGAAAATAGAAGACATCATATAAACATCCATTGCGCTGAAGTAAGGCTTTACTTTTGTTATTAGGCCTGGCATATGCACACGTCCTTCTAAGCCCAATGCGTTTCTTTTCTGAACAAGCTCTTCTCTTAAAAGACCGTCACCTACGATTATGAAATGTGCTTCCGGAACCTGTTTCAAAATTTCAGCGGCAATCTCCAGCCAGAGATCCAGCCGCTTTTGAAACCGGAATACTGCCACTGTTCCAACTACCGGGGCATTCGCTGGTATACCCAGTTCTTCTCTTATCTCTAAGCCTCCTGCTATGTCTCTTGTAAAGAACGTGGTGTTTACCCCATTTAATATGGTTGTGAGGTAAACTTGTGAACGACTCAGTTTAAGCGTCGACACCCTTTCCTGCACCATTATTCCACCGTCCTCTACAGTCTCTCCTTGGGAGCTATCTAAAGAAAGGGACGTAAAATCAATGTCAGGGGCATTTTTCCTGATGGACTCTTCTACATCTCCGGAAACGGCTATCGCCACATTTTGCCACTTAAAAGTCAGCTTGTTTAACCAAAATGTTATCTTATGATAGCGTTCCCACTTGTTATGCTCTGTATATACTACGGGTACATTTGTGAGCCGCCCCACTATTCTGGCCACAATGCCAGCCCAGGGCAGATGGCTGTGGATCATCTGTATCTGGTGCTGCCGCACGTATTGGCAGATGCTCCTTATCTTTGTCAGCATCTGCAGGGTACCATTCGCTTCGAAGCAAACCGTCTTCACGCCCTGCGCCTTCAGGGCTGGCACCATCTGGTCTTTCCAGGGCAGGAAGTAAGCATAATGAAATTCGAATTCTGACTGGTTGTGCAGTTTTAGGGTTTCCGGCAGCAGCATTTCTGCACCACCTCTGCCAAGTGACTTAATAAGGTGTAGGACTTTTAGTTTATCCTGCATGTGAGTCTATCGTTTTACTTGATTTTTTTATGCCTTGTCAGGTCTAGCGCAGCAACCTGGCAGCATTTTACTTTAATTTAATGTACTTACTGCCAATTGCACCCAACCCTTCAGGAGCTTTTATATGCTGGACCTGGTGCGCTTCTATACTAACATGCGCCTATAGGTTCCATTCCTGTTCTCATTTTATTGCGCTGTGGCTGTAGGCGTTCGCTTTACATTCAGTAGAGTATACTCCTTTGGCAACCGGTGTATAAGTACTGCTATAGTTGAACTTGCCATGTCCGGGCCTGAAAGTAATCTGCGTCCTCCGGCAAAGGAGAACTCTTTCACAAGGTAGTCCACATCATGAACAACAGCCATAGGAACTAGTACGCCCCACTACCCGGGTTGGTTGTGGGGCGCGAAGGCTTTGCGTCTCAGGTAAGGGAGAGCAACGGTTTGCGCATCTTTAGCATGCATAAGCGTCTTCCGGCTGGAGTCGAAGGGGGTAAGAACATCGTCCATTAACCAGTTACAATCTATGCAGCAAGATGCGGCCATTTCTCAGAAAATAAATTTAGGGGGAAACAACTCTGCAATACTGGACATCAATAACTGAAAAGCTTATGCAGGTTACAGGTGGCGCTGTACCCTTGCTTATGTTTACTTAGACAAAGAGTGGTACAGGTCGATAAAGCTCTTGGCGTTCTTGTCCGGGTTATATTCTGAGGTTACCAGACGGTAAGCTCCATTCCCCAGCCTCTCCCGCTCAGCTTGGTCATTTAAGAGGCTGCTAATTTTTTCTGCAAAAAGTTGTACATCGTGCTCCGGCACCAGAACTCCTGTTTCACCGTCTACCACTACTTCGCCCACACCGCCAACGTTTACGGCTACCGCTGGCACTTTCTGTGCTCCCGCTTCTAAAATAACGCCTGGAACCCCTTCTACTGTACTGCTCAGCACAAACAGGTCTGCCGCCGCCAACATCTGCTGCACTTGGCTCCTGAAGCCCGCAAAATAGACCGTGTCATCAAGGCCAGCCTGCACAGCCTCTTTTTGAATGGTTTCAGCTAAAACACCCTCCCCTACCATTACAAGCTTTATCTTTGGGTCCTGCCTCTTTAGCATTTTAAGTACCTCCAGTAAGAAGCGGTGATTTTTTTCCGGCGAGAAGTTTCCCACATGCATGATGATATGACTCTCCAGGGGCAAGTTGAACATGGCGCACAGTGCTTGCTTGGCTTCCTGTTTGTCTACCTGCTCCATGGGTATACCCCTTCTCGTTACAGAGGCCTGCTTTGCCGGATACGCCAAAGTGTGTACAAAGTCGTTTTTGGCTTCTTCTCCGACAGAACTGACGTGTTGCACCTGGGTAAAAAGCTTTTTGTAGAGCATAAGCTTCAGCTGGCTGTTCCCAAACCAGGTGCTTACAATACTGATGTTACGATACACGATTGGTAAACCAGGAAAGTATACCCGCAGGGCTACAGCATATTTGAGTGTGTCAGAGCCATTGGCCTGTACCACTGCGGGCTTTTCACGCTTCACAAGTTCTTTCAGGCGCTTTAGGGTTTGCAGCGAGAACAAGACTTTCTTCCCGTTTAAATCCACGTTCTTTGCCCCTGAAACCTCAAGCGGGTTTTCAGGGGCATTGTAAAGGCCTGCAAACACTACTTCAACATTATTTCTTATTAATTCTTTACTAAGATTGGCCGCAAAAACCTCTGCGCCACGGTACTGGCGCTTTGTAACAAGTTGTAATATTTTCATCTATATTATAGCTTCCAAGTCGCCGGGGGAGAACTTCCAGGGTACTTCCCGAAAAGCTTCCGGCCCTTTGTAAACGACGAAACTACTTCCTCGGTTAATTTTTGTGATGCCTGCCGTTGAAAACACCGTAGGATACTCTGTACAATGGCAAATGAACACGTTCATCTTTTTGGCCAGAGACCTGAGCAGGATAGGAAATACGTCAAGGTGACCATAGAAGTCTGCAACAGCTATTATCTTCACCCCTTTCACTTTCAGCATCTGGTAGACGATGAAGGTACTGTTGTCATCTACCAGGCTCACTATTTCGTACTTTTTGTCTTTGTACCGCCACTTATAGAACTCTTCTGTCTTGTCTGTCTCAACCAGTTTATGGTTACCGGCAGGGGCAAATAAGAACGAATCGAAGTTATTGTGCTGCCTTACCTGTAAACTAATTCTATAATGGTTTATCAAAAAATAGCTGTGCGGGATAGGCTTGTGCAGTTGCTGCCATCCCATTTTCAGCAAGCCGGGCAGGCTGTTGTTATTTGGCGTATTAAAAATGGCGTGTGAATCATCTGCATTAGCATCTGACAAACCAAAAGCAGTCAATTGTTTGAAAACCCCTTTCAGGCGATGTTCCGGGTGGGTTGCCGTATCAACCGGTCTAAGTGCTTTTACGGCTTTCCCTTCATACGTAAGCTTCCAATTCATAAAGAGCCTGATCCCAGCTACTCTTTCTTTGTCTATGGCTACATAGCCACGCGACTTTCCAAAGGGATTGTCAAGGTGTTTCCACCGGAACCATTCTTCACCTTTCGGGTTTTTAAGTGAAATGGATAAAAGCTGCAATACTCCCTCCAAATCTTTTTCTAATTCAAATGCTCGAATTTCCATAGCTCCTCATTTAGATGCACGAATGAATTTCACTAATGTAGCGTTAGCGCCTGTTTACATTACATCCTTTGCCAGAGCAGCTTCTACTCTCGTTTGCTTTCCGATAAAACAGTATTATAGCTAGAAGGGTACAGGATTGTCTTCGCCACTTAGTATTATGACGAAAATAATAAAAAGTATAAAATATAACAACTATACCTCTATAAGAATATGAAATAATTAAGTTTAATTGTCTTATAACACTTTCATCAGCTTCTGGATTTCTGCTTTAACTACAATACTCCCTCGAGATCTCCGGGCGAGAACTTCCAGGGTGATTCCAGATAAACTGTTGGCCCTTTGTAAACCACCAGGCTACTTCCTCTTTTAACTTTTGTTATGCCTGCCGTTGAGAACACTGTTGGGTACTCCAGGCAATGACATATGTATACATTTAGCTTTTTAGCCAAGGACCTGATCAAGATTTGAAATAAAGCTGCATCACCGTAAAAGTCTGTCACTGATAAAACTCTTACTCCTTTCACTTTCAGCATCTGATAGACGATGAAGGTATTGTGGTTATCCACCAGGCTGGCTATTTCGTACCTTTTATCTTTGTACCGCCACTTGTAGAATTCCTGTGTCTTTTCTGTCTCTACAAAGCTGCTGCTGTCGGTTGAGGCAAACTGGAATGAATCAAAGTTATTGTGCTGTCTTACCTGTAAACAGGTTCTGAAATGATTTACTAAAAAATAGCTATGCGGGATGGGCTCATGCAGCTGTTGCCATCCCATTTTGAGGTATCCGGGTAAGCTGTTACTGTTGGGCGTGTTAAAAATGAGATGGGTGTTATCTGCGTTGGCAACAGAGAGCCCATGCAGTGTCAGCTTCTTAAATATGCCTTTACCGCGGGCATCAGGGTGCGTGGCTGTGTCTACAGGCCGTAGGGCTTTTATCTTTTTCCCATTATAGTTCAGGTTCCACCTCAGGAACAGCCTTACCCCCACCACTTTTCCTTCATCCACCGCCACAAAGCCAGGAGATTCTCCAAAAGGGTTCTCGACGTGCTTCCAATAATACCAGTCTTTATCGCCGGGGTTTGTTAACGACAGGGCGAGGAGCTCCAGTACCTCATCCAGGTCTTTCTCCTTTTCTAGTGCTCTTATTTCCATCAGTATGCGCTAACAGATGAATACATGGACAACATTTGGCTGTAGATATCTTCCTGCCGGAACGCTTCAAGGTACCTGGCAATACTATACTGTGAAAGTCGGGCCCTTAAAGTCTCATCCGCCATCATTCGCTGCATGGCCTTCGCTAGATCCTGACTATTGCCTGTTTCCACAAACAAAGCCCCCTCTTCGCTTCCTATCACCTCTTTGAGCACGGGCAGATCAGAGCATATGACTGGCAAACCAGCTGCTAAAGCTTCTACCAGTGCCCCGCCCAAACCTTCATAATAAGATGGAAAGGCAAAGGCATCTGCGGCTACCAGTATTTCTTCCACATCGCTCCTGAAACCCAGGAAGCTAACATAGGCCGAAAGATCATGCGCTTGTACAAACCGCTTCAGTTCATTGCTTTTGGAGCCCTCCCGCCCTAAAAAAATAAGTTTTGCCGCCACAGGGCCATTACTTTCCTTCACAAGCTTATTTATTGCCTGCAGCAGCAGGATATGCCCTTTGGCAAACTCCTGCCTGCCAACCGAGACAAACACAAAGTCATTTCCAAACTTCAGCCTTTCCCTGATGGCCGCTCTGGAATCCCTGTGCCTGTTCTCGCCACGGCCCCTGTACACTAGAAAGCTTTGGTCTTTCTTTATGTTGAACATGGGTCTGTAATGCTCCAGCACCGTTGTGGTAATGGCATGGTAGTGAGACTGCGACAGGCGGGCAGTCAGCATATCTGCCAACTGCACGATCTTGAACTTGTACCTGGGCAGGCCCGCATGCTTTATCCTTATTTCAGAATAGGGAGTGTTCACCAAGCTCTGGATCACCTTTTGCCGGGGCAAGAAGAACTTCACGACTCTTATCAGTACATTGGAATCAAAGAGAACGGAATGCACAATGTCAGGCCGTTCTGCTTTGAGCAGCTTTCTGAGCGCAAATACCCTCTTTACAAAATTGGAGGCTCTTAAATGGATAACCCTTATACCAGCATCTTTTATCTCCTCCTCTATGCTGATAGGCTTTTTGTGCAGGTAGATGATAGTAACCTGGTGCCCGTGCTTCAGCGCATACTTTGCAGTTTCTGCTGTAGAGCGCTCTGCCCCTCCTGCGCCAAGCGTATTTATGAGATAAAAAATTTTCATGAACGTGTTCTTGAGATATAACCATGTAACCCTGAAACCTTGACTTTGAACTCCGCCAACGGATCGTAGGTGTTTACTTTTATTCTGGATATTCTAAGTGGCGAAATGGAGGCATCATTTATATGATGATCGAAAAGAAAAGCCGCTTTGATCTGATGCTCTTTTAGAATATGCTCGCGGGTGGCATCATAGTTCCCGTTAGGGTAGGCAAACCACTGATAGCCCGGGAGGTTCTCCATCTTAAAGAAAGCCTCTGTCAGTTCAAACTCCTTCTCCCATTCCTCGTCGGTTAGCTGATCGAACATAGGGTGCGTGTGGCTATGATTTCCCATCGTGATGTGGTGCCCACTCAGTTCTTCAAGTTGTTTCCTGCTTAGCTGCTCCTGCCGAAACCCAGGAATGTGCTCCTGCATCTTATCCAGGGCCGCCAGCCGCTCCTTGTTGGGGATGCGCTTCAGCTCATTTTTCTTAGCTAAGCTAATGTTTGCCTCACCCCTGCTGCCATAATACTCCTGCACCGTGTTCCACCAAAAAGGGGTGTCCGTGCCGATTAGTCCAGTGATGATAAACAGCAACGCTGGTACCTTGTATTTCTTAAAGAGCGGCAGGCCATGGGTGTACATAGACATGTCGCCGTCATCGAAAGTAATCAGCAAGGGGCGGTCTGGCAGCTTTTTGCCTTTCTCCATATGATCAATCAGGTCATAAACAGAGATAAGGTTATAGTGGCGCTTTAAGTAAACCAGTTGCTTTTCAAAGGCAGCTGGGTCTGGAATAGTGTGATAGGCTAATACCCTAAGGTTATCGCGCTTATAAAACCTTCTGAAAAGTGGTTGCAGTACATTGAGTGTACCATACAGGCTATTTCTAATCGCTTCTTTATTCAATCTCATTTAATGATGTGGAACAATATTCAGAACTGATCAGGTAGTTTAAGCACCTTCCTCTCTTTTAAGGCAGGTGTAAGAACAGATCATACAGGCCAGCACTTTGCGTTTTCAGGGGCGTGTATTTTAATACAGCGCCTGGCATATGCTTCCTGGCCTTCTAATGCACGTAACGACTTATGGCAGCTTATGGTTGTTCCTGCTCCTTTGGCTCTCTGTCAGCTTTTGGTCGCTATAGCTGTTCCGGTGCCATCTCTTGCTGGCGCCTCCCTTAGAGCATGTTTAAAATTCATCCTTTGCGCTGCAAGCCGCCCCTAAAGGAACATGACTTCATAGTTTTCTCGCTCCATAGCGCTGCTATGAAGCTCCAAAACCGTTTCGACAGAACCCTTTATGGTCAATTTTCGCTTACAAAAACAAAATTTAAACATGCTCTTAGAGGTACACTTCATTTAAAGCTCTTTCTCTGATAACTTTTGCCGGAGAGCCAAACGCCAGTACGCCATCTCCTATAGAGCGGGTAACAAGGCTCCCAGCGCCTACGAGGGTGTTATGACCAATGTGTAGTTTATTTACGATAGTGACTGACATACTTATTGCCGTGGTATTGCCAACCACTACTTTTCCACCGAGTGCGGAGTTCATGGCCACACTGGAAAAGCTCCCGACCTGGCAGTCATGCCCCAGCACGGCATAGATGCCAATCCAAGCGCCATCTTCCATCACTGCACTCGGCTCGAGATACGCGCCTCCCATTACTACCACTCCCTTCCCTAATTTTACATCAGCCTGAATGTGTGCAGTAGGATCTACTGTCGTGACAAATTCCAGGTCTGCGAGAATGTCCCTGTGCTGATCGTGCATTTTCCGCCTTACATAGTTATCTCCTATCGCTATGATATAGCCTTTGATTTTTTGGCTGGCAATCTCGCTCTTAAGCTCTTCCAGTTCGCAGAACACATCATACCCGCAAACAGAGGTTCTTTCAGGCAGCGTTGGGTCGAATAGAAATTTAATGTTATACTTCTTCTCTTTATGTATAATGTTGATAACACACTGTGCATGCGAGGAAGCCCCCCATAAAAATATATCAGTCATCGTCCTGTTCTTTAAGGTCTTTGATACATGCAGGTACTTGTTTTTCTATACTCCTGTACTGCAATGGCACTGAACCCAGTTAAGGTACTTCTCCGGATGGTTCCGCCTTATAAGGCAGCTGCAATGGATTTGCCTGTTTGCCAGGTGTAGCAGTGGCACGGGCTTTTGCGCGGTAAAAAAGTTTGTAAAAACTTCTGGAATAATTCATTGCGCCTTTGCTTCGTATTCTCCACGCGCAGGTTCAGTAAATGACATGGAAGGTATCTCCGTTTTTACAAAAACCTCTTCCGCTTTATCCAATGGCTTTTATGCTCTTAGACCCAATGTAAGGTTCTTTGAATTTAGCTCCTGATCTGCTTTCAAACATGAACTGCAAAGCTTTCAGCAATCCAAAGCGTTTCCTGATAACAGAGGCGCTTCCGTTTCGCTTCTTCTTCAGGAAAGCGGAGGTTTCTTGCTTAAATTTGTTCTGAGAATATGCATTGAATAAACCAATGAATTTAGCTGTCTCGTAGTAGTGGTTCGCTACTTTCTCGTAGCCCATTTTGGTTTTTGAGGTGGTAAAGGAGTTGGGCACCATGGTCCGGTATACGCACATGGGTTCGTCTATATAGCCAAAATCGCCCTTGCTGGCGCAGATAAATTTCAAGAAAATATCCCCGATGGGAGCCTGGTAGTACCATTGCGGCAAAGCCTTCAGTATATCGGCACGCACCAGGATGGCAGGTGTTCTCACATCAGAAGCTCCTGTGTCTAACAGTTCCCGCGCATTCACTCTGCCTTTCTCTGACCCAATGTCACATCGCCTAACACTTATAGGAGCGTCTGAACCTTCCTGCACAATCTCAGCGGCATGAAAACAAAGGGAGCAGTCGGGATTGGCTTCCATAAAGTCTACCTGCATTTGCAGTTTGCGGGAGTCTGTCCAGTAATCATCTCCCTCGCAGAGGGCAATATACTTGCCGGTGCACTGCTGCACGGCAAACTGGAAGTTAGGCATCATTCCTAAGTTGCCTTTATGGCTGAAGTACCTGATGCTGTTCCCTTTCGGGTGATTCTGAAGGTAGTCTTCTACAACGCTATCTGTATTATCAGGGGAGCAGTCATTCGCTATTACCAGTTCGTACCCGAAGTCAGTCTCCTGCATAAGCACCCCCTCTACTGCATCACGAATATAATTTTCGTGGTTATAAGTGATCATACATACGCTCACTAGTAAACTACTCCGCATTCGAAATCTTTGTTTATAGTTGGTTTTTTCCTTTTTTAACAGGTTATGAGGCACTACTGAGACTCCCGCAGGAGCTCCTTTTCTTTTTCTATAAACCCATCTTTTCGATCCTTCATCGGTTTCGCCGGCACGCCGGACACAATCTTCATCTCCTCCACGTTTCTTGAGACAAGCGAGAAAGCTGCAACTGCCGAACCATACCCTATTGTTACATCTGGCAAAATAGCGCTGCCTACACCCACAATGACATGTTTTTCAAGTGTTACCTTACCACTGTGTACGTCTGTAAACTTTTTCGGCACACATGGGTTTGTCATCGACGCGCCACTGTAGTCGTCACTGCTGGAATATATGGCTACCTTAGACGAGAGGCCGGAGAAATCCTGCAACTCTATGAGGGCCTCTCCTATCAGGGAGCAGTAGGGTGCAATGTGAACATACCGTCCGATTCTGATTCCTTCGCTTCCAGCTGAAAGCAGGCAGAAATCATCTATCCGGGAGTTATCTCCTATCTCGATGTTGGCGGCATTGAATATGGAGCATTTGTCTGATATGCGAACGTTCTTGCCAACGCTTTTGAAACCAACTTTATGCAGGTCTTCTTCTGATAAAAAAGCCATAGTCTATAGAAGTTTTATGATTGCTGTACCATCTATTACAATAGTACCTGATGTATTGAAACATTGGGTAGAAAGCTCCACGATACGTTTCTCCTCCTTCACGTTTACAACTTTAGCCACACACCTAATCTCGTCTCCGTGGTAAACAGGATGCTTAAAGGAAAGCGTCTGGTTCAGGTAAATGGAGCCGGGCCCCGGTAACTTAGCAGCCACAAGTTCCGATATCTGGGAAGCCACAAACATGCCGTGTACAATGCGTTGCTTAAAAATAGAGCCCGCAGCAAATTCCTCATCCAGGTGCACAGGGTTCTTATCGCCTGAAATATTGGCAAAGGCCGTGACATCCTCTGAAGAGTAGGTTCTTGTACTTTCGGCTTCCTGTCCTGTTACGGGTAGTTCTTTCATAGTATATTTTGTTTATGATTATGCTGTTATTTATCTATGTTGGGTTATGATTGTTGTGCTGATCCAGGCCTGAGCTGTACAGAAGCACGAACTGAACCTGCAGTGCACATAAAAAAGCACTGAACACAGCAATCCATACATCCTACTTATAATTGAATATAGTTGTTTCTGCTCTCCCACAAAAACTTTAGTGTTTTAACCGGTCCAAACCGTTTCATAATAGCGGCTGCACTTCCCTTTTTCTTGCTTCTCAAAAAAGAATCGGCCTCCTGCTTATACCTTCCGCCAGAATACACATTGAACGAGTTGACATAGTCAGCAGTGTCATGATAGTGCTTCACTATATGCCTATATGGCATCGTAGCCTTTTTAGAAGTAAAGGAACCTGGCACCATTGCCCGGTACACCCCCATGGGCTCATCTATATAGCCGAAGTCGCCTTTGCTGGCGCAGATAAACTTTAAAGGAATGTCTCCGATGGGGGCATCATAGTACCACTTCGGCAAGTTTTTCACTATTTCGGAGGGCAAGACAAAAGAAGCTAACTTTGCAACAGGTGCCCCTGTTTTTAGCAGTTTCTGCGGGTTAAACTTGCCGGTTCCCTGCGCAGCCGCATACCGCATCACCCGGCTCTGCTCAACCTTTCCACTGCAGGACTTTACTTCAATGGCATGGAAACAAAGGGAGCAGTCAGGATTTTTTTCCAGGAAATCCACCTGCTTCTGAAGTTTATGCGGGTCTGTCCAGTAATCGTCTCCTTCACACACTGCGACGTACTTGCCCCTAGCTTCAGGCCACACATAATGCGGAAAGGCCCTTATACCTTTAGAATACTGATTTTCGGTTTGATAAATCGTTTTAATACGTGCGTCATCTGCAGCATACTTCCTTATGATGTCAGCGGTTCTGTCTGTTGAAGCATCATCATGAATAATCACCTCAAACGGAAAACTTGTTTCCTGCATCAGAACACCTTCGATAGCATCCTGAATATAGTTTTCGTGGTTGTAGGTGATCATGCATACACTTACGAAAGGAATACGATGCATCAATTGAACTACTGGTTATCGAATTTCAGGTTATACTTACTCATGAACTCCTTTTCCTTTTGAGCAAACCCGTCTTTTCGCTTTTTAAGGAACTTTGCCGGCACCCCTGACACAATTGCCATCTCCTCCACATCCCTTGAAACGAGAGAAAAGGCTGCCACTGCAGCACCATACCCGATGGTGACATTTGGCAGAATAACACAATCTGCACCAACAATTACGTGCTTTTCGAATATCACCTTACCATGTGTTACGTTTGTAAATTCCTGAGGTACGCGGGGGTTAGTCATAAACTCACCGCTGTAGTCATCATTACTGGAATAGACTGAACCTTTTGACGCAAGGCCGGAGAAGTCCTTAAACTCTATCAGTTCCTTGCCAACTATAGAACAGTAAGTGGCAATGTGCACGTAATTCCCTATCTTAATACCTCCGGTGCCTGCCGACAGAAAAGAGAAATCGTCGATTCGGGAGTTGTCTCCTATCTCGATGTTACCGGGGTTGTAGATCGAACATTTGTCCGACAGCTGCACGTCTTTGCCCAAGTGCTTGAAGCCAATTTTCTGTAGTTCTTCTTCCGATAGAAAACCCATATTTTTTATAAAATTTAATAATTTAACTGTTGTTTGTAATTACCATGCCTGAAGCGTTTATGCACCAGGCGAAGTAATCCCCAGCGTGCCTGGCGCTCATAACATACACCTACAAAAATGCTGTGCAAGATATATTATACGCTAATTAAGCGCACGTCTATGTGTACCGGTTTGGCGCTTGTCTGTTTGCTAAATTTCTTCATATCCTCAGGAGGAAGCTCCTGAGGATATGAAGAGGAAATACATTACAAGGTGTTTATAATTTCACATATTTTATCCTGCTCCCCCTCTTTCAGGTTCAGGTACAGCGGCAGGCACAGGATACGCTCCGATATGTCCTCCGACACAGGGCACGCCTGGTATGCCACAACCTTAGTGTAAGTGTTGACTGAGGGGTAGAAGTACCTGCGGGGAAATATGTCGGCTGCATTCAGCGCTTTCTCAACCTGCAGCAGTTGTTCCTCGCTTTCAAAAATGATAGGGAAATAGGAGTAGTTGGTCTCACCGCCTTTAACCTCCTGAAACCGCACTCCTTCTACCTCCTGTAGTCGCTCTATGTAATACTGGTATTTATTCTTTCGGTCCTCTAAAACCTCATCGTAATACTTGAGGTTGGCAAGACCAAGGGCAGCGTGCACTTCTGTTAATTTGCCGTTAAACCCATCTTCCACGATGTCTTTGTTCTCATCGTGGCCAAAGAACCTGATTCTTTTTAGCCTGGCATCCAGCGCAGCATCGGTGGTGATGCATCCTCCTCCCTCGGCTGTGTTCAATAGCTTGGTAGCATGCAGGCTTGTTGCCGATATATCACCATAAGTTAACAAGCTGTTGCCTTTGTAAGTGGAACCTATGGCATGTGCTGCATCATAAATTACTTTAAGACCATGCTTTTGAGCAATGGCAGCTATCGCCTCTACATCGCAGGGGTTTCCGAACACATGTACCGGCATAATCGCCACTGTTTTATCTGTAATCAGCGCCTCAATCTTTGCCGGATCCATGTTTAGCGTATCCGGATCGATATCACAAAACACGGGGGTACATTCTTCCCACTTTATAGCACTTACTGTCGCTACCCAAGTAAATGGTGTTGTAATGATCTCACCTTTCAGCTCCAAGGCTTTGATTGCCATTTGTATAGCAATGGTGCCGTTAGAAACCACTGTAAAATAATCAAGTCCTAATTTAGACTCTAAGTCTTTTTCCAGCTGTTGAACCAAAGGCCCGTTATGTGTCAGTATTCCCCTCTCCCACACTCCTCTCAGAATCTCCACATACTCTTCCAGCGGTGCCAGTGACGGTTGCGTCACAAATATCTTTTTATTGCTCATTTAGCCTTTGCTTTGATTTGTTCTAGTAGTCTTGCTTGATTGATGTTGCCCCTGTATTCTGAGGATTTTGCCCCAGGAGATTGCATTAAACGGGAAAAATTCAGCAGCATCTTCTTAAAGTGGTGGTCTGGCTCCAACTCTATTGTTTCTTTGCCCTCCTTTGTTTCTATAATGACTTCGGGTTTATACCCGGGAGGCGCGGTAAAGATTCTATTAGTATAAATCTTGCCTTCGCTTCCCCACAATTCAATGTTGCACTGGTAAAAGTGGTCAAAACCGAAGGCTATTTCGGCAAACAGATTTCCTTTCTTCTGCTTCAGATAAGCTCCTCCCCATATATCAACGGATGAGTCTGCTTCATGATTTAGGTTAGAAGCAGCCACCTCCAGTTCCTCTCCTAAAAAAAGCTGGACTATCTTTGTCGGATAAGCCGCGGCATCTAACAAGGCTCCTCCTCCTAGTTCGGCCTGATACCGGATATTATCTTTATCCGCAAACGGAGGAAAGCCAAAGGAGCTTCTCAAGCAACGCATGGCCCCGATTTTACCTGATTCGACCTGTTCTTTGATAAACTCTAACTGACTGTGAAAGCGAAACTGGAAGTTCTCCAGCAACACCAAGCCCTTAGATTCAGCTAACTCGTTTAACTCCTGCACTTCCTGCAGATTACAGCCCAGCGATTTTTCGACCAGTACATGAATACCTGCATCCAACGCTTTTTTCACCCACTCATAATGCATAGAATTGGGTAGCGGGATATAAACCGCGTCAAGCAGCTCTGGCTTCAGAATAGCATCATAATCACCGAAAGCTTTCGTGTTAAATGTTCTGGCAACTTCTTCAGACTTCTGGAGGGTCCTGCTTGCGATACCTACCAGCTCAAATTGATCTGGTAGTTCTATAATCGCGGGGATGATGGATCTGACTGCAATGTTGGCTGTACTAAGAACACCTATTTTTACTTTGTTTTCGTTCATTTCACTTTTTAGTTCATAAAAGAAACAGCTGCAATCAGGCTTCGGGCCTGAATATTTACGTAGTTATTAAACTTGATGAAGGTTTGCAGTTGATTCAGCGTCATCCAGATGTAGTTTTCCGGAAGTTGCAGTTCCACATCGTCGCCTGCCAACACCAGCATGTTTCTATTCTGCTCTTTATAAAATCTTCCCCCTTCTTCAGATTGAATCGTGTCAAAAATAATTTGATCGGGCTTTGCATCTAACACATAAGCCAGAAACGGAAGGCTTTCTATACCTGATGTCCTATAGTTACCTGTCAGGCATTGCACGGTTGGAGCAAACTCGATGATGTCGAAATTCCCAGCCTCTAACTTTGTTTGTACTGCAAAGTGCAGCATGCCGTCTATTTCCTTGCATACAAATGCACATATGCCTTCCTGAGCAGGCTCCACCATGGGCTGGCACCAGCTCACCACCTCCCGGTTCTCAATCTCCACCTTTGTAGCAATCACTTTAAAGTACTTGTCATCAACATGCCTGATGCTGTCGGCTTCAATCTTCCAGTCACTAATCGATGATAACGGGACTCTTTCAACATGCAGTTCAAAGAAGCTTTTCTGCTTTGTGATAAAACTAATTATATCGTCGGAAGTATGCAGTGCTTTGTCCTGCACCAGCGTGGACTTTAACAGCTTTGAGGCGATCCGGTTTTCCTTGATAGAGGGATTTGTATCGTTATAAAAGTCAACAATATCTTCCTCTAAGTCACCAAAAGGAATCCCTGAGATTACAGTTCTGGTATCCATGTTCACCAGGTTGTCCTCTACCATCAAAAGCTTTATTTGCGCCAGCGTAAGCCAGATAAAGTTGTCGTAGAGCGGGATATCATGGTCTACCTTGATAACGATGTTTCTGTTTCTTTTTTTCAGGAACCTGGCCCCCTGCTCCGACTGAAGCTGGTCGAGAAGCACTTGCTCTGGCCTGGCGTTCACGAACAAGTCTAAATAAGCCGGTGCCTTCCCTTTATGCACCTGGGTATAGTTGCTCTTTGTTGCCTGCAGCGTAGGAGACAGCTGCACATTATTTACATTACCGGGTTCTATTTTTGCCTGCAGCAGAAAATGTAAGACACCATCAAACTCTTTTGTTACAAAGCCTAAATAACCTATTTCAGGCTGGTTAATAATAGGTTGCTCCCATTCGCTTACACCTCCCCAGTTTGTGTGGACTTTGATGCCGTCAATAGAGAAGAACTTACCACTATCGTGTTGCAGGTTTGCACCGTTCTCTGAGAAATGCCACTGCTCCAGCTGGTCGAATGTTATTCGCTTTATATTGACTGATACCTTCGAGTTTTGTTCTTTAACCCATTCTCTTACCTGAGTTATATCATTGAAAGGGTTATTTACAGATAAAGCACTTTTAATAAATTTTAAATTTAAATTCTGCTCTTTCATAGATTTGTTTTGTGAATGGCCTACCCCGCTCAGTTAGTAGCTTGACCTGGCCTGTAAACCACTGCTTGTAGGAAGTACGAAGTATCTGACCATTGTATTCATGGATTGCTAAAAAAAAGTTTCACCTGCTGGTGCTTTTCTGTATAAAGCACAACTACTTAAAGTCTAAATCGGCAAGTACCTCCTGAACAGTGCAGACGCCAGAGAAAACAATATTCCCGTACCATGTTCGAAAGAGGAGGTTTTGCAACTGGTATTATTTTTGATAAGCCTCCAAAAATAATACTATAATATGCCAAGTCTAATAGCGTCAGATTAGCACATAAAACTATAGTGTCATTGCACTGACTTAAGCCCTGTTAAACTTTTATTGCTTAGGGCGCGGAAAAAGCTCATTTTACACTAAAGCATGAATCATAACAGGAATAACTTAAGGCTGTTCCTGTTAGAGCAGCAGAAGAGAACCCACCGCTGAACTAGTCTAGCGAGAAGGGGGATCTCTTATTTGACTATTTTTTAAAAACTAACTGTCTGAAATCTAAAATGGCAGGCATCTTTGACATATAGCTAACTCCCAGGTAAAGTACAAAGGATATGACACCCACCAGTATTACTCTTACTACGTCGTATGGCAAGGCGTACGCAAACAAGTAAGTGTCCAGTCCCCATCCTACAGCACCAACCAGAACGGCTAGCATCATCTCAGGCACGATATCTTTCAGTTGCTCTGACACCGTGTAGTTTATCATTCTGCCGCTGTACCAGCTGTTGATGAAAAAAGCTACAATAGAGAAAATAAGCTGAAAGTATAATAGGCCATAGATGCCAAAAGGCACAGAAACTATTATACCTACGGTTATAAAAACCTTTTTTATAACTTCTAACCTAAGAAATAAATCACTCCTCCCCTTTACCTTTAAAATGTTCAGGTTGTAAGAGTTTAAGGGGTACATAATACCTACAACACATAGTATCTGAAAGAAGGGAACCGCAGGTAACCATTTTTCTCCCAGAAGAAACCGGAAAAGCGGTTCTGCTACCACAGCCAACACAATCATGGCAGGAGCCAGCCAGAAAATAATCTGCTGCATTAGCCGCCGGTAAGCTGCTTTAAGCTTCACTTCGTCATCCTGAATAGAAGAAAACAAAGGGTAAGTAACCTTATTCAGTGCAGTTGAAATGTTCTGAACCGGTAACTGCTTTAAAGAGTCGGCCCTAGTGTAATAACCTAGTTGCGCAGCAGAAAAATACTTTCCGATAACCAGTTTGTATGCATTGTTAAAGATGGAGTTCAGCAAGCCTGACAGCGTGAGCTTATACCCGAAGTTAAAATGGTACTTCAGTCGTTCCATATCAAAAACGAAGCTTGGAGCCCAGCCTGACCGAACCCACAATTGCGCTGATGCTATAAAAGACTGGCAGATGTTCATCCAGACCAGACTCCACACCCCATACCCCATATAAGCCATCGCAACGCCCAGCAGCCCCCCACATATAATAGACGGGATCTGGATCGTCATCTGCATTTTGAAGTTCATCTCTTTCGTTAGCTTTGCCTTCTGCACACCGGCAAAAGCATTTATAATGAAAGATAAGGTATAAACCCTGATCAGGCTTGTCAGAATTTCCTGATCGTAGAACGATGCGATGAGAGGGGCACAGAAGAACAGAATCAGGCAAACAACAACACTGCCTATCAAATTGATGAAGAACACTGTTGAATAGTCCTTCTGGTCTGGTTCTGTGGTACGGATCAAAGAAGAAGTAAGGCCGCTGTCCATGAGCGTAGTGCCTATACTGATAAATACAGCAAGCATACCTATCAGGCCAAAGTCTGATGGCATCAGGAGTCTGGCCAGCACGATGGACACAATAAAGTTTATAAACTGTACTCCAAATTGCTGACTAAAGGTCCAGATCAGACCAGACAGTGTTTTTTGTTTTAGACTCATCTACACGTTTGCGGCCCTTGCTGGAACATAGATTTGTACTCTGTTATGGCAGGGCAGTATGCTATCAGCCTATGCCTGCCCTGTTGCAGTCTTCAGATTTTCAGAGTACCATTCAACGGCCAGGTACAAGCCTTCTAATGCAGAGAAACGTGGGTTATAGCCAACCAGTTCTTTTGCCTTACTGATATCCGCCAGGCTGTGTTTTACATCCCCTTTGCGCTCCTCGCGGTATTCTGGCGCTATGTCTACGTTTGTGATGCTACAGATCTTTTTCCAAAGCTGATTTAATGTCGTGCGTTCCCCGTAAGCAATGTTTATTACTTCGTGTTGCTTTATTTCACCTGCAAGCATGGCTTTTACATTAGCCTGAACTGCATTTTCCACAAAGGTAAAGTCGCGGCTGGTCTCTCCATCGCCATTTATATAAGGAGCCTCTCTTTTAAGCGCAGCCTCTATGAACAAGGGAATGACAGCGGCATAAGGCCCTTCTGGGTTTTGCTTAGGTCCAAACACATTAAAGTAGCGCAAACCAATGGTATGAAAATCGTAGGTTTTTGAAAAAACACTGGCGTACAACTCATTCACATATTTGGTGACTGCATAAGGCGACAGCGGATTCCCGATTTCATCTTCCACCTTCGGTAAGCCGGGGTGGTCGCCGTAGGTGCTTGAACTGGCGGCGTATATCATACGCTTCACTCCGGCATCACGGGCAGCCAACAACATGTTCAGAAAGCCGCTGATGTTCACTTCATTGCTGGTAACCGGATCGTTGATAGAACGAGGCACAGACCCCAAGGCCGCCTGGTGGGTAACGTAATCAACTCCCGCTATAGCTTTATGGCATGTTTCTAAGTCTCTGATATCTCCTTCTATAAGTTCGAAAGCAGGATTGTTATTAAATTCTTTTATGTTTTCCAGAGAACCGGTAGAAAAATTATCCAGGACACGTACTTTTTTTGCGCCATACTTCAGAAGATACCCCACTATGTTAGAGCCTATAAAACCAGCTCCTCCTGTTACTAAGAAGGTGTATTTATTTAAAACTTTGGTATGGTATGGTACGTCGTACATTATATGTTAAAATATATTGTGTGATGAAAATTACTTTTTAGTGATGCCCCCGGCTTCCTTGTTTGCTACAGCCTGGAAGCTGCGAGTTCTTTGGGTAAGACACCCTTTACATCGTAAATAACCGCGCTTTCCTTACACAGTTTCTTCAGATCAAGTTGCCTGAACTCATTATGAGAAACAGCAAGAATGATGGCGTCACAATCTGACACACTGCCAAGCTCTCTTACTGATTCCCAGCCATACTCATGCTTTACTTCAGCAGGATCAGCCCATGGGTCATAGATCGTGATATTGGTATCGTACTCTTTTAAGGTACGCAGGATATCAACTACTTTAGTATTTCGCACATCAGGGCAGTTCTCTTTAAAAGTAACACCAAGTACAAGAATTTTTGCTCCTTTTACCGGTATGTCTTTTTTCACCATGAGTTTAATTACTTCATGCGCCACATAAGCACCCATGCCATCGTTTAACCGACGACCTGCCAGTATAATCTCCGGGTGATAGCCTACTTCCTGTGCTTTCTGCGCCAGGTAATAGGGGTCTACGCCGATGCAATGCCCCCCAACCAGCCCTGGCTTGAAATTGAGGAAGTTCCATTTGGTGCCTGCCGCCGCTAATACTTCCTCCGTATCAATACCTATACGGTTGAAGATTTTAGCCAATTCGTTCACGAAAGCGATATTGATGTCGCGTTGGGCGTTTTCAATTACTTTAGCAGCCTCTGCTACTTTTATGCATGTTGCTTTGTATGTGCCGGCAACAATCACAGAATTGTACAGCTTGTCGACTTTTTCTGCCGCTTCAGGTGTAGAGCCCGAGGTTACTTTCAGTATCTTGGCAACCGTATGCTCTTTGTCGCCCGGATTGATGCGTTCTGGTGAATAACCGGCAAAAAAGTCAACATTAAATTCCAGACCGGATACTCTCTCCAGTACTGGCACACACTCCTCTTCCGTTACGCCTGGGTATACCGTAGATTCATAAACTACGATATCGCCACGTTTCAGCACCTTGCCTACTGTTTCACTGGCTTTATATAGGGGCGTGAGGTCTGGCCGGTTATGTTTGTCTACCGGAGTAGGCACTGTGATAATAAAGAAATTTGCTTCTTCAATATCTGCTAACCTGTCTGTGCAAAGCAGTCCCTTATCAGCAGCGCCGTCGTTTGCTATAACTTTCTGAAGTTCTTCCTCCGATACTTCCAGTGTCTGATCATGCCCCTTGGTGAGTTCTGCTACACGTTGTGCATTAATATCAAAGCCAAATGTTTTGTATTTTTTTGCAAATTCAACTGCAAGTGGTAGGCCAACGTATCCCAGGCCAATAACTGCTATAATAGTATCTTCTGATTCGGTTTTGACTAACGACATTCTATATTTAGATTTATATTTCGGACAACAATATTTTCAGTTCAATAAACGGCTCCAAATTACGAACACTTATGAAGAAGTTTCAGCTTTAAGACATTTTTGCAAACTTATTCCGCCAGCTCTTATTTTCCTTTACCTCTCCGTAACCGTACCCATAACCGTATCCGTAGCTGCCGTTTTCTTTTTTAGCGTCATTCAGCACAATCATAGGGTGCTTCACCTTCTTATTCTTATAAAGGTCATCCACAATCGCTAATTGCCCTTTGCTGGTATAATTGTACCGGACCAGATAAATACATGAATCGCTATAAGGTGCCAGTGCCAGTGCGTCGGCCACCTGCCCCACAGGCGCTGTATCCACAATGATGTAATCAAACCTCTCCTTTAGCTCATTTATCAACTTTCCTACTTCCGGCAGCATAATGAATTCTCCGGGGTTTGGCGGAACAGGTCCCACACCTATAACAAACAGCCCCGGCACCTCTGGTAATGGTTGTAGAATATCTTCTACAGGCATCGTTTCCGACATAAGGTAATTCGTTATTCCGGTGGTATTTGGTAGGTCTACCCTTCCCGTCAGGGCCGGCCTTCTGAGGTCAAAGCCCAGCACCACTACCTTTTTACCGGTAAGCACTAAGCTGGCTGCCAGGTTAATACTGAAAAAGGTCTTCCCCTCCCCGCTCATGCTGGAGGTAACCATAATGACCTTGTTTTCTTTTCCTGCGGTGGCAAACTGCAGGTTTGAACGAATTAACCTGAATTGCTCCGCTATCGGGCTTCTGCTGTCTTTCGTGACAACAAGTGTGTCGTTCAGGCCGCTGTTATTAAGTTCTCCCAGTATAGGAGTAGAAGTAGCCTGTTCTACATCACGTGTCGCTTCTATTTTATCGTTCATGGCATTCTTGATCGTGATTCCTGCAAAAGGCACCGCGATACCTGCCAATAAGGCTATCAGGTACACCATTTCTGTTTGTGGATGCACCGGCCCATGTGCAGTTGCAGCATCTATAACCCGCGAGTTAGACACTGTGCCAGCAAGCGATATGGCGGCCTCCTCTCTCTTGTGCAAGAGGTACAGGTAAACGTTTGTCTTGATGGCCTGGTCCCTGTTAATTTCCAGCAGTTCCCGCTCCATGGTAGGCACCTGCTGAATATTTGCCCTGGATTGAGAAACACTGGCCTGTAAGTTCTCCTGAGAAATGGAAAGCCCTCTGCTGATATTCCGAATGTTTTCAAGAATGTTGCTTCGCAGGTTCTCCAACTGTTCGTCTGTATTTCCGACGATAGGGTTACTTGGCGTTACAGTACGCATTATGCGCTCGCGCTCCATTTGTAGTTGATTGAAGCTCGCTATCAAACCCGTTAAAGTAGGATCAGTTATACTAAGGGTGGTAGGTACCACTCCATACTCATTCTCCTCCTTGCTTAAGTATGACTCTATCGATTCCAGTATATCGATTTCAATCGCCAGTTCAGCCAGGCGCTTGTTATAAGCATCCTGGTTGGCAGTATACATCCCACCAGCGGTGGTAACGTCAGCTATTACATTTTCCCGCTTATAACTTTCCACATCCTTCTCCACCTCGGAAAGCTCTTCCGTGAGATATGCCAGACGATCATCTATAAACTTTATAGTATTGGTAGCCAATACTTTTTTCTCATCTACGATTTCCTTGCTGTATACTTCTGTTACTTTATTTATAATGTCCACTCCTTTTTCTGGCACAGGATCAGTCAGACTTAAATACAGTACACGTCCGCTACTACCATAAGGTGCCACACTCAGTTTGTTATTGTAACTGTCAGCAAGTTTGCGGATATCATGAAGAATAACCATAATCGTTTTTTCACTGCCGGAGGCTCCGGGAGCCGCCGTTACTGTAAAAGTCCCATACGGCTTTATAATTTGCTGCCCGAATTTATACTTATTAGCATTACCCTCGCCATCTTCCAGACCGAAGGTGTTATTATCTTCAATATGGATAGTAAGCATTTTACCAAATGCCGCTGAGTCTAATTGATTGACTAACACCTTAATTGGTAGATCATCTCCATAAACCTCAACGGTTTTCACTCTTCCTTCCATGTAGTACGTGGTGTTCAAAGACAGTTCAGACAACGCCCGCTGCATCAGGCTCTTTGACTGTAGGATGATAATCTCGTCTTCAATACCCTCTGTTGTCTTAAACACACCCATATCGTCCAAAGCCACATTAGGACCTTGTTTGTTGTCTTTCACTAACAAGGTGCTGCTAATATCATAAAGAGGGGTGGTATAACGCACGTAGATATAGGCCGCCGTTAAAAAAAGGATAATGCTCAGTACAAACAAATACCAGTAGCGCAAGTATTTAGATAAAATACTTTTAATATTAATTGGCTCAGATTCGTTTTCCGAAAGATCAAATTCAGATTCAGACATTCTTTTTAGTCCTTTTTAAATAAGTTTAGGTAAGTAAGTATTAAAAAAACGTATTACCGGGTAAATAGTAGCAACGCAGTGGATATGATTCCGACTGCAAATCCCCAATTTCGTCTTATGAAACCCGTTCCAGCCACTTTGGCCTTATCGGGCTCTACATAGACAACATCGTTTTGATGAAGATGGAAGAAGGGAGATTCAAGTGATTTGCTGTCATTGAGGTTTAGCCTGGCCATCGTCCTTATACCGTTTTCTTCCCGTATAATAAGCACATCCTCTCTTTTGCCGTAAAGTGTCATGTCACCCGCCATTCCCAGTGCCTCTATTACATTCAGATTATCATCCATTGCTGTTATAATGGTAGGGCTTCCAACTTCACCAATTACAGTAACACGAAAGTTCAAGTATCTAACTTTAACGATGGGGTCCTGCAAATATTCCTTAAGGTCAGCTGTTAACTTGTTGTTGGCTTCTTCCCGGGTTAAACCAGCTAACTTCACTCTACCTAAAACAGGAAACTCTATATATCCTTGATCATCTACCAGGTATCCCTGGCCAGCCTCATTGTTTCCTTGTTGCTGTTGTCTCACGTTGGAGTTGCCACTACCACCAAGCGGCTGAAGAATACCCATGTTAAACAACATGTTAGACTCCGGATTAAGGGTTATTACTGTGATGCTCAGCAGATCTTCAGGTTTTATCACCGGACCTTTATCTTGCTCTATCTTTTCTGTTATGATAGGTTTATCTTTTGGGAGGTCACTGAAATAGACAATATTTCTTGTTCTTAAAAAGCCACATGAGGCTGTCATAAACAATAGAATAATGCAATAAATACTGATTCTCATTATGATTTAATTGGTATAAGGGCTAATATTTCAGAACATTTAGACGCAAATTTTCAAAAAAAGATATAAAGGAATTTGCTCTAAGTGCTATAGAAAGGTTTAACGGCAATTCTATTTAAACATTATCAAACTATTCACCCGCTTAGCGAATAATAGGTTTTGGTATTATCTGAAAGCTACACCTGACTTTCTCCAGCATTGTCAATCTGATTTAATTTTTGTTGTTCAAAAGCGACAAAATAACAAAGACAACTTTGTGTTCTTCTTTTTGCAGCAGCCAAAGGGACACTGCTCCCTTCTTTTTTAATGCTATTCCCTAACTGGTCATATGCCTTCACTTCTTACTCCCTTTAAACTGGTTTTGTTACTTGTCTTTTAAAACATTCCTGACACCTAAGTTGTTAAGGAGCCAAAACTTCAGGCATTATACACAATTGCAGTCCTAGATACGGAAAATACCAATCCACCTATTCGCCAGAAGCTATCCTGACATAACCTAAAGGGCTTCTGTCTGCTGTTCTTAGTTTAAGCAAAACGCAGGTAAAAAGAGGCTGTCCGAAAAGTCGGAACAGCCTCTTTTTATTAATTTATTCGTACCTCCCTACCTAGCAAATTCAAATATTCAATTTTCAGGTGGGGTCGTTTACCTTCTTAGACACCTTCTGTTTACCTGCTCAATTGTTACTATGCACGCTGCCCCTCTGACTTAGGTATCAGTCGTTTTTCAATGATTAGGCTTTCTCCCTGGTGCTGCACTATAGATGCTTCAGGTTTCTTTACCCCAAAAAGTGACAAAGTGTACGTTAAAGCATACCATACCATCGCACTCATGGAAAACATCTCCCCACTGTCTTCTATAACTGTCAGTATGCCGCTGCCAGGCAGAAAGTTTAACAAGCTGTGCAGCATATCCACACCGACACCAAAAAACACGAAAACACCTAGCAGGAGCAGGAACTGAATAGAAAAGTGCCTGGACTCAGAGGAGCCGCGCACAGCATAATTAGCAATAGGCAATAGAAAGAACAAACCCGTTACTGCTGAAACAGCTAGTTCTCCGAAGTCTTGCCCCCGCAGCCCCATAAAGTTCTGAATGCTAAAATAGATAACAACCGCCTTTCCGTATGACTCGTGAATGCTAAAAGCATCATCGACATAAAAATAGAGAAACAGCAGTGCCCATATCAAGTAAACTCCCTTCTTCTGCTTAAAGAACAACACAGTCAGAAATCCAGCAATTAGCACATATTGGGCATACTGAAACACCTCTGCATATCCTCCATCCTTATCAAGGCGGAGATAGCCTGTGCTTTCTGTTAAAGGCAGTGTGAGGCTATAAAAGTGAAGAACAACAAAGAAGATGTCAACCAGGAACAAAGCGTACAAAATATAAAGAGCTCGAGGATACTGTTCTGCTTTTTCCCTGTATTCTTTTTTTTGGTAATTGTATAGATACTTTATCATATAATAACAATCTAGTAATAGAAATATAACATTTGCATAAAACTTAGAACGGAATGATGGGAGCGAGGTTACTTAACAGTAGTAATATTTAATCTATTTTTTTTATTATTAGATTGCTCCCCAATAATACATTAGCTCTTGACTATATTTTTTTCTGGATAAGCCTTGTTTCAAAACAAAGGATAGCCTTCTACCGCCATGTGATGGAACTATTGACTGAAAGGCAGAATGGTGGGTGGCCGGTTAAGTGGTTGTACAATTAACCACTTTAGCGAATAAGTTTATCCTACAGAAGGAGAGGCATGGGCTAATTCGTTTGTGCGACAGGTACAGAACCGTTAAAGCCTTAAGTGGTGTTGGGAACCTTATTGATAAGAACATGCTTGCTGATTTACCCGTACCTTGCTTCGAAAGTTTAGTTTATAATAAGCTGCTAAAAATTAGTCCGTTTTAGCTCAAATTTTCTACCCAGAAGTAGTCTTTACCTAAAAGATTGACATGCCCATCTTTAATAAATGTATTCTTTATATAATTTCCGTTTCTTTAGTTGCTATGTGTTGGATGCTAAACAGCTGTGGTGAGCGCACCAATGCAAAGGAAAAGTATATGCCCAAGGGAAGAAAGGTTGAAGTTGTTTGGCAAAACGGTCAATATACCCTGCTGCGCAACGGGGAACCTTACTTTATTAAAGGAGCAGGTGGCTATACGCATTTCGAAAAAATAAAAGAAAACGGAGGAAACTCAGTCCGGGTGTGGCATGAGGAGGATGCCCAGCGGATTCTGGACGAGGCACATGAGAACGGTTTATCTGTGACGCTTGGATTGTGGGTGACCCGCGAAAAGGAAGGATTTAACTACTACGACAAAAAGCAGGTGGCACAGCAACTGGAGAGGCTCCGGAAGGTTGTGCACAGGTACAAGGACCATCCCGCACTGCTCATGTGGGGAGTGGGCAACGAGGTAAATAATGGTGGTACCAACGTAGAGGTGTGGGATGCGGTGAATGAAATTGCCGAAATGATACATGAGGTCGATCCGGATCACCCTACCACCACGACGTTGATAGGAGTTCCCGACGACATCATTAAATTAGTGCTGAAAAAATGCCCCGCCATTGATGTACTTTCCTTTAACACGTTCGGCGGCAAGGATAATATGGATGAGAAGTTAAGAAATATAGATTGGGAAGGCCCTTATATTATCTCGGAATTCGGCGCACAGGGTTACTGGGAGGTGTATACCACCTGGTGGAATGCCCCCCTGGAACAGACAAGTTCTATGAAGGCTTTGTACACAAGGGATCGTTATAGTAGCATCGTGACCTTTGACAGAGACAGGAGCCTTGGGGGGTATGTCTTTTACTGGGGTGAAAAGCATGAGGCTACCCCAACCTGGTTCAGCCTTATACTAGAAACAGGTGAAGAAACTGAAACCGTGGGAGTAATGCGTGAGCTATGGACTGGTAACACCAGCACAAACAAGGCCCCCTATGTAGCTTATGTGAAGCTGAATGGCGTCTTTGACTACCAAAATGCTTACCTAAAACCCCAGCAGGAATACAATGCTGCTGTTTATGCCTTCGACCCCGACGGGGATTCCCTCCGTGTTGAGTGGGAGATGTTGCCGGAGACGTTCACAGAACTCAGCGGCAACGTAAATGCAGAGAAACCCGATCCTGTTCCCAACGTGCTTGGTGAAGCATCAGGGAACAACATAAGCCTGCGCGCACCACAAAAGACAGGTCCTTACCGGCTATACGCCTACATATACGATGGGCAGGGCCATGTTGCCACCGGCAACATTCCTTTTTATGTGTCGAAGAACCCGCTGCACTGAGTACTTTAAATCAATCTGATAGAGCGTGGAGATAGAAACAGAAATGAATGCCTTCTGATACTTTTTAGTTTCTTACCGCAATCATCAACCCCAACTCCTTGTATCGCATTCCGAATCTTTTGGCAATGTGGCCATTCGTCAGGCTGCCTTTATAAATATAAACGCCACTGCGGTAATGCTCATAGGTAAACAGCACTTCGTTTATGCCGCCATATTTTGAGAACTCTGTAAAAATGGGTGTAAAGATATTGCTTAGCGCCTGCGAAGCCGTGCGTGGCACCCTGGATGGGATGTTTGGCACACAATAATGAATCACATCGTATTTACGGTAGACCGGGCGGGAATGGGAGGTTAACTCTGACGTTTCAAAACAGCCTCCCTGATCGATGCATACGTCTATGATAACAGACCCCGGGTTCATCTGGGCAATAATGCTTTCCTCTACCATGCAGGTAATACGCCCCTCTTCTGCCACCAATGCACCAATCACGACATCGGCTTGCTTTATTTCATTGTAAAGCACTGTTTTATCTAAGGTGGAGGTAAACAGCTGTGTACCAACATTCTGCTTCAGGCGGCGCAATTTATAGATATGATTGTCGAACACCTTTACTTCGGCGCCCAAGCCAAACGCAGCGCGTGCCGCATGCTCTGCCACGGTACCGGCGCCAAGTATGACCACCTTGCTGGGTTGCACCCCGGTTATTCCGCCTAAGATAACTCCTTTGCCATCGTTGCTGCTGCTCAGGTACTCTGCCGCCACTAGCATCACCGTACTGCCCGCAATCTCGCTCATGGCACGCACCACCGGCTTGGCTTCCGATTTATCACGGATCAGCTCAAAAGAAATAGCGTTTATTTTTTTTGCCAGAAGCGCATTGATATAATCGGCTGTCAGGTTACCGAACTGGAGGGCTGAGATCAGCGTCTGGGCTGGACGCAGGTACTCAATCTCATCGTAAGTAGGCGGTGCTATCTTCAGGATAATATTCGCCTCGTATACCTCCTGTGTAGAGTAAACAATTTTGGCGCCTGCCTCGGAGTACTCATGGTCAGAGTATTTGGAGGGGCTTCCGGCCCCGGTCTCCACCCAGATGCGATGCCCCTGGTCGGTGAGCTGTTTTACAGCATCGGGGGTAAGCCCAATCCTGTTCTCCTGAAACGAAGACTCTTTTGGAATGCCGATAAATAAGCTGCGGCGCCTCTCCTCTATTGCCAGCATCGACTCTTTTGGGTAAAGAGCAGGATTGTTTGCTAACTTCTCTAATGCTACGGCGAACTTATCCGTCATACTATACTTGGTTTATGGTCATGGTGCGCACCTCGCCATCAGCAGCAGGTTGCAGCTCTACGAGCAAATAGTGCTCCGGCAACAAATTCGGTATCATCGAGGGCCACTCAATCAGGCACAGCCTGCCCGATTCTAAATATTCGAGTGCACCTATATCCAGCGCCTCACGCTCCTCATTTATCCTATAAAAATCAAAATGGTAAATAAGGTTCCCTTCAGCGGCTTCATACTCGTTTACAAGCGCAAAGGTAGGGCTGCTAACGTTCTCCTGTACACCCAGCTGAGAACAAATTTCTTTTATCAAAGTTGTTTTTCCGGCGCTCATCGGCCCTTCAAAAAGAATAATCGGCTCCTGGCCGGCTGCCTCTATAAGCACAGAAGCCGCCGCTGGCAAATCAGCCAACGACGACATCCGGATTTGTGCTTTATGAGCTCCTGTTTTATACATTCTTAGGCGAAAGCGTAACAAATGGTATGATAACCTCCTCCAGCGACACGCCCCCATGCTGGAAAGTGTCTTTATAGAAGTTTACGTAGTAATTATAGTTATTCGGGTACGCGAAGAAGGAATCCCCTATTGCGAACACAAACGTAGTAGAAACATTGGCTTTAGGCAAGAAAAATCGTTCGGGTTTGCGCACCGTGAACACATCTTTATCTGTGTAGCCCAGGTTTTTACCGTGTTTATAGCGCAGGTTGGTGTTCGTGTTACGGTCTCCTATAATCTTGAAAGGGCGCTTTACCCGGATGGTGCCGTGGTCGGTGGTGATAATAAGCTTGCCTTTTTTCTCCGCAATCATCCGCAACGTGTCGTAAAGTGGCGAGTGCATGAACCAGGATTTTGTAATGGATCTGTAAGCCGACTCGTCAGGAGCTAGTTCGCGCACCATGTTACTGTCGGTGCGGGCGTGCGAGAGCATGTCCACAAAGTTATACACAATAACGTTGAGCTTATTATTGTCTAAGTTGCTGAATTTGCTGAGCAGATCACGGCCCGCCGCCACATTGGTTATTTTGTGGTAGCTGTGCTTGTCCGTTACCTTGTTTTGCTGAAACTGAATATCCAGGAAATCGGATTCGTGCAGGTTTTTGCCTTCCTCCTCATCATCGCCCACCCACATGTTGGGGTATTTTTTGACTATTTCGGTTGGCAGCATGCCCGAGAAAATGGCGTTGCGGGCATAAGCTGTAGTGGTCGGGAGAATGGAATAGAACATCTCCTCCTGGTCTACGCTGAAATAATCAGAGATAAGCGGTTCCAGCACCTTCCACTGGTCATAGCGTAGGTTGTCTATCAGCAGAAAGTATACCGGGCGATCCGTCTGTTTCATGATTGGGAATACCCGCTCCTTAAACAAGCGGTGCGACATTAGCGGCGTATCGTCTGAGTCCTGGTTTATCCAGTCTTCGTAGTTCTCCATCACGAACCTGGCGAAGTTGGAATTGGCCTCATCCTTCTGCATATTGATGACATCGGCCATGCTTTTGTTCTCTGTCTCGTCTATCTCCAGCTCCCAGTAGACTAGCTTTTTATAGATATCAGCCCACTCCTGCGAACTCAGGCGCTCGCCAAAAGCCATACCCAGTTGCCTGAAATCTCGCTGGTAACTCATATTCGTCTTCTCTGACACCAGCCGCTTGTTATCGAGCACTTTCTTTACTGACAGCAGGATCTGGTTTGGGTTGAGGGGCTTAATCAGGTAATCTGTAATGCGGGACCCAATGGCCTCCTCCATTATGTGCTCTTCTTCACTTTTGGTAATCATGATTACCGGCACCATCGGACGTATGTTCTTCAGCTCTGTCAGAGTTTCGAGGCCACTGATCCCGGGCATGTTCTCATCGAGAAATACAATATCAAACGTTCTCTCCTGAAAAACCTCAATGGCATCAGTGCCACTGTTCACTGGTGTGATGTTATAGCCCCGTTCCTCTAAGAACAGAATGTGCGGCTTGAGTAAATCAATCTCATCATCAGCCCATAAAATATCGTATCTTTGCATAGTTTTCTCTTTGGTTGTTAATTGGTAATAGTTGACTGTTTTATCAGTGTTGTTAAATGGTTGAATTGCTACATGGTTATACTTGATACTTACGAAAAAAAGGAACCAATCTATAATCGAGTTAATTTACAGCAAGCATTGCATGACGATACCAACAATCAAGCCATTGAACAATCAGCAATTTAATAGGTGAACAAGAAAAAAATACTCAACGACCCTGTATACGGATTTATCACCGTTCCCTCTGACCTTCTCTTCGATATCATCAACCATCCCTACTTTCAGCGCCTGCGCCGCATTAAGCAACTGGGGCTGACGGAGATGGTATATCCGGGCGCGCTCCACACACGCTTTCACCACGCGCTGGGTGCCATGCACCTGATGGACACGGCGCTGCAAACGTTAAAAAGTAAAAATAACGAAATAAATGATAAAGAGCTTGAAGCGTCACTGATTGCCATTTTGCTGCACGATATCGGGCATGGTCCTTTTTCACATGCCTTGGAAACGGCTATCTTCAAAAATGTACACCACGAGGACCTCTCCCTGCACATCATGCAGATGCTGAACGAGGCTTTTGATGGGAGACTGAGCTTGGCGATCGATATCTTCCAAGACAAGTACGAGCGCAGATTCTTTCACCAGTTGGTGTCGAGCCAGCTGGATGTGGACCGCCTCGACTACCTGAACCGAGACAGCTTTTATACGGGCGTGTATGAAGGGAAAATCGGTGCCGACCGCATCATAAAAATGCTGGATGTGGCCAATGACCAGCTGGTGGTAGAGGAAAAAGCCATCTACAGCATAGAGAACTTCCTAGTGAGCCGCCGCTTGATGTACTGGCAGGTATACCTGCATAAAACAGTGATAAGCGCTGAATACATGGTGCTGCGCGTGGTGCAGCGGGCGCGTGAACTCATGCAGCAGGGCGTGGAAGTGCCTGCCAGCCCCAGCCTCAAGTTCTTTCTGGCCTCCGACCTCACGATGCAGGATTTTAAGGAGGACATCACCATTTTAGAGCGTTTCGTGAGTCTGGATGATCACGACGTATGGGGCGGCATTAAAGTGTGGGCTGCACACCCGGACAAGGTCCTCTCCTTCCTGTCTAACAGCATCCTGAGCCGCCGGCTCTTTAAAGTAATTATCTCGAGCAAACCTATTGAAGAGGACATGCTGCTGGGGATAAGCGAACTGGTGCAGGAAAAGTTTGACGTGAGTGAGGACGAGGTAAAGTACCTGATGATATCGGGCAAAATAAGCAATAACGCCTACGATGTAGAGGGCCAGACCATTAACATGCTCACCAAATCTGGTTATGTGGTTGACGTAGCCGATGCCTCCGACCTGCCTAGCATCCGGGCCCTGAGCACGAAGGTAGAGAAATACTACGTGTGTTATCCGAAGGAAGTGGCTACACTGTAAAATCCTGTTCAGCACCAAAGGAAGTGGTTGGTGCAAGAAATCAATGCTTTATAAATCCAGACTGAATTTTACTTCCTAAGGTGCTATTTCTTTTAAATGCTGCGCGTGCAACCTTATGGGTATAAATGTTCTCTTCCTGATAAAGGCCAACGTGTTTTTTTATTAAGTTTGCACCCCCCAGGCATTAGCCTTTTTAAGTTTTTGCTCTAATTTTACAAAATGGAATTTACTGTTCAACAGATAGCTGACCTGCTGCAGGGCACGGTAGAAGGAGACAAGTCAGCGAAAGTCAACACATTAGCTAAAATAGAAGAGGCCAACACAGGCGCTCTGGCATTTTTAGCAAACCCGAAATACGAAGCATACCTATATTCCACGAACGCGAGCGCTGTTATTGTATCTGATAAGCTGGAAATAAAAAAAGCTGTTTCTGCTGCTCTTATACGTGTTGCTGATCCTTATTCCAGTTTCTCCTCTCTGTTACAGTACTACCAGCAAGCCTTGATTGCCGCTAAGACAGGCGTAGAAGAGCCTTGTTTTCTGGGAAAGAACAGCCAGATAGGCGACAATCATTACCGTGGCGCCTTCTCTTATATTGGCCACAACTGTAAAATAGGAGACAATGTGCGCATCTTCCCGCAGGCATACATTGGGGATAATGTGCAGATAGGCGACAACACCACTATTTTTGCAGGGGTTAAGCTGTACGCCAATACAGTTGTAGGAAGTAACTGTACCATTCATTCAGGAGCTGTAATCGGCAGCGATGGTTTCGGCTTTGCGCCTCAGCCTGACGGCACCTACAAGACAATACCCCAAATTGGGAATGTCGTGTTGGAGGACGATATATCCATCGGAGCCAACACCACCATCGATTGCGCCACTATGGGTTCTACCATTATCCGCAGGGGCACTAAAATAGATAACCTCGTGCAGATTGCACACAATGTGGAGATTGGCGCTAACACTGTTGTCGCTTCACAGACTGGAATTTCCGGCTCTGCTAAAATAGGCAATAACTGTGTTGTTGCGGGCCAGGTGGGCATTGTAGGGCATATCAGTATCGCCGACAAAACAACCATCGGCGCCCAGTCAGGTGTATCCAAGTCTGTGAAAGATATAGGCACGATTATACAAGGCTCCCCTGCTTTCGACTATAAACAGAACCTGCGCGCCATGGCAGTATTCCGTAAATTACCTGAGCTGCAACGGGAACTCGAACTTCTGAAAGAGAAAACGGCTATTTAGAAGCAAGCAGCTTATGCTCCTGCTACTTTCAGAATAAAAAGTGGTAATAGCTTATATAATATCTTAAGTTTGCAATGGCAAAAGATATTAATAGGCCCACCCTGCCTCCTAACAAGAGCAGCAAAAGGCTAGCGCTCTTGCTCTTATAGCAAGCACCTAACACGACTAAGATACGTGAATGAACGATAAACAGCATACTATTAACGCACCGGTAACTGTATCGGGCATTGGGCTGCACACAGGCGTGGTTTCCAACATGACCTTTAAGCCAGCACCTATTAACCATGGCTATAAGTTTCAGCGCATCGATCTGCCTGACCAACCGGTGGTAGACGCCGATGCCGACAATGTGGTAGACCTGTCGCGTGGCACTACCCTTGAGCAGAACGGCGCACGCATAAACACCGTGGAGCATACCCTTGCGGCACTGGTCGGCCTTCAGCTCGACAATGTACTGATAGAGCTAGACGGACCAGAGCCACCGATAATGGATGGTTCCTCTATTGAGTTTGTGAAGGCGCTGCTAAGTGTTGGGTTTCAGGAACAGAATGCTCTCCGTAATTACTTTGAAATACCCTCAGGTATCACCTACAAAGATGAAAGCCGGGGCGTAGAAATTGTTGCCTTGCCACTGGATGACTACCGCCTGACAGCAATGGTGGACTATAACTCCCCTGTTTTGGGCAGCCAGCACGCTTCCATCACAAACCTCTCCCAGTTTGAAGGGGAGATAGCGCCATGCCGCACGTTTGTATTCCTGCATGAACTGGAGGCACTGTATAAGCAGAACCTGATCAAGGGAGGTGATTTAGATAATGCCATTGTGATTGTGGATCGGGTAGTGAAGGATGAAGAGCTTTCTTACTTATCGGACTTGCTTAAAAAGCCAAAGGTGCAGGTAAAAGCAGAAGGGGTGCTCAACAACACCGACCTGCGCTTCAAAAACGAGCCAGCCCGCCACAAGCTACTCGACCTGATGGGCGACCTCGCTTTGATCGGCCGGCCAATTAAGGGCCAGATATTAGCGGCTCGCCCAGGCCATGCCGCCAACGTGGCTTTCGCTAAAAAGGTAAAGAAAATGATCCGCGAAGCGGCCATCAAGAACGTGCCTACTTACGACCCAAAGAAGAAGCCGGTAATGGATATCAACCAGATTGCGGCCACCTTGCCACACAGGTACCCGTTCCTGCTGATTGACAAAATCATACATTTAGACGAGACCACTGTTACAGGTGTGAAGAACATCACCATGAATGAGCCCTTCTTTCAGGGCCACTTCCCCGGAAATCCGGTGCTGCCAGGTATTATACAAATAGAGGCTATGGCACAGACCGGCGGTATTCTTGTTTTAAGTACAGTAGATAACCCGGAGGAATACTGGACATACTTTCTCGGAGTAGATAGGTGCCGCTTTAAGCGCAAAGTAATTCCGGGCGATACTATAATATTTAAATGTGAACTGCTGGCGCCTATAAAGCGCGGTATTGCCAAAATGTCTGGCCAGGCTTTCGTAGCCGGGCAGCTGGTAATGGAAGCTGAAATGTCGGCAAGCATAGTAAAAAAAGACGCATGAACCAGCCATTAGCATACATCCACCCAGAGGCTAAAATCGCGCAGAACGTAGTAGTAGAGCCTTTTTCAACTATCTACAAAAACGTTGAGATTGGCGAAGGCACCTGGATAGGCCCCAACGTAACTATTATGGAAGGCGCCCGCATCGGCAAAAATTGTAAAATTTTCCCGGGTGCGGTTATTTCCTCTGTTCCCCAAGACCTGAAGTTTGCCGGCGAAGACACGACCGCCGTTATCGGTGACAATACCGTAATCCGGGAATGTGTAACCGTTAGCCGGGGCACGATTGATAAAATGAAGACCGTAGTGGGCAGCAACTGCCTGGTAATGTCTTACGCCCATATTGCCCACGACTGCATTATTGGCAATAACTGTATCCTGGTGAATGCCGTGCAGCTAGGTGGGCACGTGGAGATGGGCGAATACGCCATCATCGGCGGCTCCAGTGCAGCACACCAATTCGTGAAGATTGGCGCACACGCCATGATTTCCGGCGGCTCTCTGGTGCGGAAAGATGTTCCTCCTTACGTGAAAGCAGCGCGCGAGCCGCTTACGTATGCAGGCATCAACTCGATTGGCCTGCGCCGCAGGGGCTTTAGCAGCGAGCAAATCAATGATATACAGCATGTGTACAGGCTCCTTTTTATGAGTGGCATGAACTATACTGAGGCGCTGGATAAGATTGAGCTAGAACTGGCACCTAGCAATGAGCGCGATGAGATACTGAACTTTGTGCGGAATTCGGGTCGCGGTATCATCAAGAGCTATTTTGCCAAAGATGCAAATTAACCTAAGCAAATTAGGTAAACGCTATAATTACGAGTGGATTTTCCGGAACCTGACTTATACATTTGAGTCGGGGAGCTCTTATGCCATACTGGGGCGTAACGGGTCCGGGAAATCCACTCTTCTTACAACCATTGCCGGGTACAACCTGCACAGCGAGGGAGAAATCACTTATACTTTAAAAGATAATAGGCTAGCCCCTGACCAGGCTTACCGGCAGCTGTCGCTTACAGCCCCTTACCTGGAACTGGTGGAGGAGTTTACGCTGCTGGAGATGCTCCAGTTCCACACCCACTTTAAGCCCCTGCGCCACCAGCTCTCCCACCTGGAACTCATAGACCGCCTGGAGCTGCAGAGAGCAAAAAACAAGTTTGTGAAGGATTTCTCCTCCGGCATGAAGCAGCGCCTGAAGTTAGGTCTGGCAATATACTCTGACACTCCCCTCCTGCTGTTAGACGAACCAACCACCAACCTCGATCAGGAAGGCGTCGCCTGGTACCAGGAGCATGTGTCACAGAACCAGGAGGGCCGCCTGATCATCGTAGCTTCCAACATTCAGCACGAGTACAGCTTCTGCCAACACCACCTCCGCATCTCGGACTATCACCCCGCTTCAAGAAAATGAGTTTATTGTTGATAATTGATTGTTTATTGTTAGCAGTATACCCATGTATGTATAGTATTTTAACAGAAGCGGCAGCCATCTGGCATTGTAACCATATAAGCTAATCATTAAACCAACATCCAACAATTAAGCAATCAAACAACTACCAATTTACGTGTAAGCTGCCTAACTTTGTAGTATACACTTAACTCATACCATGGGAAGAGCATTTGAATTCCGAAAAGCCCGAAAGTTTAAACGATGGGATAAAATGTCGAAGGCCTTTACGCGCCTCGGCAAAGAGATAGTAATGGCCGTGAAAGAAAGCGGTCCGAGCCCTGACACCAACTCACGCCTGCGCACGGCTATTCAGAACGCCAAAGGCGTGAACATGCCGAAAGACCGTATTGAGGCAGCTATTAAACGGGCTTCTTCTAAAGAAGAGAAAGATTATGAAGAAGTAGTATACGAAGGCTACGCCCCACATGGCATTGCTGTGGTAGTGGAGTGCGCCACCGATAACCTGAACCGTACCGTTGCGAACGTGCGCATGCATTTTTCAAAAGGAAACGGCACTTTAGGAAAGACCGGCTCCCTTGACTTTTTGTTTGAGCGCAAAGGCATCTTTAAAATCTCCGCAGAAGGCGTTGACCTGGAGGAACTGGAGCTGGAACTGATTGATTTTGGCGCCGAGGAGATATACGAGCATGAGGGGGAAATCATTATTGAAACACCTTTTACTGAATTCGGTAATATGCAGAAAGGGCTGGAGGAAAAAGGGCTGGAGGTAGTAAGTGCCGATGTGCAGCGCATCCCGACCACTAGAACCGAACTGACGGAGGAGCAGGAAGAAGAGGTGATGAACCTGATTGAGCGTTTCGAGGAAGACGACGACATACAGGCGGTTTACCACAACATGCAATAATCCTGCGTACATCAGCATCAATGGCTGCTCAAAGCTTCAGAGGCTATGAGCAGCCATCTTTTTTTAACCTTCGTCTGAATACTTGCCATCAAGTAGCAAGAAAACAGACAAACACGTCTCCCCATTCATGTTTTTATACTTCTTATTTGTAATAGGCTTCTTCTTGCTCATAAAAGGTGCCGATGTGCTGGTCAAAGGTTCCACCTCTATTGCCAAGCGCTTCGGTCTTTCAGATATGATAGTTGGGCTTACGATTGTCTCCTTTGGCACTTCACTCCCGGAGCTCATCATCAACGTGCTGTCGAGTTTACAGGGGCAGTCGGAGCTGGCAATCGGGAACGTGTTTGGCAGTAATGTAGCAAACCTGCTGCTTATACTAGGAGTAACAGCTATTATCTGCCCCTTACCTATCAGGCGTAACACCATCCTTACCGAAATTCCCTTTTCGCTGATAGCTACCCTGCTGGTTGGTTTTCTTGCCAATGCCACGCTGCTGAATAAGACGGACGAACTATATATCAGCCGGCTGGATGGCGCCATTCTACTCTTCTTCTTCGTGCTGTTTATGGTCTACATCTACAACATTGCCAAGACAAACAAAGATGAGGTGATACCGCATGCCGAGGGCGATGCCCCGCTTCTGTCGGTAAAGAAATCGGTGCTGCTTATACTGCTGGGAGTTGTTGGATTATTTCTGGGGGGAAAATGGGTGGTGGACGGAGCAGTGCACATCGCGCAGTCGTTTGGGCTGAGCGAGTCATTTATCGGACTTACAGTAGTAGCCATCGGCACTTCCTTGCCTGAACTCGTTACCTCTGCCATGGCTGCTTTCCGCCGCAACATCGACATAGCAGTAGGCAACGTGGTGGGTTCGAATATCTTTAACCTCGTCTGGATTTTAGGCATCAGTGCCCTCATCAATCCCCTGCCTTTTGATGTGGTGAGCAACTCTGATATCGTGATGATGATTTTTGCCAGCACATTGCTTATTGTGGCAATGCCCATCGGCAAAAGAAACGCCATCGACCGCTGGAACGGCGTCTTTTTCCTGATAGTCTACGTCAGCTATATTACTTTTCTGGTAATGAGAGGATGATTAATTTAGAATTATTAATGAAAAGTTCTCATGCAATTAATATAATTCTACACAAACCCAGAAAGTATCTTTTTCTCATTCACCTATCCTCATTCCGATTCATGATTCTAAATTCATCATTCATAATGGAAAGCTGCGCGCTCAGTAGTTCCATGGATAGAGGTCAGGTTCTTTGGCGCCGCGTGACTTCATGCGTAGTGGGTGAACGGCTTCTGTTTCGTCAAAGTAAATAAAAGCATCATAGCGTTCCGGGATAACGGTGGGCACATAGTTGCCAAACGCTTCATACTTTGGCTCATAAACTACTCCTATGGCTCTGTGCCCGATGCGCTGCTGTAGCTCCGGCACGTAGCGCATGTCACTGGAGATAATAATCTTATCGTCGGTGCTCATGCGGTGAAGCATGTCTTCCCAACTGCCTTCCACAGCTGGCGGCACGTCCATTTTCTGCATCGGGGCACCCCAGGCCTTTCCCGCAATTACGGTGCCCTGGTAGGTTCCGAAGCCTACCAGCTTCACCTGATCCCGGCCATATCGCTCACGGGCCAGCTGCCCAATGTTAAACATCCCATCATCCGCCATATCTGTATAGCTGGCATCACCTATGTGCGTGTTATGCTCCCAGACAATAGCTTTCGACTCCGGCCCATGAAACTCAAGTAGACGTTCCAATGTTTTCATCATATGGCTATCGCGCACGTTCCAGGATTCCCCGCCTCCCCGCATCATAGCCCGGTAATACTTCTCTGCATTTACCGCCACCAGCGCATTCTGCTTTGTGTTGAACTCGCCTTCTGGATCCTCGGAGTAGACTCTCCGCGACTGTACCCGCTGAAGCATCTCAATTACTTCATTTTCACAGTCTGTGGGTACAAAAGCAGTAGCTCGCGCATACTCCTGCGGGTCGCGTTTGAAAGGCTCAAAACAATTAATAGCGTTACGGGCAGCTTCTGCAGCTTGTCCGTCGGTGCTTTCCAGGTAATTCACGATCTGGTCCAGTGACTCCCATAGGCTATACACATCCAGACCATAGAAACCGGCTTTCTCTTTGCCGCTTTTCAGATGATTATGATCGCGTAGCCACTCTACCAAAGCCGCTACTTCCCAGTTGGCCCACATCCAGGTTGGCCAGCGCCTGTAAACCTGCAGCACATCGGCAATTTTGCTACCCGCATTAGGGTAAGCTTTTATAAGCCGGTTTACCGCGTAACACTCCGGCCAGTCGCCTTCCACGGCTACAAAGCTGAAGCCTTTTTCCTGTATCAGCCTTCTTGAGATGGCGGTGCGCCAAGTGTAGTATTCAGAGGTGCCGTGGGAGGCTTCCCCCAGCATCACTACCCGGGCAGCTCCTATCTCCTCCATCAACACATCTAAGTCCTTCTCTTTTGTGAGTTTCGTATAATTGAATCGTCTGTCTTCCATTTTATGTCCGCTTTAAGGGGCGCTGTGCCTGCTTTTTGCAGCTTGCTGTATTGTACTTTCGTTCAGAGGTTTATGTTCCACAAAAAAAATCACCCGCCCTACTTATATGTAGAGCGGGTGATTTCACAGGACCATATATATTTGGCCTACGATTGGTTTTCTTTCGCAAACACCCTGCGTAGCAGTTCGGTGGTGCGGGCAACCGGGTTTTCACGTATCTCCGCCTCTTCCTGCGCAATCATCACAAAAAGTCCGTCAATGGCCTTTTGAGTCGCGTAATCATCCAAGTCAGGGTTCACCTTCTGTGTCAGAGGAATCTTGTTATACTGGTTCACAATATCAGTGTAATACCTGGTAGCGTTGGTCTTCTCCAGCGAGGTTACCATGATCGGGTTGAATGTATTGTACAACTGCTGTGAGGTGGTGCGCTTCAGGTATTGAGTGGCCGCATCTTTATCGCCCCGCAGAATAGCCCAGGCATCCGCAATGGTCAGTTGCTTAATGGCGTTCACAAAAATAGGCACTGCACTTTTGGCAGCATCTTCAGCGCCACGATTCAGCTGAAGTATAAATTTATCTACTTCGTTACCCAAGCCTACCTGGCGCAACGTATTCTCTACACGCTGCACATCCTCCGGAAAAGGAATCCGGATAAGTGGATTTCTGTAGTAGCCGTCTGTTTGAGAAGCCTGGTTAGAACCTTTTCTGATTCCTACTTCCAGCGCCTGCTTCAGGCCTGAGGCAACTTCAGATTGAGTGACAGGAGCACCCGCTGTGCCGGCCAACACGCCGTCCATAGTGCGTTGAACATCCGCCACGGTGCAGGCAGAGGCCCCCAGGGTGAGGGCGAAAAGAGAAGTGTAGAGTAGTTTTTTCATATCAACAGAACATCTTTAACTTAAAACGGTTTTCCAAACTTAAACATAAATCAGACCAAAAATATATATGAAAGCAGTTATTGCTGAAATCATCACCATAGGCGACGAGATTCTGTACGGCCAGATTGTGGATACCAATTCTGCCTGGATGGGGACAGAGCTTACAAAGATAGGGGTACGGGTAAAGCAGATTACCTCCATCTCCGACAGCGCTGACCATATTGTAAAGGCCCTGGACGATGCCAGAACAAGAGCAGACATTATCCTGATAACCGGCGGCCTCGGCCCCACCAAAGACGACCTGACCAAGCACGTGCTGGCAGAGTATTTTAATACCACCTTAAAGTTGCATGAACCATCGCTGGATGATATTGCAGAAATCTTTAAAAAAAGGGGCATTGAAGTAACAGAGCTGAACCGGCAGCAGGCATTTCTGCCCGAGGCCTGTACAGCTGTCCGGAATGTGCTGGGCACTGCACCGGGCATGTGGTTTGAGCAGGAGGGTAAAGTGTTTGTATCGATGCCGGGGGTGCCGTTTGAGATGAAGCGCATGATGACGGACATTGTGCTGCCCCAGTTGAAAACCTATTATAAAACACCTGAAATCATACATAAAGTAGTACAGACCGTGGGCATGCCAGAATCTATACTGGCAGACAGGTTAGAAGCATGGGAAACCAACCTGCCGGAGCACCTGAAGTTGGCTTACCTCCCGAACCTGGGAGGCGTTCGCCTGCGCCTGACAGGCACCGGCAGCGATGCTACAAAGCTTGAGCAGGAACTGCAGGCGGAAGTGGAAAAGCTGCCGCACATTATCCCGAACCACATTTTCGCATTTGGAGAGGTGAAGTTAGAAGAAGCCATTGGGCAGCTGTTAAAAGAACGGGGGCTGACGATTGCCACCGCCGAAAGCTGCACTGGCGGATACCTGGCGCACAAAATCACGAGCATCAGCGGCAGCTCTGCTTATTACCAGGGTAGTGTAATCGCCTACCACAACGAGGTAAAAACAAGAGAGCTAAACGTGAATCAGGAAACCCTGCAGCAGCATGGCGCCGTAAGTGAAGCCACAGTGAGGGAGATGGCAGAAAACGTGCGCCAAAAGTTCAGTACTGATATTGGTGTAGCTACCAGCGGCATCACCGGACCTGACGGAGGCACAGCAGAAAAGCCGATAGGCACCATCTGGATTGCCTATGCCGATAAGGACAGAACAGTGGCAAGGCTGTTGAACTATAACAAAGACAGGCTGCTCAACATTGAGTATACTGCCACGGCTGTATTGAACCTGGTACGCCAAAGTTTGACGGCCGCCGTTGAGGAATAGGCTAAATTTCATAACTTTGTCCGGGTATTGAGCGAAAAGATATGTTAAAAAAAGTGAAGACTCACTCTTTTTAACTTAAAAGCCTTTGTTGCTGTATTTTATGCTTTATGCCCACTAACAGATAACGCACAACGAATAACGACAAATATGGCACTTGTAGAAATGGTTATGCCCAAGATGGGCGAGAGTATCATGGAAGGTACCGTTCTGAAATGGCTTAAAAGCGTGGGTGACACCATTGAGCAGGATGAATCGGTGCTGGAAGTAGCTACAGATAAAGTGGACACCGAGGTACCGGCCTTAGAGGCTGGCGTACTGAAAGAAATTCTGGTACAGGAAGGAGATGTAGTAGCCGTTGGTGCTCCTATAGCCATTATCTCCACTAACGGAGAGGACACTGGCTCTTCTGATCCTGCTACCACTGAAGCCCCTGCTACTGCTACTGAGGAGGAGATTCCACAGCAAACCGTTGCTGCTTCTGCACAAACTGAAAGTGCTGTAGCAAAACTAGACCAGCCTGCATCGGGCCGCTTTTATTCTCCGCTGGTACTGAATATAGCTCGCGAAGAAGGCATTTCTATGCAGGAGCTGGAGTATATTCCGGGTACAGGCAAAGAAGGGCGGGTATCTAAAAAAGACATCATGGCGTACGTAGATAATCGTTCCGAAGCGCCACAGCAAGCCACCGAACAGGTTAACAATGCCCCTCAGCAAGCGCAGACACACGCTCCTGCAGCACCAAAACCTGCCGCAGCACCACAGCCTCAGGCGGCTTCCGTGAAGCCCGCTGCCTCCTACAGCGGAAACGTGGAGATAATAGAAATGGACCGCATGCGCAAGATGATTGCCGACCGCATGGTGGAAAGCAAGCAGACTTCCCCGCACGTTACCTCTTTTGTGGAAGCCGATGTAACCAACATTGTAAACTGGCGCAACAAGTGGAAGAATGAGTATAAAAAACGTGAAGGCGAAAACCTGACGTTCACCCCCATCATGATCGAGGCGGTGGTGAAGGCAATTAAAGACTTCCCTATGATCAATGTGTCAGTAGACGGAAATAGAATTATCCGCCACAAGGACATCAACGTTGGTATGGCAGTAGCGTTGCCAAGTGGTAACCTGATCGTGCCAAACATCAAGAATGCAGACCAGATGAACCTCAACGGCCTGACGAAGAAGGTGAATGACCTGGCAAACCGTGGCCGCATCAACAAACTGACGCCAGACGATTTGTCGGGCGGCACTTATACGGTGTCTAATGTAGGTTCTTTCGGAAACGTAATGGGCACGCCAATCATCATGCAGCCGCAAGTAGCCATTATGGCCCTGGGTGCAATCACGAAGAAGCCAGCCGTTATTGAAACACCGCAAGGTGATTTGATCGGTATCCGCCATTTCATGTTCCTGTCGCACTCCTACGACCACCGCGTGGTAGACGGTTCGCTGGGAGGCATGTTCGTACGCCGTGTTGCTGATTACCTGGAGAACTTCGACGTGGATCAGACGATCTAGTTGAGACAAAAGATATATCGACAAAGAGTAAAGGACTTCTGACATAAGCTTAACCGCCTGCCTCCGCAAAGAGGCAGGCGGTTTTGTTTTCCAGGCAAAAGCAAAATTCAGCACCACTACACCCTACAGTGTGTACATTTGCCTATCTTCACAACTCAAACTATTGAGCAGCATTTTACATCAAATACATGAAAGCTATTCTTCCCTGGATATTAATAGCCGTTTTCCTGTTTCTGGCCATACATTTTTACTGGCAGAAGAATGAAGCTGAAAGCCGCTTAGCCATCGCCGATAATCAGCTGGAAGAAGTTGATTCAGAACTGGAGCAGAAGGCTCAGGCTATGGACTCTTTAGAAGATTATATGCTACCTCCTGACACCATGGGAATGGTGCCTCCGGGCGGTGCTGCTTTTGTGGATGAATTGGGCACGCTGAGCGAATCTGATGTCCGGCGGCTAAAGCAAAAAGGACTTGAAAACCCCGAAACAGACCTCATGAACGACCTGCAGCGTAAGCAGCGCCAACTAATCTCTGCAGAAGGCACTTTAGGCGGTACCATGGCTATCCGCGATACCCGTATCCTGAACGACCGCTATGCCATGGCCTACTATGAAGACGGACACACCGGCGGGTACATGATTTTGAAATATACTGTTAACAACGGCAACATCAACTGGACAGTAGTAGATAACTCTCGCTTGTAATCCTGTTGTGGCTGCGGAAAGCATATATTAAAAAAAATGTCATTTCGAACGCAGTGAGAAATCTGAAATATTCCGGGGCCATGAAATAACCCAGATTTCTCACTGCGTTCGAAATGACAAAAAAGCATTTTATAATACCCTGCACAATCACTCAAAATAAACTACCTGTTAAGGCAGTATTATCATTGGGTAACTTCAACTGCTTCTTATTTGCAACTACTGTCAGGAGTTGCCTGAAGCCAGTGCTTTTTTCTTTTGCTGTCCTATCGCATCAAGCAGCTTATCGTAAGGCTGGTTAAACTTCTCAATTCCTTCTTCCTCCAGCTTCTGCGTCATCTCATCCAGATCAATTCCGGCTTCTTTTAACTGCGATAAAGTGTTGGAAGCTTTGCCCAGACCATCTTCCAGCGTGTTCTCCGCCTGCCCATGATCACGGAACGCTTCCAAGGTTTCCATCGGCACAGTGTTTACTGTGTTAGGTCCTATCAGTGCTTCTACATACTTGGTGTCAGGGAAATCAGGGTTTTTGCTACTGGTGCTGGCCCATAGCAGGCGTTGCGGTTTCGCCCCATCAATTTCCAACTTTTTAAAGCGATCGCTGCTGAAAACTCTCTTATAGATTTCATAAGCCTTTTTGGCGGAAGCAATCGCTACTTCACCGTATAGCTGGTCCAGTCCTTTTTCTTTCAGCACCGGGTCGACCATCACATCAATGCGGCTCAGGAAGAAGCTTGCCACCGAAGCGATATGATCAATCGGCTTATTGGTTCTCACGCGGTCCTCTAATCCGGAGATGTAGGCGTTCGCCACAGTTTCGTAGCGATCCAGGCTGAAAAGCAGGGTGACGTTGATATTTATACCTTCGCTGATGCAGGTACGGATCGCAGCCAGGCCTTCTGCCGTACCGGGTATCTTGATCATCACATTCTTCCGGTCAACAGCCTTCCATAGCTCCCGCGCCTGACTGATAGTTCCTTCTGTGTCACGGGCCAGGTGCGGCGACACTTCTAAGCTGATGTAGCCGTCGGCTCCCTTCACTTCTTCCTCATACACTGGTTTGAACAGATCTGCTGCACGCTTGATGTCACGCACTGCCAGGCCGTAAAAAATGTCTTCGTTGCTCATTTCCTGCCGGCTCAGCTCTTTTATATCCGCATCGTAGTCGGAGCTGCTGCTGATGGCTTTTTCGAAAATGGCCGGATTAGAGGTAACCCCCCGTACGCCATCCTCGTCAATCAGCTTCTGCAGATCACCGGTATCCATTATTTTACGATCTATGAAGTCAAGCCATATACTTTGCTTGAAATCATGGATTCGCTTTACATTATTCTTTTCCATAGTTTGATATTTTAGTTGATTTAAATTCGATATGCTTTCTGCGTCTGCGAACTGTGCTTGTATGAAAACAGAAATCAGTTCTTCAGCAGCTTTTAACTCATTACGTTACTTCAAGTCATGTCAACACCTTTACGTACTAGTGCATCAAAAAAATGGTTTTGACCACTCTTTCTGTTTCTGCCTTTTGTTCGCATTATTGGAGAGTATGACTGTACCAGTAAGATCTTTTAGTTTAATTAGCTGATATAACAAATTCGTCCTGCCATAGCATGGCCCCTCCTTTAATACCATCTACATTGGTTACAACCGTGATATTCTCATCAAGCTTGAAGGTAATCTCATCGGCATTTCCCCCGCTGATGTATAGATGGTCGTAGTTGAAAACAGTTTGCAGGATTTGCAGCACATGCTGCATCCGGGTATTCCACTTTTCTAACCCGGCTTTTTTCTTCGCTTTGTCACCAATGTACTGGTCATAGTCTTTGCTCTTGGTTACAGGATGGTGGGCTAGCTCAAGATGGGGCAACAGATAGCCGTTATGTAGCAAAGCAGTACCAAAGCCAGTTCCTAAGGTAATTACTACTTCCAGCCCTTTTCCACCCACTACCCCCAGGCCCTGCAGGTCAGCATCATTTACCACTCTAACCGGTCTCTCAAGCAAGCTTATCAATTGCTGGCGCAGGTCGAATCCCCTCCAGCTGTCTGTGCCCAAATTCGGGGCAGTCATCACAATGCCATCTTTCACGTACCCCGGAAATCCAACCGATACCCGATCATAATCAGAGAATTCCTTTACCAGATTTTTGATAGCATCCATTACGTTTTCCGGTGATGCCGGTGAAGGGGTGTTCGTTTTAATGTAGCTTGTTTGAAGTTGCCCTGCCTGGTTAAGAACAGTTGCTTTGATGCGCGAGCCACCAATATCAATAGTTAAAATGCTGAGTTCGCTTATAATTTCTTTCATAAAATTACTTACGGGAAGAGCAAAGTAAGGATAAATATAATGCCACTTATAGCCACAGCACAACCGCTTTAAGCCAGAAATAACAATAGGCATAACATTTGAGTAGTAGAAGCAAACACTATGGCTATGTTAAATCTTTTATTTCTCCTGTTTCCGCTTTTATTTACCTATATGCTAACGCTTGCGCCAACCCTGCGCTTGCAGCAGGACCTTGAACAGGACCTAGACCAGCTCATGAAGGACAGCCGCTACTTTATCAGCGACAACAGCACTCTAACTCCATCGGTACAGACAGTGGCCAATGACCTGCAACTTTTCCATCTTGCTGCCAGCCTCGATCTTTCAAAAGCGACCTATAGCGGCAATACCATTGGGAAGCACCAGGTGGATGTATGGCAATTCGCCGAAGGAGATGTAAAAAGCATCTATCAGATTGAAAGCCGCATACAGCTGGACACCGTTGTAACGCAGCGCTACCTCGACAACCGCTCGCCCACGCAGCAGCGCATCGCTAACGGCTTCACCTTCAGGAGCTATGCTATTTCAACAGCCTCTACCCCACTTAAATTTTATTACCTGACGGAGGAAGACCAGGGACTGCTGTCTTACCATCTGGGGGATAAACAGGTAAAGATAACGTATGCCGCCACTAAAGAAGGCCTTGCTGATGTGCTGCCGGGGTATAGAAAAGAAATAAATCAGTTGCTGACAACGCACCTGAAGTCAGAGTGAGATAACCCGTAAAATATAGCAGCCTCAAAACTGCGAAACGATGTAAACAGCAACGGCCGCTCCCTGACAGAGAGCGGCCGTTGCTGTTTTATATGTCTAAACCTTCAGCTTTTAGTATCCTTGTACTTTAACACAAGGATTATAATGCTGCCAGGCTTTGCTCAATGGCACTTATCCTGGCTTCAGCGTCAGCTTTTTTCTTGCGCTCGCCTGCAATCACAGCCTCCGGGGCACCGTTTACAAAACGTTCGTTACTCAGCTTTTTATCCACTGAATTGAGGAAACCTTTGGTATACTCCAGCTCTTTTGTCAGGCGCTCGTGCTCAGCGGCCACGTCGATGCTGCCTTCCATCGGAATGAAGAACTCGTCGCTGCCCACAATAAAGCTGATAGCACCCTCCAAAGGTTCTTCTACAAACTTAATCTCGTTGAGATTAGCCAGTTTGCGCAGGATGACCATGAAGGCACTATAGCTTTCCTGGTTCGCCACTTTCATGTATAGATCCAGCTGCTTGTTGTTTGGGATATTTTTGGAGTTGCGAATGTTGCGAACTGCACCTACTACATGCAGCACGTTATCCATTTTCGGAATAATATCCTTGTCGAACTTATTCTTCTTTGGCCAAGCTGCCACAATCAGGTACTCCTTCTTCTTACGCTCCTTCAGTTCATGCCAGATCTCTTCACTGATGAATGGCATGAAGGGGTGCAGCACCTTCAGTATGCTTTCCAGCAGCTTCACCGTCGCATCTATCGTTTGCTTGTCGATGGGCTGTTGGTAGGCAGGCTTTATCATCTCCAGGTAATTCGAGCAGAAATCATCCCACACCAGCTTGTATACCGCCAGCAGTGCATCTGAAATACGGAACTTGCTGAAGTGATCCTCTATCTGCACAAAAGCCTCATTAAACCGGGACTCAAACCAGTTGATAGCCGTTTCGTTCGGGCAAGGCAGGCTTTCATCTACCTCCCAGCCTTTGATGAGCCGGAAGGCATTCCAGATTTTGTTCGTGAAGTTACGCCCCTGCTCTACCAGCTTCTCATCGTACAGCAAGTCGTTACCCGCTGGTGAACTGAATAACATACCGGCACGCACACCGTCGGCGCCAAACTGCTCCATCAAATCCAGCGGATCGGGGGAGTTACCCAGCGACTTTGACATTTTACGGCCCTGCGCATCCCGCACAATGCCTGTCAGGTACACGTTCTTGAACGGCATCTCCTTGCGGAACTCATAACCGGCCATGATCATACGCGCCACCCAGAAGAAGAGAATCTCCGGAGCCGTTACCAGGTCGTTTGTTGGATAGTAGTACAGGATATCCTTATTATCCGGGTCTTTGAAGCCGTCAAAGACAGAGATTGGCCACAGCCACGACGAAAACCATGTGTCCAGCACATCCTCATCCTGGCGCAGGTCAGAGGCCTGCAACTTGTCATTCCCGCTTTCTTTGCGGGCAAGTACTAAAGCCTCTTCAGCCGTAGTAGCCACCACGTGCGTTCCGTCCGGCAGGTAGAAGGCCGGAATGCGCTGGCCCCACCACAGTTGGCGCGAAATACACCAGTCGCGGATGCCTTCCATCCAGGAGCGGTACATGTTCTTGAACTTCGGCGGGTGCAGGCGAATATCATCGTTCATTACCGCCTCCAGCGCCGGCTTCGCCATAGCGTCCATTTTGCAGAACCACTGCATGGACAGGCGCGGCTCAATCACGGCACCCGTACGCTCCGATGTCTGAAGCACGCTCTGGTATTCTTCTATCTTTACCAGCAGATCAGCTTCCTGCAAGTCTTTCACAATGTTCCGGCGGGCGGCAAACCGATCCTGGCCCACATACAGCTGCGCCTGCTCGTTTAGTGTTCCATCGTTGTTCAGTATGTCGATGGTCGGCAGTCGGTGCTTCTGCCCCAGTTCATAGTCGTTCAGGTCGTGAGCCGGTGTTACCTTTAAGGCGCCGGTACCAAAATCAATCGACACGTACTCATCCAGGATAACCGGAATCTCTTTGCCCAAAAGTGGAATGCGTACACTTTTGCCGTGCAGGTGCGTGTAGCGCTTATCATTCGGGTTAACAGCCACAGCCACATCGGCCATAATTGTTTCTGGTCGGGATGTGGCAACTGTTATATAGGTCGGTTCTGAGGTTGCACCATCTACCACCTCGTACTGCAGGTGGTACATTTTAGCCATAGTGTCTTTCGGAACCACTTCTTCATCAGACAGCGCAGTGCCTCCCTGCGGGTCCCAGTTTACCATGCGTACGCCGCGATATATCAGGCCTTTGCGGTACAGGTCCACAAACACTTCTGTTACGGCAGCGCTCATGTCGTCTTCCATCGTGAAACGGGTGCGGTCCCAGTCGCAGGAAGCGCCCAGTTTCTTCAGCTGGTCCAGGATAATGCCGCCATACTTCTCTTTCCACTCCCAAGCGTAGGTCAGAAACTCCTCCCGTGTAAGGTCTTTTTTGCTGATGCCGCGTTCTTTCAACATGGCTACCACCTTGGCCTCTGTGGCAATGGAAGCGTGGTCAGTACCCGGTACCCAGCAGGCCTCTTTACCCTGCATACGTGCGCGCCGTATCAGCACATCCTGTATGGTGTTGTTGAGCATGTGGCCCATGTGCAGCACGCCGGTTACGTTTGGCGGCGGAATCACGATAGTATAAGGCTCTTTATTGGGATTAGGCTCAGAGTGGAAGAAGCCGTGCTGCATCCAGCTGTCGTACCACTTCTGCTCTATTTCTTTGGGGTTATATTTCGTTGAAATCGACATCGTATACTGTTTTCCTGTGAATTGGGAACACAAAATTAGGAAATTTGTGTCAATTGTTGCCTGTCTGAATCAGGATTTACAGGATTTGGAGAATACACAGGATTTATTTGTCAGAACTGTTGACAGATGTTAATTTATTTCATTGATGAGATTTTAGCTCCGGTTCATCTCTCTCATCCTGTAAATCCTGATTCAGACAACAAAAAAAGCCTGCCGGGAGAGGCAGGCTTTCAGCTTTAGCAGCTAAAATTTAGGCCACCTGGTGCAGCCAGTCTTTTTTAGCCAACAGTTCCTCCTCTGTCTCGCGGTAGTCCGGGTCATCGACGCAGCAATCCACAGGGCACACGGCAGCGCACTGCGGCTCCTCATGGAAGCCCATACACTCCGTACACTTATCTGAAACGATGTAGTAGAACTCATCTGAAATAGGTTGTTGCGGTGCATCACCCGGAATGACTTCTCCTCCATCAATCTCCACCTCTTTCAGTTCGGTACCGCCGCCCCATGTCCAGTCCATGCCACCTTCGTAGATGGCAGTGTTTGGGCATTCGGGCTCGCAGGCGCCGCAGTTTATGCACTCATCGGTTATCATTATCGCCATAGTCGTATCTCCTGTATATTTTCTTTACTTTTGTATTTCCTAGTCTATTCAACAACAAAATTAGGAACATTAAGTATTCCTATCAAATAAATTTTCAACGCACGTATTTGCCATGACTTTAGAGAACAGGATTGAAGCTTTCGTAGAACTTGGGAAACAGCTGCGAAAATTGTCGTCGGAAGACCGGCAAGAGTGGTCTCAGGCAGCTATGTCACGCAACAACTGGTTCACCGAAGAGAATGTCTCCTGTGCCTTAAACGGCATTATACAGATGCTGGAGGAACAGTACCTCCGTGAATGGCTTTACCCTTACCACCTTAAACAGGTTAAACCTAAAAAGGTTGGCGTGGTGATGGCAGGCAACATTCCGATGGTGGGCTTCCACGATTTTCTGTCGGTGCTGCTGAGCGGGCATTTTCTCCTCGCGAAACTAAGTTCAGGTGACGAACTGCTTATGAAACGGCTCGCCAACATGCTGGTAGGCATCGAACCCGCTTTTGCCAACCAGTTTGAATTTGTTGATATGCTGAAGGAAGCTGATGCCATCATAGCCACTGGCTCTGATAACACTGCCCGTTACTTTGAGTACTACTTTACAAAGCGTCCGCACATTATCCGCAAAAACCGCAGCAGCATCGGCGTGCTCACCGGCCACGAAGAAAAAGACGACCTGCAGGCGCTGGGAGAAGATGTGTTCCGCTACTATGGTCTCGGCTGCCGCAATGTTTCCAAAGTATTTGTGCCGGAGGGATATACTTTTGATAAGTTTTTCGAAGCAAACGCTCACCGGGTTAGCCTGCTGGACCACCACAAATACCATAACAACTACGACTACAACAAGTCTATCCTGCTGATAAACCGTGTGCCGCACTTTGATAATGGCTTTATGCTGGTACAAAAGAGCGAGGCATTGGTGTCTCCTATTTGCGTGCTTTTCTACGACACCTTCAGCTCATTGAAGGACCTGCGGCAGAAGCTAAAGGTAATAAAAGATAAAACGCAGGTAGTTGCGTCGGCACATGGCTGGCTGGAGGGCAGCATCCCATTTGGCGAAGCACAGCGGCCGATGGTTTGGGATTATGCAGATGGCGTGGATACGCTGGCTTTTTTGCAGAAACTGTAAAAAACACACTTTACCCTTTACTATTACTCATAAAAAACATATATTAGTTGAGTGTTTAATCACTTCAAACAACTTAACAAATATATGAACACCATGACAAACCCGATTCCACTGGTAGAGAAAGAACAACTACCTTCTTTTAGTTTTGCGCAGGAAGATGTGCTCGCTGACTTGGCAGCACGCAATAAGCGCCGGTGGGATTTAAGCAGAGCGACCTCTCTTGGTAACGCATACCGCGGGAAAGTTGAGATTACCTTTCAAACCGCTGATGGAGAGAAGAAGAGAGTGGACACCACCGTTTGGACTGTAGATGATCAGTTTATGGTACTGAAAGCGGGTAGATATATCCCGATTAATTCAGTTTTAGGAGTGGAGTTTTTTTAATAACCTCATCAATTTAGGAGAATCTTACAAAGCATGGTAGGCTTCTAATAAAGCAGATAGCCCCGGCAACACAATTGCCGGGGCTATCTGCTTTATTAGAAGCCTACAAGTTTATTTGCTACACCCTCTCCAGCACTTTCACAATCAAATCATCAATGACCTCATCTGCATTAGCAGCAAAAGTATGTGCTACACGGTTGGCCACCATCGCATTCAACGACAGCACCTCGTGCCCCAGCAGGCGCCCCATACTGTAATAGCCGGCAGTTTCCATTTCGAAGTTTGTAAACTTAAAGTTGTTTAATCGGAAGTCATGGTAGCGCTGCAGCAGGTTAGGGTTGCTCAAACCAGCACGGAGCACGCGGCCCTGCGGCGCATAAAAACCAGGGCAGGTAAGCGTGTTTCCGGAAATCATATCATAGGCCACTTTCTTAATCAGCATTTGAGAGCCGGTTACGCAATAAGGCCTGAAGCCTATTCCAAGCGCTTCCTGCAGTGCCTTCACAAGCGTTAGTTCTTCTTCACTTTGCTCCAGCTGGTAAAACTCCATCAGCGTATCTAATCCTACTGCGGTGTGAGAAGCCAGGTGGCTTCCCAGCGGTACCGTTTCCTGCAAGGCACCAGAGGTACCGACTCGGATAATATTCAGTTTAATCTTCTCCTCATTAGGTTCCCGCGACTGGAAATCGATGTTAACCAGCGCATCCAGTTCATTCATCAGGATGTCAATATTGTCGGTACCCATACCCGTAGAAATAACCGTCAGACGTTTACCTTTGTAGTAGCCCGTGTGCGTCACAAATTCACGTTTCGCAATGGCCACCTCTATCTCATCAAAATACTTGCTGACTTTGGCCACGCGCTCAGGGTCACCGACCGTGATGATGGTGTCTGAAATATGTTCCGGCAAAAGGTTCAGGTGATAGATGGTGCCGTCGGGGTTTATAATCAACTCTGATTCTGGAATTGCAGCCATAATTTAATTTATCAGGACAAAAGACATTTGACTTAAGACAAAGGACTTAAAAAATAAACTTAATAATACCTGCCTTCGGAGCTATATTATATGTCTTAGGTGTTTTTTTTACAAAGGTATAAGAAAGCGAAAGAGCGTGGGCTTTTTTGCCACACGCTCCTTCTTAGCTTTAGAGAATACTTTATAGCTGTACATCAGTATTCTTCCGACGGTTGAATCCTTTCAGGGGATTATAGCCATTTGTAGCTTTCTGGTAGTACCCGGTGCCATCGTAAGGGCGCTTCTCCGGGTGCTCTTTACACTCCGTAGAGCAGGCGCCATCCATCTCCCAGCCACACTTTTCGCAGATAGGCACGTGCAGGTTACAACTTGGGTTTGCACAATTCACCATACGGTCGCTTTTGGTGCTGCATATATGGCACTCCGACACCACCGTTGGGTTCACGTGGTTCACATCTACGGCTATACGGTTATCAAAAACATAGCACTTGCCTTCGAAGTCCTCTCCGCCGGCTTCCATGCCATACTTGATGATGCCTCCATGCAGCTGGTACACGTTCTCGAAACCCTTCTCCAGCAGGAAAGCACTGGCTTTCTCGCACTTGATGCCGCCGGTGCAGTACGTCAGAATCTTTTTGTCCTTATACTTTTCCTTCAGCTCCTCCACCTTCTCCGGAAACTCACGGAAATTCTCGATGTCCAGCGTCACCGCGTTCTTGAAGCGGCCCACGCTGTGCTCGTAATCAGAGCGCACATCCAGCACCACCACGTCCTCGCGGTCTTTCATGTCTTTAAACTCCTTCGGCGACAGATGCACACCCGTGCTCGCATTTGGGTCGATGTGCAGCATACCGGAATGCACGATTTCAGTTTTGGTGCGTACGTGCAGCTTTGTAAAAGCATGGATGTCTGACTCATCCACCTTGAAGTCGATTTTAGCGAAGCGCGGGTCTGACTTCAAAGCCTGCATATATTTCTCGCAGTTTTCTTTTGAGCCTGATACCGTGCCATTAAGGCCCTCGTTGGACACAATAATGCGGCCGAGCATGTTCAGCTCCAGGCACAGCAGGTGATGCTCCTCGCGGAACGTTTCCGGGTCTGCTATCGGGGAATAGCAGTAATAAAGAAGGATATTGTATGGTTTGCTCATAACGGCTTAGTTTCAGCTAAGTGTTTGATTTAATTGTTCGCTCCTCTGGAGCTATTGTTAAATTAATTAATTGCTGCTTTAGATTATTACTTGACTGCGTTGTTCATCCTTTTCTAATAGTCAAATAGTTTAGCCATTTAACCATTCAGGCGGCAAAGGAAACAACTGCTTTCCAGCCTAAAAATGATTTTTATCAGTATCGTAACAGCTTTGGTAAACAGAAAAGTTTACTTTACAGGCGCAGCCGGGTTACCGAATACAGTGGCTTTCGCCGGTACATCGGCTACCACTACAGAGCCTGCACCTACACGGGCATTCTTTCCGATTTTAACGCCAGAAACCACTACAGCACCTGAACCGATAAAAGCACCTTCTTCTACTTCTACTTCAGAGTTGATAATGGCCCCGGCCCCAATCTGAGCAAAATCACTGATTTCGGCATAGGTGTCTACTACAGCCCGCGATTGGATTACGCAATAGTTTCCGAGTTTAGCATTGTTGTTTACCACTGCACCTGCGGCAATCATGTTCCCATGCCCCAGCCACGCATACTCCGATACAGAGCTGAAGCGGTGGATGGCATTTACCGGCACTACCTTGTATTCCTCCTTCAGCATCTTGATAAGGCCTTTACGGGCAGCAGCGTCTTCTACAGCCACAAACACATCGCACTTGTTTCCGATGAGTTTTAGAAACTCATTGTCTTCCGTGCTGCTCATCACCGACACGTTGTTCACCTCCTCCTGCTGTAGTTTCCCGCTGTCGTCGAGGAAGCAGTATACTACAACGCTGTTGCTGTTAAAGATATCTAAAGCGGCTGTACCCAATTTCTGGGCGCCTAATATGATTACTGGATTTTGCATAGCTCCATCTTAAATAAGGCGCAAAGGTACGAATTTGTAAGAGAGTTTAAAAGTATCGGTTACAGCCTGAAATATGCTAACAGGCGCTGCGCAAACCTGTTCTGAAGCAGCAAGTACACCAGGAAAGGTAAAAACACGATGCGGTAGCGGCTTAGGGTGCCGAAGTTTGGCGTAGTGAGCCCTACAATCCCTCCAAGTAACAGCACGAACAGCAGGAAAAGGACATGTATCAACTCTATTCTCAAGCCAGTTCCTTTTATAAGAGAAGCCAAAACTATGACAGACAATAGCAGTAGCAGCAGGTTCTCCAACCCGAGAAGCACATATAACGGCTCCCGGGCCTCACCTATGAAAGGCCGGTAAACAGCACTTGCCATAGCCTCAGGAAAACTATATACAATGCCTCTGATGGAGGGCTCCATGCTTTCAAGCACCATGTGCGGCCCGTGCACCGACATCTCCAGCAAGGCATAGTAGCTTCGTGTGCTGTGTTCCAGGAGGAAATCTATTGGCAAAAAATCCTGCAGCAGCACGGCCAGCAGTAGCCCACCTGCAACAGCAAACACAAAAGCGCCCACCTGTCCCGGCTGCTGCTTCAGCACGTTTACCTTCTCTGCGGCACTCTTAATCGTGATATATAAAAGCAGCAGGGGTATGATAGCGGCGCTGTAAAAAAGCTTCACTTTGATGAAGATGTACAGCATCAAAGGCAATAGGAGGAGTTGCCAGAAAGAAATGCGCTCCCCATGTGCCACGGAAAGCGCAAAGGAAATAACCCAGCACATACTCCCGAACATCAACGCATCTTTGGACAAACCCGCACTCCAGAAGGCAACAGAGGGAAAAAAAAGAAAAGCAACTGCCGCTGCCGAACGCCACTGCGGGAACAGCCGGCATAACACAGCCGTTAACCGTGCAGCACCCCAAAAGCTAAAAAGCGACAGGTAAAGCGCATTCAGGTAATAGAAGCCGGAGGTGATTAAATTGAGGACACTCAGCAGTTTGATAAAGTAAAAAGAATTCGAGAAATCTGCGTAGGTTGTAAAAGGCAGTGTTGCCCGGAATGCATCACTTTCAAATTCATTAAAGAACAAAAGCCTGAGGTACCCCGCTACATCCTGCCTGGCATATGCTGTGAGTATAAGAGAGGCACTATGGTAGGTTGTAGTGTCACCACCAGCGTAATAATAGGTGTATAGCAGTCCCAGCAGTACGCCGCATATCATCTTTAAACCAAGTGCGGGAAAGAAATATGGCCTCAGTGTTTTTGCCCACTCCTGCCGTTGCATCCACCACACAAGTCCTCCTATCAGCAGGAAGTTCAGCACGTAAACTAGTATACTCACGCGGCAGAACTGCTTTGCTTCATCACTTTATTTCCGATGGCGCAGTGCATGCAATTTACCGGCGCGCAATAACGCTTGTACAGGCTAAGTGCAGCCTGATTGTCGGCAGCTGATTTCGCCTGCCAGCCCAGGTTCTCGTAGTGGCGCGTAATTTTATTGCTTCCTTCTTTTAATCCTTCCAGCAGAGAAACTGCTTTTTCCAGGTACAGTCGGTTATCGCTGTAGTTGGCATAAGCAGCCAGTAGCGGTACAGCTACATTGATGATGAGATTTTGCACACTGCTTTTGCCCATGCTTTTCTGAAGGCCCTTGCCCGGCTTCCCTAAGAGGTAATGCGCTTGCCAGTACTCTGATACCGGTGCCTGAAACAGAACCTCATACTGCTTTACGGTATGTGCTTCTAATAATTTTGAGAAAAAGGCCTGCTGCTGTTGCAGGACTGCTGCCAGTTGGGCAAGCCGTACTGTCGGAAAATTGGCTGGGCGCATGCGCAGGAAATTCCACCGGTGGCGCGGCATAGCCTTCGGTGCTATATGATATTTATGACTCAAGAAGCCGTACTCCTTCAGCAGTTGTGCTGCGTAGGCATCCTGAGCTTTCTCTAAAAACCCAGCCTGCCCAAACAGCAGCGCCTCCAGTTGCAGTATGCTCTGCTGGTGCCGCCGCACCACCGACAGCGGAAGTGCTTTGGCCAATTCCTCAAATGCCTGCTGATTAACCTTAAAGCCAAAGCCGCGCAGTAATGTATGGTAAGCGGTTTGTTCCCAATCGTTACTGTAGCGCTGTAGGGTTTGCAGCACCTCATCTCCTTTTGCCTCCAGCCGTTCTACCAGCGCCCGCTCTAGCATTAGCATTTTTGTGATGTGGGGCACAGCAGGCCAGAAAGCAGCGCAGGGCACGGCATCTTTTGCCTGTAGCAGCCGCTCGTAGGTCTGCAACAGCGCCAAATCTACCCGCCCTTTCAGCGCCAACACCGGCACCAGTGTGCCATCAATCCGGTAAACAGGAACATCCGCCTCCCATACCACGTGAAGCACAACCTGGTCGTACTTCTCGTCGAGCTGATGCTGGTGGCGGTGCCAATCAGAGGACTGCAAATGTACTTCAACACTTCCTGACCACTCCACCTCCCCAATTCTCAGCAGCGCCTCTTTAAAATCAGGACCGGCATCTGTATTGTAGTAGCCAATACGCAACACCTGTAAGGGCTCTCCCTCTGTAGTTGCCAGATTTACCTTGCTGAAGTACTGGTGCTGCCAGATGTAGTGTAAAAAGTCTTCTTTCACTTGTTAGGGTTTTGAGCTGATGATTTTGCCGGTGAAACGCTTCGTGAAGTTTTTTAATTCTGGCTTTCGCTGTATTTCAGCTGCATGCCGTGCAGGAAATTACGCAGGATCTGGTCCTTGCATTCGCGGTAATGGTTGTGGCCTGGGTTACGAAAAAAAGCGCTAAGCTCAGGCTTGCTCAGCCGGAATCTCGCCAGTTCAAGTATACTTAGGATATCCTCGTCCTTCAGGTTGAGGGCTATCTTTAACTTCCGTAGAATAATGTTGTTGTTCAGCTGTTTTTCCGGCTCAGGTTGTGGTCCATCTTTTTTACCCCGCCTGTCATTTATCAGCCCGTTCAGGAAGACAGCTAAGTGCTCATCATCCAGTGCCTGACACTCCGGGTCGTCCTCTTTCTTCAACCAGTCACTGATCTGGGCCCGCGTTACCTGATACCCTGCCAAACCAAACAGCTCTATCATTTTTGAGTCGTTGAAGTTGAAGGTATACCTGATCCGGCGGATAATATCGTTGTTGTTCATCGTGGTTTTTATTCGTGCTGTTGATGAATAAATTTTTGAAAAGATTTAGTGAACATTACTTACGGTCGTGACAGTGCAGTTTATGAGCTTAAAGGCTTAAAAAAAGCAGAAGATTGAGATATTGCGTGGCAGGATGCGTTAAAATTATCTATACCATTTTGGTGATAAGAGGGCTGTTGGCAAATTCATTTAAGTCATAGCTATCGATTTGGTCAAAGAATTTAACCTTTGCCAGTAATTTATGAGGTGCACAGACTCCATTTTTATCAATCATTACCATTTCTTCTATAATTTTTCTTGCTGCCAACTATCATGTAGCAGGGGTGATATTCCTGCTATGCTCCCTCATCCAGTTGCTAACAGGAATAAGAAATTCTAAATTCCTTACTTTACTACAAGTTCTTCCAGCAGTGCCTCCATCTCGCGTTGTACGGCGAGAGCTGCCTCTCTGGCTTTTTCTGCAAAGTCGCGGCCGGAGGAGGCGTAGATAATGCCCCGGGCGGAGTTTACGAGCAGGCCGCACTGCTGATTCATACCTAACCTGGAAATGTCCTCTAAACTTCCGCCCTGTGCTCCTACGCCCGGCACCAGCAGGAAATGGTTCGGCACCAGTTTTCTTACCCGCTGCACATACTCTGCTTGCGTTGCGCCTACCACATACATCATCTGGTCGGCGGTGGCCCAGGTGGCACTGGTACGCAGCACCTGCTCAAACAGGTATTCTTCGTTTCCGTCCTTGAGGCGCAGCATCTGGAAATCCTGGCTCCCGGCATTGGAGGTGAGGGCCAGCAGAATCACCCATTTACCTTCCTGCACCAGAAACGGCTTCACCGAATCGGCTCCCATGTAAGGTGCCACCGTTACGGAATCAAACTGCATTGTGTCGAAAAAAGCACGGGCATAAAGCTCCGAGGTGTTGCCAATGTCCCCGCGTTTGGCATCAGCAATGGTGAATATATTTCTTGGGATTACCTGCAGTGTTTTCTGTAAGCTAATCCAACCTTGTGGTCCCTGTGCCTCATAAAAAGCAATGTTTGGTTTATAGGCCACACATAAATCAGCAGTTGCCTCTATTATCTGGCGGTTAAATTCAAACACGGGGTCTTCTGTGTCCAGCAGGTGCTGCGGCAGTTTTTTGGGGTCAGTGTCGAGGCCGACGCACAGGTAAGATTTCTTCTGTAAAATCTGCTCGAAAAGCTGCTCTCTCGTCATAGGCTTGGGATGAGGTAAAGGTTCATACAAAAGTATGAATTTGCGGCAGGCAGTAAAATATAATTCTGCTTTCGTGCCTTTGCAACTAATTTTGCCCAAATAGGGTCATAATAGAAAGACATGCCGATGAAAACTATACCTGTTCTATTTGCCCTGATAGGATTTATCCTAATGAGTTGCTCTAAAGAGGAGCAAACTGTTTCGCCTTTGAACGCACGTCCTGCTCCGGTAGTGCAGGTGGATGCGCCGGAAACTGCCTCCTTTGGAGAAAATGTGACCGTGACCGTTTACTTTTTGGTGAATAACGGTTGTGGAGAGTTTGGCAGTTTCGAAGCCACCAGAAGCGGGAATACAATTACCGTGGAGGTTTACCCTCATTATCGGGAAGGCTTCTGCACGCAGGCTTTGGAGACCCGCGAAGTCATTTATACCTACAAACCTGAAGAAGCAGGCACGTATACGTTTAAATTCTGGGCAGGCGAGGACCAGTTCATCACCAAGACTATTGTAATAGAATAGACAAAGGCTTAATGGCAAAGCCACAACCTGTTTGCCTGAACTGCGCCCCTTTTATATAAACTTGATTTATCATTATAGCCGATAAAAATTATCAAAAGAAAAGCGGCTGTTCTTATCCAGAACAGCCGCTTATATATATAGGGAAGTATAGTTACATTATCTTAAATCTACCACCTGAACACCTTTATATTTCGCTTTATTGAAAATAAAGGCATCAGAGGCAAGTGCTGGGTTCGCCTGGAAGTTCTGGATGGTATAGGTATAACGGTTGCCGTTGTTACGGAACATTTCCCAACTCTTCAGGCTCTTATCTTTCTGGTTGATGAACAGGCGCACTTTGTAAATCGGGTTCTTACGGTCTTCCGGCGCTAGCTCAATCACATCGTATGTAGCACCTTCCTTTGTCTCGGTTCCGGCATAAGAGTACTTGTAACCCTTCTTATACATGTCGAAAATCTTGCTCGGCGACATAGACTCAGCTTCTTCGTCACTTTCCATGATGGTTACTTCGTTCGCATCCTTCAGAAAAGTCCACATTAGTTTACCATCATTGATAATTTCCTGTCCGCTCACACCCAGGCGGTACTTTTCGCCACTCACCAGAATGTTACCGGCCATTGTTTCTTTTACTTTGGCAGATGGGTTCTCCAGTGTCTGAGCGAAGTCAGCTTTAAAAGCTTTCATCGTTCTGTATTTCTGACTCATAGAATCCAGAATCTTGCTTGCCTTAGGGTCTTGCTGTGCCTGTGCCAGGTTAACGAACAGCAGGGCAACAACTAATAGAGATAGTAATTTTTTCATTTCTTAGGTACTCGTTTAAAGTTCTACCCGAGTGTATTCAATAACTGTTCCAAACTGTATTCGTCCGGAATCAAAACTTCCCGGGCCTTGCTTCCCTCAAACGCTCCAACTACACCCGCAGACTCTAACTGGTCAATCAGACGGCCTGCACGATTATACCCCAGCTTCAGGCGGCGCTGCAACAGCGAGGTACTTCCCTGCTGGTGCTGCACAATAATACGGGCTGCTTCCTCAAACAACGGGTCACGGTTAGACGGGTCGAAGTCCGCTTTCTCGTTGCCGCTCTCGTCGCCCACAAATTCCGGCAGCAAGTATGCATCATCGTAACCTTGCTGGTCCCCAATGAATTCGCAGATGCGGTCTACTTCCGGCGTGTCCACAAAGGCGCACTGGATACGGATCATATCAGAGCCGATGGAGAACAGCATATCCCCCTGTCCAATCAACTGGTCCGCTCCACCGGCATCCAAAATGGTGCGGGAGTCGATTTTGGAGGTCACCTTGAAGGAAATACGCGCTGGGAAGTTGGCTTTGATGATACCTGTAATCACGTTTACAGACGGACGCTGCGTTGCTACTACCAGGTGAATACCAATAGCTCGGGCCAGCTGCGCCAGACGCGCAATTGGCGTTTCCACCTCTTTGCCCGCTGTCATCATTAAGTCGGCCAACTCATCTATCACCAGCACGATGAACGGCATAAAGCGGTGTCCCTTTTTCGGATTCAGCTTACGCTCTACAAACTTACGGTTATACTCCTTCAGGTTACGGCATCCGGCGTCCTTCAAGAGGTCGTAGCGCATATCCATTTCCATACAAAGCGAGTTCAGCGTGTTCACCACCTTTTTTGTGTCAGTGATAATGGCTTCTTCGCTGTCCGGCAACTTAGCCAGGAAGTGGCGCTCAATCTTATTAAAAAGGGACAATTCCACCTTCTTCGGATCGACCAATACAAACTTAAGCTGCGATGGATGGCGCTTGTATAGCAATGAAGTCAGGATAGCGTTCAAACCAACTGATTTACCCTGACCAGTAGCACCAGCCATGAGCAAGTGCGGCATCTTCGCTAAATCCGTGATGAATACTTCGTTGGTGATGGTCTTACCAAAGGCAATCGGCAAGTCCATGTCGCTTTTCATGAACTTCTCGGTGGCCAGAATAGACTTAATGGACACCATCTCCTTCTTCGTGTTTGGCACTTCAATACCAATCGTGCCCTTACCCGGAATCGGAGCAATAATACGGATACCCAAAGCCGCTAAGCTAAGTGCAATATCATCCTCCAGGTTCTTGATTTTAGAGATGCGCACCCCCGCGTCCGGCACAATTTCATAGAGGGTAACTGTAGGGCCGATAGTAGCCTTGATGCTGGCAATACTGATGTTGTAATGCCCAAGTGTCTCTACAATTTTGTCTTTATTCGCCTCCAGTTCTTCTTTGCTTACCTGTATTTTATTGATGCCGTAATCCGTCAATAAGTCGATATGTGGATATTGATAGCGGGCCAGGTCCAGGGTTGGGTCATAGTTTTCGCCTGCAACTACTTCTACCTCTTCCTCTTCAGGCGCTTCCGCAATCTGCAACTGCATTTCGTCTTCTGCTGGCTCCTCAGCAAAGCTCTCCTCCAGTTCTACCTCCTCACTCGGCTCTATGTCCAGTTCAAGGGAAGGTGCAGCGGGTTTGGCAGGTGCAGGTGGTGTTTCTTTTTTTGGCGGAATGGAATTCAGCTCCATTTCCAGCGCACGTTCTATTTCATCAGCGTCATCTTCTTCAAAAGGCACCTCCTCTTCTTCCTCCTCCATTTCCAGTGAAGCAGTTGGGTCAGCGTTGTGGTTGATGCCACGCGCATCGGTACCAAGCACATCGCCTAAAGAAGAAGCATGGTTTCTTTCCGGGGCAGCATCCGTATCCTCCGTCACTGCAGCAGACTCCGTGCTCCAACTTAAACTTGTGATGTTAAAGAAACTCACCAGGAAGAGTAGCAGCAGGAAACCCAGCAACAGCCAGGAACCCCAGCCAATGAGGCTGTTAAGCCAGATGGCTGCCTCAATGCCAATGCCACCGCCCAGAAAACCTAATTCACCGATGGCATCAGCGGCGAAAACGATATAGCCCAGCATCAGGCTGGTCCACAACATAGAGAAACTGCAGAGCCCCAGCACATAGGTCATGGAGATGTTCACACGCTTGAACACAATGCCCAGGCCTGCAAAAAAGAGAACAGGTATAAAAAAGAAGGCACCAAGTCCTACCCAGTCATATATAAAAATGTGCGACAGCCAGGCTCCAAACAAACCGAGCCAGTTCTCCGCTTCCTGCCCCGACTCCTTTAATCCGGTGCCATTGACGGTTTCCACCACGCTCTGGTCAGCATTACCCGTGAAGAGGTAAGAAACAAAAGCAATCGTCAGGAATAAGGAAAGCAGCAGAAAAGTAAAGCCAACGGCCAGCTTTAAGCGTGGGTCATGCAGAAACCCAATCCTGAAACTGGGCATCGTAGGCAGTTTGAAAGACCAGTTCCGCTTCTCTTTCTTCGACTTTGCTCCTTTCGGCACATTTGCTCCGCGTGGCTCGTTCTTACCCCGCACCTCATTCTTCCGCGCTGCTTGCAGCGTATCTTCTCTGTAAGTGTTCTTCGCCATACCCTTGACTAAAGTTGATTTCCAAATTTACAATTTTTCGCATCATTGCGTGTGTAAATCTGGAGGCATTGTAAATTATCTGGCGAGCAGCTTTTTATTGATTTTACTTATCAAATCCGGTCCCTCATAGATGAAGCCAGTATACAGCTGCACCAGGTCTGCCCCCGCCTGCAGCTTCTCCACCGCATCGTCTGCCGTCATGATGCCGCCTACGCCAATAATGCGAATTTCGGGCGGCAGGAAAGTGCGTAGGTGCCGGATAATCTGCGTGGCGTGCTGCCGAAGAGGTTTACCGCTTAGGCCTCCCATGCCCATTTCTGTCACGTCTTGCTCTGGTGTTTTCAGTCCTTTGCGGCTAACTGTTGTATTGGTGGCAATAATACCGCTCAGCTTTGCCTCCACAGCAATTTCTATGATGTCGTTGAGCTGAGCCATATTTAAATCCGGCGCTATTTTCAGCAGCAGCGGTTTGGGCTTCGGCATTTTAGCGTTTTGCTCCTGTACCGCCAGCAGCAGCCTTTTCAGGGGCTCTTTATCCTGCAGCGCCCGCAGGTCCGGAGTGTTGGGCGAGCTTACGTTCACCACAAAGTAATCCACTACATCATATAGCGCCTTGAAGCAGTAGATGTAGTCGTTCAGCGCTTCCTCGTTCGGCGTCACTTTGTTCTTGCCGATGTTGCCGCCCACGATGACGTTGCTTTTGCGCTTTCTTAACCGTTTCACTGCCGCGTCCACGCCCTTGTTGTTAAAACCCATGCGGTTAATGATGGCTTGGTCTTTCGGGAGCCGGAACAGGCGCGGCTTCTCGTTACCGGACTGCGGTTTAGGCGTGAGTGTACCAATCTCCACAAAACCAAAGCCGAGGTCTCCCATTTCATCCACCAGCATGGCATCCTTATCGAACCCAGCGGCCAAGCCCACTGGGTTTGGAAATTTCAAGCCAAACAACTCACGCTCCAGCCGCGGGTCTTGCACCTGAAACATGTTTTTGGTGGTTTCTTTTGCGTAAGGCAACTTCATAGATGCACGCAACGCACCTGTTGTCAGGTAATGAACATTTTCTGGATCAAACTGGAAAAGGAGCGGGCGCAGGAGACTTTTGTACACAGCAGCTATAGTTGATGGTTGGATTGGTTGTACTTGATGTCAGCAAAGATAGAAAGTGTAACTATACCATGCTCGGGAAATGTATATTGTAGGCTTTAGCACCAGCGGTCAGGCACTCACAGGAGCTGCGCACGCTGCGAGGTCTTTAAAATAGACTAACTCCTCGGATGGTAATCCTTAATCACCTGCTTCAGGTAATCGCGGTCGAGGTGGGTGTAGATTTCGGTGGTGGTGATGGACTCGTGGCCCAGCATCTCCTGCACGGCACGCAGATCGGCACCGCCTTCTATGAGGTGTGTGGCGAAGGAGTGACGGAACGTGTGGGGGCTGACGGTCTTTTGGATGCCTGCTTTGGCAGTTAAATCTTTGATAATGGTGAACACCATTACGCGTGTCATTCTAGCTCCGCGACGGTTGAGGAACAGAATGTCTTCGTGGCCTTTTTTAATGGTCAGGTGGCAGCGTATACCCTCGCGGTACAGTTTGATGTGCTTCAGCGCATCGCGCCCAACTGGCACCAGGCGCTCCTTATCTCCCTTACCTGCCACTTTTAGAAAGCCCATGTCTTCGTACAGGTGGCTGACTTTCAGGTCGAGCAACTCTGACACACGCAGCCCAGAGGAATACAGCGTCTCCAGCATGGCGCGGTTACGGGTGCCTTCGGGCGTGGAGAGGTCAATGGCATCCAGCAGCTGCTCTATCTCGTGAAAATGCAAGGTGTCAGGCAGCTTCCGGGACAGCTTCGGAGCCTCAATAGTATCAGTAGGGTCCGCATGCACCATATCCTCCATAATCAGAAACTTATAGAAGGCCCGGATGCCGGACAAAGTGCGGGCCTGTGAATGTGCCGTCATACCCAGTTCTCCTATCCACTCCAGAAAGTCACGAAGGATTGCAGGTGTTATGTTCTCCGGAGCCACCTGTAGCATTTCTATATCCAGGAATTCCGTCAGCTTTCGGATATCGCGGCGATAGGCTTCCACAGAGTGGCGCGAAAGCGACTTCTCCAGCTTCAGGTACTCTTCGAATTGTTTAATACAGATGGGCCAGTTCATTTTTGTAAGTTAGAGATTTAGAGAGTTAGAAAGTTAGAGAGTGGCGTTTACAACAAAAACTAACCAACAAACAACAATTTGACCATCCAACAATTAAACAATTTTTCACAAGCAAAGATAGTTAATCTGTACCTTTGTATCCTCGGAAATTTGCAAGAACACATAACAAGACCATACTATGAAGATCATCATCCTCAATGGCCCTAACCTCAACCTGTTAGGTACCCGTGAAAAATCCGTTTATGGCAGCCGCTCCTTCGAAGACTACTTTGAAGAGCTGAAAGAGGCATTCCCGGCGCTGGAACTTTCCTATTTTCAGTCGAATACCGAAGGCACGCTCATTGATAAACTGCATGAAGTGGGATTCAGCGACTACAAAGGAATTGTATTTAATGCTGGTGCTTATACGCATACTTCTGTGGCTATTTCTGACGCCATTAAAGCCATTGACACACCGGTGGTAGAGGTGCATATCTCTAATGTGTATAAGCGTGAAGCCTTTCGCCACAAAAGCATGCTAGCCGCCTACTGCACCGGTGTGATAACAGGTTTTGGCTTGGAAAGCTATCGCCTTGCTCTCCAATACTTTGAGCGCATGAAGCCAAAACAAATCGGATTTGGTATAAAGTAACCGTAACAAGGGGCGTTATATATTCGTCTACTATTAAAATTACTGTTATATAGTATATATACTATATTTTCTGTATTATTACACGTATGCTCAACTTCTTTCCCGGCCCGTCAAAACTATACCCTGATGTGCGCAACTACCTGGTAGATGCGTATGATGAGGGTATACTGAGCACGCCGCATAGAGGAGAGCAATTCGTGCAGCTATCACGTGCGGTGGTGGGCTCCATAAAGCGCCGGCTCAATATTCCGCAGGATTATCATATCTTCTTCACATCGTCGGCCACAGAATGTTGGGAGGTGCTTATTCAGAGCCTTACCAAACACAAGAGCTATCACATTTACAATGGCTCGTTTGGCGAGAAGTGGTGCCAGTATGCGCAGAAGCTGCGTCCTAAATCGGAGGGCTTTCAGTTTGATTTGAACAACCCGATGCCGGTGAGCGAGCTGGACATCAGTAAGGATACAGAACTGATCTGCTTCACCCATAACGAGACCTCTAACGGCACACAGGTATCTCCTGCCTGCATCCTGAACCTGCACAACCGTTTCCGCGACACGCTGATTGCCGTGGACGCGACGTCTTCTATGGCCGGGCTGAACCTGAAAATGATTAAGGCTGATATCTGGTTTTCCTCTGTACAAAAGAACTTTGGACTGCCAGCCGGACTAGCCGTGATGGCTTGTTCCCCTCGTGCCATTTTCCGGGCAAAACAGATTGGGGAAAAGAATCACTATAACAGCATGGTGTCGATGTATGAAAAAATGCTGAATTACCAGACCACACATACGCCCAACGTAGTCAATATTTACCTCCTAAAACGTGTGCTGGAAGACCGCCCTTTCATCAAGACAATCGATTTAGAGCTAACGGCGCGGGCACAGAGCCTGTACAACTTCTTCGGGCAATTTAATGATTTTAAGCTGCTGGTCGAGAACGAGGAAGTGCGTTCTAAAACAGTTCTGGCGCTGCAGGCAAGCGAAAAACTGGTAGAGGACATCAAGAAGCGTGCACTGCACCACAACATGCGCCTCGGCAACGGCTATGGTCCCTGGGCGCGTACTACCTTCCGCATCGCGAACTTCCCTGCCATCACTGATGAGGAATACGAAGAACTGAAGCGCTTTTTCCTGCACTATTACGCTTAAGTCTGCTACCTTTGCAGCCTGATTAAGCGTTATGGGCGCATCCAGCTTTCCAGAGCAGGATGGATGTACATTCCGTACCTTATCAGCCGTATCTTCTGCTGTACCACCACAGCATCTGACCTTAAGAAAAGAAGTGGACTTAAACTCTATATTCAGCTTTAAAGAAATAGCCTCTGTTACGCTCACGCTCTTTGCCGTCATCGACATCGTCGGTTCTATTCCTATCATTATTGACCTCCGCAAACGGGAAGGCAAGATTGAATCCGGTAAGGCAACAATAGTTTCCGGAATCCTGATGATTGCGTTCCTTTTTCTGGGCCAGTCTATCCTAAGCTTGTTTGGCATCGATTTCCAATCCTTTGCTATGGCCGGTGCCATTATCATCTTCCTGATTGGTCTGGAAATGATATTGGGAAAAGACTTTTTCCATACTGATCCTGAAGTCAGAACAGGCTCTATCGTGCCGCTGGCGTTTCCGTTGATTGTAGGTGCAGGCACTATGACCACGCTCCTCTCGTTACGCGCCGCTTACTCCCTCCCTAATGTGCTCGTAGGCATTGTATTGAATCTGTCATTTGTGTTTATAGTGCTGAAGTCGTCGGCCTGGATAGAGGAAAAGCTAGGGAAGGATGGTGCCAACGTGCTCCGCAAGATATTCGGTGTTATTCTGCTGGCTATCGCCATTAAGCTTTTCAAAACTAATCTCTAATAAACTACGAAATTTGAAGATCCATTTCTAAATCTCCACATTTCCAGCTCTTTAAATCTAAAATATGATCGAACTGTTCACAGATGGTGCTTCGCGTGGAAATCCTGGTCCTGGTGGCTATGGAACGATACTGCGCTGGAAGCAGCATGTAAAAGAGCTAAGCCAGGGCTACCGCAAAACAACCAATAACCGCATGGAACTGCTGGCCGTGATTGTGGGGCTGGAGACTATTACCAAACCAGGCATGCCCGTTACCGTCTACTCCGACTCTAAATATGTGGTGGACGCGGTGGAGAAGCGGTGGGTATTTGGCTGGCAGAAGAAAGGCTACAAAGGTAAAGCAAACGCCGACCTTTGGGCACGTTTTCTGCGCATTTACCCCAAGCACCAGGTAAAATTTGTATGGGTGAAAGGCCACGCCGGCCACGCCGAAAACGAACGCTGCGATGAGCTGGCAGTAGCCAGTGCGCTTTCACCTAACCTCCTCATCGATGAGGGGTTTGAGTCCGGAGCCTCGCAGCCGAGTTAGGTTGTAATTTTGAATAACTGACTTATGAATGACTAAATAAATAAGCAAAGTTGCTGTGTTACTATGACACTAGTATTCTGAGTAATTCTAAAATTCCCATTCAATTATTCAGTTATTCAATCATTCAAAATTAATACATGCCTAACACTTACTTCCAATTTAAGCAGTTCCGGGTAGAGCAGGACAAGTGCGCAATGAAAGTGTGCACTGATTCCTGCGTCTTTGGGGCTGCAGTAGAAGTAGCAGGCGCACAGCGGATACTGGATATCGGGGCAGGCACTGGTTTACTTTCGCTCATGGTGGCGCAGCGGAGCAATGCCACCATAGATGCGGTAGAGATCAACCAGGATGCACAGGTACAGGCAGCGGAGAACTTTGCTATAAGTCCGTGGAGGGAGCGGCTTCACCTGCATCCTGTTTCCTTGCAAACGTATGCAGAAAGCTGCCAGGTGCCCTATGACATCATCCTGTCGAACCCGCCTTTCTTTCTCTCCTCCTTAAAGTCTCCTGATGCAGCAAAGAACGCAGCCAAGCACACGGGAGAGCTGTTGTTCCAGGATTTACTCCTTTTTGCACAACAGCATCTTACTCAGAATGGAAAGCTGTACCTGCTCCTTCCTCCCGCCGAGGCAGCTTTGTTTGAGGAATCAGCCTTGGCACATGGTTTTAGCTTGGCAGAAACAACAGAAGTTTTCACGTATAGGGGCGGCAAGTGCATTCGGCATATACAGCGCTATACTTTTTCTGCACCATCAGCTCACGTTACAAAGCAGTTTTATATTCGGGAGGAAGATAAGGCGACTTATACCAATGAGTTTGCCGCGTTGCTGCGGGAGTATTATTTACAGTTTTAAGCTACTGGTGCAGACGCTCGCAGGAGCTGCGCACGCTGCGAGGACTTTGTAGCAGAAGCTAACCAGGAGCAAGCAGGTTTTTGCACGCCTATTCCTGCAGTACTCTATCCGTCTCCACAAAGTCAATTCCATACTGCTTCAGCTCATCCAGCACAGGCTCGTACAACTCTGGGTATATTGGGATAACAACGCCGCGCCGATTGATTCTGCCCTGCAGCAGCAGTTTCGCTAATATGCCCACAGGTAAACCTACTGTCTTGGCCATGGCAGTGTGTATTTCATCATCACCTAATGTCACTAAAGTAGAGGAAATTACGCGCTTTTTCCCATCCTGCTCGTACTCGAACAGGTGCTGCATCACAATCATATCCTTGTCGCCTGGGCTTAGCGTCCATTTATCTTTCAGAATTTTCTCCAGCACCTGCGCTGGTGTGGCTCCTGTCATTTCTATTGGTTTCTCCTCGAACAGCCCCAGCCAAGTTATTTTCTCCATTATAGTTCCATCCGCCGGAATGCCTGCATAAGCCGCCAGACGTTCCATTAAGCTCTGGCCTTCCATAGTGGCAGACGGCAGAAAGGCTTCTATAAAGCTACGGTGAGTCATGTTTTCAGCGTCTTCCAGTGTGTAGCTGTCGTCTGTTAAGCCCAGTTGCACAAACACGTCCCAGGCGGCACAGTAGCCCGGACGGCGCAGCGTACCGCGCAGCATTGTTGGGATGTTAGCCAGACCATAGGGTTCGCGGTAGCTCAGGGAGTCACGGTTGGCGTATCCTTCAAAATGCCCGTAGCCTTCCACAAAAAATTCATCGGTGCGCTTGAACAACTGGTGGTATGGGATATACTTATAAGCTCCGTTGTTAATATACTTTGCAGTGCCCTGCCCTGCCAGCACCACGTTGCGCGGGTTCCAGGTAAATTTGTATTGCCACGGATTGGTATCAGATTCAGGCGCCACTAATCCACCGGTAAAAGACTTAAAGGAGGTGATGTTGCCGCCAGCATTTTTAATATGCTGTATCACCGCCATTGCCGACATATGGTCAATACCCGGATCCAGGCCGGATTCCATCAGGATAGTCAGGTTTTTCTCCTTTGCCTCCTGGTGCAGTGCCTTGAAAGCAGGAGTCACATAGCTGGCTGTAATCAGGCTTTTGTTTTGTTTCAGGCATTCCTGCGCTACAACTATGTGAAACGCCGCTGGCAGCAGCGAAATAACCAGGTCTGCCTGTTGCACTTCCTCCGCCCGCTGTCGCTCGTTATGCACATCAAAATTCATAATATCTACACAGGTAACTGACTGCATTAAAGGCTGCAGGTTGGCAACCGAAATATCGCCGATTCTGATGCGCCACATTTCTGCCGCAGCGTTATCACACAAATATTTTACAAGAGAAGCCGCCGAGCGACCGGCACCAAGAAGGAGGATTCTTTTCATAGTGATAGGTATGGTTCAGGTTTAATTTAGACAATCGTATCTGTAAGGAAAACCCTTTAGATGGTTTTGTCAGATAATAAACTTAAATTTATAGCCCTTTTCTAATTTTTGAATTACTCCAGACGAAATGGCAAGTAAATTAGATATAAATATTAGTGTAGACGTACTTGAGCCTGCAGAACTGACTGAGCAGGAGCGGCAGGCCATGCAACTGGCGCAGGAAGCCGCCAATGATGCTTATGCTCCCTACTCTAACTTTTTAGTAGGTGCTGCCCTGCTGCTAGAAGATGGCAGTATGTTTAAGGGCAGCAATCAGGAAAACGCTGCTTACCCCTCTGGACTCTGTGCCGAACGCACAGCGCTATTCGCCCTGAGTGCCCATTATCCAAACAAAAAGATAATGCTTTTGGCTGTAACCGCCCGCCGCAGAAAAGATACTGCATTTCTGCCAGCTATGCCCTGCGGCGCCTGTCGCCAGGTAATGGGAGAATACGAGCACAAACAGCAGGAGGACATACCGGTGCTGCTACAGGCGCCGGATGGTAAGTTTTATCGTTTCCAGAGAGTAGCGGACTTGCTTCCTTTCCAGTTTACCAAAGACAGCCTGTAGAGAGTTAGAGTTGTACTTCTTTAACGATAAACTGTTTAGATATACATTAAATTTTGACTGAACATCAACTTATTGTGCCGCGCACTGCCCGCTATTATACCTTGGGTACTCCTTCTGATGACATCCAACATCTTTGGATAGTGTGCCATGGGTACGGGCAGTTGGGTCGCTTTTTTCTGCGCCACTTCAGCGGCTTGGATGATGGCAAAACCCTAGTGGTGGCACCGGAGGCGCTGTCGCGGTTTTACCTGGATGGCTTCTCGGGGCGTGTCGGCGCTACCTGGATGACAAAAGAGGACAGGCTTTCGGAGATTGAGGACCAGGCGGCTTACCTGAGCTTACTGCTAACCGAACAACTCAGGCAGCTACCGCAGGATGTGCAGGTAACGGTACTGGGCTTTTCACAGGGCGGCGCTACCGTTTGCCGTTGGTTAGCCACCGGGCAGGTGCCTGTGCAGCGGCTTGTACTATGGGCCGCTTCCTTTCCGGAGGATATAGCCTTTGAAGCAGGCAAAGCTGCCTTTCAGGATTTGCCTGTGGCTGTTGTCTATGGCACGCAGGATGAGTTCATCACTGCAGAGAAGTTGGAGCAAAAGAAGCAGCTGATGTCACAACTGGGAATTGTTCCGCAGGTGTACACCTTTGATGGCGGACATACTATACATCCGGAAACGCTATCAAAGGTAAACAAAAGGCTTCTTTCAAAGTAAGCGGAAAGCTTAATAACTATAAAGTGGGCGTACACCACATAAAGATTCAGTCATATAAATTTTAGTTATTCAGTATTAACTTCTCTCCCACATTCCTTCCATCACGATTTCAAGCAGGTGCTGGTCGGGGTCACGGAAGTAGAACGACAGGAAGCCTCCGCCCCAGTCATACTCTTGCTCAATGGGTATGCCGGCGCTTTTTACTTTCTCCTTCCACGCTTCATACTGCTCCTGCTCTACTTCAAACGCGAGGTGCAACTGCCCTGTACCATAATGCGGAGGTAAGTTACCTCCCTGTTTAGATGCTTCTGCTATAAAGCATAAAAGTACTGAAGCTCCCGCCCGGAAGAAAACGTGACGGTCCTTCACTTCACCGATTTGCTTAAACCCCAGTTTGCCTGCGTAAAAGGCCTTGCTCTCTTTTAAATCTGCGACGTAAAGGCAGGTTTCTTTTATTTTTTTGATGTTCATCTTTTGTCTTTCTCGCGGGAGGCATAACACATACTGTCAAAATATTTATTCACCTTCATTGTTAACGTCGGGTAGGGTCTTCTCGTTAAATAAGAATTACACTACAATATTTTCAATCCAAAACAAATGAACCTGACGATAAAAGTAGCAGCAGTTTTTTTGGCTGTAACGGCACTGCTGTTCTTCTTTATGCGCGACACATTATTGGAAGCGCCAACCACATCGGAAGCACCTCCTGCAACAGCAGCCTCTTTTGAAAAACTGGCCCGCCTGCCCGGTGCTGTCGGAGAAAGCTCAGGTGTTGCTGTACTACCACAAGAAGGCCATTACCTCACGCACAACGATGCAGGTAACAGACCACACCTCTATATATTAAACAAACAAGGGGAACTGGTGGAGACACTAAAGCTGGATATAAAAAATGTAGATTGGGAAGACCTGGCGCAGGACGCCGCCGGCAACATTTACATTGCAGACACAGGCAACAACAACAACAGACGCCGTGATTTGACAGTGTACAAACTGGACCTGCAAAGCCCGCAACAGCCGGAGGCTATCCACTTTACTTTTGAGGACCAGAAGAAATTTCCGCCCTCTAAAAAAGAACGTAATTTTGATTCTGAGGCGCTTTTCTGGCACAATGACAACCTCTACATTATCACTAAAGACAGGGGCCAGGGCAAAACAGCCAATGTGTACCAGATACCTGCTAAGGCAGGGAATCACAAGGCCAGGTTGATTGGCAGTTACAAAACAGAAACAGAAATAACAGGTGCTGATATCAGCCCGGACAGGAATACCGTGGCACTATTAAGTGAAGAGAAGATACACCTGTTCCGAAACTTTGATTCGCCAGACACTTTTTTTGAAGGAGATTATGACAAGGTTAACATCAAAGGGGCTGGACAGACAGAAGGCATCGCCTTTGAAAGCAACAACACGTTGATAATTACAAGTGAGGGCGGCAACCTCTACCGTTACAGCTTATAGCATCCTATAGGATAAGAATGAAGCAGGCCTTTCTCCGTTAGAGAAAGGCCTGCTTCATTCTTATCCTTTTCGTACTTTTCTTGTATCAGCTTTTGTATCATCCACCAGTCTACCTCCGGGCAGAGCAGGCTTTGGATTTTGCCATACCCTAAATAGGATAAACAGGCCAACCAGGATAAGCGGTATACTTAAGATTTGCCCCATGTTCAAAGTCATTTCATCTTCGAAGGCCTCCTGGTTCTCTTTCAGGAACTCTACTAGAAAGCGGAAACTGAAGAGGAATGTCACAAAAAGGCCGAAAAGCAATCCGCGTGGCAGCGCAGCTTTATACTTGTTCCACAGCCAGTACAGCACCACAAAGAGCAAGAAAACGCTCAGCGACTCGTATAACTGTGTTGGATGACGTGGCACGTGGGAATATTGATTGTTCTGGTAGAAGATAAATGCCCACGGCACATCAGTTGGTCGGCCGAATATCTCTGAGTTCATCAGGTTGCCCAGCCGGATAAGCGCTCCACCCAAAGCCACCACTATTACGATGCGGTCCAGCACCCACATATAGTCAAATTTCTGGCGGCGGCTGAACAGCCACAGCGCAAAAAGAATACCGACGGTGGCGCCATGGCTGGCTAAACCGCCTTCCCATATCTTCAAAATTTCGATGGGGTTGCTCAGATAATAGTCAGGGGCGTAGAACAGGGTATGGCCTAAACGGGCACCTACTACTGTACCAATGATCATGTAGAGGGTAATAACATCCACATCGCCTTCTGTGCGGCCTTCGGCTACGTAAATTTTGGTGAGGATGCGCTGCCCTATCACAAAACCTAAGGCAAAGAGCAGGCCGTACCAACGAATGGTTAAGGGGCCTATGCTGAATATGTCTGGGTCGACATTCCAGGGAATGTAATTTAAAAAGCTCATACAGGTGTTTCAGTTCTTGCCAAAGTTACGATAAATCAGGAACGGAAAAAACGAAAGAAGATTACTGCGCGTGTTACTATAGCGTGAAACTTAACTGAACCAAATGCTTTTCCTACACTTATTGCCTGCCCTGCTGGTAATTCTCATTGGCTTTGTGCTACAACACTGGCCACCTAAAAAGGTGAACTGGTTTTACGGCTTCCGTACCCACTACTCTATGCGGAATGAGGAAAACTGGCACGAAGGCAATCGTTTTTATGCCCGATCAATCCTCGGAATAGGCTTTGTCTCGCTTTTCATCAGCCTTGTCTGTTATTATACGCTGCCTTATTTTGCGAGCCTGCTGGTGCCCCTCGGTTTCATGCTTTTGTTCTTCATGGGCAGCATTGTGCTCACAAACGAACACCTGAAACGCAAGTACGGTGACTGGTAAAAAAGCGGCAGGCGCTACTGTATAAAACTGTATAAAGTAACGCCTGCCGGTCTACATTAATTTACTAAAAGCCTGTCAGGCTTCATTAACCTTGGCAAGTTCTGCCTGGAAGCCTCCGCTTAAAATAGGGAAACGAAGCCAGCTGCGTGGATCTATGTTATAATCGTCGAGGTGGAAAGACGGGGCGTACCGCTCACGTTTCCACTGGTTCCTTGACCACAGTGTATAGAACTTGTTCACCCAGGACTTCAGCATCTCTGGCTCCGCCACCTGCTGCTCCAGCAGGATGTTGTATACCTCAAGTGGTGCAAAGCGGTCGTGAAAGGCCAGGCGCTCGATCTGGTTCAGCACCTCGTACGGCATCAGGTCCTTCTCGTCTGTCTGCTCGTCCTCTGATGGGCGCAACTCGGCACTTGGCTGCAGTTTGTTTACATACTGTAGCCCCTCGTAACCCAACTCTAATTGCATCCAGATTAACAGCTGCCTGATAAAGGCTTTGTCTATACCTGCTATGGGTGAAATACCGCCTGCGGTGTCGCCATCCATGGTGGCATAGCCCACAGAGCCTTCGCTTCGGTTTGAGGTAGCCATGAGCAGTGCGTTGTTGATGTTCGCCAGCATCCAGATGCCGGGGGCGCGTACCCGTGCCTGAATATTCTGAAGCGTCAGGTCATCCTGTTCCCATGTTAACGGGCGCTGCAACGCATCTTCAATTTTTGAAATGTAGCCCCTCACCTCATCGTCTATCGTCCAGTTAAAGAATTTGGCTCCTATTGAATCTGCAAGTCCTTTCGCTGAGTTATATGTTTCGTCGGACGAGTTTACAGTTCCTTGGTAAGCACAGGTAAGTAGTCTGCCTACCAGTTCCTTTTGAGCCTGTTCGGGAGGCAGAGACTCAAAATAGGCGACATCTTTCATCGGGAACATCTGGGTTTTGGCTGCAAACAGCACAACTCCCAGGCTTTCAATCCCTTTCCGCACCATTTCCGCTACAGCCACAGCACATAATGACGAATCGGCACCCCCGCTTAGCGACAGCACAAAGCCACGGCTGCGGCTCTTGCGCATATAATCGAACAAGGCAAGGCTCAGGGCATCTATCACCTCTTTGTTCTCATCTATCGGGGGCAGGTACTCTATCACTTCCTCTATAGTAGGACTCTTGGAGAAGCAGACTTCTGCACACTCCATATCCACATTCTTAAAGCATAGCAGTTCATTTCTGCGGATAAGTTTACCGTTCTGGGCAATCAACACCTCACCATCATACGTCATGCGTCCTGCCTCATTGCCCAGCAGGTTAGCATACACATAGGCACACTGGTATTTTTTAGAGGCATCCACCACCAAGCGGTGCCGTACATCGGTCTTGCTAAGGGCAAAGTGGCTGGCGCTCGGGTTCAGGATGAGTTGCACGCCTTTCGGCATGTGCCGTTCGGCGGGCCTGTTCGGCCGCCAGGCATCCTCGCATATTTCAAAGGCATACTTTACACCCTGCTCCTCATAAATAATGTCGCCGATGCGGTAGGTCTGGCCAAACTTCTCGAACTCCTGTACCACATCAGCAGGCCAGGGTGTAAACCAACGTGGCTCGTAGTGCACGCCGTCGTTGGCCATAAACTGCTTTGCCGTGATACCAATAATTTCTTTGTTTTTGATGACGCAGGCAGTGTTATACACTTTTTTGTCAAGGAAAACCGGCAAACCAACGGCTACTGTTATGTTATCACACCACTCCTTTACCTGGAGCAGTTTCTCAAATGCCACCTCAGACAGCCAGGGGCTCAGGAACATGTCCTCACAACCATAACCGGTAATGCAAAGTTCTGGCAGCAGCAGCAGGTGGGTCTTGTTTGAAATCGCTTCTTCAATAGCGTCCTTTATATTTTGCATGTTGCCATCCCAATCCATTGGGGTTTGGTTAAGGGCAGCGGCGGCAAGCATTAATCTTGTTTCTTCCATAGAGTTGTTTAACGCAACATTGTGGAGGCAAGTTAAGGGATGATGAGCAGTTTTGGCAGTGTGAATTGCCGCTTGTTTGTTGTTGACTGTTAATTGTTGATTGTTGTACGCTTTTTATAGGCATGTTCAGCCTTGAAAAAAGGATGTAGTAACACAGCTATACAATAACTTAATTGTATCGGCTCCGAACTATTACCAACCAACAATAAATAATTAGACTTAGGAGATTTTAAGGAAAGTGAGTCCTTTTTCGGCGGCGGCCTGATCGGCTTTTTTCTTGGAAAGACCTACGCCTACGGCAATGGCTTTGCCGTCGATGGTTACCTCAGAGGTGAATTCGGTAGTGTTGCCCTGTTGCTTCCGCTTCACAATCTCAAAGCGGATATCCATGTTCTGACTCTGCGCCCACTCAATCAGTTTGCTTTTGAAGTTGGCGGTAGTAGTAGTCAGGCTGTGCAGGTCTACGTGCGGCTTAATCAGTTTGGAGAGGATAAAGCGACGGGTGTTATCGTAGCCTTTATCCAGGTATATGGCACCCACCAGCGCCTCCAGAGCATTGCCATTCACAGATTTATGGTGGGTCCCGTGGCTGCCGGTATCTACTTTCACCAGCAGGTTTAAACCAATTCTAACGGCAATGAAGTTCAGCGACTCCCGGTTCACGATGCGTGAACGGATTTCAGTCAGGAAGCCCTCATCTTCATATGGAAACTTTCTAAAAAGATGCTCTGCCACAACAGCACCCAATACAGCATCGCCTAAAAACTCTAGGCGCTCATTTGTCTCGTGTTTGCCCGCCGCTGTCTGGCGTGCAAAAGAGGTATGCGTAAGAGCAAGCTTGTACAGTCGGATGTTATCCGGTGTACTGCCAATAACTCCAGCAAGAGCGCGTACTAATACCCTGTCTTTATTAAATAGCCTGTGGTATACGCGCCGAACTGGTTTTATAGGCCCAAACACACTAATCTTTCAGTTGACGGAATAAAACGGAGGTATTATGACCACCAAATCCAAATGTATTGCTCAGGGCAACCTTTACTTCACGCTCCTGCGCCTTGTTAAACGTCAGGTTCAGACGGCTGTCAAGGTTCTCATCGTCAGTGAAGTGGTTGATAGTAGGTGGCACCACATTATGCTGAATAGCCAGAATAGAAGCAATGGCCTCGATGGCACCAGCAGCACCCAGTAAGTGCCCGGTCATGGATTTAGTCGAGCTGATATTCAGGTTGTAGGCGTGTTCGCCGAACACCTGCTTAATTGCTTTTACCTCACTCAAGTCACCAAGGGGAGTGGATGTTCCGTGCACGTTGATGTAATCAACCTCCTCCGGGTTAATACCAGATTGCTCCAGCACATTCTTCATCACCATAAATGCACCACGGCCTTCCGGGTGTGGCGCCGTGATATGATAAGCGTCAGCAGACATGGCACCACTGATGAGTTCAGCATAAATTTTTGCGCCGCGTGCTTTGGCATGCTCATATTCTTCCAGAATGATGGCTCCTGCTCCTTCACCCAACACAAAACCGTCACGGTCCGCGTCAAAAGGCCTGGAGGCTGTTTCTGGAGAATCATTGCGCTCTGAAAGGGCTTTTAAAGCATTAAAGCCACCGACACCTGCCTCTGTTACAGCTGCCTCTGAACCACCGGAAACAATCACATCAGCCATACCCAGACGGATATAGTTGTAAGAATCGATCAAGGCGTTTGTAGCAGATGCACAAGCAGATACAGTGACAAAATTAGGACCGCGGAAGCCATGCTTAATAGAGATATGGCCTGCGCTGATATCGGCAATCATCTTCGGGATAAAGAAAGGATTGAAGCGTGGGGTGCCGTCGCCATTGGCGAAGTTAACGCACTCTTCCTGAAAGGTACGCAGGCCACCAATGCCCGAACCCCAGATAACCCCAATACGGTCAAGATCAATATTATCTTCTACCAGCCTGGCGTCTTTAACGGCCTCATCGGCCACTACCATAGCGAACTGAGAAAACAGGTCCATTTTACGGGCCTCTTTACGGTCAAAGTAGTTCTCAGGATCGTATCCTTTTATTTCACAGGCAAACTGTGTCTTAAACTTACTCGCATCAAAGCGCGTGATTGGGGCAGCACCACTCACGCCATTTTTTAACCCGTTCCAATATTCTGAAACAGTGTTGCCAAGTGGCGTGAGTGCGCCTAACCCAGTAACTACAACTCTCTTAAGCTCCATAAGCTACTAGTAGAGGATAGATAGTAGAAAATTTGTTCTGATAGGGATACTAAATAAAAAGAGAGGAAAATTACTTCGCGTGCTCTTCAAGGTAGCTTACAGCCTGACCTACAGTAGCGATATTTTCAGCCTGATCATCTGGAATAGATACGTTGAATTCTTTTTCGAATTCCATGATAAGCTCAACAGTATCTAATGAATCAGCGCCAAGGTCATTCGTGAAGGAAGCCTCCGGTGTAACCTCTGACTCTTCCACACCAAGCTTATCGATAATGATAGCCTTTACTTTTTCTGCGATTTCTGACATTTTTCTTATAGTTAATTAAAACACTGTGCAAAGAAATGTAATTAGGCAGACAATGTCAAAAAAAATTACTCTATTCCCTCTTTTGCAAAAGTTTTACCCTGCAATTGCCATTATACCAAGATCCCTTGCTATTTTTGGCGCTGAACTAAAATCATGAAGACACTCCGGCTGGACATAGCGTATGAGTACGACTTTGATCTGTATGGCTTGGTGTCGACGGTAAAAGAGCACAAATTAGCCTGGGCTCTGAACAAGTTACTGGGCTTCCGCCTCATCAAGCAGAAGGACCTTTGTTACGACTTAGTTGGGCAGGATCACATAATTATATCTAATTATGAGTATCTTACCGACTATAGTATAGTACGCCTTCTGAAGAACAAGGCAGTTGGTACTGCCCCGGCAAAAGATCCGTTCTTACTGCCTGAAATAAAAGAGTATGACTACGTACTGCAGATAAATGGTCCTCTGCGCCAATTGTACCCGAAGGAGTTTATACAGAGGCTTCTCCGTATTCCGCTGGTACAGTATGTGAAACAATTTGACCCACTTACACTTAAACTAAAAGATAACCTGATATTCTAAGTATGGACTTATCCTTCAACAAAACAAAAATTCTGGCTACCGTTGGCCCCGCAAGCAATACCCCTGAGCGCCTTTTGGCTTTAGCTGATGCAGGTGTAAACGCTTTTCGCCTTAACTTCTCACATGGTGCCTATTCAGAACATCAGAAAGTAATTGATTACGTTCGTGATTTAAATAAGAAACACAACAGAAACCTTTGCCTGGTGCAGGACCTTCAGGGACCTAAGATTCGACTGGGCGATGTAGAAAACGGTGCGATTGAGATAAGAGAAGGCCAGGTAATCAAACTTGTTTGTGACGGCTCTCTCACAACGGAAGGAAGGCTTTCCACTATTTATGAGAATCTGGCTAGAGACGTTAAACCAGGCGATGCTATTCTTCTGGATGACGGCAAGTTGGAAGTTAAAGTTATCAGCACAGACCACCACATGGAAGTGGAGGCAGAAGTTATTTACGGTGGCACAGTTAAGCCACGTAAAGGAATTAACCTACCTGACTCTAAGGTGTCCGCTCCCTCCATGACCGAAAAAGATATAGAAGACCTGCAGTTTGGCTTAGATAACAATGTGGAGTGGGTAGCGCTTTCTTTTGTACGCAAAGCAGAGGACATCCAAGAAATCAAACAAATGATCAAAGAGCGGGGAAAAAGGACCCGTGTGATCGCTAAAATCGAAAAGCCTGAGGCCATCGAAAACATCGATGAAATTATAGAAGCGACAGACGCCATTATGGTGGCGCGTGGTGACCTCGGTGTTGAAGTGGGTATGGAGAAAGTGCCGATGATCCAGAAAATGCTGGTGGAGAAGTGCAACAGAGCAGGCAAGCCTGTGATTGTGGCCACTCAGATGATGGAGAGCATGATCACGAACCCACGACCGACCCGTGCCGAGACAAATGACGTAGCAAACGCAGTGATTGACGGTGCTGATACCGTGATGTTAAGTGCCGAGACGGCTGTTGGAGCCTACCCTATCGAGACAATCCGCAGCATGAGCCTTACTATCCGTACGGTAGAGGCCAACGCTACCAACATATTTGACAAGAGCTATGTGCTGAACCCACAGACCAAGACGTTCTATAGCGACAGCCTTGTAGCCAACGCCTGCAGCCTTGCCCATGACACTCATGCCAAGGCAGTAATAGGTATGACAAAGTCAGGATACACGGCATTCCAGCTGGCAAAGTACCGCCCGAAAGCAAACATTTTTATCTTTACTGAAAACCATGAACTGCTGAATACACTGAACCTGGTGTGGGGCGTACGTGGCTTCCACTATGATAAGTTTGAGTCAACGGACGCTACTATTGAGGATATCAAAAACACATTGTTAGATGGTGGCTATATTGAGAAAGGTGATGTGTTTATCAACACAGCCAGCATGCCGATAAACGAGCAGAAACGCACCAACATGATTAAGTTAAGCATAGCTTAGCGTTCTCCTCTATCTTAAACAGGAAGGCCCCTGCAGAAGCTTCTGCAGGGGCCTTCCTGTTTTTAAACCGGTATGAAGTATGGTTGGCTGACAAGATAAAACACTCCATCACAACGCTGGTGCTTTACATTGCGGTAAAGCAGAACACTCCCGAACCCGGGTTAGAAATTTATAAAACACAAAAAGCCTTACACGTTATGTGCAAGGCTTTTGAAGCGCTTTTCCAGCAAAAAAATTAAGCTGCAGCCAGGCCGTTTACAAGCTTAGCCAGTCTTGACTTGTTGTTGGCAGCTTTGTTTTTGTGGATGATGTTTTTCTTAGCCAGACGGTCAAGCATAGAAGAAACTGTCTTGTAAAGCTCTTGCGCCTCTGCCTGATCAGTTGTTTTCTCTAATTTCTTGATGAAAGTACGAGTAGTTTTCGCTTGATACCTGTTACGAAGACGTTTAGCGTTGTTCGCTCTGATTCTCTTTAATGCCGACTTGTGATTAGCCATATTATCTTATGTATTTAAATCTTTTGATCTGTTCTTAGAATGAGTTTGCAAAGGTATAACCTTTACATATAATTTCCAAAGTCAGATAATAAAAATATTGTTTTACGCCTGAGCAGCACAAATATAGCAAAACATTGCCCTCTTCACTAGTTTCGGCAAAGGGAGCGCGCTAATTATTCTGTCGCTCCACGTCTACATCCACTTCCACATCATCAATTTCACCTAAACGTTCTCTCACTGTGTTCTCAGTTTCATTCCAGTCAGCCTTCAGCTCATCCCATGCCTGCCTTGTCTCCTGGTCCCAATCAGCACTCTCCGCCTCCAGCTCTGCTTCGCGGCGGCGGTATTCGGCTCTTGTCTCAGCCCACTCCTCTTTTGTGGCTGTCTCTGCACGACCTGACCTGTCCTGCACCCAAGCCTCAAATTCCTCTATGTCACGGTTGGCCTCCACCGACTCATTTGTAACCTCCGTTTGCGCCTCGTTAATACCCTGGTTCACGTCGTTCGCCGTTTCCTGACTACAGGCAGCTGTGAAGGTACCCAACAGAGATGCAAATGCAATTGATTTATATGTTGATCTAAAATTCATTTTGTTATTTTGTTGGTTTGTCCGAGTATATACGCAAAAGAAAATATTAATGGTTCAGGAGCACTTTAAACAAAGTGTAGCACGCTATATGCACTAAAGAGCAGTAGCTCCTGATTTACCTCATACTATGCCTATCATTCCTTCCGAACATAAAGCTCCGTTCTACCTTTTCAACGGCCACCTGCAAACTATTGTCCCCAGCCTATTTCGACAGGTAGCGGGCGTGCAGTATCAGCGGGAGCGACTTGTTACACTTGACGAAGACTTTATTGATGTGGATTGGTCCAGGGTTGGATCTGATTCACTAATCATCCTGTCGCATGGGCTGGAGGGAGACACCGCCAGACCTTACATTACGGGTATGGTGAAAGCCTTTAATACGCGGGGAATTGATGCCATGGCCTGGAACTACCGCAGTTGCAGCGGCGAGCCTAACAAGCTTCTCCGCTCCTACCACCTGGGCGCATCCGATGACCTGGACTTTGTGCTACGGCATGCCCTACAGCATAACAGCTACAGTAAGGTATATCTTGTCGGGTTTAGTGCGGGCGGCAACATCACCCTAAAATACCTGGGCGAAGCCCCTGAGCAGGTACCACCGCAGGTAAAGCGCACTGCAGTGTTTTCTACCCCCGTAGACTTGAAAGGTTCTGCCCAGAAAATTTCGAAGATCTACACCCGGCGCTTTATGAAATCGCTGAAGCTTAAACTGGAGCAGAAGCAGCAAGTGTATGCCAGTGAGGTAGACCTTACCGATTACAACGTACTCTGGTCTTTTCCAGAGTTTGATGATAAGTATACGGCTCCACTGCATGGTTTCAAAGATGCAGAAGATTACTACGCCCGTGTAAGCTCAAAGCAGTTCATACCAAACATACAGCTCCCGACGCTGCTGGTGAATGCGAAGAACGACCCGTTTCTGTCTGAGGAATGCTACCCGGTGCAGGAAGCGCAGGAGAACACTAATTTTTTCCTGGAAATGCCTGAACAGGGCGGTCATGTAGGCTTCGCCGAAGACTTCAGGAAAGACCTGTATTACTCAGAGGCAAGAGCGATTAATTTTCTATTAGGGGATAAGGATGCTGGATGAACCTTCGCTACAAAGCTTAAACAAATTCAGATGAAGCAATTCGTCAGTTTGCTCTTGTTTATTTAAACGGCACGTATACAACCTTCTTCGTCTCAAAAAACTCTTCATTGAAGTAGTCTTTCAGGTCATACACCTGGGTGATAAGACCGGATTCGGCAATTTCTTCGGCTAAGTCGCCACCTTTCAGATAATATAAGCCTTTGGCGGGTACGCTTGATTTCTTGAAGCTGCTTGCAACCCAGGGATAGAAGTTGGCGAGGCGGGTAACGGCGCGGCTTACTACAAAATCAAACTTCTCCCGAACCTGCTCCGCACGCACATGGGAGGCTGTCACGTTTTGCAGGTGCAGTTCACGCACAATCTCCTGCACCACGTGTATTTTCTTGCCGATAGAATCCACCAGGTGGAATTTCACCTCCGGAAACATCACCGCCAGCGGAAGCCCCGGCAGGCCACCTCCTGTGCCCACATCCAGCACCGACGTATGCTCCGGGAACTGAACTACTTTGGCAATGCCCAGCGAGTGCAGGATGTGGTGCATGCCCAGCTGTTCCATATCTTTCCTGGAGATGACATTGATTTTCTGGTTCCACTCTTCGTACAGCTCGCCCATCCGTTCATACTTTTGCAATTGGTCTTCGGTAAGTTTCGGAAAGTAACCAGACAGTAAAGTGCGTATGGCAGTCATATTTAATTACGAATTATAAAAATTATTAATGGGTTATCAAGCGACAAGCAAGTATAAAACAGCGGCTATCAAGGCTACTACAGTTACTACGGCCAGGGCCATAAGGATGTCAGCCAGCAGCACAAGTCCCGCATTTTTAAACTGCCCTTCATACTTCCTGGTAAGCTCCTGCTGCACCTTTTCTGTATTTCTGAAGCGGAGATACAGATAACTTCTACCTAAAAAGGAAAGCATACATCACTTAATAAAACGCTGTTATTGTAAAAGCTAAATTGTAGCCATAGTTGCTTTTGCAAAAGTATAAAATAAGAACGGGAATAGCTTTAATGTATAAAGCCCCTGCTGCACTCAGGCAGCAGGGGCTTTGAACGTAATCAATCATTAACCTTAATCTAATCTCTTCTTTAAATGAGGTGCTTTTTGTTTTTCACCATGTCATAGAGCAACTCACGGGCGCGGTGCAGTTGGGCTTTAACGGTACCAAGCGGTGCGTTTAGCTCTGTCGCGATTTCCTCGTAGCTCAGTTCGTTGAAGTAACGGAGCGTTACCAGGCGCTGGTACTTATCTGGTAGCTTCGCCACCACGTACTGCATGATCTCGATCTTCTGGTTCTTAATCGCCTCTTCCTGCGGATTCAAATTTTTGTCTTTGAAGTCGATTGTAATCTCATCGCCATTATCAATCTTGATGGCCGAATCGATAGACATTGTTTTAATCCGGTTCTTACGGATGAAGTCGATACAGTTGTTTGTGGCAATCCGGAAAAGCCAGGTACTGAAGGCATACTCTGGATTAAACTTGTGCAGGTTACGAAAAGCTTTCGCGAAAGCTTCTATCGTTAGGTCCTCTGCATCATCGGCGTTGCGCACCATCTTCAGAACCACGTGATATACGGGCTTCTTATAGATGCTCATCAGTTCGGCGTACGCTTTTTCGTCGTTCTCCTCAACTGCAGCCTGAATAAGTTTGAAGTCGTGCTTTGCTTTCGCAGAGAATTGTTTGTTTACTTCCATCTGAATTTTTTAAACAGTATTACAGATATCCCAAGGAACAAGTAGTTTAAAAAATAAACTACGTCTAGTAAAGGTAGCATCAGCAAGGATATCGTGTCGTTTAGTCGTCGGGCGACCATCATATAAACCGGGAAAACCGACAGATACCGAACACCAACAAGCGCTCCTAAGATAGCTAAATGGGTATTCAGAACAAGAATAATAATGGAAATAATGTAAAAAAGTATATTTGATACTACAAAAATTCCAATTCTTCTTCTATCCGACGCTTTGTAACGTCCGCCAACAGACATGTGTCTTCGTTTCTGAACTATCCATTCCCGAAACGTTTTTTTTGGAATGCTGACCGTCTGTCCTTCCTTGTCGATAACAATGCTAATGTTACTATTGTTCGCGGCGTCCCGAACAAAAAGATCATCGTCGCCGCCTATAGTTTTGATATGCGATGCAAACCCCTTGTTTTTAAAGAAACACCCTTTCGTATAAGATAAGTTTCGGCCAACACCCATATAGGCATTACCCTTGTTTGCATGAGACAAATACTGAATTCCGGTGAGTAAGGTTTCATAACGCACCAAGTGATTTAAAAATCCTTTTAATTGTGCATACGGAGAATAGCCCAGTACCACTTCAGAGCCACTTTTGTAGCCACTCTGCATTTTTTCTATCCAATTTTTACTTAATGGCCGGCAGTCTGCATCTGTTAACAGCAGGTGCTCATATTTTGCCGCTCTTATGCCCAAAGCCAGCGCATATTTTTTCGGATTCAGGTATTCCGGCGTCTTTTTTATAGTAACTATCCGAAAATGTGGAAACTGCTTCTCCAACTCATACAAGTAAAACTCGGTATCATCTTCAGAACGGTCGTTCACTACTATTATTTCAAACTCCGGATACTCCTGGTCCAGCAGCATGGGCAACAGTTCCATGAGGTTCTCCAACTCATCGTGCGCAGCCACTACAACGGAAACCGGCCACCCGGCCCCGGCTTCAGGATCTTCATACCTGGAAAGGGGCAGAAAATAAATGAAAGAAAAATAAAGCTGCACCAGCACACACAACGCCAGCAGCACTAGGAGTACAATTGTAATCAAATTAATTGTTTTGGTTAAGGGTTGAAATGTTGTGTGGGCAATTCCCGAAACAGAGTCACCACGATCGTTTCGCCTTCAAAATTAGTTAAACTATAGGCATTTCCGAAGCACCCCACGATTTATTCAATGTTTATGGTTTGTGCCACGGCAGTTTGTATCTTTGCAGGTTATATTTTTTTAAGAACTTAAAGAACTACAAACCCTCGCGGCAAAGCCGGCACATTGGTGTTGTTTTTTATAGTTGATGCACCGGCCATACGAAGATCATGCAGTTTAACCTTATAGCAAAAGACGCACAATCAAAAGCGCGCGCCGGCGTAGTGCAAACCGACCACGGCGCCATAGAAACACCTATTTTTATGCCTGTTGGCACGGCCGGAACTGTAAAAGCAGTGCACCAGCGCGAGTTGAAAGAAGATGTGAAAGCGGAGATCATCCTGGGCAACACCTACCATTTATACCTGCGCCCGGGCCTGAATGTGCTGGAGCAGGCAGGTGGCCTTCACAAATTCAATGGCTGGGACCGCCCCATCCTAACAGACAGCGGTGGCTACCAGGTTTTCTCCCTGGCTGGCACACGCAAAATCAAGGAGGAAGGTGTAAAATTCAGATCGCACATTGACGGTTCCCCACTGGATTTTACTCCGGAAAATGTCATGGATACGCAGCGCATTATTGGTGCTGACATTATTATGGCATTCGACGAGTGCACCCCCTACCCTTGCGACTATACCTACGCCAAAAACTCGATGGAGCGCACGCACCGCTGGCTGCAGCGCTGCGTGGATCGCTTTGACAGCACCGAACCGAAGTACGGCTACTCTCAAACACTTTTCCCTATTGTGCAGGGCAGCACCTACAAAGACCTGCGGGTGAAGTCGGCAGAGACCATTGCCAGCTTCGGACGCGAGGGAAATGCCATTGGCGGTTTATCGGTGGGTGAGCCAGCCGAAATGATGTATGAGATGACCGACCTGGTGTGTGATATACTGCCGGCAGACAAGCCCCGTTATCTGATGGGAGTGGGTACGCCGGCAAACATCTTAGAGAACATTGCGCTCGGTGTGGACATGTTCGATTGTGTGCTGCCAACCCGCAACGCCCGAAACGGCATGCTATTCACTACGCAGGGCATCGTGAACATCCGGAACGAAAGGTGGGCGAACGATCACAACCCGATTGATGCGGAACTTGGAGGCTATGCCAGCACCTTTTACAGCAAGGCATACCTGCGCCACCTCGTGCGCGCTAACGAGATGCTGGGAGCCCAAATATCAAGTATACATAATCTTACATTTTACCTTTGGCTGGTAAAGCAGGCACGCCAGCAAATCATAAACGGAACTTTCCGTGACTGGAAAGATTTAATGGTAAAGAAACTGATGACAAGGTTGTAAAGAGTTAGAGAGTTTGGGAGTTAGAAAGTTAAAGAGTTATTATCTTTCTAACTCCCAAACTCTCTAACTCCCAAACTCTCTAACTTACATAAGTGAAGCTCCTCGATAAATACATATTAAAGAAGTTCCTGACCACCTTTGTGTTTACGGTGCTGATTCTGGTGTCTGTTATTCTGGTGATTGACTTCACGGAGAAGAATGACGACTTTATCAAAACAAACCCCAGCGTAGGCGAGATTATTTTCGACTATTACCTGAACCTGATCCCGTTCTACGCTAACCTGCTCAGCCCGATTACGGTGTTTATCGCCACGGTTTTTGTAACGGCGAAACTGGCAGCGCACACAGAGATTGTGGCTATCCTGAGCAGCGGCGTGAGCTTCAGAAGAATGCTGGTTCCCTACCTGATGGGCTCCTCGCTGATTGCTGTGGTTATTTTTGTGCTGATTGGCTGGGTGATCCCAAATGCGAACAAAGAAAGTGTGGCGTTCCAGGTGAAGTACATTAAAAGCCCTTTCACCTACGACAGCCGCAATATTCACATTAAAATAGCCCCGGAAACCTATGTGTATATGGAGAGCTATAACAACATCGCTAACGTAGGTTATAACTTTGCCCTGGAAAACATAGAGGGCACTACCCTGAAACGCAAACTTACCTCTAACAGCATCTCCTGGAACGCTGAAGCAGAAAAGTGGCGCATAGACAACTATACGCTTCGCACCTTTAACGGGGAAGAGGAAACGATTGATAAAGGCTCCTCCCTGGATACTACCCTGAACATGTGGCCCAGAGACTTTGAAAGCACCTATAAACTGGAGCAGACAATGACCCTTACGAGGCTGAACGAGTACATCAATGAAAAAAGAGAGCGTGGTGCCGATGACATTGAGATATACCTCATCGAGAAGTATGAGCGGTTCAGCTACCCTTTTGCCATCATCATCTTAACTGTTATCGGGGTAATTATGAGTGCGCGGAAAGCGCGTGGCGGCGTAGGTCTGCAGATAGCGATAGGCTTTTTCTTAGCGTTCATTTTCATCATCTTTGTGATTGCCAGCCGGAGTTTGGCCCAGGTGGGTGATATACCGCCGCAGGTTGCCGCCTGGATTCCCACCACTATCTTCACTGGAATAGGCCTCATACTATACCGTTACGTTCCGCGCTAACATGCCACGTCTTAAAGATTTCCTGGAGCTTCATTTTGTTATTTTCCTTTGGGGCTTCACTGCCATCCTCGGAAAGCTTATCAGCATACCGGCTGTGGAACTGGTGGCCTTGCGCACTCTTATAACAGCCGTGGCCCTGGGCTTTATTATTTACAGACGCCGCACCGCCTTTTGGCTGGGCCGCCAGATGGTGCTGAAAATTGTGGGCGTAGGTTTCCTGATTGCGGCGCACTGGATACTATTCTTTGCAGCGGCACGGGTAGCCTCCGTATCTATCTGCCTGATAGGTATGGCCACCTGCAGCCTCTGGACTGCTTTCCTAGAGCCACTGTTTTCAAAAACAAGGGTAAAGCCGCACGAAATTTTACTGGCCCTGCTCATTATTATGGGGCTATACGTCATTTTTCAACATGAAACAGAGTTCAACAGCATCCTTGGCATCAGCATGGCCATAGGGTCTGCGTTGCTGGCTTCTGTCTTCACCATCATCAACGCGAAGCTGGTAAAGAAAGTACCTTCTACCACCATCACTTGCTACGAAATGGCTGGCGCCTGCCTGGGCACGGTACTGTTTTTCCCTGTCTATACAGCGGTTTTTGCTGAAGGAGGTGCGCTTGACTTTACTTTGTCGGCGATGGATTGGACATACCTGCTGGTGCTATCGCTGGCATGTACCGTTTATGCCTACACTGCCGGCGTACGCCTGATGAAGCGCATTTCCGCCTACTCCATGAACCTGACCGTGAATCTGGAGCCGGTGTATGGCATTGTGCTGGCTTGGTTTATTTTTAACGAGGGCGAACAGATGTCTGCAGGCTTCTACTATGGTGCGGCTATTATCCTGATGAGCGTTTTCATCTACCCGATTATAGATGCCTATGCGGAGCGCCGCAAAAAGCTAAAGCAAACCTTTCCAGATGAGGTAATGGCCGGGAAAGACTAAGTTATCCGGAGCCCCTCCTTCAAACAAACCGTATATGGCAGCGCCGGAGCCCGTCATGGAAGCATAGTCTGCCCCTGCGGCATATAGTTTCTCTTTTACCTGGGGCAGTTCCGGATACTTCGGGAACAGCGCGGCCTCGAAATCATTCACTAGTACCTCTTTCCATACCTTCACATCCTGCTTCAGCAGCAGGTTCATGGTACAAGTCGGCTCTTTCGGAGTAATGCTTCCATATGCTTCCGCTGTTGTAATGTGTATGTTAGGGTACACGATTACGCACATATAGCCGCTCAGGTCCAAGGTAAGCGGCTCAAATACATCCCCTTTTTCGGTGGCAATCACGGGTTTGTTCCTTACAAAGAAGGCACAGTCGCTACCTAACTGGCGCGCATAGTTTTCTAGTTCCGCCGCCGTCAGGTTCAGTTCAAACAGCTTGTTGAGAATACGCAGCGTAAAAGCGGCATCCGCTGAACCTCCGCCCAGGCCAGCGCCCATCGGAAGCACCTTGTGCAGGTGCATGTGCACGGGCGGCAAATCATGATTCTGCTGCAGCAAATAATAAGCCTTCAGGCACAGGTTCGTTTCCGGGTCACCGGGCACGGGTAATCCAGTCATGTCAAACCGCATTTCCGGTGCAGGCAAAATCTCCAGCGCATCTGTCCACTTCACCGGGTAAAAGCACGACAACAGATTGTGGAATCCGTCAGGGCGTTTTTCGGTAACGTACAAACCTAGGTTGATTTTCGCGTTTGGGAAGTCGAGCATAAAAGGCAATTGTGCTAATTGATGGAATGCAATCTATAAAATTGTTAGGAAACAGCTGCTGTAGCTATTTGCATTTCTAAATTTCGTACATACTATGGCTATTAAGGGAAGGGTGAAAATTGTAAATCGAGACGACTGAGAATTGCACTTACTTTCAACGCAAACTCATGCACTTCAAGAGAACAAGATGGCATATTTTTTTTCGCATCCGGCACTATACGTTGACGTGGTGGTAGATATAAAGTGTATATTTATCAGACCAATTACCTGGAAGGTAAACGTGTATAGCACCCAATTCGGGTAAATGCCGTTCTACAAAATTATTGCCGTTGGGGTACACACTCACCGGGATTCAGCACAGATTTAGAAGCAACATGAACTACAGGCCAGGACGAATCTTTCTTTCGGTGCCGCACTTGGGCGGGCATGAGAAAAACTATGTGCAGAAAGCACTGGAAGACAACTGGGTCACCTCTACTGGCCCGAACCTGCCCGGATTTGAGCATGACATCTGCCAGCATACCAATGCGCGCCATGCAGTAGCCCTTAACACGGGTACTGCGGCTCTCCATCTTGCGCTGCGCCTGGTAGGCGTAAAAGCCGGCGACGAAGTACTCTGCTCTACCTTCACGTTTGTAGCCTCGGCTAACCCCATATTGTACCTGGGTGCTACACCTGTGTTTGTGGAGAGCGAAGAAGAGACCTGGAACATGTGCCCGGACACTTTACACGAAACAATTACAGCCCGCTTAAAAGCAGGTAAACGACCGGCAGCTATTGTATTGGTGCACCTCTACGGTATGCCTGCAAAGTTAAGTAACATAATGGCGGTGGCTGATGAATTCGGCATACCTGTGGTGGAAGACGCGGCGGAATCACTTGGCTCCCGTTATAGCGGTCATCAGGTTGGCACGCTGGGGCGCATCGGGGTATTCTCCTTTGATGGCAACAAGATAATTACGACCTCAGGCGGCGGTGCACTGGTAACAGAAGACCAGCAGTTGGCGGAGCAGGCCCTGTTTTTAGCGACGCATGCCAGAGATGCGGCCCCGTTTTATCAGCACTCACAGATGGGCTACAACTACCGCCTCAGTAATATCAGCGCAGGAATTGGCCGTGGCCAGATAGAGATGCTCGAGATGCGTGTCAAGCAGCGCCGTGAGATATTCACATACTATAAAAATCAATTACAGCACATAGAGGGGCTCCAGTTTCTGCAGGAACCTAAAACCTGCTTCTCCAACCGCTGGCTCACGACAGTACTGCTACCGGAGAGCCACCACCCTGAAAAGGTAAGGCTGGCGCTGGAAGAGGAGAATATTGAGACGCGCCCCCTCTACAAACCGCTGCACCTGCAGCCATTGTTCGCACATTATCCATACTATGGCAATAACCTGAGCGCCAACTTATTTGAGCGGGGTTTATGCTTACCAAGCAGCAGCAGCTTAACTGAAGAAGAGCTGGACAAGGTGGTGAAACACCTGAAGCGAATTCTGGATTACGTTTAGAACGACGTTGCAAAAGCACCTGCTTCGGTGTATTTAAGCAATGCCGTATGTTGTATTCACCCCTACACCTGCGATAGTGCCTGGTCAATGTCGGCAATGAGCTCTTCCGGCTCTTCAATGCCAACCGACAAGCGAATCACACCCGCCGTTATGTTCATCCGCTGCTGTTGCTCCGGGCTCAATGATCGATGGGATGTGCCCAGCGGATAAGAAATAGAGGTGGCCACTCCTGCCAGCGATGGAGCAAAAGGAATATGCTGCAGCGCCCGCATAAAACGGTTTACCGCCTCCTTATCGTCCTGAATGCGGAAGCTGAGCATGCCGCCAAACATTCCACGGCCCTGCTTCTTCGCCAGTTCATACTGTGGATGTTCCTCCAGTCCTGGGTACCATACCTTCTCCACCTTTGGGTGCGACTGCAGGAATTGGGCTACAGCTAAGGCATTGCTGCTGTGCTCCCGCATGCGCAGCCGGAGCGTTTTAAGCCCGCGTGCCGCCAGCCAGCTCTCGAAAGGGCTTAGGTTCAGGCCATACACCATCATCACCTGCTTTACGCGCTGTAAGTCTTCCTGCTGCTTGCAAACCACTACTCCTGCCGTTACATCGCTATGGCCTGAGAGGTATTTCGTTACGCTGTGCATGACAATATCAGCTCCCAAAGAAAGCGGCTTCGTGATGATGGGGGTAGCGAATGTATTATCAACCACCAATTTAATCTGGTGCTGCTGCGTTTGCTTCACCAGCTGCGCTATATCAAACACCTGCAGCAGCGGGTTACTCATGGTTTCTAACAACAGCAGGCGTGTGTTAGGCTGCACATAAGGCTGTAGCGTGTATATGTCGGCTGTAGGCACCAGCGTTACTTCAATGCCGATGCGCGTCAGCTCTTTTGTCAGCAAAGCAGATGAGCCGCCATATATTTCCTCCGCGCACAGCACGTGGTCTCCGGCTTCGCAAAGCCCCAGCACCGCCGCCAATATAGCCGACATTCCCGATGAGGTTATCACGGCACCTGCCCCACCTTCCAGCTTATTCACCTGCTCTGCCAGTTCATCCGAGTTCGGATTGCTGTAGCGCGTGTACATGTAACTTTGGTCCTGCTGCTCGAAATACTGTTCCAAAGCATTCAGGTCATCGAAAGTAAACACAGAGGTTTGGTATATAGGAGTGGTTTTCGGATGGATGTGCGGCATGACTTGATATAAGATTTTAGCTTAAAGTTAAGCAGGATTTATACTTATCTGAAATTAATCTGCAACAGGATAGGATGTTGCTTCCTCTCACAATGTTCAGGTTAAAACAAGCTGCTGCTTTAGCTTGAAGTTTCAGTTTGTTATGTATGTCTTGACTCCTGTAAAGTCACAACTTGCCAACTACAGTAGAAATTGATTGAGCGTCACGAAAAGAAGGAAGTTTAAACGTATCTTAGCCAAGAAGATAGCAGCAGGATTAGAACAGAAACCAACAATAAAACTATATGAATAGATACGGCCTCCATGGCAAATTAATGGCAACAGAAGGAAACGGAGAAAAGCTTTCCTCTATCCTGCTTCAGGCATCTGAATTGGTTTCAACAGCAAAAGGCTGCCACTTATACATGGTCAGCAAAGACAAAAGCGATAGAAATGCTGTGTGGGTGACTGAAGTATGGGACAGTAAGGAAGACCACGACAATTCCTTGAATGTTGAGGGAGTAAGAGAGCTGATAGCGCAGGCAATGCCAATTCTTAGTGGGAGACCTGAACCAGGGCAAGAACTTGAAATTCAGGGTGGAGCAGGTCTGGAATAAGCTAAACCTGCTTGTTTTCTAACTATACAACATTAAAACTCCTGGTAAACAGCAGCGCCTTCTGCTCAAAAGAACAGAAGGCGCTGCTGTTATACTTTAAAAAGTCTTAGGCTATGCTAAAACAGACTCAGCGAGTACGATGATTCGGTTATTGAGCACTTCCACCACACCACCATCCACAGTAAAGAATTCTTGTCCTGCGTTGGTTGTGATGCGGATTTGCCCTGTATCCAGTGTGCTGATGAGCGGCGCATGCAGGTCAAGCACCTCGAAAGAACCATTCGTTCCGGGGAATTTTGCTGCTTCTACCTCACCGGCAAAAACCTTTTTATCAGGCGTGATTATTTCTAAATACATCTATATTAGTTCTGAGTTCTGAGTCTCGGATTCTGAGTCACAGCTGTAGAACAACTCGGAACTCAGAATTCGAGACTCAGAACTAATTTAAATCTATCTTGCTTCGGCCATCATTTTCTCACCTTTGGCAACTGCATCTTCGATGGTGCCTACAAGGTTGAAAGCTGATTCAGGAAGGTGGTCATGCTTGCCATCCATAATTTCGTTGAAGCCTCTGATGGTGTCTTTGATATCAACCAACACACCTTTCAGACCTGTAAACTGCTCTGCTACGTGGAACGGCTGAGACAGGAAACGCTGCACGCGGCGCGCACGGTGTACAACCTGCTTGTCTTCTTCAGAAAGCTCGTCCATACCAAGGATGGCGATGATATCCTGAAGTTCTTTGTAACGCTGCAAAATCTCTTTCACACGCTGCGCAGTATTGTAATGCTCTTCGCCCACAACGTCCGCTGAAAGAATACGGGAAGTAGAGTCCAGTGGGTCTACCGCAGGGTAGATACCAAGCTCGGATATTTTACGGGAAAGTACAGTTGTAGCATCCAGGTGGGCAAACGTTGTTGCCGGAGCCGGGTCAGTCAAGTCATCAGCAGGTACGTAAACGGCCTGCACAGACGTAATAGAACCACGCTTGGTAGACGTGATACGCTCCTGCATGGCACCCATTTCCGTTGCCAGCGTTGGCTGATAACCTACCGCTGATGGCATACGACCTAAGAGAGCCGATACCTCAGAACCTGCCTGCGTAAAGCGGAAGATGTTGTCAACGAAGAATAGGATATCACGACCAGCATCGCTTGAACCAGGCTCACCATCGCGGTAATACTCCGCCATTGTCAAACCGGAAAGCGCCACACGGGCACGTGCCCCAGGAGGCTCGTTCATCTGGCCAAACACGAATGTAGCCTTCGACTCTTTCAGTTCTTCAGGGTCTACCTTCGAAAGGTCCCATCCGCCGTGCTCCAGCGACTCCATAAAGTTTGCACCGTAACGCACGATACCGGCTTCAATCATCTCACGCAGCAGGTCATTTCCTTCACGCGTACGCTCACCCACACCGGCAAATACAGAAAGACCACCGTGTGCTTTCGCGATGTTGTTAATCAATTCCTGGATAAGAACTGTTTTACCTACACCGGCACCACCGAACAAACCGATTTTACCACCTTTTGCATAAGGCTCAATCAGGTCGATTACCTTGATACCTGTGAAAAGCACTTCAGAAGAAGTAGCCAGGTCTTCGAAACGAGGGGCAGGTCTGTGAATTGACAAACCACCCGTACTTACAGGCTGCGGAATACCATCAATGGCTTCGCCGATCACGTTGAAAAGACGCCCTTTAATGCCTTCACCTGTCGGCATTTGAATAGGAGAACCCAGGTCAATTACCTCAATACCACGGCTAAGACCTTCGGTAGAGTCCATGGCGATGGTACGCACACGATCTTCCCCAAGGTGGTTCTGCACTTCCAGCACGATTACCTGACCGTTCTCTTTGGTCACTTGCAGGGCATCCAAAATATTTGGTAGCTTAATGTTGTCACCCACAAAGCTAACGTCCACTACCGGACCGATAACCTGGGTAATTCTGCCAATATTCGCCATTTGACTTTGTTAAATTAACTAACTATTGTTATGGAGTTATTTCAAGCTGCAAAACTAATGCATAAAAAGGTTAAAACCATACGAGGCTTTAAAAACTTTGAGCGCACATTTATATATTATGCACAAACACAGGAATCACAAGAGCTTCAAAAAGCGCGGACAAGCATAATACCCAATAAGTTCGTTTCTATCAGGCATAAGAAAAGTCCCGGCGGGACGACCTGTTCACATTCACAGTACAGGTCGTTCCTCTAGAGCTAAAGAAGCTATGAGAATTGTTTTCTATCAACAGGTCGTCCCGCTGGGACTAAAGCCAAGATATGGATGTTTTTTAGTGAATCAGCTCTTTTATATATAGGCCTAATGCCGCCGAACACTTGTATACCTGCAACGGCTATTCTGGCAAATCAACTCAGAGAATCTCAGACAGCACCTATAGGTTCTTCAGCAACTCTATCTGCTCGTCGTTGAGGAGGATATACCTGTTGTTAAAGGGGTTGGCGTAAAACTTCTCGGCAATTATGTATTCACCGGACTGTAATTTGTGGATGTTGTAACTGAACAGACTGTTAGACCGCTCTATCACCAGTTCAGTGTTACTTAAATTTAACTCACGTCCACAGGTGGTAACAACAACTTCGGGATTAATGGTCATCATAGTAAAGTGGGAAACAGAGGGTAAATGGATACTGCAAAATTCTTTACGCATAAACAGAATACATGTGACACCAAAAATTCATAAACCGTGTTTTTTTGTGTAGCAAATTGTGTTACAAGAGAGGCAGCCATACACTTCCAGAGAGGTTAAGGCTTTGTGAACAGGGCATCAATATAAAAAGGCTGAAGTTCTGCTGTACTCTTACGCTATAAGTTCCTACTTTTGCTAATCCGTTACAAACCAGATACACGTGGAACAAGAACTGACAACAGTAGAAACAGCCCAGAAGCTCGGCCTTCTGGAAGAGGAATTCGAAAAAATAAAGCAAATACTAGGACGCACGCCTAACTTTACGGAACTGAGTATTTTCTCAGTGATGTGGTCGGAGCACTGCTCTTATAAGAACTCCATCGTTTGGCTTAAAAAACTTCCGAAGTCGTCGCCGCGCATACTGGCCGAGGCTGGTGAAGAAAACGCCGGGCTAGTAGACATTGGCGACGGCTATGCCTGCAGCTTCAAAATAGAGTCACATAACCACCCTTCTGCCATTGAGCCTTACCAGGGCGCTGCTACAGGTGTAGGTGGTATCAACAGGGATATTTTCACGATGGGCGCCCGCCCTATCGCGCAGCTGAACTCGCTTCGCTTTGGCAACATAAAGTCAGAAAAAACACAGCGCTTGTTACGCGGTGTAGTAAAAGGTATCGGCGACTACGGCAACGCTTTCGGTATACCTACCGTGGGTGGCGAACTTTTCTTTGACGAGTGTTACAATATAAACCCGCTGGTAAATGCCTTCTCAGCAGGTATCGTAAGAGTGGGCGAAACAGCCTCTGCCACCTCTTATGGAGTAGGCAACCCGGTATTTATCGTAGGTTCTGCCACAGGTAAAGATGGTATGGGCGGTGCTGCCTTCGCCTCTAAAGATATAACTGAAGACTCAGCCAACGACCTGCCATCCGTACAAGTGGGTGACCCGTTCCAGGAAAAACTTTTGCTGGAGGCGACACTGGAGGTAATCCAATCGGGTGAGGTGATTGGGATGCAGGATATGGGTGCCGCGGGTATCACCTGCTCTACTTCTGAAATGAGTGCCAAAGGCGAACACGGCATGGACATCTGGCTGGACAAAGTGCCAACGCGTCAGAAAAACATGGTACCGTTCGAGATTCTGCTGTCAGAGAGCCAGGAACGGATGCTGATTGTGATGAAGAAAGGATCTGAGCAGACCATAAAGGCCATTTGCGACAAGTGGGACCTGTACTGCGAGCAGATTGGCGTGGTAACGGAAGGCGGTACGCTACGCTACTATATGAATGGCGAATTGGCAGCCGAGGTACCTGCCGAAGACTTAGTACTGGGAGGCGGCGCACCGGTCTATCACCGCGAGTACCGTGAGCCTGCCTACTTTGCAGAGTCAAAGAAATTCAACATAGACCAGGTACAGGAGCCGGAAGACTACCAGGCCGTAGCCGAATTCCTGACCACGCACCCGAACATCGCCTCTAAGCGCTGGGTGTACCGCCAGTACGATTCGATGGTAGGCACAGCCACTATGACAACGAATGCCCCTTCTGATGCGGCCATCGTGAAAGTGAAAGGAACGGACAAGTCCATTGCCGTAACAGTAGACTGCAACAGCCGCTACGTGTACTCTGACCCTGAGGAAGGAACAGCGATTGCGGTGGCAGAGGCTGCCCGCAATATTGTTTGTTCTGGCGCTGAGCCCGTGGCTATTACCAACTGCCTCAACTTCGGCAATCCTTATGTGCCGGAAGTATACTGGCACTTTGTAGGCGCCATTAAAGGTATGGGCAAAGCCTGCGAGGCGTTCGGTACTCCGGTAACAGGCGGTAACGTGAGCTTCTACAACCAGTCTTCTGACGAAGGCCCGGTTTTCCCGACGCCGACCATTGGTATGCTGGGTATACTAGAGGATAAGAACAATAAGATGACGCTGGCTTTCCAGAACCCCGGCGACCTTATTTATCTGATTGGTAATGCGCAGAACGATATTGCCTCTTCGGAGTATGTATACTCCTACCATAAAATAAAGCTCTCCCCTTCCCCATACTTTAATATGGACGAGGAACTGAAGCTGCATGCAGCCGTGAAGGCCGTTATCGAGCAAAAGCTTATAAAGTCGGCTCACGACGTGGCAGACGGTGGTTTATACATCGCGTTACTGGAGTCTGCCATGCCGAAAGAACTAGGCTTTGATATCGATACAGATAAAAATTTCAGAAAAGACGCCTTTTTATTCGGCGAGAGCCAGGGCCGCGTAGTGGCCTCTGTTGCACCAGGGCAGCAGGCGGAATTTGAGAAAGCGCTACAAAATAAAGGAGTGAATTTCACTAAATTAGGTAAGGTAACAGCGCATGACTGCCATATAGACGGTGACCTGTTCGGCGGCATTACAGTGGCCAAAAAGCACTATGACACAGCGCTGGAGCAGATTTTAGACTAAAGTTTTCTAAAAATTTTTTGCAGCAATAGTTTGCAGTTTAAAATCGTCTCTCTATCTTTGCATCACCAAACAACAAAGGGACGAAAGTTCTGAAGTTAAGTAGGGAGATTGTCCGATGGTGTAACTGGCAACACGTCTGATTTTGGTTCAGAAGAGTCCAGGTTCGAGCCCTGGTCGGACAACAATCAAAAGAACAACACTCGCATTGGGTGTTGTTCTTTTTTGCTTATGGAGCAGCCGTAAGTAATTTAAAATCAGCACCAGGTGATGGGAGCCATCTGAAATTTTGGTAGCTTTGCAGGCATAATAAACGAAACCTAATAGATAGTATTCAGTCCCCGTTATGCCACAGGTTAAAATTTTTTCCGGATCTGCATCTCAATATTTAGCTGAGAAAGTAGCTGCCGCATATGGCACCAAGCTAGGTGATGTAACTATTTCCCGTTTCAGCGATGGCGAAATAGGCGTTCACTATAACGAGTCAGTCCGTGGAGCAGAGGTGTTTATTGTACAGTCTACGTTTCCGCCGACTGATAACCTAATGGAACTCATGCTGCTGGTGGATGCTGCCAAGCGCGCCTCGGCACATAAGGTGATTGTGGTGATGCCGTACTATGGCTATGCACGCCAGGACAGGAAGGACAAGCCGCGTGTATCTATAGGCTCTAAAGTAGTGGCAAACGCCATACAGTCATGCGGAGCTGACCGCCTGATGACCTGCGACCTGCATGCAGGCCAGATACAGGGCTTCTTTGATATCCCGGTAGATCACCTGGATGGCTCGGCCATCTTCGTACCCTACCTGCGCAGCCTGAACCTGGGTGCCGACCTTATCTTCGCTTCTCCTGACGTGGGAGGTGTGGTAAGAACCCGCTCCTTCGCTAAAAACTTTGGCGCTGAGATGGTAGTCTGCGATAAGTACCGGAAGCGTGCTAACGAAATTGCTTCGATGCAGGTAATCGGTGACGTGGAAGGTATGGATGTAGTACTGGTGGATGATATGGTGGATACAGCAGGTACCATCACAAAAGCAGCCGGACTGTTAATAGAAAAAGGTGCAAAATCAGTACGCGCTATTGCCACACACCCGATACTCTCGGGTCCGGCTTATGAGCGTATAGAGAACTCTGTGCTGGAAGAACTTGTTGTATCGGACACGATTCCGCTAAAGCAGGAGTCTTCCAAGATCAAGGTGCTGTCTTTTTCAGACCTGTTCGCCCGGGCAATCAACAACGTGGTCACCCACGAGTCGATAAGCTCGCTGTTTATTTAATTGTTGCTTGCTGGTTGTCGATTGTTTTTCAGACTTCATCCAGCGAACAACATCACTGTTAAATGGCTGTATGGTTAAATTGTTTGATGGTTAATTTTAAAATTATCAGAACCAACAATTCAACCATCAACAATTTAACAATTAACCAAGGCTATACTTTTGTAGCGATATATATTTTAATTAATTCATTTTATGAAAACTTTAGAGATTATAGGGTTTAAAAGAGCAAATCTCGGTAAGCAGCAGGCAAAAGACCTGCGCAATCAGTCTTTTGTACCAGGTGTGTTGTATGGCAACGGAGAGCAAGTGCACTTCTATGCGCCAGCTATCCTGTTCAGAGACTTAATCTATTCGCCAGAAGTATACGAAGTAGATCTTAACATTGAAGGCACACACTACCGTTCTGTACTGCAGGATGCACAGTTTCACCCAGTGAACGAGATGCTGTTGCACGTAGACTTTCTTCAGCTGCAGGACGACAAGCCAGTGAAAATTGAAATTCCTGTGAAGTTTGTTGGAACTTCTCCTGGTGTGATTGCTGGTGGTAAACTGGTAACAAACCTGCGTAAGATGAAAGTGAAAGCGCTTCCTGCTAACCTGCCGGATTACGTAGAGGTTAACATCTCTGACCTGGAACTTGGTAAGTCAATTAAGGTAGCAAGGGTGAAACCTGATAACTACGAGATCCTGAACAACCCAAGTGCCCCAATCGCGACTGTAACTGTTCCACGTGCCCTGAAGAGCGCGCAAATGGAAGAAGCCCGCGGAGGCAAGAAGTAATAAGCTCATACAGCTTTATAGCACAAGATCCTGTCCTGCCTTTAAGCGGGGCAGGATTTTGTGTTTTGGCTGGATGGTTAACCTCTTAAATGGCTAAATTGCTGCTTTGTTAGATGGTGCTGTTACCATGACGCAAACAAATCATTTGCAATTCATTCCTTAAACTACTTATCAATTGAGCCATTCAACAATTGAAAGCATAAAACAGTGGCTGGGCCTTGCTCCCGCTACTCCTGATGAAGATACAAGTATGAAATACCTGATAGTGGGCCTGGGCAACATAGGCCCCGAATATGCTGACACGCGTCACAACATCGGCTTTATGGTGCTCGACTACCTGGCGAAGAAGTATGAAGGCAACTTTGACGTAAGCCGCCACGCCTTTGTGACAGAGATAAAAACGAAAGGCCGCACTTTTGTGCTGGTAAAGCCTACCACTTATATGAACCTGAGCGGCAAAGCTGTTGGCCATTACCTTAACAGCCTCAAACTGTCGCCGGAGCAGATGCTGGTAATCACGGACGACCTTGCCCTGCCTTTCAGCAAAATACGTATCCGGGCCAAAGGCAGCGCCGGCGGCCACAACGGTCTCAAGCACATAGAGCAGACACTTGGAAACAACAACTACCCCCGCCTCCGCTTTGGTGTCGGCGATGCTTTTTCTAAAGGAAAACAGGTTGATTATGTGTTGAGCACCTTCAGCGAAGATGAACAAATTGAACTTCAGACGCTGATAGAAAAAGCGGCGGAAGCTACTGTTGCTTTTGGCACGATTGGTCTGGAGCGCACAATGAACCAGTTCAATACAAAGTAAAAAAGCTGCGTCATCTGTGATTTGTAGAGACGCAAATTTTTGCGTCTTTTACGTTTACAATGAAACGGGTCCTCCTCCTCTATCGCAACGCCTTCGGCGGGCTCTCGAAGCCTGCCTGGATGATGTCTGTGGTGATGCTGATAAACCGCAGTGGCTCTATGGTAACGCCTTTCCTGAGCCTTTACGTGACCGACATGCTGGGGTATAACCTGCGCGAAGCGGGTATCATTCTCAGCATCTATGGCATGGGCTCGGTATGCGGGTCTTTTTTAGGAGGCTGGCTTACAGATAAGATCGGGCATTTTAAGGTGCAGTTTGTGAGCCTCACATTGGGTGGCAGCCTGTACTTTCTGCTGCTCAACCTGCGGCAATTCGAGTACCTCGCGGCCGGTGTCTTTATCCTGAGCCTGGTAAATGACTGCCTGCGCCCCGCTAATTCGGCCTCTATTGCGCATTATGCCAAGCCGGAAAACATGACGCGCGCATTTTCGCTGAACCGCATGGCCATTAACCTCGGTTTTTCTGTGGGTCCGGCTATTGGCGGTATGCTGGCGGCGTTGTCCTACCAATGGCTCTTTATTGCCGATGGGGCCACTTGTATAGCAGCAGGTATTTTCTTCTTTTTATACTTCCGCAACCAGCAGGGGCACCGGCCGGCACCACAGCAGCAGGTTACATTAGCTGTAAAGGTAGCAACTGCCCGCTCGCCATACCGTGATGGCTACTTTCTGCTGTTCGTGCTGTTTTGCTGCAGCTTTGCCGTGATGTTCTTCCAGCTCTTCACCACGATGCCTTTGTATTGGCGGGGAGAATATGCACTGCCTGAAAGCCAGATTGGCCTGCTGATGGCACTCAATGGTGTAATTGTTTTTCTACTGGAGATGATGCTGGTGTACCTGATTGGCGAACGCATCAAGAAGCAGGTACTGATTTTAGTTGGTCTTCTTATTCTGGGCGTTGCCTTTATTGTCCTGAACATGATGCAGCACCTGAGTGTGCTCTACCTCTCTATGCTGCTGCTAAGCATCTCTGAAATCTTTGCGATGCCCTATATGGCCACCATCACAGTGGAGCGCTCTAACATTGCTAACCGTGGGGCTTATATGGGACTTTATACCATCTCTTATGCTGCGGCGCACGTTATAGCGCCACTTTTAGGCACCACCATTATTTCCACCTACAGCTTTGCCACACTCTGGTGGGTAATAGGTGTCATGGCTGTTATCACAGCAATCGGACTTTACTGGGTAGTGCAGAAAATAGAGAATGAGCGGAAAGAGTCACAGCTCACTGTAGCTGCAGGCGGAAGTATGGTAGCAAAGTGAAAAGCTGTTTCTCAACTTAGTATTCATTGTATACCTTTTCTTTAAAATTCTGAAAATAAAGTCTATGTTCAGTTTGTTCAGAGACAGCATATCATCTGTTTCTATACTTTGAAAATCTTTAGCTAGTATAAGAACTAAAAAAGAGTTTATAGCTATCTTCAGAATATAATTTAACTTTTCTAATAATTATTAAGAAATATTAGCTATACTTATTTTAGACTCTCGTAGAGTAACTATAGGTTTATTTCTTAGCGCAGCTTACCGATTATTAGAATGGTGGCTAATCAGTAATAATAAATTTAACGACATGAAAAGATTTCGGAATAAAGTCATCCTGGCCTTTTGTTCTGCAGCCATCTTTTTTATAGCATGCCAGAAAGACGAACAACCTCCTCAGGCTGATGTAGATATAAGGGATCTATATGTAGGCCAATATATTTGTGAAGTAAAGAAAACTAATTATCAGGCGAAGGTTCTTCTTGGTTCTTATACAGATACAATAGAAGTAGTAAAACTTGGTGAAGATAAGCTGGCCATAAATAACCTGCAAAATGTTCAAATGCCAGAAGTTAAATATCATAATGGCAACGAAGCTCGCCCTGTTTATGTTGCTCTCGCAACTGTTGTAGTATTTGAAAAAGACATATTAAACATAACGTATGGTCTTGATTCTGCAGTTTATGAGCTTATGGGGGTAAAAAAGCTATAGATAGGTTGTCCTGATTCAGATGGTTAGCTTTTTATCAATAGTTTTAAGGACTAGAAAGTCTTTTCGTGAACTATGAGACTTCCGCCTGCCCATTCACTTCTGCCTGTTTTACTTAATTACGCTTTTGAGCAAAAAGCCAGTCCAGTAAACCTAGCGAATCCTTTACATAGGGACAGGCGTTATGCCCTACATTAGGAAGTTCGGTATAACGAGGATGACTGTATCAAAAGAAACGTCCAGAACTTTAGAAATCCTGGACGTTTCAGAAGATCTTTCTCTACCGAAGCGTTTAGCTAACCCCACCCCCGTTCACAATCTGCTTGCTTGGCTGCACAAAGGCTAAAGAACCGTCAGCGTTCTCAGCCATCAGCATCATGCCCTGGCTGATGATGCCTTTGATGTCTCGCGGAGCCAGATTCACCAGTATACTTACCTGCTGCCCAATGATGTCCTCCGGGTTATAGTACTCCGCAATGCCGCTTACTACAGTGCGTTGGTCTATACCCGTGTCTATCTTCAGCTTCAGAAGCTTCTTGGTTTTGGCTACTTTCTCTGCTTCCAGTATGGTACCGATGCGGATATCCATCTTTGTGAAATCTTCAAAAGTAATGTCCTCTTTAGCTGGTTCGGCCACAGCGTTGGCTATCTCGTTCGCCTTTTTCGTGTCGAGCAGTTTCTGCACCTGCGCATCCACAGCAGCGTCTTCTACTTTCTCGAACAACAGTTCAGGCGTGCCGATTGTATGGCCAACCTGCAGCAAATCTGCGGCACCGGCTTCCGCCCACTTGCCAACCGGCTTGTTCAGCATGTTGCTCAGTTTAGCAGATGAAGTTGGCAGAAAAGGCTCCATCAGAATATTGAGGCTGGCAGAGATTTGCAGCGCAATATTCAGGATGGTTTTTACACGCTCAGCATCTGTTTTAATCAGTTTCCACGGTTCTGTATCCGCCAAGTATTTATTACCAAGGCGGGCCAGGTTCATAAGTTCGCTCAGCGCCTCCCGGAATCGGTAGCGCTCTATCAAATCCGCTATAATTCCAGGGTACTTTGCCAGTTGCTCCAGCGTCTCCCTGTCAATATCCTGCAGTTCGCCACGGGCGGGCACAGCACCTTCGTAGTACTTCTGCGTGAGCACCACCGCACGGTTGATGAAGTTACCCAGGATGGCCAGTAGCTCGTTGTTATTACGGGCCTGGAAGTCTTTCCATGTGAAATCGTTGTCTTTTGTCTCCGGCGCATTGGCGGCCAGCACATAGCGCAGCACATCTCCTTTGCCCTGGAAGTCCTGCAGGTACTCGTGCAGCCACACGGCCCAGTTGCGGGATGTGGAGATTTTATCACCTTCTAAGTTTAGGAACTCATTGGCAGGCACATTATCCGGCAGCACATAGTCTCCATGCGCTTTCAACATGCTCGGGAAAATGATGCAGTGGAACACGATGTTGTCCTTGCCGATAAAGTGCACCAGCTTCGACTCCTCGTCCTTCCAATACTTCTCCCACTCATCTGTCAGGGCTTTGGTGGCAGAGATATAGCCGATGGGGGCATCGAACCATACGTACAGCACTTTGCCTTCGGCGCCTTCTATTGGCACTGGCACGCCCCAATCGAGGTCGCGGGTTACGGCACGCGGCTGCAGCCCCTGGTCAATCCAGCTTTTGCACTGCCCATACACGTTTGGCTTCCAGTCCTGCTTGTGGCCTTCCACAATCCACTCGCGCAGCCATGCCTCATACTCGTTCAGGGGCAGGTACCAGTGTTTTGTTTCGCGCATTACAGGCTTTAAGCCGCTCAGCGTGCTTTTTGGGTTAATCAAATCTGTTGCATTCAGGGAAGTGCCGCAGCTCTCACACTGGTCGCCGTAAGCGTTCTCGTTGCCGCACTTGGGGCAGGTGCCCACGATGTAACGGTCAGCAAGGAACTGCTGCGCCCCCTCGTCGAAATACTGTTGCGTGGTCTGCTCTATAAACTTACCCTCCTGGTACAGTTTCTTAAAGAAGTCAGCAGCAGTTTCTGCGTGCACCTCCGAAGAGGTGCGGTGGTATATATCAAAAGAGACGTTAAAATCCTCAAAGGACTTTTTGATTAGCTCATGGTACTTATCTACAGCCTGCTGCGGTGTAATACCTTCTTTTTTGGCGCGGATGGTAATCGGCACGCCATGCTCATCAGAGCCGCATACAAATTTCACGTCCCGTTCCTGGGAACGCAGGTAGCGCACATATATATCAGCAGGCAAATATACGCCTGCCAGGTGGCCAATATGCACGGGGCCATTGGCATACGGCAATGCAGCCGTTACAGTATATCGTTTTGGAGTAGTTGTCATGTCTTATCTAAAATACAAATATACAAATAGAGAACGTATTGCACCGCAAACAAGGTGCAAATGCCAAAATCTGAGACAATGCCTGACCTCTAGGGCGTTTTTCCGTAAGAAAAGGCATCACCTAAAGTATTTTCAAATATGAGACATAACGATAGTCAGAAAACGAGAAGAGACGACGGAGAAAACCTGGGAAAGAAGGACCATGAGAACGAGTTGTCTAAAAACCCTGCACCCAAAAAAGTAGACCGTGAATCTGAAAACACTCCACCGGAGAATGAAGTTTACGTGAACCTGGAGCCGGATGAGTTGCATCTGGGCGAAGATGAAGAGGCAGACGATGCAAACGAGAAGAGTTAAATCCGCTAACTGCTGCAAAGCACAGAGGCCTCCGCTTTTAGATAAAGCGGAGGCCTCTGTGCTTTGCACATACTTACTGGATCACCTGTATTGGCCTTATAACAGGCCTGATGGGCCAATAAATATTATGCCTTGTTGAATCAATGGGGGCAAATGGCAGTTGGCGAGGGCGCAGGGCATTGGGTGTCATGGCCGGGCCATTTCTGTCAAACTGTTCGATGTTTCTTTTTCGGTTAATTTCACTGGCCATTCCTCCCATCTGTCTTCCCAGCGTACCTACAGGAGTAGGCCGCAGCGTCACCCGCTTTCTTAAATCAACATCGGGCGGCAAGCTTTCCTGCCCCTCCGAAAGCGACGTACAGCTGGCCGCACCAATAAATATTATTCCGATTATATAAATCTTATATCTCTCCATTTCCCTCATACACTTATTATACACGCTCCTCTCATTCCAGAGCCTTTATACTTGTATACGGATGAAAACTGGAGCATGGAGATTTAATGGGGGTATTTGCAGTAAAGAGGTTATTAAAAGGAGAGAAAATCCTCTCTTTTACTGTAACTGATGTTTCCCCAGATATAGATGTTTCCCCAAAAGTCGCAGCGGGACGCCCTGTTTATAACCTGTAGGTTCACAGGAGCTCTAGCTCCTGTGGAGTGAACTATCAACATAACACAAGCAGGCCGCTCCGCTGGAGCTAAAAAACACTATACCTGTTTTCTATCAACAGCACGTCCCGCTGGGCCTCAAAATTGACTAGGAGTTTTACATATAATCTATGTAAAAAGGGCAGAAGCTATTGCCTCTGCCCTTATGTATATGCTATTGATACCAATACTTCTTTACACTACGCCTTGTCGCCATACACATGCTGATGTCCAACCTGGGTCAGCATCAGGCCATCCGGGGCGGGGTTAATAAAGCCTTCTTTGGCGAGATGATGCTCCGCTTCCTTCTGCACATCTTTATAGTGTGGGTAGCGGTCCTGCAGGAAAGGGTACAGTTGCTGGTAAGGCAGCACGTTACCCTCCCGTACATCCATCTCTTTAAAGGCTTCTATAATACATTGTGCGGTTTTTTCTATGTTTTCAGCTTCTGAATGTAATTCTGCCATTATTCTGTCTTTAATTGTTGAGTTAAAAGATACGGCAGCCGGTAGAGGATTGTTAGTTGTTGCTTGTTGAATTGTTAAATGGCTGTTTTATAATGACCGGTTATATTTATTTTGCTCCATGTGATCCAACCACCATTTAACCCTTCATACATTTAACAATTAAAACTACGCCTCTGAAGGCAGCAAATTACGGATGCCGTTCCAGAGTTCTATGCGCTGCCCGATACATGCCTGGGACACTTCTAACGCCTCCTGCCATTTCTCATCGTCATCCTCACAAAGCTCCGCTACCATCTGCAAGGCAAGAGGAGTATGCACCTCTTCATCCAACTGCACGTGGCGGTCGAGGTAGTAGATGAACGTTTCGAGTTTGCCGGAGAAACGTTTGTTCAGGTCTTCGATGAGGTTTCGGAACATGTCCGGAATCAGGTCTTCTCTGCCAAAGGTAAAGGCAGCGGCCACAACATGTGGTTTCCCAGAGTTGATAATGTTGAATGTGTTGCGCACAAAGAATTTGACACTGGCATCGATCCGAATATGATCCAAGGCATTGTTCACGCTCTTACCCTCACTGATGCTTTGCAGCAACTGCTCTATGAGGCTTTTGTCAGCACCGGCTTCGTCCATAGCTCGCAGGTACAGTTCAAAATGGCTAATGGGATTACCTTCCTGGTCCACGTCTGTTTCCTCTTCCAGCACAATTTCGTTTATCAGGCGGCGGGTGCTAGGGCTGCCTTTCGGCACCCAAGGCAGCGTCACGCAGGTCAGGTCGCGCTGCAGGGTCTTCAGCAGGCTCATAAAGTCCCAAACGGCAAACACATGGTGTTCCATAAAAAGCCTCAGATCGTCGAGGGTCTCTAACGACTGGTATACGTTGTGAAGCAGAAGGCGCTGCCTGTGCTCTTTTAGCGCTTGCTGCAGCGCCTCTATACGGTTATTCATGAGGTATGCTATTAAGTCAGGTTTCAAAAAGCTAAGTAAAAGCAAATCGCCTACAATAAAACAAATATTGCCGAACAAGCCTTTACCTGTTCGGCAACAAAAATCAGAAAAAAAGAAATACTGAAGGTGGTTTTATTTATCTCTCCTCAAAATCGAGAGCAATGGAATTAAGGCAGTAACGCAGGCCAGTCGGTTTGGGGCCGTCAGGAAAAACGTGGCCAATATGGGAACCACACCGGGCGCATTCTACTTCTGTTCGCACCATGCCTAAGGCTCTGTCGTCAACTTCCTTTACTCTTTTCTCAGATATAGGCGCATAAAAACTTGGCCAACCGGTGCCCGAATCAAACTTTGTATCAGATGTAAACATAGGGTTGCCACAGGCAGCGCAGACATACACGCCTCTCCTTTTGTTGGCGTCAAATTCGTTTTCAAATGCCCGCTCAGTGCCCTCCTGCCGCAGCACGAAGAACTCTTCAGTTGTCAGTTCCTGTCGCCACTCTTCTTCTGTCTTCACAATAGTGTCTCCCAGCTCCTGATCATTCAGTTCTTTCACCACCTCATCTGGTAGTGGATCATCTCCGGCAAGGGCTGTGGAAATTGCCCGGTCAGTAGAGTTTTCCTGCTGTGCACAGGCTCCAAGTTGAAAAAGGCCGGTAAGTAAAATCAAATATATAGTTTTCATAAGTATAGATACGAGACAAACGCACGTTCGGCTTTCTGCCTCCTTTTAATTGTAACAGCTTAAGAAACAAACTTCAAGCCGATAATGTTTGCCCCTTGAGCGCTGCTTTTTAGAGCTGCGGGAATTTATTTACATACATAACATGTTTATTTCGAGCAGCATACTAAAAGTATGAACGCTTTTTAGTAATTTTGCGGCTCGAAAAACCAATTAAATGCAGAACATTCGAAATATTGCGATTATCGCACACGTAGACCACGGCAAAACAACGCTCGTAGACAAAATCATCCACGCTTCTAAGCTTTTTGCTGAGCACCAGCACTTCGATGACCTTATTCTGGACAACAACGACCTGGAGCGCGAGCGCGGCATCACAATCGTTTCAAAGAACGTATCGGTTCGTTATAAAGAAGTTAAAATCAACATCATCGACACTCCTGGTCACGCCGACTTCGGTGGTGAGGTAGAGCGTGTGCTGAAAATGGCCGACGGTGTACTCCTGCTGGTAGACGCTTTTGAAGGAGCCATGCCACAGACACGTTTCGTGTTGGGCAAAGCCATACAACTTGGCCTGAAGCCAATTGTGGTGGTAAACAAAGTAGACAAAGAAAACTGCCGCCCGGATGAGGTGCACGAGCAGGTGTTTGACCTGATGTTTAACCTGGATGCTTCTGAGGACCAGCTGAACTTCGTAACGCTTTACGGTTCTTCCAAAAACGGCTGGATGAGTACGGACTGGCAGCAGCCGACAGATAACATCACGCCATTGCTGGACGCTATCATTGACGTGATTCCTCCTGCTCCATATCTGGAAGGAACTCCACAGATGCAGATCACATCGCTTGACTACTCTTCTTTCGTAGGTCGTATCGCTATCGGGCGTGTGCACCGTGGCACCCTGAAAGAAGGTATGCCCATCAGCTTGTGCAAAGCAGACGGTACCATCAAGAAAGGCAAAATCGGCGAGATACAGATATTTGAAGGACTCGGCAGAAAGAGTGTTCAGGAGGTATCAGCCGGCGAAATATGCGCGGTAACAGGTATAGAAGGTTTTGACATTGGCGACACAATCGCTGATGCAGTGAGCCCTGAGCCGTTAAAGCGCATCTCTATAGATGAGCCTACCATGAACATGCTCTTCACGATCAACAACTCTCCTTTCTTCGGTAAAGAGGGCAAGTTCGTGACATCACGCCACCTGCGTGACCGCTTATTTAAAGAAACAGAGAAAAACCTGGCCCTGCGTGTGCAGGAGACAGACCGTGAAGATACTTTCCTGGTGTTCGGCCGCGGTATTCTGCACTTGTCTGTACTGATTGAAACCATGCGCCGTGAAGGATACGAGCTGCAGGTTGGTCAGCCTCAGGTAATTTTCAAGGAAATAGACGGTGTCCGTCATGAGCCGATTGAGCACATGGTAGTGGACGTACCGGAAGAAACCTCCGGAAAGGTAATTGAACTGGTAACGCAGCGCAAAGGTGAACTGACGATTATGGAGCCGAAAGGCGATCTGCAGCACCTGGAATTCAACATTCCGGCCCGTGGCCTGATTGGTCTGCGTAACAACGTACTGACTGCCACTGCTGGTGAGGCTATCATGAACCACCGCTTCCTGCAGTACGAGCCTTTCAAAGGCACCATCCCTGGCCGTAATAACGGTTCTATCATCTCGATGGAGACAGGCCCTGGTACTGCTTATTCAATTGATAAACTTCAGGACCGCGGTTTCTTCTTCGTTGACCCGGGCGTTGATGTATACATGGGCCAGGTAATCGGAGAGCATAGCCGCCAGAACGATATCACGGTGAACATTCAGAAAGGGAAGAAACTGACAAACATGCGTGCTTCCGGTTCTGATAATAACGTGAAGATCGCTCCTGCCAAGAACTTCTCTCTGGAAGAAGCCATGGAATACATCCAGAAGGATGAGTACCTGGAGGTAACACCGAAGAGCATCCGCATGCGCAAGATTTACCTCGACGAGAACGAGCGTAACCGTATGTCAAGAGCGTCGGACTAACTAATAGAGATAATATCCTTAACATTAAACAAAACGGCCAGCTGTAAATTTACAGCTGGCCGTTTTGTTTAATGTTTTAGTATAAAAGACACTTAATCTCTTTCTACTACTGCATTATTGCCCGTAGAAACTAAGTCATGCGGTTCTCCTACTTTGCCACCAACAGCTGCCGCAATTGCTCCAAGCAAAAGTCCGAAAAAAGCATAAATGGCAGCCTTCGATACTGCCGAAGCCACGTTCCCACCAATCTGCTGTGCACGTTGGCTAACCTGTGCTCTGGTTTCTTTGTACTGCGCCTTCGCCTGCTCATAGGTGGAAATCCAGCCGTCAACAATTTCATTGGCCTCTTCTCTGCTTTTGCCGGTACGCTCCATAATCACGTTTACAGCCGCCTCGCGGTCTGCAGCGCTTGCCACCTCTGCTCCCTGGCCATACAGCCTGTTCATGACCTCATCAAATGTAGAACCAGCCGATTGCGGATTTGCGGCAGCCTCTCCTGCTGCTCCTTGTGCCTGACTGCCAGCACTCCTTGCCTGCTGCTCAATGTTTTCAGGCTGTAGTTCTGGCTTGCCCGTCTGTTGCAGAATCTGTCGCGCCTCCTGCTTCAGTGACTGGAAATTGACTCCACTCTCTTCCAGCCTTGATTGAATCGCATCCGCAGCTTGCGGAGCGACTGCTGCCACTCCTTGCCCGGCAAGAGAGAGCGTGTTTCCTACCACACTTCCCACACCACTCACTATTCTTCCAACAGCAGTAGTTAATAGGTAAAAGGAAAGTAACGTGAACAGGCCCCAGGTCAGGATACCGTGCAGTATACTATCAAATGAAGTAGGCATACCGGCAAGGCGTCCTGCAACCCATCCGCCTGCAAACAGCGAAATCAGCATGCTAACAACCCACCAGATTAGGGTACCTGTACCAAGACCAGCCATAGGGTTCTGCTCCTCTACAGGATCAATAGAACCTATACCGATACCAAGTCCCAGCAAACTTAATGTAAGTTGTACAACCAGGGCCACAACAAGTCCTGCGAACACAGCTCCCCAGGATATTCTTTTTATAGCACTCAGCCCTGCAGCAGGTCTTACTCCTGCATAAGGTGCTCTGTAATCTCTTTCGTTGTGTAAGTCGTCTTTCATAGCTTTATATAATTGTATTTTTGATGTACTATATAACGACTATAGCTTCAGCAGGTTTTAATTTCCGCTAAATCAGAGGTTTATAAACCAGAAATGCGGGCACAAAATTGGATAATATACATGCCATTATATGCTTCCGGGACCTCGATTAGTGGTTAGTATCCGGGCTACGAGAACATTCAGGTATAAAGACACTTCAGAAAAACTATACAACAGGTTTAAGAACATTCACATCACATTGAAGGCTACAACTGGCAAAATGTATGTTAAAAGCATACTTTAACGTTGCTAAGACTCTCGCAATTCCAGATACTCACAGCTTTATCTTGGCTAATCTATAGCTAGTATTGACAGTTGAAGGAGGCAAAAAGCTGTACGACCAGGTAATGGCCGACGGCAAAAATCGTTTCCTATGGTATTAGGTTTAATGTGAATTAAGCTTCCATAAAGCCGGAATCTATCGGCACGCTTAACAGCATTGTGAAACTGCTGCAGGAGCAGTCAGCGTTAAAATTCAGCGTGGAGGGTCACACAGATAGTGACGGCGATGACAACACCAACATGAAACTGAGCCAGGAAAGGGCGGAAGCCGTTAAAGCCTATCTTGTAAGCCAGGGCATAACAGTCGAGCGCCTTTCATCGAAGGGATGGGGAGAATTAAAACCTCTGGACAAGAACACCACCGCAGGGGCAAAATCTAACAACAGACGGGTAGAGATTGTAAAGCTTTAGATAAGTTTGAAATAAGCACAACAGTTTAAATAACCTTTTCTTGAAGAGCCTGGTTTGCAACCAAGCTTTTTTATTAATGCCCTCTCCTATCATAAATGTACCTTTGCCTAATGGATGAGCGTCTATCACGTGAAAACATTATTGCGGATTTACGTTAGATAGATGCATTAAATATCGAGATTTCTTTATGAACATACGCTCTGTGCAAGGCTTACTTGTACTACTCCTACTGTTTTCAACCGGCTGCGCTAAAAAAAACTTCTTCGCTAAAACCCCGGTTGTGGACCCTGCTGTATATGAGCAGCTAAAAGTATCACCTGAACCAGTTGATAGTGTTACTGTGAAAGCAGGAAAACATTATAAACGCGGTTTTCTGCACCGCATATTCTGGGGCACACACCACCGCCCTATCTGGAACGCGCCTGTTACCGTACCTTTGTTCGACATGGACACGCTAAAGGGTGGACTGGAGTTTGAAAAGTTAGGTGGCGGGCAGCAAACCACTAGTCTGACATTGGTTGACACAACCGGCTTTACCTATGCGCTTCGCACGTTGGACAAAGACCCTATAGGTATTCTGCCTAAGTTTTGGCAAAAAACTTTTGTGACTAATGTTATCAGGGATCAGATTTCTGCCATCAACCCCTATGCCGCTTTAACAGTGCCTCCCATGGCTGCCGCTGCAGGCATACCGCACTCCACCCCGAAGCTTTACTATATTCCCCCAAATTACAAGAACCTGGGTGAGTACGAAGATCGCTTCAGCGACAGGCTTTATATGCTGGAGGAGAAATTTGATGATAAGAATACCCTCACCCCTGCCTTGGGAGATGCTGTGGATATTGACGGCTCAGGTACTGTGCTGAACAATCGGTTTAACGAGGACGATGTCTTTATAGATCAGGTGGCGTTTGCCAAGGCCCGCCTTTTTGATATTCTTATTCACGACTGGGACCGTCATGAAGGGCAGTGGGAATGGGCACAGTATGCTGAAGACGGCGAGCGCATTTACCGTCCCATCCCGAAGGACCGGGACAATGCCTACTATAGGTTTCAGGATGGTATTATCCCTTGGCTCTTCAGCCGCAACTGGGGTATCCGCAAGTTTGAATCGTTCGATGATGAAATCAACGATGTGAAAGCGCTTACCGTTAATTCAGAATTCATAGATAAGCGTACTCTCTCTGAGTTGACGCGGCAGCAATTTGACTCCCTGGCAAAGGAACTGCAAACTGCCATTACCGATGAGGTGATAGAGCGGGCAGTGCGGCAGTACCCTGACTCTGTGTACGAATTGATTGGAGAAACCACTAAGCATAGGCTCATTACCCGACGCAACCAATTACCGAAAGCCGCTGAAGAGTTTTATGAGATACTGGCTGAGGAAGTGCTGGTGGTGGGGACTGATCAGGAGGATGAGTTTGAAGTAAAGCGCCTGAACGATGAGGAGACGGAAGTAACTGTACGCCGTAAGTCTGACGACAAGATTACCTACCACCGCATCTTTTACCGCTCTGAAACAGACCTGATTACCCTTCATGGCCTGGCTGCAGACGACGACTTCGAAGTGAGCGGCGAGGTAGGCAAAGGAATTAAAATAGAGATTTACGGCGGGCGCGGCGAAGACGAGATAAAAGATACCTCTAAAGTAGGCGGCTGGGGCAAGAAAACCTGGGTATACGACACCAAGCGCGGCACTGAACTGGAGGCAGGACCGGAAACAAAAGACAAGCTGACGAACGATGTACGCGTACATGCCTTCGACAGGGAGGGGTTCTAACTTTGCTGCGCTGCCAGCTACCGCAGTAACATTGAACGACACACAGCTTCATAAACACAAAGCGGCGGCACCCTTGGGTGCCGCCGCTTTGTGTTTATACTGAGTCTTTTCGTTTATTCACCGGTTGAGTTACTGCCACCCTGGCCATTGCCACTCTTCCTGCTGCCATTACGGTTATCATCGTTATCCTTCGGGTCCCAGGCTCCCTGCCCCTGTTGCTGGCTTGCAGTTGCCTTTGTGCCATCCGTACCTAAGTCTACTGCGCCTTTATGATTGGCTGTGTTAGAGTACTCATCCGGCATGGGCTGTGAATTAGCATTGCTTTCTGGTTTGGCATCATTCTTCTTTTCGTGTTGTGCTTCTTTATCGTTTGCCATAGCTATTCCGTTATTATTTGTAAAAGTTAAAGGCCTGCATTTTTTACAAGCATCTCCCTATTTGTTACGAAGCTACGGCAAGCGAGTTCCGGAAGAAGTAAACCTACTGTTTCTTATGTAAGATAGTCGCGGCTGCCTGTGCTGTCGGCAGCACCAGCACCTCCGCCAAATTTACATGTGCAGGCCTTGTTACGATAAAGCTGATGAGTTCTGCAATGTCCTGCGCCTGCAGTGCCTGAAAGCCCTTATAAACAGAGGCAGCCCGCTCTTTATCACCTTTAAAGCGCACCTCTGAAAACTCTGTTTCCACCAAACCCGGGTTTACTTCAGACACCCGTATTCCCTCCTGCACAAGGTCTATGCGCATACCCTGTGAAATAGCATCCACTGCATACTTGGAGGCGCAGTAAACGTTACCATTCGGGTATACTTCCTTGCCGGCAATAGAGCCAATGTTCACGATATGGCCCTTCTTCCGCTGCAGCATGAGTGGCAGCACTGCATGGCTCACATATAGCAGGCCCTTTACGTTTATGTCAATCATTGCATCCCAATCGTCCAAGGAGCCATTCTGAATAGAGGATAGGCCATGAGCATTCCCCGCGTTATTCACCAGCACCTCTACCTGCCTCCAATCCTCTGGCAGGGAATTAACCGCCTGCTGTGTCGCTTCTTTATCGCGCACATCAAACTCTAGAGTATACACCGGCACCTCCAGTTCCTGTTTCAGTTCCTCCAATCGCTCGCCCCTGCGCCCAGTAACGATGATGCGGTATCCTTGCCTGGCCAGTTCAAAAGCCGTAGCGCGACCTATGCCGGAGGTGGCTCCGGTAACAAATGCCACTTTTGTCATTTCTACTCAAAAAAGAAAATCAATGAAACGTTATGGTTTGTCAGCTTCTGAATATAATTGCTGTACACACTGTTGGCTACTGGCCTGTGCTGGTTGATGAGGCCGTGAGAAAAGCGCAGTTCAGGTGCAAATTTGAAGTAAGGATAAAATATATCAAGACCTATCCCATACTCTAAAGCCAAGTCAAAATTCTCCACTTCAAGCTTTATATCATTTGCGATTGTTCCGTTTGTGCCTTTTCCTAAATCTATTCCAGGTTTTACACCTGCCACGATATATGGCCTGAAGTTGGAACGGCGTTTAGCTTTATATTTTAACAGAACCGGCAGTTCTATCATCACATTGCTAATCGTTTCGTTCATCACTGGCTGTGTTTCCAGTCCCGGTACCTCCACATTGCTGAAAGCGAGCGTACGGCCGTAAAAGCCAACGCCAGGCACAAAGCGGGCATCAAGATAGTCAACCAGGCGAACATTAAGTACAAGGCCGGTATAGAAACCGAAGTCGGTCTTGGCATTTACGGCTTCATCCCCACCCTGCGCCAGTCTGTCGGCATACGATTGAGAGTGCTGCACATCATACCTGGTGAGCGGCATCGACAGGTAGAAACCATAATGCACCGGCCTTTCATCGTAGCCCGGTTTATTCAGGTCATGTACCTTCTTCTGCGCCTGCACGGTGTTGCCCCCCATAAGCAGCAGGGCCATTACTCCGGCTAAGGTTATTTTATGCCTATATATATAGAGCTGATTCCAAATGTGAGTGAATGCCATTTCGTGTTTCTGAATCCTATTTTTGAATAAATATTAAGAAAGTTCTGCCCATCCGGGAATGCCTGCACCGATTCCGGCAGATAGGTATAGGCAGCATTGTCCTTAGAAACGAGTTTACCTACCATCGGTAGTATGTTGCTGGAATAAAAATGATACAGTTGCTTCATCGGAAAGCTGCGGGGATTAGAAAACTCCAGTACCACCGCGGTTCCACCTGGTTTCAGCACTCTGTACATATCTGCCAGACCTTTCTCCAGGTTCTCAAAGTTGCGCACGCCGAACGCCACGGTAATGGCATCGAAGGTATTGTCTTCGAAAGGCAGGTTCTCTGAATCACCATACAGCAGTTCTATCTTATCTGCCAGGCCTTTCTTAACTAACTTTTCACGTCCTACGGCTAACATGCCCTCTGAAATATCGACCCCAATGATCTTATCCGGGTTCAGGCGCAGCGTCTCTATAGCAAAATCTGCGGTACCAGTGGCAATATCCAGCACTAGTTTAGGTTTTTCAGGAGCCAGGAGGCTAACGGCCTTTTTTCTCCAGATAATATCAATGCCAGCACTCAAAAAGTGGTTCAGGAAGTCATACTTGCCGGCAATGTTGTTAAACATCTTGGCTACCTGCGACTTCTTGTCGTCGTTCTGGTCTTTGTAAGGTATTACCGCCATGGGTTGATTGTAAATAATAGTTTCGGCAAAAATACTGCTACTAAAACTATAAAGCATGGTTTATGTTGCGAAATATAAAAAAAGCAGGCTGGATTAAATACCCAGCCTGCTTCTAAATTATTTACTCAGCGGCCTTATGGCCTTGTAGTTACTGTGCGACATCGTCCTGACGAGGAAGCACCTTAAACTCTGTTCTTCTGTTCAACTGCATGTTTTCAGCGGATGTGTTCGGCACAGCAGGTCTGCGCTCACCATACGTTACAGTTACTAAGCGTTGTGGAGATATTCCCTGTCTAACAAGGTAATCATAGGCTGCACCCGCACGGTTCTGCCCCAGCGTCTCGTTATACGAATCTGTTGCACGTGAGTCTGTGTGGCCTTCAATACTAATGTTGATGTTTGGGTTTGCGTTCATGATACGGGCAATGCTATCCAGCTCCTGGATTGACTCAGGACGCAGATCGTACTCGTCGGTATCAAAATAGACCGGCTGCATCGCAAAAACTGTTGAACTGCTGGTGCCGCGTGTTCCACCTCTTGCAATAAGCGTAGCAGTTGCCGTGTCAGACAAAGCAATGTAGAAGTTTCGTCTAACAGTAGTGGTATCATCCAGCACCACAGGTATTTCAATTTCCTGCGTTTCAATCACCTGGTTATCCAGCGATAGCTGCACCTGGTATGTTCTGCCTGAAAGGACCTGCACATCATAATTAGCCGAATCAGGTTTTGTTACATCGCGGTAGGATATAGGACGCTTATCAGCCTGTAGGCCATTAAACACCAACTCCACACCTGGAATAAGCAGGCTATCAGCCTGGGTAAATACCTGGCCTTCTACTCCTGCACTTTTAATGTAGTTGATGGTGTAGATATCTTTTTCGCCGTAACCACCAATGCGGTAAGAGGACAGATAGGCATAAGTACCATCTGGAGCCAACCGGTAGTAAGTATCATCATCCGGAGTGTTAATTGGATAGCCAAGGTTTACAGGACGTGCCCATCTTCTGGCAACAGAGTCGTACTTAGCATAGAAGATATCATACCCTCCCATTGAGTTGTGGCCTCGTGACGCAAAGTAAAGCGAACCCTCGCTGTCTATGTAAGGGCTGTCATCATCATAAGGGGTGTTAATGGATCTGCCTAAGCTTCTAGGGGTACCCCATGTGCCGTTTGCATTACGCTGGACAACGTATATATCCAAGTCACCATTTTCTGAGTTATGGCTGGTGGAGTAATATAATGTTTGATTATCTGGCGTGATAAAGGCATCAGACTCAAAGTCAGGCGTGTTCACTTTGTCACTGATACTTTGGGGCGCGCCCCAGGTACCATCTGCCTGGCGCTCTGACACCATGATGTCACCATTATTGACAGATTGGTACAGCAACAACTTTGTATCATTGTCAAAAAGCTGAATAGAGGCGTCGTGACCGGGGCTGTTGAGAACCCCCGAAACAATGCGTGTCGGCGCCCACTCATCCTCGCCTGTACGGGTTGTCTCAAAAATGTCTTCGTAATACTCGCCGTCCTCTGCTGCCTTGGCTCCACCTGCTCCTTCGCTACGCGAGGTAAAAAGCAGGTAATTGTAATCTGATGAAATAACCGGGCTGTGCTCAGAGTAAGCTGTATTTACAGTTCCTCCAAGGTTCTTCACGAAAACGTCTTTGGGGTTAGCAGTCTCACGCTTTGCGTTACGGGCTTGCTGTATCAGCTGTGCCACCTCTTCGCGGCGATATTCATTCCGTCTCGGTATTTCCTGCTGGTACTTCTGCCAGTTTTCAATTGCGCTATCGAAGCGATAGTTAATGTGGTCCACTCTTCCCAACCAGTAATTTAAATCCCGGTCTACGTTAGGCTTCAAAGCCTGTGCACGATAAAGGTAATCAGCCGCTCTTTCCTTATCAAAGGTTAAATAGCTGATACCGGCACGGTAAAGTGCCGTCGCATTATCGGGGTTTTGGGCCAGCACTTCCTCATACATAGGAATTGCTGCTCTGTAATTTTCTCTATCAAAAAATCTGTTCGCTGTCCGCAGTTGTTTTCTAGTGCTTTGTGCCGACGCAGAAGCTGCCAGTAGGCAGATAAAGGCCAGCAGCATAGTAAACCGTGAGAACGATTTGGCTAATTGGTTCATGTGTAAAAGGGTTTGTTATACTTTGCTTGAGTTTGGTTTGAACTGTTATGAATAAGCAGATGGGCAAGTTGGGTCTACCATAAACTTTGATTCCGCTTCTTTACGTTTGATATCAAATTTAGTATATATAATTCCTGCCTCATCGCTAAACTATTATTGAATTGTTTACAGTGCACATCCTAAAATTTAAAGCCATGTTGGTGTTCAAGACTTCATCCGGCGTACTACCCTAAGTATAATATTAAGAACAAAAATTTGAACGTACAAATATATAAAATAATAAATGTTTTGTAAGTTTTTATTTAATTCCTACAACCCCGAAAATCTTTAAAATTTTACCCGGTAATCTATAGGAGGCGTCTGGCAAAACCGGTTGATTAAAAGCTTAAAAAAAACACAACTCACTACTAATCATAATTTTAACATCTAGTTTATTTCTTCTTAGCCAGATGCGCTTTTAAAAAGCCTCTCCGCTTACCAGAGAAATCTACTTCAATAACCAGTAGAGGTCGCTCCCTCTTGTTACTCCACCCACCCTATATGTTCGATATCAGGCAGATGCACAATTTTCTGGTAAGCAAGGTATCATCCTGCTGCTGCAACTCTGATAAAGGCTTATACTCTTCACTATTTTTAACCGTTATATTACAAATAATGCTGGCATCAGCAAAGGTTCGTCCGCTCCTCATCCGTGTTTGGGAAAATAAATCTGTACCTTTGTACACCATTAAGACCTGCCGGAACGGAGGCAAACTTTGGATTTACGGCTCTGTGCATAAAATCCTTATACTTACATTTAGGTATCTGGAATGGAGCCAGCAAACCTACAACTGCAACATGAATATAAAAGAAGCGAAATTTTTGATGAGTAACACCCGGGTAGAAGACTGCCCGGTGCCGGATAAGCCGGAATACGCCTTTATCGGAAGGTCAAATGTAGGCAAATCTTCGCTTATAAATATGCTGACGCAGCAGAAGGGCCTCGCCAAGACCTCATCATCCCCGGGGAAAACCCAGCTTATCAACCACTTCCTTATAAACGACAACTGGTATCTGGTAGACTTGCCGGGCTACGGGTATGCCAAAGTAAGCAAAGACTCGCGCGAGAGCTGGCGCAAGATGATAAACTACTACTTCCAGAAGCGCGAAAACCTGACCTGTGTGTTTGCCCTGATTGACTCGAGGCACGAGCCGCTGAAGCAGGATCTCGATTTTATCAACCACTTAGGAACCTTAGGCGTGCCTTTTGTACTTGTATTTACAAAACTTGACAAACAATCGGCTACAAAAACAGACTCAACCATAGCTGCTTATCAGCGTAAACTGCGTGAAACTTGGGATGAGCTGCCGCAGATGTTCCGTACCTCTGCAGAGTTAAAAACAGGCCGTGAAGAGATTCTGAACTTCATAGAAGAAGTAAACGCGCAAGTACAGAATCAGTAATCACCCTGCACAGAAGGTATGCATTGAAGCACGTGCCGGAGCGAACCAAGTGAAGTTGAAACTCTAAATGTTTACCCTTATGAAAACCAGAATCTCAATTTTGTTTCTTTTCTTTGCCTTCGCAAGCTTAACGGCATCGGCTCAGACCAGCGAAAGCAATCCTGATGAGGCACAGCAAGAAAAAAAGGTATGGGTACCGGACCAGGTAATCCCAGCGGCTGAGCATTATGAAGGTGGTATTGAAGAGTTGTATAAAGCTATTGACGAGGAGCTTCAGTATCCTGCAATGGCAAAACGAAACCGCGTGCAGGGAGAAAGTATTGTTTCCTTCATCATAAACGAAGATGGCTCTACCTCTAACATTAAAGTGTTGCGCAACCCTGGTGCCGGAACAGGCGAGGAAGCCGCTCGGGTAATTAAACTGCTGAAGTTTAAGTCTCCGGGCTACAGTCTGAATGCAAGCCTGCCCATTTTGTTTAAACTATAACAAGTAAGCTTATTTTTTTATTATGCCTATTGATTTAAGACAAGTTGCAGCCATTTCTGGCATGAGCGGCCTGTACCGTGTAGTGAAACCAACACGCACTGGTGTTATTGTAGAAAGCCTTGAGGAGAACCCTAAAAACCTGGTAGCACAGGCGCGCCACCGCATGTCGCTGCTGGATGAGATCTCTATCTATACAACAGATGAGGAAGGCACTGTGCCACTTTCGGAGGTTTTTGACCTGATGCACCAGAAATACGGGGATAAGTTACCTATCAGTGACAAGCCAGTCAACGAAGACTATAAAAACCTGATGGCCGACGTACTACCAGAGTTCGATGAGGAGCGCGTGTATGTGTCAGACATGAAAAAACTGGTGAACTGGTACTACATTGTAAAAGACTATGTAGGCTTCAAAGAAGTGGAAGAAACAGCAACCACTGAATCAGAGGCAGAAACCGAAGAAGGTAAAGAAGAGAAAGCCTAAACAAAGAAGCCCTCCACCAATGGAGGGCTTCTTTGTTTAATTAAAAGATGTAAAGGCCTTAACCTACTATGCAGTACTCGCCCGCCATACTCACCAGCGCCACAAACCACCTGCAAAAGGTTTTTGAAGTGGATAGCCTACCTGCCAAAGACCTAGAAACACTGCACTACAGGCTTGCCCACCTCATACAAAAGCTGCTTTATTCTGACTTTAACCGCCTGTTGCACATCCTCTACCGGATTGATGTGGATGAAAGAAAGGTAAAAGAGGCCATGATGGCAGAAGAGCCTGAAATCATAGCTGAACGCATCTCGCGCCTCATCATTAAAAGAGAACTGCAAAAGGCAGAGATTCGCTTCAGGTACAGCCAGTAATTTCATTTCTGTTTAGTAATTATCATTTCCGGCTAGTATGCTTACCATTAGAGAAACAAAGCGCATCCTCCACCAGCCATAGCCTCAGTTACCTCAGAACCTACTCTTCATATAGAACCTTCCTCCCATAGTCGCGGCGCCTTATACTCTCCTACCAGTTTTAATATACTCGCCATCCTTTGGGTTAGCCGCACAGACTGAAAACTAAGTTAGCTATATAGCAAAGGATGTCATCTTTAGGCAATAATAGCTATTTTTACTCCCTATGACTACAGACAGTATTAAGATATACAAATTCGGAGGCGCCTCTGTAAAAAATGCTGAGGCATTCAGGAACCTGGCAAACATTGTTAAAACGCATGGTGGCCAGCGGCAACTGCTGCTGGTTGTGTCCGCAATGGGTAAAATGACCAATGCGTTAGAGTTGGTTATGGACCAAGCCTACAAACAGGAGGATTTTGAGGCGGCTTTCCAGCAGAACAAGGCCTATCACTTGGAGGTAGTGCAGGAACTGTTCCCGGAACCCGACAGCCTTGTTTACCACCGCTTGGAAGAACTGTTCCTGCACCTGCACAGCGACCTCCAGCAGCTACTCCCGACTGACAACTACGACAAAGCTTACGACCAGATGGTAAGTTATGGGGAATTGCTTTCATCCACCATTCTGCACCACTACCTGCAGGAGCAGCAACTGGCAAACACGTGGGTTGATAGCCGGAAGTATATTCAAACAGACGATACCTGGCGCGAGGCAAAGATAGACTGGCCCAGCACAGAGCACCTGATAAAACGTGACCTGCTGCCACTACTGGAACAGCAGTTTGTGGTTACACAAGGCTTTTTGGGTGGCACCAAGGCCGGCCTCACTACCACGCTGGGCCGTGAAGGCTCTGATTTTAGTGCCGCCATTTTTGCCTACAGTCTTGATGCCGGAGAAATGTGCATCTGGAAAGATGTGGAAGGCCTGCTTAACGCCGACCCAAAACACTTTAGAGACACAGTATGCTACCCGGAAATATCTTATCAGGAGACGGTGGAAATGGCATACTACGGCGCCTCCGTTATTCACCCCAAAACCATAAAACCCCTGGCTAACAAGCAAATCCCGCTCTATGTAAAATCGTTCCTAAACCCCACCGGCAAAGGAACCAAGATATGCGACTGCCGCTTTGATAAACCAGCACCTGCCTATATCATCAAAGAAAACCAGTGCCTCATTTCATTCAGTGTAAAGGATTTCACGTTCATCTCAGAGAAAAACCTGGAAGCGATCTTTAATGCGCTGTCAGAGTTGCGCATTAAAATAAACATGATGCAAAACTCAGCCATCTCCTTTTCCGTGTGTTCCGACTACCATGAAGAGCGCCTGCACCGCCTCATTCAGAAATTGCACGACCAGTTTACCATCCATTATAACACAGCCTTGTCTCTTTTCACCGTTAAAAATTACGATTTAGAAAGTGTAAACAAGTTAACAGAAAACAAAGAAATCCTTTTAGAACAGCGCACCCGCACAACTTACCAGTTTGTGAGCCGGTAATTGTATTTTTCCGTTATTTTAATTTATACTAAAAGTTTAATATATTATTTTCTTTTATAGAAACTTTGTGCTTTATTTGTACACATATAAGTCTCTCCAGAAGACAAATTTACCGCCTTAACCGCTATGCAAACTGCTGAAACGTTTACCACCCAAACTTTTTTTAAGTTGCTGCTACTCTTTGTTCTTCTCATTACAGGCGTAGTGTTCAAAACTCCCGATTCAGTGGCAGTAGTAGAGGCAAAAAACCTAAAGGTTTCTCCTCCTGCTTTGGCTTCAGAACCGGATTCTTCCCGGCAAATTCAGCGGTATTACTTTCGGGTTGCCAATTTCGGAGCCACGTCTGCTGCTCTTTGAAAGACATCTAATCTTAATAATATGTCGCCCGCCTGTAAAGGCGGGCTTTTTTTTCTCTGTTAGGTTAACAATATAGAGGAAAGAGTAAGTTGAGGATTATTCTCCAGGCTCCTTCTTTCCCTTTGAGGCAGCTTTGCCTCCGCCTATACTATGTTTTAACATTAAAATAACAATCCCCATTTGCAGGCGTAACATTTATGCTTTAGCTTTGTGAGAAATATTACTAGATAAGAAGTTTTCTTAACAAAGGATGCAGCACGTTACGAACCGACATACTCTGCGAGAGCGCATTGTGGAAAGTGGCCTGAAGGCGACGCACCAGCGCATTGTGGTGTATGAGGCACTGATGGAGTTGCAAGGAAAACACCCTATGGCAGAAGAAGTGTTTCTGCACCTAAAACCGGCTAATCCCAGTATCTCCTTAGGCACTGTGTACAAAACCCTCGACACTTTTGCAGAGACAAACCTTGTTCATAAAGTGTTGTCGGAAGAAGGCGGAAAACGTTTCGATGCCAACACCATGGCGCACAGCCATATTTACTGTAGCAACACGAAAGAAATAATAGATTTCGAAGACGAGGAGTTGGAACAACTGCTACAGGAGTTCTTTCAGAAAAGAAGCCTCTCCAACTTCGAAATCAGGAGTTTTTCAGTGCAGTTAACGGGAAATAAAGTGGAGCCGGAAAAGCAAGTAAGTATTTCAAGAGTAAGTAAATAAATTAGATTCATAAACTTTAACACGATTTAATAATGGCAGTATTAGTAGGTAAAAAAGCTCCCTCATTTAAAGCAACAGCCGTTGTAAACGGTGAAGATTTCGAAGAAAACTTTTCGCTGGAGCAGTACCTCGGTAAGAAGCACGTTCTGTTCTTCTTTTACCCAATGGACTTCACATTCGTGTGCCCAACGGAGATTCTAGCATTCCAGGACAGAATAGCTGATTTTGAGCGTAAAGGCGTGGCTGTAGTTGGCTGCTCCACTGATACGCATGTATCGCACTTCGCCTGGTTAAACACACCACAGGACCAAGGCGGAATTCAGGGTGTTACATACCCATTGGTTGCTGACGCAGCTAAAACAATCTCTCAGAACTTCGACGTACTGGCCGGCCACTACGACTATAACGAAGAAGGTGAGGTTACTTTTGTAGGTGAGCCTGTTGCTTACCGTGGCCTGTTCCTGATAGATAAAGAAGGTGTGGTTCGCCACCAGGTAGTAAACGACCTTCCGCTTGGCCGCAGCATCGATGAAGCGTTGCGTATGGTAGATGCCCTGCAGTATTTCGAAGAGAAAGGCGAAGTTTGCCCAGCCAACTGGGAAGAAGGTGAAGAAGCTATGCAGGCGACTAAAGAAGGGGTTTCTGCTTACCTTGCAAACAGAGCAAACTAAGTTAAACCAAATTTAAGAATAAAACAGAAAAGCCACTGCTTTGCAGTGGCTTTTCTGTTTTTGGAAGGTTAGCGAAACATGCTTCCTATCGTTTATAAGTCTCCTTTATACGTCAGATTTTCACAAAGATTAGTCTCTTCCACAGCCCTGCGTTAAACAAAGCTTTATACCCAAAGCCCGGGTGCAGGTTTAAAACAGGAAAAAAAACACATAAAATGTAAACCAAATGGAAAATTTATGCATACATTTAATAACGATAGTAATACTATAGCTTAATGACCTAAACTTAAAAGAGATGATCAGCCTGAAAGAAATCAAAAACGATTTGCCAGCAGGAATTGTGGTTTTCCTGGTGGCAGTTCCGCTGTGCTTAGGTATTGCCATGGCCTCGGGCGCACCGTTGTTTTCCGGGATTATTGCCGGTATTGTAGGTGGTATAGTGGTAACGCTTATCAGTGGCTCGCAACTGGGCGTCAGTGGGCCTGCGGCCGGACTGGCTGTTATCGTGTTGCAGGCGATACAAAGTCTCGGAAACTTCGAAGTTTTTCTTTCTGCCGTTGTGCTGGCAGGTGCCATTCAGCTTGGACTGGGTTTCCTGAAAGCAGGGAGCATTGGCTACTACTTCCCTACTTCTGTCATCAAGGGAATGCTTGCGGGTATCGGGGTCATCATTATTCTAAAGCAGATTCCCCATTCCTTCGGTTATGATTCTAATTTTGAGGGAAATGTGCATTACATTGAGCCTGATGGCGGCACTACATTCTCTTCACTATTTAATGCTTTCAATTATATCACGCCCGGGGCGGTTATAATAAGTGTGCTGTCTTTGGCTATTCTCATTTTATGGGATCAGGTGCTCACAAAGAAGCATAAAGTGTTTCAACTTATACAGGGGCCGCTGGTTGTTGTGGTGCTGGGCATTATACTTAATGTGGTTTTCCGCGATTTCTACCCGCAACTGGCACTGGGCATCAACCATTTAGTAGAGCTCCCAGTTGCCGATAGTTTTACAGGTTTCCTTCAGCAATTCACCACTCCTGACTTTAGCCGTGTGCTCGACTATGATGTACTCTTCCTGGCAGCCACCTTAGCCATTGTGGCAAGTCTTGAAACATTGCTGTGCCTTGAAGCAACAGACAAACTGGACCCTTACAAACGCATAAGCCCTGCAAACAGAGAGTTAGTAGCGCAGGGTGTAGGCAACATGGTTTCAGGTTTTATCGGCGGTTTACCTGTAACACAGGTAATTGTCAGGAGTTCTGCCAACATTCAATCCGGCGGAAGAACAAAGCTTGCCTCCCTTATTCATGGGGTGCTCATTCTGATCTCTGTTATCCTTCTTCCAAGTGTTCTGAACATGATCCCGCTGGCTAGCCTTGCAGCTATTCTTATAATTGTTGGATTTAAGCTGGCAAAGCCCGCTCTCTTCAAAAGCATGTACAGAAGCGGCTGGAATCAGTTTCTGCCATTCATTGTAACCATCGTAGCCATTGTTTTCACAGATCTTCTTACTGGAATAGGTATAGGTATGGCTGTGGCAATTGTTAATGTCCTGCGCAATAACTACAAAGTCTCACATAACCTGTACAAAAACAAAACTGAAGGTGCCCGGGAACAGTACCATATGATATTGGCAGAAGAGATATCTTTTCTGAACAAGGGGAACATCCTGCAGACGCTAAGGAGGCTCCCCGACAATGTGGACCTAGAAATTGATTATTCAAAGTCAGCCTATGTTGACCCGGACGTGAAAGAGGTTATCGAAGACTTTAAACATAATGCCCGGAGAAAGAACATCAATCTAACTATAAAAGAAGTGGCGGAAGGTGAAGATGTTAAGGCAGGTAAGGTTCTAATCTAGATAGAAACATTACATTTTAATAAAAACCAAATAGAAAATGAGAGCATTAACAAAAGAACAACAAGAAAAGATAACGCCGGAAAAAGGATTAGAGCGACTGAAAGAGGGAAACAAGCGGTTCGTTAGCAATCAGAAGCTTGACCATGGCCTCTTGCAACAGGTAAACGAAACGTCTAAAGGTCAGAATCCTTTTGCTATTATATTGAGCTGTATCGACTCCCGAACTTCGTCAGAGCTTATTTTTGACCAGGGCATGGGCGATATATTTAATGCCAGGGTTGCCGGCAACATTGTGAATGAGGATATATTGGGAAGCATGGAGTTTGCCTGTAAGGTAGCCGGCTCAAAGTTGATTGTAGTTTTAGGGCACACAAGCTGTGGGGCCGTAAAAGGTGCCTGCGACAATGTAGAACTCGGCAACCTGACAGTGCTTTTAGATAAAATAAAGCCTTCTGTTGAAGGTGTTAATTACGATGGAGATAGAAGTTCTAAAAATTTAGAATTTGTGGACAAGGTAGCTGAAGAAAATGTTCACAGAACGATAGATGATATCCAGAACAGAAGTAGTATACTGAAGGAAATGATTCAGAACGGAGAGATAGGAATTGCAGGAGGCATGTATGACGTAGGAACCGGTGTCGTGAATTTCTATGATCATTCGTTGCAATAAGGCGAGCCCTACATGAATGAAAAATCTGCTGGCGAACTTAAAAATAAAAGTAGATGAGAAAGTCTACCTGAAAGACCCGGATACATCTGAGAAAGGGCGGCACATCGTGGAACAAAGTATACTGCTCATAGATGAACTCGGACTAGAGTCTTTCACATTTAAAAAGCTGGCGGAGAAGATAGGTACAACGGAGGCAACTATATACAGGTATTTTGAGAGCAAGCATATGCTGCTCTCATACCTGATCTCCTGGTATTGGAGTTGGCTGGAATACCGGCTAGTGTTTGCTACTAATAATATCCGGTCTGCGGAAGAAAGATTAAAGATTGCCATTGGCATCCTGTCAGGAAAGGTAGAACTTGACATGAATTTTGTACATGTGGATGAGGTGGCACTGCAAAAAATTGTAGTGGCAGAATCTGCAAAGGTTTACCTCACAAAAGAGGTGGACGATAACAACAGAGAAGGATTTTTTTATTCCTATAAGCGTTTTTGTAAGCGTGTTGCAGAAATTATCAAAGAGATAAACCCTGCCTATAAGTTTCCTGCTTCATTGGTTTCCACAGTAGCAGAAACAGCCCACTCCCAGAAATTCTTTTCGCTGCACCTACCCTCCCTCACCAATATTTCAGATAACAAAGAAAGTCAGTTGATGGAGTTCCTGACAGAAATGGTGTTTAAAACCATTGGCAAATAACACTCGCTACCATTTTTTTACGTGCTGCTTCAGTTAATCATTACGCTGTATGTGCTAATGGATACCATGCATGCAAGGGAGTACTGTTTTAGAAGTCGCTCATTAACAAACGAAGGTTTTTTCAGCCATACATACTGGCTAACTGTGTAAGTGGTAACCAGTGCAGAACATAAAGCAGCAATAGCCTGCTGAGCTAGTGCCTTCCCTAAAACTAAATTGCCACAAGACAAGCCAATACCTTATATTTGCAGCAGGAAACGTGCAGCCATATGACAAAGGCTGTCCGCACTTTCAGAGTCCATGTGGGCATTTCGCCACAGCACCTGTACTACAAATTTACCTATTGAAGCTACTCTACGACATTGGCCTAAAGGCTTATAAAACAGCCATTGCCCTGGCTACGCCCTTTAACGAAAAGGCGAAACAGATGCAGCAGGGGCGCGAACAACAGTTTGAGCGGTTGGAGCAGGCCCTGCAGGGAAATAAGTCGCCGGTGGTGTGGTTCCATTGCGCCTCTTTAGGCGAGTTTGAGCAGGGGCGACCGGTAATAGAGGCGTTTCGGGAAGCTTTCCCGGAGTATAAAATCCTGCTGACTTTCTTCTCCCCCTCCGGTTACGAGGTTCGCAAAAACTACAGTGGCGCAGATTACGTCCTGTACCTGCCCTTAGACAGCGCACATAATGCAGCTCGGTTTATACAGCTGGTGCAGCCAAAGCTGGCTGTGTTTGTGAAGTATGAGTTCTGGCATTATTATTTACAAGAACTGCAGGAGCAGCAGATTCCGGTGCTTTCCATTTCAGCCATCTTCCGGAAAGAGCAGCTGTTTTTTAAGCCATATGGCCAGTTTTACCGCCATATCCTGCAGCGCTTTACCCATATTTATACCCAAAACAAGCAGTCACTGGAACTGCTCCGGCGCATTAACGTGCCACAGGCAAGCGTCGCCGGCGACACCCGCTTTGACAGAGTGCTGCAAACGGCTGCCGCTGTTAAGATTCTGCCGCTGGTGGAGGCTTTTGTGCAGCAACAGCAGGTGTTTATTATAGGCAGCAGCTGGCCCGCTGACATGGAAGTCCTGAAGCCCATTATCCGGAAATACCGCAGCAGCATAAAGTTTATCGTTGCGCCGCACGAGGTATACGAGAGCAGCATTACCGCCATTATGCAGCAGATTGGTGAGGGTGCTGTGCGTTTTTCTAAAGCAACAGCGGCAGATGTGGCCGGCTACAATGTGCTGGTGATTGATAACGTCGGCATGCTCTCTTCTCTCTACAGCTACGGCACGTACGCCTATATAGGCGGAGCTTTTGGCAAAGGGCTGCATAACACTTTGGAGGCTGCTGTGTTTGGCCTGCCCTTGTTCTTTGGCCCCCGTTACAGCAGGTTTCAGGAGGCGAAGGAACTGGTGGAGTTAAATTGTGCTTTCCCGGTAAGTAATGCGGAGGACCTGCTCCTGGCGTTTGAAAAGGTGTGTACATCCCCTGTTTTCAGGCAAAGAATAACCGAGAACGAAAAACGATACGTAAAACAGCAGGCAGGGGCTACAGCCAAAATTATGACAGACATACAGCAACTGCTAAAGTAGGTGGCATGAAAGGAGTAGTAGTAAAATCGACAGGATCCTGGTACCTGGTGCGCGACGCAGAAGGCAAAATGCACCGTGCCCGCCTGCGCGGTAAGTTTAAGCAGAAAGACTCAAAGGTCAGCAACCCACTGGCTGTGGGCGACCGGGTGGAGTTTGATATAGAGCAAACCGGCGAAGACACCGCTGTAATTCACAAGATAGAGGACCGCGAAAACTACATCATCCGCCAGTCTACCCACAAAACCGCTTACTCCCACATCATCGCCTCCAACCTCGACCAGGCCCTGCTGATTGTAACGCTGGTGTCGCCGCGCACCTCCTTTGGTTTTATAGACCGCTTCCTGGTAACAGCAGAAGCCTACGATATTCCCGCTACACTCGTGTTCAATAAAACGGACCTCTATGATGAGGATGTCCGGGATTACCAGCGCCAGATCAGCCACATGTACGAGCAGGTGGGCTATCAGAGCCTTTCTGTATCTGCCAAAGACAACGAGGGCATTGAAGAAATGCAGGCGCTGCTACAGGGTAAAACCACCCTCCTCTCCGGCCACTCCGGTGTAGGAAAGTCCACCCTCATCAACCTCATTGTGCCGGACCTGGAACTGAAGACATCTGAGATTTCAGACTTTTCGGATAAAGGGGTTCATACCACCACATACGCCGAAATGTTTGAGGTAAGTGACGACACCTATATCATCGACACGCCTGGTATTAAAGAACTGGGCATTGTGGACATTCCGGCTGCAGAACTGAGCCACTTTTTCCCTGAAATGCGCGAACGGATGAACCAGTGCCGCTTTAACAACTGTACCCACTTCAACGAACCGGGTTGCGCTGTGGTAGAGGCCGTGCGCCAGAACGAAATATCCCTGACCCGCTACGAAAGCTACCTCAGCATGATGCACGGCGGGGATAACAGAAGGTAAGCCCTTATACCGCTAATTAACACCTGCTTTCCTTTAAACAGACTTCACCAAAATTCATCAGAATCCTTACCTTTGTAAGATTTCCCGGCACTGTGGCATCATTCAGGCCAACTAACTGTTATACCACAGATAGACCGGCACAGCAGAGGCTTAAACAGGCTAAAGCTGTTCTATAACCTATTTTAAAGCAGATTTTTATTAATGGCAAAACGCAGATTCGGGCCAAGCGGAGAGCAGGAAAAAGAAGGCAGGGTAAAGATTAGCAAAGAGAGCTTCCGGCGAAGCCTGCAAATTTTTGGCTACGTTCTTCCTTACAAGTACAAATTCATTATTGGCCTTGTTTTTCTGGTACTCTCGAGCCTGACCTTTATGGCATTCCCGTACCTGGTAGGCAAGCTCGTGGACTCTTCCATCGGCAACGCAGAGGGCCTGCTGCAGGACATTAACCTGATAGCTATGGGGCTTTTCGCTATTATCATACTGCAGGGCATCTTCTCCTTTTTCAGAGTATACTTTTTTGCGCAGGTAAGCGAGAACGCCGTGGCCGACATCCGGCGCGACCTTTACAGCAAGTTTGTGCTGCTCCCAATTTCCTTTTACGAGAAAAGACGCGTGGGTGAAATCACCAGCCGCATCACCACAGATGTGGCGCAGGTGCAGGATGCCATGTCTATTACACTGGCAGAGCTTTTCCGGCAAACCACTACCTTACTTGTAGGTGTTATCATTATCATGTGGGTATCCATCAAACTGTCGCTGTTTATGCTGGCTACTTTTCCAGTGCTGGTGGCGCTGGCGCTGGTGTTTGGCCGCAAAATAAAAACCCTTTCTAAAAAGACACAGGACGAGCTGGCAAACACAAACGTGATTGTGGAGGAAACGCTGCAGGCGATTAACACAGTGAAGGCTTTTACGAACGAGATGCATGAAGTTGCCCGCTACAGAACTACGCTGGGCAAAGCGGTGAGTACGGCTTTATCTGCTGCCTATTACCGGGGTGCTTTTATCACGTTCATTATCATCGGCTTGTTTGGCGGCATTATCCTCGTGATCTGGTATGGTGCCACGCTGGTGGCCAACGGTGAGATTGAGCCGGGCGACCTGATATCGTTTGTGCTTTATACGGTCTTTATTGGTGCCTCCGTAGGTGGCCTGGGTGAAATTTATGGCAAGGTGCAGTCTGCATTGGGTTCTACGGAGCGTATACTGGAGATACTGCAGGAGCAGGAAGAGCCGACTGATAAAAGCGTGAAAGCGCTGAGCGAGGTGCCAAGGCTGCACGGGGATATTGTGTACAACCAAGTGGCCTTCTCCTACCCTACCCGCACCGATGTGCAGGTGCTCAACGACATTAGCTTTAGTGTGAAAGCCGGTGAAAAGGTTGCCCTTGTCGGCCCAAGCGGTGCCGGTAAGTCTACCATTGCACAGTTGCTGGTGCGCTACTACGATGTATCCGGAGGCGGCATCGCCGTGGACGGAAAAGACATCCGCGATATAAACCTGACCACCCTGCGCGGCAACATCGGTATTGTACCCCAGGAGGTGCTGCTTTTTGGCGGCACCATCCGGGAAAACATTGCCTATGGCCGGCCGGAGGCAACAGAAGCAGAAATTATAGAGGCGGCCCGTAAAGCCAACGCCTATGACTTTGTCGTGTCCTTTCCGGAAGGGTTTGAGACGCTGGTTGGTGAGAGGGGTATAAAACTGTCAGGTGGGCAGCGGCAGCGTATTGCCATTGCCCGGGCTATCCTGAAGAACCCATCTATCCTTATACTGGATGAAGCCACCAGCGCCCTCGATTCCGAATCGGAGCAACTGGTGCAGCAGGCAATGGACGTACTGATGCAGGAACGCACCACCATTGTGATTGCCCACCGCCTGGCAACGATTCGCAAAGTAGATAAGATACTGGTAATTGATAATGGCGAGATTGTAGAGGAAGGCTCCCACGATATGCTCTCCATGAACCCGGAAGGCATCTATGCAAATCTGCTGAAGCTCCAGTTCGAACTGAGCTAAGCGAAAGGCCTTCTAAATAAATAACCTGCCGGCCCACACCGGCAGGTTATTTATTTTCATGATTTTACTTCTTACTTTGTGCAATTTACGTAGAGAAGCCAGAACTTATTAAAATTGATGTTTCGCCCTGATTTATATTATGCCACACGTTAACCCCAAGGCACTCCACATCCTTTGTCTTCTACTGTTTTTGCTTCCGTGCCAGCTCTATGCACAGGAGTTCACTCAAAATTTCAGAGCGCTTAGTGCCATGTATGTGGAAGTGGGCGGCAACAGTGACGTCTACTCCATTAACTATGACCGGATAATATACCAGCGGGAAAAGTTTAAAACAGCAGTTAGAGCAGGTTTAGGCACCAACCTTTTCTTTCTGGAAGATGATGCAGGTGTATATCCTGTGGTGCCTTTGGAAGTAACGGCCATGGTAGGCAACAGGCGTAAACACTTTGAGGGTGGCCTGGGCTACACCCGCCGCCTAACCGATGACCCGGATCTCTTACAAAGCATGTATTTTGCCAGGCTGGGTTTCCGGTATCAGGTGCCACGTGGAGGCTTGTTAGTACGGGTGGCTTTCACTCCTTTCATCTCTCCCGACCCCAACTCCAGAACACCCGGTGTCGGGGTAATACCCCGCTTTGGCCTTAGCGTGGGCAAAAGCTTCCGGTAGTTCTTATAAGAGGCTGAAGAATTTCATTCCTCTAATAAGAAAGACGTAGTGTCTTTTTTTTCTGTACTTATCTCCCACTTTTTTAATATAGGCTCCTCCAGTGTTTTTTCTCTGTATTCGTCAGGAGTCATAATTGGTATTCCATACACAATGGGATAGTATCTTTTGCATTCCGGGCATGTAAGCAGGCCTTCGATTATCTCTTCATTTTCATCTTTCACAAAGACTTTAGATATAAGGTCATGCTTATCTATGGGGCAACATAGTTTCTTTAGAAGTGATGTGTTCATATTTTAGAATTCAAGTTCGATAAAGCATTTTTATAAGCAGCAGTGGATTCTTTTGGGGACGCTGCACTCAGAATCCCTGAAATAACAGCAACGCCGGCAAAATGGAGTTCCTTGAGCCTAACCAGGTTTTCTGCTGTTATCCCTCCTGAAAGGAAAAATGGCATGTGGGTGATATCTCGCGCTCTTTTTACCGTTTCAGGCCTTACAATCTCGCAGCTGCCCACTGAACCTGATGGGTACATGGAGCAAAATGAAACATAATCCAGTTGGTTATGCTCGGCCCAACGGACTACTTCCAAACTGTTGCTACAGGTAATACCGCAAATAAAGTCTCTTTTGATGTCCGCCTTAATGGCCTCATAATCTTCAGGAATCTTGTCGAAATGAACGCCAGCAAGCCCCGTACCTTTTAGCAGTTCCCACTCCTCATTTATCAGCACAGGTACATGGTAATCAGCAGCGACTTGCAGTATGGACTGAATAAGATCCTGTTTTGCTGAAAGATTAAAAGAAGCAGGCCAGTTGTTCCACACCTGTACGATACTGACTCCTCCTTCCAATGCTTCTTTTAGCTTGTGCAGCAATGTTTCCTTTTCCATACCTGGATCCAGGACAAGGTATATTCCTCCGATTGTCTGTGAATCCCTTCTCATTTTAGCCCTGCTTTTATTCCTTTGAAAAATGCCTCCCAGTAAGGGTCCTTTCCGTTGAAGATGAGGTCTTTTTCTTCATCATTTTCAATGATTTTGAAGCCGTCTTCCTTAGGCGTCATTTCACCTACCACAGTTGCCTTTATTGATTTGGAGTTAAGATGGCTGATTAGATCACTTTCCCTGCCTCTTTTCACCGCCATAATCATAGAGCCTGCACCCACACAAAAACGGTGATCAATGTCGAAATACTTCGTTATCTGGCGCTGAACTTCTCCTACAGGAATAGCCTTGTCATCAATCCTGAACCCACAGCCAGAGGCCTTCGCCATCTCGCAAATGGCTCCTACCACGCCACCTTCGGTCACGTCATGCATAGCTTTTAACTCTACATTGCGCTGGAGTACTTCTGTAGCGGACAGAGCATCTTTCAGAGAAGAGGTCTGGTAAAAATTTTCACATCCTTTTTCATAGACTTCCTTCCCCAACTCGTTTTTCAGCGTTTTCGGAAAGCTCATGGCCAGGATGGAAGAGGCTACAAGAGCAGTTTCCTTGGTTGCCACAATTATATCGCCGGGTTCAGCTTTGTTGCTCGTTATGATTTTTTGCAAAGGGGCCGTCAGAAACATAGTGCCTCCGCCTGATATGGTTGAGTTCTGGCCTTCTATCTGGCCGGTATGTCCACCTGTAATAGCTACTCCAATGTCCTTGCAGAAGAGATGTATATACTTCCAGTATTCTTCAAAGGCCTGCAAAGAAAGGCTGGGCGGCAGGTTCAGCACAAACTGCGCATACATGGGCGCAAAGCCGGTAGAGGCCATATCATTGGTCAGCAGATGGACAGAAAGCCAAGCTGATTCCTTGAGGCCTATGGAAGGTATGAACGTAAGAGGGTCGCTTGAGACTGCCATTCCCATGTTGTTCCCTAAATCAATGACGGCGGTATCTACGCCAAAAGCAGGTCCAATCAGCACTTCTTCCCGGCTGTAACCACAGTGCGGCAACAAAACATCCTTGAATGTTGAACCGGCTATTTTTCCTGAGTTATCTTTAAACGCGCTCATTGTACATCATTTAGCCGAACATGTAAACCAAAAAAATCACCATAGGGCTGGTTCCACTGCTGCACAGGAAACCACTTCGGAAGGCCGGTAGCCGTCCATTCTATCGTATACTCCCTCCCCTGCAGTGCTTCCTGAATGAGTGCTATCAGTTTTTTAGGAGTATAAAAGGTAGCAGTCACATAAAAAGGGTTCTTCCCGAACATTTCCTGAATCCTTCTTCTGGCAACCTTCGGGGAGTTCCTGTTCATCATGCCGAATACAATGCCGTATTTACCGACACGAGCAGCTTCACGAATGACCTTAACAGGATCTTTATAGTATTCAAAAGTGGTGATGAATGCCAGAGCATCAAAGGTGTGGTCCTTGAAGGGCATGTGGTGGGAGTCGGCTAACACAAGGTCACCGTTGAAAAGATGCACGCCCTGCCCCAGCATAAAGGGGGAGATGTCGCCGCCGCTGGCTTCAATGCCTATTTCCTTCCACCATCTGGTGAAGCGGGTGGTTCCGCAGCCAAACTCCAGCAAGGTCTTTACGCGTGCATCTTTAGTGATTAGCTGGCCGATTACTTTTTTCTGCCATACTTCGGCTCGTTTGTACCGGCCTTCATACCAAAGTTCGTACGTATCGGTATGGTCCCTGTTAAAGAACCACTCCTCACGGCCTTGCCACTTTCGTAAATCCTTCGTTACGAGATCAAATTTTTGTTTTTCGAGATTGCTCACAGCAGGTATTTTAGATTAAAATATCCTGACTTTACAAAGCAGATAGGGAATAGCGGGAAAGCACTGAATATTGTGCTGTGCAGACTTACATTTCCTACGCTGGCATTATCCAGATCAGGTTTCGGGTATGTTCTCAGCCCAACATTTTGTTGAGCACCCCGTGTAATACTGGCCAAGGTACAAAACTTTATATGAAATGAGAAATCATTTTATTTACTATGGTAATCTGCTTGGCTACACCTTTGGCACATGCTTTACTTGATGCAGGAAAACAACACAACAAGGCAAGCTAACCCGTGTGAATGATTTTACAGCCTTATGTTCCGAACTAAGAGTTCAACATCCTTCTATTATTCTCGTGCAAGGATAAGGGCAGGCTTTTCTGTAAATAAATAAGATTGGCTAAATCATGATTTAATGTGTAATTTCACAGCATCAAAACACCCTTATTTATAATAGGTTTATCATGAAGAAAACATTTATTGGTTTTGTACTTTCTGCTGCCCTCCTGTTAGGTGCAGGAGCAACGCAGGCGCAGGGCATCAAAATGCCAGCCGCAAGCCCATCTCAAAAAGTAGAGCAGGCAGTAGGCCTTTCTACAGTATCTGTTGATTACTCCCGCCCGTCTGTAAAAGGCCGCACTGTTTTCGGTGACCTGGTACCCTACGGCAAAGTATGGCGCACCGGTGCTAATGCATCTACTGTTATCAAATTTACGGATGATGTCACCATTGAAGGCAAGCAGATTCCTGCCGGTGAGTACGCTATCCTGACAATCCCGAATAAGGATGAATGGACAGTTATCCTTTCTAAAAACACCAAATTGGGAGGAAATGTGGCTGCTTACAAGCAGGAGGAAGACCAGGCGCGCTTCACCGTAAAACCACAGCAGAACCCGCGCAAGGTGGAGTCTTTCACCGTCAACTTCACCAACCTGCAGCCCGATGCAGCTGATGTAGAGATACTGTGGGACAACACCATCGTGCCTTTCACTATCAAAACGGATATAGACAGCCAGGTGATGAGTCAGATTAAGAAAGAGGCCATCGACAATGCGAACGCAGACCCGAACGTGTATGCAGCCGCTGCCAGCTACTACCTCCAGACAAACCGTGACCTGAAGCAGGCGCTGAACTGGATGAAGAAAGCCAATGCAAACGAACCGAAATTCTGGAACCTGCACACCCAGGCCAAAATTGAGGCGCAGCTCAAAGATTATAAGAGTGCTGTGAAAACAGCTGAGAGATCCATGGCAGAGGCACAAAAGGCTCAAAACCAGGATTATGTAGCGCTGAACCAAAAAGCAATTGCTGACTGGAAAAAGCAGAAGTAAAGCTTAGACCGCTTTTACCGTATAAAAAGCCTCCGGGAGAAATAACTCCCGGAGGCTTTTTTATCCTTTATATTTTAGAGAAAAGAGAACGTGCAAGAGGAAAAACAGCATTCAGAAGAGCATTTAGGACCCGCCCGGGAATACTGGTGGAACGAGGACTACCTGGAGCTGCTCGCACAGCGTCTGTATATAGAGTACTGCGGCACCCTCGTGGACATTGGCTGCGGCAAGGGTATGATGGGCTTTAAGTTCTCAAAGTACATGCCCTCCGGCGGCAAAGTGTACGGCGTGGATTACGAGCCAGGGTACATTGAGGAGGCACGGCAGAGGGCGCAAAGCCAGTATTCAACGAACAGTATCGACTACGAGTTTAAAGTAGGCAATGCCACAGAAATTCCCTTACCCGACAACACCGCCGATGTAACACTTTGCCAAACGCTGCTGATTCACGTGAAAAACCCGCAGCGCGTGATACAGGAAATGATTCGGGTAACGAAGCCAGGAGGCTGGGTGCTGGCTCTGGAACCCAATAACCTGGTACCTAACCTGATGTTCGACCGCTACGGCGAAACAGACTTCAACGTGGAGGGCATGCTGGACGTGCTGGAAGTAAAGCTCCGAATAGAGAAAGGGAAAAAGCAGCTTGGTGAAGGCTTTAACTCGCTGGGCGACGTAATACCGGACCTTTTTTTGAAAGCCGGTTTGCGGGATATAAAAGTATGGATTTCTGACAAGGCTCTTTCCATTATTCCGCCTTACGACACGCAGGAGAAAATGCTGCGCGTGGAACAGATGCTGCAGTGGGTAGAGTCGGAGGCCATGGGCTATGACTACCAGGACAACCTGAACTATTATATGGCAGGCGGCGGCCAGAAAGAAAAGTTCGATGCTTACTGGCAAACCCTGCTTTTCAACAAAGTAACGCTAAAGCAAAAACTACAGAATGAGGAGTACGTCTCAGCAGGTGGCAGCCTAGTTTATATTATTGCCGCGCAGAAACCGAGGTAAGTATAGTGACGCTCGTATCACGTACCAAGGCCACTTAAAGCTAATTATAGTATAAATTAGGCATCATAGCGCACACAGTTCCTGCTAGTGTTTTCGATAATTTGTATTTTTTAGCCGCCGCTTCCCTCCCATCATTGTTTGCAGTATAAAACCAAACACAACCACACAGGCGCAGCCTATTACGTTAAACCACAGAAAAGCGATGTCTGTGAAGTAATGGCAGTACAGCACCACCAGTTCGGCCAGCACAGCGGCAATAAATACGGCATTTCCCCGGATATAATGGACGTAGAAGGCCACCAGGAAGATACCCAGGATAGTGCCATAGAAAATCGAACCAATGATATTCACTGCCTCAATCAGGTTATCAAGCATAGAGGCAAACATGGCAAAGAGAATCGCGATGGCTCCCCATAAAATAGTAAAGAACCTGGAGGCGTTGAGGTAATGCCTGTCGCTTGCCAACTGGTTCATGGAGCGCTTATAGATGTCAACTACCGTGGTAGAAGCCAGCGCATTCAGTTCCGCTGCCGAGGACGACATAGCCGCTGAGAAGATGACCGCCAGCAGCAGGCCGACTAAGCCTGCCGGCAGGTACTTCATCACAAAAGAGATAAAAACATAGTCAGTGTCTTTTACTTCTGCATCAGGCGTAGCCAGCCTTACAAGGTCTTTCACTTCTTCCCGAATTTCTTTCGAGGCCTCAGTCAGCACATTCACGCTGACTTGCGCCGTCTCTATAGCGGCTTTGTCCTCTGCTTTTATTGCTGCCACTAAGCGGTGTACGGCCTCCTGCTTCTGCTCAAAAACACCAGTATACGTCTGCTCCAACGCACGAAGGTCATCGGCGTAAGGTGTCGCATATACGTTGCTTTTGGCTACTTCATTAAAGAATACAGGTGGCTGGTTAAACTGGTAAAACACGAACACCATAATCCCGATAAACAGTATCAGGAACTGCATCGGTATCTTCAGCAGCCCGTTAAACAAGAGCCCCAAGCGGCTTTCTGCAACGGATTTACCGCCTAAATAACGCCCTACCTGGCTTTGGTCAGTGCCGAAGTAGGATAGTGCCAGGAAGAGCCCTCCTGTTATTCCGGACCAGAAGTTGTAGCGGTCGTCCCAGTTAAAGGAGAAGTCTACCACATTCATCTTTCCCATTTTTCCTGCCACGCTCACCGCCTCGCCAAAGCTGACATTATCGGGCAGGTAGCTGACCACCACAAACCCGGCTACAATCATTCCCCCCATCATCACGGCCATCTGCTGCTTCTGTGTCACGCTCACTGCCTTAGAACCTCCCGACACAGTGTACAGGATAACAAGCACTCCGATGATGAGGATGGTTACTGTTAGGCTCCAGCCCAACATAGTGGAAAGAATGATGGCAGGTGCATAAATGGTGATGCCGGCTGCCAATCCGCGCTGCACCAGGAAAAGCAGCGCAGCCAGGGAACGTGTTTTCAGGTCGAAGCGGTTCTCCAGGAACTCATAAGCCGTGTATACATTCAGCCTATAAAAGATGGGGATAACAGTGATGGAGATAATCACCATGGCGATTGGCAGTCCGAAATAAAACTGCACGAAGCGCATCCCATCCTCGTACGCCTGCCCCGGTGTGGAAAGAAAGGTGATGGCGCTTGCCTGTGTCGCCATAACTGACAGGCCGATGGTCCACCACTTCATACTGTTGTCGCCTTTCAGGTAACCTTCTATGTCTTTGCTTCCACGCGTTTTCCAGACGCCATAGCTTACGATGAAGCCCAATGTGCCCAGCAGCACAATCCAATCAAGTGGCCTCATGAATAAATCCCGGTGATGATGTAAAACAGGATAATCAGGAAAGCGAGGTTGCCAATTACCAGCCAATACATACCGGACCAGCTGCTGAAGAAGGGTGGTTTTTCAATAGGTTTCTCTGTGTCGACAGGGGGGTGCTTCTTATCTTTCATAGAAAGGGTAGGTTGGAGAGAAGCAGCAGGCCAAAGTGCAACCCCAGGAAAGGTAGTTCTTTGGCCTGCTGCCCTTAATTGTTTGTGCTTGATTTTGCCTCGCCGCCAGCTCTGCCGGCATTACTGCCTAAAGAAATCAGGTTGGCAAAAAGCCGATATGCACCAGCCACACCGGCAGGGAGTTCCCTGAACCAGGAGTACCCGGTATAAATGTAGTTTCCTTTGCCATACGGCGCAATCAGCAGGCCACCATCCCGAGCAGGTTCGCCCGGATCGTTAGAAGAAAGTATAGCCTGATAGTCATCGCTCCACTCATTCGGGAAGTATAAGCCCCGCTCCTGCACCCAGCCTTCAAAATCTTTTTGTGTGATTTTATTCGGTGTGTTCAGCACCGGGTGGTTTGGCTGCAAAATACGTACCTCTGCATCCTCCACGGCAACCCGGTCACGGGACAGCTTGAGCGGATATGGCGCGATATCAGGCACAACAAGGCTGTGGTTGGTATTATACTGCACAATTAGGTTACCGCCGTTCTCAACATATTGCAGCAGTGTTGGCTGGTAGAACTTCAGGCGGTCTACAGTATTATAAGCACGTACTCCCATGATGATGGCGTCGAACTGCTGCAGGTTGCTCAGGCGCATGTCCTCTTCTTTCAGCAGCGTGACATCATATCCAATCTGCTGCAGGCTTATTGGGATATCGTCTCCGGCGCCCATTACGTAGCCTACCTTCTGCCCTTTCTTCTGCAAGTCCAGTTTCACAATTTTAGCTGTGGCATCCGGGAAAGTGACCTGCGCCGGAATATGGCTGTAGTTGATAACATTGAGGCCCTGGGTATAATTTTTACCATCTATTGTAGCCACTGCCAGCAGTGTTGTTTCCTGCTGCCCCTGTGGCGGGTATACGGTAAAAGCGACGGGCAACTCGGCTCCTTTACTTTTCAGGTTAAAGGGGATGGAGGCAGGTTCTGCACGCCAGCCCTGTGGCAATTGCAGTTTTACATTGCCTGCTATGTTGTCTTTGCCCGATTTTACCAGCACTTGCACCTGCTTTGGCTCCTGGCTGGCAAACATATACACACTCTCCGAAACGTTCACAAAAACCGGAGGCGTTACCACAAAGGGCCTGTACACTTCACCCTCCACAGGATCTGTGCGCTTATAAACCACCGGTACGCTTACCTGCAGCGGCTGGCCAGCTACCTGAAGAGAAAAAACAGCCTGTGCGGCAGGCGCATTCTCCGGCATCCCCACCTCCTGCTGGTTCTCTACAGCAAACATGCCCACGGTGCCCGGCTTGCGAAGCCAATAGGGTTGAGAGTAGGTTATGCTTTGCGGCAGTGTGGCAGTGGCATCGTACCTGAGTGGCTCATTGTTTTGTAGTTGCTTGTTGAGTGTGGTGTCTTTGGAGGCAAATCCGTAACTGATGCGCTGTAGGGTAACAGGCACGGCAGAACGATTGATGGCTTCCACCTGCAGTTTTACAGGCTGGCCGGGGGCTGCGGCGAAATCATCAGCCGTTACTTCGAGGTACAAGCCCATGGTAGCTTGTATCACATCCTGCAGCTCTTCCTGCTTTACGCGTTTCCAGTAGCCTTCCGGTAGCTTCTCCAGCTCCTTTTTAGCGGCAATCAGGGTAGGCACGACAGCTGCTGGCACCGCAGGGTTATACGTGTCGATGGCTTTCTGAATCAGCTTCTCCACTTTCTCGCCTCCCTTCACCCGGCTCCAGCTGGTATTCACACCTTCAAACAGTTCTTTCTCTGCTCTGGCACCTTTCATATGCTTCAGATACTCTAAGGCAGCACCACGCGAACCTGTGGCTCCAAAGCCCTGGCTCTTGTGCATGCTGCGGCTTTCTGCGGCAATTTCACCGTATGATTTTCCTAGCAGCGGGTTATAAACGCCCACATCTATTGTCAGCAGTTCTTTTACATATTTATCAAACTCTGCCTGGTTACCGAACGACCATATACCCGTGTTCCACAACAGGCGCTTTGGCTGCCATACCTCCACATATTTCAGCTGCTCCGGAAATCGATTCGGGTCTGCAGCAGCCTCAAATGCCTCTGATGCCAGAATAGCCGAACCAGTATGATGCCCGTGCGTTCCGGAAGGTTCCGGCGAGAAGCGGGTTACCATCACATCCGGCCTGAATTTGCGAATAACATACACCATGTCGGCCAGCACCTGCTCTTTGTCCCAGATGGTGAAGGTCTCCTGTTGGTCTTTAGAAAAGCCGAAATCGTTGGCGCGGGTAAAGAACTGCTGTCCACCGTCAGTGCGACGCGCCTGCAGCAACTCCTGTGTCCTGATAATCCCCAATCCCTCTCTAATCTCTGGCCCAATAAGGTTCTGCCCCCCATCCCCACGTGTAACAGCCAGATAGCCGGTATTGTATAGCTTTTCGTTTGAGAGGTAAGCAATCAGGCGGGTGTTCTCATCATCAGGGTGCGCCGCCAAGTACAGCACAGAGCCGAGCACATTCAGCTTTTTCAGGTCTTGCAGTACCTTTGCAGCAGAGGGTTTGGCGGGAGCCTGTGCCCATGCGGCAGGCACTGCAAGTAACATCGCCAGTAGCAGCAGGAAGCTTTGGCGGTAGTCCGTGTGTCTTATCATTATAATTTCTTATGTTCAACAAGCTGATGTGAGCAATCGCTCCAGATTAGCCCGTTCTGTAAAGCTATAAAATTAAGTTGAGCTAAAATACAGCTGCCATTTCCGTTTGTGATAGAAAGATAGAAAGCTCCTATAAACAACAGAAAGAAATCTACAAACGTGTTAGTGCCAGATTAAGGCTTAAAACTTATAACAGCTTAAAAATGTATGCAAGCCTAAATATATTCTTATTAAAAAAGCATATATTTATTGCATATATATTAGATTTAATCTATGTTTGTTCAGCACCAGTAGTCTGTGCAGGCATTCTCTTTTCAGTGTTTATACTTTGTTTTGAATGATTTAGCTTGATACCTCGTAAGCAGCCTTTGTTCTGTAAATGAAAGGCTTATGCGAATTCACCCCATACTTAAAATATACAACGCGTAAAATATGCCAAACCAGAGAGAAAGCAATATAGAGGATTTCGCATTCGACTATATTCAGTCTTACTACACAACACGTACAGGTGCAAAAACAATATTTGTAGACAAAGCTGAGCGCACCAGGCAAGGTTATGTGGCTGATGGGTTCTTCTCTTATAAGAACTCGGATAAAAGACTTTTTATTGCTTCTCTAAGCACCAGGAACTCTTCAAAAATAAGCTCATTATTAACAGGTTATAAAAAGAAAGGGCTAAGTATAAGACGCTATGTAGTAGCGCTTTTGTTATTTGCAGCCACTTTATACATTGGCTTAAAAGCATCGCATTGGGCCATTCTATATGTAGTGCCCATTGTAGCAGCCTTTGCAGGCTTTGTTCTTTCGACCATGCTGGAGAAGAAGCGCCTGAAGACTAAAGTAGAGCATCTGCTCGATGATATTTTGCACCTTCACGCTGATGAGCGGTGGTTAGGTATTTCTATCAGCAGCCTAGTTTTTCGAAACAACGACATGGCAAAGCACTTGCTGTCTGTCTGCCAGCGCCACGGAGTCGGTGTTATAACAGTGGGTAAGCGGGCAAAAGTAGTGCTGATGCAGGAGCCCCAAACACAAACCTGCCGCCGGGGAGATTTCCTATCGCATTATGAATCTGAGGCGCGCATCCGGAAAGCCTTACTGGGAGACTCTTTTCTTCGCGTGGCTTAGCTTACCCGTTATACCAGTTTAATTGCATTCGCCCTCTTGTTGCACAATTATTTGCAACAAGAGGGCTTTGTCTTTAGTACTATAGGGTAGCATCCCAGACCTCAACAAACTTAATATAAAAAAATTATGACTTTGATTTTATTGATAATACTGGCAATAGCAATCATAATTGGTGTCATTTGGTTTAAGTCAAAAACACCGAAACATTAAAGGCAGCCCCTCTCAAATGGACACATGCACGGTGCTTAAATTTTTGCAGAAACTTCAGCAGAACAACAGCAAGCTGTGGATGGACAGCCACAGGGATGAGTATCAACAGGCAAAATCTCTTTTTACTGCACTTGTAAACCACCTACTGGAGGCACTGCAACAGTTTGACAATGACTTACATGGAGTAACAGCAAAAGAGTGCATCTTCAGAATAAACAAGAATGATTTCTCCAAAAAGGGAGAATCTCCGTATAAAGGGCATTTTGGTGCAGGCATGTCGCCGGGAGGGCGTCATTCGCCTTCTGCCAATTATGTGCTGGTGCTGGAGCCGAACGGAAAGTCCAGAGCCGGAGGTGGAATACGAAAACCTACTTCTAAGCAACTGGAGCTGATACGGGAGGAGATTGACTACAGCCCCGGAGAACTGCAGGGTATACTGCAGGAACCAGGGTTTAAAGCTGCTTTTGGAGGACTGCAGGGAGAAAAGCGAAAACTCCCCCCGAAAGGCTACGATAAAGCGCACCAGGAGATAGCTTTACTGAAGCATAACAGTTTTCAGGTGTTGCATTATTTCACAGATGAGGAAGTGTGTGCCCCTGATTTCATAGCACGTTTACTGCCCCTGTACAGGCAGGTTCTACCATTACACCAATTTCTGAACAGATCTATAACTGAAAATAAGTGAAAAGAAATAACACGCTACACTTTATCTACATCGCCCTGCTGCTATGCCTCTCCAGCAGTTGCGGGAATGAGCCCAAGCGCATACCCGACACCTTGCCCGATGTGCACGGCTACATCGGCGATATAAAGCGCACTGCCAACAATGGAAGTGCGGCCAAAGCAGTTATCATGGTGAAGTCGATCGAGGGTTTAGAGGCCAACCATCCTCTAGCCAGCTTAAGAATAGACGAAAACACATTGATTGAGGACACAACAGGTGAAGAGCTGAAGCTAGAGCAACTGCGTGAAGGGCACGAGGTGCAGGCCTGGCTTGAGGATGGCATCACGAAAACAAAGCCGGTGCAGGGTTATGCCAAAGCCATGCGCGTGGACTATTAATGTCCATTAGCATAAATTCCCCCTTTCTGCTAGTCAACTGCACCTGAAAACCGTATCCTTTTATTTGTACACTATGATGGCACCTTTACAGGCTTAATGATATAAAACGCTCTGCACCTGACATTAGCAAGCACCTATGGCACCAGATAAAACGGAATATGCAGATTTGTTGGCAACATGGCCAGCGCCAGTGCAGCTTACACATCCCGGGGGAGAGGTATTTGTAACGATCTCTATTTATCAAAACCATATAGAAGCCCGATGGAGTGGTCATGTTACGGCAGACAATGTAGTAACAGCCGCTAAAGTTTACCTCTCCCTGTTGCACAAAACGCCTAGAGCAAGGTTATTGAATGATAAAACAGATGCCACAGGCGACTGGACAGAGGCAAACGACTGGCTCGAGTTCGAATGGCTGCCTAAAGCCATTCAGGCCGGGTTGCATGCTATTGCTTATGTCTACTCTACCAACATGTTCAGCAGACTATCCTCCCGAGACCTGATACAGCGCATGACACCTATTATCTGGATAAAAGACTTCAACGACCGGGCACTCGCCGAAACATGGCTACTTTCGCACTACGTTCCTGATGAAGCCATTGAGCCATAAACTGACCAGGTACTTTGCATGTGCCCGAAAAACTTTTCTGACAAGGCTACTGCCATTAACAGACACACACAAGGCTTAACAAGTCCAGTCGGTCTTGCGTCTGTTGCCCTGCACCTATCCCTGATTACTTAGTTTAGAGCCACAGCGGCAGGTGCTGCCACTGTAATTTCCACTGTATCCAGCAAAACATCCATAACAGGCTGCTCCAACTCAGGAGTGGTGGTGGCTTCTGTGTGATTCAGCACTACTTTGGCTGACTCGTCTACTTGCACTGTGTCCTGAACAGCAAGACCAAAACCAAAAAATGAGGCGAAAAGAAGAATTAGGATTTTCATAGTTGTAAATTTTATAAGTTTAAAATCATTTTGTTATTGCAAATATAGTATAAGGTACTTTGTTATGCATAGTACTGTTACATACATTACTACTGTACTATACAAACTACCGAATTGTATCCGCGAACCAAGCTTTAAACAAGACGAATGGTACCTTTATTTTTTCCTGATTTATCTTCGAAACCAGTTATTTCGTGACGAGAGTAAAGAAGGAATAAAGCGGCATCAGAGAGAAGAAAGAAGGTTACAGCAGTAGCTGCCAGGCTTTTTTAAATCTGTATCCTTCACCTACTGGAGGCCTGGTAGCCAAGCATAGAAAAGCAAAAATCGCTTACTTTGAATTATAATACTGAAAATGCTTCTAGTTTCCTGTTCCCAGTATAGCCACAAATGAGCACTGTATACCTTATAAGCGGCTTAGGTGCCGATTGGCGCATGCTCCAGTTCCTGAAACTCCCGGACCACCTGGAGAAGCACTATGTGGATTGGATAGCGCCCGAACATGTAGATGAGGCCCTGCCTGATTATGTAAGGCGCCTGAAACAGGAAATAACAGACCCTGATCCTATACTCATCGGGCTATCGTATGGCGGTGTAATAGCCATAGAGTTGGCTAAAGTCCTGCAGCCACGTAAAACAATCATCATCTCCAGCCTGGATACCCGCCACGGCTTGCCTTGGTATTACCGAGCATTGGGTAAGATGAAGCTGCACCATTGGGTGCCGCTGAAAGTACTGCAAAGTGCTTTGCCTTTTGCGCCCTGGTTCTTCGGAGCTCACAGCCGCTATAATAAGAAGCTTTTGAAAGAAGTTATTCTGGACATTGATGAATTATTTCTGCGCTGGTCGCTAGGGCAGTTGCTGGACTGGCAACAGGAGGAAGTGCTGCCGGGGCTGGTGCACATCCATGGCACTGCTGACCGGGTGCTGCCGCTCTACGATCGTCCAGGTCTTATTAAGGTGCCTGGAGGCGAACATTTGATGGTGCTGCAACAGCCCGGCGAAATTAGTGCTATCTTGAAAAAAATTTTAGAGAACGAATGAGCAAGAGCAAATACATCGTGACAACCCCTGACGAGCAGCAGGTGGACCTTACGCAAGCCGTCATCCTGAAAAGCAATAACCTCTACCCTTTCGGAGAACATAACTACGCCATCTACGAAACGCCGGAAGGTAACTTTGTAAAAGGCCTGAACAGAGGCGAGCGTGAAATTATGCTGACGCATTTCGAGCGAATGGACGAAGCATCCGCCCGCAACTATAACCACCCTTACTTCCGCGAAGACGAATAGCCCATGCAACTAAGCTTCTGGGAGAAAGACACCTACTTCAGTAACATTGATGTGTTAATCGTGGGCAGCGGCATTGTTGGCCTTAACGCGGCCCTGCACCTGAAAAACGCTCAGCCAAAGTTAAAAGTGATGGTGGTGGAACGGGGCCTTTTGCCGACGGGTGCCAGTTCCAAAAATGCTGGATTTGCCTGCTTCGGCAGCCCCTCAGAGCTTTTAGATGACCTTGCGCATCACCCGGAGGAGACGGTGTTCAACCTGGTGGAACGCCGCTGGAAAGGACTACAGCGCCTGCGCCAGAACCTGGGCGACACTGCCATTGATTATCACCGTTGGGGCGGCTATGAGCTGTTCGAGCCACATCAGGCAGACCTATATGAAGCATGTATGGAACGCCTCCCTTACCTAAACAAACAGCTGCTGCCCCTAATTGGCGAACCAGATATTTACCGCTCAGCCGATAGCAAAATCAGCACCTTCGGCTTTAAGCAGGTAAGCCACCTGATAGAGAGCACTGCCGAAGGCCAGATAGATACAGGCAAAATGATTCTGGCCCTGACGCAAAAGGTACAAGCGCTGGGCGTACTAGTGCTGAATGGCCTGGAGGTGCAGGAACTGCAGGACGACGGCACGCACGTAACGGCCACCACAACACAGGATATCACGATAAAAGCGCGTGCAGCTCTCGTTGCCACCAACGGCTTTGCCCAAAAGCTGCTGCCACAGCTTTCTATCGTTCCGGCCCGGGCGCAGGTCCTGATTACGAAGCCTATACCCCACCTCAGAATTAAAGGTACTTTCCACTACGACAAAGGCTATTACTATTTCCGCAACATCGGCAACCGCGTGTTGTTTGGCGGGGGCCGAAACTTGGACTTCAGGGCGGAAGAAACAATGGAGTTCGGTTTAACAGGGCTGGTACAGCACAAATTAGAAGATTTGCTGCGTAAGGTCATTCTACCGGATACACCGTTTGAAGTAGAACATCGCTGGAGCGGCATTATGGGCATGGGTGCCGAAAAGACAACTCTCGTACAGCAGGTATCGGAACGGGTGAGCTGCGCCATCCGCCTCAGTGGCATGGGCATTGCCATAGGTTCCCTGGTTGGAGAAGAGGGCGCAGCACTCGTACTGGAGAAAGTATAAATTTTAGCATTTTTTCCCTCACATGTTTATGAAAACTGTGTAGAAATATTATATTGTAGCGTTGGCCAGCCAAAATTACCATAATATGCCACAGCGCTATTTTTACCTTGACGATGAAAAGCAGCAGTGCCTGACAGCCAGTTGGAAGCACAACTGGCAGCATTTTACGCTCCGCCTTCAGAATCAGGAAATTAGCTCTTTCACTATGAAGGAAGAGCTGGCAGAAGGGCAGGTATATGTAATGCCGGATGGTCGTTTGTTGTCTGTGCGCTTGAACCGCCGGAAAGAGCCGGACCTGGTTCTGTCTCTTGATGGGATGCCCATGCATGGCTGTGATACGGACCTGCGCAGGCAGGTAAAAAACAATTATCAACTGGCCTTCTTCTTAGGCATCCTGAACATAATTGGAGGGCTGCTTGCTGAGTCCGTCCAGTCAGAGTTATTGCTGCACCTGGGCTTTGGTTTCGAAACGGCTATTGTGGGTATGGCATATTTGTCGCTTTCGTGGGGAATTAAACACCTATCGCTTTTCGCTGTCTACGCCATGATTGCGCTTCTCGCTTTCGACATTGTGTTCCTGTGCATCTTAACAGTTCTTGAAAATGGCACCGGCAGCTACCCTGCATCCGGTCTGCTGCTGAACTCGGTCTTTATCTATGCCTTTGTGAAGGGTGCGGGAGCTATAAAGAAGCTGAAGACAAAAGTAGCAGCCACTATAACTGCTTAACAAAAGTGCGTTAAAGATAAGAGGCAAGCCGGATAAATCAGCTTGCCTCTTACTTTGTTTCGGTCTTTTTGCTTATGCGGTTGCCCATTCACGTTTGGGTTGGTAAAACATTGGTGCCATACGTTTGACTGCCTCTTTCTCTGCCTGATAAAATTCCAGATACTCTTCCTCTTCCATTTCTTCCCGGAGAGCTATATGAAAAAGAGCCATTTCAGGAAATAACTGATACTGTTCCATCCGCTCTTCGGGGTTGTTTCTGTTAAAGTCATAAAAGCTTTTCATGGTTGCACTTAATTTTTTTAAAAATTTGATTTACATATTATTGCCAGATTAACATACTCTTAAAGAATTATTAAGTTGTTAACAACTTGGCATTCAACACCATCAGTTAAGTATCAGCAGCAACTTCACTAAAAAATAAACCAGCTACACCAAATTGGTATAGCTGGTTAGCTAATATTCAGCAATTATATATTTTTCTTTTGTATTTACGGCAACCTTATTGAGCTACTAAAACAGTTATTTTAATATTAAGAGATAATTTATAACTAATTAAGACTCAATACTTTTGCACCCTGCTCAAAGACAATATCCACTGGTATGTTCGCTTTAGCCAAACGGTCTAAATCAGCTTGTAATTTAGAACTTACCTGACCTTGTTTATCCAGAAGCTCACCTACGCCTGCGTAATCTCCAGTGCCCTGCAGTATCAGAATTTTTTCAGACAGCTTGTTCATAGCCTCCCGCATTTTTACATAATTTACCCGGTACTTGCCTGTTTGCTCGTCACGCTCAAAAGCGCCATTCTCCTGAAAAAAGTTGAAGCGCACCATATTCGCCTTACCATGAGCACTGGCCGCGCCAAAACGAACAGAACGGAAAATTCCAGCCAGAAAGGTGGTATAGTAATCTTCCAGGCTGCCTTCTACTTCGCCTTTCTCGTGTAGCTGCGTTATCATGTACAGGCCAAGTATATCAGCTTTGCCTTCTTCCAGTGCGGAGGCATGTTCTTTCAGCGCCTCACGCACAGTTCCCTTGTTATTTATAGTGTTCTTGATACCCAGTCCGTGCGCCACCTCGTGGAACATAGTATTGGCAAAGAACGCATCAAAAGTAACGTGCTGCTGCTGGTCTTCCACAATCAGCTCGTCCGTAATAGGCTCCATGATCTTATCGAACTTTGCGCGCATGGCGTTTTTCAGTTGCAGGCGGCGGGTACCCTTCTGGAGTTGCACCTCCTCATCGTTCGGCAGGTTGATGGCGATGGTCTTACTGCCCGCATTGCTGTCGCCGGCATAGTACACTACATCGTAGGCATTCAGGTCAGAGTCGGTGCCGGGTGTTTCCTGCTTAAACCTGGGCTCTACCGGTAGGCCGCGCTGTAGTTCAGGCAGGAAAGCGGCATATTTTTCAAGGCGCTCACTCCACTCCATGTCCTTCACCAGCACATAAGCCTCGTGTGCGGCTTTGTAGCCGAAAAGCTTGTCTTCGTACGTCTCGATTGGTCCAATCACCACATCAATCCGGTTGTTTTTCATGTCCATCCAGGCTAGGTCGCTTGGCTGATAGTTATCCGTCAGGAGTGCCTCAGCGCGCAGGTTCAGATACTTCTTTAGCCCAGGTTCCTCTGCCAGAGCAGCAGCCTGCTTTAACAGGTCCGATGCGCGCTCCACCTCTTCCTTAAACTGCACATGGTAAGGCACCGTCATCAGGTTCCCATTCGCATCGCGGCGCAGGAGCGTATACTGGCTATCTTTATCCGGCAGGTTTGCCTGCTCAAACTCCTCCTTCGTCATGTCCTGAGGGTAAAAGTTGGCTCCCTCGGGCTTTGGCCCTACTCCAGCTATAAAGGGCTCATTATTGTTCAGGCGGTCCCAGGGGCCATAGTTTATTCTTACAAACTGCTTCGCGTTTTCATTGTCCAGGGCAGCAAGAAGAGAGTCCTGCTTCCCGTAGGCTTCGTACCAGAACAGCTTGTTCATGATATCAGATGCTTGTATCAGCAACGGAATCATCTGCTTTTCCTGCGCACTCAGGTGGCCAAGGTCAGCGGTCAGGCGCACGCTCGTATACATGTCCAATTTCTGCTGCAGGTTATCGTCGGTCTGCACTGCTTCTGTGGTTTCTTCTGATTCGGTGGTTGTGCTGGTGCAACCAAAGGTGGCTGCCGCCATAGCCGAAGCAAAAAGTATATGCTGTGGTTTCATGTAATATTTTTAGGGTTGTTTCAGCGATGAAGATAGTAAAAATTGAGGTGGTGGCAAACCTGCGGGTGGCACTGAGGCAGGGGCAAAAAAAAGAGACATCAAACCTGCTCAAAACGAGGAAAGGGAAAAACCGTAGCCTTTCCCTTTCCTCAATGCTAATATCAGCCTTAGCGCTATAACGGCTTAAAACAAACCAAAAAGTTCGCGCTGTATCTTCTCAATAATAGAGCCTAGATCTTCAGGATTAGCCACAAAGTCCATGTTATTCACATCAATTACCAACTGCTTCCCCTGGTCGTAACTGCTCATCCAGTTATTATAATGTTCGTTCAGGTTGCGGAGGTAGTTAATGCTGATGCTGCTCTCGTATTCGCGGTTCCGCTTCTCTATCTGTCCGATTAGTTTGGGCAGATCGGCTTTCAGGTAAATCATCAGATCCGGGGCTTTCACCATGCTGATCATGGACTGGAACAGCGAAAAGTAGTTCTCATAGTCGCGGGTGCTCATCAGGCCCGACTGGTGCAGGTTTTTGGCAAAGATAAAGGCATCCTCATAGATTGTACGATCCTGAATCACATCGTTGGTCTTTGCCTGTATCTGCTGCACCTGGTTGAAGCGGCTGTTCAGGAAGTACACCTGCAGGTGAAAAGCCCAGCGCTCCATGTCTTCATAAAAGTCCTTCAGGTAGGGGTTGTTTTCCACAGCCTCGAGGTATAGATCCCATTTAAAGTGCTGGGATAGTTTCGTTGCCAGGGTGGTTTTGCCAGCGCCAATGTTGCCGACGATTGCAATATGCATGGTAATCTGTGGTTATAGTAAAAATCGGGAAGCAAAAGTACGGCTTTTTTGACAGACGAAGCCGGCCCGCTTCAGACAAGTTCCCCACGAGGTTATCAACATTCCCGCCCTGAGCAGCTCCTGCTTCTTAACCCCATGGTCCAAGGGCCGTACATCTAAAGGTAATAACCTAAATCTGAAAGCTATGACAAAAGGACATAACCAGGACGCAAACAAGCAGACCGATCCAAAACCAAAGAATCCGGACAACATAAAAGAAAACCGCCACCTGACGGACAAGAAACAAAATAAGGACCCGGACCAGGGGCGCAACTCCGGTGAAGATCAGTCTGGCGGCACCAAAGGCCAGAATGCTATTTAATTACAGACCACTAAAACAAAGGGAACGCCTGGCAGCTATACATGCTGCCAGGCGTTCCCTTTGTTTGGACTAAAGTTAAGCTTAGCGGTTACTTTCGATCATGTGTTCGTAAGCGTCTTTGGCTTCACGGCTTCTTTTGAGGGAGGCAAATTCTACCTGCAAAGCGGCAATCTTGATTTTATCACCGCTGCTGAGTTGATTCAGCACTTCTGCCTTTCGGCTGTTTAGCTCCCCAAGCACAAACTCAGCATACTCCCAGTCGCGAAGGCTCCAGTTGCGGCGCTGCTCACGCGTTCTTTCCAACAGCCTGGCATAGACATCGCGCATTTTAGCGGGTTTAATCCTGTCAATATTAGTAGTACCGGTTAGTTCCCGTTCCCATCGCTCCAACTCCTTTCCTTCAAGGTCCACAGCAGTGCTTTCGTTGCGTTCCTCCCAGCTTTTGTAGCGTTGCTTTATGTCGTTATACTCTTCTCTGGATTCCTCAGACAGGCTTTGAGTGTTTCGGTTGAGGCTTGAGGTCAGGCTCTTAAACTCCTCCTTCACACTTGGCCACTCTTTCCTGATTGTGCTGTCCGCCTGGCTTGATCTGCGTTGCATCCAGGCGCGCAGCTCAGTTAGGTCCTGCTCCACCTCCGACTGTGCCTGCGCAGCTCCCAGTGTTGCAGTTGCGAATAAAAGCGTCAGCATCCACTTCATGACATTTTTCATAGGTAGTTCTTATTTAACTTAAACTATAACAGCTTATCACCGTAAAAATTATGCCACAAATATACAAAGCATATATCCCCTACACACAAATCTTGCGGCATCAGACAAAACTTTACTCAAACTTAAAACAGACAGAACGGTTATTGTACTATCTTTTGGAAGTAAACTTCGTTTATTATCCACAAGCGGTGAATAGTATACACCCTTAGCTCGCCGCTACGACAGATCATATGAACCATGAGTAAAACAAAACATCATAAAGCCAGCTTTCATGAGACGGTAGTTTCCATATCAAACCAGGATGATATTTTCCTGAGTGTGGATGAATTCCCGTTTAAAACGACGCTTAGCCTGGCGCCTCTGATTACGTATTGGGAGAACAAGGAGCAAAACGACCCCAGCTGCAACGCTGCCCGGGTGCGTGAGCTGGCAGACCTGCTGCGCAACACCCCCGAGTTAGCAGGGCCCATCGACAACCCAACCATTATAGAGCAGTATGTGGATACCGTTGATATACTGATGGAGGATGTTTTTCCGAGTGCACTCTGGGAAAAAGAGTTGATGGCAGCGGTTGTACCCTTCCGTTTTGAGAGTTTTTACGCCACGCCAAAGCTGGAGGAGCTAAAGCTGCTGGAAGGAGACAACTACATTGAAAAGCTAAACCTGGACCTGAAAACGCTGCTTTTCCGGCTCACGCTGTCAGCGTATACCCTGATACTGGAAAAGTTTTACAATGCCAATTTCAACATTGATGTTCCCTTTATTTTTATTGTGAAGGATAAATTCACGGGCCTGCCGCGCCACTATAAGCTCATCATCGACTTGAAGTTTATGGAGGTGAAGGCAAGAGGTGAAATAAAAGAGCTGACGACACAGGAGATCAACTTCCTCATTAACCGCTACAACGACCTTGACCTCTGGATGATGAAATTACCGCCGGATAACTTTGAGTTTTCGGGCTTTGCCGTGTATGACTTTACGGAGGTCACTAACGAGGAAACTATTTCCGCGCTGCGTTTCGACCTGCTAGACAGAGGCGCTGTGAGCACAACAGAGGGCTTTCTGAACCTGCAGCAGAAGATGCGCATCCTTTTCGGCCTGCCCGGCATTAAGCTTGGCTTTGCCTCCTGCCCAGCACTACAGGAGTTCGACACTACCTATGCCCGCAAGATCTGGAATGGGCTGGTCCTGACACAGGACTGTGATATTGTACTTCCGGACCTGCAAAACTCTATTTACGAGCCTGTGCTTAAAAGAGGGAATACCATTGTAGTAGAAGACTTGAGCGTGTTCCCGAACCCGACTAAGGTAGAACAGAAACTAATTGAGTCCGGAATCCGGAACCTGATTATAGCACCACTTGAGTATGATGGCAAAACCATTGGCCTGATGGAGCTGGCCTCGCCTATACCGGGAGAACTGAATGCCCTCTCTACTATCAAGCTGAAAGAGATACTGCCCCTGTTTGCACTGGCCATGAACCGCAGCCTGGAAGAATTACGCAGCAATATTCAGAGCATTATCAAGGAAAAGTATACTGCCATTCACCCCGTTGTGGAGTGGCGCTTCACCAAGGCAGCGGTTAACCTTCTGGATAAAAGGGAACGTAACGCGAGTTCTGAAATCGAACCCATCGTATTTCGGGATATATACCCGCTCTATGGCTCTTCCGATATCCGCGGATCTGCCACTGAGCGCAACAAGGCCATACAAGGTGACCTGATCGAACAGCTGGTGCTGGCAAAAGAGGTGGTGCTCGCCGTGAAGGACAGCCTGCCGCTTTCCATTCTGGATGAGTTGGTGTATAAGATGGACAAGTACTCTCAGGATATCCTGAGTGAGCTTGGTTCGGGGGATGAGGTGCTGGTACTGGACTTCCTGCGCTCCGAAATCGAGCCGCTCTTTGACCACTTCCTGAAGAAGCGACCTACAGCACGCCCTGCAATAGAGGCGTACCAATTTGCTATCAGCAACCCCTATAAGGCAGTATATAACAAGCGCCGGGCGTATGAGGAAAGCCTTTTTATGATAAATGAAACAATCTCTACTTTTCTGGATCGGGAGGAGGAAAAAGCCCAGCAAATCTTTCCGCATTATTTCGAGCGATACAAAACGGATGGCCTGGAGTACAACATTTACATTGGTTCCTCACTGCTGAACAACGGCGATTACCAATCCATCTACCTGAAGAACATGCGCCTGTGGCAACTGATGCTAACCTGCGAGATTGCCCGGCGCATCTATAAGCTGCGGGCAAACTTAAAGCTTCCGTTAGAAATTACGCAGCTCATACTCGTGCACAGCGACCCTCTCTCGATACGATTCAGAATGGATGAGAAAAAGTTTGATGTAGATGGCGCCAATAACATACGCTATGAGATTATCAAAAAGCGTATTGACAAGGCAACAGTACGTGACACCGAAGAGCGCCTGACGCAACCAGGTAAGATTGCCATTGTGTATACACAGCAGAGAGAGGTGCAGGAATACCAACGTTATATTGAGTTTCTGCAATCAGAGAATTATATATGCGAAGAAATAGAGTATCTGGATGTAGAGGAGCTTCCAGGCGTGCCAGGGCTGAAGGCAATGCGCCTTTCCATCAACTTTAAAGAAGAGCTGCGGCATAATATTGATGCTGGGGATGAGTTGCTGAACATAGCCCAGAGCGCCAGCTTAAACTAGCAAAAAGTCTTTATAATTGAATATAGGTATTATTATATTTAATATTTTTTTTAACTTATTCTAACTCATTATAAGAAACTTATTTATAGGTAGTTAATCAGCAAAAAGCAGCCTTCAAGTCAGGCTGCTTTTTATTTTCTTTGTATTCTGGTGCAATTTTCACTTCAATCCACCCGTTTTGACCTAAACCTGCACAGGCAGGACATATTTTATCAATTAACTTTTAGCCAAATGAAATTGAAAAACAGATTGATGCCAGCCCTACTTTTCTGTGGTGTGGTAGCACTAAGTTCTTGCGACAAAAATGAGCAGGAATCTGTTAATCCAGAGTTCACACAGGGAATGCTTTCGCAAATTCTGGCAGACTCTTCAAAAGTAACTTCGTTCAGCTTTGCTGGTAAACAACTTAGCCAGGTAAATCACTACCACAAAGAAAGCGGAGAAGCGGAAACCTTTGAGAAGTATGAGTACGATGGTACGGGAAAGCTTACAAAAGCCTCCATGCATGCAACTTCAGACAACGCGCTGCTAACAGAGCAGAAATACACTTATAACTCTAAGGGCCTTCTTGCTAAGATAGATATGGCCTACCACAAAGAAGGTAAAATAGAGTATACCGCTTATGCTACCTTTGACTACGATGAAAAGAATAACCTTCAGAAAAAATCTCTTTTTGAGGTAAGTAACGACGACAAGGGGGAAAAGGATGAAACTGAAGCTATTCAAAAGTCATACACTACCTATGAGGTACTACCGAATGGCAACTATGCTGAAGAGAAGCAGTATGTGATTGACGGAAAAGGAAAAGCCAGCCTATTCTCCACCACTACTTACTCTTACGACACAAACCAGAACCCACTTCATGAGTTTGCAGAACCCGGCAGTGCCAGCAGTCCGAATAATCTTATTGCATCGTCGGCTCTGGTACAGGACGGCAATAAGACATTTAAATACGCCTACGCTTATACTTATACTGAGCAGGGGTATCCGCTCACACAAACAGTAGTGACACCCACTGGTAAAAGCGAAACGTATAACTATTTATACAGCAACCAATAATCAAACTACTACATTAGGTTTAAATCGGCTCTGGGTCTGTTACTCAGGGCCGATTTTGCTTTAATTAGACTTAACAGCCGCTCATCTTGAGAGTTATCCGCCTAATTAATTATATTTGCTCATAGGTACCCGGATTGCGGGCAGTCTTAATGACACTCCCGTAACATGCTAAATACACAAGCTGTAGCTTACGGTCTTGTGATTATTATGCTGTTACAGACATTGTTCTACTACTGAAAAATTTAATTAGAATGGCAAAAACAAAAATAACCGTAAACAACAATGGCTCGCTACGTGTAGAGGGCGACTTTGAAATTGTGGACAAGAACGGTAACACCTATGGTTTGGGTGGTCGCGAGCTGGTATCCATCTGCCGCTGTGGCCTTTCTAAAAACAAGCCTTTCTGCGATGCCTCGCACAAAGGCCATTTCGAGCACGAAGCCGAGGCTTTTGACCTGCCCCCAAAGAAGCAATAATCTCTAAACAAACCCTTTGATGGCAGATCGCTTCGTAACCATTGCCACTTTTAATGATGTAACGGAGGCCCATATCGTGAAAGGCCGCCTGGAGGCAGAGGGTATTCTCTGTTTTTTAGGCGACGAGCACATCGTGGGTGCACAGCCGTTTTACTCTGTGGCGGTGGGAGGCGTAAAACTGAAGGTAACGGCCCAGGACGCAGAAGAGGCACAGGCTATCATGGCCAAAATACATGGAGGTACTTCTGAGTACCTGTACAACGATGATCTGGAAATGGCACCTCCCATGCAGGAGCATGTGTCTGCCAGAACCTGCCCCAACTGCGGTTCCGACAACGTAAATGAGGAGAAGTACAACAAGACAGTTTTCTCCATCAGTTATCTGCTGCTGGGGTTTCCCTTGCCTTTCATGAGCCGCAAATTTGTATGCTACAACTGCGGCCACCGCTGGAAAGCCAAATAAAAAAGGAAGCCTCTTGAGGCTTCCTTTTTTATGGCCTACTAATCAGTGTTTACTCGCCAGCCAAGTTATTTACCAGCTGCACATACTCCTCGCGCGCGGACTCCTGGCTTTTTCCTTCCTGCTGTTTCCATGCATCCCACTTGGCAATGTTCTTAAAGTCGAAGCCGCCGGGCCGCTCGGTGTTTACGTCTCCGTCTGTTGCCTGCTTGTAGAGGCCGTACAGTTGCAGCAGCACGTTGTTGCTCGGGCGCTCTGTTAATGTCTTTGATTTTTCTACTGCGCTTTCAAATTCTGCTTGTGTAGCCATGTCATTGATTTTTTTTTAACCTTAACAATTTACTGGTGCTGCGTTAAATTAACAAAAATTAAGCTGCATACATACATCACACCTATTATGTTTCCTCCTGATTTTTCCGGAATTTAGCTGTGCTGTACCAGCCTTTTCGCTGTTGCAGCAGGCACATCAGCCATTTAAAAAAGAACTATGAAAACCTTTAATCCGAGAGTGGCTGCATCAGCCACCTTACTTACAGCATGTTTGGCAATCGGAACCGGCTGCTCCTCCAGCAATACCTCCACCGGTAGCAGCAGCACCGCCACAATAGAACAGGCCGCTACGCCCACTCCCTCCGCACAAACTTCCACACAGGCGCCTGAACCTCCCGTGGCCAAAAAAGCACCGAAAGAGCTTACCATGCACGGCGATACGCGCATCGACAACTATTATTGGCTGAACCAGCGCGAAGATCCGGAAGTAATTGCGTACCTGAACGCCGAGAACGAATACACGGAGCAGCGGCTGGCGCACACGGAGGCACTCCAGGAAAAACTGTTTAAAGAGATAGTAGACCGAATAAAGCAGGACGATGAGTCTGTGCCGTTTAAAGATGATGGCTACTGGTACTATACCCGCTACGAAGAAGGCAAAGAATACCCGATTTACGCCCGAAAGAAAGGTACCCTGGAAGCACCTGAGGAAGTGATGGTGAACGCGAACGAGCGTGCAGAAGGCCAAAGTTACTACTCCGCCGCCGGCATTAACGTGAGCCCGAACAATCAGCTGCTGGCGTTTGGCGAAGACACCGTCAGCCGCCGCAAGTATACCATCCGCTTTAAAGACCTGAATACAGGTGAGTTTTTACCGGACGCCATTCCGAACACTACCGGCGGCGCTGTATGGGGGAACGACAACAAAACGGTGTTCTATACCATGAAGGACTCGGCACTGCGTTCGTTCAAGATATTTAAGCACACCTTGGGCACACCTACCGCTCAGGACAAGGAAGTATACCACGAAGCCGATGAGACATTCAGCACCTTCGTTTACAAAACCAAGTCTGATGATTACATTATTATCGGAAGTGGCAGCACCTTATCAAACGAGTACCGCTTCCTGGATGCCAATAAACCAAACGGTGAATTCAAGGTAATACAGCCGCGTGAGCGGGGGCTGGAGTACAGCGTAGACCACTTCGGCGATAAGTTTTACATCGTGACAAACAAGGACGGCGCCACCAACTTTAAGCTGATGCAGACCCCGGTGCGCCAGCCCGGCAAAGCCAACTGGAAAGAAGTGGTGCCACATCGTGAAGACGTACTGCTAGAGGGTATCGAGATTTTCAAGGATTACCTGACGCTGCAGGAACGGAAGAATGGCCTCTCTCAGATACGCGTGAAGAAGTGGAACGACCCGAAGGCAGATTATTACATTGATTTCGGAGAAGAAGCTTACACCGCCTACATCGGCACCAACCCTGACTTCGACAGCAAAGAATTGCGCTACGACTACAGTTCCCTCACTACCCCAAGCTCCACCTACGATTATAACATGGTGACAAAGGAGCGGGAACTGCTGAAGCGCCAGGAAGTGGTAGGCGACTTTAATCCAAAGAATTATGAGGCAAAGCGCGTCTACGCAACTGCCGACGACGGTACAAAGATTCCGGTGTCGCTGGTGTATCGAAAAGGGCTGCAGTTGAATGGCAACAACCCGACGCTGCTCTATGCCTATGGTTCCTACGGCTACAGCACCAACCCGACGTTCAGTTCCGTGCGCCTCAGCCTGCTGGACCGGGGCTTTGTATTTGCCATTGCCCACATTCGCGGAGGCCAGGAAATGGGCCGCCAGTGGTATGAGAACGGCAAGCTGTTAAAGAAGAAAAACACCTTCACTGACTTTATAGATGCCGCCGAGTTCCTGGTCGACCAGAAGTATACGAACCCCGACAAGCTGTTTGCGCAAGGCGGAAGCGCCGGAGGTTTGCTCATGGGTGCCGTGGTGAACATGCGCCCGGAACTGTTTAAGGGTATACTCGCGGCCGTGCCGTTTGTGGATGTAATCACCACCATGCTTGACACCAGCATTCCGCTCACAACAGGCGAATTTGACGAGTGGGGCAATCCAGCCGAGAAGCAGTATTACGATTACATGCTGTCTTACTCGCCTTACGACAACGTGGAAGCCAAGGATTACCCGAACATGCTCGTGACAACCGGCCTACACGACTCGCAGGTGCAGTACTGGGAGCCAGCTAAGTGGGTAGCCAAACTCCGCGACATGAAAACGGATGATAATATGCTGCTACTGCACACAAATATGGTTGCCGGCCACGGCGGAGCCTCCGGCCGTTTTGAGCGCTACAAGGAAACAGCCCTGCAGTATGCTTTCCTGCTAAATTTTCTGGAGCAGAACCAGTAATCGTTAATTGATGATTGTTAGTTGTTATTGCTTTTAAAACAATTCTTAGTATAAGAAGAGGCGGGCTTAACAGCCTGCCTCTTCTTATTATTGCTTTCTGGTTTACAACTTGCCTATATCTCGGAGCAGAGATTTCATACATTAAGATATTACATCAACTGCAAAGCGAGTCCGGAGACTCTTTTCCACCCAATGTTACGGGTCAAATACCCGCGCCAGTAACAGCACGTAACGCAGCAATTTCTACATCATAAGGATAAACAATCAACAACTGACAATCAACTGTCAATTAACCTTCAGCACAATCTTACCGAACTGCTTGCCTTCGTCCATGCGCCGAAAAGCCTGCTCTGCTTCTTCTAAGGGAAAGACTTTGTCTACTACAGGCTTTATCTTTCTCTCCTTTATGAATGCGACCATAGCAGCAAAATCCTTAGCCGTGCCCATGGTGGTGCCGTTGATGGAAATTTGCTTCCAGAAAATCTCAGCCGGGTTCAGTTCTTTTATAGTGCCTGCCGTGCGACCGTAGTTGCCAATGCGGGCCCCTGGGTTAGACAGCCGGATAAGTTGCGCAAAGCCTTCTCCTCCTGCAGAATCTATCATCACGTCGAAACCACCACCAGCCTGTTCTTTCAGCTGTTTTCCCCAGTCTTGCGACTTATAATTCACGCCGCCTCTGGCGCCAAACTCTTTGGCTCGTGCTATTTTCTCTTCGGAACTGGAGGTGACCCAAACTTCGGCTCCTGCCGCCACTGCAAACTGCACAGCGAAAATGGCTACACCGCCACCGGCACCTGTCACCAGCACGCGCTCGCCTTTTAGTAGATCACACCGTGTGAACAGCGCGCGATAGGCCGTAACGCCTCCTAAGGGAATGGCAGCCGCCTCTTCGAAGCTCAGGTGCTCCGGCTTTTTATATAAATTAGCAGCAGGCACTTTTACATATTCGGCAAAAGTACCTTCCTGCGGCATACCCAGGATTTTGAAGTCACGGCCCTGTGCCCGCGGGTTAATTCCCCAGCCTGTGGAAGGATCTATTATAACTTCCTTTCCTATCCAACTTTCTTTAACGCCAGATCCTACTTCAGTCACCACGCCGGCTCCATCAGAGCCTGGTAAGACAGGAAGCTGAATATTGGCATACTGCCCGTGCTGAATCCAGACATCGCGGTGGTTGAGGGCAGCGGCTTTTACCTGAACCAGCACCTCTCCCTCTCCGGGTCGTGGTTTTTCTCTATCTACTATTTCAAGTGGTTTTCCTATTTCTTTTAAAATAACTGCTTTCATTGATATCTTTTAAGTTCAAGCGAATACAAAAGTAAAGTATCTGTAACAGCTATACCAAGCTTGTGGGGAGAGGGTTTGCATTTCACATCATAGCTCTTAACTTTCGCCAGGATAACATATACTTTATGAACAGGAGCTATAGTATAAGACAGGCCACCGAGGCAGACATAAAGACCATACAGCAACTCGCTGAAGCCACCTGGGCACCTACCTACAGCAGCATCCTGAGCAAAGAGCAAGTTGATTATATGTTTGAGGTGATTTACCTGGAAGAGACTCTGGCGAAGCAAATGGAGGAAGGGCAAACTTTCCTGCTGCTATTTGAGCAAGACAAACCCGTAGGTTTTGCTTCTTATTCGGTGAAGGATAAGACAGCAGGTATCTATAAACTGAATAAAATTTACCTGTTGCCGGGCGAGCAAGGTAAAGGATACGGTAAAGCCCTTCTCATAGCCGCAGAAGAGGAAGTGAAACGACACGGCGCCAGTGTTTTAGACTTGAACGTGAACCGCTACAATAAGGCAAAGCAATTCTACGAGCGCTGCGGTTACCAGGTGCACCAGCAGGAAGATATACCCATCGGGCCCTATTGGATGAACGATTATGTGATGCGCAAAGAACTCTGAGCTAACCTGCTTCAAAAGAAAAGGGCAGCCAAACGGCCGCCCTCTTTTATATACTCACTTTAAACTTTCAATTATCTGTGTGCAATTGGATCTGCATTTCCGTCTGGGTCGCCTATTACGTTACCGTCGGTATTTACAGCGCCTAACAATAGCAAACCTGCCACGTGCGGAGACGCCATAGACGTACCGCTAATCGTGTTATATGCACCATCTTTCCAGGTAGACTTGATGCTAACACCCGGTGCGCAATAGTCTACAGGCGGGTTGCCATAGTTGGAGAAAGAAGCCCACTTATCGCCGGTGCCCATAGCAGACACAGTATACACGTTGGCATGGTTTGCACGGGCTGGAGAAGAATTGTTGGCATCAGCACCATCATTACCTGCCGCCAAAGCGAAGAAGATACCTTTACTTGCTGCAGCTACCACAGCATCATCCAATGCCTGTGATACAGGACCACCTAAACTCATGTTGGCCACGTCACCAGCCTTACCTGCGCTGGCTACATAATCCACACCGGCAATTACACCAGAGTAAGAACCGCTACCCCTCGAATCCAACACTTTTACAGCTACCACAGTGGCATCGTAAGCTACACCTAATACACCTGTGGAATTGTTTTTCGCTGCAATCGTACCTGCCACATGCGAGCCATGCCCGTTTCCGTCGTCAGCTGAGCTGGCATCTCTTCCGCTTGTAAACATAGTTACACTGCGGGCTACGTCTACGTTCAGGTCCGGGTGGTCTAAGTCAATACCGGTGTCAATTACCCAAGCAGTTTTTCCTGTGCCATCGGCATAGCCCACGCGGCTGATACCGTAAGGCACTTCCTGGCCTGTAGAGCCACCTCCACCGGTTCCTGGTTTGGCAAGCATTACAATACGGTCTGGCTCTACATAATCCACCCGGGAGTCTCTGCGCAATACGGCAACTTCATCGGCTGACATTTTTACGGCTATACCTGTTACGGCCTGGCCATAAGCCTGCTGTATCTGATAATTTTTAATGCCGTTTTCGGCCATGATGTTCTGGCCGATTTCGCGTACCATCTCTGTTCGTTGCGCATATGTGGCGCTTGAGCTGATACGCAGGTTCTCATCCTTTTTAAGTACAACAATGTACTGGCCCTCAATAATAGCACCATTCTGGCTATCTGCCTGTACAACAGCCTGCGGCTCAATGGTATCTCCTGCTTCGTTATCACATGCTGTAAAGGTGCATGCAGCTGTAGTAACTGCAGCACCAAACATAAGCGAGCGCATCAAACCACGAAAGTGTAAAGTATTCTTCATAAACGTTAAAGGGGTTAAGTGACAAGTAAATAATTAAAATATTCTAAGTAACGTAATCCTAAACTATTATTTAAAATCTAACAAAGCAATATATTAAATATTTTTATTTATCAACATTTTAAGAAGGCCCTTTTTGAAAGGCACAACTGCACCTACTGTTATGTTACAGTTAAACTTACACTTGCTATACATTCAGGCTAGTTGACAATTTGGCTGCTTGTATTGTCAAAGCAGCATTCCCTAGCAATTTTGAAATGGTAGTCAGGGCTATACGCAAATGCATCTGACTGTGGATATGCAAAAAAGTGATTTATAAAATTAATCCAAAATTTAATAAAATTAATTCTGAGTTAACTTTTTGATTGGAGTATCTCTTTCAGATTCGTATATTTAATGGAAACGCAAAACAGCTAAAGACATGAAACTACATTATTTCTCTATCTCAAACCTGAGAACGCTACTGCTGGCTTCCTTCCTTCTGGCAGTTGTTTCCTGTAATCAGACCTCTGATAGCACTACAGGAGAAACCAATGAGGTAGCTGATGATTCCGGGCAATTGGAACCACTTACCACCGAAAATGCAGTGGAGGTGCTGTCAGCTTATGAAGAACAGCACGAGGACAGCCTTGCAGTTATCAGCACGCGCCACGGAGACATTAAAGTGCGACTGTATAAAGACACGCCGCTGCACCGCGCCAACTTTGTTCGCCTTACAAAAGCCGGCTTCTACGACCAGGGAGAGTTCTACAGGGTCGTGAAAGACTTTGCCATACAGGGCGGTGATTCAGATGAGCGTGAGATGAGCCAGGGCGCTTACAAAATTCCGCAGGAGCTTAACCCAAACTACTTCCACAAGCGAGGTGCACTGGCAATGGCCCGCTACGGCGACGAACGCAACCCGGATAAGGAATCCTCTTCTCATAACTTTTATATTGTGACCGGCCAGTCTGTGACGGAGGAAGAACTGAGAGCATTTGAGGCACAGCATGAGATGGAGTATACGCCTGAACAGATACAAACTTATCTAGAGCAAGGCGGAGAACCTGGCCTTGACACAGAATACACTGTTTTTGGTGAAGTGGTGGAAGGTATGGATGTAGTCGAAAAAATAGAGCAGGAGCCTGTAGATGGTTCCAGTTGGCCAAGGCAAGTCGTGAAACACACGGTTAAAATTGTAAACGAGTAGAGTGCAGCTTCATAGAAAAAGCAAAGGCGCTGCAGGTAATACTGCAGCGCCTTTTTAAGTGTATCATTATTAATACAAGCTCTTACGGTTTACCAGATTTTGATGCGGTTCTCTTCGTTTCGCACCATCTGGTCTCCCTGGTCGCAGCCAAAAGCCTCGTAGAACTGCGGCATGTTGGAAACAGGCCCGTTTGTGCGAAAACGGCCCGGTGAGTGTGGGTCTGTCAGAATCTGCTGGTTCTGTGCCTCATCCCGCATGTTCACACGCCAGATTTGAGCCCAGGCGAGAAAAAACCGCTGCTCTGGCGTAAAGCCGGCAATCTTGCCTGGGTTGTTCTGCTCCAGTGACTTCTGCAGAGCCGTATAAGCTATATTTAATCCACCGATATCTGCGATATTCTCGCCTAAGGTTAGTTTGCCATTTACATGCAGGTTGTCGAGCACCGTGTACTGGTCATATTGGTCGGCTACGGCGGTGGCCCGGGCACTGAACTGCTCTAAATCCACTTCTGACCACCAGTCTTTCAGGTTACCTTCAAAATCATACTTGGCACCCTGATCATCGAATCCGTGCGTCAGCTCATGTCCGATCACGGCTCCCATTCCTCCGTAGTTTACAGCATCGTCAGCTTGCGGATCAAAGAAAGGTGGCTGCAGAATGCCGGCTGGAAACACAATCTCATTCATGCTTGGGTTATAATATGCGTTAACCGTTGGCGGCGACATAAACCACTCTTCCCGGTTAATCGGCTGCCCAATTTTGCCAATGTTATCGCGGAAAGCATACTGGCTGGCACGCATCACATCTGCGGCGTAAGAGTCGCGGCTAATGTCCAGCCCCTGGTAATCTTCCCAATCGTCAGGGTATCCTATTTTCACGGCGAAGGCACCTAACTTCTGCAGGGCGCGCGCTTTGGTCTCTTCGCTCATCCAGTCCAGGTCGCGCACGTGCTCTCTGAAAGCTTCCTGCAGGTTATCCACCATCTTAATGGCCTTTTGCTTGGCCTCCGGCGAAAACGTTTCCTGCACATACAACTGGCCCAGTGCCTCTCCCAGTGCGCTGTCTGTGGCACGCAAGACACGCTTCCAGCGAGGCTGCATTTCTTTTGCACCACTCAGCACTTTGCCATAGAAGTTGAAATTCTCCTGCACAAAATCATGGCTCAGGTAAGGCGCCATCGTTCGGGCTACATGCCATTGCGCATATGTCTTCCAATCTTCCAGCGGCACACTCTTCAGCATAGTGTTCAGCTCTTTGAAAAAGTCTGGCTGCCCGATAATAATTTCCTCTGCCGCCTGCGCTCCCATACCTTCCAGCAGCTGGCTTACTTTTAGGTTCGGGTTCTGGTTGGTGAACTCCTGCACCGTCATCTTATTATAGTTGGCGTATGGGTCCCGCAAGTCCACACGGGCTCTTGATGCCTGTGCCAGCTTTGTTTCAATGTTCATTACTGTCTGCGCCTTCTGCTGTGCTACCCCCGCTGCGTTTCCCATCAACTGGAACATGTTCTGCAGGTGGTTCACATATTCAGTTCGGATTGTGTTAGAGCGATCATCATCCTTCAGGTAATAATCCCGGTCAGGTAAGCCCAGGCCTCCCTGCCCTGCCTGCAGCGCATACTTAGTGCTTACCTTATCGTCCTGCGACACATACATGCTGAAGAAACCGCTTATGCCTTTTGTCTTCAGTTCGGCTACTGAATTAATTAATTCAGCTGTAGAGTTAGCAGCCGCAATCCTGTCAAGCTCGGGTTGGATGGGTGTAATACCTGCCTCGTTTGCCGCTACGGAGTCCAAACCGGCTGCATAGAAATCCCCGACCAGTTGCGTGGCAGAACCTTTTGGAGCAACGGTGTTAGAGGCTGCTTCGGCTAGCAGTTCACGCAACACAGCGTTGTTTCGCTCTGTCAGCTCATTAAAAGATCCCCAGCGGCTTTCCGAAGCCGGAATTGGATTATTTTTTACCCAGCCTCCGTTGGCATACTGGTAAAAGTCAGTGCAGGGGTCTACCGTTGTGTCCATGTTGGCCAGATCCAGGCCACGGCCCATGTTCATTTCAGCTGTTTCTGTTGCCGTTACAGTGCTCTCCGTAGTGGCAGAAGGACTGCATCCTCCCAGAAGCAGCCCTGTAAGCACTGCCGAAATAGGGTATATAAATGTTTTTTTCATCATACTGTTTTTTGGTCCCAGATTTCAGGATGCTCATTCTATCCTGATATTTAAGATGAATACTACACCTGATGTTTACGGATACTGTTACAAAGAGATAAGGTGAAATTGCACAGTACAGCAGCCATAGGCAGCAAGAAAAGCAGTTGATGGCTACTGTCTCTCTTTGTCCTGCAAAGTGTCCATCTCACCAAAAGAGGACTGCAGCTGCAGCACCAGTCACTGTTACCGCCTAATCAGCCATTTATACACCTGCACCAGCCGCTCCTGTGAAACGCCCATGCGGTAGAGGCTATACACCAGAAAATACCCTCCCTGCAGCCGGTAAACGCCTACCTCTTTATACTTTCTGGCAGAGGTAACCACCTGCCGGGGCAGCACGGCAAAAGGTGCTATCTTCCTCAGCCTGCCGATTACCTCCTGGTCCTCTAATAATAGCAGTTGTTCGTTAAAGCCTCCTGCTTTGGAGAAGATATCCCGCCGCACAAAAAGGCTCTGATCACCGAAACGGATAGCATCCACATCAAATCTCGTGAACCAGGCATTGAGCCGCAGAAACCAGTGCGGGAAATCAAAGCGCAGCCGATAGCAGCCACTACCCACCCCTTGCTGCACCGCCTTTTTTATATGTGCCTCGAAAGCTGCTGGAGGAAATGTATCGGCATGCAGAAAGTAAAGTATAGCGCCTGTACTGGCAGCTGCCCCTGCATTCATCTGCGGGCCCCGCCCCTTCTGCTTGCAATGCAGCACTTGTACCCCTTCCTGCTTCACGGTGGCACAGGTTGCATCCTGGCTTCCTCCATCGGCCACTATAATCTCAGTATCGGGACTGATATGCTGCTTTAAATACTGCAGCAACGGCCCTATAGCAGCTTCCTCGTTATAGGTCGGTATGATGATGCTCAGCTTCAAGCGTGTTCTCTTGCTAATTTTTTCTTGTAGATAAAAGATAATGGATGGCTAAGGATACGTCTATGGTCTAAAAAGATATATATTTAGGTAGTTTAAACTGGTCCTGCTTGAATATCCACTCTCTTTCTTCTGCTTTAAGCCCGTTGCACCCGCCGCTTTGCGTGCTTTTTGGAGCTCGCCCGCATACTATGGCGCAGGCGGAGTTAACGCCTGTAGAGGCTGTCCTGATGGTGGTACTGGTGTATGCCCTTATGCAACTGGGGCAGTATGGTATAAAACAACTGCGCCTCCGCCCCTTTGTAAAAGAGTTACGCAGCCAGCAATCGGCTTATTATGCTTCCTTACCACAGCACCTTCAGCGCCGGTTCGAGAAGCGCGTGGCGAATTTCCTACTCAGGAAGACGTTCATCCCTCGCGGAGCCAGCTTTGAAGTGACCTTAGCCATGAAAGTGCAGGTTGCTGCCGCTGCCGTACAACTTACGTTCGGGCTGGAGCCTGTCTACCTCTCTCATTTCAGCAAAATACTCCTTTACCCCGACCGCTACTACTCTACCATTTCCAAACGCTACCACTGCGGCGAAGTGAATGCACGCGGCTACATTGTGCTCTCCTGGAAGGATTTTGAAGCTGGCTACCGCAACAACACCGACGGCTTTAACCTGGGTTTGCACGAAATGGCACACGCGCTTCACCTTGAAAATATCATTCAAAACAATGAACACAGCTTCCTGGACCAGGAACACCTCGCGAAATGGAATAACCTGGCAACACAGGAAATGCAGTTGAGGCAGCAACAGCCAGAGGGCTTTCTTCGCCTGCAGGCCTGCCACAATGCACACGAGTTTTTTGCCGTAAGTGCAGAGTCGTTCTTTGAGCGCCCGCATGATTTCAGCAGTCACCATCCAGACCTATACCGGGCATTGGCTGCATTGCTACAGCAGGACCCCGCGCGGGAGGTGTACCAGTTGTAATTTATATTAAACACTACCTGCAGCCTTAGATGTATTAGGATTTTACTCTATATACTTGCTGCTCTCTGTTAAACTCTTCAGCCTTATTATCTTTGTTCATATTCAACCAGAGATAACTAAACTATTTCTCCGAGAATCGGCGTTAGCTATTTATAAAACCGTAAACCCTTACATGAGTAAACATTTTAACACCCCCGATAAAGTAATTTATGTGTGCACCGGCAGCAAGTGCAAAAAGAAAGGCGGCAAAGATCTAGGCAAGTTTTTTAGAGGTATGATTAAAGACATGGGCCTGAAGGGTCAGGTGGAGATAGTAAAAACTGAATGCACCGACCGCTGCGACTATGCCCCTGTTGTCTGTATGCAGCCAGACAATGCCTGGATGCCGCAAATGAATGAGGCAAAGGCACAGGAAGCTTTTCAGGAGCATGTGCTACGAGCTACCCCAAACGAAAGGCATTGAACACAAAAAAGCCTTTGGATGTGCTCCAAAGGCTTTTTTGTGTCTATGATATTCTATACTTATCCTTCATAAGTATTTTCATACGTGATTTTTGGCACGCGCTTGTCAATCTCATAACGGCCGGTACCATCCTCACCTATCAGTTCAAATAGCTCCAGCGCACGTCTGGCCACATATTCTTCTTCAATCTGCTCGTTCAGGAACCACTGTATAAAGGAGAAGGTCACGTAATCCTTTTGTTTCTGGCATCGGTCTGCAATGCGGTTAAACGATTGGGTAACAGCAATTTCCTGCTGCAGTGCCTGCTCGAAAACGCCTTTGAAAGAATCAAACTCAAGTGGAATGTTTGTCACACTTGGAGAAACGGCGCGGCCGCCCATGTCAGATACGTACTTGAACAGGCGCAGCATGTGCTCCCGCTCCTCATCCGACTGCTTTTTGAAATAGCCCGCGCTAAAGTCAAAGCCATTCCGGTCGCACCAGCTCGACATAGCCAGGTACATTGCCGAGGCTTCTGCCTCCATCTTTATCTGTTCGTTCAGTATTTGTTCAATCTCCTCGGTGAGAGATGTTCTTAGTCTTAATAAATCCTTCATTTAGGTATAGGGTGTTAATTGGTTCGTCTAAAAATGCGGAGCTGCGCTATGTTGGCATCCCTTTTACATATCTAATTTACGAGTTTTGTCTCTAGATCGTATATAACAGGCCGAAATATGGAAACAGTCTAAATTAAAAAAGCACAGCGTGGGGGCTGTGCTCGATGAAAATGCAAAGGAACTAACGGCCTGGCTATGAGGCTAACTCAGTATGAAGGCACTCGTGCAGCATGCTGTTCAGCGACATAGCAAACTTTGCCTGGCCCAAAAGTTCTTTAAAAACATACAGCTCCGGCAAGGTAAGCACATAACAGCGGTCGCAGCCGCACACCGATATAAGCTCAAAGTCAGAAGAGCGGGCTGTGCTGGCTGCCATTTCCTCTAAATCGATGCTATCCACCGCCCGCTTCAGTCGCAGGAAGGCCTCCACTTTCAGCACTGTTAACTGACCGGCAAAATTAACCAATACACGGTTGCGGCGGTCGCACTGGTAAACGGCTCCTGCTTTTGAAGAGATTATTTCGGCTAATGGAGTGGCTGTTTGCATCTTCTATTCTAACTTAGCTGTTGTAGCTTCTAACGAACATTACAAAGCTAAAGTCTATTTAGACTAAGTCCAAATAAAAAGAGAACACATTTTCAACTAATGATTAATATCACCTAAAAATGGAAAAGACAGCAATAGAAAAAGTTAACCTTGCCGAGAAATTCAGCTCAATAGACGACCACTGGAACCCACGCATTGCCGGTGAGTTAAACGGCCAGCAGGTAAAACTGGCTAAGTTTCTGGGTCCGTTTGAGTGGCACCACCACGAGCACGAAGATGAATTCTTTATGGTTATCAAGGGCAGGTTTGAGATGCACCTCCGCGACAAAGTGGTGACGCTGCAGCCGGGGGAGTTTCTGATTGTGCCGCGTGGCGTGGAGCATTGCCCGGTAGCAAACGTAGAGGCTGAGGTACTGATGTTTGAGCCCGCCTCCACTATAAACACTGGCAACTTGGAGAACAGCGCGCACACCAGAACTAACTTGGAACGACTCTAGAACGGCTCAGCCCCTGCCCGTTCCGGGTGTTTTGGTAATAACGGTTTTCAGGTGGAGGCGCACTAAATCGCCCATGTTCCGGCAACTCAGAAATTCCTTTAATTGATGATGCTCCGCCAGTTCGGTTCGCAACTCCTCAATTTTCTCCGGGGTAGACACTGTATCCTGCCGCATGCAGTCGATGAGGTCTTTTAGGCGGTATCGGGCAGCCCGCAGGCGGCGGAACATGAGCGTGCGTTCCTCATTCTGGTATTGTATGATAGCTTCCGGCTTTAACAGCTTTTGCACCAGCGCCACCATGCTGTTATTATCTTTGAAGAACTGTGGCAGGTACATCCTTTTCCGGCCTTCGTAAGACTGCTGGTCAAAGTCAATGGGCCGCACCCGGTACTGCTCGTCCTCAAAGTCGGGGGTTACGTCAATCACGTAGTTGTACGAGCGCATATCGCCGAGCAGCCGCATAAAGCAGCGCTCGTTAAACTTCACAAACTCCTTGGCAATCCGCACTTTATTAGATGCTGGCCTGTCCAGGTACTCTTTGATGAACACATCTCCGGGTATACCGGCGATGTGCTCCTCTATTAGCGTGTCGCCATCTGCCAGGTAATTGATACGGCTTGGCGAGAGAATGTGCTCCAATTCCAGGCCATACACCCGCGACGCATCGGCGCGCTTTACATAAAAGTAGTCGTAATTGTCGTTCAGGTGGTTCATGACCTGCACCCGGAAAGGGTTGGAGTTGCCAAAGGTGCAGTAATCGATCCGCGACACGTACACATGCTCCATCACCGACATATCCCCATCCGTCTTCAGTAACGCATAGATCATGGCAAGACCATTTTTCAGTTCCTGCTGCTGATGCTGGTCGTACACCGCCGATTCCCAAAGTGTGTCCTTTCCTTTTTTATCGAAGTACGGATAAGCATCGGCGTAATGAAGCAAATCCTCATACCGCAAAGGCAGCCTAGTCTCGCGGTCGTAGTGGTGCAGGTACTTCCGCAAGCGTTTAGAGATGGGGTAGAAAAACTTCTTCCTGGAGATGTACACTTTTTGGGAGAATTAGGAATTATAAGTTATGAATTATGAATGTGTGTGCCTGGGCCAACTTAATTAGTAATCTGTCAGCTTAAGCAGCTTTGAAAAGCCACCTGGATGCATCTTCCACGATTTCTGATTTTTTACTTCTAATTCATAATTCGTGATGGATGTAAACAGAATTCCGGCTTATTCGGTTTTTAGTCCCAGCGGGACGACCTGTTAATAGCCTAATAGCGAGAAACTACCGTTAACTCCAGCGGAGCGGCCTATTAATATATCCTCACCAGACCGCTCCGCTGGAGCTAAAGAATAGTGTGACTCTTTTTCTATCAACAGGTCGTCCCGCTGGGACTCTAGTGATACGCCTGTTCAAATTTTATTACGAAATGAAGCCATCAGGCTTCCAGCAGGTTGTTCTGGTTCAGTATCTGCAGCACCTCGTTTTTGTAGAATCTGCCAATCGGGATTTCGGATTTGCCTATGTCGACAGCGCTGGCGGAGAAAGCCTGGATTTTATCCAGCGCCACAATAAAAGATCGGTGAATGCGTAGAAACTTATCTGTTGGTAGCTTTTCCTCCAGAAAGCTGATTTTCTGGTAAGAGATAATCTCCTTCGCCTCCGTCTTCACCCGGATATAATCTTTTAAACTTTCGATGTAAAGAATATCTGACAGCATCACCTTCACCATTTTCTTATCGGCTTTCAGATAGATGAAAGCTTCTTTATAGTCTGAGGTAGAGTTGGCAGCAACAGCGGGCACAGATACAGGAGGAACGGCTGGGGCAACGGGTACAGGTTGCTCTGCAGCAGACACTTTAGAGACTGCTTTTAGAAAGCGCTCAAAGGCGATGGGCTTGAGCAGGTAATCCACCACATTCAGCTCAAAGCCCTCGACAGCATAGTCGCGGTAGGCTGTGGTGAAGATGACCTTTGGGGGATGCGCGAGGGACTTCAGGAAATCAATGCCGGTGAGCTTTGGCATCTGGATATCCAGGAACATCAGGTCAATGTGCTCATTTTGGAGGCAATCGTACGCTTCCACCGCATTGTGGCAGCGGCACACCAGTTCCAGGCTATCCAGGCGTTCGATAAACGTTTCCAGCACATCCAGTGCTAACGGCTCATCATCCACAATCATGCATCGTAATTTCATACTGCTTTTAGTTTTTACAAAGGACTACCTGACGAAAGTCCTCCTGACCAGAGAAACTGGATTAAAGATACAGATGTAACGCTCCCACCTTTCAAATAATACAAATTTTTTGAAAACTAAAACCTGAAAGCAAGTTCAGGCTGTCAAGACCTACTCCAGCTTTACCTGGCGTTTATTTTATCGTTTGCCAGATCCAGCTCGAGGCGTGCCGCATAGCTGTCTGCCTCATTCTCAATCTCCAGTTTATAGTAGCCTTCATAGAGTAACTCGAGGCGGCGCTGCAGGTTCTTCAAGCCGATGCCGGAGGCCATATCGCGGGGACTTTTGCTGGCGCGGTCACCACACTTACAATTCTCTACCAGCAGCACCAACTTTTCGTCAGTTACCTTCACATCAATGCGCACCCAGGCATTTTTCGTTTCGGTGCTCACGCCGTGTTTGAATGCATTCTCTACAAAGGGAAGCAGTATCATCGGTGCAATCTGCTTGCCTGCCACGCTTCCGGACTGGATAAAGCTGACATCAACCCGCTCCCCGTAGCGTATGCGCTCCAGGGAAATATAGTTCTGGATGTAGTCCAGCTCTTTCTGGAGCGGCACCGTCGCCGCATTGGCATCATACAGCATATAATCCATCAGGCTCGAGAGCTTCAGCACCACCTCCGGCGCATTATCAGACTTTTTGAGCGTGAGCGAGTACAGGCTGTTGAGTGTATTGAAAAGAAAGTGCGGGTGAATCTGCACCTTGAGGAACTTCAGTTCTGCTTCCAGCTTATCCTGGGCCAGGTTTTGTGCTGCCTGCTGGTGGCTGTACCAGTTCTTGAGCAAAGCAATCACCGCCGTAATCGCCACCACGTAATTGATGTTGACTATGTTCCTGGTAAAACGGTAAAATGTCAGGTTATCTTCTGCGTAAGTGGTAGGGCAAAAAAGAGGGTGAATCAGGAAAGGAATCAGGACGAACTGCATCAGGGCACCTATCAACCCCATCAACAATAGCAAATACACAAAAAACTCGAGGTAGCGCTTCTGCAGCAGGTAGCGGGGCATCAGGTAGTACATATTAAAGTATACCAGTCCCATTTTGAACGGCAGCTCCACCAACTCCACCATAAAGGCGTTGTAGTAATCATCAATATAGCTACCGTACAGCAAGCCAAAGAAAACGACATACACGGTCCAGAAAACCAAGTGCAGCAGCAACCGGTTCTGGGTAATGTTCCGCACCTCTGGCAGGCTCAGGGCATTGCCCGCACCCAACGTGCCTGCCGGACTCAAATTAGCTTCCATGTTGTAAATCTACGATTTCTGAGGCTGACTTAAACCTGCTCCCTTTTCTTTTAGACAACTGTCTGTCTTAGTCTCCTCAACAACTCCTTCTTCACCCTCAACAGCTTCAAGTTCAAAAAGATTACAACAGCATTTTGTGGGCACGAATCACAATACTTGTATCAGGTATCACGAAAATAGTGATATGTGTAGATAATTGTGGGTGCCGCACCTCCGGGTAATCAGGGACACCTGTCAGCGGCGGCTGGAACAGCGTTATACTTTCACTTAAAGTTTTATACTTTTACTTATCACTTCGCCCGCCCTTATGCCTGACGAACAGGAAGAACTCTAGATTTATGAGGAATTGTTCAGGCGCAATTATCAGCGCCTTTGCCAGCGTGTGCACCGCATTACCCGCGATGCCGATGCAGCGGAGGACATTGTACAGGATGTTTTCGTGGGCTTCTGGAACAGCGAACAGCGGCCGCATCTTGCAACCCCCGAAGCCTACCTGTATAGAGCCGCCATCAACAAAGCACTGAACTACGTCAGCAGCCAGAAGCGCAGAACAGAACTAGACGCGCAATACCGGGAAGAGCAGTCACTTGCATTGAACAGCACCGAACTGGACGTTCAGCTGCAGGAAACACAGCAGAAAGTACAGCAAGCCATTGAAAAGCTGCCATCCATGTGCCAGAAAGTGTTCCTGCTCAGCCGGTACGAGGAAATGAGCCATAAGGAAATTGCTGCATTTCTCAGCATCTCCACCAACACCGTGGACAACCACATCAAAAAAGCGCTTTCCGTGCTGCGCAAAGTACTGCTGAGCCTGCTGCTGGTGCTCTTCAAAATTATTTTAGATTTTTTTCCCTGATGGCGTAGCGGTCAGGCTGCTTTCACTTGTCATGTATAAGAACGTCATAAAAAAAACTGGTGCCTTCGGCGAAAGCCTCCAGGCTATTCTCAAACTTAATTCTTTAAACCACGCCTGCCATGGATAGCAAGTACTGGGACCTTGCCGCCAAACAGCTGCAAGGCAAGGCCTCTCCTGTCGAGCAGGAAGCGCTGCGCCAGTGGCTGGCACAGGACCCAACGCATGCGGAGCAATTCCAGGCGCAGCAGCGGCTGTGGGACCTGACGCCTCCTGTCGCTCTGATAGAGGTTGACACAGCCTTTGCGTGGCAAAAAGTAAAAGGTCGTTTGCAGACAGCACCGGAGAAGCCGGAGCCAAAAGTTATCCCAATGTACCGTACGCTGCTGCGTGTAGCGGCTTCGGTGGTTCTGCTGATAGGTCTGACTTGGATGATTAAACTTTACTTCTTCCCTTATTACGGCATGCAGGTCGTGAGGTCAGGAAACGGCACCCTTGCAGCTATGCTGCCCGACAGCAGCCAGGTATGGTTGAACAGAAACAGCCTGCTTGCCTATGATCCTGATTTTGACGGTGACGAGCGCGTGGTAGATTTAGAGGGAGAGGCTTTTTTTGAGGTGCAGCGGAATCCGCTGAGGCCGTTCCTTGTACAGGCGGAGGCGGCAGACGCCCGTGTGCTGGGCACCTCCTTCAATTTCCGAGCTTACCCGGCGGAGGAAACGGTGATTTTAACTGTGGCAACAGGTAAAGTCGCTTTTCGTGCCACTGAAGCCAACGCTGAGGCAATCTTAACACCCGGTTTTGCGGCAGCTTTGAACAGGCAAAGCAATGAGATAACACAATACGCAATAACAAACCAGAATGCATGGGCGTGGCAGTCGGGCAGGTTGCGATTTGAAGGGCAGCCTTTGGCAGAGGTAGTGCAGGAGCTGGAGCGCTATTATGGCGTGGGGCTGCAACTGCAGAGCGAAGCACTGGCCAACTGCCGCTTTACCGGCAGCTTTGCGGGTGCAGCCCTGGAGGAGGTGCTGCAGGTGCTGCAAGTTACCTTGCAGCTGGAATACAGAAAGCAAAACAACAATACCTATACCCTGAGCGGCGAAGGTTGTCAGTAACATATATCACCCTGAAAACAAACAACAAATGAGCAAACGGTTACTGTGCTTCGGCATTGGTTGGCTGGCTTTTACCTTTACAGTATGGGCTCAAACCTCGCTACTGGACCAAAAGGTTTCCCTGCATAAAGACAATACAACCCTAAAAGAGGTGCTAGCGGAGCTTACCAGCGCCTACAGCCTTACCTTCTCGTACAGCAACGACCTGGTGCCGCTGCAGCATAAGGTGAGTGTGCAAGCTGAGCAAAAGCCGCTGCGGCAGGTGCTCGACGAAGTGCTTCGCGGCACCAACACCCGCTACAGCCTTATCGGGAACCAAATTATCCTAGAACCAAACCGGAAACCAATCAGCAGGAAAGAGAAAGAGCGCTTTACCATGAGCGGGCATGTGCGGGATGCGGCCTCTGGAGAGAATCTGGCTGGAGCCACCGTATCAAGTGGAACAGCGGGCACCGCCACCAATACCTATGGCTTCTACAGCCTCAGCATTCCTAGTGGTACGACGGTGCAGGTGCGCTATTTGGGCTACAAGCCGCTGGAGCTGCACATTCCATCTATATCTCAGGACACCACCCTGATTTTGCAGCTGCAGCCGCTCTCAAATGAAATTCAGGAAGTAAGTGTGGTGGCAGAGAAGGTAACGGATTTGCGGCAGGCTAACCGCCTGACGATGCACGGCAGTGAGGTAAAGCAACTTCCGCGACTCATGGGTGAGGCCGATGCCATCAAAGTTATCCAGCTGATGCCCGGAGTGCAGGCAGGGCTCGAAGGCTCATCAGATTTAGTTGTGCGCGGCGGAAGCCCGGACCAGAACCTTATTCTGCTGGATGGCGTGCCAGTTTATAATGTGTCGCATTTGCTGGGCCTGTTTTCTGTATTTAATCCGGATGCCATCAAAACTGTGGACCTGATTAAAGGCGGTTTTCCGGCTCCTTATGGTGGCCGCTTGTCATCGGTGGTGGATGTGCAATTGAAGGAAGGCAATACTCAGGAGTTTTCCGGGGAAGGTGCCGTGGGGCTGATATCGTCGAAACTGCTTTTAGAGGGGCCTATCAAAAACGAGAAAACATCGTTTCTGATAGCGGCGCGGCGCACCTACTTTGACCTGCTGGCGGGAGCGGTGGCCGCGATGAGCGGCGAAACCATCAGCAATTACAATTTTTACGACCTCAACGCCAAATTAAATCATACCTTCTCCCCCACCGACAGGCTATACCTGAGCCTGTATGCCGGGCAGGACAAGTTCTCGGACAAGCAGGAATATCAGACTTCAACCCTGGAGGAGGAGGAAAACTTCGACATGCGCTGGGGTAACAGCACCAGTTCCCTCCGCTGGAACCACGTGTTCGGGCCCCGGCTGTTCAGCAACCTCACCCTTACCCACACCCGCTACGGCTTCAGCCAGCGAAGCGAGGCGAAACAGCAGGAGAACGAACAAAGTTTGTTTCGCTCTACCGACTACAGCTCCAGCATTAAAGATTGGGGTGCCAAGGCTGATTTTGATTTTCTGCTGAACCCCAGGCACAGCATCCGGTTCGGGGCCAGCTATACCCACCACCGCTTCAGTCCGGAGTCTGTTACGTTGCAGGCAGACACGCTCACCCTTACCACTGACTCTTTCTCCAGAATCCGGGCGCAGGAGTTTTATATCTATGCCGAAGACCGCATCCAGTTGAGTGAACGCCTGCAGGCCAATGCAGGGCTGCACTTGTCGGGGTTTGATGTGAACGGGAAACTCTACTCTTCGCTGCAGCCGCGCCTGGGCCTGGGCTATACCTCGGCTACGGGTATAAGCGTGCGTGCCTCCTACGCCACCATGGCCCAGTACCTCCACCTGGTCAGCAACACCTCCACAGGCACTCCCACCGATATCTGGGTGCCCGCCACTGATAAGGTGAAGCCGCAGCGCTCGTGGCAGGCCACACTGGGCGCGGCTACGGTGCTGGCCCCGCATTGGGAACTAACTTCCGACCTATACTATAAAGAGATGCAGGACGTGGCGGAGTTCAGGGAAGGCGCGAACTTTATCAACGACTTTCTGAGTGCAGGCCCGGAAGTCAACTTTGCCAATTTTGTATCGCCGCCCTACGAGACGCGCCTCGTGAGTGGCAAAGGCTGGAGCTATGGTTCCGAATGGATGCTGCGCAAGCGAACTGGCAAAACAACCGGCTGGCTCGGTTATACCCTCGCCTGGTCGTGGCGGCAGCTAGACAGCGTTAACATCGGGCAGAAGTACCCATATACCTACGACAGCCGCCACAGCATCTCATTAGTTGCTAACCACCAGTTCACTCAAAAACTCAGCATTGGCGGCAGTTGGCAGTACCACACCGGCTTTGTGACCACACTACCCTCCGCCAGTTACAAATCCTATAACGAAGTGAATTTTCATGCAGGAGCCTCATGGCCCTACATTGAAAATGTAGATTATCTCGGAGAGCGCAATAACTATCGTATGCCTGCTTACCACCGCCTCGACCTAAGCCTGACGCACACGAAGAAAAAGAAGTGGGGCGAGCGCAGCTGGAACATCTCTATTTACAACGCCTACAACCGCAAAAATCCTTTCTTCCTGCGGTTAAGCAGGCCGTTGGGCTACAATGCGTCAGGCAGTCCAACTCGCGACCTCTACCAGGTCTCCCTGTTCCCGGTGCTGCCTTCGTTCAGCTATGGCTTTAAATTTTAAAAGATGATGAAAGAGATAAATTATATATACTCTTTAATGCTGAGCCTGCTGCTAAGCAGTTGCGAAACAGTGGTGGAACTGGACCTGCCTGCACACGAGCCGCAGCTGGTTTTAAACGCCGTCATCAACCCCGACAGTTTATTTACTGTGGATGTCAGCGCCAGCCGGAGCCCTTTCTCCAATGAACCTTTTCAGCAACTTACCGATGCTAAAGTGCAGGTGCACCAGGCAGGGCAGGTCCTGTTCGACCTGCAGCATATGGGCAACGGCATCTATAAATCAGATACAAAACCACAAGCTTTGCAGCACTATGAGCTGCAGGTGAGTGCGCCAGGCTTCCCGAGCGCCAGTGCTACCAGTTATATACCTGCCGCGCCTGTCATAACCCATGTTGAAGCCGAAAAGGCACTCTATGACCCTAACTGGGGTATACAGACAATTCTCTCTTTTAAGCTGGATGATGTGGCAGAGCAGGAGAGCTTTTACTATATAGAAGCATACACACCAGACACAAGCTTTTTGAATAATCAGCCTTACAACAGGTACGTAAGCTTTCGCTTTACCGCACCAATTGAAAGGGAGTTTAGGATGGAGAATCGCCACTTTTTCAGCGACCGGCTTTTTAACGGCCGACAGTTGCCCCTGACGCTGAACCTGGAGAACAACCCGGAGAAGACCACATACGTGCAGGTGGTGCATATCACGAAAGAATATTACGAGTACGTCCGGACGCTGGACAGGCAGGCGGGCAGAGATGATTTCGGGAATTTTCCGACGCAGGTCACTAACAATATCCAGAATGGCTTTGGCCTCTTTGCCGGCTACAATGCTGTTACGCTGGCAGTGAAGCCGTAATGTTTCACTTTGCTACAGAAAGCAGAAGACATTATAACAAATAATACTATATTCATACCCTGGTGTATAGATGTATGAGAAAGGCTATGGTCTGGCATCTTCAAGGTACAATCAGCTACAAAAAAGCAAACTATCAATTATAATCTATAACCTGCATCAAAGCCAAAATCAACTCCTAAAAAGCCACACATGAAAACGAACTTACTCTTGCTTGCCTGCTTTATTTTTAGCTTTCATGCCATTGCGCAAACAAATGAGCCTATTTTATCCGAAGAAATTGAATCTGCCGGGTTGGCGCGTTTGGCTAAGGTTGAGTTAGGGCTTCATGGAATTGGGCTGGCATATGAACTGCCATTTAGCAAGAAATGGTCTGCAAACTTGAGTGCAGGCTTAGGCGGAGGGTATTACGTTTGGGGCAACGAATTCAAAAGCACCCTTATCATCAACGATCCTGTTGCATACTTCAGGTCGGAGTTTAAGTACACCTATAACCGCAGTAAAAGGCTTTCCAAATCTAAGTCTGTGCTGAACAATGCGGGCAACTACGTTGCTTTCCAGACAAAGTACACTACCAGAAGAGTATTTGGAAGCCCTGCATATTACGAATATGGGGGTGACATTCTGAACAGAGCATTACTGAACGAAGTGCACTGGGGCATACAAAGGCCTATGGGGCAAAAATTTATTTTCAATACGCACATAGGCTTAGGAATTGCCCATGACTTCGATTTTAATCAGAGTCAGGTTTATCCTGCAGCGGGCGTTCAGTTTGCTTATGTCCTCCCAAACAAAAGGCTGTAACCGTAGCACTAAATTCGTACAGGCGCAAACTCACAAGTTAAAAGTGGTAACTATCAAGTGTAACGCCTACTCTATACATCACACTCTAGATTCTTCAAAACCTTTGCCTTGATATCCAAAGGAAGAAAACAGAATTTTTCGCGCTTCAACCATTCCTACCCTGTACAGCAGGGTAGGCTTCATGTTCGTCGATAAAGCTTTTTATAGCTATCATATTTATATATACAATATCACTATAAAGCTATCTTTTGTTGCGCTTCGTCTAGTTCCCCTGCAACCTCTCTGCTGCCCGTAGTATCTTTGTTCTGTTCCTCAAGCACATAAGCCAAAGAACAAAAGCAAACCCAATACTATAAAAAAATAAAACCATGAAAAAACTAATGACATTCTTATTGGCGGCAGTGCTGTTGATAGGAGCAGCGCCTGTTACACAGGCTCAGGGAAACAGAGCCCTCACCTCTAAAGAGGCAGATAAATTACTTCAGCGAATTGTAGGAAGCTGGCAGGTTAACCAGTACGATTCTGAAAGAGGAAAACTTGTAGAGACAAAAGGCACTGCAAGCTTTAGCAGGGACTCTAAAGATAATTATGTGCATGAGCAGCTTGAGCTGCTACAGCCCGATGGCAGCGTAATTCAAGGTGATGGCTTCATAAGATATTCCGAAGAGCAAAACCAGTTTGAACTTGTTCAACTCGACAAGAATGGTAAAAGCATTGTGCTGATGTTAGGCAAGTGGTTACCTAAGTACAACACATTGGCCTTTACACCTGTGAAAGGAGAGGAACAATGGAGCAGCAAAATTGACCCGTCCATGCACTGCCTGTACATATTCAAGCACGATGGTACTTTTATGAAAATAAACCGCACAATCGATAAAAACGGCAACCTCACAGCTACTTCACAATATCACTTTTCTTTACCGGGTGTAGCCAAATTGTAAGTTACATTCTTCATTAAGAAACGGGGCACAGTGCGTGGTATATATACCGGCACTGTGCCCCGTTTTTCTTTATTAATAGCAGCTCTACCAAAGAAAGTACTTGGAAAATCTCCCCTAGTCAATTCTGTTTTACCTCTCTCCTGTTCCACATTTCCTGCCAGCCTACCCTCCGGATATTCTGCTCCTACACCCCCTCTTCCTGCTTTAAAGACACCTTTGCCTCATATTCGTCGAGAAAAGCCTGGTGTTCAGCCATATTAGTACAAACAAACTATCGCTATGGCTACTTCTAGGCTATGTTGGTCTAAAAGCCAAAATGCGCTTTTAAAAAGTGATTATACTTGTAATGTTCTGTTACATCATTTACAAGCAGAACATTATTCTATTATCAACCTAACAAAATAAAACCATGAAAAAACTAATGACATTCTTATTGGCAGCAATCCTGCTGATAGGAGCAGCGCCTGCTAGCCAGGCTCAGAAAAACAATATCTTCACCCCTAAGCAAGCAGCAGCTAACCAGTTGCTAGGAAGAATTGTGGGGAATTGGCAGGTAAGCCATTACGTGAGACAAGCCGGCACAAATAATCTCATAGAAACAAAAGGCAATACTAAATTCAGCAAGGCCTTCCAGGGTGACTATGTGCACGAGCAGTTTAATCTCAGCCAGCCTGATGGCAGCAGCATACAAGGCGAAAGCTTTATTAGATACTCTGATGCACTGGATCGGTACGAGTATGTGCAACTAGATAAAAGAGGCAAAAGCATTATTATGATGGTAGGCAAGTGGTCCAAAAAATACGATACACTGGCTTTTAAACCGGTGAGAGGAGAGGGACAGTGGAGCAACAAAATTGACCCTAACCTGCAGTGCCTGTATATATTCAAGCTCGATGGTACGTTTATGAGACTTACCCGCACATTTGACAAGCATGGCAATTGCATTATTATTTCTCAGGATCATTACTCCCATCCAAGTGTAGCAACACTATGACAAACACACTTTTATTTACAACAGCAACAGGTGCATTGCATGTGGCCCATACGACCACGCGCAATGCACCTTAGTATTTATCCTGGTCGTACTACAGCAGTTCATTTGCGGGGTCCCAGAACAACTTTTGGAAATCCACCACCTGATTGTTCTCCACTTTTACCCCCTCCTGCTCCAGGCGCTCCTGCATCGCGTTGGGGGCATCAAAATGCTGGCTCCCCGTCAGCATGCCTATACGGTTCACCACCCGGTGGGCCGGAATTTTTGTAGCCGGGTGCGAGGCAATAAGTGCCCAACCCACCATGCGTGCGGAGCCTTTTGAACCTAAGTAGCTGGCGATGGCACCATAGGACGTTACGCGGCCGGTTGGTATCTGCTCTACAACCTCATACACATCCTGGAAAAAATTCCTTTTCTCTGGTTTCTCTGTCATACAAAAAAATCTTTTTGCACCGATTAAACCTTTAAACAGGCTTTCTGTCTTACCTAAGCGCCTGTTTGCAGATATTCTGTGCGCAATATTTTAATAATTCTGCAAAGGACGTAATTTTAAAGCTGCTACAGCAGGAACTTAAGCTGCAGCAGCCTGTTTATTCAATATTATTGCAGATTCTTTCCAAACCCGTGTTTAAACATACATGAATAAAACTGTTAAAATCCTCCTGATTCTGGCGGCTCTGGCGGCTGTCACCTACCTCATTGTCAATAAAGCACTTACAGGGGAAGAAGCACCTAATAATATGGCAGGCGGCCCGATGGCTCAAAATGTAGCTGTGGACGTATTTGTTGTTTCGCCTACTGCCTACCAGAACAGAATTACCTCTACCGGCACGGTGCTCCCGAACGAAGACGTGGAGCTGCGCAGCGAGATTGCCGGCCGGGTAACGAATATTAATTTTAAAGAAGGTGCCCGCGTAAAAAAAGGCCAGCTGCTGCTTACAGTGAACGATGCCGACATGCGTGCCCAGTTGCAGAAACTGCAGTCTAACCAGAAGCTCTACAGCGACATGGAAGAGCGCCAGCGTACCCTGCTGGAGAAAGATTACATCAGCAGACAAGAGTACGACCAGGTAAGCAATCAACTGGCCACGGCCACCGCAGACATCCAAGCTCTGAAAGCTACGCTTAACAAGGCATATGTGCATGCGCCGTTTGACGGTGTAATTGGTTTACGCCAGGTAAGCGAAGGCAGTTATGTTTCTGCCACCACCCCTATCGCCCGCATAGTCGATATCAACCCGGTTAAAATAGAATTCGCGGTACCAGGCCGTTATAGCCAGATGGTGAAGGTAGGTGATGAAATCATTTTTAGCTCAGAAGGTGTAGCAGAGCAATATAAAGCCAAAATTTACGCCATACAACCAAACATTGACCCGGCAACCCGCACCATGCAGGTGCGTGCCCTGTACGATAATAATAATGAAGATGTGAAGCCAGGTGCTTTTGTGAAGATTGACCTACCACTTAAAGAGGTGGAACAGGCGATACTTATTCCTACAGAGGCCATTATACCGGAAGCATCAGGGCAGAAAGTGTTTTTGGCTAAAGGTGGCAAAGCTGTACCTCAGATGGTAAAAATTGGGCAGCGCTCTGAAAGCCTTATCCAGATTATTGAAGGCATTGCGCCGGGCGATACCATCATTCGCTCTGGTATACTGCAGGTGCGCCCGGGCTCTGACCTGAGCATACGGAACGTAAGGGCTTCTGAGGAACTAGCCTTGTAAACCGCGACAGGTATGCTGCACGGGTGGCAACACTATGAATGGCTTTAAAACAGCCGCTTTCCCTGTGCGAGCACTTCCCGTACCATTTGTAAAATATTGGTTGTATTGTAAAGACAAAGCAGCAATAAAATGGTTGATATGTTAAATACCTGTGATGCGGCAGGTAACCTGGCTGGCAAAACGAATATAGAAACGGTAGAGGCCTCCTCTATAAACTACAAGAATATATGGCAAGCTTATCGAATATAAGTATAAAGCGCCCTGTGCTGGCTATCGTGATGGGTATCACGATTATGGTGTTCGGGTTTATCGGCATCACCTATTTAGGGGTGCGGGAATATCCGAGCGTAGACCCTCCTATCGTCAACGTCAGAACTTCTTATACAGGGGCAAATGCCGAGACAATTGAGTCTGAGATTACCGAGCCGCTGGAGGAATCCATTAACGGTATAGCCGGTATCAGAACCCTTACCTCCACCAGCAGCGAGGGTAGCAGTAATATCACAGTTGAATTCAACCTGGACATAGATCTGGAAACGGCAGCCAATGATGTGCGCGACCGCGTGGCAAGGGCGCAGCGTCGCTTGCCAGAGGATGCGGAACCGCCTACTGTTTCAAAAGCCGATGCCGATGCTAATCCCATAATTATGTTGGGTGTGAAGAGCGAAACCCGGACACTCCTGGAACTATCGGACATGGGCCTGAACGTCTTTAAAGAGCAACTGCAAACGATACCAGGTGTCAGCGAAGTGATGATATGGGGCGACAAACGCTATTCAATGCGTCTCTGGATGGACCCGGACAGGCTCTCTGCCTTACAGGTTACGCCCGTGGAGGTACAGAATGCGCTGGCACGCCAGAACGTGGAATTGCCCTCCGGCAGCATTGAGGGATCTGCCACAGAGCTTTCTGTCAGAACAATGGGCCGTATTTCCACCGTGGAAGAGTTCAACAACATGGTTGTACGGGAGGATGCAAACCGACTGATTCGCTTCCGTGACATTGGCTTTGCACAGCTCTCCCCTGAAAACGAAAAAACGGTATTACGTTACAACGGTATACCCATGATAGGTGTGGTGCTTGTGCCGCAACCAGGTTCTAACCAGGTAGAAATTGCAGATGAATTTTACCGCCGCCTGGAGCGCATTAAAAAAGATGTTCCGGACGATATTGAGCTTATCATTGGTTTTGACAACTCTCAGTATGTAAAAGCTTCTATTGCAGAAGTGAAGGAAACCATCTTCGTAGCTTTCGGGCTCGTGGTCGTTATCATCTTCCTGTTCCTGCGCGACTGGCGATCTACCCTTATACCTGTGGTGGCTATTCCGGTATCACTAATAGGCTCCTTCTTTATCATGTATGTGATGGACTTCTCCATCAACGTGCTCACGCTATTGGCAATCGTGCTGGCCATTGGTCTGGTGGTGGACGATGCCATCGTAATGCTTGAAAATATATATACCCGTATTGAGCGGGGTGAGCAGCCAATGAAAGCGGCCAAGAAAGGCTCTGCGGAAATTTACTTTGCCATCATATCCACCACCGTTGCCCTGGCAGCGGTATTTATGCCTGTGGCCTTTCTTGAGGATACCACAGGTCGTCTTTTCCGGGAGTTTGGTATTGTGGTGGCCGGTTCTGTTATTATCTCTTCGTTCGTGTCTCTAACACTTACCCCTATGATGTCTTCACGCATACTGAAGCACAGGGAAAGGCCAAACTGGTTTTACAGAAAGACAGAACCGTTCTTTACATCGCTTACGGATGGTTACCGCAGCAGCCTCGAAAGCTTTATGCAGGTGCGTTGGGTCGCCTTTTTACTGGTAGCTGCCTCGGCGGGAGTTATCTGGTGGCAGGTAACTACACTGCAGTCGGAACTCACGCCGGACGAAGACAGAAGTGGGCTTAGAATAAGTGCCACTGGCCCGGAAGGAGCCTCATTTGAGTTCATGGACGAGTATATGAATGAGTTGACAGCTTTGGCAAATGACTCCGTGCAAGGCATCAACAGCATTACTTCTATGACGCGTAATTCGAATTCCGGCTTTGTCCGTCTACGCTTAGTAGATCCCGATCAACGTACTAAATCACAGCAGCAGATTGTAGACGAACTACCGGAACTAATAAACAGAATACCTGGAGCGAGAGCCTTTGCATCTGGAGACAAGGGCCTCGGTGGCGGGCGTGGTTCCGGCCAGCCTGTGCAGTTCGTGGTGCAGTCGCAGAGTATGGACAAGCTACGGGAGGTTATCCCAGCCTTTCTGGCGGCGGCACAAGCTGACCCCACGTTCAACTTTGTGGATGTAAACCTGAAATTCAACAAGCCAGAACTGCGGGTAGAAATCAACCGGGAGAAAGCTTTGTCGTTGGGTGTGGATATACGCGATATAGCACAAACGATTCAATTAGGCTTAAGCGGACAGCGTTTCGGTTACTTTGTAAAAGGAGGAAAACAATACCAGATACTAGGCCAGGTGGCACGAGAAAACCGCAGCGAGCCACTCGACCTGCGCAGTCTGTATGTGAAGAGTAACACAGGCGAAATCATCCAGTTAGATAATCTGATTGAATTGACAGAAGAGAGTGCCTCGCCGGAGGTTTACCGCTTTAACCGTTTTGCAGCCGCTACCTTCAGCGCCTCTTTAGCGAAGGGTAAGACAGTTGGCGATGGTGTGGACGCGATGGATGCCATTGCAGACCAGGTACTGGACGAAACGTTCCAGACGGCTCTGACGGGCCAGTCAAGAGACTTTTCTGAAAGCTCGGGTAGTTTGATGTTTGCGTTCCTGCTGGCACTGGGCCTTATTTACCTGGCACTGTCTGCCCAATTCGAAAGTTTCCGTGACCCCGTTATTATCATGTTCACTGTACCGCTGGCCCTGGCAGGTGCACTGCTCAGCCTTTGGTATTTCGACGAAACGATGAACATCTTCAGTCAGATCGGTATGATTATGTTGGTAGGTCTGGTAACCAAGAACGGTATCCTGCTGGTGGAGTTCGCCAATCAGCGCAAAGAGCAGGGCCTGACAAAACTGGAGGCTGCCGTAGACTCAGCGGTATCTCGTTTCCGCCCCATCCTGATGACCAGTTTATCTACCATCTTAGGTACTTTGCCGATAGCCCTGGCCTTAGGAGCAGGTGCCGAAACCCGCGCTTCGATGGGTATTGCTGTGGTAGGAGGCCTTATCTTTGCAACCGGCCTGACCCTGTACATCATCCCAGCCATCTATTCATACTTCTCATCGGCAGAGGCCAATATAGCGCATAAGCAGGATGATGACCATGAGGAAGAGATGATGCCACGTGTAAGAAAGCCAGAGCCAGTACTTGGCGAGTAGATAAATCATAAGCCTCCATTTAAACACATAAAATTTTTATGTCTTCCATAAAAGCTACAGTGCTGCTTCTTTCTTTTGCAGCACTCTTACTACCGGGCAAAGCATTAAGCCAGGAGCAACTGTCTTATGAGCAGGCGCTGCGTATTGGTTTAGAAAATAATTTTGATATTAAAGTTGCAACTACAGAGCAGCAGATACTTGAAAACAACGTGACCTTGGGCAATGCGGGTTTTTACCCTACTGTAGATGGCCGCATTACCAGAAACTATAACCGGAACGATACCCGTGACCAGTTCAGTAACAACGAGCCTCGTGAAATCAACAACCTCAAAACACAACAAACCAACATGGGGGTGTTCCTGAACTGGACTATTTTTGATGGCTTTGGCATGTTCATCGCATATGACCGCCTACAAGCACTTGAAGCGTCAGGTGAACTGTTTACAAAGGCTACAATAGAGGCTTCTTTAGCTGACATCAGCAATGCGTATTTTGAGGTAGTGCGGCAGGCCCGTATAATCAAGGCGCTTGAGGATGCCATCGCCATATCAGAACAGCGGGTAGAGATAACGCAGGCACAATATGATGTGGGGGTGAGTGCGAAGGTTGAGATTTTGCGTGCCCAGGTAGACTATAATACAGACCGTTCGGAATTTCTGCTGCAGCAGGAAGCACTGCAAAACGCTATAATTATTCTAAACCAACTGCTTGGCCGCGATCCCGATATTCTGCTTGTGCCAACTGATTCTATTGTGGTGGATCCTACCATTCAGTATGATCAGATAAGTACTGGAATGGCTGCCAACCTTAACCTGCAGCGCCTTCAGTTAGACAGAGAGATTGCTCTTCTTAACATGAAAGCAGCTCGGAACCTGCGCCTTCCCTTTGTAAACCTGAACGGCAGCTACAGCAAAAACCAGTCAGAACAGAACCCTGCTATTGTGGCCCAGCAAATAGGAACAAACGTACGGGAGTCTGTAGGCTTTAGTTACGGTGCAAGCGTAATCATGCCCATCTTCAATGGCTTCGAGATAAGGCGGCAACTACAGAATGCCAGAATAGCGATGGAGTCCAGCAACCTTGCCTACCAGCAGGAGCAGAACAGGCTGCAGTCGGAAGTGGCGCGTGCTTATAACATATACAGCAACCGCCTGCAGTTGCTGCAACTTGAGGAGTCGAATGTACGTCTGGCAGAAGAGAACGCAGCCATCGCGCTGGAACGATACCGCCTGGGCCTGCTCACCGCCATCGAACTGCGTGAAGCACAGCGGAACGAGCTTGTTGCCTCCAACCGATTAACAGACATACAGTATGAAGCGAAAGCAGCAGAAACGCAGCTCAAGTTTATTACCAGCACCTTGCTGCAGGGCACTGTCACGCCGTAACCTCCCTTAGATTAACAGCAATTATACAGTAAAAGGATAGCCGCGGCTATCCTTTTACTGTATAATTGCTTCTACCCTGCATCCCGTTGCTTTCGATCCCATGGCCAAAATATTTCCAGGCTTCTCTAAATTCCGGCAATATCGCTATGCTGAAGTATGCTAGAGAGCAAAAGGTAAGTATAAACAAAAGACCCTGGCCGTTCACTACCAGGGTCTTTTTAGTAAACCAAATTCAACTAACCTAACAAACTAAAGAATTGCGTTCTTATACGGCTTTTATATAGCAAAGTTATATATAGATACATTATTTATATGAAGCCTCCCATACTCAAGCACTATCCTCCTGCTCGTGAGGTGGAACATATATTGTTCTCATGGCAAGCTGTAACTAAGGACTTACTTACCTTTGTAAATAATCATGAATATTTTCTTATTTTACAAATAAATTTTGTTTATTGCTTCTGCGCAATCGATTGCGCAGATTGAAAGGATATAATATGTCTCAGAAGATTCTAAAAATACATCCCGATGATAATGTGCTGGTTGCACTTACGGATTTGCCTGCAGGCGCTACAATAGCCTATCAGGATCTTACTATCACACTTGTGGAGGATGTGCCTGCCAAGCACAAGTTTACCCAGCAGGAGTTGCTGCCGGAGCAGGAAATTATCATGTATGGTTCTCTTGTAGGAAAAACAGTAACGGCGATCCCTGCAGGAGGCAGAATATCTACAGAAAACGTCAAGCACCAGGCCTCTGCCTTCACCGGAAAAACCAAAACCACAGGCTGGCAGGCACCGGATGTATCGAGGTGGGCAGATAAAACCTTTCAGGGCTACCACCGCACCGACGGACAAGTAGGCACCGCCAACTACTGGCTGGTGATACCACTGGTATTCTGTGAAAACAGAAATGTAAATATTATAAAACAGGCCTTTCTGGAAGAACTGGGCTTTGGCCGCCAGGACATTTACAAGTCCTATGTGCAGCAGATGGTGGAGCTGTATCAAGCAGGCAACACAGCCGCTATCGCACAGTTGCCACTCCAGAACCACGCATCCAACGGGCACAAACGCATCTTCGAGAACATCGACGGCATCAAATTCCTGACACATGAAGGAGGTTGTGGCGGTATACGACAAGACTCTGAGGCACTTTGCGCTTTGCTAGCCGGCTATATCCACAACCCTAACGTGGCAGGAGCCACCGTCTTGAGCCTGGGTTGCCAAAACGCGCAGGCAAGCCTTTTGGAGGAAAAACTGAAAGCTCTCAACCCGAATTTCACAAAGCCCCTGATCATGCTGGAACAGCAAAAAGAAGGGACGGAACATGAGCTATTGGCCAAGGCTATTAAACAGACTTTTCTTGCCCTTGTGGAAGCAGACAAGCAGAAGCGCCAACCTGCTCCTCTTAGTAAGCTGGTGGTAGGTTTGGAGTGTGGCGGCTCCGACGGCTTCTCTGGTATATCCGCTAACCCGGCCGTGGGCCATGCCTCTGATTTGGTGGTGGCTTTGGGAGGCAAGTCCATGCTCTCCGAGTTTCCGGAACTGTGCGGCGTAGAGCAGGAACTAATAAACCGCTGTGTGGACGAAAAAACAGCAGATCGGTTTGTTCAGCTGATGCGGGCTTATGCCTATGCCGCAGAGGCAGTAGGCTCCGGCTTTGATATGAACCCAAGCCCGGGTAACATCAAAGACGGCTTAATTACGGATGCTATTAAATCAGCTGGCGCAGCCAAGAAAGGAGGCACTTCCCCTGTGGCAGATGTGCTGGATTACGGTGAATATGCCACAAAACCGGGGCTAACGCTTCTCTGCACTCCCGGAAACGATGTGGAAAGCACTACCGCGATGGCAGGTTCCGGTGCCAACATCATTCTGTTTACCACAGGGTTAGGCACACCAACGGGCAACCCTGTTACACCGGTTATCAAAGTGTCGTCTAATACGAAGTTGGCGCAGCGTATGCCTGATATCATTGATATTGATACAGGCCCTGTGATTGCAGGTGAAAAGAACATAGCGGAAATGGGCGCTGAGATGCTGGATTTAATTATAGAAGTAGCCAGTGGCCAGGTTCAGCCAAAAGCGGTGCAGTTGGGGCAGGATGATTTTATACCCTGGAAAAGAGGTATTTCTCTTTAGTTAATTTTCAAGAATCTTTATTCTTATAATAAGAGTATAGAATCAACATTAATGGCTAATTCAAGAGTTTGTAACTATCCTGAAAATTTCCTGATACCTGCTGCCGAAGGCAATATACCCGGCAACACAGCAAACCCTGTAATACTTTAAGCACTGTGCTTTTTAATAACTTGTAGATAGCTCAAAAAAAACAACTTATGGATGATCAACTGGCATTGCCTGTAGGAACAACCCTCGACAGGTTTATTATGCGAAAACAAGAGGAATTCCCGTTTGCTTCCGGCGAACTGTCGCAGTTACTTCGGGACATTGCTCTCGCAACTAAAATCGTGAACCGTGAGATAAACCGCGCTGGTTTGCTAGGTGTTACGGGTACTTTTGGGCAACAGAACGTACAGGGAGAAGAACAGCAAAAGCTGGATGTGATTGCTAACATCCGTTTCATCAGAGCACTGCGCAATGGTGGAGAGGTATGCACCATTATATCGGAAGAGGAAGAAGGTATTATCCAGACAGGCAATACCAAGGGCAAGTACGTTGTTGCCATGGATCCCCTTGATGGTTCTTCTAACATTGACGTAAATGTAGCCATAGGCACCATTTTCTCTATCTACAGAAGGCTCTCTGACAACGGAGAAGACGGCACGCTGGAGGATTGCCTACAGGACGGAACCAAGCAGGTGGCAGCCGGCTACATCATCTATGGTTCCTCTACCATGCTGGTTTATACTACCGGCTGCGGCGTAAACGGCTTTACTTATGAGCCGTCGCTCGGTGAGTTCTTCCTGTCTCACCCGAACATCAAGACGCCACAGGATGGTAAAATTTACTCCTGCAATGAGGGTAATGTAAACAGCTTTCCAGATGGAATTAAAGCTTACCTGAACTACTGTAAAGAGCAGCACTATTCTGCCCGCTACATCGGCTCACTAGTAGCAGATTTCCACCGTAACCTGCTGAAAGGTGGTGTTTACCTTTACCCGCCAACAGCCAAATCACCTAATGGAAAGTTGCGCCTCGTGTATGAGTGCAATGCCCTGGCCATGATCATTGAGCAAGCGGGTGGCAAGGCAACTGATGGTTCTGAGCGTATCCTGGACAAGACTCCAACGGAACTGCATCAGCGTTGCCCTTTAGTTATTGGTTCACCTGATATGGTAGATAAAGTTGAAGAGTTTCTGGCGGCTGAGTTTGTGGCTGTTTAGTTAAAGTTGACTTTCCTAAATACTGAAGCCGGAGCAGGTAAAACTGCCCCGGCTTCAGCTTTTTGAGGTGCACCAAGTACTGGCGCTGCCTAGATGCTCTTTTGCTTTTTACTCAAGTCCTTTACCCGTATATTTCTGAACCAGACAGTGGACCCGTGGCCAAGGAAGCCGATATGCCCTTTGTCCCGCTTCAGGCCAGGGTGATTTTCGCCATCTAATGTGCCGTTTTTGCTGGCCTCGGCGATGTCTCCGTCCAGGATAGTCGTTCCGTTCAAAATTACTTTTACTTTGTCTCCCTGCACGATTACTTCCTCATAGTTCCACTCCCCTACCGGCTTCAGATAGCCACGTTTGGCTGGAATCACACCGTATACGGAGCCATGGTATTGGTACTCTTTCAGGTTCCTGTAAATATCAGCGTCGTTATCCAGGATCTGAATTTCCATACCCTCATAGGCGGCATCGCCTTCCAACGGCGTTCGGATACCCAGCCCGTTGTTGGCGCCAGGCGTCAGCTTGAACTCGAATCGGAACACAAAGTCGCCATACTCCTCCTTGGTATAGAGGTTGCCCCCGCTGCCGAACTTCGGCTCCCGCACCACCAATTCCCCGTTCTCAATTACGTAGTCTGCCGTATTGCCCTGCCAGCTGTGCATGTTGGTGCCGTCAAACAGCACCTTGAATCCTTCTTTTTTCTCAGCGGCACTCAGTTCAAAAGGTTCCTCTCGTGGTATCTCCCGGATGTAAAGGTCCCGGTAAGCCACCGGGGAACCATGTGCCTGCAACTCCAGCTGCTCTTCAGGGAAGATAGGCATGCCTCTGTCCCAGTAATTCTCCAGCATCACGTTGTCCGTCACCAGTTCACCGTTCAAGCACACCGTCACGCGGTCGCCCTGCATCAGTATTCGGAAGTTGTTCCACTCGCCCAGTGGGTTGTCTGCTACCTTCAGCGGCTTGCTTGGGTTCACCTTGTTGTTATACAAGCCACCTGAGCCTACCTGTGCCCCGGCATCCACGCGGGAGGTATCCCACATCTGCACCTGGGGGGTGCCACGCAGATAAATACCGGCGTCTCCCTCCCCGCTTCCGTCATCATATATCTTCCAGTCCACGAACATCTCAAAGTCGCCGTACTTCTTCTCTGTCGTGAGGTTGTTGTAGCCCTTTCCGACAAATACTATCTCTCCATTTTCTACTTTCCAGTCCCTTCTCATTTCCTCATCGGCCGCCGCCTGCTTCTGGGCCAGCGTCTTTGCATCCATCTTCGCGCGCTTGATGGGATCTTCCACCAGACCTTTCCAGCCCGTTAGGTCCTTGCCATTGAACAGTGACACAATACCCGGGCCTTCCGGCATTTCAGCCAGAAACTTGTTAATAGACTCCTTCTGGTATTCACTGTCTGGCCCTTTCAGTACCTGTGCTGTCTTGTTCAGGTGCTCCCGCACCACATCACCGTAGAATTCTTTGTTCGACAGTCCTATATTCATTACTGCAATAGCCGCTTCCTGCTGCAAAGCAGGGTCATCCAGGTACTTCGCCGCGAAGACCAGGGCTGGGAAGGTTCTGTTTCTTTCTACCTGCTGCAGTATCAGCTTCTTTTGCTCAGGGGTTTTAGCGAGTTCCATGCCATTGCGCAACAGCAGCAGCTTCTGGTCAGCAGGATACTGAGAGAGACTCACTGTGCGGATGTATCCTTTGAGTGCCGGATCCAGGTAGGCTGCGTTGGCAGGGTCCTGGCTGATGCGGTACAGCTCTTTAGCCGCGCTTACGTCAGACCAAGATGACAAAGCCGTGATGGCAGCCTGTTTGGTGGCTGCATCTCCGGAATGAAAGGCTTCTGCAACTGCGCCAAGCGCCTGCTCACCGCCGATACCCGCCAGCACATCAAAATAAGCAGGCTTCTTCTCAGCAGGCACTTTCTCCATTTGCTCCAGTACCAGCTCAGCCTGCTGTTGCTGCGACTCATACTCCCGTACGGCCGCTATAACGGCCTGCTGCGCTGCCTTCAGCTCTTCCGGCTGGGAAGTATTGTTCAGCAAGGTATATAAGCGGGGAAGGTTTTCTTTCCGGGCCATCTGCCCAAGTGCCGACATGGCGGCCAGGCGCACGGCCGGGTTTTTATTTTCCGCATAGGAGAACACATCATCTATCCGGTTATGCGCAGCGCGGGCACCTAATACCGTCAGCAGTTCTGCCTGGGCTACAGCTGGCATTTTTGGCAGGGCATCAGCTACCTTGTCTGTCATACCATCGCCTTTCATAATAAGCAAAGCGTTTTTTACGGCAATGGCGTCCTCCTTATTGCCTTTTCTCATGACTCTGAGCAGTTGGGGGAGTGCCTCTTCCTGCCCGATTTTACCTGCTGCTGCAACAGCTGCTAGTCTTATCTCATCATTCCTGTTCCGCAGAGCTCTGTTAACTGTAGGCAAAGCTGCCGTTGCTCTGTTGTCTCCAAGCATCGTGATGATGTCAGCCCGCACGGCTGCACTCGCTCTCTTTTGCTCTTTTACCAGCATAGCGGTTGTGGCGGGGGTAACATAGGGAGCAGCGAAACGCAGCGCAGCAGCACGGTATTCGGGGTCAACGTCGCCGGCCGCGCTCACAAGCAGCGGCATGCTTTTCTCACCCTGTATACCAGCGAGCAATTTTAAAGCCGCTGTTCGGGTGTGTGTTTGCCTTTGCTGGCCAGCGCCCTGTAGCAGCGCCTGCGCTATCTTTTCTGCCTGCTGCTGATGTCCGCTTTCTGCCAGCCGCCTGGCGTACAGCAGATAGGCAGCAACGGCGTTGTCACTATCATAGGTTAACCGATCCTCTTCCGTTGCCTTTGCCAGCACGGCCTCTGAAGTAGGGTCTGCTATATTGGCAAGGGCGAAAAGAGCAAGCTTCCTGAGCTTCGCGTCCTGGCTGTTCACGAAGGGAGCCAAAGCAGCCACTGCCGCTGTAGAGCGGTTGTTCCCAAGGGCTTCTACCAAAGACAGGCGGCAATCTCCCTGCGCAGTTTGCAGTGCCTGCAGCAGCATACTGTTGCCTTGAGGCGTGTTGATGTTGGTGAAGGCACCTGCAGCGGGAGCACACAGCCGCTCATTTCCCAGGTAAGGCTGCAGGCAGGCAACGGCGTCATCTTTGCCTACTACCTGAAGCTGCCTGATAAGGAACGCTTTATTTTCATCATTCTCTATTTTGCCTATGGACTCACAATAAGCATCGACGCTCATCTTTCTCCAGTCCTCCCTTTCAGATTGCATCACATAATAGGAGAAGCCGCCCAGGGCGTACTCTATCTTGGTGTTATCCCCTTTTCCGGGTGCGGAGAGCATGCTGGCAATTTCCACGATGCCTTCCCGGCCCATGGCAGCTAACTCCCCCATACTGGCGTTCAGCTGCTCCTTGTCACGGGCGGGTACTTCGGCCAAAAGGTCGGCGATGCGGGTGTTCAGGGTACGCTGGTCATTTTTGCGTTGCCCAAAGCCTGCAGTACTTACAGTAAGCAAGGCGACGAGCAGTAGTATATTTTTTTTCATATATTTGACATAAGGAAATCCTGATTTATAATACTATGCTTGCAATGATTTTCAATCCAATTAAACCATTGTCCAGTCTGAGCGCATGGGCTGGTAGACCAAACGATTCGCAGCCTCATCCCCAATAAACTCCTGCTTAACCGGGTCGAACTTAAGGGAGCGCCCCAGGCGCAGGGCAGCCAGGCCCATATTGACGAGCGTGCAGGACCGGTGGCCGTTTTCCTCGTTAAGGGCGAACTTCTTGCGTTCTTTAACCGCCCTTATGAAGTCTGTTACTTGCGGCTCCGGATCGGGAAAGGCAGCCAGTTTCCGCTGCAGGTCCGGAATGTCTGAACGGAAGCCAGGGTATAGCTTCCCATTCGGCCCCTCGATGTAAGGGATGTTCTCCTCTTTGCCCTCTCCGTCAAGAACAATCTGGCAACCGTCTTCATAGGTATAAGTGATCCGGCGCCATGTGCCCACTGCGTCTGTGTGCTGCTGCGGGGCGTCTATCTCCACCGACACAGGGCTGGTGTTGTCTTTCCCTAGGAAGTACTGTATGGGGTCCATGTAGTGCTGCCCCATGTCGCCGAGACCGCCGCCGTCATAGTCCCAGTAGCCTCGGAAGGTGCCGTGCACCCGGTGCGGGTTGTAAGGCCTGTAGGGCGCAGGGCCCAGCCACATGTTATAGTCTAGTTCCTGCGGCACCGGCATCGGGTCTAAGTTGGTCTGGCCTACCCAGTAGAACTTCCAGTCGTAGCCCGTGCCCCGGCCTACAGTCACTTTCAGAGGCCAGCCGAGCATGCCGCTTTCCACCAGCTTTTTGATGGGTTTCACGGTTGTGCCCATGCCGTAGAAAATATCTTCGAATCGGAACCATGTGTTCAGCCGGAAGATACGGCCGTGCTGCTGCACCGCCTCCACTACGCGCTTGCCTTCTCCGATGGTGCGGGTCATGGGCTTCTCGCACCAGATGTCCTTGCCGGCTCTTGCCGCGTCCGCTGCCATCAGGCCATGCCAGTGTGGCGGCGTAGCGATGTGCACGATGTCTACCTCCGGGAGTTGAATCAACTCCCGGTAATCCGCAAAAGTCTTCACCCCTTTGCCCACCATTTCCACTGCTTTCTTCAGGTGGTTCTGGTCCACATCACACACGGCTACCACTCGGGTGTCGCCGTAGGGGAAATGATTGCGCCCCATCGCACCGACGCCAATCACCCCTTTGGTTAATTGGTCGCTGGGCGCTACATAGCCCCTGCCCCCCAGCACAAAGCGGGGAACAATGGTGAAAGCGGCAATGGTGGCCGCCGACTTTTTTATAAAATCTCTTCTTGAACTCATGGGGTGAAAAATTTATAGGGTGGACTATATCTTTATATCTAAAAGCTACTCTCTTGCCGAGGCTTTAAAAAAGCCCACTTCAGCTAACTGCACGGGCTGCTTTGCCTCCAGCACAGTTACCCGTACTTTAGAGGTCTTGATCAGCGGAAGCCGCAACAGCCTTTTATACCCGATGGTGGTAAACTCATCTGCTTTCTGCCATGCCTTCCCATCCCAGTATTCCAGCAAAGCCGTTACATTCCGCTGCCCCTCAGCAATATTCTCCTGAAACATGGCTCTGTCAAAGGCTATTTCCTTCTTAAAATCCCACACTAGCGGTTGCTTTTCTTTCAGGGTGATGTAAGTAGTGAGTTTCTGGTCGGTTAACTGCTTCCTGACTTTTCCTACAGCCAGGTTCCCACGGAAAGTCTCGTCCAGGATACTTCTGAAGTCATGCAGGCTGCGAACATCCTGTTCTGCGAAAATGCCTTGGGGGTTCGGCGGGATGTTCAACAAAAGTAAACTGTTCCTGCCTACTGACTTATAATACAGGTCCACCAGCTGTTTTCCTGATTTTACTTTGCTGTCTTCTTCCGGATGATAGAACCAGCCCGGCCGAATAGACACATCCGTCTCTGCGGGAATCCATAGGTTGCCCTCCGGGTCGCCCACGTTCAGGTATCTTGGATCGGCTACTCCGGGTGCCATTCCCACCGTATCTATCGTGGACCAGCACGTTTCACCTGCGTTACCGGATTCATTGCCAACCCAGCGCACATCAGGCCCCACATCCGAGAACATGACTGCTTTTGGCTGCAATTCACGCACTAACTGCCAATAGCCGTCAAAGTCATATTCCATGTTTTTGGCATTCTCCCCTTTGGCGCCGTCAAACCACACCTCCGATACTTCTCCGTAATTGGTCAGCAGCTCGCGCAGCTGGTTTTTGTAGAAGGCGTTATAAGATGGGGTGCCGTACTGCTCCTCATGCTGGTCCCAGGGGGAAAGGTAAAAGCCGAACTTTAGCCCGTACTCCCGGCAGGCATCCGCAATTTCTTTCACCACATCGCCTTTCCCGTTTTTCCAGGGACTGCTGGCAACCGTATGGTCTGTGTATTCGGAAGGCCAAAGGCAGAAGCCATCGTGGTGTTTGGCTGTGATGATGGCCATTTTAAAACCTGTGTCTTTTAAGGTTTTGACTATCTTGCGTGCATCGAAGTCTACCGGGTTAAATATCTGGGGGCTTTCTGTACCATCGCCCCACTCCTTGCCGGTAAAGGTGTTCACCGTGAAGTGCAGGAAAGCGGTGGTTTCAAGTTGTTGCCACTCCAACTGGCGTGGTTCTGGCTTTGGCAACTCTTGTGCTAAAATGGGGGTGGAGGCTAAAACAGCAGCTAACAGGGTGAACAAAGCATGCTTCTTCATAGGCTTTTATCAGGTATAGTATAACCAGCCACTGGTGTAGCGTCTGGTGCTAGTTAATCTTGTTCCTTTGCCCCGCCTGCACTTAGGCTCGGGTACTAAAGGTATTCCGGATGCCAATCGCTTCTTGCCTTCTGACTTTAATACAGCTTATTGATTGTGCACCGCAGCCATGGATTTGCTGTAACATAATAGTCACTTTATTAATCATTTGCAAGAATAGTGACCTTCTTCATCACCTTTTTGATATGAACCAAGACCTGTTCCTATTCGTTTTACTACTCGCCTTTTCTCATAGGCTGCAGAAGCAACATGAAAGCCCTGCCGGTAAAGGCAAGGCTTTCATGTTCTAATTTGTTTACGCATTATAAAAAATTGTGCAAAGTTGCTATTTAAGAGGATTAACTAAGCCCCTTTGCACACTCTTTATCAATACTCTCCTGTATTCTTCATCTCTTCTTCTACACGCTGGTTAGTAAAGTTGGACACAGGCAAAGAGAGCAGTGGCTGATGATTATAGGCTATCATTTTAGATGTAACGCTTTTATCCAGAAGTCTTTCCAGAACATTGTGCTTCTGCGGGTTTAGTATGAGCAAGTCTGGCTTGTGCTCCTGCAGATACTCCTGTATACCTGTCGCCGCATCTGCCCGCTGTTGCAGTATCACCTTAAAATCTATAGCATTCAATTGCTCATCAAGTTGTTCCAGTGCAGGCTGTAAACGTTCATCATCGGGCTGCAGGTTATGATGTTTGTCTATGTGCAGCACCTGAAGCTTAGACCGGAATGTTTTTACAAACTCCTGCAGCTTTGCTAGCAGAAACTGATTAGGCTGCTTGCCCAGGTCTGCCGCAAATACTACTGATTTAAATCCATAAAACTTAGTACCCAGCGGCACTCCCAGCACAGGAATCCTGCTGTTGCGCATCACAGAAACGGTGGTACTACCAATCAAAACCTGACTTAAGGCTCCTCCACCCTGCATACCCATTACAATCAGGTCAACTTTGCTTGCTTCTGCCGCCTTGGTGATCTGCTTATTGACGGGTCCCATTTTAGCGACATAGGTAACATGACTCGCATACCTTTCATGAGGTCCTTTCTCTATTGCAATGGCATGATTTGGAGAACTCTCACTTTGCTCAGCCCCTTCTACACGGTTGTAGTTGATGATAACGTCAGTTTGTCTAAAAACCTCCGTCTGTTTTTTAGTTAAATATAGCAATTTGGAAATATACTGTACTAGATGCAGCGCCTTTTATTCGTTGGCCAAAGCTTCGCCAACATGTCCCAAACATGGCTTTCA
>NZ_SSNI01000003.1 GCF_010015475.1 Pontibacter pamirensis
AACAACTACACGATGCCGTGTTATTGTCTTATGCGGTATTAATCCACCTTTCGGTGGGCTATCCCCCAATAGAAGGCAGGTTGCATACGCGTTACGCACCCGTGCGCCACTAACCCAGAAACCGAAGCCTCTGAATCCGTTCGACTTGCATGTATTAGGCCTGCCGCTAGCGTTCATCCTGAGCCAGGATCAAACTCTCCATTGTAATGAATTACTTCAAACAGCCTAAGCTGTTCATGTGTTCGTCCGACCCCGGCTTCCCTAAAATTACCCCCTTCCCCGTGAGGGGAAGGAGCTGACGCAGCTGATTTCAACAATCACCCGCGCGGTTTACCTTAAATTTTCTGTCTCAATCAATCTCTCAAAGAACGTAGTGGAGAACATCTTTCTCCGCTTGTGGCACCATCCGATGCCGGTGTTTCTCTCTCTTCCCCCAGGGCCTGTCGCCCTTGTTTCCGGAAGCGGATGCAAAGGTAAGAACCTTTTCTCTCTTTGCAATGAAAAAGAAGGAGTTTATTTTCCTGCCTCTCTTTTCTTCCCCTTCCTTCCGAAGCGGGTTGCAAAGGTACAAAATGTTTTGCTGTTTGCAATACCCAAGGAGAAGTATATTCTTCTCTTTCTCTCTCCTTCTTCTTTAGTCCGGGGAGCCTGTGTTAACAACCCCTCTTCCTGACCGCCTCCTGCCGAAACGGGATGCAAAGGTAAGAACCTTTTCCCGATTTGCAAGCAGCAGGGGAAGTTTTATTTCTTTGCTGTGCCTTCACCCTCTCTTGTCCCGTCCCTGCCGAACGGGGATGCAAAAGTAGCAATCTTTCATCTATCCGCAAGCGGAGCATGTAAGAAAAGCGCTCATTATATAGCCTCAGAAACGCAAGTGACTGGTACTGCGCGGGAAAGAATTCAGGAAGAATTGGCCTCTTTTCTATTGCGGCCTGATTTACTTCTCCCTGGTTTCCTTTCAGCGCCGGCCACTGGGAACTAACATTCATAAAGCAACCTGAAGCTGCACTGGAGATATAAATTATTCGTAGCCTTTTTACTCTTATGGCCTTCTTCTCAGGCACTGTAGAATAACAGCACAAAGAGCCATGGAAGTCTTTGTATATCAGAGTTTCCCTCAGCCCTTGCCGATGATATTGAATACGACTTACTTCGCTGCCGATTAACATTTGTATATGTTTCTCCAAGACAATGTACGTGCTCCCTATGTATGCTTTCTAAACCTCAACTAATGCTGTTAAACAAAACAATTACTGTCCCTACTAAGTTGGCTACGTGCGCAAATTTGCTTTTTGATGAGACCTTATGAAGCATTAGTCGTTAAAGTCTAAAAAAAAGAATAATCATCATGGAAAGCAAAGAAGAAACTGAAGCGGCAATATTCAAACAGATATGTAAAGTAAATGAACTCGACCCGCAGGTTATCAGAAAAGAAGTAAATGGAAATACTATCGATGCTCTCATTCGAACAGCATTTCATCAACGTGCAAACACCCTAGTTGCTGACTTGGATACTAACGTCAGCATGACAGAGGGGAAAGAGTATAATGCTGATGGAGATCCTGCGGCACCAAGCTTTACCATTAACGAAGAATATATCTGTGAGACATACAGTAAAGACAATGCAGATAAAATTATTGCGGCACTCGGGCAGGTACAGCTTCCAATTCAAGGCTGACAGAGACGTTGATTCAGAAGCCTCGACTCCTTTGCGACAAATAAGCGCAAGTAGATTATAGTTTCACCGCAAAATCTTGGAGTGGAATTTAACAAGCAGCTATACTTGCTGTTGAGGTAACTCTTAGAAAAGATTATTACTCCTTCTTATTTTTGATGGCCCCATAGATAATAGGACTAAAAAAGCTCAGGTTCTCTAGGACACAGGTCATGCTGTAAAACTTCTCCGGATTTATCTCAGAGTTCTCAGCCATGGCTACCAGTATAGCATCCAACGTTTCCTTAAACTTACAATCGAATTCTTCTTTTGTCATGTTCTTGTTCAGTCATGCTAAGCTACAAGAAACTAACCTTATTGTTTGAAAAATGATTTCACTTTAACTGTTCTTCTTACCACTCCTTGTTATAAAATCCATAAACAAACCCATGGCTAGTATACTGATAACCCTCTACCGCTATTTGCGCTACTAGTAATCAATTGTTTACTGCCTATGGTCCATGTACTCTATTATAGAATCGATGCGCTGCATCCTCGTTTTGAATTTTATCTGCATCAGCTACCATTGCGTTTTCAGGAGCAGATTGTAAGGTTTCGTGACAGGAAAGATGCTGAAAGAAGTTTGTTTGGGAAACTGCTTTTACTAAAAGGACTCGATTTGCTGGGATTAAATGAACACAGACTGACAGAACTTAAATACACAAATTTCCAAAGACCGTATTTCAATGAAGCCTTCGATTTCAACATCGCCCATTCCGGAGAGTACATCGTTTGCGCCATCAGCAAAACAAATAAAGTAGGAATTGATGTCGAAGAGATACGGCCTACCACCTTAAAAGATTTTCGGACTCAGTTCACAAAAGAAGAATGGTCAGAAATAACCTCTTCAGAAAATAGCCTAAAAGCCTTTTATACCCTCTGGACACAAAAAGAAGCCACCATAAAAGCGTTTGGAGAGGGCTTGAGTATACCTTTAAAGAAAATTTATATTGCAAACGGAAAGGCTGTTTGGGACAACAAAGCAATGTACTTATTTCAGTTGGACCTAAGCCACACCAATGTCTCTTATTTAGCCACTGATACGTCTGATGCAGAAATTGTAATGCATCAAATTTATTTTGATTAGATGGCTAGATAGAAAGTAAAGCGCTACAGTTTTTGATACTATAACTCTCCAGCCATTAGTACCTGCTCTTCTGATGTAATAGCATCTCCAGCACCCTGTTCTTCTTCCGGATCAGCAGCTATAAACTCAAGGAAACTCTTATTAAAGACAATCATCAGTGTCAGTAGTGCTAACAAAAGCCCGCAAATCAGTAGCATGATCTGAGCATTCTGGTCCAGAAGGTCCAGCACAATGCCTGAAGCAGCTAGAGAAAGAGGCATTATAGCCCCTGTTAACGTCATCAAACTTCCCATCACTCTTCCCCTCATTTCAGATTTAATGCTCATCTGAATTTGAGTAAGAATGATAATACTTATAAACCCATTGAACAAGCCAAGAAGGCAGAAGAACACTAAAACTACTCCAAGTACTTTTATCGCGCTTAATGCGATGACGAGTACAGTGCTAACTGCAAAGGATATAATTAAGCTGTTCTTCCGGGAGGAGCTATTCAATCTGATGACACTCACCAACAAATAACCTATAACTGAGCCCAATCCGAATATACCAGCAATATAGCCGTACCAATCTGTTTTAAGTTGTAGCACGTCTTCTACATAAAAAGGGAGAATGACATAGATAGGTGACAGAAAAAAGTTCAGCAAAGCAGAAACATAAAAGGTCGATTTCAAGCCCTTATGATGCATGATATGCTTCACCCCTACAATAATATCATGTTTGAAGTCCGATACTGTTTTCTTTGTCTCCATATCTTTATCAGCCCTCACCAAAGGGATCTGTATAAAACATTCAGAAATTCCTGAAAAGATAAACGAAAGACCATTAATCAGAAACAGCAGAGGCGCACCCAGAACTCTGAATAATATACCACCCAGTCCCAAGCCGGCCAAAGAAGATATTTGTACCAGAATCTGCAAGGATGAATTGCCTGCCGCAACTTGTTTGGGAGGAACAATATCAGGGAGAGCAGCAATGACGGCGGGATTAAAAAAAGCCTTCACGGCTGATACCACCATGGAGGCTACTATCACACCAACAAATAACATTGTATCTGCCTCGGGAAAAAAGAAAAAGATGACAGCCAGCGCGACCATGAAAATGCCACTAATAAGGTCACATGCAACTATGATGTTCTTCCTTGAATAATGATCAGCAAAAGCACCTCCTATCGCACTAAATACGACCTGTGGTAACAGAGAAAGCATCAATACTATCCCGACCAAAGTTCCGGAATCTGTCTGGTGCTTTGTCCAGAACAAAACGGCAATGGCAAAAGCCTGTGATCCAAGTTGACTTACAAACTGTCCCTGCCATAGCAAAAAGAAGTTTTTGTTAAATAATTTAGTTTCGTTACTCATCCTTCAGGTAATATTGGTATCTGAATAATCAGAGAATTTACGTTTGTGGTTGTAAAATTTGCAGCGCATTGAATGTAATGAAGCCCAGATTTGCAGGAAAAGAGTCTAACTTCACGCAATTTCCATCTGTAGTAAGCATTGTTTGCATACATTATGTATCTGTTCATACCATTCAGCGAGAGGTCTCTTTGAAGCTAATTCACACCTTGATATCTCCGTCTAAAAGAAAAACTGTTCTTTCTCCTATTATTGAGGAAGGAAACATTCCTTCTGCCATTTCTGACATAGAACGTCCCTTAGGCGAGCCTCCCCACTTATAATAAAACCTCAGGTGTGATTAAATACTGGAATCTCGTATACTATTTTATCATGCAATAAAACTTTTTAAAAATGTTCTCCTGGCGTGTCTTTAAGCCCTTGTTTGCTAACACTGCACCTTGTATTTATACATGTTGCTTGCTACTGCATAGGCCTTATCGATATGGCTGATCAGGTGGTCCGGGTTCTTAAAAATAAAAAAATGATCACCCGGCAAAACCTGTACATCCAGTTTAAACTTCGTTTCACTTTGCCACTCCATAAGCTCATCTTCTAAAATACCTTCTTCGCTTCCTACCCGGACAAAAACAGGCACAGGCAACGGCTGCTCCATGGCCTGGTATTTATACCCTTCCACTGTTTTGAAATCAGCTCGAAGTACGGGTTCAAAAAAATCCCTCAACTCTTCATTTTCCATTACTTCGCCTGGCATTCCTCCTAGCTTTTTAATTTCCTGCCAGAAAGCATTCTTTTCGTAGGCAGATATTCTTTTACACTTTAACAGGCTGGGTGCTTCATGTCCGGTCAGAAACAAACATAGCGGCGCTTTTAATCCCGATTTAATGATACTTTTGGCTAATTCATACCCAAGCAAAGTGCCCATGCTGTGTCCGTAAATAATGTACTCCACGTCATGCACCCGATTCTGTATTTCTCTGAAAATGTAGTCTGTAGTTGCTTTAATATCGGTTAGTAGTTCCTCTTGCATGCGGGTTCCTCTACCGGGAAGTTCTATTGTTTCCCAGTCAAAATGAGATGGCACTTTATTTTCCAACACTCTGTAGGAATATTTACTACCTCCTGCAAAGGGAATAGCAAATATTTTCACTTTCTTCTGCTCCATGATTGTAAAATTTTATTCTATATAAGTTTGTTTTCTTGGTTGTACATGCCAGCAGCGTTGGATTGCAAACTGATGGCCATCAATTAGCGCTTCATCATTTAAAAAACCGCTCTATATGATATTTTACATTCCATATAAGTTTAGGATAATTCATACGTTAGCATCCTAAAGCCGTTCGATTATCTTTTGTTTAAAATATCAGCAAAGGCACAATTCCTTTGCTGATATTTATTCCGCACACTGACGAAGAGAATACTTTCTTAAGTGTCAATCTTTTGTGATTATTCCTTCATCAGCCAAACGGGTAATTTTTCTTAATTCTTCCACCAACTTACTGGCATTGTCTCCTTCCAGCATGCTGTAATGGCTGCCCGGAACAACAACAATCTGTACCGTGTTCGATAAATCTGCCCAGCCCAGACTTAAGTCATAGCCATCCCAGTTACTTTCCTGTGCTTTAGCTAAAATCAGCTGCTTGTTCAGCCTCTCTTCAGGACGATACTCCAGCTGCATGTTTACGAACAGCACATGGAAGATTCTTTCCAGGAAATCGATGTTATCGAACGTGATGCCTTTGCTATGCATCAATTGTTTCACGTAAGCACTCAGGTCGATGAAAGAGGTAACGGGCAGCTCCTTTCTTACCTGCTCCTTCCAGCCCTCTGTCAGGCCATCCACCTCAAAGACTTTCTCGAACAGCTGCTCCACCAGATGCGCAATCTGCTTTCGCTTCTCTGCCTCATCCAGGGTATGGAAAGGTGCTCCATCCAGTATGGTTGCTGTTTTTACCGAATCACCATTTTTCTCCAGCTGCCGCACCATTTCAAATACTACCCTTCCTCCAAAAGAGTGGCCGATGAGGTTGTAAGGCCCCTCTGGCTGCACTGTTTTTATCCATTCGATGTTCTTCGCGGCAATTTCCGGAATGCTTGTCAGCGGCTCCTCACCTTCCAGTATTCCCTGCATGCGCAAACCGTATACAGGTTGCTGGTTTCCTAAAGCTTCGGCAAATTCGTGGTACGTGTCGCTGATGCCGTAGATGCCCGGCACAATAAAGATCGGTTTGCCGGTACCCTCTGACTGCAGCAATAGCAGATGATTTTGCTCGTTTTGCAAGTCAGCCTCCAGTTCCGCCTTAACAACTTTTGCAAGCTGAGCAATCGTCGGATTTTTAAACAAGTGCACTATCGGAAGGTCTTTCACCCCAAACGTATTCCTGATTTTGGTAGACAAGCGAATCGCCAAAAGAGAATCGCCACCGAGTTCGAAGAAGTTATCCTCTACACCCACCCGTTCAAGCCGCAGCAATTCCTGCCATATCTGAACCAGTTGTTCTTCTGTCTGAGTACGAGGTGCAACGTACTGACTCGTCAGCAGTTCGCCTGCCTCCACGTCCGGTAACGCTTTCTTGTTTACCTTTCCGCTCGTGGTCAGTGGAATATCCTTCAGTTCCACGATCAGCGCAGGCACCATGTACTCCGGCAGTTTTCTCTTTAACTGCTGCATGATGTAATCCCGGTCAAACATACCTTCAGGTACTACATAGCCAATGAGTCGCTTACTACCTGCCTGGTCTCCTTTTACCAGAACCACGGCCTGTCTTACACCCTCACACTGCCCCAGCACACTTTCCACTTCCCCTGGCTCAATACGGTAGCCCCGGATCTTCACCTGGTCATCAATTCGTCCGAGATACTCCAGGTTACCGTCCGGCAGCCAGCGGGCCAGGTCACCGGTCTTATAGAGCCTCGCTCCTTCTTCGCTTCTGAATGGATCCGGGATAAACTTCTCCTGTGTCAGTTCCGGCCTGTTCAGGTAACCTCTTGCCACCTGCACACCGCCCACACACAATTCCCCCGGCACACCCACGGGCAGTAGCATACCTGCTTTATCCAGCACATAGGTTTGCACGTTCTGGAGCGGCTTACCAATTGTCACTGTGCCATCCTCCAGAATCGGATCAGCTGATAAACTCACACAAACCGTGTTTTCCGTAGGACCGTAGGCATTTATCAGTCGGATTCCTTTTGACTGTATCAGCCGGGCCAGCTCTATGTTCAGTGCTTCACCCGCCGACACGACTGTTTTCAGCGTGGAAAGCTCGTCTTTGATCACATGCTGGTAAGAAGGAGGAAGCGTAACCACAGCAATGTTGTTTTCTTTAATAAGCTTGCTTAATGATGCTACCGATAAAACATCTTCTTTTGTAGGAATCACGAGGCATCCACCGCTCACGAGTGTGTTAAATATCTCGTAGCAGGAAGCATCGAATCCGATAGAAGCAAACTGCAGGCTTCTGTCGCCTGCTTCCAATTGAAGCGCTTTTTTCTGGCTTAAAGCCAGGTTCACCACACCCGTATGTTCCACCAGCACACCCTTAGGTTTGCCCGTAGAACCGGAGGTATAAATAATGTAGGCCAGGTTCGACGGCTGCAGTCTGGCATCAGGTTTTTCAGAAGACTCCCGGCCTATCCTGAACCACTCCCTGTCAAGCAGCAGCAGCTCCATGTCTTTATCGGCTGTCAGCACGCGGGTACAGGCTACGTTGCTCAGCATGAACCTGGCTTTTGTATCTTCCAGCATGAACTGTATCCTTTCCTGCGGATAGCTCGGATCGATAGGCACATACGCGGCTCCGGCTTTCAGAATGCCCCATAAGCCTATCAGCATCTCCAATGACCTGTCTATGCAGATAGGCACCAGCGTCTCCTGTCCTAATCCCTTTTTCAGAAGGTAATTTGCCAGTTGATTTGACCGCCTGTTCAGCTCTTCATAAGTTAATTCCTCTCCCTGGAAGATGGCTGCCACGGCATTTGGTGCTTTGGCTACTTGTTCTTCCAGCATATCCACCAGCGTCTTGTCCTTCGGATAAGCCACAGCTGTGTTGTTAAATTCTTCCACCAACTGCTGCTGCTCATCCTCCGTCACCAACTCCAGTTGCGATAGAGCGATATCCGGCTGGCGGATGATCTGCTGTAGCACCTGAGCGAAATGCCCCTTGATGCGCTTCACAGTTGCCTCGTTTACCAGCGCAGCATTAAAGCCAAACTCTACTGATAACTGCTTGCCCGCCTGCACCATAAGGGACAGCGGATAATTTGTGTGTTCGTCCATCTGCAGGTCTTCCACCTGCAGTGCCCACTCCTGGTTAAAGACCTCTCCCATCGGGTAGTTCTCAAACACCATCAGCGTATCGAACAGGTCACCTTTCACACCCAGCCAGTTCTGGATAGACGGCAGCGGCGTGTAAGCGTGCTCCCGGGCTTTGCTGTGTCCTTCCTGCAGGCCAGCCAGCCACTCACTTACCTGCTGCTCACCAGTTACTGTCGAGCGCAGCGGCAGGGTGTTGATATACAGACCAACGCGCGTCTCGGAACCGGCAAGTTCAGTAGGTCGTCCGGCTACAGTCACGCCATATACCGGGTCCTGCTGCCCTGTGTAGCAGGAAAGCAGGTAAGCCCATACGCCCTGTATCATGGTGTTCACCGTCAGGCGGTTCTTCTGAGCAAACTCCTGGAGTTCGGCATAAACGCTTTCCTCCAGGATTAATTCCTCTTTGCCGTATTCCGCTCCACCCTTCGTGCGGTCCTGCTTATTGTCCACGAACGGAAGCAGCGTTGCCTCCTCTACGCCAGCTAAATAATTTTTCCAGAAGTTACCGGCTTCAACCGGATCCTGCTTCTGCAGGTACTGGATGAAGTCTTCGTAACGGTCTTCTTCTATCACAGCAGGTTTGTTCCCTTTAATCAGCAATTCATAGGTGCTGAGCAGTTCCTGCATCAGTATCGGCATAGACCAGCCATCCACCAGCAGGTGGTGGTGCGTCCATACCATCTGGTACACCTCATCCGTTAGTTGGATCAACGTCAGTCGCATGAGCGGCGCCCGGCTAAAGTCAAAGCCTTTTTTGTTGTCCGCTTCTTTAAAGCTGCTTACCTGAGCCTGCTGCTCCTCTTCAGACAGATTCCGGAAATCCAGCACCTCGAACGGAAGTTCCACCTCATGATGCACGCACTGCACCGGCACAGTCATATCCTGGTGGAAAGAGCTTCTCAGGATGCTGTGCGTCTGCAGCAGGTACTTCCAGCTTTCCCTGAACGGCTCCACCTCCAGGCCTGTAATCCTGCTGCTCATCTGCTCTACATAGGCCGGGGATTCTTTGTCGTACAAACCATGGAACAGCAAGCCTCCCTGTAAGGGACTTAAGCTGTACAAGCTGCTGATCTGCTCATGCAGCGGCTTTCCTTTCTGCGTTTTCTGCAGGAAGCTTTCCAGCTCCCGGTACGTTATTTTGCCGCCAAGGCCGTAATCAGATGGCGTATGCTGCGGTACTTGTTTCTCCTGGCAATGGGCAATCAGCTCGCCCAGCACCTTCAGGTACTGCGTTGCCAATGCCTCTATGGTTTCCTGGGTATAGTGCTTCGCGGAATAGCCCCACGACAGGTTAAGCTGCCCACCGGAAATGCTGCCGTTCACACTAAGTTTGCTGCCTGCCTTGTTAGCCGGGCTAACTGGTTTGCCGGATGACTCTCCGGCTCCAGCAAACCAGCGGCTGCTATTCAGGGAATTGTCCAGCTGCCCCAGGTAATTGAATACTAACTCAGCTTCCTGTCCTGCAAGGCTTTCCCGCACCGTCTCATCCGGGTGCAGGTAGCGCAGTGCACTGTAGCCAAGTCCTTTATCCGGCACAAGGCGCAGCTGCTCCTTCACCGACTGTATCAGTCCAGGGACAGACACTTCCTCTTCCAGAGAAAGTAGTACCGGGAAGGAGTTTGTAAACCAACCCACGGTTCGGCTGATATCCATTTCTGCAGAAATATCCTCCCTGCCATGTCCTTCCAGCCCAATCACTACCTGATGCTGCTGGCTCCAGGCTCCTAATGTACGGGCAAGAGCAGCCAGCAACAGGTCGTTGATCTGTGTATGGTACGCCTGATTTGCTTCTGTTAATAAGGCATGTGTCAGGGAAGTATTCAGTGAAACAGTATAATTCTGCTGGTCCCCTATCAGAACCGGTTCATCATTGGCTTTGTCTACAGGAAGCCTGAATTCTGCTTTCGCAACATTTTGCCAATAGTCCTGCTGCCGTATCGCTTTTGTTTCTGCGTAATGCTGCAGCGCCCCGTGCCACTGACGGTAAGAGCTGCCTTTTGCGCCCAGTTCTACTTCATTCCCCTGGCGGATACCCATCAGGCTCTGCTCCAGGTCTTCCAGTAATATCCTCCACGACACCCCGTCCACTGCCAGGTGATGAATCACCAGGAGCAGCCGGTTTTGTTCTTCGGCCTCAGGGGTTTGCATGAGCACCGCACGTATCAGTTCCCCTTTCTCCAGGTCCAGGCGCTGCTGGTATCCTGCACTCAATCCTTCAATTCTGGAGGAAAGCTCCTGCTGCGATACAGCTGCAAGATCTTCCGTAATCAACTCTCCTGCCTGTGTGCTGTACTCCTGCTTCCAGGCGCTACCAGTATGGCGGTAGGCAAACCGTACCGCATCATGACGCGCCACAATGGCTTTCACTGCCCTCTCCAAGACCTCCGCCGACAGTTCCTTACTTACTCCCAGCAGCAGCGCCTGGTTGAAATGATTCGGCTCTGACAGCTCCTGCTCAAAGAACCATTGCTGGATTGGCAGCAAACCTGCTTCGTCTGTCAATTCTCCCTGCTCTGCCTGTATCTCTACCTCCGGCTGCACGACGTCAGCCAGCGAAGCGATCGTCTGGTGCTCAAACACGTCCCGCGGCTGGAAACTGAACCCTGCTCTTCTGGCCCGGCTCACCAACTGTATGGTGACAATAGAATCGCCGCCCAATTCGAAGAAGTTATCTTCTACACCCACTCGCTCTACCTGTAAAAGCTCCTGCCAGATGGTCGCCAGTTTTTCTTCTGTCTCATTACGAGGGGCTACATAGCTCTTGGTCAGCGCCTCGCTTGCATCCACTTCTGGCAGCGCCTTTCTGTTCACCTTGCCGTTGGCTGTCAGCGGAATTTCCTCCAGCTCCACCAGCAGGGACGGTACCATGTATTCCGGTAATTCAACTTTCATCTGGCTGATGATGGCATCCTTATCTAATTCTCCTTTAGATACCACATAGCCAATGAGACGCTTATTGCCATTAAATTCTGCCCTGGCAATGACCACTGCCTGCTCTACGCCTGCGCATTGCTGCAATACACTCTCTACCTCACCCAGCTCAATGCGGTAGCCCCGGATCTTCACCTGGTTATCCACTCTTCCCAGGAACTCCAGATTACCATCAGAAAGCCACCTTACCAGGTCACCTGTTTTGTATATCCTGGCTCCTTCTTCCTTGCTGAAAGGGTCTTTGACAAATTTCTCCTGCGTCAGTTCTGCTCTATTGAGATAACCTCGTGCCACCTGCACACCTCCGATGCACAGCTCTCCGGCCACGCCTTGCGGCACCAGTCTGCCGGACTTGTCCAGCACGTAAGCTGTGGTGTTGCTGATCGGCTTGCCGATTGGAGGAAGCCCTTCCTGCTGCGCGGCAGGCAGTGTGTAGGAGGTAGCCACCACGGTGTTTTCCGTAGGACCGTAGTTGTTGACCAACTTATATGTAAGATGGGATGTGTCAACGGAGCGCAGTTGATCGCCGCCTGTCAGCACATACTGCAGCGCCAGCCCCTGTGGCTGCTCCTGCTTCACCAGCCCGTCCACCAAAGCAGTAGGAACGAAGCTGTGGGTGATGCCTTTGGCAGCATAGAACGACAGCAGCTTCTCTGCCTCCAGGCGCTGCTCGTCCTCTACTATGTAGAGGCTGGCGCCGGAGACAAGCACCGGCCACACCTCCCAGGCGGAGGCGTCGAAGCCTACGCCCGCCATCATGGTCGAACGGGAAGAACTGCTCAAGCTGAACTCGCTGGTGTGCCAGCTGCACAAATTTACCACGCCCCTGTGCTCCACCAGCACGCCCTTGGGCTTGCCTGTAGAACCGGAGGTGTAAATCACATAAGCCAGGTTCGATGGCTGCAAGTCAACTTCGGGATTCTCCGATGATTCTTTAGCTATCTTATCCCAATCAGTATCTAACAGCACCTGCTCTCTTTCTCCTGAGAGGAGATCTGCATAGCCACTGCGGCTTAGCACAAGGGAAGCATTGGTATCTTCCAGCATGAACTGGATTCTCTCCTGCGGATAGCTCGGGTCAATCGGTACGTAAGCACCTCCGGCTTTGAGAATGCCCAGCAGCGCTGTCACCAGCTTAATAGAGCGGTCCAGGCAAACCGGCACCAGTGTTTCCTGGCTTACACCTCTCTTCTGCAGGTAATGTGCCAGCTGGTTCGCTCTCGCATTCAGCTCCGCATAGGTCAGCTGCTCTCCACCGAAAGCTACTGCCACGGCATCAGGATTGGTAATTGCCTGCTCCTCAAAAAGGGTTATCAGCGTCTTGTCCTCAGGGTAGGCGGCGAAAGCAGGATTAAACTCCTCCAGCTGTTGTACGCGCTCTTCCTCTGATACCAGTTCAAGCTGTGACAGGGTCAGCTCAGGCTGGCGGATGATTTGCTGCAGCACTTTCTCAAAATGAGTCTTGATTTGTTCCACATTACCATCGCTCAGCAGCGAGGCATTGTAACTGAAATCTACCATAAGCTGCTTCCCTCCCTGTGCTATAATAGACAGCGGGTAGTTCGTGTGCTCTTCTACCTGAAGCTCATCCACCTGCAGCCCCCAGTCTCCATTGACAGCCTCGCTCACCGGGTAGTTCTCAAATACCAGCAGTGTATCAAACAGGTCTCCTGTGACGCCCACCCAATTATGAATAGACGAGAGCGGGGTTTGCGCATATTCTCTCGCGTGTGTATGCCCTTCCTGTAAAGCCAGCAGCCACTCGCTCACCGGCCGCTCACCGGCTATTGTAGTGTGCAGCGGAAGGGTGTTAATGTACATCCCGACCCTTGTCTCCGCCCCCGCAAGCTCTGCGGGACGACCGGCCACGGTGACACCGTAAACCGGTTCCTGCTGCCCTGTGTAGCATGACAGCAGGTAAGCCCACACTCCCTGCACCAGCGTGTTCGCTGTCAGGCGGTGCGCCTGCGCATAAGCCTGAAGCGCCTCAAAGTCAGCCTCCTCTACGAGTAAGCTGTTGTGGCGGTACTCTTCGCCGCCCTTCGTGCGGCCTTTCTTACTGTCCACGAACGGAAGCAAACTGGCCTCTTCCACACCTGATAAATATTTTCTCCAGAACGCCTCTGCCGCCAGCGGGTCCTGCTGCTCCAGGTGCCGGATAAAGTCCTCGTAGCGGTCTTCTTCCACCGCTACAGGCGCACCGCCCTTGCTCAATATGTCGTAGGTGCTGAGCAGCTCCTGCATCAGTATCGGCATAGACCAGCCGTCCACCAGCAGGTGGTGGTGCGTCCACACCATATGGTAGGCATCGTCTATTAGCCTGAGCAGCGTGATGCGAAGCAGCGGAGCCTGGCTGAAGTCAAAGCTCCTGCGCTTGTCTTCCTCCCTGAACAAAATAAGCTGAGCCTGCTGCTGCTCTTCCGGCAGGTGACGGTAATTGATTACCTCAAACGGCAGCGCCACTTCCTTGTGCACGCACTGCACCGGCACACGCATATCCTGGTGGAAAGAACTTCTGAGGATGCTGTGTTTCTGAACCAGGTACTGCCAGCTCTCGCGAAAAGGCTCCACCTGCAGGCCTGTCATGCGGCAGCTCATTTGCTCCACGTAGGCCGCCCCACCCTTTTCATAGACGCTGTGGAACAGGATTCCGCCCTGCAAGGGGCTCAGGCCGTACACGCTGCTGATCTGCTCCTGGAGCGGTTTGCCGCTGTACTCTTTCTGAAGCAATTGCTCCAGCTCCTGGTAAGTTACTTTGCTGCCAAGACCGTAGTCAGATGGCGTGTGCTGCGGCACTTGTTTTTCTTTGCAGTGCGCGATCAGTCCTGTGAGTACCTCCAGGTACCTGTTCGCCAGATTTTCTATTGTTTCCTGGTGATACTGCTTATCAGAGTATCTCCAAACCAGGTGTAGCTGTCCGTTGCTGATGCTGCTGTTTACCTCCAGGTTACTGTCTGCCTTGTTGGCGGGGCTCACAGGATTTCCGCAAGACTCACCGGCCCCGTCGAACCAGCGGCTGTTATTCAGCGCATTGTCTACCTGCCCCAGGTAGTTGAAGACAAGTTGGTAAACGTTCGGCAGCGCCACATTCTCCCGCACTTTCTCATCCGGGTGCAGGTAGCGCAGCGCACCATAGCCCATTCCTTTGTCAGGCAGTTGTCTGAGCTGCTCCTTCACTGATTGAATAACAGCAGATGCTGACATGTCCTCTTTCAGAGACAGCAGCACGGGGTAAAGATTAGTAAACCAGCCTACCGTGCGGCTGATGTCCATATCTGCAAAAAGGTTTTCCCTGCCATGTCCTTCCAGGCCAATAACCACCTGCTCCTGCTTGCTCCACTGACTTAGCGTCTGCGCCAGCGCGGCCAGTAACAGATCATTGATCTGCGTGTGGTATGCCTGCTGCGCATCCGTCAGTAAGGTTTGCGTAGAAGAAGCGTCCAGTACGACGGTGCACGTCTGCTGATCTCCCACAAGCGAAACATGCTCCTGATCTTTATCTACCGGAAGGGTAAACTCTGCTTTCGCAGCTTTCTGCCAATAGGCCTGCTGCCGGATCGCTTTTGTTTCTGCATAATGTTGCAGCGCCCCGTGCCACTGGCGGTAAGAGCTGCCTTTTGCGCCCAGTTCCACTTCATTCCCCTGGCCGATAGCCATTAGGCTCAGCTCCAGGTCTTCCAGCAAAATCCTCCACGACACCCCGTCCACTGCCAGGTGATGAATCACCAGGAACAGCCGGTTGGCTTCTTCGGCTTCAGGAGTTTCCAATAGCACCGCCTTTAGCAGCTCACCATGCTCCAGGTCAAGCCGCTGCTGGTAAAGATTACTCACTGTCTCTACGTGTGCAGCAAGTTCCTGAACCGGTACCTCCCGCAGGTCTTCTGTTAGCAAATCTCCGGTACAGGTACTATACTCCTGCTGCCACACGCCATCTACTTTATGATAAGCAAAACGAAGTGCATCATGACGTTCTACCACAGCCCTAACAGCTTTATCGATCACATCGGCAGAAAGCGCTTTGCTCACTTCAAACAGGAGGGACTGATTGAACTGCCCTGGCTCCTGCAGGTCCAGTTGGAAGAACCTTTGCTGAATCGGCAGCAGTCCGGCGGAACCGGTCAATAGTCCCTGCTCTGTTTCTATCTTCACATCTGACTGCACCACGGCAGCCAGGGAGGCCACGGTTTGGTGTTCGAACACGTCCCGCGGCTGGAAAGAAAAACCTGCTTTTCTGGCCCTGCTCACCAACTGAATGGTGATGATGGAGTCTCCGCCCAACTCAAAGAAGTTGTCCTCCGCGCCCACGCGCTCCACCTGCAACAGCTCCTGCCAGATGGCAGCCAGTTTCTGCTCTGCCTCTGTCCGTGGTGCCACATAGCTGTTGGTCAGCGCTTCGCTGGCATCCACCTCCGGCAGCGCCTTTCTGTTCGCTTTGCCGTTGGCCGTCAGCGGGATTTCCTCCAGCGCTACAAGAATGGAGGGCACCATGTACTCCGGCAGCCGCTGCTTCATCTCACTGAGGATGGCTTCCCTGTCGAAAGTATTACTCACCACATAGCCTATCAAACGCTTGCTGCCCTTGGCATCCTCTTTGGCGATGACTACTGCCTGCTGCACGCTCTGGCACTGGCTCAGCACGCTCTCCACCTCGCCCAGCTCAATGCGGTAGCCACGTATCTTCACCTGGTCATCAAAACGACCCAGGTACTCCAGGTTACCGTCTGGCAGCCACCTCACCAGGTCGCCTGTGCGGTACATGCTGGCGTCTGTCTTTCTACTGAAAGGGTCCTTCACGAACTTCTCCTCCGTGAGCTCCGGGCGGTTGAGGTAACCTCTTGCCACCTGCACCCCTGCAATGCACAGCTCCCCGGCCACACCCTGCGGCACGAGCTTTCCTGTCTTGTCCAGCACGTAGAGCTGCGTATTGGCCACCGGCTTTCCTATCGGCACCAGGCTTACCTCCTGCCCGCCGGCAGGCACATCCCAATAAGACACGTCAATTGCTGCCTCTGTCGGGCCGTAGAGGTTGTAGAGCCCCACGCCCGTCAGCTTCTGCTTGAACAGGTTCACCTGCGCGGGCTTGAGGGCCTCGCCGCTGCAGAGCACCCTCACAAGGCCGCTGCACTCCCCTGTCTCCAGGCTCAGCAGGAAGGCCTCCAGCATGGAAGGCACGAAGTGCATCGTTGTGATGCCCGCACTGCTGATGATGGATTTCAGGTAGTCGCTGTCTTTGTGCCCTTCCGGTCTGGCGAACACTATTCTGGAGCCTACCAGCGAAGGCCAGAACAGCTCCCACACTGACACGTCGAAGGAGAAGGTTGTTTTCTGAAGCACGGTATCCGCTGCGGACAGGCCATAGTGGTCCTGGGCCCACAGCAGCCTGTTCACCACACCCCGGTGCTCATTGAGCACGCCCTTCGGCCTGCCGGTAGAGCCGGAGGTGTAAATCACGTAAGCCAGGTTGGAGGGCTGCAGCTCTGTTGTTGGTTTACCAGCAGGCTCTTTGGCTATCTGCTCCCAGTCCCTGTCCAGCAGCACCAGCACCACATTTTCCCCCGCCAGCGCTCCGGCGCAGGCTCCGCTGCTGATGGCCAGCGCTGCCCCTGTATCCTCCAGCATGAACTGTATCCTGTCCTGCGGGTAGCCCGGGTCGATTGGCACGTAGGCCCCTCCCGCTTTCAGGATGCCCCACAGCCCCACCAGCATCTCCAGGGAGCGGTCGATGCAAACCGGCACCAGCGTCTCCTGGCTTACGCCTCTCTTTTGGAGGTAATGGGCCAGCTGGTTAGACCGGCTGTTCAGCTCTGCATAGGTCAGCTCATCTTTTTCGAATACAACAGCCACCGCTTCAGGCGTTCTGGCCACCTGCGCCTCGAACAGGTCTACCAGCGTCTTGTCCTGCGGATAAGCTACTGTCGTGGCGTTGAAATCAGAAGTAAGCTGTTGCCGCTCTTCCGCTGTTATCAGTTCCAGCTGTGAAAGAGCCAGATTAGGCTTCCGAACAATCTGCTCCAGCACCTGGGCGAAATGAGTTTTAATTCGTGCTACTGTCTCCTGACTCAGCAGATTTGCCTTGTAGCCAAATTCAAAGGTGAGCTTTCTGCCAGTCTGAACTGTGAGCGTCAATGGATAATTAGTCTGTTCCTCCATCAGGAGGCCATCTACCTGTAATCCCCAGTCTTTGGAGAAGACCTCCCCCACCGGGTAATTTTCAAATACAAGTAACGTATCGAAAAGGTCGCCCTTCACTCCCAGCCAGTGCTGGATAGAAGATAAGGGGGTATAAGCATGCTCTCTTGCCTGGCTGTGGCCTTCCTGAAGGCTTGTAAGCCAGTCCACCACCCCTTGCTCTTCCACTATGCCGGCATGAAGAGGCAGTGTATTAATATAGAGTCCTATTCTCGATTCTGAGGCAGGAAGTTCTGTCGGACGACCGGCCACAGTGACGCCGTACACCGGATTTTGCTGTCCGGTGTAGCGGTAGAGCAGATAGGCCCACACCCCCTGTACGAGGGTGTTCAGGGTCAGGCGCTGCTTCTGAGCGAATTGCTGCAGGTCCTCCTGCAACGTTTCTTCTACTACCCATTTCTCCTCGCCATAGTGCTCACCGCTCTTATTGCGGTCCTTTGCACTGTTGATAAATGGAAGCAGTGTCGCTTCTTCTACTCCCCGGAGGTATTTGTTCCAGAAGTTCTCTGCTACCAATGAATCCTTTTTCTGAAGGTAGCGGATGAAATCCTCGTACCGGTCTTCTTCCGGAAGCGCAGGTTCTTTGCCTTGCTGCATGGTCTCATAGGTACTGAGCAGTTCCTGAAGCAGAATTGGCAAGGACCATCCGTCCAGCAGCAGGTGGTGGTAGGTCCAGATCATCTGGTATACCTCCTCACCGGAAAGCCGGATCAGGGTCAGGCGAAGCAGTGGTGCCTTGCTGAAATTAAAGCCCTGCTTCTTATCTGCCGCCACAAAAGAAGTTAGCTGCCGCTCCTGCTCCTCTTCTGACAGCTTGCTGTAATCAAGGACGGTAAACGGCAATTCCACCTGATCGTGGACACATTGCACCGGAATGTCAAGCTCCTGGTAATGAAAAGAAGTGCGTAAGATGCTGTGATTCTGAAGCAGGCGATTCCAGGTTTGCTGGAAGCGATCTATGTCCAGCCCTGAGAACCGGCAGCTCATCTGCTCCACATAGGCCACAGCACTTATATCGTACAGGCCATGGAACAACAAGCCTTCCTGCAGCGGGCTTAAGCCATACACCCGGCTAATCTGGGCCTCCTGCCTAGCCTGAAGGAATGCCTCTAATTGCTTGTAGCCTACTTTCCCTGTCAGGCCAAAGTCTGATGGCGTAGGCTGAGGGACGGTCTTTTCCTGGCTATGGCTGATCAGATCACTCAGGTGCGCCAAGTAAAGGTCTGCCAGGGCCGCTATTGTTTCCTGATGATACTGCTGAACAGAAAAGCGCCAATCGATGCTTAATTTTCCGTTGGCAATGCTACTGTTCACTTCCAGCTTGCTGCCCGCCTTATTGGCCGGACTTACCTGCCTGCCAGAGGGCTCCCCTGCTTCGGCAAACCATTGGCTGCTGTTCAGGCTATTGTCCAGCTGCCCGAGGTAATTGAATACTACCTGGAAAGGACTAGTTGGCGTTACACTCTTCCGTAGCTCCTCCTCCGGATGCAGGTACCGGAGCGCCCCGTAACCCAGGCCTTTGTCCTTTATCTGCCGAAGCTGCTCTTTTACTGACTGAATAACATCAGAAGCCGATAGCTCCTGTTCCAGAGACAGCAATACCGGGTAAAGGTTGGTAAACCAACCCATTGTGCGGCTGATATCCATTTCTGCAGAAATATCTTCCCTGCCGTGTCCTTCCAGGCCAATCACTACCTGCTCCTGATTGCTCCAGTCGCTCAAGGTTCTGGCCAGCGCAGCGAGTAAAAAGTCGTTGATCTGGGTGTTGTAAGCCTGATGCACTCCGCTTAACAAAGCTTGTGTTATGGCAGCGTCCAGTACCACTTTAATAGACTGCTGATCTCCTACGAAAGAAACGGCAGCATTCTCCTTATCTACAGGAAGTTCAAACTGTGCTTTAGCCACTTTCTGCCAATAGCCTTTTTGGCTGATGGCTTTTGTTTCAGCATAGTGCTGCAGCGCCTCCTGCCACTGGCGGTATGAGCTGTTCTTCTCTCCCAGCTCCACTTCATTCCCCTGGCTAATGGCTTGGATGCTCTGATCCAGGTCTTCCAGCAATATCCTCCAGCTTACACCGTCTACTGCGATGTGATGGATGAGGATAAATAAACGATTGGCCTGTTCCTCCTCCGGAGTCTTGAACAACACCATCCTGAAAAGTTCTCCTTTTTCCAGGTCCAGGCGCTGCTGATAGCCTTCACAGGTTGCTGCTATGCGGGCAGAAAGGTCCTGCTGCTCCAAAGAAGAGAGATCTTCGACAAGCAGCTCACCTGTCCGATCAATATACTCCTGCTCCCATACACCATCTGAATTTTTATATCTGAAACGCAATGCATCATGACGGGCCACAATAGCTTTTACAGCCTTATCCAGCGCCTCCACAGACAGTGTCTTTTTCACCTCAAATAAGAGGGACATGTTGAAGTGCTGCGGCTCCTGGTACTCCTGCTCAAAGAACCACTGCTGAATAGGCAACAAGCCTGCTGCTCCTGTCAACACTCCCTGCTCTGTTTTGATGGCTGCTTCCTGTGCTACCACCCTGGCAAGTGAGGCGATTGTCTGATGCTCAAACACGTCCCTCGGCTGGAAGTTGAAGCCTGCCCTCCTGGCCCGGCTCACCAACTGAATGGTAATGATGGAATCACCGCCCAATTCAAAGAAGTTGTCCTCCACGCCTACTCGCTCTACTTGTAAAAGCTCCTGCCAGATGGCCACCAATTTTTCTTCTGTATCAGTGCGAGGGGCGATATAGCTGTTGGTCAGCGCCTCGCTGGCATCCACCTCCGGCAGCGCCTTTCTGTTTACCTTACCGTTTGCTGTCAAAGGAATCTCCTCCAGCTCCACCAGCAAGGATGGCACCATGTACTCCGGAAGTTTCGCTTTCATCTGGTTGATGATGGCCTCCTTCACGAATTCTCCTTCTGACACCACATAGCCGATCAGGCGCTTATTGCCGCTGGCATCCGCTTTAGCTATGACTACTGCCTGCAGCACGTTTTCACATTGTTGCAATACACTCTCCACTTCGCCCAGTTCAATGCGGTAGCCCCGGATTTTTACCTGGTCATCCACTCTTCCCAGGAACTCCAGGTTCCCGTCTTCAAGCCAGCGCACCAAGTCGCCTGTTTTGTACATCCTGGCACTTTCCTCTTTGCTGAAAGGATCCTGCACGAACTTCTCGGCTGTTAATTCTGCTCTGTTGAGGTAGCCTCTTGCAACCTGAACGCCTCCGATGCACAGCTCACCGGCCACGCCCTGCGGCACGAGTTTGCCTGCCTTACCCACCACATAGGCTGTTGTGTTGCTGAGCGGCTTTCCGATTGGCGGAAGCCCCTCCAACTGCGCGGCAGGCAGTGTATAGGATGTGGCCACCACGGTGTTTTCTGTAGGACCGTAGTTGTTGACCAGCTTATAAGAAAGATGAGAGGTGTCAACAGAGCGGAGTTGGTCCCCGCCTGTCAGCACGTACTGCAGGGCCAGCCCCTGTGGCTGCGCCTGTTTCACCAAACCATCTACTAGGGCGGTTGGAACAAAGCTTTGGGTGATGCCTTTGGCTGCGTAGAATGACAGCAGCTTTTCTGCCTCCAGGCGCTGCTCGTCCTCCACGATGTACAAACTGGCACCGGAAACCAGCACCGGCCACACCTCCCAGGCCGATGCGTCGAAGCCTACGCCCGCCATCATGGTAGACTTGCTATGAGAGCTTAAGCTGAATTCTTTCATGTGCCAGCTGCACAGGTTCACCACGCCCCTATGCTCCACCAGCACGCCCTTCGGCTTGCCTGTAGAACCGGAAGTGTAAATCACGTAGGCCAGGTTCGATGGCTGTAAAGCAACTGCAGGGTTCTCTGATGATTCTTTCGCTATTTTATCCCAGTCAGAATCCAGCAGCACAAACTCTCTTTCTTCATCTGAGAGTAAGTCTGCGTAGACGCTGCTACTCAGCACAAGGGAGGAGTCGGTGTCCTCCAGCATGAACTGGATTCTCTCCTGCGGGTAACTCGGGTCGATCGGCACGTAGGCACCGCCTGCCTTCTGGATGCCCAGCAAAGCTGTCACCAGTTCTATAGAGCGGTCTAAACAAATCGGCACCAAGGTTTCTTCTCCCACTCCTCTCTTCCGGAGATAATGCGCCAGCTGATTTGCTCTCGCATTCAGCTCTCCATAGGTCAGTGATTCTTCCCCGAAAGCCACTGCAAGGGCATCAGGCGCTTTGGCTACATGCTCCTCAAAAAGGTCCACCAAAGTCTTGTCCACAGGGTAGGCGACGAAAGCAGGATTAAACTCCTCCAGCAGCTGCTTCTGCTCTTCCTCCGTCACCAGTTCCAGCTGAGACAGGGTCAGGTCATACTGGCTGATGATCTGCTGCATCACTTTCGCAAAGTGCGCCTTGATCTGCTTAACTTTTTCCTTGCTTATCAGCGCTGCATTGTAGCTGAAACCAACAGAAAGCTGCTCCCCTTTCTGCACAACTATTGATAATGGGAAATTGGTGTGCTCGTCTACATGCAAGTCTTCCACTTGCAGTCCCCAGTCTCCGCTAATCGCTTCGCTTACCGGGTAGTTCTCAAACACCAGGATGGTATCAAAGAGATTACCCGCCATTCCCAACCACTGCTGGATGGATGGCAGTGGTGTATGCGCATGTTCTCTTGCCTGCGTTTGCTTTTCCTGAAGTGTTGTCAGCCATTCCTTCACAGGTTGTTCACCTGCTATAGAAGTGCGAAGCGGCAGGGTGTTGATGTATAAGCCAACCCTTGTTTCTGCTCCTGCCAGGTCTGTAGGGCGACCGGCTACGGTTACACCATACACCACATCCTGCTGACCTGTATAAGAGGCAAGCAGGTAAGCCCATACCCCCTGCACCAGCGTGTTCAGCGTCAGTCGGTTTGCCTGCGCATACTCCTGAAGGGTCTCCAGCACAGACTCCTCTACCAGCCATTTGTTTACACGATAGGCATCTCCGCCTTTGTTGCGGGCATCTTTATTTTTCACGAACGGAAGCAGGCTTGGCTCTTCCACTCCCGCTAAATGTTCTTTCCAGAATGTCTCTGCCTCCAGCGGGTCTTTCTGCTGCAGGTACTGGATGAAATCCTCGTACCGGTCTTCTTCCACCTGCACAGGGCCACCGCCTTTGTTGAGGTGATCATAGGTGCTGAGCAGCTCCTGCATCAGCACTGGCAGAGACCAGCCGTCCACCAGCAGGTGGTGGTGTGTCCAGACCATCTCATACTCCTCTTCAGATAACCTAATGAGTGTCAGCCTGAACAGCGGCGCCTGGCTATAGTCAAATCCCTTTTTACTGTCAGCAGCCCGGAAGGCTACCACCTTCGCCTGTTGCTCTTCTTCAGGCATCTCCCGGTAATCCAGCAGCTCAAAAGGAAGCTCCAGCGCCTTGTGCACACATTGCACCGGAATACTTAAATCAGTATGAAAAGAGCTTCTCAGGATAGTATGCTTCCGCAACAGGTACTCCCAACTGGCTTTGAATGGTTCCACCACCAGGCCTTTGAGCCTGCAACTCATTTGCTCCACATAACCCTGCGATTCCTGGTCGTACAGGCCGTGAAACAGCAGGCCTTCCTGTAGGGGGCTCAGGCCGTACACGCTGCTTACCTGCTCTGCGAGCGGTTTGCCTTTATAGTTTTTCTGGAGAAATTGCTCCAGCTCTTCATAGTCTACTCTTCCTGTTAAGCCATAGTCAGAAGGAGTGTTCTGCGGTACTTGTTTTGCTTTACAGTGTGCGATCAGCTCCGTGAGCACTTCCAGGTAGTTGTTGGCTAAGGCTGCTATGGTTGCCTCTTCATACAGCTTATCCGCGTACCGCCACTCCAGGTGGAGTTGCCCATTCACGATTCTGCTGTTAATGTCCAGCTTGCTGGTAGCCCTGTTGGCCGGGCTCACCAGTTGACCAGAGGCTTCATCGGCCCCGGCAAACCAGCGGCTGCCACTGAGTGCATTGTCTACCTGCCCCAGGTAGTTAAATATGATCTGCAAAGGTTCTGCTGGCGCAAGGCTGTCGCGCAGCGCCACATCCGGGTGCAGGTAACGCAATGCGCCGTAGCCCATCCCCTTGTCGGGTACCTGCCGCAGTTGTTCTTTTACCGCCTGCACGATGTCTGAAGCAAATAAACTTTCTTTCAAGACCAAAGGCACCGGGTATAGGTTGGTGAACCAGCCAACTGTGCGGTTAATATCCAGTTCAGCAGAAAGATCTTCCCTGCCATGCCCCTCCAGGCCAATGACTACCTGCTCCTGCTTGCTCCAGTTCCCTATTGTTCGGGCAAGAGCAGCAAGCAACAGGTCGTTAATTTGAGTATGATAAGCCTGATGCACTTTAAATAACAGATCCTGTGTTAGAGCCGAATCCAAAGAAACGCTATAGCTTTTCTGATCTGCTATCAGCGCAGGTTCCTTATTATCTTTATCTACAGGAAGCGCAGAAACAGCTTTTGCCGCACGCTGCCAGTAGGCTTTCTGCCGGATGGCTTTTGTCTCTGCATAGACCTGCAGGGCCTCCTGCCACTGACGGTAAGAGCTGCCCTTTTCTCCTAATGCTACTTCATTCCCCTGGAGGATCATTTCAACAGATTGCTCTATATCCTCAAGTAATATTCTCCAGGAAACGCCGTCTACAGCAAGGTGATGGATCACCAGGAACAACCGGTTGGCAGATTCGGCTGAGGGTGTCTGCAGCAGCACCGCCCGCATCAGTTCTCCGTCTTCCAGCTTCAGGCTCTGCTGGTATTCCTGGCATTTCGCTGTAACCTGGGCAGGTAAAGCCTCCTGCGAAGCAGAAGAAAGATCTTCTGTCACCAAGGTTCCCTCCTGCTGGCCATACTCCTGCTGCCAACCATCCCCTGTGTTTGTATAGTTAAAGCGCAACGCATCATGGCGGGCTACCACTGTTTTGATAACTTGCTGGATGATGTCCGCAGACAATTCCTTGTTGACCTGAAGCAAAAGCGCCTGATTGAAATGCTCCGGCTCCTGATGGTCTTGCTCAAAGAACCACTGCTGGATCGGAAGCAGTCCGGCAGTACCGGTCAACAGTCCCTGCTCTGTTTCTATCTTCACATCTGACTGCACCACGGCAGCCAGGGAGGCCACGGTTTGGTGCTCGAACACGTCCCGAGGCTGGAAAGAAAAACCTGCCTTTCTGGCCCTGCTCACCAACTGAATGGTGATGATGGAGTCACCACCCAGCTCGAAGAAGTTGTCCTCCGCGCCCACGCGCTCCACCTGCAGCAGCTCCTGCCAGATGGCAGCCAGTTTCTGCTCTGCCTCTGTCCGTGGCGCCACATAGCTGCTGGTCAGCGCCTCGCTGGCATCCACCTCCGGCAGCGCCTTTCTGTTCGCTTTGCCGTTGGCCGTCAGCGGGATTTCCTCCAGCGCTACAAGGATGGAGGGCACCATATACTCCGGCAGCCGCTGCTTCATCTCACTGAGGATGGCTTCCCTGTCGAAAGTAGCACTCACCACATAGCCTATCAAACGCTTGCTGCCCTTGGCATCCTCTTTGGCGATGACTACTGCCTGCTGCACGCTCTGGCACTGGCACAGCACGCTCTCCACCTCGCCCAGCTCAATGCGGTAGCCACGTATCTTCACCTGGTCATCAAAACGACCCAGGTACTCCAGGTTGCCGTCTGGCAGCCACCTCACCAGGTCGCCTGTGCGGTACATGCTGGCGTCTGTCTTTCTACTGAAAGGGTCCTTCACGAACTTCTCCTCCGTGAGCTCCGGGCGGTTGAGGTAACCTCTTGCCACCTGCACCCCTGCGATGCACAGCTCCCCGGCCACGCCCTGCGGCACGAGCTTTCCTGTCTTGTCCAGCACGTAGAGCTGCGTATTGGCCACCGGCTTTCCTATCGGCACCAGGCTTACCTCCTGCCCGCCCTCCGGAACATCCCAGAAAGACACATCGATGGCTGCCTCCGTCGGGCCGTAGAGGTTGTAGAGCCCCACGCCTCCCAGCTTCTGCTTGAACAGGTTCACCTGCGCGGGCTTGAGGGCCTCGCCGCTGCACAGCACCCTGACAAGGCCGCTGCACTCCCCTGCCTCCAGGCTCAGCAGGAAGGCCTCCAGCATGGAAGGCACGAAGTGCATCGTCGTGATGCCCGCACTGCTGATGATGGACTTCAGGTAATCGCTGTCTTTGTGCCCTTCCGGTCTGGCGAACACAATTCTGGAGCCTACCAGCGAAGGCCAGAACAGCTCCCACACCGACACGTCGAAGGAGAAAGTCGTCTTCTGAAGCACTGTGTCCGCTGCGGCCAGGCCATAGTGGTCCTGGGCCCACAGCAGCCTGTTCACCACGCCCCGATGCTCATTGAGCACGCCCTTCGGCCTGCCGGTAGAGCCGGAGGTGTAAATCACATAGGCCAGGTTGGAGGGCTGCAGCTCTGTTGTTGGTTTCCCGGCAGGCTCTTTGGCTATCTGCTCCCAGTCCTTGTCCAGCAGCACCAGCACCACATTTTCCCCCGCCAGCGCTCCGGCGCAGGCTCCGCTGCTGATGGCCAGCGCTGCCCCTGTATCCTCCAGCATGAACTGTATCCTGTCCTGCGGGTAGCCCGGGTCGATTGGCACGTAGGCCCCTCCCGCTTTCAGGATGCCCCACAGCCCCACCAGCATCTCCAGGGAGCGGTCGATGCAAACCGGCACCAGCGTCTCCTGGCTTACGCCTCTCTTTTGGAGGTAATGGGCCAGCTGGTTAGAGCGGCTGTTCAGCTCTGCATAGGTCAGCTCCTCTTCTTCGAATACAACAGCTACCGCATCCGGTGTTCGGGCCACCTGCTCCTCGAACAGGTCTACCAGTGTCTTATCCTGCGGATACTCCACAGCCGTGGCGTTAAATTCATTTGTTAACTGATGCACTTCCTGCTCGCCCAGCAACGAGAATTCGTCTATACCTGCTTCCGGATTTGAAACAAGCAGCGAAAGCAGGCGCTGGTAATGTTCCATCATCCGTAGTGCTGTCGCTTCACTAAACAAGTCGGTGCAGTACTCCAGGCTCATCTGAATGCCGTCAGTAGCGCTTTTCGCACTTAGCGTCAGGTCAAACTTTGTGGACGTGTTCTCAAATTCTTCCGGAGCAAGGCTCAGCTCGCCCAGTTTGATTTCAGGTATACCCGGCGTATTGTCCAGCGTGAACATCACCTGGAACAGCGGGCTGCGGCTCCTGTCTCTTGCCGTACCCACGGCCTCCACTACCTTCTCGAAAGGGAGGTCCTGATGCTTGTAGGCATCAAGCGTAGTGTCCTTCACCTGTTTTAGCAGATCTTTGAAGCTGAGGTTTCCTCCTAAATCACTGCGCAATGCAAGCGTGTTGACGAAGAAGCCAATGAGCGGCTCCACCTCAGGCTGCACACGGCCCGCAATAGGGCTGCCCACGCAGATATCTTCCTGCCCGCTGTAGCGGTACAGCAGTACTTTATAGGCAGAAAGCAAGCTCATGAACAAAGTACTTCCTTCCTGCCGGGAGAACTGCTCCAGCTTTTGGCTCAGGTCTTTGCCCAGGCCGGCTATCACACGGCTTCCCCTGGTGCTCTGCACAGAGGGGCGCACATGGTCTGTCGGCAACTGCAGCGCTTCCACACCGGATAGCTTGTTTTTCCAATAGGCTTTCTGCTGCTCCAGCACCTCTCCCTGCAGGTATTCCCGCTGCCACAGCGCATAATCGGCGAACTGCACCGGAAGCTGCGGCAGCCGGAACTCTCTGTTCTCCAGTTTCGCAGCGTACAGCTCGGTTAGTTCTTTCACCAGTATAGACACAGACCAGCCGTCGGAGGAGATGTGGTGCACCACCACCACCAGCAGGTGCTCCTGCTCCGACAGTTTCACCAGCACGGCGCGCAGCATGAAGTCTTTGCCCAGGTCGAAAGGCTGCTCCACAGCCTTCTGCACCAGAGCCCGCAGCGAGGACGCATCCGGGTATGCGGCATCCTCCAGGTAAGTCATCTGCCACTGCCCGGCATCTATTGCTTTCTGAAAGCCCTGCCCCTCTTTTTCGGTAATCACCGTGCGCAGCGCCTCGTGCCGCTCCACTATTTTGCGGAAGGCGTTCTCCAGCCCCGCCACGTCCACATCGCCCTTCAGGCGGAAAACAGCTGGCAGGTGATAGTGGCTGCTACCCTGCAGCCGGTCGATGAACCAGAGGCGCTCCTGTGAGAAGGACAGTGGGATGTTCTCAACTTCGGAGCGGTCAAAAGGAGTGATGGCAGGCAAAACCGCCGTTGAGCGGCTTAGTGCTAGCTGCTGGGCAAGACCCGCGATGGTAGGAAAGGCGAAAATGTCCTTTATCTGAAGTTCCGCCTCCAGGGCCTTGCGGACCATCGACTGCAGGCGCGTGGCCAGCAGCGAATGGCCGCCGAGCTCGAAGAAGTTATCCTCCACACCCACGCGCTCTACTTGGAGAAGCTCCTGCCAGATGGCCACCAGCTTTTCCTCTGTCTCGGTGCGTGGCGCTACGTAATTATTTGTCAGCGCCTCGCTGGCATCCACCTCCGGCAGCGCCTTTTTGTTTACCTTACCGTTGGAGGTCAGCGGTATTTCTTCCAGCTCCACGATAATAGACGGCACCATGTACTCCGGCAACTGCCGCTTCGTCTGGCTGATGATGGTTTCTTTATTGAACTCTCCTTCTGACACCACATACCCGATGAGGCGCTTGTTGCCATCAGTATCTGCTTTAGCGATGACCACTGCCTGCTCTACGCCTTCGCACTGGCTCAGCACGCTCTCCACCTCGCCCAGCTCAATGCGGTAGCCACGGATTTTCACCTGGTCGTCTATCCTTCCCAGGTATTCTATGTTTCCATCCTCCAGCCACCTTGCCAGGTCTCCTGTGCGGTACATCCTGGCACCAGCTTTTTCGTTGAATGGGTTTTTCACAAACTTCTCAGCGGTTAGCTCTGGTAAGTTCAGATAACCCCTTGCCAGGCCATCTCCTCCTATACAAATTTCCCCAATCATGCCGACAGGTACTAGCTGCTGGTGCTGATCTACTATGTAGAGCTGTGTATTGTCAAGTGGTTTGCCAATGGAAATGCTACCACGAAGTGTTTTTAAATCAGCAAGCTTAAAGCGATAGGTGGAGCAGCCTACGGTCGCTTCTGTAGGCCCGTATTCGTTGATAATTTCTAGTTCCGGATTTTTCTCTAAAAGCTTTTGCACATGCGCGATCTGCAAGGCTTCCCCGCCCACCACTAGTCGTTTCGTAAAGGGTGCTTCCTCCATCATAGCCAAGAGGGGTAAATGTGCAGGCGTGAGTTTGATAAAGGAATAAGGAGCATTGGCGGCCAAAGACGTTGCTTCAAATGCTTCCAGCCCCTTTTCTTCCGCTAAAACAACAGATTTACCCTTTAACAGTGGCATCAGTAAATCAGTGACGGATGCATCAAAGGTATAGGCTAAATGCTGGTAGCTACCTGATGCTGTCTCTTCCGCATCGGTATAGGCTGTCTGGCTATTTAATAAGTAGTTGACGGCACTTCTGTGCTCAATCAGCACGCCCTTTGGCCTGCCGGTGGAACCGGAGGTATAGATAACATAGGCCAGGTTATCTGGTCTAAGGTCGACAACTAATTTACCGGTTGACTCTCTGTTTATCTCATTCCAGTCTGTATCCAGCAGCACTGGCTCTACGTTTTCCTCTCCTCCGAATAACCCGGCGTAGGTTCCGCTGCTGATGACGAAGGAAGCACCGGTGTCTTTAAGTATAAAGTGGATTCTTTCCTGCGGAAAGGATGGGTCAATTGGTACATAAGCCCCTCCTGCTTTCAGGATGCCCCATAGCCCCACCAGCATCTCCAGCGAACGGTCCACACAAATGGGCACCAGCATCTCCTGAATTATTCCCTTTTTCTGCAGGTAATGGGCCAGCTGATCTCCTCTTTCGTTTAACTCCTTGTAGTTCAAGGACTCACCCCCAAACACCACCGCTACGGCATCCGGTGTTTTTGCTGCCTGCTCCTCAAACAGGTCTACCAGCGTCTTATCCTGCGGATACTCCATAGCCGTAGCATTGAACTCCTCCAGCAGTTGCTGCGCCTCCTTCTTGTCCAGCAGCGGCAGCCGGTCTACGCTTATGCCCGGATCTTGAACAAGCAACGAAAGCAGGCGCTGGTAATGTGCCATCATTCGTATTGCTGTTTCTTCGCTAAACAAGTCGGTGCAGTACTCCAGGCTCAGCTGAATGCGGTCAGCAGTATTCTTAGCACTTAGCGTCAGGTCAAATTTAGTGGATGTGACTTCGAATGCTTCCGGAGCAAGGCTTAGTTCGCCCAGACGGACCTCCGGCGCCTCTGGCGTGTTTTCCAGCGTGAACATGACCTGGAACAGCGGACTGCGGCTCCTGTCTCTTGCCGCCCCCACAGCCTCCACTACCTTCTCAAAAGGGAGGTCCTGATGCTTGTAGGCATCCAGCGTAGTATCCTTCACCTGCTTTAGCAGGTCCCTGAAGCTCGGACTGCCCCCCAGGTCGCTGCGCAATGCAAGGGTGTTGACGAAGAAGCCGATGAGCGGCTCCACCTCTGGCTGCACACGGCCCGCAATAGGGCTGCCCACGCAGATATCTTCCTGCCCGCTGTAGCGATACAGCAAGACTTTATAGGCAGAAAGCAAGCTCATGTAGAGCGTTACTCCCTCTTTGTTGGAGAACTGCTCCAGCTTTTGGCTCAGGTCTTTGCCCAAGCCTGCTATCACACGGCTTCCCCTGGTGCTCTGCACAGAGGGGCGCACATGGTCTGTCGGCAACTGCAGCGCTTCCACACCGGATAGCTTGTTTTTCCAATAGGCTTTCTGCTGCTCCAGCACCTCTCCCTGCAGGTATTCCCGCTGCCACAGCGCATAATCGGCGAACTGCACCGGAAGCTGCGGCAGCCGGAACTCTCTGTTCTCCAGTTTCGCAGCGTACAGCTCGGTTAGTTCTTTCACCAGTATAGACACAGACCAGCCGTCGGAGGAGATGTGGTGCACCACCACCACCAGCAGGTGCTCCTGCTCCGACAGTTTCACCAGCACGGCGCGCAGCATGAAGTCTTTGCCCAGGTCGAAAGGCTGCTCCACAGCCTTCTGCACCAGAGCCCGCAGCGAGGACGCATCCGGGTATGCGGCATCCTCCAGGTAAGTCATCTGCCACTGCCCGGCATCTATTGCTTTCTGAAAGCCCTGCCCCTCTTTTTCGGTAATCACCGTGCGCAGCGCCTCGTGCCGCTCCACTATTTTGCGGAAGGCGTTCTCCAGCCCCGCCACGTCCACATCGCCCTTCAGGCGGAAAACAGCTGGCAGGTGATAGTGGCTGCTACCCTGCAGCCGGTCGATGAACCAGAGGCGCTCCTGTGAGAAGGACAGTGGGATGTTCTCAACTTCGGAGCGGTCAAAAGGAGTGATGGCAGGCAAAACCGCCGTTGAGCGGCTTAGTGCTAGCTGCTGGGCAAGACCCGCGATGGTAGGAAAGGCGAAAATGTCCTTTATCTGAAGTTCCGCCTCCAGGGCCTTGCGGACCATCGACTGCAGGCGCGTGGCCAGCAGCGAATGGCCGCCGAGCTCGAAGAAGTTATCCTCCACACCCACGCGCTCTACTTGGAGAAGCTCCTGCCAGATGGCCACCAGCTTTTCCTCTGTCTCGGTGCGTGGCGCTACGTAATTATTTGTCAGCGCCTCGCTGGCATCCACCTCCGGCAGCGCCTTTTTGTTTACCTTACCGTTGGAGGTCAGCGGTATTTCTTCCAGCTCCACGATAATAGACGGCACCATGTACTCCGGCAACTGCCGCTTCGTCTGGCTGATGATGGTTTCTTTATTGAACTCTCCTTCTGACACCACATACCCGATGAGGCGCTTGTTGCCATCAGTATCTGCTTTAGCGATGACCACTGCCTGCTGAACGCCTTCGCACTGGCTCAGCACATTCTCCACCTCGCCCAGCTCAATGCGGTAGCCACGGATCTTCACCTGGTCGTCCACTCTTCCCAGGAATTCCAGGTTACCGTCCGAGAGCCACCTCACCAGGTCTCCTGTGCGGTACATTCTGGCATCTGCCTTTTTGCTGAACGGGTTTTTGACGAACTTCTCGGCTGTTAATTCTTCTCTGTTGAGGTAGCCCCTTGCCACCTGCGTCCCTCCGATGCACAGCTCTCCGGCCACTCCCTGCGGCACCAGCTTGCCGGACTTGTCCAGCACGTAAGCCGTTGTATTGCTGATAGGCTTTCCAATCGGCGGAAGCCCCTCCTGCTGCGCGGCAGGCAGTATATAAGAGGTGGCCACCACGGTGTTTTCCGTAGGACCGTAGTTGTTGACCAGTTTGTAAGAAAGGTGAGATGTGTCAACGGAGCGGAGTTGGTCTCCTCCTGTCAGCACGTACTGCAGGGCCAAGTTCTCTGGCTGCTCTTGCTTCACCAGCCCGTCCACCAGAGCGGTGGGAACAAAGCTGTGAGTGATGCCTTTGGCTGCGTAGAACGACAACAGCTTCTCTGCCTCCAGGCGCTGTTCGTCCTCCACAATGTAGAGGCTGGCACCGGAAACGAGCACCGGCCACACTTCCCAGGCCGAGGCGTCGAAGCCCACACCCGCCATCATAGTGGACCTGCTATCGGAGTTAACGTTGAACTCGCTGGCATGCCAGCTGCACAAATTCACCACGCCCCCGTGCTCCACCAGCACGCCCTTCGGCTTGCCTGTGGAACCGGAAGTGTAAATCACGTAAGTCAGGTTCCATGGCTGAAACGCAACTGAAGGTCTATCAGATAATTCTTTGGTTATTTTATCCCAGTCACTGTCTAATAGTATTGTTTCTCTTTCTCCAGAAAGGAGATCTGTATAGCCACTGCTGCTCAGCACAAGAGAAGCATTGGTATCTTCCAGCATGAACTGAATTCTCTCCTGCGGATAGCTCGGGTCGATCGGCACATAGGCACCGCCCGCTTTCAGGATGCCCAGCAAAGCTGTCACCAGCTCTATCGAACGGTCTATGCAGACCGGCACCAGTGTTTCCTGGCTTAGGCCCTTCTTCAGCAGGTAATGTGCTAGCTGATTTGCTCTCGCATTCAACTCTCCATAGGTCAGTTCTTCATCCGCGTAGACTACTGCCACAGCATCAGGGTTCAGAATTGCCTGCTCCTCAAACAGGCTCACCAGCGTCTTATCCTGTGGGTAAGCCACAGCTGACGGATTGAAGGCCTCCACTAATTGCTGCACTTCCTGCTTATCGAGAAGCAGCAGATCATCTATGCCCGTTGCCGGTTCTGAAATCATTAAAGAGAGCAGGCGCTCGTAATGCGCCATCATTCTTTTCACTGTTGCTTCGCTGAACAGATCGGTGCAGTATTCTACATTCAGTTTAAGGCCTTCTGCCTGGTTCGTCACGCTCAGCGTCAGGTCGAACTTGGCTGACACCTCCTCAATGGGCTGAGCAGCCAATGTTAAATCGCCCAGTCGGATCTGGGGTATCTCCGGGGAGTTCTCCAGCGTGAACACCACCTGAAACAGCGGACTTCGGCTCATATCTCTGTTCACTCCCACAGCTTCCACCACCTTCTCAAACGGAAGGTCCTGATGGGCATAGGCTTCGAGTGTGTTGTACTTCACCCTGGCCAGCAGATCTCTGAAACCTGTGTTGCCTCCCATGTCGTTGCGCAGGGCCATCGTATTCACGAAAAAGCCGATCAGCGGCTCCACTTCCGGCAGCACGCGGCCCGCAATCGGGCTGCCCACACAAATGTCTTCCTGGCCGCTGTAACGGTAGAGCAGCACATTGAAAGCTGATAGCAGGCTCATGAACAGCGTTGTTCCCTCCTGGTGAGAGAACTGGTCCAGCTTTTGGCTCAACTCCTTGTCCACGCTAAACTCAAAGCGGTTTCCTTTTGTGCTTTGCACAGCAGGGCGCACATAGTCTGTTGGCAGCTGCAGTGCTTCCACCCCTGCCAGTTTCTTTTTCCAATAATTTGTTTGTTCTTCCAGCACCTCGCCCTGCAGGTGCTCCCGCTGCCATACGGCATAGTCGGCATACTGTATCGGGAGCTGTAGCAGCCTCGCCTCCCGTGCCTCTTGCCGGGCCAGGTAAAGCTCCGTAAGTTCCTGTACCAAAATAGACAAAGACCAGCCATCGGAGGAAATGTGATGCTGCACCACGATGAGCAGGTGATCCTGCTCTGAAAGCTTCACCAGCACGGCCCGCAGCATATAATCTTTGCTCAGGTCAAAGGGCTGTTCCGCGGCTTTCTGAACCAGCGCCGGTAATGACGTGGCGTCGTCCTCCAGAATAGTCATCTGCCACTGCCCGGCGTCTATCGCTTTCTGGAAGCCCTGCCCATCCTGTTCAACAATAACCGTACGCAGGGCCTCGTGCCGCTCCAAAATCTGGCGGAAGGCGGCTTCCAGCCCTGCCACGTCCAGCGCTCCTGCCAGTCGGAATACGGCAGGCAGGTGGTAATGGCTGCTGCCCTGCAGCCGGTCGATGAACCACAGGCGCTCCTGCGAAAAGGATAAGGGAATAGGCTTGTCTTCGCCACGGTCTACCGGCGTTATTTTCTTTAAAGACCGGTTGATCTTCTTTACATTCCCCTCATCGCTCTTCAGGAAATCTATGATTGCCTGCTTGTTCCGCTTAATCTCATCAATTAATAACTTGTCCAGGTTTTTGTTTTTCTCAACCTTTACTTTAAGCTTATCTGCCTCCAGAAATATCTTTATCCCTTCTTTCTTGGCTTTCCCTAAAATGCTGATAACCTCTGTAAAATTGTTACTCATATGGCAATTCTTAAGTATGGTCTTATTGCTAATTGATGTATGTATTGTGTTTGATTAGATTTCAAATACCTCTAACTCTTCCCCGTCTTCATCTTCTTCATCCTGGTCTATGGACACAGCTTCTATGTATTCCGCTAATTCGGCAATGCAGCTGAATTTAAACAAGGTGTTTACCGGGATATTCAGGGAAAACTCTTCCCGGATCAGGCTCACAACCCTTACTACCAACAAAGAATCGCCCCCCAATTCAAAGAAGTTATCCTTTACTCCTACCCGCTCTAGGCCAAGTAAATTCTGCCACAGTTTGGTGAGTTTCTCTTCTGTCTCGCTGCTAGGTGCAACATACTGATGGGTTAACAGTTCGGCTATATCCGGCTCAGGCAAGGCCTTGCGGTTCACTTTGCCGTTTGGTGTTAAAGGCAGCTCCGTTAACGTCACGAAAAGCGAAGGCACCATGTAATCCGGTAGCCTGGACCTGAGCTGCGTCAGAACAGCTTCTTTTTTGTAAGCGTCCTGCGGCACGATGTACCCGACCAGTCTTTTGTTACCGTTATTATCTGTCCTGGCAGCCACCACGCCTTTGCTTACGCCATCGCATTGCTGCAACACACTTTCTATTTCGCCCAACTCTATGCGATAGCCCCTGATCTTCACCTGGTCGTCCAGGCGGCTCAGGTATTCGATATCCCCGTTCGCCAGCCAGCGGGCAAGGTCACCTGTCCTGTACATTCTGGCGTTTGGAGAAGCACTGAATGGGTCCGGGACGAAACGTTCTGCCGTTAGCTCTGGCCGGTTTAAATAACCGCGGGCCAGGCCGTCACCGCCAATGCATAACTCACCTGCTACTCCCACAGGAGCGGGTTCTCCAGCCTTTTCTATGATGTAGATTTGGGTGTTGGCAATGGGTTTGCCAATGGTGATTTTCTCCCCTGCCTTCAACTCCTTGCAGGACGACCAGATAGTGGTTTCAGTTGGTCCGTATAAATTCCAGACTTTCTTACTCAGCTTGGTAAGGGCATCCTTAAGGCTTTTCCTGACAGCCTCGCCTCCCAGCAGAACTGTGATATTCTCGCTGTTTTGCCAGCCACTATCCAGCAGCATCTGCCAGGTGGCTGGTGTGGCCTGCATGTAGGAAGGCTGATGCTGCGTCAGTTTTTCCTGTAGCAGATAGCCATCTGTGGCAACTTCTCTGCTGGCGATGATCACTTTTCCGCCCACTAACATCGGCATGTACAGCTCCAGGTAAGAGATGTCGAAGCTATAGGTGGTAACGGCCAGTAAACTTGCCTTAGGTTTTACCTCAAGGTGATCTATCATAGAATAAAGGAAGTTCACGAGCGACTGGTGCTGAATCAGCACGCCTTTCGGTCTTCCTGTGGAACCGGAGGTGTAGATGATGTAGACCAGGTTCGAGGACTCCAGTTTTACCTTCAGGTTGTTTGTCGGTTCCTGCGCTATCTTACCTAAGTCCCTGTCCAGCAGCACAAGTTCTCTTCCTTCTTCCTCCGTCAGAAGATCAGCATATGCGCTATTACCCAACACAAGCGTTGCCTGCGTATCCTCCAGCATGTATTGTATCCTATCCTGCGGGTAGGAAGGGTCAAGCGGCACATAGGCCCCACCAGCTTTGAGTATGCCCAAAAGCCCCACCATCATTTCGATGGACCGGTCGACACAGATAGGTACCAGGCTATCTTCTCTGACTCCCTTTTTCTGCAGGTAATGGGCCAGCTGGTTTGCCCGTTCATTCAGTTCTCTGTAGGTCAGTTGCTCCTCTTCGAATACCACGGCCGTGGCATCCGGTGTTTTTAGAACCTGCTCTTCAAACAGGTCAACCAGTGTACTTTCTTTAGGATAGGACTCAGCTGTCGTGTTAAAGCCCTCCAGCAACAGCTTGCGCTCCTGCTGTCCGAGCAGCTGTAGCTGGTCTATGCCTGTGGTAGGCTCAGATACCAGCAGCGAAAGAAGGCGCTCATAGTGGCTCATCATCCGCGATACCGTGGCTTCGCTGAACAGGTCTGCGCAATATTCCACGCTCATTTCCAGGCCTTCCGGCATCTTTGCCACACTTAAGGTCATATCAAACTTGGCTGACACTCCCTCAAAAGGCTGTGCAGCCAGCGTGAGGTCACCCAGCCGTACCTCCGGCACCTCCGGCGTGTTCTGCAGGATAAACATCACCTGGAACAGCGGACTGCGGCTCATGTCGCGCTCCACGCCGGCTGCTTCCACTACTTTCTCGAAGGGAAGGTCCTGGTGGTCGTAAGCCGCTAGTGTGGTGTCTTTTACTCTTTCCAGCAGTTCCAAGAACCCTGGGTTTCCAGCAAGGTCGCTGCGTAGTGCCAGCGTGTTGACGAAGAAGCCAATGAGCGGCTCTACCTCCGGCTGCATACGGCCTGCAATCGGGCTGCCCACGCATACATCCTCCTGGCCGCTGTAGCGGTAGAGCAGCACTTTGAAAGCAGACAACAAGCTCATAAACAGTGTCACGCCCTGCTGATTGGAGAACTGCTCCAACTGCTGGCTCAGGTCCTTGTCCAGGCTGAACTCCAGCCTGGCACCGCGTGTGCTCTGCACAGAAGGACGGGCATAGTCTGTAGGTAATTGCAGGGCCTCTACTCCGGATAGTTTATTTTTCCAGTAATCGGTCTGCTCCTCCAACACCTCCCCCTGCAGGTACTCCCGCTGCCATAAGGCGTAGTCGGCATATTGTATCTGAAGTGGAGGAAGTGATGCCTCCTGTCCTTCTGTCTTCGCCTGGTAAAGTTTTGTCAGTTCCCGCACCAAAATGGAGATAGACCAGCCGTCGGAGGCAATGTGGTGCAATACCACTACCAGCAGGTGCTCCTGCTCTGAAAGCTTTACGAGCACCGCCCGCAACATATAGTCTTCTCTCAGGTCGAAAGGCTGCGCTACAATAGACTGAATCATGGCATGCACCGCTGCTGCATCCACCAAGGCATGTCCATCTTTCTGGATGAGCTGCCAATCGGCTTCTATGACCTGCTGATAAGCTTGCCCATCATCCTGCCTGAACACGGTGCGAAGGGCTTCGTGCCGCTCCACAATACGGCGGAAGGAAGCCTCCAGCCCCGGCACGTCCACCTGGCCTGTCAGGCGGAAAACGGCAGGCATGTGGTAGTGGCTGCTGCCCTGCAGCTGGTCGATAAACCAGAGGCGCTCCTGGGAAAAGGACAAGGGAAGCTTATCGTCTGCATCACGAGGAACAGCTGTAATGGGCGGTAAGAGGCTCGAAGATTTGTTTACCCCTATCTGTTCCGCTAGACCTGCAATGGTAGGATTGGAGAACACATCTTTTATCTGCAGCTCTGAATTAAATTCTCTCCGTACAGAAGAAACAAATCGTGTGGCCAAAAGAGAGTGCCCGCCTAATTCGAAGAAGTTGTCTTCCACGCCCACTCTTTCTACCTGCAGCAGGTCCTGCCAGATGTTCGCCAGCTTCTCCTCTGTCTCATTACGAGGCGCCACAAAGATGTTTGTCAGCACCTCTGAGGCATCCACCTCCGGCAGCGCTTTCTTGTTCACCTTGCCGTTAGCCGTTAGCGGGACTTCCTGCAGCTCCACAATGATGGAAGGCACCATGTACTCCGGCAGCTTCCTTTTCATTTCATTGAGGATGGCCTCTTTGTCAAACTCCTCCGCCACGGCATAGCCGATGAGACGCTTGTTGCCGCTGGCATCTGCCTTAGCTATCACTACTGCCTGCTGTACTCCAACGCACTGCTGCAGCACGCTCTCTACCTCACCTAATTCGATGCGATAGCCGCGAACCTTCACCTGGTCGTCAATCCTCCCCAGGTACTCCAGGTTCCCGTCCGCAAGCCAGCGCACCAGGTCACCTGTTTTGTACAGCCTGACACCTTCATTCTGGCTGAAAGGGTCTTGAACGAACTTTTCTTGCGTCAAATCTGCCCTATTCAGGTAACCCCTGGCCACCTGTGCACCGCCAATACATAGCTCCCCGGCCACACCCTGCGGCACCAGCTTGCCTGCCTTGTCCAGCACGTAGGCTGTTGTGTTGCTGATGGGTCTGCCGATTGGCGGAAGCCCCTCCAACTGCGCGGCAGGCAGTGTGTAGGAGGAGGCCACTACGGTGTTTTCTGTTGGACCGTAGTTGTTGACCAACTTGTATGTAAGATGAGATGTGTCAACAGTTCGCAGTTGGTCTCCTCCTGTTAATACATACTGCAGGGCAAGGCCCTCCGGCTGCTCCTGCTTCACCAGCCCGTCTACAAGGGCGGTGGGAACGAAGCTGTGGGTGATGCCTTTGTCTAAGAAGAAGCTCAGCAGCTTCTCTGCCTCCAGGCGCTGCTCGTCCTGCACAATATACAGGCTGGCACCTGAGACAAGCACAGGCCACACTTCCCAGGCGGAGGCGTCGAAGCCTACGCCCGCCATCATGGTAGATTTGCTATCAGAGTTCAGGCTGAATTCGCTGGCATGCCAGCTGCACAAATTCACCACGCCCCTGTGCTCGACCAACACGCCCTTAGGCTTGCCTGTGGAGCCGGAGGTATAAATCACGTAGGCCAGGTTCGATGGCTGCAAGTCAACTGCAGCACTGTCTGGAGATTCTTTGGCTATTTTCTCCCAATCAGTATCCAGCAGCACCAATTCCCTCTCTTCTTTCTCAAACAGCACTGCATGGGCACTGCTGCTCAGCACAAGGGAGGCATCCGTGTCTTCAAGCATGAAGCGGATGCGCTCCTGCGGGTAACTCGGGTCAATCGGAACGTAGGCCCCGCCTGCCTTGAGGATGGCCAACTGGGCTGTTACCAGTTCTATCGAACGGTCCATGCAGACAGGCACCAGCGTCTCTTGGTCTACTCCTTTTCTCTGAAGGTAATGCGCCAGCTGGTTTGCCCGCTTGTTCAACTCCCCGTATGTCAGCGCTGCTTCTCCAAAAGCTGCTGCAATAGCCTCCGGTGTTTTTGCCGCCTGCTCCTCGAACAGCTCTACTAAGGTCTTGTCCGCCGGGTAGGACGCTGCCGTGGCGTTGAAATCGACTGCCAGTTTTCTTTTTTCTTCCTCCGTCACCAGCACCAGCTGGGAGAGGGTCAGGTCGGGCTGACTGACAATCTGCTGCAGCACATGGGCAAAATGCGTTTTGATTTGCTCCACGCTCTCTTTGCTCAGCAGACTGGCATTATAGCTGAAGTTTAACGACAAATTTTCAATTGCCTGGCAGCTGATGGATAAAGGATAATTCGTCTGCTCTTCTATCTCTACCTCACTCACCTGCAGCTGCCACTGCCGTGAGAGCACTTCGCCAACCGGATAGTTCTCGAATACCAATAAGCTGTCAAACAAGTCGCCTTTCAGCCCCTGCCAGTTCTGGATGTCGCTAAGAGGCGTGTAAGAAAACTCCCGGGCCTCCATATGCGCCTGCTGCAACTCTTCCAGCCACGCTTGCACGGCCTTGCCCTCTTCTATCCTGCTGCGCAAGGGCAGGGTATTGATGTAGAGCCCTACCCGTTGCTCAGCCCCTGCCAGTTCTGTTGGTCTGCCGGCAACAGTAACCCCATACAGCGCATCCGGCTGGCCACTATACTTTGCCAGCAAATACGCCCACACACCTTGTATCAGTGTGTTCAGCGTCAGGCGGTGCTTTTGGCCGTATGCCTGCATCGCCTGGTGAAGTGATTCGGCTACCACCCACTCCACCTTCTGGTAAAGCTGGTCTGCTCCTTTGTTGCGGTTCCCATTGTTCGTTACAAAAGGCAGGAGGCTGGGCTCTTCGACACCCTCCAGGTACTGCTTCCAGAATTGCGCTGCTTCCTGCTCGTCTTGTTTCTGTATGTACCGGATGAAGTCTTCGTACTTGTCTTCCGCTCCTGTTTCAGGTATTTCCCCCTGCAGCAGGTTCTCGTAAGTGCTCAGCATCTCGTGCATAAGCACGGGCATAGACCAACCGTCCAACAACAGGTGATGGTAAGTCCACACCATTTCATAAGCTGCCTCACCTATACGCAGGAGTGTGAGGCGTAGCAGCGGTGCCTGGCTGAAGTCAAAGTTGCTATTCCGGTCCTTGTCTTTGAAGGCATCTAGCTGTTCTTTTTGCTCTTCTTCGGATAAATTACGCAGGTCCAGCACCTGCAACGGGAGCGCCACCTCCTGGTGCACACACTGCACCGGCACGCTCAGTTCCTGGTGAAAGGAGCTTCGCAGGATGCTGTGCTTCTGCAACAGGTGTTTCCAGGTAGCGCTGAACTTTTCTACATCCAGTTGCTCAAACCGGCAACTCATCTGCTCGATGTAAGACAGGGAAGTTTGGTCGTACAGGCTGTGGAACAACAAGCCTTCCTGCAGCGGGCTCAAGGCATACAGGCTGCTGATTTGCTCCTGAAGTTGCTTGCCCCCCTGCTCCTTTCGAAGAAAAGTTTCCAGTTCCTGGTAAGCTACTTTGCCGCCCAGGCCGTAGTCGGATGGCGTATGCTGGGGCACCTGTTTCTCCTGGCAATGTGTAATGAGGTCAGTAAGTAGCTGCAGATAGTTTTCTGCTAAGGTCTTGATGGTTTCCGCTTCATACTGATTCGCTGCGTAGCGCCACTCCAGGCTTAGCTGCCCCTGCAGGACGGAGGCACCGATATCCAGCTTGCTGCTTATCTGGTTCTGCAGGCCGACAGCTGCCCCTGCAGATTCTTCTGTACCTGCAAACCACTGGCTGCCTGCAATGGCATTGTCCAGCTGGCCCAGATAATTGAATACCACTTCGAAATTTTGTCCTGCCAGGCTTTCCCGCACCTTCTTTTCAGGGTGCAGGTAGCGCAGTGCCCCGTAGCCCAGCCCTTTGCCCGGTACCTGGCGCAGCTGCTCTTTTACCGACTGCAGTAAGCCCGAAGCGGAGGCTTGATTGTCTATATCCAGCAGCACGGGGTAGAGGTTCGTAAACCAGCCCACGGTGCGGCTAATGTCCACCTCCGCAGAGATGTCTTCTCTCCCGTGCCCTTCCAGCGCAATGACTACCTGCTTCTGATTGCTCCACCTGCCGAGCGTATCTGCCAGCGCAGCCAGCAGAAAGTCGTTGATTTGTGTGTGGTATGCCTGCTGTACTTCTGTTAGCAGCGCCTGTGTAAGCGATGCACTCAGGGTAACATAGCAGCTCTCTTGATCAGCTACCTTGGGAAGCACTTCGCAATCCTTGTCTACAGGAAGTGTGAAAGCCGTTTTTACTGTCTTTTGCCAGTAAGTCTGCTGCCCTACCGCTTTCGTTTCCGCGTACTGCTGCATTGCCGCCTGCCACTGCCGATACGAGCTGCTTTTAAGTCCCAACTCTACTCCCCTGCTCTCACGGACAGCCATTATACTTTGCTCCAGGTCTTCCAGCAGGATGCGCCACGACACCCCGTCTACCGCCAGGTGATGGATAGCTAGAAGCAACCGGTTGCTTTCTTCCTCAATAGGGGTCTCCAGCAGCACAAGCTTCATTATCTCTCCCTTCTCCAGGACAATGCCCTGCTGGTAAGCCTCACATACTGCTGTGATGCCGGTTGAAAGCATATCCCCAGACAAATCCTTCAGACTAACCACCTCCACATTTCCATGCTCTGAATTAAGCTTTCCATACTCCTGCCGCCAATTTTTCTTTTTCTGATGGTAAGTGAAGCGTAAGGAATCATGCTGCGCCACCAGGGCCGTGAAGGCCTGGCTTAACTCTTCTGAAGAAAGTGCTTTATCGACTTTTAACAGCAGGGACTGGTTGAAGTGGTGCGGCGCCTCAAGCTCCTGCTCAAAGAACCACTGCTGTATCGGCAGCAGCCCCGCCTCGCCCCTCAGTTCGCCCTGCTCTGCCTTTACCTGTGCCTCCGTTTGCGCCACGGCTGCCAAAGAGGCTACCGTCTGGTATTCGAATACATGGCGCGGCTGAAAGGTAAATCCTGCTTTTCTGGCCCTGCTCACCAGCTGTATTGTGATGATGGAGTCGCCGCCTAATTCGAAGAAGTTGTCTTCCACGCCCACTCTTTCCACCTGCAGCAGCTCCTGCCAGATGTTCGCCAGTTTTTCTTCTGTCTCCGTCCGTGGTGCTACATAGCTGCTGCTAAGTGAAGCCGAAGCATCCACCTCCGGCAGCGCTTTTTTGTTCACCTTGCCGTTAGCCGTCAGCGGAATTTCTTCCAGCTCCACAAGGATGGAAGGCACCATGTAATCGGGTAGCTTTCGCTTCATTTCGCTTATAATGACCTCTTTGTCAAACTCCTCCGCCACGGCATAGCCGATGAGACGCTTGTTGCCGCTGGCATCTGCCTTGGCTACGACCACCGCCTGCTGCACGCCATGACACTGCTGTAACACGCTCTCCACCTCTCCTAATTCGATGCGGTAGCCGCGTATCTTCACCTGGTCATCCACTCTTCCCAGAAACTCCAGGTTCCCGTCTTCAAGCCACCTCACGAGGTCACCTGTCCGGTACATGCTGGCATCTGCCTCTTTGCTGAAAGGGTTTTTGACGAACTTCTCGGCAGTTAATTCTTCTCTGTTGAGGTAGCCCCTTGCCACCTGCGCCCCTCCAATGCACAGCTCCCCGGCCACGCCCTGCGGCACCAATTTGCCAGACTTGTCCAGCACGTAGGCGGTGGTGTTGCTGATCGGTTTACCGATCGGCGGAAGCCCTTCCTGATGCGCGGCAGGCAGTGTGTAGGATGTGGCCACCACGGTGTTCTCCGTTGGGCCGTAGTTGTTGACTAACTTATAAGAAAGATGAGTGGTATCAACGGATCGGAGTTGGTCACCTCCTGTTAATACATACTGCAGGGCCAGCCCCTGTGGCTGCTCCTGCTTTACCAGCCCGTCCACCAAGGCGGTGGGAACGAAGCTGTGGGTAATGCCTTTGTTTAAGAAGAAGGAGAGCAGCTTCTCTGCCTCCAGGCGCTGCTCGTCCTGCACAATATGCGAACTCGCTCCGGATAGCAGCACCGGCCACACTTCCCAGGCGGAGGCGTCGAAGCCGACACCCGCCATCATGGTGGATTTGCTATCAGAGTTCAGGTTGAACTCTCTGGCATGCCAGGCGCACAGGTTTACCACACCCCTGTGCTCCACCAGCACGCCTTTCGGCTTGCCTGTGGAGCCGGAGGTGTAGATCACGTAAGCCAGGTGAGATGGCTGCAGCGAAACGGCAGGTGCCTCTGAAGGTTCTTTGGCTATCTTCTCCCAATCAGTATCCAGCAGCACTAACTCCTTCTCTTGTTTTTTTAACAGCACTACATGGGCACTGCTGCTCAGCACAAGAGAGGCATCCGTGTCTTCGAGCATGAAGCGGATGCGCTCCTGCGGGTAGGAAGGGTCAATCGGCACGTAGGCCCCGCCTGCCTTGAGGATGGCCAACTGAGCTGTCACCAGTTCTATGGAACGGTTGATGCAGACTGGTACCAGGCTTTCCTGCTTTACGCCTCTTTTCTGAAGGTAATGCGCCAGCTGGTTTACCCGCTTGTTCAACTCCCCGTATGTCAGCTCTGCTTCTCCGAAAGCTACTGCAATAGCTTCCGGTGTTTTTGCCGCCTGTTCCTCGAACAGCTCCACCAAGGTCTTGTTTGCCGGGTAAGAAGCTGCGGTGGCATTGAAACCGGCTGTCAATTGCTTCGCCTCTTCCTCCGTCACCAGTTCTAACTGACTGATGCTTTGTTCCGGATGCTGAAGCACCTGCCTGAGCAGTTCCTGGTAATGACCCAGCATCCGCTGCACAGTAGATGTTTTGAAAATATCTTTGCAGTATTCTACATTGATTTCTATATCCTCTGCGGTCATGTTTACTGTCAGGCTCAAATCGAATTTGGCCGTAACGCTATCCAACACCTCTTCTGTCAGGCTTACATCTCCCAACTTTAGCGCAGGAACTGCAGAGGTGTTTTCCATCGTGAACATCACCTGGAACAGCGGAGTGCGGCTCAAGTCCCGGGCTACGCCAACGGCTTCCACCACCTTCTCAAACGGCACTTCCTGGTGCGCATAAGCTTCCAGTGTTGTCGTCTTCACTTCCTGCAGCAACGACAGGAAGCTGACATCCGGGCTAATCTGCGTGCGCAGGGCCAGGGTGTTCACAAAAAATCCAATCAGCGGCTCTACCTCTGCCTGGCGCCTGCCCGCTATTGGGCTGCCCACGCAGATATCTTCCTGGCCACTGTAGCGGTAGAGGAGCACCTTCATCACTGAAAGCAGGCTCATAAAAGGGGTCACTCCCTCTTGCTGTGAAAAAGACTCCAGCGCTTCACTTATTTTTCCGTTCAGTTGAAGGGAAACTCTTCCTCCTTTGCTGCTTTGCACCGCCGGACGTGCGAAATCAGCAGGAAGCTCTAATGCCTCTACTCCCGTTAACTGTTTTTTCCAGTAATGAAGTTGCTCTTCCAGCACCTCCCCTTGCAGGTAACGGCGCTGCCATGTGGCGAAGTCAGCGTACTGCACGGGCAAAGGCTCCATTGCTGCAACTTCCAAATCGCCGCCTGCCTCGTATAGCCTTGTCAGCTCGTTCACCAGTATGGGCACCGACCAACCGTCGGCTGCAATGTGGTGCACGACCACTACCAGCAGGTGGTCCTGCTCTGAAAAACGTACCAGCACGGCGCGCAGCATAAAGTCACGGCTCAGGTCAAAAGGGTGCAGCACAGTCTCCTGTATGAAGGCATGCATTTCTGCAGCATCCGCAAAACAGACTTCATCCATGTAACTCAAATGCCAGTCCTCTTCCTGTACCTGCTGATAAGCTTTTCCTAAATCCTGCCTGATAACCGTCCGGAGCACCTCATGCCGCTGCACTACCTGCCGGAGTGACTGGGAAAGTTTTTTGATGTCTAAATCTCCCCTAAGGCGGAATGCTGCTGGCAGGTGATACTGGGTGCTTCCCTGTAGCTGGTCAATAAACCAAAGTCGCTCCTGCGAAAAGGACAAAGGGAACTTGTCGTGAACATCGTGAGGAACTGCTGTAATGGCAGGTAAAAGTTTAGAGGATTTGTTTCGCTCTACCTGTTCTGCAAGGCCTGCAATGGTAGGGTATGAAAAAACGTCTTTTATCTGCAGCTCCGACTGAAGGGTTTTGCGCACAAAGGAGACAACGCGCGTTGCAAGAAGCGAATGCCCGCCCAACTCAAAGAAGTTGTCCTCCACGCCCACGCGCTCCACCTGCAGCAGGTCCTGCCAGATAGCTACCAGTTTCTCTTCAATTTCGGTACGGGGAGCTACATAGGAGGAAGTGAGGTTTTCAGTTACTTCTACTTCAGGCAAGGCTTTTTTATTTGTTTTGCCGTTGGCCATCAAAGGCATCTCCTCCAACTCCACCAGAAAGGAAGGCACCATATACTCAGGCAGCTTCCGCTTCATCTCTTCACGGATAGCCTCTTTATCAAAAGTCCCCTCAGCCACCACATAACCAATAAGGCGCTTATTGCCGTCAGGCTCCTTTTTTGCTATGACAACGGACTGCCTTACACCTTTGCATTGCCCCAGCACGCTCTCCACCTCTCCCAACTCAATGCGATAACCGTGGATCTTCACCTGATCATCCGATCTGCCCAGGAATTCCAGATTACCGTCAGGCAGCCATCGTACCAGGTCGCCTGTACGGTACATTCTGGCATCTGCATCAGCGCTGAAAGGGTCAGACACAAATTTTTTGGCTGTAAGTTCCGGACGGTTCAGGTAACCACGGGTAACCTGAACTCCACCGATACACAGTTCTCCTATTGTACCTTTTGGTACAAGCTTGCCTGCTTTATCCACTACATAGGCTGTCGTGTTGGAGACAGGCTTGCCTATGGGCAGCGTTTTTCCTATCAAATTATCAATTGAGTACAGGTACTCGACTGAAGTGATGGTGGTTTCTGTTGGCCCATACTCATTATAAAAAGGAAAATAGGCTGCCCATTCCCTGGCCAAACCGACAGGACATGCCTCCCCTCCTGCAATTACTCTTTTTAAACTGCTGTAATCAGCAGTAGTGATATGCTGTAGCAGGCTTGGAGTGCCGTCCAGAGAAGTTATTTTTTCTGTTCTGATTAACTCTTCGAGTTTTTGAGTATCCAGTAATACTTCATCAGGTATTAGAACCAATGCAGCCCCGTTGGATAAAGCCAGGAATATTTGCTCTACAGAAGCATCAAAGGTATAGTTAGAGACCTGGAGAATTTTCTCGTCTGGTTGTATGGCATGGTAAATTCTTTGGTGATGCGTCAGGTTTACCACCCCTTTATGCTCCACCAGCACGCCTTTCGGTTTACCGGTAGATCCAGAGGTATAAATGATGTAAGCCAGGTTTGAGGGCTGCAGATTAGTTTCCAGCTTATTGACTGACTCTTCGGCTACTCCAGCCCACTCCTCATCCAGCAGAACCAGTTCCATGTCTTCTTTCACACGCAGCAGTTGCGACTGCTCACGGCCGCACAAGCTGATGGTGGCACCTGTATCCTCCAATATCCAGGCTACCCGCTCTGATGGGTAAGAAGGGTCTATCGGAACATAAGCCCCTCCTGCTTTCATGATGCCAAAAAGCCCCACGAGCATTTCCATTGAACGGTTTATGCAGATGGGGACTAAGGTTTCTTCCCTTACGCCTTTTGCGCGCAGGTAGCGGGCCAGTTGATTTGCTTTTTGGTCTAGCTGCTGGTACGTAAGCTGCTGCTTTTCGAAAACCAGCGCAAGGTTATCAGGCGTGCGGGCGGCCTGCTCTTCGAACAGGTCCACCAGTGTCTTATCCTTAGGGTAAGAAGCAGCCGTTGCATTAAACTCTTCCAGCAGCTGCCGCCGCTCTTTTTCCGGTACAATTTCTATTTCTCCGACTCTTTCATCTAGCGCCGTAGGCAACTGCTCTAGGATAAACAATAAACGCTGCCCCAATAACTCAGCTTCTTCTTTCGTGAAATAGGAAAGATGATAATCGATTCGTAATTGAAGCGGCTGGTTTTTACCGTAGTCCCGCCACCAGAATTGGATGGGCTGGCTTTCATATTGGCTAGACAAATCGAATAAATTTGCCTCTACCCCTTCCATCTCTACCTCGAAGTCCAGCAGGGCATAGTTCACCACTACATCAAATAGTTGATTACGGCCTTGTGCCATCAGCTTCAACTCCCTGTTCAAATGACTTATGGGATAACTCTGGTAGCGGTAATCCGTGCGTTGCTGTAATTTAATGGTCTGTAGCAAACTGCTTACAGACTTACCTTGGTAGTAATGCCCTTTAAAAGGAATCATACCTGCAAAAAGCCCCACTGTGCTTCGCTGCAGTTTGTTTCTGCGATTATGAACAGGAATCCCGAAAACCACGTCATCGCGGTTCTCAGTCCGGGCAAAATAAATTGTTAGAGCAGCTAATGTTAATTGCTGCAGGCTTGAGTTCGTTTGCAAGGCTGTTGCCTCAAAAAGAATTCTATGTGCTTCAGAAATTTCGATAACCACAGTCCCACTCTGGTTTACCCCTTCATTCCGAATCTTTAGTAAGGGTTCCGGTACCTGAAGAAACTGCTCCTTCCAATAGGCTGCGTCTTTCTGATAAGATTCTGAGTCTAAGTAGGCAAGTGCTTTTTCAACTTCTTTTTCGTAGCTGGAGTACCGGAAAGCAAATAGTTCTGAAGAAGCCTTTAGCAGGTGAGTGTATTTTCGGGCAACGTAATGGGCGAGAACAGCAAATCCAAAACCATCCGTTATCAGGTGATGAAAGCGCCCGTATAACCAATGCTCCTCCTCTGAAATTTTAAAAAAACTCAGTTCATACAGTGTGCTTTCCAGATCGAAAGTATTATTGAACCGCTCCTGCATCCAGTCTAATGCTTTTTTCTTTGGGTCCGTTTCATCACTGAAATCCTGCTCTTCTACTTCAAGGGTAAACTCTTCCTGCAAAAATGTACAGAAAGGGGCTTCATCTGTACTGGTGATGTGCATTCTTAGTACATCGAATACAAGGGGGAGGCTACTACAAACTTCTTTGAACGTCTCCTTGTTTAGCTGCCCCTTTAGCACCATGTATCCCCCGACATTGTAATGCGGACTATCGCAATCTGTCACCTGATCAAAATAAATTTCCTGCTGTGCTGGATGCAGTTGTACCAGGGCAGACAAGGGACTTGCCTTCTTCAAGAAGTTCAATGTTTCCATAAATTAAGTAGTGTTTACAGAGCAGCTAAGAATGCGACCACGTCGACTTGATAAAGGCATACTTATAAAAGAAAATAGTTACCTTTTATGTATAAAAATAAATAATGTTAATTGTGAAATTATCTAATGAAAAATATTTTTTTTATATCCCAACATGATTTATTTAAAATATCACTGCTTATTACCTACACAACAGGAGATTGGTTATAACATTAAAAAGATAGTTAGTGAACGGTGTGAATTAGACAGCAAACACATTATAACCCAAGATTAAAAATATCTTCAGCACCTTAGTTAGATCCAAAAAAACTCGATAATTAAGATTTTAGTTAATAGAAAAATTTGGTTCTATGGGATGAGCACCAGAATTTGGTCATCGTTAAATCTTAATGTTCTGTTTTTAGTCGTATGAAATCCATTAGAAATAATCCTTGACCAACTAAACTTTTAGATATATCAAATTACCAGCTATACAGCCCACTGTATATCAACATATTAAGCAACGGGCGATACGTTATGTGTTATGCCTAAAACTCATAACCCCTGATGAGCTATTTTTTATATTCAATCTTATTATAATACATATAATCTTAATCCTGAATTGTAAATTTGTCTCCTAGCATATGTATATCAGTTAGTTGGACTACCTTCTGCATGTCAATCTGAGGATGTTCTACAACTTTGGTATAGTACTAACTGTTGTCAGATCATTTTCGGAACATATAGCTTTAAGAACCTGAAGCGTCTATTTTTCCTTTCAAAAAATAATTTAACCATGCTTTATAGTTCACGTGACAATAAAACCTTTTTCTCCCGATAGGTGAACAACACCTCTTCCTAATCGTTGATCTGGTATATGAGTATTCGACTTCCGCTTATAACAGATCTCCTTCTTCTGGATGAGATTGAAAAAAATGGCAAAATTCAAGTGTTTGAGCCAGGGCAGACTATCATTGAGCCGGGGCAATACATTAAGATGGTCCCTATCATACTGGAGGGTGCTGTAAAAGTGATGCGTACAGATGAAGAAGGTCATGAACTTTTTCTGTACTACATAGAAAGCGGTGAAACCTGTGCCGTGTCCTTAACCTGTTGCAGTACCTCAAACCCCAGCGATATAAAAGCGGTGGCGGAGGAAAAAACAACCATCATAGGTATCCCTGTCCGGAAGCATGAGGAATGGACAAATGAGTTTCGCCAGTGGAAAGACTTTGTCTCGATGACATACCAGAAGCGCTTTCAGGAAATGCTGAAGGCGATTGATGATGTCGCATTCAAAAGGATGGATGAACGCTTGCTGAAGTATTTGATTGTAAAGTCGAAGCAGTTGAACACACTCGAACTTACGATGACTCATCAACAAATAGCCAGTGAATTAGGGACTTCCAGAGAGGTTATATCCAGGCTTCTCAAGCAACTGGAGAAAAGGAAACTGGTTGAGTTGGAAAGGAACAGAATTCACGTGCGTGATGATTTGGCTGGACTGCTTGAAGACTTATACCATTAAATGCCAACCATATTCTTTAAAATTTTACTCCTTTATCTTCTTTTACTCCTTTATTTTCTATAGAGCTGCTCCCCCTTAATTTAAAGAAGGCTATGACAATAAGAATTATCATGCTATCCTTCTCTACTACTTTTAATGTTTTCTCCCCCATTCTTCTACCAGGTGAAGCCAATGTGACAAGAGTCACAGACTTTTCTTTGCGTCGTGCCTATCTTTGTATCGTAAGTTCAAGGAAAAGCAAAAATTATGAAAATTAAACAGTTTGAAGACAAAGGGCTGGCCCATTACTCCTACTCTATACTAAGTGAGGAATACAGGGAGATTGTGTTGATTGACCCTGCCCGTGATCCACAGCCATACTATACTTATGCGCATGAAAATGAAGCTAAAATTGTAGGGGTGATAGAAACGCACCCACACGCTGACTTTGTAAGTTCGCACCTGGAAATTCATGAGAAAACCGGGGCTACTATATATACCCATAGCCTGGTGGGGGCAGACTACCCGCACCAGGCTTTTGACGAAGGCGCAGAACTGCAATTGGGTGAAATAAAAATCCGGTCGCTGCACACACCGGGCCACTCCCCTGACGGCATTAGCATTGTGCTGGAGCATGGGGAACAAGATGTAGCCGTGTTTACAGGGGACACACTTTTTATTGGTGACGTGGGTCGGCCGGATTTAAGGGAAAATGCTGGAAACATTACTGCGAAAAGGGAAGAACTGGCCCGTCGGATGTATCATAGCACCCGTGAAAAACTGATGAAGCTGGACGATGACGTGCTGGTATACCCGGCGCATGGAGCAGGCACCCTCTGTGGTAAAGGCCTGAGCGAAGCCAGCAGCAGTACCATTAGTGCTGAGAAAGCCACGAACTATGCCCTGCAGCCAATGAGTGAGGAAGCATTTGTGAGGTTGATTATAGAGGACCAGCCTTTCATACCTAAATACTTTGGTTATAATGTGGGCCTCAACAAGAAAGGCGCACTAGCCTTCCAGCAATCGCTGGAGAGCGTGAAGAAATTAAACAAAGATGCTGCGCCAGAGAAGAATGTTGTGGTAGTGGACGGACGCCCCCAGGAACAGTTTAAAAAGGGGCATTTGAAAGGAGCTATTAACATCCAGAACGGCAACAAGTTTGAGACGTGGTTGGGAAGCATTGTGGGTCCGGATGAAAAGTTTTATTTGGTAGCAGCATCAGAAGTATCCCTGCAGGAGCTTATACATAAAGCAGCTAAAATAGGCTATGAACTGAATATGGCAGGTGCCTTTATATATGATAAAGAAGACAGTGAAGAAAGGAGGGCTTTTGACGCAGAAAAGTTTGAAGTCAGGAAAAATGATTTCACAATCGTTGATGTACGAAACAGCAGTGAGACCAACGCCGGAAAATTCTTTGAACAAGCCATTACCATCCCTTTACCAGATCTAAGGGAAAGAGCCAGCGAGATTCCGACAGATAAACCCGTAGTGGTGCATTGTGCCGGAGGCTACCGTTCGGCAGCTGGCAGCAGCATACTGGAGAGCCTGCTTCCTGTTGAAGTGCTGGATATGAGTGAAGCAGTGACAGAGTTGAAGGAAAAATAAGGAATTAAAAGTGGCGTCTCGGAATTGCGCCTCTTTTTTCACAGTTCCTGCAAGAATACAGTCACAAGTAAAAAACTTCGCTCTTTTTGCATAAATGGTTCCTGTGTGATACAAGTCACAGTGGCGACGGCGTGTAGTTCTTAATTTTGCATCAGTTTAGAAGCTACCTGATGTATATACCATGTAACCGGACTAAAATTGAGCATACAAAATTCGTGAATCAGAGAATGGAAAGAATAATAGAATGGATGAGCCAGCCGTGGCCCTGGTATGTGGCGGGCCCCTTGATCACCCTAACCATGCTGTTACTGCTGTTTGCTGGCAAAAGCTTTGGCGTGTCAGATACATTACGGACGACCTGCGCCATTGGGGGCGGTGGTAAGGTAAGCGACTTCTTTGACTTCGACTGGAGAAAGCAGGTATGGAACCTTGTTTTCGTCCTTGGCGCAGTTATCGGAGGGTTTATCGCCTCCACCTGGCTACAGCAGCCTGAGCCGATTCCGCTAGCACAGGACACCGTCGTAAAGCTGCAGGAACTAGCCATCAGTAAGCCCGGGGCAAACTACCTGCCAGAGGAAATCTTTAGCTGGGAGAGCCTTTTCACTTTGAGAGGATTCGTGATGCTAGTATTCGGAGGGTTTTTTATTGGTTTCGGGGCACGCTATGCGGGGGGATGTACTTCAGGGCACGCCATCAGCGGATTAAGTAATTTGCAGCTGCCATCACTGATTGCCGTTATCGGCTTCTTTATCGGCGGTCTTATCATGACCTACCTGCTGCTGCCTGTTATCCTAACTCTTTAATATTAAGACAACATGAAGTATATCACCTATTTATCTATCGGCACCCTGTTTGGGATTATCATGACCAAATCCCAGGCTATTTCCTGGTACAGGATCTACGAGATGTTCCGTTTCGACTCATTTCACATGTACGGCATCATTGGATCGGCCGTCATACTGGGCATCATCAGCGTTGCCCTCATCAAGAAATACAAGTTTAAATCAACAGAAGGTACGCCAATTTCCTTCACGTCAAAGAACATGAGCATCCCGCGCTACCTCTTTGGCGGCACCATCTTTGGCTTAGGATGGGCTATGACAGGCGCCTGCCCCGGTCCAATATACACGCTGCTTGGTACTGGATATAGCGTCATTCTGGTCGTTCTCTTTAGTGCTATCCTGGGAACACTTACCTATGGTATAGTAAGAAACAGGCTTCCTCATTAGGGGAAGCCTGTGCTTTAACTGAATGTTCTATGTCCATTTTAATTAACGCAAGTAGTTATGATGAGAGCCTTCATCTTCGCTTTCCTGTGTGATATTTGTCACTGTACCCGCCTTTATGCTATGCTACCTTTGTAGTATAAATTATGGCAACACATAAATGGAATTAATCGGATACATTGCAGCCCTGGTTATCGGGCTTTCACTGGGACTCATTGGCGGGGGTGGCTCTATTTTAACAGTACCGGCACTGGTTTACCTGCTGGGCTTTAGCCCGGTCATTTCAACAGCTTACTCCCTCTTTATCGTGGGACTCACCAGCCTGGTAGGGAGCTACCGGTTTTATAAAAAAGGTCTGGTGAGTCTAAAGACAGCTCTTGTTTTCGGAATCCCTTCCATTGTGGCAGTTTATGTTACGCGGCGCTACATTGTACCGGCCATTCCGGACAGCATCTTTACCATTGGCGGCTTTGAAGTAACAAAAGACATCCTGCTCATGCTGCTGTTTGCAGGCTTAATGGTTTTCGCCTCCATCAGCATGATCAGGCAAAACAAAAAACCCGGTGGCAATGCTGACGAGAACATAAACCTTGACATACTGGATGAAAACGGACGATCGGTAAAAGACAAAAATCAAACGTTCAACTACGGCGGCATTCTGGCGGAAGGCGCCGTGGTGGGTACATTAACCGGCCTGGTGGGAGCTGGAGGCGGGTTCCTCATCATACCGGCGCTGGTACTGTTCAGCAAGCTGGACATGAAGATGGCCGTAGGTACTTCGCTGCTAATTATTGCGGTAAAATCACTGTTCGGTTTTATTGGGGATATCTACAATTACGAAATAGATTGGTCTTTTCTGGGCTTTTTCTCGCTTCTGTCTATTGCGGGAATCTTTATGGGGTCTTTCCTATCTACTAAGATAAAAGCTGACAAACTTAAGACAGCCTTTGGATGGTTTGTGCTGGTGATGGGTATTTATATCATCGGGAAAGAAATATTCTTCTAAAACAAACTTTCCACACTTTGTGCCCCACTTAAGAAACTTCAAATAAATTGCCTCTCTTTCAGGCTATTATTTAATTTGAGTACTTATATAGACTATCAAAAAACTAAATGTATGCAGAAAAATAAACTATCTCTTAAAGATATACCGGGATGGGCCGTCATTTTAACTCTATTCGGAGTCCTTTACTTAACCGGCTTGCATACAGAAGCCATCGGGCAGGTACAGCGACTGCTATTGGCAACAGGCGTCATGAAAGCGGATGTACCTGAACCTGCGGCGGCTGTGAACCATGACGATGCAGGAGAGTACGCTGCTTCCGGATCAGCGGATATGGTAGGGGCCGGTTTCCAGTTGGTAAGCCTGGACGGGAAAGCAATGTCTTTTGAGAGCCTGAAAGGCAAAGTTGTTTTCATGAACATCTGGGCTACCTGGTGCCCGCCTTGTATAGCCGAGATGCCAAATATACAGAGCCTGTACGAGAAGATAGGCTCTCACAAGATAGCCTTTGTCATGCTTTCAGTAGATGAAGGCGGCATGGAGAAAGTGAAAAAATTCATTAACAAGAAAGGCTATACGTTTCCGGTGTATATGCCGGCCAGTCAGTTCCCGCAGGAGTTTCACTCAAACGCTATCCCTACCACGTTTATCATTTCGCCAGAAGGCAAGATTGTAGCCAAACAAGAAGGCATGGCTGAATACGACACAAAAGAAGTGCGGGATTTTCTTCTAAGTATGGTTAAGGAATAAAAGGCTTACGGTAAAATGATGCTAACTGACGCTATGCAACACCAGATTATAGTTCAAGTTCCGGCGGGACGATGTGTTAGTAGCCTGATGGTCAGAAACCGCCCTTAGTTCCTTAACACTTTTTAGTGCGTCCGCGTGGATTGTTGATCGGGATGGTACTGATGCTTACCGGTATCCCGATGTACTGGTAGTTCAACAAAAATAAAAGAGAAAGAGACCAGGTTCCAACAAATGAGAAGGTTGTTTCTTGAACCCACTTACCTGGACTTCCCATGAAGCCACCGGCTTCCCCAAAGCTACCTGATTTCATCATCTCTACTTCACCCGCGCAACATCGGGCGCCTTCGGAAAATATTCAGCCTAGCGTATTTATCATCAGAATCATCTGGGTCTTCTATAGGTAGCAAGTCTTACTGCTAATGCACTTTCTTAGGGATTTGACTACAAGGACCTTCGTACCTGATAAATATATTGATCCACAGCGCCCTGGACAGCCTGAAAATTATCGGTAGTAAGCCTATAACAACAACGGCTACAACCCCCATCATCATAGCCACAGTTACTTCCTCCACAAACTGATACAGGACAGCCAGCGAGACTAAAAAGATAGCTACATTAATGGCGAAGCTAACGTACATGGCTCCATAGTAATATCCTGGCTCCGGCTCAAAAGACTGTCCGCAGCAAGGGCAATACTCGTGCATATCCGCAAACTTAGTGCTGTACAAGGTGCCTTCCGGAAACATGTTTCCTTCCCTGCATCTGGGGCACTTCACTGCTGCAATGCCATATAATAAAGAATGTCTCTGGCTCATTTCACTAGCATTAACTTATTCACACGATTAAAATACGTAGCCTTTTGCCCTGTATACGGGACTAAAGCTTCAATTTACAATGCTTTTTAAATAAAACAGAAAAATTTGGATTGCTGTAGATAGTCCATATGAGCACTTTTTTAGTCTCTAATTAGAGAGTCTGAAATGTTTTGTAAAAAGTACATCTCCATCATAGGCTTTGTATATTCCCCTTCAAATATGCTTTGCTATTCCACTCCGTTCTTACTCATCTTCCTGGAGCTCAATACCATAATCTGTTTTACAGCCTGGCTCCGTTTTGTTTTCCTGTAGCAGCTTCTCCCTTTTTTTGCTATATTTAAACTATGGCAGTGCGCGCTGGTGGCCACTAATATAAAGGTTCGGCGAACTCTCATTTATGTGACTTCCCGCGCATTGCTAATGCCCCATTAGCCATACCCTTGCTTTTAGTACTTTAGCCAGCTAAGCATATGATCAGCGCTTTATATTTCATAAAAATCAGCACGCGTTACAGCGCTGTTGTCTTCCTGCTCCTCGTGCTGTTTCCGCTGCTGAGTCTGGCGCAGGGGAGCAGAAAAGATGCTGTACGCGGCAAGGTGCTGGATGCACAAACCGGGCTGCCGCTGCCTTATGCAAACGTGAGGCTTTTTAAAAGCGCTGACAATGGATTGATATCAGGAAACATGACAGATGAAGAAGGGCAGTTTACGTTGGATGCTCCGCTTGGAGAGCATTATGCCCTGATAGATTTCATAGGTTATAAAGCCTTAAAATCAACAGTGTTTAAGCTTACATCCGAAAATCCAACTCACCATTTGGGTACATTAAAGCTATTAGTAGCAGAAGCCACCGCCTTGAAAGAGGTGGTGGTGCAGGCCGAAAAAAGCACCATGGAGTTGTCGCTGGACAAAAAAATATTCAACGTAGGAAAGGATCTGGCAAACGCTGGCGGCTCGGCTACCGAAATTTTAAGCAATATACCGTCCGTTTCAGTGGATGCCGAAGGAAATGTAAAACTGCGCGGCAGCGGGAATGTACGCATCCTGATTGATGGAAAACCTTCGGGACTGGTTAGTTTTAAAGGAGGAAGCGGATTGCAGCAGTTGCAGGGCAGCTTAATCGAAAAAGTAGAAATTATTACCAACCCATCGGCCCGCTACGAAGCCGAAGGCATGTCCGGTATCATCAACATTGTGTTAAAGAAAGAGCGTAAAAGTGGGTTCAACGGTTCTTTTGAGGTAATAGCCGGTGAGCCTACCAATTACGGAGGAGCCGCCAACGTGAATTACCGGCATAAAAAAATAAACTTCTTTTTAAATTATGGTCTGGCTTACCGCATCACTCCCGGCCTGGGTTCTCTCTACCAGGAACTGACTACCGGTAATACAATTTCAATATTAAGGCAGGAACATGCTACCCGGCTGAAGGGCTTCAATAACAACATCCGGGGCGGGCTCGATTATTTTTTCACTGAAACCAGTATCCTCACCGCCTCCTACATGTTCAGGAGGAGCGATGCCAACCGCGTTAGGAACATCCGCTACGAAGATTACCTTGCCAGCCAGGAGCTCCAGCGTTATACCACCCGGAAGCAAGTTGAAGACGAGGACGAGGTGAATGCAGAGTATGCCATCTCCTACAAGAAAACTTTTGCCAGGGAAGGACAAGAGCTTAACGTTGATTTCCGGTTCCTGGATTACTGGGAAAATTCGGACCAGGTATACACCCAAAACACCTTTTTTCCTGACGGAACGCCTGAACCCGCTACAGCATTGTACCAGCGCTCGCTGAATGACGAGTATGAAAAGCAATACCTGACACAGGTGGATTATGTGCAGCCTTTCGGCGAGGGTGGCAAGTTGGAGGCTGGCTTAAGGAGCAGTTTCCGGGATATGGTAAACGATTACCTGGTAGGAGATCAGAATGCCGCAGGGGAAATAACGCCGCTACCGGGCCTGGACAACTACTTTATTTATAATGAGAATATCAATGCCCTTTATGGCATCCTGGGGAACAAAACAAAGAAAGTCACTTACCAAGTAGGATTGCGTGCCGAGCATACTGATGTGAAGACTACACTCCGGGAAACAAACGAAGTGAACCCACGGCGCTACACTAATTTATTTCCGAGTGCGCATTTTACTTATAATTTACCCAAGGAAAATGCCCTGCAAATCAGTTATAGCCGCCGGGTACGCCGACCGGTTTATTTCGACTTAAGCCCATATTTTACCTTGTCCGACAGCCGGAATGTGATGGGTGGTAACCCTAACCTTAATCCAGAGTTTACCAATGCCTTTGATCTCGGGCACATTAAGTATTTTGAAAATGGCTCCCTATCCTCATCCTTGTTTTACCGGCATACCACGGGCAAAATAACAACCATACGGCGTGTAAACAGCGAAGGAATCGCCACTTTGCAGCCTGAAAACCTGGAGGCAGAAGACGCGTTTGGTCTGGAGTTGATTGGTTCATTCACGCCTGCCATCTGGTGGAAAATGGACCACAGCTTTAACTTCTTTCGGGCGATCATCGACGGCAGTAATTTTGAGGAAAACTTCAGCACCGATACCTACAGCTGGTTTACAAGGCACACATCTAGGTTTACGCTCCCAAAGGCAATTGAATTACAAGTGCGGGCAAATTACGAAGCGCCTCAGAAAACACCTCAAGGTACTCAGAAAGCCCTATACTATGTTGACCTAGGCATCAGCAAAGACATATTTAACAGAAATGGCACCATTACCCTCAATGCCCTGGACCTGTTTAACTCCCGCATCACACGGTCCGTCTTACAAGGCGAAAGTGTTGAAGGAGTTTCCTTCTACACCAGCAGTAAAAACCAGGGGCGCAGAAGGCAGGTAAACCTCACGCTGAGTTACCGGCTGCACCAGGCCGCCCCCACCGGCAGTCCTAAAACCCTATCCCCCGAATAAGGCGGCTGTGTTAACGTTCTTGACACGCTTTCCCTCTGTGGAGAAGTTGCCGGGATAGATATAGTTATATTATAACCACTGGTGTTAGTGCTTACCTAAAGCATGATAATTAGCAAACAGAATAAAGTTTGCCCAATCATATTTTGTTAAATCATGCCCCCCTTCCCTGTTGTGGTAACCCAGGTAAGAATGGATGATCGGGCTGTTGGCAGCTGGTGGTTCGGGAGTTAGCGCTGAATGCCTTTCATACAGTGCATAAGACTTTTGCGCATGTATCAGAGAAAGGTATGAGCCCTTTGGATCGGCCCAAAGATCTTCCGTGGCACTGGTAACATACATGGGCCTTGGCGCAATAAGGGAGAGCAGCATATGCTGATCAATTGGCAAGGCAGCTTCATTCTCATTATACTTTTTGTAGTTGTCCGCGAACCAATGGGGGAACTGGTCATTGATGACTTTAACAGTCTCACCGAACTTTCTTCTGGACAAAGCCGCCCCTGTATTTCCGGAACAGTTGGAGTACACCATGGCAAAGCGCTGATCCTGGGCACCAGCCCACAACGCTGCTTTTCCACCACGCGAGTGACCTACCACCGCAACCCCTTGGGCATCAATATCCTTGTCTTCCTGCAGATAATCCATCACTCTGCTGGCAGCCCATGCCCAGGCACCTATTGCTTTTGCTCCGTTATCAGCGCCCTGTAATTCAGGGTAAAGCTGCAATGCGCCCTCCTGATAGCTATCTTTGTTATCAGGTGCTGCGTCGCTGACATGAAAAGCGGCTATGGCATACCCCCTGTCAACAACCATTTCTGCAGGCCAAAACGCACTTTGGGTTGTTCTTGAGGGATCGGTGTTGCTCTTGTCGCGGTTATTAATCAACAGGAATGCCGGCACCGGCTTCTGAGGTTTGGTAGGCACGAAAAGAACAAGATTGATATCGGCTGACTTGTTCTTCCTCCATACGGAAATGGTTACCTCCTTCAAATGCGCCTTTCCATCCATGGCATTTACAACATCATTGGTAAGGGTGAAGGCAATGCTGTCATACTCCTGGGGCATTTGCCCATAGACATTGTTTTCAAAAAGGCGCAGCACTTCCGGTCTTCTCTTCTTTTCCCAGGCTGCTTTATTATCTACTACGGTCCCGTCTGCCGTTTTCAGTACTTCTGGTAAAGTATAGGCGGGCACTTTCGACTCATCGTAATTCTGCGCTTGTGCCTTGGTGTAGAGAATCAAAACCGCAAAGCACATTACTATTCCTTTAATCATATGCCTTCACTTTTTCTGTTGAACCTGATAGCTGAGTTTATTGGAATCAAATAGTTAAAAAAAAGGCATATCGAAGGACTTGCCCCTCGTCCCATAAGTAATTGATGTTACGAATAAAATTACATAAGCCAGAAATGTCCCGTTTTGAAGGGAACAAAGAACTGCTTGCGTAAAGGCAGATAGTAAGATAACATTTTTATTTTCCTGCTGATCTTACGGCTGTCAACTAAACTACTTTTTTGGGGCATACTATTAAACTGCTCACCAGTTACAGTGGTAGGCGACGTTGCCATTACCAGACAGAAGCTCATTCTCTAATTTAGGCTTTTTTTAATGATTTTTCCTTGCTCGTGGTCACTTTAACGATGTCATGCAGGATCATGTAAAGGCAAGGAACGATCACTAAAATGATGGCCGTGGCGAAAATAATTCCGAAGCCCAGCGAAATGGCCATTGGGATAAGCTGGTAGGCTTGACTGGATGTTTCTAGGATAATGGGTGTCAGTCCGCCGAAGGTAGTAAGGGTAGTGAGGACTATTGGCCTGAACCTCCTGATGCCTGCTTCGTGAATGGCATCATAAGCGGAAAGCTCTCCCCTGTGTTTGTTGGCATAATCAATCATGATCAGCGAATCGTTCACCACCACCCCCGAGAGTGCGATGATGCCCATCAGGCTCACTAGAGAGAGGTCATACCCCAGTAAGATGTGGCCTATCACCGCTCCTACCACGCCAAAGGGAATAGCCAACATGACAATAATGGGTTGGATATAACTGTTCAACGCCACAGCCAGCAGGGCAAAAATAAGGAGCATGGCAATAATAAAGCCCGACCAAAGCGCCTGCGTTGATTCCCGCATTTCTGCCTGGCTGCCCTCATACGTCCAGGTAATACCCGGGAAATCTGCTCTCAGCTGGGGAAGCATTTCATCATTCAGCGATTTTAAAACGCGGGTCTGGGCATTGGCCGGCTCCACGTCCATACCTACATTCACCACCCGGCGTCCGTCCCTCCTGTTGATATTGGTAAATGTTTCCCCTTCAGCTACCTTTACTACGTTAAGCAAGGGTACGGCCGTGCCATCAGGTGCCCGGACGATAAATTCCTCCAGGTTGTTCATGTCTCTGCGTTCTTCCCTTGGCAGCTTCACGCGTATTTCTGTTTCGTTAATGCCGCGCAGTTGGCGCATGGCCAGTGCTCCGAAAAAAGCATCCCGCACCTGCTGCCCTACAGCGGAGGGTGTTAGCCCAAGGCTTCGGCCTTCCGGTAACAGCTCGAAACCCATCTGCACTTTTCCCATGTTAAAGTTGTCACTCACGTCCCGGGTTTCTTCAAAAGACTCTACCCGTTCCACAAATGCCTGACTGGCCCGCTCCAGCACGTTAATGTCGGTATGGCTCAGGTCCACACTGATGTCCTGCCGGGCACCTCCGGGTCCTCTTTCCGCCTCAAAGGTTATCTGGTCCACCCCCTCAATATCGCCAATATTATCACGCCACAGGGCAATAAGCTCTTTGGCGCTCATATCCCTTTGATCAGGCGGTTTCATCACTATCTCTACATCAATGAAATCCTTACCCCGGACATTGGTCTTAATACCTTCAGCTACTTCGTACAGGTTGTGCTCCTCAAACATGCGCTGCGTGGAGTTGGTTACGGCTGTGGCTACTTTAGCGGCCTGATCGGTGGTGGTGCCCACAGGCAATCTTACGGCGGCCTCTATTTCATCAGCAGCTACTTCAGGCATCAGCACCATGCCCATATGATCACTGTAACCAAAGCCCCCTACCAAAAGCAATAAGGCCATTGCCGTACTCAGGGTGATGTACCGGTTTCGCAGGCAAAGGTCCAGGAAAGGGCGGTAGAAGCGGTGGACAAAGCGGCTAAAAGCCTCCGCGATAGACCTTTGCCAGCCCTCCAACTTCCGTAATGGTTTAGAAGAGTTTTCTTTTGGCTTATGCGCCACATGAGAGGGAAGTATGTACAGCGCCTCAAACAGCGAAACGACCAGCACCACAATAACGACCACCGGTAATGGCCACCAGTATTTACCGGTCTCCCCGGGTATGAACAGGAGTGGCACAAAGGCAATGATAGTAGTTAAAATACTGAAAACAACGGGTTTAGAAACATCTTTGGCACCCAATATGGCGGCATCCATATAACTGTAACCCTTCTGGCGGTACTCATAAATGTTCTCCCCTACCACAATGGCATCATCGACCACAATACCCATCACAATCAGAAAACCAAACATCGATATCATGTTGATGCTGATGTCTACCAGCGGTAGAAACACCATCGCCCCGACAAAAGAAATAATCATTCCCATCATCACCCAGAATGCCAGCCGGTATTCCAGAAAAAGCCCGAGGATCACCATAACGATCACGATGGCAAGCAAGCCGTTCTCCGTTAAAAGCGACAAGCGCTCCCGGAAATCCTCTGCCCTATTACCTTCAATCCGGACCTTTACACCGGGTGGAAGGGACTGCTCAAAGTCTGCCAGAATCTCCTTCACGAGATCTTCTATATCCAGCGGCGACTGTTTGCCTATTCGGAAGACTTCCAGATCCACGGTGTTCTGCTGATTGAACTGCCCGTGAAATCCTGTTTCTTCAAACCCATCGGTAATGGTGGCTATATCACCAAGTTTAACGGTGGCGCCCGATACAGAAGAAATGATGTCGATTTTGCTAAACTCTTCTGCCCAGAGTTTGCGCTCCTCCATTCTCAGCAATACCTCTCCGGCCTGCGTTTCTATAGATCCTGCGGGCACATCCTGGCTCGACTGACGGATAATGTTGGCTATCTGGCCCAGCGTCAGGTTATATTCCCGCAGGCGGTGCTCTGGGATCTCAACATGGGTGATGAAGTCCGGAACGTTTCCAATCTCTACCTGTGTAATTTCATCGTTTGCAAGCAGCTGGTTGCGTAATCTTTCTGCTAGTATGCGGAGTGTCCATACCTCTACGTCCCCATATAACCCTATTTGCATCACATCCTGCTGCCGGTCCTGCAAGACAACCTGCGGCTGTTCTATATCATCCGGAAAAGTTTGTATACGGCTTACGGCCTGGTTAATATCCTGTAGTGCTTTCATCCTGTCGGTGCCCGGCACCAGCTCTACAGTCACACTTCCAGAGCCTTCATTGGCGACGGAGGTAACCTCCTTTATTCCCTGCACACCTTTAATGGCTTCTTCAACAGGAAGCACTATCCCCTGCTCTGTTTCAGTTGGTGCAGCCCCGGGGTACACCACGCTTATCTGCACATAATCCAGCTGGAATTGTGGGAATACCTCTTTTTGGATGTTATACATGGTCCAGAATCCACCCCCTATCAGTATAAACATCAGGAGAGTAGTAATAATGGGGCTGCGTGCCATGAATGCAATGGCACCTTTTTGTGTTTCCTCAGCCTGGTCTTTTGTTTCCTCCATAAGCTTTATTCCTGAACCTCTTCATTTTCCGTCGTATCCTGCGGAGACTCCTCTCCTTCTGTACGTAAACCAGAGCCCTCCACCACAGTGGACAGGTCTGTCGTCACCACCTTTTCATCATCTGAAAGGCCTTTCCTGATATAGGCATAGTCGGCATCCTCAAACAGGATGTCCACCTGCCGGATGCGCAGCTTTCCCTCGTCCATAACCCACACCGTTTCGCCCTGCCGGAGGTAGTCGCGGTTAAGCCGGATCACATCCGGAATTTCCCTGGCCTGAATATGGGCTTCCACAAAGGTGCCTATCATCAGCGGTGGTATCGTATCCTGTTCTGTTTTCCGCACCAGCGGATCCGGAACCGACACCAGCACCCTCGCCATCCGCGTCTGCACATCAAGCGCACCGACTAACCGGAACAACCTGCCTGTTCTATACTGTCCCTCCGACCAGCTGCTGGCATTTATGATCTTCACATCAGAACCTGAATTGGCCTCATCTTCCGCAAAAGTGAGCCAGTTAACTTTGGCAACGGGAACATTGGCGGCTACCCAGTACTCATCCATTCCCACCAGTTGCCCCAGCTCCGTTCCCGGGGCCAGCTGAGAGCCTACATTGGCATTTCTACTGATGATGTGGGCATCAAACGGTGCCCTGATGGTTGTGCGCTGCAGGTTAAGCCTGGCTTGCTGTACGGCAGCCTCTGCCGCAGCCACAGTAGCTCTGGCAGATTCCAGTTGGGGCTTTCGGAGCACAAGGTCCTGGTTTTCGCCTGAGAGTTCTTCTCCTATCAGCTCATAATCCTTACGGGCAACATCCTGCCGCCCCATCTCAACACTCAGGTCTGCTTTGGCCAATTGCAGATCACTCATTCTCAGTTGCAGGGTGTTTCTATAGTCAGCAGGATTAATCTGCAGCAGCACTTCGCCTTTTTTAACAAACGAACCGGGAATGAAGTTTTCAGAAATGTTTACCACCTCCCCTCCTACCTGTGTACTTAATGTGATGTCTTTTGCCGGTTGCACGGTTCCTGTCGCTATCACTGTAGGCGTGTAGTTTCCCCTGTTTACTTGCACCACGTCCACCAGCATGTCAGTCTTTATAGCTGCTCCTTCACGCTGCGCTTCCGGTGCTGTCATAAATACAAGCAAGGTAATGGCAGCACTTAAAAGAAGTATTATTCCGCTGATTATGAACGTTTTCTTTTTGGTCATCTATATGTTTTAATTTAACATGGTCCTGTGGTTCTGATTTTACGGTACATCCTCCATCATAGGCTCTCTTTCTGTTTCAAAGCCACCTGCCAGAGCACGGTACAGGGCTATTCTTATTTCCAGCAGTTCCAGTTCTGCATTAATAAGGTCCCTTTGAAGCTGTTGCTGCTGGTTTAAAGTCACCAGCACATCAAGGTAGGCGAGCGAACCATTGAGGTATTCCACCCTAAGCTGGCCGAAGGTTTTCTCTGCCAGCTCCACCTGGTTCTGAATAACCTCTATCCTTTCGAGCTGTTTTTCTTCCTGTATCAGGGCGTTTTCAATTTCCTGGAAAGCAAGGAGCACCGTCTGCCCGTAATCATACCTTAATTGCTGCCGGATAGCCTCTGCCTGGTTTACCTGTGCCCTTAACCTGCCTCCGTAAAAAATGGGAGCCAGCAGAGCACTGCCAAGCGAGATGGCCTGCGATTCAAACAATCCAATTAGGTTGTTTGATCGGAGGGCTGCATTAAGCGAAAAGTTCAGCCGCGGGTATTTATTGCTGATGGCGGCAGCCAACTCCCTGTCGGCTGCCTGGAGCCTGTAAAATGAGCTCTGCACATCAGGCCTTCGGTTGACTAGCTGTAACGGGATGCCAGTCAGGGGCATTGGCGGTAAATCGGGTAGCTGGGCAGGAGCCTCCAGCAGCTCACCGGGCGGCTGACCGAGCAGGATGGAGAGCTGGTTTTCGAGCAGTTCCTTTTGTAACTCTAGCGCGACCTGCTGCTGTATGGTACTTTCAATGAGCTGCTGCTGCCGCAGAATATCGACACCCCTTACCTGCCCGCTGGCAAACCTGTTCCGAATAAGCGCCAGTACCTGTTCGTTGGTTTCTATCTGTTCGCTTAGCAGTTGAAGCTGAATATTGGTGGCTTTTAATCTGAACCATGCTAAAGCAACTTCACCTGTCAGTGTGACTGCCGCTGTTTTGTAATCATAAAAACTGGCTTTGAACCTGTACTCTTCTGCATGTATGCTATACCTAATCCGGCCCCAGAGGTCTGCTTCGTAATTTGCCCGCAGGGAAAGCTGTGTGTTTTCTCCTCCTACAAAATCAGGTACAGGACGACTTATTCCGCTTTGTAGCTGTAGAAAAACGTCAGGCACTCTGGCTGATGACACTATATTCACCAATGCCCCGGCCTCTCGAAACTGGTACCATACGGCATTCAATGGCAAATTGGATGCTAATGCGGAGTCTACCAGCAGATTGAGTTTCGGATCCTCAAATGCTTGCCACCATTGGTCCGGAGCCTCCGTTTCGCCAGGTAGCGAAAAAGCCTGTAAAGGCTCATAGGGCAGGTTGACTTCTGCAACCTTGCGGGAACACCCAGTTAGCCAGAAGATAGTAAAGCAGCAAAGAAAGGACAAGCCAGGTATAGAACATACCGGTGCTTTGTTTGAGGTACGTATAAAAATGCCGTTTTTCAATATTTTTTACTTTTCATTCAAAAATATGAACTGGTCTTGCTGATTGATTTAAAATGCGTTGACTTAGACTATATAACCAATAGTAGCTATATAAGGTTATACCTGGCCTAAGATGAATTTCCTCCTTTATTGTTTGGGGAAGTACTAAAGAAGTAAGATGGGCGTGAATTAATTGAACTGGAACAGTGCTCACCTACATCCATTGCTACAGAATATGCGATAAGGTCTGCATGTGTGACTACACATTTTGGTATAGCTCAAGAAGCCGTTCAGCCTAGTGGAATTAGGGCCAAGGCTGAAAGAAATGCTTCTCAGAAGCGGGAGTGCGGCAGAAGGCAACATTGATGAAATGATGGCCTGAGGGGGCCTGTACCTTAGCCCCAGGCAGTAGGTCTGTAGTATGAATTTACAAAGGTTCTGCTTTTCCGCCTACCGCTTAGACAAGCCAATGGTGACAATGACATGGTCTGACTCTTTTAAAGTTAAGCCGGCACCATACTGCGCTTTCTCCAAACGAACCTGCCAGGACATGGCGGAACCTGTAAGGGAAGTAATCTCAAAATCCTGTAAGCGGCCGTTATGATAAAACTGGAGGTAATCTTTTCCATTCTTTTGAAAAGAAGTGTAAGTACATGTGGTCCTGGTTCCAGTGTTATAGGTTGTGGTTACTTCAGGCGCATCAAAATGAAAGGATGTCTCCTTTTCATCTGTCTCCGCATGCATCAGTTGTCCAGAGGCACTATAGAATTTAAACTCCTGGTTAACCGTGTTCCAGGAGCCCTCCAGTTGCACCTGGTTTGCATCATAAGGAGTGGGCGCATCTTCTTCTTTGCAGGAGGTCAGGAGAAGGAAGAGCAGAACGGGCAGTAGGAATAACTTTTTCATGAACATCCTATACGTTATATATATATTATAAAGTATATATAAATTTATCTTTTTTATTCCAGACACATATTTAGTCTTAGTATTTTTATAGGCACAACAACAAAAGACGTCTATTCAAGAAGGCGTCTCTTCTTTTCTTTCAATTTTATTTAAATTTTATCTAGCTCATATATCACATATAAAGACTATGTGCCGCAAAACAGAGCCTTTAACAATGGAAAGCGTATGCATAAAAAGACATATACTTATGCTCAACATCAATTAATGTAAATAAAGAACCCGCCTTTAAAGCAAAGTTATAGTGCAGCAAAGCTGAAGGTGGGGTTTAGTGAAAGTGTTCGTGTGGCATTGTGTTTATGCCTTGCTGACTAAGAGTAGGAAGAAACAAATAGCCCATCAAAATCTAATGCTATGGACATTAAGGCTCAAAAGGATGCTGTTAGAATTTTTGAATTTGCGTTTCAGGAACTAGAACGGAAAGCAAATGAAGGCTTGTATAATTTGAGCAGGTTAAAAGGCCCTGAAAAGGGAGTCCATTTAACTGACCTGAATAACAATGATGCCTTAGGCGCAAATACCTTATTAGCTTCGCAAACTATACCAGCAATAGTCGTTCTTAGCTTAGCGATAGAACAGGCTTTAAAGGTTCTGATCAAACAAGAGAATGAAGTCCCGAAGCATGTGCATGAGTTAAAGATTCTTTTCAACCAACTGCCCTTATTCTTACAAGACGAGATTAAAGCCTTTGTAACGACAGACCTGACCATTACGGAAGAAGCCTTTGAGGATCATCTCTTAGAAAACAACAATGCATTTGTGAACTGGAGATACTTCTATGAGAAACAGGACACAGGCAGCTTAAGCTTTCTTAAGTCATTTTTTGATAGCTTGAAAACTAAGATTGAATAGAAATAACTTCTAAAGAAGGTAGATACAACACAACAAAAATCAACTGCCCCCTCTATAATGCAGTGCGCCAGGTATATCCTGCATCAGCTTGCACCCGTTATACAAAAAAACAAATGTAAAGGAGAAGCATATGGGAATTAAGAAGATACAGCAAAGCATCATCGCCTTTTGCTTCCTGACCACGCTAGGGCTGACCGGTTGCCAAACCAGCACCGCACCAGTTGGTACAGCCAACGCGCCAGTCACAGGAAATAATAGGGCGCCTCAAAGAGTGGATATAAGGGGAAGCATCATTATGAGCCGTTATGATCAGGGGCAGGTCATGCTGGAGGTAGAAGGCTTTCCCTCTCAGAGTTCCCGTTATAACCGGGCGTATGTGCTCGTGCAGCCAATCACCCAGATTGTAGGCCCTGACGGGCAGTCCATCAGCCTAAGCGAGTTACGACAGGGGCAAAATGTAGCTATCCTGCTGAGGGGCGGCGGCCAGGGAAATTTAGTTGGTCTTGGGGTTGCCCGCAAGGTGTGGGTAGAAGAAATTGAATAAAATAATCAGCAGGTTAAGTTGCCCCCCCCTACTTTGTATGTAGGAGAAAAAGCACCTTTTTCAGCACACGCGCAAGCGTCTCCTCTACACCTGCATCGGCATTGACTTCCAACAGGTGCTCAGACGGTACTTCATTTGGTTCCTGGTAAATACGCCTGAGCAAATCAAAATCTTCAAGCCGTGCATCTGAAACCACCTGTTTGATGACGTTTCTTATGGCCAGCCTTTTCTTCATCACCCCTTCGGAGGTTTTCATCTCTAAGAAGTAATATGGAACGCTTTCTTTGGCTAATGCCTGCCCGAAAAATTCACGGTGTTTCGCCAGACCGAAAGTTGCATCTATCACTACACCTTGGCGGTTTTTTACCAGTGCAAGCGTTTCTTCCAGCAGTTTATGGTATACTTTATCAGTAACCGGCAATGCGTATAAACTCTGCCGTATTTTCGGGTCAGAACGTTGGTAGAGGGGCAATCCTGCTGCTTCTTTCCTTAGCACGTCACTGCTCACACATTTCCAGTTCAATACCTTTGCTAAGCTTTCAGCCAGGGTAGTTTTGCCACAACCACTTCTGCCGCACACAATCAGTACAGCAGGTTCTGAATTAAAAAGGGCGTACTGTAGCGCAAGACTTACGTAGCCCTTGGCCTCTTCCCTACTGGCCTCCCGCTCTACAACCGTCACCTCCTGTTCGCTTGCTTTTATACATTCCACCTTGGCTCGAACACAGGCCCGGTAACATTTATAAAAATTGGCCAATAACATCAAATCAGGATCATGCAGCAACTCGGCCATGCGGGTAGTGACGTACAATGACAAATCAGGCCGGCCATGATAATCAAAGTCCATCGCCAGAAAAGCAATATCGGAGGCGACATCTATATAGCGGAAACTGTCATTAAACTCAATGCAGTCGTAGATGCACACTTTACCTTTCCGGATGTGAATGTGCTCCAGGTGTAGATCGCCGTGGCAATCCTGGATCCTTTGCTCCTGCACACGCTTCGTAAACAATTCTTGATTATACTGAAAAAAACGATGGAAGTAGTTCCGGATAACTTCCAGAGAGGCCGGGTATACGACAATATCTGTATGCTGTTCCAATGTGGTGATATTCTCTTCTACTACCTCTCTTATTTTCCCCACGTTGCCGTACTTTGCTATAGAGGATTCTGAAGGGTACTTTTTATAAAAGTCTTTTAGAATTTCCAGGACTGTATCCAGCATGTGATGGGTAACTTTACCGGCCTGCAGTAACTGGTTTAGAAAATAGCCATCCGGCAGTTGCTTCATCTGAAGGGCATAATCAACTACCTCTCCTGCTGTCCCGAAAAACAGTTGCCCGTGCTTCATGGCAATCGGAAGCACGGCTAAGTAGATGCCGGCACAAAAACGGCTGTTTAATTCAAGTTCTCGTTCGCAGTTCCTCTTTCGCTCCTCCAGTTGGGTAAAATCCAGGAACCCTAAGTTCACCCGTTTTTTAACTTTATATACAAAAGGAGGCGCTATAGCCAGCACAGAAGCATGTGTTTGCCGAATCTCCACATGTTGAGGATGGTGCGGAAAAGACGAAGGATTGCGCAAAAACTCAAGAAGGTCTACCATTGATTCTTATGTTAAGCCATCATGCTGGCAAAAGTATGTACGTACCTTTCTCTCCTGCCAACGAAGTTGTAGGCTCAGTTCAAGCCGCTACAGAAAACAAAAGCGCAAGCAATAGCAAACTACGCTCCTTAAGGAGTAAGGCCAATAGCAGTGGATAGGAACAGTAGTACGTAAATCAGAATTTTTCACCTACATAACTTGAACAAAATCAATTATAATTAGTACAACTAAAATACAGCGCTGGCCTAAAAAATCGGAAATCCAACCTGTTATCTCCAAACGTAAGTTTGCTGCTTACGGGTATTATCAGTAGGAGCATTATACATCTTCAAGTTCACCCTGTACTACCACACGTCTTTCACCCCCTCCCCCTCTTCTACTGATTTTGGTTCACAGAAGGTCAGAATCTTCATCAACCAGTACTCATAGTAACTGTATACAGTTATGAACGAAACAACGAACGTTCAAAAACTGGATCTCAATTTAGTTCCAGGAGATAAATAGTTCAGCTGAAAAATGGATTCTAAACAGCCGTTACCAATGGTGCCGTTTAGCGATAATAAATATTCTGATTCACACCCAAAATGCACCTAAAAATGGAAAACCAATCTATACTCCCCGGCTTTCAGGACATGATGGAGTTCGGTCTTGTAGAAGCGCTTTTGGGCCGCCGTTCCCGCCGTTTTTTTCTAGGAGCAGAAATACCGGACGGTGTTTTTGCATATAAATCAAAACACGAACCTGTGCCCTTAAGTGAGTTAGAAAAGCTGCTGGTGGTGACGGCATGTGGCGGCAACACGGGGTGGCATAATATGATATACCGGGCACAGCGCTATGCCCCGCATATTTCTAACTATGCTGGGGCAGCTGGTGGCCGCACGTTTCCGTCAGCTGCCGGTTTCCATACCAGCATGACCTTTTTCACAGACGACGAAGGCGTGTACGTGCTGGACAACAGGGACGCACCTGCAGCTGCCGACAGGATGAAAGACGGATCGCTGAACCTGAACGAAGTGACAGACGCCTTAAAAGGAAATGTAAGGAAAATTCAGGAGGGTCGCCTGCGGCTGCCTTCAGAGGTGCCCTACGTGGAGGCGCATAATACCTGGGTGGCCAACAAGCCTGGCACCTTACTGGTCTTTCCTGTTGCGGATTTGGCGCAGCACATACTCCTCAGTCTCTGCTATATGCTGCAGAATGGTATGGTGCTGACCGACGACATCAACAAAAGAGCGATACCCGACATCGAGCAGTTCAGCGATATAGTGGACGTAAACAATAACTGGAACATTACTTTCCTGGAACAGCTTTCTTTGGCAGAGGTAACGGCAGAGCTCTCCACCAGTTGCTATGCAGGAGCTCTGATGCTGCAGGCCATGGGTTTAGGAGGCTGGATGTTTGATGGTATGGACCTGTTCAGTGTTTTAGGGACGAGTGGCGTGCCAGAAGTGCCTGGCCTGGGTTTCCGCTACGACACCGATGCCCGCTGGCCTTATCCTAACCCCACAGGGCTGGAGGGTGTGATGGAAGCCTTCTGCCCGCCCCATTTCCCTGATATGCGTGCGGCAGTGGATGCAGTCTGTGAGCGCAAGTTTGGCAAAGGCGGACCTTTTAACGAAGGCACGCCCGGCAACTGGAAAGAGTCCGCTAAAGTTCGGGCTGCAGCCCAGGTGCATGATGAGCGGTTCCGGGAGTGCGTGGCCCTTCAGGCGCAGTATATCTATGATACGTTTGGCAAGTTTCCCGGAACGGTGCCCTCTATTTTCCTGCTTACATACCTGCAGGCGCACCACCTGGACCTGGAGTTTTACGATACCTTCTACCAGCCCGGTGCCTATCTCAGGACACACGCGGAACACATGGCCCGCTGGCATCCCTAAACTACTATTTCCAGAATCTCTACTATTTCCCACGATGCGATCATCAATGCACCTCTATCTAATTAATGGAGCAGTAAATCGGTTTGGCAAAAATGAACAGTTTCTCGCTTCCGGAAAGCCAATTATCTGAAATTATTGTAGGTGTTGACCTGATCAGGCGAACCAGCCATTAAGATATCATTCCTCTTTTCCTCAACGAACCCATTGACACCAGTCAATAATTCGGTAGTCCGGTATAGCAATAGAGTAAGGTAATTTATGCTGTAACAGTAGCACAACACGCACCACCAATCGCATTTTTGTAAAAAAAGCTATTAAATACAGATAGTTTTCTATAATTTCCTTCCTAAATCATCTAAAACAAATAAATAAAACTAAGTAATGAAGAAAATCAAAGTTGGTGTCGTAGGCACGGGCTTTATAGGCCCCGCTCATATAGAAGCCCTTCGGCGGCTCCCAAACGTAGAAGTAGCCGCGCTTTGTGAGTTAACCGAGGATATGGCCAAAGAAAAGGCTGCCGGACTCGGTATTGAGCGCTCCTATACTTTCGAGAACCTGTTGAAACAGGACGATATTACAAGCATTCATATCTGCACCCCTAATTTCCTGCATTATTCTCAATCAAAGGAGGCTTTAAAGGCAGGCAAGCACGTGGTGTGCGAAAAACCGCTAGCCAAAAATTTAGAAGAGGCGGAAGAACTTGTACGTATAGCCGCCGAATCCGGTTTAGTAAACGCCGTACACTTTAACCTGAGATACTACCCGCTGGTGCGTCAGATGAAAACCATGCGTGAGAAAGGAGAACTGGGTGATATTTATTCTTTTATTGGTTCCTATCTGCAGGATTGGTTGTTCTATAACACGGATTATAACTGGCGCTTAGAACCCGACAAGTCCGGTGACTCCCGCGCAATAGCCGACATCGGTTCGCACCTGATGGACGTACTCGAATACATTACAGGCCTTAAAACCACTTCGGTGATGGCTGACTTTAACACCATCCACAAAACCCGCAAGAAGCCCCTGAAGCCTGTTGAAACTTACTCAGGCAAGTTGCTCACTCCTGAGGATTATGCTGATATGGATATCACCACCGAAGACCACGCCAACGTTTTACTTCGCTTCGATAATGGGAATAGCGGCGTTATTACCGTGTCGCAGGTATCGGCTGGCCGTAAAAACCAAATGAAGCTGGAGATTTCTGGTTCCAAACAAACGTTTGCTTGGAATTCGGAGTCGCCCAACGAGATGTGGGTGGGCAACCGCGACGGCGCAAACCAGGTACTCCTGCGCGACCCGTCGCTGGTGCACCCGGAAGTGCGCTCGCTTATCACCTTTCCTGGTGGCCACAATGAAGGATTCCCGGATACCTCGAAACAAATGTTCAAAGAAGTGTATGCTGCTATCGAGCAGGGCAGGCAGCCCGAAAACCCTACCTTCCCAACATTTGCAGACGGTTACCGCGAGCTCCTAATCTGTGAGCGGATTCTAGAATCGAATCGCAAGCGAGGTTGGGTAGCAGTTTAGTACAAGAATCTTAATTGCTGAAAATGATAAGAGGGTATCCATTCTGGGTACCCTCTTTAGTTAGCCGCTCATGCCTCTTCCGGAACTAGCTCTATTGGGCCTTGCAATGTTTTTTGCATGTTATACCGCTTCTCTTGGACTGTGTGTCATGGCTTCTCAAGTAATTTTTGAGCTAAGAGCTTCTGAGAATGAGGTTTTCTAAGCTGCCGTTGAGATGGCTTATCCAGCTGCAGCTAACCTATAGTTGCAATGTTTCTCTCTGAGCTCTCAAGGCCGAGAGGCCTCGTCTTCGGGCATCGCGCTGTGTATATTTCCTGCCTATCGGCTGCCACTAGCGTGGCACCGGAAATTTACAAGGCGCTCAACCCAAAGACTGGAAACACATTCACTCCGTGCTGAAGAATAGAAAATATGATAAATTTTCTAAAAGGAGCTTCTTCTCAATTGGTATTACAGCATTCCACAGTGTCAGCTTATTGAAAGGTACAGGAAAAAATCAAGCAGTTTTCTTCATCCGTTCATGTTCAACAGTTCAGTTAACTTCTTTGTCCAGCACCTTCAATGCTTCTACCAGGCCGTCCTGCCCTATTCCCCGGTAAACAATGTTGCCCTGTGGGTTAATCAATATGACGGAAGGGAAGGAAGTAACTCTGTAGCTTCGAACGACACCCTTTTTGCTTTCGTCAGACATGTCCTGAAAGATTTGCGGCCACGCCATTCCGTGTTTTTCTATCATCCCGCTGAGCTTAGCCCTGTCCTTTTCCTCGTCGTAGGCAATGCCCATGAACTGCACCTTCTTGCCCTTGTACCTTTCATATGCGGCTTTGGTCTCGGGTATCAGTTTGATGCACGGGCCGCACCATGAGCCCCAGAAATCAAGCAGCACATACTGTCCTCTGTAATCAGCAAGCGAAACTGCATTGCCTTTCATATCCTGAACAGTGAAGCCTGGCGCAGGTTTTCCTGCGCTCACAGACGCCTCAAGCTGAGCTTCTTCCTGAATAGCCTTAACAATGGAGTGTTTCTGCAGTTCCAAACTAAGCGTTACCAGCATCTGTCTTGACTTTTCTTTTCCTAATGACTGCAGGAAAAGCAGGCTTAAAAAAGAATCAGGATGTTCACTGATGTACTTCTCTGCCCGAAGACGCTCCGCGTCCACAATATCCTGCTGCTGCTTTTCAAATTCCTCCTTCTTGTCTGGGTTCAGGTTTGGGTCTCGCATACTGCTGGAAAGGGCAATGAGTTTTTGCCTTGCAGGTACAGTAAATTGCTTGTCATAGTTGTTGAACTCATCTGTTAAGCGTGAACCCGTCACAGATGACTCCCATATTGCCTTACTGTCTCCCTCTATTTGCACATTGTTGTCCAGGATAAACCGTACTCCTCCAGGCATACTATCAACAGTTACAGAATAAAGACTCAGCTCTTCTGGCTTGTGAGTGAAGGCAAAACTGTCCTTTGCTGCTACAGTAGAGTCCAGCAGCATGTCTTGGTTATGTGCGTCTCTCACAAAAAGATATACCTTCTTGTTGCCAATACCAGCTATCTTACCCTCGACAGTCAGGTCTTGCCCGAAACAACACAATGGAGCAAAAACTACCGCCGCTAATAACAGAAGTAGAAAAGTTTTTTGAGAAAGTGTCTTCATAGATTTGTTTGGTTACAGCAAAGCATCTGCTTTACATTTTGAGAGAAAACAACAGCAAATAAAAAAAGCAATACATCATATGTCGTTTAGCAATTAAAGCCTTATTTATACATGAGAAGAAAGCTATTGAATAATCCAGAGTTGTTTGGCTTGGGCATGTTCAAGAGCTTCAAGATACTTTCCTTGTTCAGGGAGGTGTCGCGGGGAACACGATGCAGTTTCAGAAAAGAGTACAGAGGAGAGTTATGTAGTTGTTTTCATATTTTTGATTTTGAATTAAACTTTTATATTAATAATTTATATTATAAATATACTAATTTAACCCATTACGTTGTTTAATAGTGTATGTATAAAATGCCATGGAAAATAATATAGGCTTATACATCCAGCGTAGAGAAGAACGGGAGCAGCCCAACACCGGATATATTAGCAAATGGTATACTTAAGGAATCCTGCCCTGTAGAGTATATAAATTAATTGAGGCAGATAACTCAACTTCGATGGGTATGGAGTTCCCACACCGAAGGCATGGCCAGCCTCCATCATAAAACATACATTATGAAAACATCAGTGAAATTAATAGCCATTTTATTTGTGTTGGCGGCCTGTTCAAGGCAGGAAAAGCCCGATGAAATATTCATTGGAGGCTTTGTAAAAGTAGTCCCGGATGGAAAGGTATACCTCACTCATGCGCACGACCCTAAAGAAATTTTGGATTCTACTGAAGTTGAAAACGGACACTTCAAATTTGTGTTAAAGTTTGACGCTTCCTTTGTGCCGTTTCTAGCAAGTATTCATTATCGTGATAGTACATTTACCGAAAACAACATGATAAGAAGAATAGCCTTTCTTAATACCTACCAATCAAATGCAGGGACATCTGCTTTTTTTCAGGGAATAGAAAACACCATGATAAAAGAAAACTTAGACATTCCTGAGGACCCACGAATCCCCACGTTTCATCATATTACTGGTGGAAAAGACCAGGTGCTGTACCAGAAATTCATGAACAAAGGCTTTGGCAGCCTTGATAATATTGATTCCGCAAAAAGGTTAGCCAGGCTAAATTATATCAAGAAGACCGTTGAGCAACACCCCGATTCATACTTCTTATTATCTCAAATTTACCAGAACAAAGAAGCCTATACGCAGGAAGAGCTTAACAGCCTTTTGTCCCTTTTCGATAAAGACGTTCGGGATTCAAGTACCGGGAAGAAGTTCTACAGCTATCTAACCAACAGGCCATCCCCGAACAAGCCCTATCCCAATCTGCTCCTCACAAACGCTATGAATGAAGAGCAGAGAATCCTGCGCCCAAACGCACGAATGAATTTGTTAGTATTCTGGGCCAGTTGGTGCGGACCTTGCCGTCAGGAAATACCCGCTTTAAAAAAAATAAATCATACTTTTAAAGACAAGGGCCTGAACATGGTCAGTATCTCTATAGACAGAGACAGTAGCAGTTGGCAAAAGGCTTTGGGCCAGGAAAAGATGGACTGGCAACAGTACATTGTCGGGAAAGAACAAATGGAGTCAGTTCAACAGCAGTTTAATTTTTCTGCTATTCCATTTGTCGTTTTAACAGACAATTCAGGCATAGAGGTTCTGAAAGTACTTGGCTACAATAAAAACAATATAAAAGAAATCAATGCGGCTATTCGTAAGAATTTAGCAGGTAAATAGAAGCTAAAACTCACCTTACTCGAGGTCTCTAGAATACCCTATGAGGTAGAGTCATTCATATATACATAAGATAAAACGTACACAGACGAACATGGACGAAATCAAAAAAGAAGACATCAAACAAGAAGTGTTTGACCTTTACGATGACTATGCGCACAACCGTGTCAACAGGCGCGAATTTGTGCAGAAGCTTTCCACTTATGCAGTGGGAGGACTAACAGTAGCGTCACTGATGAGCTTTCTCATGCCCGATTATAAGGGCTCCATTCAGGTTAAAGCAGACGACCCACGTTTAAAAACAGAATATATCCGTTATGAGTCTGAAAAAGGTGGAGGAACAATTAAAGCATTGTTGTCGATGCCTGCGGATACCCAAAAGAAGCTGGGAGGCATTGTCGTTGTTCATGAAAACCGGGGGTTGAACCCGTATATTGAAGATGTAGCAAGGCGGGCAGCGCTGGCAGGCTTTATATCAATTGCCCCTGATGCTTTAACGCCATTAGGTGGCTATCCGGGTACTGATGATGAAGGCCGTGCAATGCAAAGTAAACGGGACAGAAACGAAATGCTGGAAGATTTTATAGCTGCACATGACTATCTGCGTAACCACGAAAATTGTAATGGTAAAGTTGGTGTTGTAGGCTTCTGCTTTGGTGGGTGGGTTGCAAATATGATGGCAGTACGAGTTCCGGAGTTGGCGGCAGCTGTTCCGTTTTATGGAGGTCAGCCGGCAAGCGAAGATGTTCCTAAAATAGAGGCTCCCCTCCTCCTGCATTATGCAGAACTGGATACCCGTGTAAATGAGGGTTGGCCAGCGTGTGAAGCTGCTTTAAAAGAGCATGGCAAAGAATATACCGCTTACATGTATGCTAATACAAACCATGGCTTTCATAACGACACAACACCCCGCTATGACAAAGCAGCGGCAGCACTTGCCTGGCAGCGTACCATTGATTTTTTCAATGAGCAATTGATGTAACGTTAAAACAATTTTACTCTCCTGATAAAGAAAAGAATTAGACAGGCACTACAATGAGGTACCGCTCCGGAGTGAAAGCATTAAAGATGCGCAGAAAATAGAGCACTTAGAGTTAAGTGCAGGTGCACAACAACTAAGACATCAGTATATTTTCTTACCTGATGTTTACCCTCACACCCAGGAATCCCCTGATGTAGAGTAACAGGTTTCTTCTCCCTATCACCATGGCAGGCTGACACAAGAGAAGTAGGGGAACCAACTTTAATAGCAGGGTTAAAATCAGATTTTACTTCCTGCTTGACTAAATTTCACTGTACCAGGTTGTGCCTGTCGGGCGCAACCTGGTACAGTGAAATTTAGTCAAGCTGTCCTCTGAGTTCTCCGGCGGGATAAGTTGTGCTGTGGATGTTTAAATACCACAAGCCATTTAACAGCTGATCTTCCTCAACCTGTGTCAGAGCGCGGGTCTGGCCGGAAACACTGCCGGTATAGCTGTCGCTGGTGAGTTGAATGGGTATCACGACGGAAGCGCTTTCAGTGAGTGAGGCGGGGCCGTGGAAATGCATACCGGTTGTTTTATCGTCGGCATTGCCCAGTTCCCAGGTAATGTTGTAGGTAATCATTCGAGTATCCAGGTTGTAGACTGCATCCAGTTCACCTTCGCCATCTGTTATAACAGGGTTAGGCTGCACTTCAGCTTCTCCGGTTAAGGCAATGTCATTGAACCCGACTTCGTTGCTGGGTACGGAGTCATCATCGTCATCGCAGCTGCTGACAAAAAGCGTCAGGCTAAACAGTACAACTGCCATCATCCAAAAATTCTTTAAGAGTTTCATAGCGTTAAAATTTTAAGTGAAATATTTATTTAATTGAAACTATTGGTAATCTACTAACACTGCAAGCGCTGTGTTTTAATTGGGTGAAAGTTTGGCCAAAGCACTTCATTCCTTAAGCCTGATAGTGTAGCCTGCCGTAAAGAAGACACCCGCACTGGACAGCTTTACATGCCCGGCACCTACACCTTTCAGTGGGACCTTTACAAAAGGCTCGACTCCAACTGAAATAACAGGGGAGATTTTCCGGGTATAACTCACGGACAGGTTCTGCACGCCGAACAAATGCCTGTACTCGTTTGAATAGGCAACAGACCGGCTGTAGGTGGCATAGTTGTAGGTGTAGTCTTCCTCCAGCATAATATAGCTGGATACACCTGCCTGTAGGGCAACACTGTTTTTATTCCATTCAAGCACCTGATAGCGTATGTTCAGCGGTATGTCCAGTACTTTGCAGGTAGCATCTATAGAAGCAGGAAGATAGGAGCTGTTCCAATAGCCTGAAGAAGGAGTATAGTCTTCCGGCTTAGCCCCGTATACTTTATTCGCCCAGATAACACCTGTCACCAAACTCAACTTGCGGGTCACCGGGACACTGAGCAGCAAGCCAGCATTCGCACTGACAGCATCCGGGGCCTTGAACTTAACAGTTGTCAAATCCGGCGCGACAAGTACAGCAATTTGCAGGTTGCTTAAAAAGACCTTCTTGTCTTCAGGCACTTTCCTCTGGCTGCTTTTGTCTGCTCCCGCATGCGATGCTGGCTGCAGCTGAACGGAATTCTTCACGGCTACAGTAGCAGGCAATGGTGACGGTTCCACTTTTCTGGTGTTTAATAAATGTGTCACAGCCCCTGTATCCAGCATATTCATACCTGGAGCAGATAGCTGCACCTGCTGTTCTTCAGCTCTGTTTTCCTGTGCTAGTAGCTGTGTTTCTTTTGCTGTGCTATGCGTAGGAAGGAATGGCCTTGAAGGTGTTAAGTTCTTCATGTTGCTGCTGTTCCCCTCCTTTTTATCCCTAAGCAAATCCTCTCCAAAACGTTCTGCAGCTGTGCCTGCGTTTTCAGCAATGAATTCTTCCACACGAAGCTTCTGATCCTCCGCTAAACCCTGTTGTTTTTCTTCTGCTGCACCGAGGAGAGGCTGCTGCGTGTCAATTTTGTTAATATTCTCTGAAACAGCTGCTGTTCTACTTTCAGGTGACAGGACGGGTGCCTGAGCAAGTTTAGAGTCAGCTACCATAATGCAGGTATAAATTATTAGCATCAGCGGGAAGAAGAGTTTAAACCACCAGGCATACCCATCTCCCACCCTGTCCAGCTTCTCTTCCATCGCCTGCCAGGCTTCCGGATCGTAAGGCGGATCAAAGCTTTCAAAACTCTTCCTGAACAGGTTGTCGAGTTCTTCGTCAGATATGTTGTTGATGCTCATCTATCCTGCTTACTTTTAACGCTGCTCTTAAATTAGCTCTTGCCTTTGCCAGGTTCGATTTCGACGTTCCAACTGCTATACCTAGCAAGTCTGCTATTTCTTCATGCGTATAGCCGTCTATTGCATACAAACTAAAAACAGCCCTGTATGCCGGGGAAAGGGCCTGCACCAGGCCTACCAGGTACTCATAGTTTATTTTCTGCATCACATCATACGTATCAGCCTCTGGCTCGGCAGCTTCAATGTCCACCAGGTGATAGTGCTTCAGGTTGTGCCGGTAGTTATCTAAAGCAGTGTTTATCATAATGCGCCTGATCCATCCTTTGAAAGGCTTTTTCGGATCAAACTGGTGAAGCTTCGTGAAAACTTTAAGAAAGCCATCGTTCAATATGTCTTTGGCTTCTTCGGCATCTTTCGAATAACGCAAACTGACACTCATAGCATAGCCATAGAAATGCCTGTACAGCTTTCTTTGTGCTTCGCGGTCTCCCTTCAAACAACCCCGAAGCAGAATTTCCACTTCTTTGCTTACAGTTTCGCTCACTCTTTTATGCATGGCGCCCCCATCACGGAATAAATGCTGAAACGGTTGCCTCGACTTCAAAAAATTCAAATTTATTATAGATAAATACGAGAAAAAGAGCGTTAAGCGCTATACTAAGATGCTGATTTGCATAATATTGCTGCATAAACAACCAGCAGGCTCAATGGCTGCCCTTTCAACTCTACAGAAGGAGGGCGGCTGTTTTTCAGCAGGGAATTATTTGAATGAGAGGCAACCATTCCGCTATACTTTCCGTGATGGGGGCGCAACTGAATTCCTAATAAGGCTACAGGCTGATGCGGTAGAACTGTCTCTCTTTAATTGCCCATATTGGTACTGCTGATGTTCTGCCCCGCTATTATTAGCTGAGACGACAGGTGCGGGATAATCTTTTTATAAGTACCGCACCCGCTCCCCCTTTTCTTCACCCTCCTTTCCCCAGACAGAGGGGCTATTTTTTTCACCATTTAACAAACAAAACAATGGAAAAGATGACCACACAATTCCAAAATTATTTACCCGGCAAACCGCAGCCGGGCGTAAGAAGTGAAACAAAAGGCAGGGCGCCTGTGCCTGCTCTCCTGGTAATGCTACTGCTCTGTGCCAGCTTTTTGCTACAAAGCTGTGACCGGGATGACAAATTTTTCTTTCCGAAAGCGGTGGATCTGCAGCTTATAGCAGATAACATGGTTTCCCCAGTCGGGTTGGTAGCAGTTCCTGATGAAACTGAGAGACTGTTTGTTATTGATCAGATAGGAATAATCTGGGTCATAGACGAATCAGGCACTAGGCTTTCGGAGCCTTTTCTAGATGTAAGCGACCGGATGGTAACCTTAGGTGAAAACTATGATGAACGGGGTCTTCTGGGACTGGCTTTTCACCCGCACTACAAAATGAATGGCCGGTTCTATGTTTATTACACAGCACCACCCCGTCCCGGCGGACCAGTACCCGATGCAACCTGGAACAATTTAAGCCGCATATCAGAGTTCATTGTCTCTTCTTCAAATCCAGATAAGGCAGACGCAGGAACTGAAAGAATCATCTTAGAGGTCGATCAGCCGCAGGGAAACCATGAAGGTGGCACCATAGCCTTTGGGCCGGATAATTACCTGTACATATCCATTGGTGATGGCGGGGCTGCCCATGACGTGGGCCCGGGTCACGTACCAGACTGGTACCCGGAAAATGAAGGAGGTAACGGACAGGACATTGAAGCCAACCTGCTAGGCAATATTCTGCGCATTGATGTAAACAGCGGAAGCCCTTATGGTATACCCGCGGATAATCCATTTGTAGGAAAGCCTGGCCTGGATGAGATCTATGCCTATGGCTTCCGTAACCCTTTCCGTTTTTCCTTTGACATGCGGGGATCACGGCGGCTATTCGCCGGAGATGCAGGGCAGAGTTTATGGGAAGAAGTAAGCGTGGTTGAAAAAGGAGGCAACTATGGTTGGAATGTAAAAGAAGGAACCCATTGTTTTGATGCCGCAAACCCTTTAGAAGTGTTGGCTTCCTGCCCTGATGTGGATGTGTATGGCAACCGGCTTATTGACCCGGTAATTGAAATGAAAAATTTCAATAACCCGTCAGGTGGCAGAACCCTCACCATCATTGGTGGCAACGTGTACCGTGGCAACGACATTCCTGGTTTCTATGGCAAGTACATTTTTGGCTCTTTTGCTCAGAGTTTTGGCACCCCGAATGGCGAAATATTTATTTCAAATCCCGCCGGCCGTGGGCTGTGGTCCTTTGAGGAGATAGAACTGGTCAGCAGCCCTGATGATATTGGCCACTACCTGAAAGGATTCGGGCAGGACCTGGAAGGAGAAATCTATGTGACAGCCTCCTCTATGCTGGGCCCAAGCGGAAACACTGGAAAGGTGTTTAAACTGGTGTTAGCAGAAAAATCCTCTGACTGATTACCAAAAAAGCCGCAGATAGTGACAACCCTGTTAGGTGTAGGGCTGTTGACTTAACAAATTTATCGTCATCTCGAACATTCTTGAGGCGAGAGCTGAAACTAAAACAAGAAACAAGTAGCAGGGGCTTTTAATAGTTCTTGCTACTTGTTTCTTGTCAATAAAGGCCTATGCTGGTCTATTTTTTTATAAATCTGTCAGCCCATGGTATAAAGTACTTGATGTTGGGGGCATCGGTATGGCCGCCATCGTGTTGCCGCCATGCCAGCTCCCCGTCCAGCAAACTGACATTTACACCGGGCATTTTAGCCGTTTTGTAATCATGGCCTACACCGAGGTCTTTGGCTCCTAACAGTTGATAAACCGGGCCGGCCGCTACGGTGGCCATGTAACTGCCCTGCTGGTCCAGCCATTTCGCATCGCCTTTTTCGGGAATGCCGTAGCTTATCAAAACAGGACGCGGGGCGCATAAGGCAATGAGTTGATGCGCATCTACCGGAATATCATTTGCGTTTTTGCTGCCGAAAGTAGCCTCCGAGGCACCGTATTTCAGGAAGTTGCCTGCCATCCAATGGTACTCTCCGCTACTGGTCAGGCTTTCCACGGCTTCCCCGAAATTGCGCCGGTGCAACTTGGCACCGCCCTCTCCGGAAGAGCCAATTAGGGCCGTGAAAAACCGCTGGTCAAAGGCCATGGCCACCAGTGCCGCTTTGCCAAACCGCGATACCCCTTCTATGCCCACATGTTTGGCATCTACCGCCGGATCTGTTTCCAGGTAATCCAGTCCGCGTGAAGCGCCCCAGGCCCATGCCCTTAATGCGCCCCAGTCGTCGGGCTTGCGGGGTTGCCCTTTGTTCACCAGGCCTATGATACCTTTGGTGAGGCCCGCACCATTGTCAGCCTGTATGCTGCCTGGCTCAATTAAAGCATAGCCCCAGCCTGCCGCCAGCAGTTGCTGCGGAGTAGGCGGGTCGCCAGCCGGTGGAGGGCCAAAAGTGGGAGCCTGGGATGCAATGGGGTTATAAGCCGGGTACTGCTCAAACACCTCCCGGAGCGAAGGGTCAGCCTTTACCAGCAGCTCCTTCAGGGCAGCGTTTATCTTTTCGAGGCTTTCCTTAGGCGGCTGCGCCGGGGCCGGCAAAGCGCTGCGCCCAAACATCATTAACACCGGCACCGACCCCTTCGCGTTGGCTGGTGTCACGACTGTCATGTTTATCTTTACGTCCAGCAAGGGATAGGCTGAGTTGTCTACCTGCCCCACCAGTTGTTTTGCATTCACCGGTATCCAGCCCACATATTCCCTTTCTGAAATAAGGGTTTCCCAGGTGACTTGCGGCACATTCTCCGGCACCCGTCCGAATACCTCCCGCTCGAACTCCTCCACAATCTCGGGCCGTCGCTTCTTCCACCACATCTCCGGGCTTGTTACCTTTTTTCCGTTTTTCAGGGTCAGCAGTTCCGGCAGGTTGGGATAAGGATTGGCCAGCGCTTCATCGTAGTTGGCGTGATTGGGTGCCGACTCGTCGCCACTGGGTCCGGGTCGCAGCGCTTTAATGCCCAGCTGCTGCATCATGTGCTGATGATCCTGTTGAGCGGTAAAATCGACGACTGCCGGATAGGTGGTGCCGGAGCTGGCAGAAGCCTGCTGGGCCGAGGCCGGAGCCGAGGCCATTGCCAAAGCAAACAGTACATAAATTGCCTTTTTCATGGGGGGGTGATGAAAGCGTTTCAAATCTATTTATCGGTACGGAAAGGAGAAGCCGGCAAACCTTCTTTGTTGTATAAGTTGGCGCCATCGGGGTTATCGGCCCAGGCGTAGCGCACATATTTTGGCTCCGGCACTTCATCGCTCCACACCACTACCTTATCTCCTTCTATTCTGGCCTGCGCCCATACAAATTCCTTGTCGGCTCCGGCTATGGCAAACCAGCTCAGTTCTTCCTCATCGTTAGAGACTAAACCAGTACCCACATTCGTAAAGTTCAGGATGATTTTATTTCCATCAATTTCAGCAGATTGAAAAAGCGGGCCAGAGGAAACTACTTTTTTATCGTTGTAAATCAATTTCTGCGCAGCCAGCGCTAACCGCTCTCCTACGTCTTTTTTATTGTCCGGATGGATATCATTCCACTCCCCTAGGTCAATGGTCACGGCCATGGCGGTGTTTGGCACCGACAAGGTCTGGAGGGCAGCCTCGCGCATCAGCGCCCAGTTGCTTTCCGAAGGCAGGTAATTCACTTCCATAAAGTTCGGAAGCTGCACATAAAGAAAAGGTAAATTGCCTTGCTCAAACTTGTTTCGCCAATCGCTGATTAAGGCGGGCAACAGCTTTTTATATTCCTCAGGGTTGCCGGAGTTACTTTCTCCCTGGTACCACAGTATGCCTTTCAGGGTATAGTCTGTAGCCGGTGCCACCATGGCGTTGTATAAAGCGGTAGGCTGGTTTTGCGCGCTGAATCCACCACCATTCCCTCTAATTGGACGGTATACCTCCCCTACTTTATACTGCCAGGTTCCCTTCAGGTCAAGGGTTTGGTTGTTGGCTTCTATGTAATAAGGCTTGTCGGGAACAAACCCGCCTTTGCCGCCAAAGTTCTGCACCCTTATCACAAACGTATTTTTCCCTGGTTTGAGAACTCCAGCCGGCAGGCTGTACCGCCGCTGCGGATACTGATAGGTGGTATTGCCTACCTGTTCTCCGTTGATGTATAAAGCATCAGCGTCTACAATTCTACCCAAAAAAACTTTTGCCGGCACACCGGTCATGGCCGCAGGCACATCCAGTTCGCGGCGATACCAGACAGAACCGTTCAGGTCTTTGATTCCTTGGTCCTCCCAATAACCGGGAATGTTGATGTTTCGCCAGCCTTTGGGTTCGTAAGCGGTTTCGTACCATTTCACCGCCTCCGTCAGCCCCTTATCCTGCTCTGTTTTTTGTTTGTTAGCATCGGCAGCTGCCTGCGCGCGGCGCCTGAAAGAATTCACGTAGCTGGTGTCTCTGTTCCTGTCTATCGCAGCCAGTGCCGTATCAAAGTCCTTCAGCCCTTCTTCGCTCATCCAGGCCTCAATAGGAGTGCCGCCCACACTTGCATTGATTAGGCCAATCGGAACCTGATATTTATTGTACAATTTCCGGGCGAAGAAGTAAGCGACAGCCGAGAAATTGTTAACATCCTCCGGGTTAGCTGATTTCCACGATCCCGGAGGCAAATTCTGGGCTGGGCCTTCCAGGTTGGTGGTGGTAGGAATCCAGAAATGCCTTATCTGCGGGTAGTTGGCAGTGGCAATATCATCAGCGTAGGTGATGTTATGCAGCGACATCTGATGCACCATGTTCGACTGCCCCGAAACCAGGTATACATCCCCTGCCACTATATCTTTAATGGTGATTTGGTTGCTGGCGGTGATGTCCATGGTATAGGGGCCGGCAGCTTTTATAGGATCAAGGGTTAAAGCCCAATCTCCGCTGGCATCGGCAGTGGTTCTGTAGGTTTTGCGGTTGAACTTTACCTTTACCTTTTCGCCCGGACTTGCCCAGCCCCATACTTTTGTTTTAGCATTTCTTTGCAGGACCATACCATCACTGATGAGCTCCGGCAGCTTCACCTGGCCCAAAGCTTTGAATGCTGTAAGTTGAAAAAGACACAGGGCCAGGAGCCCAACGATTTTTAATTTATTAATCTTTTCTAGTTTGTGATACATAAAATTGAATATGATAAAAGATATACATGAGCAAGCCAGGCAATTATCAAATTTACAAATAATGCCGCTATTGCCCCTTTTTGTTACTTATTTAATAATCCAAAGTAAGTAAACACATATCGTATATTTTATAAAAAGAATAGTAAAAACAAAATTGTAATGAAAAATCAGCAGTAGCTGAGTTAAAACAGGAAGCATCAGGTTTCATGCTCTTTTCTCCCATAAACAGAGAGAATGACAGGAACACACAAAGCAGCGTTTAAAATCCCATCGAGTTTCCTGTTCTTTAGAACATTATAATATTTCTATATCTCCTCCCCTGTACTTGATGGTAAATTCACCACCTTACACCTACGTTTAAACATCGAGTAGATTACATGGCCAAAACGGATACTTCTACCGCCATCAAACCCAAAGCGTAATAGATAATGATAACGAACTTTGTACGGCTTCGTGATTTTGCCAAACCACATTCACCTACTCTGGAAAATGGAGGAGCCACACAAACGGGAAGATGTACAGCGGGATTTTCTGAAGTACACCTCGCAGCAGATGAAGTTCGTCCTGAAGAAATATCACCATGCTGTGCTCTCCTTCCAGCGTGCCTAATTATTAGCCATTATGGCTCATTCTGCTTACGAATCGCCGGATACCCTCTCCCTTCATGCGCATGAGGGCAAGCGTAATGCCGGCGGCTACGGTGAGGGAGGTGACGTTGATACAGAAGGTAAGCAGGTGCTCCGTCCACTTGTCTCCCTCATCAAAACCGGAGATGATCTTGAGCCCGAACCATGCAGGGTACACTGTGATGTGCGCCGTGGCGGCAAGGCCTATCAGTTCCCTGCGCCCGGCGTCATCCACGGCAGCCAGTCCGGCAGCAATGCCAATCGCGGAAGCCAGGAAAAAGCCGGAGACCGGGGTACCGAACTCCTCCCAGCCGACAGGGGCCTTGGTGAACAGGGCTACGCAAACACCCGCCAGAAAAATCATGACAGTGGTAACAAGTAAAGCTAGCAGCCCCTGCCTCAGGAGACGCCACTCCTTCAGCACAACTCCCAGGCCTGTTGCCAGCATGTGGTGGTGGTAAGGCAGAAACAGAAGGCCAGCTATGATGAGCGGCAGCATGTCTTTTACCATGCCATAGGCAAGCAGCGCAGAGGAAAGAAACACCCTGCCCACCAGGCTTATGGTTATCTTCGTGAACTGCCAGAGTTCCTCGTACACATCTGTCGTAGGCCTGGTGATAGGATATGTTTCCTTTTCTGGAGGCTCGGAGCCGAACAGCGACTCCGGGTGGCGTATAGTAAAGGTATAAGTATCGGGATCGTAGAAGGAAGACTGCATCAGGTTCTCGATAAACTGCTTCGCCTTGGGCGTGGACGTGGCCACTTCCACTACGTCCTGCATCCTCTCTTTGCTGTCGGATAAATATTCCTTGGCCTGGTAAACCGACACATGAGAAACGCCTACCTCCAGTGCCTCCTCCACAACGTCCTTCCCCTCTCCCGCAGGGGCTTTAACAGTTATTAAGCGCATAAGCTCTGTTTTAAAGTTTGCTCCTCCTGCTATCAGCATGGCAGGTGAATCCTTGTATACCCTGCCGCACCGGAAAGGTTAAAAGTGCAGCTGTCTGTAAGGGAGGAGGTTGTATTTCAGAACGTTGAAGAGCTTAATTACTGAAGGGAGAGTGTGCCAACTATCATACCTCCACGGTTTCGTCCCCCAGCACATCGTGCACATACAGCATCTTCACCAGCACCATCACGATAACCATGATCGGGGTGGCAAGTATGAGGCCGAGTGTTCCGGTGAAGATGGCCAGCAGCAGCTGACTTGTGATGATGAGGGCGGGCGGTATCTCCACCATCTTTTTCTGCACCAGCGGGGTGATAATGTTGCTCTCCACTGCCTGTATCCCGACATAGAGTAAAACAACGTAAAGCGCCTGATTGGGCCCCTCCAGTAATGCAATCATCACGGCGGGTATCAGGGCGATGAGCGGCCCGAAGTTCGGAATGAAAGACAGCAGGCCGGCGATTAGCCCCAGCACCAGCGCCATCGGGACACCCAGCAGGGATAGCCCGATGGATGTGAAAACGCCCACCACCAGCATGGAAAAGAGTTTGCCCATTAGCCACTTGTAGAGCGTGGAGCCTAGGGTGTCGAGCACCTCCCGGGCCCTGTCCCGCTTGGGCAGGGGCACAAGCAGGACTATTCCCCGCTTGTAGAGGCCGGGCTGGGCCGTAATAAAGAGCCCTAGGAACAGCACCACATACAGGTCGGCCAGCACGCCGAAGGTGGTAGAGAGCACCCCCAGGCTCTGCTGCAGCCAGGTGCCCCTGTTTTCCAGCAGGCTATCCATTGTAGGAGCTTCGTCTATGAGCTTCCGGCCCCACTTGTAGTTTGCTACTCTATCTCTTAAGTTTGCTGTTGCTTTCGGCAACTCCTCGCTCAGGGCATTCACCTGCTCGCTCACCTGCGGGGCCATTAGCCAGACAGTGGCGGTAATCAGCGCCAGCACCCCAACCGCCACAATAGCCAGCGACCACTTCCCGGACAGGCGAGTGCGGCTGCTCAATGCATAGGCCGTTCCCCTGAAGAACACGGCGAAGAGCACCCCGGCAAAAATCAGCAGCAGCACGCTAAAGGCATTCCAGACAAGTATAATAATGAGCAGCGCGCCTAGCACAATGCCCAACGCCTTCAGGACTTTGCGGGTGAAACTGTCGGGATCTTTACCTGAGGTGGTTCCTGTATTATGGCTTGTTTTGTGGGGGGAGTCGTTCATTAAAGGTTTTTTCATGGTTTATAGGGGAAGCCACAGCGGTATAAGCCGCCGGGCAAAAATGGCTTTCAAAACCACTGTACGTAGCAGCCTCCGGTAAGGCTTCGTGATATCATTTGTTTCTGCCGGTATACACATGCCCCCAAAGCTGCGGATGCTTTTTCTGTCATTTCCGCAACACCAGCTCTACGAGGATTGGGAAATGATCGGAGCCAAAATCCGGGAGCTTCTTAAAGTCGACCACACTGAACTCTCCGGAAACATAGACATGGTCTAACGGCCACCTGAGCACAGGGGATGTAGCGTCGAATGTGTTGTAGAGCCCCCGCCCTATCCGCACATCCCCAAGCCTGCTTTCCATGCCGAACAGGCGGTTAGTTTTAGACCAGGCCACGTCGTTGAAATCTCCTGCCACAACTGAGGGCATTTCATTTCGCGCCACCATCTCCCCCACTTTTAGAAGCGCCACCTCTTCCTCCCCCACATTATCTGGGTATTCACTGGGCTTGGGAGGCACCGGGTGCACGGCATGCAGCATAAAGGAAGAGCCGTCCGGGAGCCTTACCTCAGTGTGTATGGAAGGCACAGCCTGGTGGCTGAGAAACATTACCTCTGTGTTGTTTAGCGGCAGCTTAGAATAAAGGGCCATGCCGTAGGTGTTGTCCTGCGGGTAGAGGACCCGGTGGGGATATATTTCCCGGAGAGGCGCCAGGCGCTCTATCCACCACGCTGTAGTCTCCATGGCCAGTACCACATCCGGGTCTGATTCGTACACTAAGTCGAGGAAAGCCTCCGTCTGGTCATTTTTCATCCAAACGTTAGCCACCAGCAGGCTAAAGCTACGGGCGGGTGTCACAGAGAGGGGTTCAGCAGTCTCTACTGCCTCATCGGCTAAAGGAGTGTAAGGCAGGATGAACCGGGCCTGCAACACAAAAGAAGCCACCAGGCCCAGCACGAACAAAACTGACGGAAGCTCCCAGCCTTTGTTTACAAGCGCAAACAGGACCAGGCAGGCGAACAAGCCGAGAAGTAACTGCACCCGCGGGAAATCCAGCGCCTTAATGTACCAGTACGGCATATTGTACAGCAGGGAAAGCATTGTAGCGAGTATGAGCAGGGTTCCCGCCACCAGCACTAAATAGAAGGTGATTCGTCTTATAGTATGCATGCATCAACATGTTTTCCTAAGTAAAGACGTACGAGAAGGCGAATGGGTTGGGATAGTTCTCCGGCAGCTTCCTTAGGAGGAGCTTCTGGGTATGTCACGTTGAACAGAGACAGCCGAAGCTGCAGCTTTTAACTCACTGCCGCATGTGCTGGAGGTACTGCCTGAACGGCTGCTGAAGCGCCATCGCCTGTTGTTACATTCCACTGTCCTGGGCAGCGATGATCAGGTTCTGCAGTTGCAGCATGTTCAGCTGTACCTGCCGCTCAAAAAAACCAGACGCCCGACAAGGCAAAGAAGCTTTGCTTTGAAGTAGCAGAGCCGGATAGCATCATGTTTTATAGTTCTTGAAGCTGAAGCTGAATGCGGTTTTCAAGGGTCGCGCAGTTGCCTGTTCCACAGCTTTATGGAGTGTTCTTGCTGTGATTTACTTTCACGCCTGAAGGAAATTTTTGCGGTGTGGTGGTCGGGCCGAAGACATTTATTTTTCCATCTTTCACTTCCATGCGGTCAATGAAAACCACCCTCTCGTCTCCTGTTTTGGTCGTTCTTCCGTGGTAGACAATAAACATTTCTTTGCCGTCCGGAGAGTATGTGATACTGTTGTGCCCGGTGCCCGTTACCACACCGCCTTCGTCAGAGTTTTTCTGCAGCACCGGGTTATTGGCTGCTTTTTTATAAGGACCCAAAGGCGAAGCTGCTGTGGCGTACCCAACGGCATAGTGCTGTCCACCAAAATAGTTGGCCGAGTACATCATGTAATACGTGCCTTCTTTTTTAAACGTGACAGAGCCCTCCGTCCAGCGGCGGTTCACTTCGCGGGCTGTTACAGAGCGGCTTTCCCATTCTGTCTGCTTATCGCTGAGGCCAACAGGCGGCCGAAGCAACAAAACCGGTAGGCCAATGACGCCGGAAAAATCAGGTTTGAGTTCAACGCCATATACCCAACTTTCTTCAATTTCCTTGAACCAGCCTTTTTCCTGGGCCCAATCCGCTACCTGGCTCTCCACCGGGTGTTTGTAGGCCGCACGTGAATAATATAAATAAACTCTGCCATTGGTATCAAAATACACATTGGCATCAATAATGGGGTAGCCAGGGTCAAAAACCGGCTTGTCCGCCATATCTATGAAAGGCCCGGTAGGCTTATCGGCTACTGCCACCCCGATGCGGAAATTCTCTTCTTCATTTGTAGGGTTTACCTTCCATTGTGCACTGTAAAACATGTAAAACTTTCCGTTCAGCTCATACACTTCAGGTGCCCAGTACGCACCGCCCCAACCGGCATTGGAGTCGCTCCAGCCATTTTTGTTGTCGTGAAAGTATACCTGCCCCTCAGGCTGCCAGTTCACAAGGTCTTTTGATGAATAAGCGGCAAAGCCCTTTTCCGCTCCGCCGCCCGTACCATACATATAATACGTATCCCCGCTGTACAACACGTAAGGGTCACCAAACTCTATGTTCAGGGGGTTTGAAAAGGTGGTGTTGGACGTATCAACGCGCTGTGTTGTCTGGGCCTTCACAGGGTGAAAAGACACTGCAGAAAGAAAGAAAAACAAAAGGAAGATATTTTTCATTGTAAGGATTGCACTTCTTAAGTATAAAATCAGGCGTATCATCCTTCGCAGCACCATGGGTATACCTTCGATGATATTCCGCACAGGGTTCAACCAAAAATCCGGAGAGAACACATCTGACATAGTGCTAGAGAGGATGTTAGCGAACGATAGTTGAAGCAAATTACGAATAATTCTGAGAATAGCGTAGCCTGCCATGGGCAACAAAATCACCAATAGGAAGGATCCCACACCACCTAAGGTACAGGTGGCGCACACGGCGGTTCTTTAAAGATAGCATAATTGCTAAACCAACATAAATGGAGTTAGATTAACGCGTTTTTTTTGAGCATATAGATAGTGGAAAATACTTCTTCAAAATTAGACCATTCAGAAGTCCTTTTTTATTTCCTGTATTGCCCTAACTCTTTCTTATGTTAAATTTCACGATTAAAGAGGTAATTATGAATGGATTGGTGTGAATGATGGCCATTTCCTGAACCTATTCTTATCATCTGGATTTATAGCACCTGCATTGGAAACGTCTTGCAAAATGTTAACTTAAGGTGCATTAGACCAAACCTATTTATACTTTGCCATGACTTCATTACCTACAAGCCGCCGTAACGCCCTGAAAGTATTGGGTGCATCCGCTGGCATGTCCTTGCTGCCCGGAGCGGTTGGGGCGGCCACAACTGCAAAACCTGCTGCCAAAGCAAACTTTATCTACTGCCTCAACATGAGCACGATAAAAGGCCACAAGCTGGGGTTTGTGAAGGAACTTGAAATAGCCTCTCAAGCTGGTTTCCGCTCTGTTGAGATCTGGATGGATTCCCTGCAGGCGTACCTGGAGGGTGGCGGCACGCTGCCTGAGGCGCGGAAGCGGCTGGATAACCTCGGCCTTAAAGTGGAAAATGCCATCGGTTTTGCCCAGTGGGTTGTTGACGACGACACTGCCCGAATGAAGGGAATGGAGCTGCTAAAGCGGGAAATGGAAATGCTAGCTCAATTGGGTTGCCACCGTACGGCCGCGCCGCCCGTTGGGGCTACGCAAGACCCGGGTCTCGATTTGAAAAGGGCTGCCGAACGCTACCGCGCCATTCTGGAGTTGGGCGAGCAAACAGGCGTAGTGCCGCAGCTCGAGTTATGGGGTTTCTCCCAGAACCTGAGCCGCCTGAGCGAAGTGATGTACGTGGCAATTGAAAGCGGCCATCCCTCCGCCAGGGTGCTGCTCGATGTGTACCACCTCTACCGGGGCGGTTCCAGCGTGGACAGCCTGCCACTGGTGGGCAAAGCGGCCATAGAGGTTTTCCATGTGAATGACTACCCGGCTAACACGCCTTCCGCTACTATTACAGATGCGGACCGTGTGTATACAGGAGACGGCGTCGCGCCGCTCAGCCGCATTCTGCAATACATCCATAATCCGGAAAAGCCAGTGGTGCTTTCCCTGGAGGTATTCAACAAAGATTATTACGCCCAGGATCCGCTTAAAGTGGCTCAGGCTGGTTTAGTTAAAATGAAATCCATGACCCGCAGCATGTGATTCGATGGTGAATCATAGTATTTGAAGAAGTATTCCTGCTGTACACCCTACAGCAGGAATACTTCTTCACTGCCTTTCCACGCGCTGTCTGGACTATCCCCAGGTACACTCCGACTTTTCTGACCGACAAATCTACGTCCAGCTGAATCTTACTGGGAGGTCAGAGGCCAAACTAAATGCTAAAAACATAACAGTTATAAACTATTTACCTTCTAATTATTCTTTTACCTTTGCAGGTCTAAAAGTATAAGATATATAAGCAACATACTATTTTATGCTGAAGGAAATAAAAAATGTCTTTGTAAGGACATATTATAGAATAGAATATAAGAGCAGGACGCATATAGTGGAAGCTACCTGGTATGGTACTGCCACGAAGCAGGATTTGAAGCAAGCGATTATTGCCGGTTTAGAGGTACATGAGCGCACCAGTTGTGCCTACAGGTTAAATGACAACACAGATTTCTCGGGTCCATGGGCTGACTCGGTAACATGGATAGCGGAGGAGTGGCTACCACGTGCCTATGCATCAGGCATCCGGTATTTAGCGCATATAGCTCGCCCGGGTTCTTTCGGTGAATCAGCGGGAGAGGCAGTGCTCAGTAGTAAAATTAGTTCCCAGATAGAGGTCGGCCTTTTTACAAGCAGAGCAGTTGCCATCGACTGGCTGCTTGCGAAACAAAGAGAAAATGATTATACCCCATAAGGTATAACCTGCCTTCGCCAGTATCGCTAAAGGGGGGGCACAGTAATTCTTTCCCCTCACCCGGGCAATTAGTGCAGAAAGTCCTGTGAACTCCTCATCAGCTATCTTCTGATTCTATAAGCATTCTTTTGCAGTTTCAACTTTATACCAGCTCTTATACTGTACATTACTTTTTCGCCTCCAGAAAAGAAATCAGGTCACGCAGGTCACTTACTGTGAGACGTGCTTCAAGACCTTCAGGCATCAGGGAAGACTTTATCATGCCGTAATCCAGAATTTCCTTTTTCGGGAAAGACACAAATCCTGCTGTATGGGTGTATAGCTTTATACTGTTGCCGCCTATATCTATCTGCCGCCCCTGGTGCACTTTGCCATCTTTAAGCTTGATAAACCAGCCCTGGTATTCTGGGGTAACCTCTTCTGAGGGTCGCAAAATAGAAGATACCAACTGCGAACGGGATTTAGATAAACCGACATTCGTCAGGTCAGGCCCCAGGTCTCCTCCCCGCCCCTGCACGGCATGACAGGAAGCACAAGCCGATTGCTGCGAGTAGAACACCCTGCGGCCTCGTTGGGGATTGCCACCAGCAGCCAGCTCGTGCTCCCACTCCTGGAGTGACGACGGGCGGGCAGGAAGCGGGGCCTTTGCATTGGAAGGCGATAGCGCCAGCGCAAACTGCTGCTGCAGGGGCTCTTCCTTGACTTCAATTGAAGCTTTAAAATTTGACTGCAATGCCTGACGGAATTCTTCAGAAGACAAGCGGGCACGGAGATACCGGGCAGCCTCGATCTGAACATCCGGTTCTGCGTCCTGAAGCAGAGGCACTACCTTCGCCGACAGGTCTACAGGCTGCCGGGTCAGAGAGAGCAATGCCTCTGCCCGTATGGTGGTTGGGTTGGAAGGTGTTAAAGCCAGCTGCAACAGGCGCTCCGCCCCCTCTTCGTTCGGCACACTGGCCAGCGCCCGCACTGCCTCCAAACGCAACTGCGCATCGTTGCCTGCAGCGAGGAGAGACGTAAGCAACCGGACCTGCTCTGCCGGCTTTTCAAGGTGCCTGATGGCCATCGCCCGCAGCTCAGGCGGCCTGGATTTGTCGGAAATAAAATTTTGAATAAACTGGTCCGGCAAGGGTCGCTTGATGGATTTTGCGTAAGGCTCTGTTTTATTTCGGTAAGATTGGATAAAAGCGGATGAAAGGTGCTTCACAGTTTCCAGATATGTTTCAAACAGGTCCGGCGACACCGGGTTAATTGCCAAGGCCCGGTTAATGTCAGGTCGCAGTGCTGTCATACCTTCCTGCCCAACCCACAGCAGCGCCCTCTGGCGCACCCGCACATCCGGGTCAGACAGCAGCCGTTTCACAATCGGCTCCACATCCTGTTGGCCGGACCGGTGAAGTGCTATCATGGCTCCTAACCGTACGTCCGGGTCGGGGCTGGCTGTTGCCTCCAACACCTGCTGCTGATAAGCGGGTCGAGTCAGCACATGCGTAGCGGCGTGCCGCAGGAAAGGGTCCTCTGACTGCAGTGCCTTCATGAGCTGTTTTCCGTCGGCAGGTGAGGTTGCAGCGTAAATTTTGCGCAGCGGCTCACCAACATTGTTCTGTAAGGGAGAAGCATATGGCTGATGCGGTTTCGTAACTTTCACATCTGGTCGGGCGGCTAATTTCCAGATACGACCCCTCCCGTGGTTAGGGTAGTCCCTGAGCACCCAATCTGTAAAATAAACGGTTCCTTTGCTGTCTGTGGCGAAGGCAACCGGCCTGAACTCATGGTCGCCCTCGACAATAACTTGTGTACTGCCTGTTACAGACACTCCTTTGGGTGCAAGGTTAACACGCACCACCCGGCTCTCTTCCCAGATTGACGCCAGCACCTGCCCCTGGTAATCCTGCGGAAGAGCAGCCTGGCTCGCGTCAAGCAAGCCGGAAGGTGCCTCTCCCAGTCCCACAGCATAAGGCAGCGTTCCCGGAAGCTCCCCGTTCCAGGCCAGGTAAGGGTGAATGCCGCTACCGCCGTAGAGCGACTTATAGCCGTAGTCACCGCCCGGCACCACATGCACCAGCCTGTTTGGCCCCCGGCTGTCAGGGTCGTTGTCTACGGTTAGCAGCCGCCCCTTCTCGTCAAATTTGAGGTCTACAGGGTTCCAGAACCCTGTGGCCACTTCTTCAAGCTTAGAGCCGTCCGGGCGTGCCCGCACGATATTTCCACCATCACCATAGCCGCTTACATAAGAATTATCAGTACCCACCATTTTCTAGGGTGCACTGCCCGTATTTCCCCGCGATACATACATCCAGTTATCCGCAGAAAAGGTGATGCCCAGCAGAGCAGCATGGGCATACACATAATCCGGCTCGGCTAAGTGCAACACCTTCACCTGCTCCTCGCTCACTCCGTCACCGTCCCGGTCATACACTGCATAAACAGCCTTGGATGTCACGACGTACAGGTGCCCTTCCGGAGAAAAAGCGATGTTGACGCCTTCCTTAAAGCCTTCAGCGAAAACGGAGCTTTTCTCTGGGTGGCCGTCCCGGTTCTGGTCCACGAAAATCTTGATTCTGTCACCATCAGGTCCAGCATAATCCTTTGGCGGCAGGTGCGTGTGTGATTCCAGCACAAAAACCCGGTCTAGGCTATCAACGGCAATACCGATTGGGGTGACAATATCGGGATTCTCGGCAAACAGCGTCAACGCAAGGCGGTCATCTAAAACGCGCGGCCTATCCAGCACATCAGTTTCAGAAGCATTTTCGAAGCTGCATAAGGGCATCAAGCCGGCGATAAGCAAGCTAAGAATAAGCAATATACTGGAGAACCGGTATGAAAAGTTTGTGGTGTCAGGCATGGTATAAATGATTTGTACAGGCTACTGATGCAAACTTGAAAAAGAAAAATGCTCACACACTGAACAAGGTGTCGATGCAAAAGAATGTACCTGGCAGAACGTTGAGACAGGTAAAACCGCTACCGTTCGTATTTCTGAAAAAGCTGGTAAACTCTTCTCAGATCTTCTTCTAGGGTTAAATGGCTTATTGGAGGTGCCATTTCAATCAGCAGGTAGCCGCTGTATCCGTGAGCCAGCATCTTTTCCACCACTCCGGCATTGTCCGTTACCCCTTCCCCATACCGCACCACCTTGTGAACTCCTTTCCGCTCCGTATCCTTCAGGTCAATGTGGAGTATCTTCGAATTAAACCGATCTACCACTTCCATCAGGTCCACATTCGCGCCGTCAAAGTGTGCGTTGTCCATGCACATGCCTACATTGGGAGAGGAAATGGCACTGAAAATTTCATCGTAATCTGCTATGTTCTCCAGGTTGTTGTTGGCGTGGTTCTCCAACAGAATCAGCATGTCCATTTCCTCGGCGGCAGGTGCAATCTCTTTTAACACCTGAATGATAGCCTCCAACCCACCGTCTTTCCCTCGCCCGGCTCCGGTGAACTTTACCCGCCTGCACCCCAGCTGCCGGGCGGCCTCCATGTTCCAGATCTTGTGGGTTACATCTTTGATGATATTGCCCGAGGCGCCAAAGGAACTGCCCTGCACGCAAACTGGTTTAAGGTCATGCTGTTGGCAGCGTTCTTTGATGCTGCGTATACCTGCAGGGGTAAGATTACGGGCGTACCAGCAATTAAACTCCACGTTTTTGAAAGGGAGTTTGGGGATGATGGCGAAGGCCGGTTCAAAATTCATATCCCCAAAGCCATCGCAGGTAATGGTGGCGATGGCAAGTTCCACTTTCTTTCTGCTCTCTCTCAGAGGCACGGCTGCTTGGGCCACGACAGATCCTGCCACACACAGACCTGCCATACCCAGGCTGGCGGTCTTCAGAAAATCTCTTCGGGTTTCTTCTTTCTTCATAAGCTAAAATCTATTTCTGAACCTTAAGTTATGGGCGCTGCAAAGGGAGGCCTTCGTTTTTATTCCTTGTCTCGTAAGGCCACCAGATAAGAAGGCTTTTTAAGGACAACACCCTTGCTTTTGTGACGTTAGTTTGATAGTATTTATCTTAGAAACATGCAAGTGTTTACCAAATTGCTATGTTAAATTAAAAAAAATCTATTTAATCTTACTGTTTCTAAGCCTTCACTGATGACTTTATCTCTTTTTTGCTCCCGTTTATTATGTTTTGTATATAAACAAAAAGAGATGTCGTTGAAACCCTAAGGAGCAAGTGTGGTCAAGAATTGAGGTACATTTATAAATTCTTGGTCATATCCTAAACAAAATTATGTTGTATGGGCAGAGTTTTGTCCTAATCTTGTTTCTTCGAGCGATTTAACATAAAAGCATCTCGCAACATCTCCTTTTACCGCTTACGCTAAAGGTGGAGCCTTCCTATTGAACATTAGACGAGTTATTAAACAGCCTTACTTTCTCCAGTTTTTATAAAATAGAAGAGGCTCCCTAAGATGGGGAGCCTCTTCTATTTTCAGCATATGAACTTCTTAATGCTAGTGACGCTATTTCTTATACACCCGGTATAACCTTCCCTGGTCAGTAACCGCATATAAGGCGCCATCTTTGCCCTGGGTGATGTCACGAAACCGCTGCTTCTCACTTTCCAGCAGTCTTTCTTCGCCCACCACCTTATTATCTTCTATCACAAGCCTTGCAATGTGCATGCCGCTAAGCCCACCAATAAAAAGATTGTTGTTCCATTCCGGTATGCTGTCGCTGCTGTAAAAAGTCATCCCGCTGGGAGAGATACTTGGATCCCAGTAATAAACCGGCTGTTCAAGCCCTTCTTTCTGCGTTATGCCCTCCCCTACTTTCCCGCCGCCGTACTCAATCCCGTACGTGATGGTTGGCCAGCCATAATTTTTGCCGGCTTCAATTCTGTTGAGCTCATCGCCGCCCCTGGGGCCAAATTCATTCTCCCAGAGATCCCCTGTTTCCGGGTGAAAGGCAAGCCCCTGCACATTCCGGTGACCATAGGAATAAATTTCCGGCTTAGCACCTGCCTCCCCTTCAAACGGGTTACCACCCACGGGTTCTCCCGCTTTGGTAATCCGGATAATTTTTCCCAGGCTGGAATCAAGGTGCTGCGCCTGCGGCCGGGTAACCGTGTCCGAGCGCTCTCCGGTGCTGATGATGAGATTGTCCTCCTTGTCAAAAAGGATCCTTCCTCCGTAATGCAGTGTGCCATCGTAAGCCGGAGTGGCGCGGTATATGACAGTCGCCCCCTCTATCTTTTTTTCGTCTGCAGAAAGCTTTCCTTTGGCTACGGAGGTTAAATTACCTTCAGGTAGCGGCTCTGAGAAAACCCAGTAAACCATTCTGTTCTGTTCAAAATCAGGATCAAGCCTGATGCCGAGCAGGCCTCCCTGCCCCTCAGCATTTACTTTCGGAATGCCGGTGATGGGGGCACTTAGCTCCCCTGATAAAGAGGCTATACGCATGGTGCCGGCTTTTTCGGTAATAATTAGCCTGCCATCGGGCATACTGGTTAAACCCCATGGCTTTTCGAGTCCGTCCGTCAGCACCTTTCCTTCATACGCGGTGGTTGATTTTACTCCGGCGGCCCTGGTCTGAGCCGGAAAGGCCGGTTGGTAGGCAGTGTTGGGTTCTTTGGTTTCTACCGGTGGAGCTGCCACGGTAGGAGCTGCACCCCCGCTTTGGTCAGTTTGGAATTGCTCCGAGGTATTATCTCCGCAGGAGGCCAGGGTAAGCAGAAGTCCTGCCGCCATTGTCAGCCTCGTTTTCGTCATTGGTTCTTTTATCATGTTTTTATAAAGCATACTTTTAAAGGTTGTGTTCATACGGTAAAACTAATAAAGGGCTGCTTCAATCCATATTGTTTCGTCTTCCTGTTTTTCTTAGAACCAAAACCTACGCCCCTCCGATAGAGGGTTTCATGCATGCGAATGGGTGTTTTCCTGAATACGCTTGCTGAAGTTTGATCATCGGTGCCTGTAGCCGCCTCAGCATACGGTACGCCTGCCCCAGGTGGGCAGCTTAATTATACTTCAGGGTTTTCCCGCCTGGGTGGTGCTGCCTTGGTTTAGAGGTTTTTCCCCACGACAAGCTTGTCTCCCGAATCATCTACTTCAAAGAATTGAGGAATACGGATGTAGCGCCCGCTTTTATCTTCTTTGTGGCTGTGCACCAACATGAGCAGTTTACCTTCGAAAGTGCGGAACATCATGCCGTGACCATAGTCGGGCGGTGTTATCGGCTCTTTTTCATGCACCCAGGGGCCGTCTAATGTACCGCTCTCAGAATAGGCCACGCCTTGCGTATAGACGTTGTGAACCCAGCTTGTCCACAACATTCCCAATTTACCGGTTTGAGTGTAGAACAGCCAGGGACCATCGGTTACTTTATTTGGAATGACATTGCCTGCTTCGTCGCGCTCCTTGCTCCAGGGAGATTCGCTTGCACGGAAAAGCATCTTCCCTTCGCCTACAGAGCCACTCAGGTCCGGTTTTAATTCTATCTTTTCTATCGTGCCGTTCCAGTTTTGCAGCCATTCATAACAGTACACCATATAAGGTTTTCCGTCTTTCTCCACCCAGAACGTGCCGTCTAAAGTGGGTTTGTCTGCAGGCAGGTATACGGAGTCCTGCATGGGAACATAAGGCCCGTCGGGTTTGTCGCTGACTAATATATGACTGGCACGGCGCTCAATGACATTCCCCCGCACCGTATCGATTTTCACATCCCGGTTGGTGAAGGTGGCGAAATAGTAGTATTTGCCCTTGTACTGATGCAGTTCTGCGGCCCAAATCATCGGGTTCTCTCCCATCCACGAGTCTGGGTCTGTCTTGGCCACATTATACGGGCCGGTCCATTTCTTCAGGTCCTTGCTTTTCCACAGCATCCCTCCTGTTCCTGTCATGTAATACAACGCTGTTTTTTTGTCAGCCATGATAAAAGGGTCGCTCAGGCGAATGGAATCCAAGGGCACATCCTTTCTTATCACCGGCTCCCTGTTTTGTGAGAAAACCGGGGCCAGGTTGAGGACGATGAGGGCTAGTAGAAACAACACTCGTTTATATTCCATTGTGTTATAATTACTTATGTATGTGAAGTTTCAATTTCTGTTTTCTCCAATAAACGTTGCATCAGCTTTCTGGAATCGCAAGGCTTTACTGGATACTTTACTCAGGTAGCCACAGCCTGGTTGTACAAGGGCTGTTTCTCTGCCGCCACTCGCCCAGCCGTCCGGGGTCTACGCCCGGCTGAGCGGCTACCTTTTTTACCGATTTCCCAATACAGGAGAGGCCAATGGCCATTCGTTTGAAGGTGGCATCGAATACATGTCTTCCATCATAGTCAGATTTAATACTTTAATTAATCTAACTATTAAAGCCTTCAGTCAAATGTAGCAAGTTCAGCCTGTAAACATGTACTTAACAGGCCGCTCCGCTGGAGTTAAAAAATAGTAAGACTTTTTTTCAATCAACAGGTTGTCCCGCTGGGACTTTTGCATAATGCCAGTTGTTAACTATAAAGCTGTAAAGGTATCACCGGCCAAGACGAAGATGACTGTGAAAGACCATCTCAGGCATGAAAGTCTAAAGGAGGTGCTGACTGATGTAATGACTCTAAAGAGAGGTAAGATTGGTGAGATTATAGGTAAATTTTCGGAATCGGAAACAAAGTGAGTGTGGAAAGTAAAGAATGGGAACTTACCAAAGAACATCAACGCAGAAACCATTCCGGTACCCGGCGGCGCTTTAACTATATTGGACTACGAAAAGCTGAAAGGCTGTAACTTTACCTCAAAACAAAAGGAGCCTCTCATGCAGAGAAGCTCCTTTTGTTTTACTAAAGCAAAGTGTGTTATTCAAGTGTTACAGCTCCCAGATCTACAATCTGATTCTGCGTTACGCTTACGTTTTCTACAGTCTTATTGTGTGCGTCTCCCTCTGTATAAAACTTAACAGTATAGATACCTGCCGGCACACCTTTCACCAGGAAATCACCGCTCTCGTTGGCAAAGCCACCTATCGTATCGTTCGCAGCAGAAATCACGTAAATTCCCGGCATGTACTCAGCCGGTGTAACCGTTCCTTTTATGCCTCCGGCAACCGCATGTGTTATGGTGCGCACCACCGGCTTCAGGTTGTACTGTCCGTTGCCTCTGGCTACTACTGACTTGGCTGCATCAAAATCCAGCAGCAGGACATATGTTACATCACTCTCCAGTTCTGCATTAATTTCCAGCTTCACCCCCGACTGCTGCCCACTTGGCGTCACGAGCGGTGTAACAGTGCCATCCTTCAGCTTTAAAGAGTTGTTCTGGCCCAGGATAAGTCTTATTTGGGAAATTTTTCCGGCTGGCAGGGTAGAGCTGGCTAAAAGCGTGTCTTTACCGTTTGCAAAGTCGAGCAGGTTGTAAACACCAGGGTTTATCTCATCCAGTGTTATCCAGCCAGACTCGTCCCCCTCAACCTCTTTGTGTACCTGCACCGACTGCACATCCACGTTCACTTCCTCATAGTCACCTGGTGAATCTGTCATTCTAACTTCCATTTTAGCAGTACCTGTGCTGTCATTGTCACTGTCGCAGGCGCTGAACCATACAAGGCAGCTTAACATAAGGGGGATAAGGTGTTTTCTTTTCATGATATTTAAATGTTTAAGTTATATGACAAATATCATACATGAAGATGAAGACAAGATGAAGAAACAATATATTTTAATATTTGTATTTATTAAACCTTAGGAGGCGCTGTAATCAAAAGACTTGAGAGGGACAAGGAGGAGCTTTCCTGAAAGCAATCAAGGTGATACTTTATTTTTTGTTATTCCAGAGGCTTACTATGAAGAATACAATCTCTGAATCAGAAATAAAATCAAGGATTTTTAAACAAAAAGGAGAAACAAGTACCACTGCCAGGTTGGGATGTAACAGACAGCAGGATGTTATGAAACTTTGCCACTGTCTCTACAATGGGTAATCCTAAACCATAGCTCTCTCCGTCCGGGACCTGCAGGCGTTTAAAGCGGTTGAAAATGTTGGGTAGCTGATCTTCCGGCATTCCAACGCCCGTGTCCGTTACGCTTAGTGTATAGCCCCCATCCGTGTTTCGTCCCACTATAGATACAGTTCCCCCTGGCTTGTTATACTTAATGGCATTGTTCACCACGTTAAAAAGCATGGTAAAAAGCAGGGAATAGTTGGCTTTCCATGTCATGTCCTCCGTAACGTTCAGGTCCAAAGTCAAACGTTTTGCCTCTACTCGCTCTTCAATCTCTTCTGCGACATCCTTAGCCAGTGTCTTCATGCTCACCTCCTCATTTTTGAGGTATTGCTCATTTTCAATGCGTGAAATAAGGAGCAAAGCGTGTATAATGCTCTTCAGGCGGTACAGGGTTTTCTGGCTCTCCACCAGTTTTACCAGCATCTCCTCAGGCATGGCCGGATCAGTAAGCAGGTTCTCCAGCTTGGTCTGTAAAATAGAAACAGGCGTCAGAAGCTCATGCGACACATTTCCGATAAATTCCTTCTCTTTCAGAAACGCCTCCTTTATCTGCACCATCATGCTATTAATGGTATCATTGAGGTATACAAAGTCGGTGGTAGTAGTGCCAAGTTTGACTGGCTTAAAGGAATCCGGATGGCCGATGCGCTGCAGGCGCCAGATAATGAGGGTGAGCGGACGCAGAAGAATCTTCACAAAAGCCAGCTCGATAAAGACGGTGAGGAGCACAATAGCCACAAGAAAGTAAATGGCATACTGTTGCATCGTGTCGCTTGTCTCGCGTATAGTGGACAGGCTGCGCCCAATTTCCAGCAGGTAAGTACCTCCTTCTACCTCAAAGGCAAGACTCAGCACACGGTACTCTAGTACCTCGTTTTCAACTTTGCGGTAGCTGTTTTCTATCCTGTTATCTATCTGTGGGGCGGCAATCGGTTCTAAGGAAATAAACTCTTCCTTCAGCAGATTATAGCTGCCGTACATGTCATCCGTTTCATTGCTTATAAACGATTCTATGCCCCTTTCCTCGATAATATCAAACACCTGCTCTTTCTTTTCGAGCAGGCGTTTATCGGTATTGTGCAAGGCCACCCTGTGTATAAGAGGCGGCAGCAGGATAACCAGCAGCAACAAGATAACAACTTTAGAAACCGCGCTGGAGAGGGTAAGCTTTGACTGTAGCCGCATCTTATATGCTTAATCTGTAGCCTACACCCCGCACTGTTTCCAGCCAATCATTCGGAACATAGGCCGCCAGCTTTTTACGCAGGTTCTTAACGTGCACATCAATATAATTGGAGTCATAATCATCTTCCAGTACATTTCCCCAGATGTGCTCCGTTAGCTGCAGACGTGTAAGAATCCTGTTCTTATGCAGCAGCAGGTAGTGCAGCAAATCAAACTCCTTTTTGGTTAGGGATATTTCCGAAGAATCATAGCTTACGCGTCTGGAACTGCTGTCTATCTCTAAGCCATGCAGTGTCAGAACAGAAGACTTCACATTGAATTTACGGCGCAGGATGGCCTGCATGCGTACCTGCAGTTCCAGAAGGGAAAACGGTTTCGGGAGGTAGTCGTCTGCCCCGCGGCTTAAGCCCTCTATGCGGTCTTCCACGGTACCGCGGGCGGTAAGTATAATAATAGCTGGCTGGTGCTCCAGTTCTCTCGCCTCGTTAAGTAAGTCTAACCCATGATAATCCGGCAATCCCAGGTCAAGCAGGATGAAATCATACCTGTTAACGGCAATTTTCTCAGAAGCCGCCCTGCCTGTGTGGGCGATGTCACAGCGGTAGTGTTCTTTCGTTAAAAAGTGCTCCAGTTCTGACGCCAGGCTTTTCTCATCCTCTACAATCAATATATGCATGGGTGCTTGAGTAAGTAAAAACTAAAAGGTGTAGCTTATGTTAAAAGAGTAAAAAGACTGTGCTTCCGACTCGTCGCCTTCTATCTGATTTACCGGAATAGAATACCTGTATGCAGGCTCTAGCTCATAGCTTCCAAGATATATAACCACAGGTAACTTAAAGTCATAGTTCAGGACATTGAACCTGCTGACAGATTCCGTTGAGGTGGTGGTTGTGGTGCCACTGTTGTTTGTCCCTGGGTCTAAAATGCCTCCAGGTGCTTTGCCTTTACCGGGCTTACCACCTCCACCACTACCATTCCTTGTAATAGTGTGGGTTTCGTAAAAATGCTGTGTACCAGCTGTTATGGTAGCCTTTGGATCTATGCCAATCACACGCCTCCCGTTCCAAAGGGGGTTGAGCGGAATAAACCTGGAGTTTTCCAGTACCGTAAATACGTCCTGGTTATCTCCAAATACATAGCTGGTGGTTAAACCGGTATAAAGTATTCCCCAATCCAGTGCACCCTTAACCGAAAGTACATTAGAGGTTGCAGCCTTTACCAACGGGGTGTTTTCACCAAAGATGAAGCGGGAGTAGCTAATGTTGGTCTCCACCAGAGCCCGAATTTTAAAACTATAGCCCAAAGATACATCTGTTTCATCTACATAACTCTCTGTATCGAACAACTTATAGGATGTTACCGACGCCCAAAGACCTGTACGGTGCAGGTACGTAACAGACGCTGCTGCATAGGGAAAGCGTTGTGCGGTGTTGCGGCCAAAGAAGGATGAATTATTAGCTACTTCGGCCCCAATTGTCCACCAGTCCTTTTTTGCTTTTGCAGTATCCACCCCCGCTGTTGTGTCAGCCAAGGCTAACGCCACCGGTTTGGCTGTGATCAGGGCAGGAGCTAAAAGCAGCCACCCAAACAACATAAAGTAAATTCTAAGTTGGTTCATACGCAAAAGCAGCAGTCTGTACCCAATGGCCATACTGCTGAATTATTAATGTAAGGTATTCTATTAATTGCGAAGCTTTACTCTGTTGTTCACTTTAACTGCACCACCAACCTGTACAGGACGTGCAGAGGCTCCATTTGTATTTACTTTTGCAGGTTTGGCTGCTCCGTTTGCGGCTCCCCTGGCTGCTGCACCCATTTTTCTTGCGTTAACTGCACCTGCGGCACGGGCAGCACCCGCAGCACGTGAAGCACCTCCTCTGCGCACAGCCGGTTTCACTTTTACAGCCTCCGCAACATTTTCTTCTACCTTGGCAGGTTTTTCTTTTTGGTTTGTGGTAGCCACTTCTTTTACTTCCTGGCCTCTCTCCTGCCCCTGAGTTGGTGTGCCCTGCACTACTGCTGCTACGGCGGCACCATGCGTCTCTGCTTTCTTTACCTGGCCGTTTACTTCAGCCTCCGCCCGATTAGTTGCCCTGTTACTTTCTTCTTTGCTGACCTTTGCCCTGGCCGCTGCAGCAGCTTCTGCCTGCTGAGCAACAGAGGCAGTTCCCCCACCTTCCTGTTCAGTTTTTTGGCCGTCTGCTATACTGGAGACTTCTGCTTTTTTTGCTAATCCGGCACCTGCATGGCTATCATTATCAAAAGCTACTTCACTTACGCCTTTTGCATCTGCGGCTGTGCTTTTCGCTACCCCGGCCACTGACTGTCCTTTGTTTTCTGACTTTGTTTTGTCTTCATGCGCTCTAGATGCCGCTGTATGCACCGTTGCTTTGGCAGTTATTGCAATTGTGTTAGTCTGAGCAAGAGCAAGGGTCACAGATAAAAAGGCAACGGATAGAGATGTTAATTTTTTCATTGTCTCAAAGGGTTATATGTGTTGATGTACCAAAGCTATATAGTCAAGATGAAGAGAAAATGAAGAAACGCTTTTTTAGTATATTTTACTTTGAAAATAAGTGGTGCTAACGAACAGTGCTTATATTTGATGCCTCTTTTAACAGCCCTCCTATTAAAAGAGGCATCAAATATAAGGTTATCAATATTATTCAAATATAATACTTTAAATATATCTGTCTACTAATGCATTAGATAAAATGTAATAAATCTAACATGGCGGCTGTTTGATTATTCCATAAATAATCGCTTATCTTTGAACACACCTTTACTTCTTACACAGATGGTCCTGTTTAACAACAGTCTTATAAGATTAGATTATAACCCGGCTACCGATATCATGGAGGTAGAGTACCCTGACCTGCATGACTACCTTCTCCCCGAGATAAAGCGCAGTGTAGACATCTTGCTGGATACTGTTAAGAACTATGACGTGAAGCGGCTCCTGCTCGATTCTACCAGAACAATTATCTCCGTTGGGGATGTGGAGAGCCGGGAAATTGCCACTTATCTTGCTGCGGGGCTGGCGAGAACCCGGGTGCAGAAGGTGGCACGGGTACAGTCACCAAGCGCCACTGTGGAGAATACAGCGCAGCAAAACATCAGGCACATCAGCCAGGTACAGGCACTGCCTTTTAAATTAGAGAATTTCAGCAGCAAGGCACTTGCCTTAGAATGGCTCGGAGGAAAAGCTTAAAAGATTCCTCAGTTAAGGCAGCAAGCGCTCTACAGCGCTATTAACAAAAACATCGGCAACAACAGGATAAGATTATTCCGCTGTAAGTGACGCTGCGAAGGGAGGCAACCAGACAAGGGTGTTTTTCCGCTGTAACAAGCAATGCACTAGTAGATGATGCTCCGCAGTTTGTTCTTTGTGAGCGGCTTGTGCAGGAATGTTGCCGCCAGTTGATTCTTGCCCCGCTCTATCTCCCTCGGGTTCTGGCTGGCTGTGAGCAGCACAATCCTCGTGTCGATTAGATTCACAAGCCCTAGCCTTCCGAGTTCTTCAAGAAACGCAAAGCCATTCATAACGGGCATGTCGATATCGAGCAGGATAAGTTGGGGAAGCCTTGCCTTTTCCTTTGCTTCTTTCAGTATTGCCAAAGCATCCCGCCCGTTCTGTGCGGTAAGGATACGGAAGTTACTGTCCATGCCACTGAGCAGGCGCTTCGTCAAAAAGACGCTGGTTGCGTCATCATCAATAATCAGAATGCTTTCAATTGGCTCCATAAAGTCGGGGGGTGCTGCTGTTATACCAGCTAGCTCATATATCTATAAGTTGTGAAGTTACCTGGTGTAACTTATGTGCACAAAGCAAAAGTACGTACATTCACTACAAATAACACGTATTTTAAAGTCACCTTCTGTTCTCCCTCTCCTTCAGGCAAACAAATACCTGTGCATCTCTGGGGGCTGGAGTATTTACTAAACATAAATAACTAGTGGCAGTATAAAAACACTACAAAGTAAGCCACCAGATTCAATATCAACTTCAGTAGACACCCTTCATGAAAGGCAATAACACACTCGGCAGTTTCTTCATAGAGCAGGTCGCCCAACAGTTCGGACAGGTGTATTTCAGCTATGACACCATCAGCAGCGCATTCACCTATATAGCCCCTGCGTTCGAACAACTCTGGGGGATAAAGCCTGAAAACGTGACCAGCCCCACTGCTTTGCTGTCTTACATCCACGCAGATGACCGGGAGTTCCTGACCCACCAGTGCCAGAAGCTGCTGCTGACCCGTGAGCAGGCACAAGCCGAGTTCAGAATCGTGCAGCCTGACCAGCGCACCAAGTGGATAGGACTCTCCGTCTGCTTCCTGCGCAGCGAGAAGGGCAGCCAGCACCTGATAGGGGGATATGCGGAGGACATCACGGCAGACAAAGAGTACACCCATAATATCCTGAAGTACAACAACAAAAAGAACTCCACCTTAGAAATACTTTCCCACGACCTGGCTGCCCCCTTCGCCAACATTCAGAGTGCCATCCATGCCCTCGAAGAGCAGGTGGCCCCGGAAGACCCGGACACCCGTAAATTAATTGACTTCATCAGGCAGGATGCCATCAAGGGCTCTGACATGATTCGGGATTTTGTGGACCAGGAGTTCCTGGAGTCTTCCCAGGTGGTGCTGCACAAAGAGCAGACGGATATAGCCAACAACATATCCATTATGGTGGACAACTACATAGAGCGGGAAAAACTGGTAAACAAACATTTCAAGCTCATATCGCCAGAGAAGCCCGTCTACATTTATGTAGACATGATGAAATTTATGCAGGTGATGAACAACCTTGTCTCCAACGCCATCAAGTTTACGCACGACAACGGCAGCATTACCGTGTCGGTGGAAGACAGTGAAGACCACGTGCTGCTGACGGTGGCTGACGATGGCATCGGCATTCCACCCAAAGTGCATCCCTATCTGTTCGACAGGTTCACGAAAGCACGCAGGGCAGGTTTGCGGGGAGAGAAAACGACAGGGCTTGGCATGTCCATCATCCAGACCATCGTGGAACTGCACGGAGGAAAGATAACCTTCGAGAGCCAGGAAAATGTCGGCACGACCTTCTACATCAGGATGCCGAAAGACTAGCCGCTTTGGTGCCACCGGCTATTATATGATGCTTTGGAGTGTTTCTTTGGTGAGCGGCTTGTGGAGAAAAGCGACTGCCGAACTCTTCGCTGCCTTTTCCCTGTCCCAGGGGCTTTGGGAACTGCTGAGCAGAACAATCTTAGTGTCAGTGAGGTTTAGGTTTAGCTTATCCAGTTCTTCCATAAAAGTAAAGCCATCCATCTCCGGCATTCTGATGTCCAGCAGGATAAGCTGCGGAAGCCGCCCCTGCGCAGCAGCCTCTCTGATATGCGCCAACCCCTCTACTCCATTATAAGCAATATCTACCTGCTTTTCTATTCCCACACTGCTAAGCAGTCGCTTTGTCAGGAAAATAATGTTTGCATCGTCATCTATGACCAAGACTCTCTCAACTTGCTTCATTTAACTCAGGTGCACTAAATTATGAAAATGTTTAAATAGTTATACGCATTTATCCAGAATTTGGAGGGGCAAAAGGATGCAATGGCAGCGGTGAAAGGGGTTTACTGTTGCCCCTTTAAAAAAACCTTGAAGGTGGTGCCGTTACCCAACATGCTCTCCACCTCAATCTTCCCTCCTGCGTCCTCCACCATTCGCTTCACGATGAAAAGGCCCAATCCTGTTCCTTCCACATCATCTCTCAATCTGGTGTTTCGCTCAAATATCACTTCCTTCTTATCTTCCTTTATGCCTACCCCGTTGTCGCTGACGGAGAGCAGCGTGTAAGCACCTGACTTCTCGGTTTTGATGCTTATCGCTGGCGCTCTGTCTGGTGCTTTGTACTTGATGGCATTGCTCAGAAGGTTGTAGATGATGCTCCTTACATTCTTGCGGGAAAGGTTTATCTCGGTTTCACTTATTTCACAATTAACCTGCGCCTCCGTTTCATGTATCCTGTCTTTCAAGGCAATTTGGGCGTCTTCTATCAGATTCTCAAAGTTCACCCGCTCTGCCTCCCTGGCGAAATCGGTGTCACTTTCCCTTATGTCTGAGAGTTCCACGACCGTGCTTTGGAGGTTGTCCACAGACAAACTCAGCATGTTCAATAGCTGCTGTGTGTCTTCTTCACTGCCGGATATTTCCAACAAAATGTTAACCAGACCCTTTATGTTGGAAAGAGGGCCTTTTATGTCATGAGATATACTATAGATGATGTTCTCATACCTCTTGTTGAGCTTCTCATACCCCCGCAGCACCTCTATGCGGTCGTTAATGTCAATGAAGGTGATGATGACGCCGTTGGTTCTGTTCTCTTTCCTGATGATATAGGGCAGGATGTTCATCTGGTACCACCTTTTGTCGGTCGTCTGGATGTCTTTTTCCAAGTTCTTGCTGCTTCCAATGACTTCTTTAATGTTTTCGATGATAGTCGGAAAGCGGATGTTACTGGACACTTCGTCTATGTGATTGCCCAGGTCAGCCGGGGATAGATGGAAATGCGTCATGGCGGGAGGCGTGAACTTGCGCAGTATCATGTCGGCATCGACAAAAAGCTGTGGTATGACCGTATTGCTGAAATAGTTCTCCAACTCATCGTTCAGCTTTATAAGTTTTTGATGTCCTTCTGTCTTTTTGGATAATTGCCCCATGGGTAATGGTTCTGTTAGGGTAGTTTTAACATACAAAAATAAGCAAATAAAGCAGTTTTTCTATTTTGGATTTACTGTAAGTTGAATTTCTTTGCTCTCTGGAACTACCGAACATAAGTGCCGATAGACACAACCTGAGAGTCTGTAAAAACGGTAAAGCAAACTCCCTTGTGGCATGATTCACATCGATGAACGGCTTCAACAGAATGGGAAAGCACAACCTGAAATTGCTGTGTTTTACTGAAAAGCTAATATTTAGATTAGTATACTAATTTGTATAAAAATTAGAAAATAAAAAGTATATTCTGCCACTGAAAAGAGCATTAACGAGTTAATCCCTATGATAGAGCAGGAGGAAAAACTTCAATGGAGAATAGCTGAACTTGAGAAAAGATTAGCAGAAAATACACGCGAACTGGAGATAGAAGCTGCTCTGGAACGAGTTCGTGCAAGGGCCATGGACATGCATCATACATTTGAGCTGAGTGATGTATTGTCTGTCCTTTTTGAGCAGTATGATATCTTAGGCATCTATCCGGTGTTCTCACACCTCACGCTCTTTGATGTAAAGAACAATAGATTCTCTTTCCGGACAACGGGAAGAGGTGGCCAACGTGTTCAGGCAGAGCAACAGATTGACATTGATGCAATAGACGCATGGAAAGAAAGCGTGGAGAACTGGAAGAAAGGAGGCCCTAACCAGGTGAACAGCCATGTGTACCCTAAGGAAATTCTCCCACAGGTGTTTCAGTTGTTTCATGATATTCTTTCAGTCATACCTGCAGCAGCAAGGTATTATCCTGAAGATTTTCCTGATGGATTGTTCATTACCCAGGGGTACTGCACATTCGGCTATGTCGGGTTTGGTCATAACAGGCCAGCAACAGAAGAAGAAAAAGGAGTTGTCAGAAAGATAGCCGTTGAGTTTGAAAGGTTGTACCAGCGCTTTATCGATTTACAAAGAGCAGAAGTCCAAATAAGAGAAGCACAAATTGAAGCATCCCTTGAGCGGCTAAGGGCGCGTACCATGGCCATGCACAGCAGCGATGCTGTAGGAAATGCAACAGGGGTACTTTTTAGTGAGCTGGATAAACTCGGCATTCCGCTATTGCGCTGCGGGTTGATCATCATTGATGAAAAAGCAAAAACAATGCAGGTATGGAGAGCCACTACCACCCAGGATGGAACAATAGGCCAGGCAACAGGCAACGTATCCATGACTATTCACCCTATGCTGGAGGCTGCTTACCACGCCTGGATACGAAAAGAGCCGGTTTTCAGGTATGACTTGTCAGGTGATGATGTCGTGAATTATTACAAAGCGCTTTCAAACAATGCTTCTCAATTTACCCAGAGTGTCACTGTTGAGAAGCAATCCAGCACATCCTTCTATTTTAATGAAGGAGCTCTTTTCACCTTTTCTAAAGAACCGCTGGATGCGGAGGCATGTGCTGTATTAAGCAGGTTTGCGGCGGTTGTTAGCCTAACCTACCGCCGTTACCTGGATTTAAGAACTGCGGAGGCACAGGCAAGGGAAGCAGTAAAACAGGCTTCGCTCGACAGGGTTCGTGCAGAGACAGCATCCATGCGCACGGCACGTGATCTGGAAAAAATAACCCCCCTGATATGGAATGAACTCACCGTACTTGGCGTTCCGTTCATACGTTGCGGTGTATTTATCATGGATAATCTGCGTCAAGTCAGTCATACCTATCTCTCTACACCTGATGGTAAAGCAGTTGCAGCTTTTGACCTGCCATACGATGCCCCTGGAAATATTGCTCAAATCGTCCTTCACTGGAAAAATAAAAAGACATATTCAGAATTCTGGGACGAGGAAGCTTATACCGCATTCGGCAGTGCTTTGGTAGATCGTGGCATTTTCACTTCTAAAAAACAATACCTGAGTACTCTGCCAGGTGGAGGCTTTTTCATACATTTTACACCTTTTCTGCAGGGCATGCTGTATGTGGGAAACACTGCTTTGCTAGGTGAAGAGGAGATGAAGTTGATTCAATCCCTGGCTGATGCGTTTTCTACAGCCTATGCACGGTACGAAGATTTCAGTAAGCTGGAGGCAGCCAAACAACAGGTGGATAGAACCCTGCTCGACCTGAAGCAGGCGCAGCAACAGCTGATCCAGGCCGAGAAAATGGCTTCACTTGGACAACTCACGGCAGGCATTGCACACGAGATACAAAACCCCCTCAACTTTATCAATAACTTCTCTGACGTTAATACAGATCTGATTGCTGAGATGAAAGACGAGATCAGCAAAAGCCATTACGATGAAGTGAAGGTAATTGCCGATCTCCTGGTTGAAAACGAGAAAAAAATAAATTACCATGGCCAACGAGCGGACGCCATCGTGAAAGGCATGCTGCAGCACACGGGAACCCACAGGGGTAAAAAGGAGCTAACCAACATCAACAGCCTGTGCGACGAGTATGTAAGATTGAGCTATCATGGTCTGCGGGCAAAAGACAAGACATTCAGTATAGAGATAAAAACGGACTTTGATGAGAGCCTGGACAGGATATATGTCATTCCCCAGGATATCGGAAGAGTGTTCTTGAATCTGTTCAACAATGCCTTTTACGCAGTAAATGAAAAGAGACAGAAGCTAAGAGAAACATATAAACCGATTGTGATGGTAACGACCACCAAGGAAAACGGGAAGGCGATTATCAAAGTGACAGACAACGGCCCTGGCATTCCGCAAGGTATATTAGACAGAATCTTCCAGCCTTTCTTCACCACCAAACCAACCGGACAAGGAACGGGCCTGGGTTTATCGATGAGTTACGACATTATAAAAGCACATGATGGTGCCATAAAAGTGGAAACGAAAGAGGGTGAGGGCTCAGTGTTTGTAATTGAATTACCTATTAAAACTACTTGACCCCTAATAGTACATCTGCCTGCTCATTGCAGATGTATGATAAGCAGGCACCATCCTGCTGCGGCAAAAGGGGCTTTTTCAGGAAGTGGTTGAGCTTAGGAATGCATTCTGTGTCTGAAGTAGTCTCATGCATCTGCTCTAAAAGCTCCATTATAGCTCCTCCCTATACTACCTTCAAATCCAGTCTGGGCACGTTTCTGAACTCTTCCATATTTACCGGAATAATCCGCTGAGCACCGGAAGACTTGAACTGGATTTTTTTTGATGAGCCCGGTGTGTCCTGTGAACATATGAAGTTAGACAAATCCATATTGAGATCCATAGCAAACCCCCTCAGATGCCACAGAGGAATTATTTGTATTTATATTTTTACCTACTTATTAAACGCACTAAAGACACGCGAAGCATATTGCAGATCATTCTTATGCGCTGTCACAGCATCCATGGTATTTGGGGTCTGCTCCTCTACACACTGCTCCAATACCAGGTGCGGGCGCACGCCCAAACTCAGAAGTTCATTAGCCAATTGTTCATAATCAATATCCCCTTCTCCAAAGGTTTCCGACCAAATGCCGTTTTTTGACTGCCGCAAGTGAACTTCGGCAATACGATTGCCGTACAGACGCATAATGTCGAACATAGCCACTTGAGAGTTACCTGAGCCCCGGTAAAGCCAGTGTGGTTCCAGGCACAGTGCTACATGCTGCGGGTCAGTTGCCACCATCATATGATGAAACTCCCGCGCCGAACGCCGCATTTCACTGTCATGGTTATGATAGGCCAGGGTGATGCCCTGCTCCCGGAGTTCTGCCCCGATCTTGCCTAAATATTTAGCCTGCAAGGCCAGTTCAGCATCCGTTTTGTCTTCTTCTCCGCCCCAGCGGATGGGACTGGGGTTGGTTACTATTATCTTAACGCCCAGCGGCCTGGCAGCTTTGGCAATCGACACCACCTGCTCCAGACTTTCTTCAGCTTCCTTTTCTTTGTGCAGCGTGCACCCCACGTAAAGCGAACGCATCTCTATGTTGTGCTTCTTGAGCAGCGGCGCCAGCAGGTGTAGTTCTTTCGCTTTATTAACGGACGGCTCATATCCTGGAATGCCCGATTTGGCAAACTCACCCAAGGAAGCGTCCAGATCAGCGAACCAATCCCGCCCCTGCCGCTGGTAAAAGGTAATCCAGGAATATTCGTTTGATGCAATGTGCAGCTGGTCCGCCGCTACAGGATGGGCCAACACATCCCAGGCCGGAAGTAAGCTGGCTGCTGTCAGGCTGGCGAGGCTGCCAAGGAATGCACGGCGATTCTGTATCATCAGAATTATACTATATCTTGTCTTCAATTAATTTATAAATTGGGAACCCGATGGCAGAAAGTATACCCAGTTGAGGCTTAAATAACTGTTCCCATCCAGGTTTTCCGGGAAAGTAGTAGCTACAGCATATAGGGTATGCTTGCCATTTTGGGGCTTTATCCTGAAGGCCTGCTCTTTCCAGTTGGTGATGACATTGGTGATATTTTTTCCGGGAGCCTCAGTCGGTTTTAAATCAAGAAAACCTATTTCAGGCCCGTCAGGCTTATCTAACCTGAAAGATAAACGGCACGGGAAAGTGGTAGCAAAAGCTACTTTCAGGTTTTCAATGCCCGTCATATCAATATCATCAAAGGAGATATAGCTTTTATCTGAAGGAAAACGGATGTAAGTATTGTTATAGCGGATGGCGCCAACGTTCTCGTCGCAGTTAATGGCTTTGACCTTTGCATTGCGTAAGACACGATTCGCTTGGCCAACCTGGGGAGAAGTATTCCCATAGCCCTTGTCTTTATACATGGCCCGGAAAACGTAAAGTCCCTCCGCTTTGCTATCCGGTTTAAAAGCCCCCTGCACCGGTAATCTGTTTTTCGCCTGTTGCTCTTTTCCTATATCCAGAATGAATTTCACCATCTCGGACACCTCTTCTTTCTTGAGTTGCGGATGTGCAGACATGGCAGCCTGGCCCCAATTGCCATTGCCTCCCCTGATGATTTTCTGTGTCAAGGTCGCTAATGTCTTCTCATCGTTTTTGTAGCGCTTTGCCACTTGAAGCCAGGATGGCCCGACGGACTTCTCTTCTTCCTGATGGCAGGCCAGGCAGTCGCTTTGTTTGATAAACTGCTGCCCCGGGTGCAGGTAAAGAGATGCTGCATTTTCCTGGTTCTGAGCCAAAAGTGTTAAGTCGGTACCCATATCAGCTACATCTACAGTAACTAACACTTCATCCGGGCTAATTCCGCCTGTAGCCAGACTTCCTTCTTCTTTGTCCTTTACCTTTACCTGGTAGTCTACTGCCTTCTGGTTCCAGTAGAAGCTTTCATTGCCCGCAAAGTCAATCTCTACCTTTGGCGGTTCATTTCCTGCTTCGATTTTCACCTCCTGTGAGGTACTTAAACCGGCAACATCAGTCACTGTTAAGCGCATAAGGTATGTGCCAGGTGTGTCGAATTGATAGCTTGTTTCCGGCGCAGGTTGGAGTTGCTTCCCCTGTCCTACCAACTGCCACTCGTACCTCAGTTTATCGTTCTTGTCATAGTCGAAAGATTCAGTTGCCGAGAAATTAACCGTGAGTGGCACTGCACCGGCCGTTTTGCTGGCATGAAGCCTGGCTACGGGAGGTCGGTTCCCTTCAACGTAATCAATTCGGACAAGACGGGAGTTTTGGTTTTGGGCAAACCAACCTGTGCCGTATTCCAGCACGTAGAGCGCCCCATCAGGGCCAAACTCTAAATCTATGGGATGATCGAATTTCACGGAAGGCATGAACCGCTCAATGTCTGTTAAGTTTCCATTTTCATCTATCGTGACCACATTAATCCAGTCTCGCATCCATTCGGAGATAAACCACTTTCCACTGTAATACTCCGGAAACTTCCGGCTGCTCTTAACCCAGGCAGGCTGTTGCTGATAAAGTTCGGAATGATAGAAAGGGCCGGCAATCGGACTTTTACCCCCAGTGCCTAGATTTTTGAAATCTTTTGACTCGTCGTAGGAGTACCAGATGATCGCACTCTGTGCTGGGGGAAGGTTCTGAAGCCCGGTGTTATTGGGAGAATCATTCACCGGATTCTGAGGATTGAAAAATGGTCCTATTTCTTCGGTGGCAAAGTTAAAGTCGGCATAAGCCTGGTTATTCCCGGCAAAATAGGGCCAGCCGAAGAAGCCGGGTTGTTTCGCCTGGTGCCATTCGTCATAGCTGATAGGGCCTCTAGCCGGGTCATCAATAGTGTTCTGCCCAACGTCGCCCCAGTACAACCAGCCGGTCTTCGGGTCAACCGTAATCCGGTAGGGGTTGCGAACGCCCATCGCGTATATCTCGGGCCTGGTCTTAGGGGTGTTTAACGGAAACAGATTCCCCTCCGGGATAGAATACGTTCCGTCCGCCTCGGGTTTGATGCGCAACACCTTTCCCCGCAGATCATTTGTGTTGCCGGCGGTGCGCTGTGCATCCCAGAATGCACGTCCTTTTCTTTCATCTATGGAGTTGAAGTAACCTGGGTTGTGTGGATTGGTGTTGTCGCCTACGGCAATGTATAGGTTCTTGTCAGGACCAAACGCCAGTGAGCCTGCCGAATGGCAGCACTCTGTTCGCTGCGTCGGGATTTCCAGTAATACTTTCTCTGTTTTGAGGTCAAGTGAGCCCCCCTCCAAAGAAAATCTGGATACCCGCTGCACTTCCTTTTCGCCTGCCGGGGAGTAGAAAAAGTATACAAAACGGTTTTGGGCAAAGTCAGGATCCAGGGCCAAGCCAAGCAGGCCATCTTCTAAATCATGGAAAACGGGGACTTTCGCTAAAACGCGAACCTTGCTTTCTTTAGCGTCAAAAAGCTTGACCGCCCCGGTTCGTTCGATAAACAAAACATCTCCATCCGGCAGAACCTGGAGCTCCGTGGGCTCATTTAAATTAGAGGCCAGCTCTATTTTCTGGAAACGCTCCGGGTCTGGTACTGCAGTCTGCGATTGACCTTCATTTTTATATGCTACCTCGTCACTTGCAGCTTCATTAGCACCTGTTCCTTTACAAGAGTACAAACCTCCAGCAAGGGATAAACAAATGTACAGCCATAGCATACCATAGCTTTTACAGGTCCTGAAGATGATACTATATTTTTCAGGAGACTTCATGCGCTTATATTGCTCTAACATAACAAGTCAATCTTTCAAAATCAAAAGTATAAATGCAAACTTTATGAAGCCTGCATGGAGGCATTTACCTATCAGTTCATAAGAATCTTACGTGATTAAGAAGCGCTGCTTGTTCTTTATGTAATTTCAGCCTTAGCACTTCCACCTTTTTGGCATACTCTATAGTAAAGGTTAGCTAAAATAAAAATAAACTAAAGATTATCAAGTGGAATGGTGGTTTTGTCTGGTGCGTAACTGGAAATGTCGGCATATATCTTCGTGCTGCAGCAGCGCCTGAATGGAGCGTAGGTGAGTTAAGTGCTCTAATTAGGGTGTGGCACAAGAGTGGCGCACCTTATGTGATCTTGTCGTTAACTGTGTTCTCTCCGTAGAGGTTTGTAAGGTGTTATAGATGCTCTCCACCATGTATAGCCCGCCCGTATGCCCCTCAAAAAGACATTCCGATATACATTCCAATATAGAAAAAAGTGTCCAAAAAAACGTAAGACATTTCCTGAGAATAGGATGTTTGAAATCGCTCCGTAGGGGTGTTAAAATAGACGTGAAAAAAAAGAGGCTGTTCCGACTTTTCGGACAGCCTCTTTTTGTACATAGCCAGTAAACTGAGGCTTTACAAAGCAGTTTTTGATTCTTTTAATATTATTCCAGGGTATAGCACCCCGTCAATCGCCTCGAAGGGCAGTCCCAGCAACTCCGCTACGACAGGCGCTATATCTTCCAAGCCCATCATAGGTAACACGACACCTTTATTAAACCCTGCTCCAGAACCGATGAAGCCCGTCTGTATTTCATCAAAATCAGGAAAAAAGCCGTGGGTGCCTCCTTTTGCAGGCCTGATAGGCTCCCCCTCCACAGCACTGCTCATCGCTATTCCCTTTACAGGTGCCAGGGCCAGGACTGCCGCCGGGTCTGCACCAATTTTATCCAACTCTGTCCGTTCCACTATCCGGAAGAGCTTCTTTGGGACTCCGGCAAGCTTGCTAATATAGCTCTTACCTCGCTTATAGTCTTTTTGTCGCCTTTGTTCTTCAGCATTAGGAATGCAGCAGCGCCTGATGTATGGAACCTGGCTTTCCAGTCAGACGCGTTGGTGCCGGTAAGTCCTTTGGTGGCAAGCCATACGTTGGGAGCCAGGCTTGTGTGAATGTCCACAAAGCCGTGGTCACCAGTGATGATGATGGCGGTGCTGTCCTTGATGCCCGCTTTATCAATGGCTTCCATGATGTTGCCAATGGCCCGATCGGCTGTTGCGACCGCCGCGCTCACGTGCTCCCCGTAGCGCCCCTCCCCGTGGGCTGCATGGTCCACGCAATAAAGGTGCAGCGTCAACAGGTTCGGCTTGTGTTTCTTGATCAGGTATGCCGCCATCCTGCTGCCGTTTTCGTCTGTTATCATGTAGTCACTGTTCAGGTCGTCAGGCTCCAGCTTGCCCGTGGCGTTCAGCTCGATTTCCTCAAACAGCCCTTTTGGTGTTGCCTGTTGCCTGATAGGTGTTACACGGTCCATGTTCTTATCCAATGACCACACCTCCGGGATGTTATAATCGATGGGAGCACCTGCAGACACAGGCCAGAATACAGATCCGGAGGTAAGGCCGGCCTTATGCATCGCATCCCACAGGGTTTCCGTTTTAATCAGGCTCTCCTCCCAATACCAGCGCCCGGTCTGCCCCTCCGGCTCGAAAGGAGAATTATAGTAGATACCGTGCCTGGCTGGCATAGCACCCGTCAAAATTGTTGTATGCGATGGGTAGGTGACACTAGGGAAGACACCTCTCACACCATCGGCATACACGCCGCTGTCTGCCAGCTTTCTCAGGTTTGGGGCAGGCCAGGAAGGGTCCTTGTAAAACTCAGGGCGGAATCCGTCTATACTGATGACGACTACATATTTGGCTGCCTGGCCAAAGCAGGTGAAGAAACAAAGGGCACTAAGTAAAACTGTTATGGTAAAGCACTTCATATTGTCTATAGTTTAAGAATTAAAAAGTGTGGGAGCTAAACAGCCCCCACACTTTTACTAAGAAATAAGGCTGGATTAGAAAGAATACTTAGCTCCTACCTGGATCTGGTATGGTGTTCCGTTCTGCTGCGTCACACCCACGTTTTCATTTACGCGGTAGCTGTACTCCTGCGTTTGCTGGTCAAAGCCTGTCACAAACAGGAGGTTTTGGTTACGAAGGTTGTAGTTTACACCCCAGTCTTTGTTCAGCAGGTTGGCAAAGTTGAAGGCATCAACACTTATCGTTAGCCCCTGGTCTTTGAAAGTCTTAATGGTCTTTGCAAGGCGGAGGTTGAATGTTCCTGAAAAAGGGTTGCGCCCTCCGTTGCGGTCTGCTATACTGCCCAGGCTTTCACGTAAGTAATCTGCTGCGCGGTTGTCCGGGTTAGCCAGTACCTTCTCCATGGAGATTCTTACAGACTCCGGCGTGTTCGGGTTAGAAGGGTCAAAGACAAAAGCTAAGTCGTTGTCAGTACCGGGACCACCCACAAAGTCACCGTTGATATCCGCGTCCACCAGCAGCGAGTACCTCGTTCCGCCGAACCCAGTGAACGTTCCGCTGAGCACGAACCCTTTCAGGCTGGGCGTGGAGCCGAACACTGCCACCTTGTGGCGGAAATGGTTGTCAGAATAATACATCTCACTCAAGTCACGGGGGTCAGACTTAATAGGCCGGAAGGTAGAGGTATTGGCCACGTTTCCGTTGTAAGACGAGTTGTCCCTTGAGTCGTTCATGGTATAGCTTAGGTTCAGGTAGCCGTCTCTCAGGTAACGTATGTCGGCATCCACAACCACAGCGGCCTGGCGAAGCTCCGCCCCGTTCGTAAATTCCAGCGTACGGCCCACAGCCTGCGTTTTCCTGCCCAGCACGTTGTCGGTGATTCCCTTTTCTGTGATGGTGTTGGCCGGCACAAAGACACCGCGGTTATCTTCGTTGGCAAGTCGGAAGTAGGGTTCCTCCACCAGGTTCCGGTCAAGGTATACATAGTTGTTCCAGGTTTTAGAGTAAAGCAAGTTCACTCCCAGACGCAGCCAGTCACCGATAATCTTATTGTAGTTCAGGTTTGCCTTGAAGATAGAAGGCATCTGCAAATCAGCGCTGTTCAGGTTGATGGTGGATACATTTGGTACCCCCGCTATAAGTCCCGGCGCAGAGCTCGGGTCCAGGCGGTAAGCCGGAAAATCAGGCCTTGGCACCAGGTTCATTCCGCTTGCGGGGCGTGTCACGTCCACGGCGGCCACCATGGTACCGCTGTTCTGGATGTTGTTTACCTGCGCATAGGTGATGGGGTTGGCAGAGAACATTCCTGCTCCGAACTTCAGCACGTCCGTTCTATTGCCCGCCACATCCCAGGTGAGCTGCACCCGCGGCTGAATATTATTCCAGTCTGTCGGGTTGTTGTCTGTGCGCAATCCCAATGCCTCGTCCACTACGGAGTTATACTCCCCTGCCTCCAGGTAGCTTGTCACATCCCAACGCAGGCCAAAGGTTGCTTCCACGTTTGGCAGCGGCTCGTACTGCACCTGCCCGAAAAGCGAACCGTTCAGCACCCACTGCTGCACCGATGGTACTCCTTGCAGCGGCACCTCGCGTGCGTAACGGGAGGGGTTCAAATTGTCAAAGTCTTCCAAGCTATTGAAGATAAAGCGCCCGTTCTGCTCACTGGAGATATAAGTATCTAAATAGGTTAGTGTGTTGTCAGTTCCGAAAGTGAAATTATACCTCCCCTTAGTCAGGTAAGTGGTGTTCACCAGTTGTATCTGGTCTTCCAGGTTGTCTTCTGGCAGGTAACGCTGTCCGCCCAGCTGCACCTGTGTGTTACCCAATGTTCCGTTCGGCAGCTGTGAGCGCACCGTTACTATGGCGCGCGGGATGTTAGCCGATGGCAGTTCCTGGTTCGGCACATAGTTTCGGGTAGCCCGCTGGTACTGCACCTTCAACTCATTGAGCAGCGTGGGTTGGAACTGCGTTCTCAGGGAGAGCAGCGTACTATTTTCCCTGGATTTGAAATCACCATACACTTCGAAGAGGTTGATAGGCGAGTTGTCGCTGACGCTGTAGGGGTTGTTCCAGTCGCTGTAGTTATTGCGGAGCGTCAACTGATTGCGGTCGTTGATTTGCCAGTCAAGTCTGGCAAAAAACGTGTTAGCAAGGGTTTTCCTGCCGAACTCTCCCACCTGCAGGTTGTTGCTCAGGCCGTACTTTTCTCGTCCAATTGTAATCAGCGTGTCCAGGGCGCCTCTGCTGATGCGCAAAGCGTTTTCGTCTGCGGGTTCTCTGATATCAGCTATAAAAAAAGGCATGGTCTCGTCCTGGCGGTCAAGGGCCGTGAAGAAGTGCAACTTGTCTTTGATGATGGGGCCGCCCAGGCTGAAGCCATACTGGTTTGTGGTGAAGTTCTGCTCCCGCTCATTTCCCCGGATGTCATAGGGGCTGGAGAGAAAGTCAGAGCGGTAGTAGTCAAAAACAGAACCTGTGAATTTGTTAGTGCCTGACTTTGTCACCGCACTGATAGTACCACCACCCTGCCTGCCGTAAGTCACGTCATACACGTTTGTCACGACCTCAAACTCCCGAATTGCCTCCATAGATAGTGCATAAGGGCCTCTCGCCAAATCCCCTGAAGTCAGGTTATTTCTTGCACTTACACCGTCAATCAGGTAGTTGGTGGAGGAGGCAAGCTGGCCGCTGATGTTGCCGCCAATTACTGTAGGGGCCAGGGAGGCGAGGTTGGTGAAATTACGGTTCATGGTCGGAAGCTTCTCAATGTCCTGAGCCCTGATGAAGGTGCTTCCCCCGGCACGGTCGATGCGGCTACTGAGAGAGTTCGTGGTGATGACAACCTCCTCCAGGTCTGTGGCCGCCTGCCGCATCACGAAGTCAACAACCAACTGGTCTCCTAAATTCAATGCAAAATTGTTTTGCACCTGCGTAGCGTGCCCTATATAAGAGGCTTTCACCTCATAAGGCTTCCCGAGCGGCAGCTGCTTAACAGAGTAGCTGCCTTCACTGTTTGACAGTGTGGCGGTCTGAAACCCAGTGGATTCATTTCGAACCAGCACAGTTACTCCCGGTAATCCGGCACCTTGCTCATCCGTTACTTTTCCAACAATGGAAGCGCCTGTTACCTGTGCCCAGGCGTCCTGCGCGGCAGAAAGCAGTACCAGAAAGGCGATGCTGAAGAGCGAGTAGTAGAATTTCTTTGTCATGTAAACTAAATTATGGTTATGATGCAAAGCTACTGTCGCCATGTTATGGCAGTGGAAAGCCATTATTACAGTATCATCAAGTAAGCTCCCCTGATTTTACCTTACTGTTATGCCTCTGGCTACAAACCCGCCACAGAGTGGGAGAATAAATAAAAAGAGGCTGCCCCATGTTGGAGACAGCCTCTTGCTTGTAAACTTTACTGTAAGAGCATGTTAAACTTTATACTTTGAGCTGCAAATACGTGCTTTCAGAACCTGACTTCAGCTATTTTTCGCGCAATAGCGCTGCTATTACACTCAAAATGAGCTTTATCAGAACCCAAAATCACGCATTTTCGCTATCAAAAACAAAATTTAAACATGCTCTAAAAGCCTTTATTCTGACAGCACTATTTTTTCTGTATGGAATGACTTTCCGTCTTCGCCCACTAGCTTCACTTCCACAGCAAAGGTGTTTTCCTTCTCCTGGAAGGTAAAGAGCCCGAAATGCTTTTGGTTTACCAGTGGACCTACACGGTATGGGTTGTATTCGCTGGTGTTGTTGGTGGAGGAGTGCGTCAGCCCGCTGGAGGTTATCTCGTGAATTGGATAATCCACCCCCTCCACCTCCATTTTGGAGAACTCACCGATATGCCGGTCTCCGCTAATGAGTATTACGCCTTTCGCCTGTGTTTTAGCAAGTAAGTCGAACAGGCGCTTGCGGGCTGACGGAAAATTCGCCCATTTCTCATAGGGGTGCTGGTCGGGTATAAACTGAATGCCGGAGCCGATGATGTGCGCATCCGCCGTACTCTCTTTCAACTGCTTCTCCAACCATTCCCACTGCGCTTCCCCTAATAAGTCTCCCTGTGTATTTGGGATATAGGCTTTTACGCTGTCTTTCTTCAATGCATCCTGGTGATAGCGCGCGTCAAGCAGTATCACTTTGACTGTTTTGTTCTTCAGCTTATAGTCGTAGGCAGCATATATTCCTTCCTGATTTCTTCGGATGCTGTTTGCCGGCTCTTTTAAAAAGTCCAGTGCCAGCTGCTGGCTTTCCTTTTTATGCGGGTATTCCTTACCGGCATCATTACGGCCATAATCATGGTCATCCCAGGTGCCGATAACAGGTACTTGGGCAGTCAGCTTTTTGTATCCTTCCTGGTTTGCCTGCGTCTCATACTTCGCCTTCAGCACCGACATGTCATCCGAGTCACCGTAAATGTTGTCTCCCAGCCATACCCATAAATTGGGTTGCTCTTTGGCAATTACCTCCCACATGGGCTGTGGCAGGTTTTGCCTGTTGCACGAACCAAAGGCCATGACGAACTCCTCCCCTGTCTGAGCAACAGCTGTACCCAGGGTGAGCATAAATACTAAACTGAAAAAACACTTTACCATCTTTTTAAGTCTTTTTACTTTTGAGGCAAAGGTCAGCAACTCAGGTAAAGTGCATGTTATGCTACTGTAATGTTCCCGTTATCTTTCCTTATATAAATTGGAATTGCAATGTTTCAATGGAGACTTTTTTCAGGTAGCCACAGCCTGACTGCAGGAATAGGTTTTCATAGTGGCAAGGTGGTACACCCTTTCTGTTTTTCATCGACTTAAAGAAGATATCAGCCACAGCGTTATCCCAATAATTGCCCTTGCGACTCATAACTCATGGTTTTTACCACTGGCATTCCCTCCAGCTGCTCTCTGAAGGCACTAAAGGCGTATTGCACGCCCCGGTCAGAGTGAAACAGATGAGGCTGTCCGAAAAGTCGGAACAGCCTCTTGTTTTGTCAAATTTATTCGCCCCCCTACGGAGCAATTTTAAATAATCAATTCTCAGGAGGTGTCGTTTACCTGTTTGGAGACCCTCATCTGCCAGCCCGCCACGGTGTTTGAAGGAGGCGTCAACTATAAGTCTATCCATTATAGTCAAATTTAATACTTTCATAAATCTGCCTATCAAACGCCTCCAGTCAAACGTAGCAAGTCCAGTGCCCGGAGGCTGCTGTCATACCCTGGCGACACTGTCTAACCACACCTGTACTAAGTTACTACCAGAAAAAGGGAAGCGCCACGATGGGCGCTTCCCTTTTTCTGAAGTAAACAGCAGTGTCTTACTTCATCTCCACCAACTCACCACAGGCCACCGGAAGAGTAGCCATATATCTTCTGGGGCTAGGGTTCCTGCTAGCTGGTACGACTCTATTATTAATTACATAAGCGCCATGAATCACAATCACACGCTTATCCAGCTCCAGGTCTTTTACTGTCTGGGTGCCGTTGTGCATGGCATCGAATGCAGAAACAAGCGAGTTTGTCATCACCTTTCCACCATAACTGATGGTACCGGCAGAGGTGGCAACAGGAAAGTTATCAGATGTCAGCGGCACCAGCCTGTCGTCCAGTGGTATAAGCACAGGCCCGTAGAATGGAAGGCCATCCTCCAATGTCAGGAGCCCATCGTCGCCTGCTGCACTTGGTGGGGGGCACATAGCATCCTTGTCTGACATGTTTTCCATTACAAATCCGTGGATGTGCTGCGGGTGCACCATGTCCGGCGCCAGTCCCTCCACGTCGGTGATGACCTCGAAGTGGCCGTCCGGGCTCATCATCACGGTCGCCGTTCCCGTCACGCCCGAATTATTGAGCGGGTTCAACTGCACCTTGTACATCTTCATCTTGCTGTTATTGCCCCCAGAGCCGCCTCCAGGTATAACGCCATCCAGGTCACCCAGCTGGTCGCAGCTTGCCAGGAAAATAGTACCCATAACGGTAGCAGCAAGCACCTTGGCAGAAGACACAGCTTTATGCATAATTGAATTTAGCTTTGTATTGTTTTTCATAAGTATTAATTTTTAAAATGTTTAATATTAAAAGTTGAATGTTACTATCTATGACACGATGAACGGCTTCACAATGTCTACTACCATCTGCATGGACAGCGGCTCATCCCAGGCTTCTCTCACTGCCATCACCGGTACTGTTGTCACGTCAGTCACTTCCACACCCACATGCGTGGTGTTTTTCTCACCGGCGTAAACGGCGCTGCTTGCCACCATGAAAGTACCTCCGAATCCGTCTATGCCGTCGTAGTCCTCTTCCGTAATCCAGCCTTTTCTTCCGCGTATGCGCCTTACCTGCGAGGCGTGCCGCGCCTCCACCGCATGAATCTGCAACGCCACTTTCAGCAATTCGTCGTTGTCTATCAGGTTCGGGGCCTGCCCCTTGTAGGCTCTCACTCCCGTATCCTCCAATGCCTGCGACAGGGCCAGGAAGAGCTGGTAGTTGCTGAAAGGACTAGGGAACACGCCGCCTGCGGTAAAGTCGAACATGCTCGGCACGCCATCCAAATTTCCGCCCAGGGCCTGGATCGTTGCCTCCAGCAACTCCACGTGAATGCGCTCGTGCTCCCGGATGGCCATGAACACGTTCTGATGTCGGCTATTGATGATGCCTGAGTCCACACCCTCTATGTAGTACTGGTACTCCAGCCGCTCCAGGGTCAGTGCGAATTTGAGCACACCTATCACGTCGCTGCTTTGCGCAAAGGCCATCTTCGGCATCATGGTAAAGGCTGCCACCGGCAGGGAGGCAAGTGCCACTTTCTTTGTCAGGCTTCCCAGTTTCCGGAAGGCCTCTTTTCTGGACATGTAGATGTCCACTTCTTCTTCCGACTTATTATCTGTGTTGAAAGAATCGAATAGTTTTATAAAATCCATCGTAGTATCCTCCGGTTAAGCTTTTGGTAAATTACTCGCGTCAATCTCTGTCACAATGAAAGGGGCAGCCATCTGCAGCACCTGCATAGGTGGCAGCGCCTCATCCAGTCCATCGCTGATAAAGTCCACAAAAGCATCATTTGGAGCGATAAGGTCATAGATGGCCTCCGCGTGGCGTGCCTCCACAGAAACGATTTTACCGGCCACTACCAGGAAGTCGGGGTTGGTAAGGAGCGGGCCAGCGCCGTTGTAAGCCGCCACGCCAAGGTCCTCAAATGTCTTAGCTGTCTGCAGCACACTGTTTCTGTCTCTGAAGTCCACCATGCTAAAGTCAAACTCCAGCTTGCCGATGGCGTTATTGCCCAACGCCGCCTCATAGAACTCGCGGTGTGCCACCTCGTGCTGCCGAACGTCCTCCAGCACTTTTATTTCCTCACCAGACGCACCGATGTAAAAGCCCAATAGCGCGACTTTGGTGTAGAAGGCCGCCTCCAGTTGCTCCAGTGCATAGGCATAGTTGAGGATGCCAATGTCCCCGCTCCCCAGGTTCACTTTCTTGGGTGAGTTGGGGTTCTTCGGTGGGATAAACTCCTCGAACTGCTCACAGCCGGAGAGCAAGATAGCGGATGTGGCCAGTGCGGCCCCGCTGTACTGCAGAAAAGACCTGCGGGAGCTGCCAAGCCCCTGGTCAGGCTTGTAGCCCTTCCCTTTTGAATCGGTAAAGTTTAACATACTAATCCATATTAAATAAAAAAAATACTAATTTTAAACATTTATACCTCTTCTGCTGCTTTTGCTGCCATTAATCTTGATAATCTTTTCCATTCTGTCAAAAAATACTTATCTATTTAATAATCAGACATATGTGAATATATCATGTTACCTGCCTTACACATCCAGGAGTAGCAGCAGCCCCTGTTTAAACACAGTTTATTGGCGCCTGATAATTTGTTTTGTTATATAATAAAACTACTTACGCTTGTGCATCTGAATGTTTGAAGGCAGCAGCTTAATAAAGGGTGTAGGTACATGTTTAATGAGTGAGCACTCATTTATAATTAGAGAAAGGGAAATCTAGGGCCACTGCGATGGGGGAAGTTGCCATGCGCCCTCTATGATAAACAGGAGTAGCTAAATCTATATAGCCCACGCGCAAAAGTAGGCTCAATTTGCTAAAGCGCAGCTATAGCAAGTCGTTAAGGGAAAGTGGGACGCCTGTTATCTGACTGCCCAAGCCATTAACGTATACCGCCCCTATACTCAGTTTGCAACTTTGGACTGGGGAACGAGAGCGGGTCAGACTGGGCCACTGACTATGTGATAATACTGAGGGAAAGAGAGTAAGTCGATAGGCTGTTCGGCCAGTGTGGGACGAGAACAATAACGATATGCTGGAGGTAAACGAGTAAGGTTACTATAAAACCTAAAAACGAAGGCGATCAACCGCGCTGTCTGGATAACAAAGAAAGTGCATTATGTTGATATATCTTTTTTGTAGAGTACCGCAGTGAAACGAGCAGATGTATTTTTATCAAGCGGGAATGCCCGATCCCTAATCTGACTCGAGCCCTCTTGTTTATTAGCCTTTGCCGGATGATAACTCATTTACCCTATGCACCTTCGGAAGCCAGAAAACAATAAGGGCTTGGGTGTCAGCGACTGCCACTAACTTGCTAACCATTCTCTGCTATACACACAGTACAAGTGTTGATGTTGATACTACGGGCAGCGCAAAATTGCACTCATTTCAGCAATTAACTAAAGTATTGAGCTGACGCTTCCGCTTCCACTAAAGATTATCCGGCTTTCACTGGTCTTATTAGTCCCTGCACAGGTTAGTTCCTTTTTTGTGTAGGTACATTAAAGAGCAGGACGTACACAGCATTGGGAGAGAAGAAGCTCTTTGCCTGTAGATCAAGCAGACCCTACCCTGCTGGCTTGCACCTTTCGCTTTTACACAAATGCTATTATCGATTAACCAAATGACTGAACTATGAAAATCAACTTGACTCAAAAGATGAAAATAAGCCTGCAAAGGCAGAAAAAGACAGCCGCAAAGTTTTCTGCGACTCTCTTTGCGGCTGTCTTCATGTTCAGCTGCAGCCAGGTTCCTGTTGTCGGGGATGGGCAAAGTTCCGGACAGGACCCAGTAGTTGCTGGTGGCAGTGAGCCAGCTGGAAACACTGAAGTACCGACCGATGCCGGTAAGATTGAACCCAACGGACCGAATCCGAGTTGGGCACCCAGCATTGATCCTCAGATGCTGGCTGTTATTGAGCAGTTTCAAAGCTATGGCATTGTACCATATCCTAAACTGGCAGCAGACCAGGCGCGGGAGGAACCCACCTTCTACGATGCCTTAACAGACCTGCTGCGGGAGCACAACATTAGCCCAAAGCCTGCCAGCGTATCTGTTAACCATAGGGTGATACCGAACGATACAGACCTGAACCTGCTGGTACGTATTTATACTCCTAAAAGCGGCACGGGTCCTTTCCCTGTTATCGTGTACTACCACGGCGGTGGATGGGTGCTAACAAACCTCGACACTTACGAGCCTTCGGCCAGTGCGCTTGCAGACAAAGCAGGGGCCATTGTAATATCGGTGGCTTACCGGCAGGCGCCTGAGCACCGGTACCCGGCAGCCCATGAAGATGCTTTTGCCGCTTACCAATGGGCACGTGACTCTGCATCCGTTATTAACGGTAACCCTGACATGGTGGTCACTGCCGGGGAAAGCGCCGGGGGCAACCTGGCTGTAGCCGTAGCTTTAATGGCCAGGGAACGGAATGAGCCAATGCCGGAGCACATACTTTCAGTTTACCCTATAGCGGACGGTGATGTTGACTCGCCCACTTATGACGAGTACGAGAATGCCTTCTTCCTGAACAAGGGCCTGATGAAGTGGTTCTTCAGCCTGTATGTGCCAGGCTGGGAAACAGAGACACACCCGCTGATAGACCTGGTAAATGCCAACCTGAATGGATTGCCGCCAACAACCATCATCAATGCCGAAATTGACCCCCTGCGTTATGAGGGACAGTTACTCGCAGAGCGGCTGCAAGCGGCAGGAGTACCCGTGGAGCGCAAAGTATATGAAGGGGTAACGCATGAGTTCTTCGGCATGAACGCGCTACTGGAAGAGGCCGTTGCAGCGCAAGATTACGCCGCCATGCGACTGAAAAGCGCATTCAAACAATAAGTATATCTTATAGAGGGGCTGCAGACACAGTTTAGGTTACAGTCTCGCAGCAGCCGCCAAATCATCTAGCCTACAATTCGCTCCAATAAGAATAACTGCCGTTACAAAACAAGAAAAGGCTCCCCGTGATGAGAAGCCTTTTCTTGTTCTACAACTAAACTTTTTAACTCTAGTTGCGAAGTGCACATTTCACTGTGCCGCTACCTTCGAAGACCCACCCCTGCCCCTCCCAAGAGAGGATTTTCGGCCGAGAAGGAAGATTCCCTACCTCGGAGGGGTTAGGGGTGAGTTTATTTTGGCTACGAAAAAATTAATCGCAACTTAAGTTTTTTGTAAATACTGGAGCCTTATTCAAGAGAGCATCTCAGGGTTCCGGCATATTATGGGAAAGCATTTCAACCATAATCAACAGCGTCAGCATCAGTTTAACAATATGAAAGCCTGCTGTACAAACAAAGTATGGCTGCCTGGAAAAAGCTTACAGTAAAACATTGTAATCTCAAGCATCTGCTATTGGCTGTTAACTACCAACTGCGCGTCTTTTAGTCCGGGTGATGCTGCTATAATTTTTATGTTGCCAGCCTCTCCGGCTTTGGCACGTACGATAACCAACGCAAGGCCGTTAAAGGTTTCCCGCTCATGGCTTGGGAAGGGAACAAAGCTGGTCGGGTCGCCATTGTCTGTCGCTACAATCTCCCCGGGACCTGATATCACGAAGGTAATGGGGCTGTCCGCCTGGGGAACAGTGTTGCCGCTGGCATCTTCTACGAACGGTAATGAAAGAAAGGTCTTCACCGTCTGCATCAATTACCTTACGGTCTGCACTCAGCTCCAGTCTGGCTGCATCACCTGCTGTTGTTACCGCATCAGTTGCCCACTTTTTCCCGTTCTTGTAAGCCACCACTTTCAGCTCGCCTGGCTCTTATGTCACCTCGTCCCAGCGCAGACGGTACTCATACTTCCCTTTTTTCTTTCGCCCGAGGGACTTGCCGTTGAGGAAAAGCTCCGCTTCATCTCCTGAGGTGAACACATGCACCGGTGTGACTTCTCCCACCCGCTCCGGCCAGGTCCAGTGCGGCAGGATGTGCGCCATGGGGAAATCGGGACGCCAGTTTGCCTGGTAAAGGTAAAAGCGATCTTTCTTGAAGCCAGCCAGGTCAATAACCCCGAAATACGAACTGCGGGCTTCGTAATACGGGGTGGGTTCGCCGAGGTAGTCCCAGCCACTCCAGACAAACCCGCCTGCCACGTAAGGGTGCCTATCCAGTGAGCCGAACACTTTATCTGCGGAGGAGCCGAACGGCGCAGTATACAGCTCGTAGGCGCTAAACTGTTTGGTCTTGGGATCCCCGCCTAAACCATCCCGCACCGGCGCACTGATTCCCTCAGCAACTGGAAACAGGTATTCCCCGCGACTACTCAAAGCGGCAGCGTTCTCGCTGCTGAGGATAACCTTGTCGGGAAACGCTTCATGAAAGGCCGGGTAAAGCGGGGAGGTGCGGATGCCCTGCAGGTCGGCATAGGCAGGCGCGTCGCGGATTCCTTCGCCCTGGTAATTCAGGCTGATGACATCCATGGATCCGGGAAAAGGCATGTGGGGTTTGGCATAATTCATCGAGGCGGTTGTGGGGCGGGTAGTATCCTCCTCTTTCACGATGTTGTGCAGCCGATTTGCCAGCGCAGCGCCTTCCTCTTCCGTGTATTGCTCCCCAACCTCATTGCCGAAGCTCCACATAATCACAGAGGGATTGTTGCGGTCCCGGCGAATTAAGGCACGCAGATCCTGCTCATGCCAGTCAGGGAAAATGAGGTGGAAGTCGAGCGGTCGCTTCTTCCGCTCCCAGACATCGAACACCTCGTTTACCACCAGAAAGCCCATTTTGTCTGTTAACTCGAGTAACTCAGGAGCCGGCGGGTTATGGGCCATTCTAATCGCGTTGGTGCCCATCTCCCGGAGTAGCTCGAGCTGCCTTTCGGCTGCACGAATGTTGAAGGCAGCACCAAGTGCCCCTAAATCATGGTGCTGGTTAACACCTTGATGTAAATTCTCTCGCCGTTAACATAGAGGCCTGTTTCCGGATCAAAGCGCAAATCGCGAATGCCAAAAGGTGTCTCATACGTATCGACGGGCTTGCCCTGCTGCCTTAAAGTTGTTACGGCAAGGTAGCGGTGGGGCGTCTGCGTGGGCGGAGGTCCCCACAGGCGCGGATTTTTGATGGTCACAGAGCCCTTAAGCCTGACACGCTCTCCGGCGGCCACCCCTGTTTTCATGAGTTTAAAGCTGGCTACGGCTTTGCCGGTTTTCTTACCGTCTTTATCCAGGGCAAAGACCTGTGTGATCGCTTCGACGTTAGGGTCTTTCCCGGAGTCATTGTCGATGGAAACTTCCAGATCGACTATGGCGAAGGCTTTTGAAACTTCTTTTGTTGTCACATCGGTGCCCCACTGGCTTACATGCACTGGATTGGTTTTGGTGAGCCATACATTGCGGTAAATTCCGCCGCCCGGATACCAGCGCGACGAAACAGTTGGATTGTCCAGGCGTATCGCCAGTTGATTCTCACCTCCCGGATTCAAATAAGGTGTGAGGTCCAGACGCCAGGAGGAGTAGCCATAAGGCCACCCCCCTACCAGGTGGCCATTCAGCCAGACTATGGCATAGGACATGGCACCATCCACATCCAGGAAGATGGATTTACCTGCATCCGAGGCCGGAATATCCAGATCTTTTCTATACCAGGCCACACCCGGGCTGGGCAGTCGTCCCATGCTCCCGCCAACTTCAGCATCGGGTCCTTCTAAAAATGGCCCCTTGATGGCCCAATCATGCGGAAGATTAACTCTTTCCCAGGAACTGTCATCAAAGTCAGCTTGAACAAAGGGGAAATCGGCTCCAGGACTGCCTTCGGGCCGGGTATGCCGTTTGGCGGGGTCCTTGATAAAGTCGTTTCCAGTGGGCAGTATCCAGGGCTTCAGCACTTGTGCCGTTGCTGCTACTTCCACGGCCTCCGTGGGTTTGGCATCCGCTACTTTATGGTCTGTGTCTTCTGTTGCCTCCGGGCGCACATCGTAGATCAGGTTATCTGCCTTGTCTGCCGACACATACTTATAGAAGCTCCAGTTGTTGTTGATGGAAATGCGCTGCCTGGCCACGTTCTCGACTCCTGTCGTCCTGGTTTGTGCAAAAATTGGCGCACTAGCCAGGAGAATGAGGCCTAGCACACCAGCAAAGGCTTTCAGTGCGGTGGATTTGAAAGGAAGGCTTAATCTTTTTTTACTCATAGATATTTTTCCTGTTTTAACTCAAGTTGCTCGACATGAAAATCTATTCTGCCGTTGACTTTAGCTCATGTTACAGTTACCACACACCCTAAATGAACATGGCGATGACAGAACAGACTATAGCAATACACTGCTATATCGTCGACTTCTTTCTTTACATTGGCAGAAAGGATGATGCTCACTACAAGCTCTCCGACGCTTAATTTTTGACTATTGCTCTTGAGGTGGCCCGTTTTGTCTAATTTAACTTAAGAAGTATATCCCTCGGGCAGCACTAGTTACGGCCTAATATGCAAGCTGCTTTTCTCCGCTGCAGCTATTGTTACAGCGAATTGAAACAACAGTGTAGGTAAGCTCCAGCGGCTTGGAATCAAGCCTTCGCATTTTTATTTCCATTAGTATACACTGCCTGCTCTACTGCCTTAAGTTCTTATTTAACCCTTCCTTTCAACAAGTTGTCACATTGCCACATAAACGATGTACGGCTGGCTCCGTAGACTTTGGCAAGCACCCATAAGTCTTTTACAAAAACAAACTTGGAGTAGCATCATGGAAAGAAGAGAAATGAACGCCCTGAAAACGGTTACAAATGGGATTTTCCTATTTCTGTTGACTGGAGTGGTAGCTTGCTATGGAGGAAGAGAAATAGTTGAGGATGAGGTGGTAACCGATACTCTGAACAAGAGCGATGTTGTAACTGTGGAAGATGTGGGTGCCACAGTTGATGTGGCTATAATCGACACCTGGGACAGGGACGAATTCTATACTACTTTTACACCCACTAGCTACTACCAGGACTGGGATGTGAATGACGATAGCTTCTTGGATGAGGACGAGTTCACCACCAGTTTCTTCCAGATTTGGGATACAGACAATGACGGAATGATAGAGGATATTGAGTGGAACGCAGCAGTGGCAGATTACAACCTGGCTGGGGCAGATTGGGCCGCCTGGGACACCAACACCGACGGATTTATTGAGACGGCAGAGTTCGATACCGGTTTCAATAATTTGGGCTGGTATAACGCCTGGGACACAGACGGTAACGGGCTGATAGAGGCGCGCGAGTACACCGACGGGGTGTTCACCATCTGGGATGAGGACGAAGACGACGTGCTGGATGACACGGAGTACACTTACTTCAACACCTACTACGGCATTTGAATTAGTTGACATACGGGCTTTAAATAACCGCACATACTTACAGATAGGGGCTCCTCATAATATGGAGCCTCTATCTGTAGAAGCCCACGAGCGGTGTTGCATACTGAGGAATTGCCTGGTGGCTTCCCTTTTACCCGCCCCTGAACAGCACCCTTTCCTGAACCAGTTGAGCAGGTAAGAGGAGGTATCCCGGTATAGAGGGCAACGAGACCTTGATCTTAACCAGTGCCCCTCCTCCTCCTGTCTTATCTTAACGGCAGACGAAACCCCCTGCCCTTGAAAACGGTACCTTCTACAGCTGCTGCTCCATTCCATTTCGGTTGGAGCGGGATAACCAGTTTTGCCCTTGGAGAATGAAGAAAAACAAAAACACGACACTGCGATCACTTGAACTACTTCTTATATATATTGCCGTCCCGCTTTTCACCGCATACCAGCTGCAGGGAATATACAACCTGGTGCCCCTCCTGGGAATGGGAATCTTATTGCTTGTCCTCCTGCTCAGGAACAGGGGCTTTCACAACAAGCGCTTCCTGAGGCTGGTGCCCGTCAACTGGGCGTTTCTTATCGGCAGGTTTGTGCTCGTTTCCGCCCTGGTCTACGGCTTTATCCGCTTCTTTCACCGGGACCTGCTTTACTACCTGCCCCAGGAGAACTTCGACCGCTACCTGCTGGCAGTGGCACTGTACCCTTTCTGGTCTGTCATCCCGCAGGAGATAGTGTACAGGGCCTGGTACTACCACCGCTACAGCGACCTTTTCCCGAATGCGAAGGTCTCCGTCCTGCTCAACAGCGCCTTCTTTGGCTTCTCACACATTGTCTTCGGCAACTGGGTAGCCATCACCGGGGCTTTCCTGGTGAGCTTTGTCTTTAGCCACACCTATCGGAGGTATAACTCCCTGCTCATTGTGGTGATAGAGCACTTCTTATACGGGGTAATGATTTTCTCCCTGGGGATGGGCAGGTTCTTTAAATAGACAGGGCAACATGTACCAGGCAAAGCTGCTATTTGCTGCTGTACCGGAACCTGGCTTCCATGAGCACAAACACGCTGTAGCAGATAAGGCCAAGCGCCACCGCCCCCAGCAGGTAGGCCCCGTGTGCAGTGCTTTCCAGGAAGTGAAAAGCACTTTCGACGTTGCCCCTTTTTGCATTTAAGGCGGCTCTCAGGAGCAGATAGCTGAAGACGCCCCACACTGTGCCACGGGAGACATAGCCCATTTTTCCCGTTTTGATCATCGTCTCCTCAGCTTTGTAGCCTAACCTTGCTTCCTTTATCTTCTTCCTGTACCTCTCAAAGAAACCTTCGTAAATGAAGTAAGCCCCGCCAAGGCCAATGAGTGCCGCACCAAAGATAACCAGCCACTGCCCCAGAGGCTTTTGCAGCACCTCAGTGATGAACGCCTGCCTGATGCCTTCGCCGTCGCTACTGCTGCTGCTCACCGCCAGCTTGGCTGCCACAAACGTCAGGAGTGCGTAGAAAGCCCCGCTGGACCCGTAGCGCACCCTGTAGACAAGGCCCTTTACGCCGGTTCCTTTTCCCTCTGTGTCTGTAAGGGCCTGCAGCAGCCTCCATACACAGTAGCACGCCAGGCCGGCTGCGACAACCAGCAGGAGGACCTTCCCCAAAAACAGCTCCTCAATAAACAGGAAAACCTCCTTTCTGTTTATCTCCCGTGTGCCCCTGCCCAGCTCAAGCGACGCCACCAGTGCCAATATGCCGAGCAGGCAGTATACGACGCCTTTTGCAGCCAGGCCAACCTGGGCGAGGCGCTTTACCCATTTGGGCGGAACAGAAGGGATATATGCAGCAGGGTCTGAAAGCTTCATCTTATAGATCCGAAAGGTCAGTACAGCGGCTGGAGCCGAATGTATTATCTGTACGGCACTAAGAAAGTCACGTTATTTTATCACTAAGCAGGCAGCTTTTTTGGTTTGGCATTGACTTTAAATACTGGATTTATCAGAAATTCCCGCTGCTTGTTACAACAGTAGTGGTAGGAGGAGTTGTCCTAGCAGTTTAGTATCCGGACAGGGAGCGTTTTACACTTGTTTTGAATGAATGCTGCGTGGAGGCCATGCTACAAGCCAAATTGTACAACAGCCACCCCCCATTTTATGGGCCAGCATAAACTAACTGAACTTACACAAGAGTCCCAGCGGGACAACCTTTTGATAGAAAAAGATCCTCACTATTCTTTAGCTCCAGCGGAGCTACCCTTTGCCGATATGTTTACAGGCCGCTCCGCTGAAGCCAAGGGTGCACCTGGCCTTGTCGCTATACCGGCAAGGGCTGGCATGAATCAGGAACAACTCATAAGGTTATGAAGAAAAGAGGTTCAGACGCTCGCCCCTAGGGAAAAGCATCTGAACCTCAGTCAGGTTCTGGAATGTATGCTGCAACAGTCACTCGTATCTTTGTGAAAGGAGGCTCAATTACCAGGTCTTTTCAAAAGAGACCTTATCATACTTCTTTTTATGCTCTTTGAACAGACTTTTGTCTGTGTTCTTTAAAGACAGTTGGTTCTTTTCTCCAAAGATCCTAGACAAAAATGCAACCGGTACCAAAAAGATATAGAAAACTATAGATAGTATGATATTAGGCATGATATAACTCAGCACCCAGGTCAGTTTCATCCACAAGAAGTCTATCTTCTTTGCCAGGTAACCCGACAAGAGACCCAGTGCCCCAACAGCTAAAGAAACATACAGGGCCCACTCCCATTCAGAGATGATATACACAAGGAGCATCCCCACCGTGATGACCAAAACCGTTTTTACCGGATCGGATTTTATCTTTTTAGAGCTCATAGTATTTAGAATAAAGTGTAAATGAACGGCGCAACAGCACTGCTACCACCAAAAACAATAAGGAATCCCAGCAGTAATAGCACTACGATGATTGGTGCCAGCCAAAATTTTCTTCGTTCTCGCATAAAGAACCACATGTCTTTTAAGAAATCCATATCAATTTTTTATTAGGTTGTTGTTAAGAAGATACTGGCCAATGTTGATCCCAATCTCTTTATAGCCTTCCTCATTTGGATGGCCATCGAACTGGTAAAAGTACTTTTCCTTATTTTCTAACTCGCGGAATCTCTGCGTTAGCTCCATGTAGGGGATGTCATTGGACACTGCCAACTGGTGGTAAACAGAATCGATCTTGTTGTTGTCCATGAAGTACTTGTTCAGAAAGTCTGAAGGTGTACGGTCTACCTTATGCCCGGTCAGGTAATTTATAGGGAGATTGATGAAAACCATCTCTGCTTCGTTATCCCTGCTGATCGTTCTCATTTCCTTCAGGTCCTTGTCCATTTCCTGCAGTGCAAACCTGGTGGCAGGGTTGTGAGGATTGTTAAAGATGGTTTCCCTGTCCGGGAAGTTTATGTAGTAATTCAACAGGCTGGGGTTCAGGTCACCGGCCCTAAACAATGCTTGCACTGTATCGGACAATGTTGAGAACCGAAGCCGCTGGGTGTTATCAAACCCCTCGATCAGGTTCTTGTTGGTAGCCTCCCACAATTCATTCACAGATATTTCCTCACCGCTGTCACTGTAGAACAGTTTCAGGTAGTTGCTGAACGATGCTTTTAAGAAGGCTGTCAATGAGCCTCCCGCTTTTGAGATGGACAGAGACGATAGCACAGGGGTAGTAGTCAGATCGTTCTCAGCTTCGAAGTTGTTCTCAAATAACTGCGCCAGGTCATCCAGCTGCAGGACACCTACCAGCACCAGGTCTGGTTTTAAAAGTGGAACGGCCCTGGCCATATACTCTTTGTAAGTAGACGTGTACTGTCCGCCCTGCCCACAGTTGATTACCTCCACTTGCGGGTATCCCTTCGCGTGCAAGAATTCTTCCAACTGCATAGGCCAGCTTTCCGTAACGTCTACCCCCCAGCCAAAGGTCCAGCTGTCGCCGAAGCATAAAATCCTGAACGTGCCCTGCTCTTTGTCTACTTTGACTTCTTTGTTGCGCAAGCCTAGGCTGTTGATCTCTGCCTTATAGTCAAACTCAGCTGTTTTGTAATGAGCCACTGAATTGGGGGCGAAGATCAGGCCTTGCTCCATTCCTTCAAGGTGCGGGTTGGGCTCCTTAGCGGGTTTAACGACTAAGCCCACCAGCGCATTGAGCATGACCAAAAGGGAAAAGAATATCCCGAAGAAGGAGAGCCCAGTGATGGTGTTGCCAAACCGATCAGCTAACCCGTTGTCTCTCTTTAAGAAAAAGATAAGCAGGATGCCTGCAAGAGGTAACATCCAGAACACCGCTTTGAAAAGATCGGACCGGTATACCTCGCTCCCTTCGTAGAGGAGATAAAAGGAAATCGGGTTCCAGAGTAAAATGCACAGTACTATAAAGAAAATGAGTATGTTGTTTGTGTTCTTCAAAACTTAGTCCATCTTAAATTTGACCATCCACTTCTCTTTATTCTGCCAGTCGGGTTGTTCGGTCTTACAGTAAACAAAGTCGCCGATCACCAGGTAGTCCATGTCTGTGCTCATAAAGCAACGATAGGCATCGTACGGTGTACAGACAATGGGCTCGCCCCTTACATTGAAACTTGTGTTGACCACCAGACCATAGTCGGTTTGCTGGTCAAAAGCCTTTATCAGTTCCCAGTAGCGAGGATTAGTTTCCTTGTGAACCGTTTGGACACGAGCAGAAAAGTCAAGGTGCGTGACAGACTGCACATCGCTTCTCTCGCAGTAAAGCCTTTCCCAAAGCGGCAACTCATTGTAGTTAGCGGGTATCTGCTTCCTTCTCCGTTCGCTTACAGGAGCGACAAGCAGCATATAGGGGGACTCGGTTTCAAGGTCGAAGTAATCGGCAGCCTTTTCTGCCAGCACAGAAGGCGCAAAGGGTCTGAAGCCCTCCCGGTACTTTATTTTAAGGTTCAGCTTTTTCTGCATTTCAGGATTTCTCGCATCACCCAGGATGCTTCTGTTTCCCAAGGCCCTGGGGCCAAACTCCATGCGCCCCTGAAACCAGCCGACCACGTTTCCTGCTGCCAGCTTATCAGCCGCGAACTGAGCCAGCTCCTGAAAGTCTTTATACTCCTTATAGGTTGCTTTTACCCTTCTGTTCATCGACCGGATCTCTTTTTCGGAGTAGTCAGGGCCAAGGTAGGCGCCTTGCATGATATCGGTGTCGTTGTTGCGGATGCGCTCCTCTTCAAAATACATGTTGCTTATAGCAAGGGCAGCTCCTAAGGCGCCTCCTGCATCTCCTGCCGCTGGTTGTATATAGATCCCCTTAAAGATGTTTTCCCTCAGGAGCTTCCCATTGGCGACACAGTTAAGAGCCACACCTCCAGCCATACACAAATAGTCAGCACCCGTTATTCGTTTTGCCTCAACCGCCATTTTAATGACAATTTCTTCTGTAACTGTTTGTATGGCTAAGGCCATGTTGCAGTGAACTTGTGTTATGTCGGTCTCTTCTCTTCTGCGTTTCAGCCCGAATAGGTCCTCCCACTTCTTTTCTTTGACCATTCTGAGACCTGTTGCATAGTTGAAGTAAGATTGGTTAAGCCAAATAGAGCCATCGTCTTTTATGTCTACCAACTCCTTTTTGATCAGCTCTATGAACCTGTGTGTTTCGGCTGCATCCGGATTTCCGTAGGGTGCCAGCCCCATAAGCTTATATTCCCCCGAATTGACGGTGAAACCCAGGTAATAGGTAAAGGCACTGTAAAGTAGGCCCACAGAGTGCGGGAACTCCATTTCTTTGAGTATACTGATCTGCCCGTTCTCGCCAAGCCCGATGGAGGCGGTACACCATTCCCCAACGCCATCGATGGTTAAAATAGCCGCTCTTTCGTAAGGAGAAGGGTAAAAGGCACTTGCTGCGTGAGACAGGTGATGTTCAGGGAACAACAGCTTGGCCTTGCTTTTGTCATAAGGCCCCACCTCTTCTAATCCTTCGAAGATCAGCTTTTTCAAGAACATCTTCTCATTGAGCCACACAGGTATCGCCTTTAGGAACGATACCAGTCCACTTGGCGCATAAGCATAATAGGTCTGTAAAAGCCTTTCAAATTTCAAGAGTGGTTTGTCATAAAAGACGATGGCGTCCAGTTCGTCTATTTCAAGCCCTGCTTCCTCTAAACAGTACTTGATCGCTTGCGTTGGAAAATCTGGCGTGTGCTTGTCTCTGGTAAAACGCTCCTCCTGAGCTGCCGCAACTATCCTCCCCCCAACCAGCAGTGCAGCCGCAGAGTCATGATAAAATGATGATATTCCGAGTATATTTTTCATCAAGCTTATGTATAGTCAATACTGTACTGTATTCGTTTATGTTTTGTTCTGTTAGTATAGCTGTAACTATAGTTTGTCCAGGAATAACTCACGAATAGAGGGTAGTTAATTTAAATTTGTATTATATTCATCTTCTTTGCCTCCATCCAGGGTGCCTTTAACGATCGCAGGTCGACGATGATCGTGTAGTTCATATGTTGGTTCATGCAGTAACGCTGGTATAAAGGTGATCTATTAAGAGGGTATTGGACCATATTTTTAGAGTGCATAGGAAGATTGTTTATGACGGGAAGAGCTTTTTCTTACTTTTTTTAATAGCCGTGCCTCGAGCCGTGCTATAATAACAATAGCGACATTTTATTAAATACAGCTCTCAGGCTCCTATTTACTTTTGTTTTGATTAGATATATATTTATGAATATAAGTTGGAACATACGGAAACCTGCCCAATATGTGTTTTGCACTAGTTCCCGTACCAGTTCAACTAATTCTGGGCCAAATCAAAAAGCCTATGCCGGAATTCCGACACATGGCGATACAGCGGGTGCTGGACGCTGATCCAGACAGGCTGATAGATATAATGTCAAAACTATTCTCCCCGCCCGTAGTAAACAGCTTAGTGTTATTTTGCTGTTAGATGATAGTCCGGAGAAATTTGAGTTGGAGGGGTATCCTCCACTATACATGGAAAAGCCTGCTTTACTACCTGCTGTTAGCAGTCGCTGTTTACCTTGTCCATGATTATTATCAGTTGGTTTACCTGAGTATGCCTTTCAGCACCGTTACTGCCCTCAGCACGGCACTGGCTATCTTTCTCGGCTTCAAGAGCAACAACGCCTATGAAAGGTGGTGGGAAGGCCGCAAAATTTGGGGGCTGTTGGTTAACTACAGCCGCGCCTGGACACGCCAGGTGATTACGATGGTAATCCCCGGTGAAGAAGCGGATGCCCCAGCCGTAAAAGAGCTGCAGCGGCGGATGGTGTACAGGCACATTGCCTTTGTGCATGCGCTGCGGGTGTTCCTGCGTATAAAGCATGCATATAATAAAACAAACCTGGATGAAATATACCAGGAAGCTAACAGATACTCTGACATACAGGCTTTTCTGCAGGAAGAGGAATTTCAGGCCTTTTACCACAAAAACAATCCACCTAACTTCCTGCTTGAGTTGCAGGGCGAGGACTTACAGCAGGCCTTTAAGAGAGGCTGGCTCTCAGACTACCGGTTTGTAAAATTGGAGGACACGCTGGTGGAGTTCAACAACATTCAGGGCATGAGCGAGCGAATAAAGAACACGCCGTTCCCGCGCCAGTACAGTTTTTTCTCCCGGGTTTTTGTATTTATACATGCCTCGCTGCTGCCTTTCGCTTTTGTGAGTGAGTTGGGCCTGGCCACTATTCCTGTCTCCGTTGTTATTTCCTTTGTGTTTCTGGCGCTGGACTTGGTGGGTGAGCGAACCGAGGACCCTTTTGAAAACAGGCTGGAGGATGTGCCACTCACCGCCCTCAGCCTCACCATCGAAACCAACGTTAAGGAGCAATGGGGCGACAAAGACTTTCCCGCCAGGCAGGCGACGCAGGAGGGCATTGTTTTGTAACACCCATACTCATGACGCATCGCCGGGTTAAAATGCAGGGGCCGGAGCTTAGTTTGGGAGAGGAAGATAATGTTCCCTCTTAAGGGAAAAGAAAGGTGCTGTTCCTGACTGTCTTCACGTCCGAACACAGGTTGTAGTGAAGGTGACGGGTGACATATACCCGTTGAAAGTAAACTGCCTGTCTCGTTTCAGGGATTTAATGACTATGGCAAGGCAAGGGCATGGGTGCTGCGTTAAGACCTGTTACATATCGAGCAGAGCTGTTTCTGGTGGCTACATAACAAGTACAAATAATAACCTAATATATACTAATTATCCGATAAAAAGCGCCACCTTTGAGGCTCATAGTCCAAGCCCCACTACTTGCTGCTTTCCACTGGAACATTTGCCCTTGAATATAACCCTGCAACAGATATTCTCGCCGCCTGCATGCCAGACATACGGCAGCCCGAGTTAACACAGGTAAGCTATTGCCTGGGTATTATAATTGAAACAGTCAACAACTACCATATCCGCAGCCTGCTGCTCGATTGCAGCAGGTCTGTTATCGAAGTCGAGGACGGGTCCTATAATACCATCGCCAGGGAATTTGCCACCGCTCTGAGAGCAACCCGTTTAAAGAGGCTGGCCTGGGTTGTAGCCCCAAAAGCCAGGCTTTACAGTGCATTAAGGAAGGAGATGAACCCGCCCATAGAGCTTATGGGCTTCTACGACAAAGCCGAAGCAAAGGAATGGCTGTTACAGTTGGAATCAGCTTAACCTGGAACCGCGCAGCATGAGACAAAAGGCGCATCTGTATAGGCTAAGCCTCTGTATACAAACTGCCTGAAGGTTACAGCCAGCCTGATGCACCTGTAGGTGGATCAGGTAAGAAAGGCTCACATAAACAGTGCCCCACGCTGTACATGACACCGAGGCTTCCTCCAGTTAAATGTAGAAATTTTACGCTACCGGATGATGCGGGGTATTTACACTATAATACCGACCACATTTTCTGAATCAGCTTCTCCTGTTGCTCTCGCAGATGCGGGAGGCATCGGCAATGGAGGGTACAATGAGCAGCACCGTGTCCAGCCTTGACTCCTTCATCGTCTTCCTCATAGAAGCTGTCATCTGGTAAAGCACCAGGTTCACCCCGCTGGACTTCGCCTTGGTTGAGAGGGCGAGTATGATGCGCAGCGCCTGAGTCGAGACAGCGGCTACATCCCCGAAGTCAATCCACATGTTTTTGTGTGCTGACAGGGAAGTCAGCTCCAGGACATTATCCAGGAGGAAACAGTCAGAGGCTTCTATGCTTCCTTTCATCAGCACCAGGCTGTATTCCCCCTTGTGCTCTACAACTATTGCCATCTTTGTTTGTGTTTCATTGTTAGCAAGGTCCGCACGCTCCTGCGCGCTTTTTAACTGATACAAAATTAACGCTACAGTCATTCTAACTCTAGGGTACTAACCCCTAAAGTACTATGCTATAAGTACTTATTTTAACTAGGCAGCACCGGCCCCTGCCTGGCAAGCAGCCTGTTGCAGCTTCTGCCACAGCAGGCTGAAAGAAACAGCCGGGATCCGCGTCAAAAGCCTCCCTCGGCTGTTGCTGCATTTTTTCCTCACTACTATATCCTGCCCGTTGCCTTCAACCATCTTTTATTTAACCCTCACTTTCGAAACTTTAGCCCATTAACACATAAACGATATACCGCTGCTCCCGTAGATTGAAGCAAGCACCCACCAACTAAACATCCAAACAAACTTTATTATGAAAGCTATGGAAATGACAAAGACAGCTATATGGCGGAAAGCGGGAACGGGGCTTTGCCTGTTCCTGATGGCAGGGTTTACAGCATGCTATGGGGGAAAAGAAGTTGTAGAGAATGGTGTTGTACTAGATGACATTGAAAGAGAGGAGGTTGATGTGGCCACTGGTGATGCGGTTGCCACCGATGCTGTGGGTATGGCCGACACCTGGGACGAGGACGAGTTCTACACCACCTTTACGGGCACAAACTACTACGGGGACTGGGACCTGGACGACGATAACTTTCTCAATGAGGATGAGTACACCACCAGTTTCTACCAAACCTGGGATGCGGACAACGACGGTATGATTAATGAGACCGAGTGGACCACAGTGGTGGCGGACTACAACCTGACTGGGGCCGACTGGGCCGCGTGGGACACCGACGGCGATGGATTTGTTGAAACGGCAGAGTTCGACACCGGCTTCGATGGCCTGGGCTGGTACACCACCTGGGACACAGACGGCGATGGGTTGATTGAGGCGCGAGAGTACACCGACGGCGTGTTCACCATCTGGGATGAGGACGACGACAACCTGCTGAATGACACCGAGTACGTGTACTATAACACCTACTACGGCATCTAAATCAGCTGCCCGGTTAGTGGAGGAAAGGCACACACCTTCAGCAACCGTTAGTGCATAAGACAAAGATAGAAAATAAGGTCAGTGTTTGTTTTTCAAGAGGGGGCTCGGGACCGCAAAACGGCTCGACTCTTCCTTTTTCAGGTTCAGGCAAGCTACACTGAACCTGTGGTAGCCGGTAGCATCATGTATTCCTGGAGAAATTAGAATTAAAGATATACAGAGTAGATTCATTGCCGTTCATTCTTTTGCAGCCGTTCTGATGATACTGGGGTGGCGGCAGCTGTTCATGCTGTTTCATGCAAGGATAACGGAGGGAATCCAGTTGCATAGCCCAATGCGGGAAACAGCGGCAGAAATCTATCTCCACGGCATCGCCATCTGCGGCCTGTTGGGGCTGGCGGCCTCCGTGCTGCTGTCCCTGGCAGTTGCGGGAAGAAGGCAAATCCACCGGAGGAACGCCCTGTTTGTAGCCCTCATCGGCTTTGGCCTTGCTGTATCCATCACCAGGTCTCACTTCGACTTTTACCACCTCGTAAATTTCCTTGCCGATGCCGTTGGAGTGCTGGAAACCAAAAGGCTCTTTCTGCTGAACACGGTTCTGCTCTTCACAGCTGCCCTGCTCCTGGTTTTGGGCAGAAGCTTGGGAAAGAACCGCCACGGGAGCCTATAGCCGTTCGTACAGGGCTAGCTTACATATGCTGTTTGCCTGTGTCTCACGTGGGCCTGCGGCTCGCTGCAGCCTGCTGTGTCCAACTTTTTTTGCACAATAATTCTGCCTGTTTCCTTTCTTAAAACCAGCTTCCACATTCATCTTCATGCAGTTAGGCTATTATTTTTTAAACGATGTGCAGCAGGCTCCGTAGATTATAGCAAGCATCCACCAACTAAACATCCAAACAAACTTTATTTTGAAAGCTATGGAAATGACAAAAACAGCGATGTGGCGAAGGGCGGGTATGAGGCTTTGCCTGTTCCTGATGGTAGGATTCACAGCATGCGAGGACGAGGATAATTTCATGTTGAGTTAAGATAATTTCATGTTGAGTTAATACGAGGCTTGGGACGTGGACGGCGACGGCTTTATAGAGACGGCTGACTAGAACACCTGGTACAACAGGTACTATTATAAGCCACTCCCCCGGGACTACCCGCCCCGGTAAGTGTCAATGGAAAGCCTGCTGAGGCTCATACAAGCCTAAAGGAGCCCCATGAAGTGCATGCATGGGATTCCTAACTAAGGTAAATGCGGAACAGTATTCCTAACTGGTTTCTGGTCTTTTTTTCTGCAAAAAAGAAGCGGATCCCACCCTATCTATCCCTACCCCCACATGACATTCAAAGCGCCCGGAAGGGAGGAACCTGACTTACTACAAGAAGCCCTGAGGCTTGCTAAAACCAAACAAACTTAAAAACAAACTTAATGAGAGAAACAGAAAACGTGAAGGATGTATGGAGTTCCATCAATATGGAAGAGTGGCGGAAAACACCCTGCCTGAAGGAGAGAATAGCAACAGAGGAGGATGTAGAGGCAGGCAGAGCGGTGTTCTTTATTGAATCCGAAGGAACAGACATACAACATGCTCCTTTAGACATCGGGGCTCCTTCCCTGGCCTACCATATAGACCAGGATACGAGCGAGAAGACACTGGTTGTCGTGATACAGGGCGAGCAGGTGGACGAGCAGGAAGTGGCCGGGGTGCGCTACCTGGACGGCGGCAACGGGTTGTGCATGCTGCAGGAGTTGGAGTTTATCATGGAGTAAAAATAAGAATACCGCTTAAGCTGCCGGGGTTCCATTCCTATAGTTCTGCTACCGTTGCAAGCCTGCTGTGTTGACATCAGACAGGAGCAGAAGGAGAGCCTTGAGTTGATGCGGAAATCGCTTAACGCCACATCCTCAAGCCGTTGTTCATGGCCGAAGAAACACGCTTCCCCACCACACTTTATATATTGCGGCTCCAGCATCCTGATAAGGTGGCTTTCCTACCCTTCCGGCTGCTGCTTCATGCACAGCAGGTGGTGCCCGGACTGGAAAAAATTACCCTCTGAGGACATATATGCTTATTTAAGTCACCTGTACCGCAAGGGGCACTATATTAACTTGCCTTCCCTTTGATTCTTGGTGTCTCAGAGCCGACACCCACTCTATTAGCTCCTCCGATAGCACCTGCCAACCGGTCTTACCTGTAGAAATTAGCTAAAACCTATCCCTGTATATATAAATCATGTTGTAAACAGTGCAAAAGCTAGCGAATGGCAGTATTAATTTTGCCAACAAATGAACTATCACTTTTTTTCGGCACAACTACTCCAATTTTTGGACTCTTTTGGCAGGTACATTTTTACAAAATTGCCGTTACAGACCTATACTGTATTTTATTAACTAAGAAACAGTAACGACCATAATATTATGAATTGAACTATTTTTATACTTTAATATTGCACTCAAAGAGAAATATGGTGCGTTAACCATCATATTTCTCTGCCTCACCAGATTTATGAATATAAAACAGTACAAATTCTATAAAGGCGTAAAATATAATAATCAATTGACCTAATCTAAAATGAATACAAAATGAAAACAGCAAAACCAGCAATAGGAGTAGTTGTCCTGAGCTATAATCGGCTACCTCTCCTGAGGATAACACTCCAGAAAATTATGGCTCAGACCTATGGCGCGCTAGAAGTACTGGTGGTGGACAACAACTCAACAGACGGAGCCAGAGCGTACCTGGACACCCTGCAGGACGTAGAGACGCTTTACCTTAGTGAGAACATGGGTCCCGCCGGGGGCTTCCACGAGGGGATCAGGTACTTTGCGGAGAAAGGAAATGTGGATTACATCTGGCTGATGGACGATGACTTCTTCCCTTCCGCCTCCTGTCTGGAAGCCCTGGTGAATGCCACAGATGAGCAAACTATCGCCTTCCCTTACGTCAGAGATAAAGCCTTTGTGACACACAACCAGCCCGGGTGGTGGGGCGTGCTGGTCCCTATGGCCGTTGTGAAGCATGTGGGCTACCCCATGAAGGAGTTCTTCTTCTGGTCCGAGGACACAGAGTACTTCCAGCACCGGATGAGGGACAAGTTCAACTACAGGAACATGTGGGTACAGGAGGCCAAGGGCGTGCACTTCACCGAGCGGAAAAGGGATTTCCGGCAGCCGTGGCGCGTTTACTATGAGATAAGGAACACGACCTATATGCGCCTGCACGTGCGGGAGCGCACCGGGCGAAGAACATACAAGCTCATTAAAGGCTGGGTGAAGTTGGCGGGGGGCATCATGATAAAGGAGAAGGAAAAAGGTGAGAAGATGAAGTGGCTGCTGCGCGGAGTTTACGACGGCATGACAAAGCAATTAGGCAAGACAGTAGATCCTCTTGCCAAGTAGGCCCAAAACTGCGGACTGCGCCGCCCGCGCAGCCGCTATGTGGGGCATATAAAGTACAAAAATCTGTTCCAATTAGAGGCATTTAGTACGTTCTAGTTTGCACCGAAACAATGCGCGTTGCCTTAGCAACAAGGCACTTTCACACTTGCACTCCAGTGCTTAGGCTAATTTTTATTGAACGATGCGCAGCAGGCCCCGTAAACTTTAACAAGCACCCATCAACTAATTTTTCATCAAAACTAAAGAGAAACTATGAAAAAAACAGAAACAAGTACTTTGAAAGCAATTAGAAACGGGCTCTGTCTCTTCCTGTTGGCCGGGACAATTAGCTGCGGAGGGGAAACAGAAGTGGCGGAAACTGAGGTGATGGACAATGAAGTCATCACGGATGATGTGGCGATGGCCGAAAACTGGGACGGGGACGCGTACTACACCACCTTTTCGGGCACAAATTACTATGAGGACTGGGACCTGGACGATGACAACTTCCTGAATGAGGATGAGTACACCACCAGTTTCTACCAAACCTGGGACGCAGACAACGACGGTATGATTAATGAGACCGAGTGGAACACGGTGGTGGCGGACTACAACCTGACCGGGGCCGACTGGGCTGCTTGGGACACCGACGGCGATGGATTTATTGAAACGGCAGAGTTCGACACCGGCTTCAATAACATGGGCTGGTACACTGCTTGGGACACAGACGGCGACGGGTTGATAGAGGAGCGGGAGTACACCGACGGCGTGTTCACCATCTGGGATGAGAACGATGACGACCTGCTGGACGACACCGAGTACGTGTACTATAACACCTACTACGGCATCTAAATATAAACCTAAAGAGGGTTCCCTACTGGGGTGCCCTCTTTCCACATGCTTCACAACTATAAGATGACGATGAGACAAACAACTAGAAACATGCAGCTACTGCTGCTGGGCCTGTGCCTCTTGCTGATGGCTGGCTGTGCCCCAACTGTTAGTGTCACAACAGACTACGACCGGTCAGCTAACTTTAGCCAGTTCCAGACCTTCGGCTTCTATCAGGAAAGTACCATGGAGCCACGCGACGCATCAGTAAATTTTGACCCCGCGCTGGACGAGTATCTGCGGAATGCCATACGGCAAACCCTTACACAGCAGGGGCTCCGCTCTGAATCGACCAATCCGGACTTAAAGGTAGCATATGACGTTGCCGTAGATACGGAGGTAGCGGTAAACACGAACTATGTCTACCCTAATGGTTTCGGCTACGGCTACGGCTATTGGTACGGCTACCGGTATGACTATGGGATCAACCGCTTCCCCGCCACCTACCGCACCATCAACCAGTACAAGGAAGGAACAGTGGTGGTAGACCTGATTGACCCGGATACCAATGAACTGGTGTGGCGTGGCGTTGGCGAGGGAGCCGTTGACATGACGGGCGGCATCAGCCAGGAGCGCATTAACACTATTGTGTCAGAAATATTAGAGAAGTACCCGCCCAGATGACACTACGCAGACGGGAAGCAACTGTACCCCGGCAGGTACATCTCCCCCTGTTAAGCGGGTCTAGTGCCTAATTTAGAGCAACAAAGCACCTGTTAACCCGTTAAACAGGTGAAAGAAATATTTTTTTTACATAAAAGGAGACCCATGCCGGGTCTCCTTTTTGTTTAGCAAATACTATGCTTTGAACGCATTACTAGACAGCAATGCGGAGTAGAGGCAGGTTATCCTCCAGTATCAGGCCCCTTACTCAGATGAACCTAACCCCCTGTAAATTTCCATGCCGAGTGTGACGTAAGTATGGTTCCCTCCCAAAAAGGAAGAAACCTTAATCGCCATGCTTAACAGAATCTGCATAATGTAATAGCTTAAAATAAAACTTTATTTGCGGTGCCGCGGCTCATATATTAGCCTCACAAAAGAACTCAAGCGCTCTTCTCCTCTTATGATTGGTATACCCGGAACCACACCGATCATCAGGCCTTCATCTATTGTGATTCTCATCTGCGGTCTGGCCACCATGTGAAACTCCCCATGCGAGAACTCTTTGTTCAACTCCAAACCTATAAAGTTGCGCGAGTTTGGTATCATATAGTGTACACTACTGTTTATCTCGTAGCCCACTTCTGTACCTGACTTGTGGAAAGGGAAAAGCACCCGGGGGCCTGTGTACACCAGCGAATGCATGTTGCTGCCCCAGCGCTTGGCCATAACCAGAAAGGGGTTGAGTAGAAAGCCCTTCACCATATTGTCCTTGCCTATTCTGTTCAGGTCAGCCAACTCGAACTCGGTGATAGTACCCAGCGCCATGGATGTCTGGTACTTGTCTGACACGAGGAAGGTATACTGCGCGGCAAGTTTCAGCGACTCAATGCGGTCGGCGGGCCGGTTCAACTGCGGGTCAAGGTCACTGATGTTGGGAGTGTACAGAGAGACAGGCACTTCTACCTCCAACCCCAGTCTGTTGATGGGCGCCCACTCGTATTCTACCAGAAACTCGTAGCGGTCGTAGCCCAGATTGTCAGTCAGGCCAGCACCGATGTTCCATTCTTTCTCTCCTTTATGAGCCCCTAAATCGCGGATCAGGTCTATGTAAAGGGGTTCTGCGTGTGTCAGCTTGAGTGGTCTGGTTTCGACTGTATCAGCCAATTGTACTTCTTGTGCTACTGCCTTAAGACAAGACAATAGCAGCATCACGATAATTAAATAATGTAACATGGAAATGTTTTAAAAACGGTTTTGAAAAAGGAATGGCATACAATACCAGTGCGCACGGCGCAGCGGTAAATGCAGCATTAGCGTTTGCGGGAAGGCAGACGCTGTAAATCCGAAATTAAACCTGGGCTTTGGGTGGAGGGGGACATATGTCGTATACCAGATTTAGGTATCCGTTGCGGTAATCCTGGAAGTTGGTAGGTTCGCGTAAAGCAAGCACCTGGGTGTTGAAACTGAAAGTTGCAGGTATTATAGCGATTATACCTGCTGCAGCCTTGGTCTCGTCTATGTCGTTGGCCTCGTCAGGCAAAGCGCCGTCTTCCTGAAAAAGAAGCGTTAGTGCCAACTCAGCGAGAGTTTCTATTTCGTTGTACTTGTCGCTGCCGCTCACCTCATCGCGCAGGCGATGATCCTCCATGTTGACACTGTAGTTAAACAGGTGCAACATCAAAATAAAGGACAGGCTCCTAAACCATGCAATATGTCTTCTAAATAAACTCAAGAAGTTATAGGATAGGTGTGGATACAGCTAAATTGTAATCTGGATGCAAATATAGTTTGAGATGCTTGCTTAATAACGCTTCTTCAGAGGAAATGTTATGAGAAAGCTTTGTTTCGTTTTTAGTACATGAGTGTAGGGCATCTTTCGTAACTCTTGCCCAAGAGCTAGTTTAAATATTTAAATCAGATTACATATTATCATCTATATTTGATCCCTACTAAATAACTGACGTTACGCGAGAGTCCCGGCGGGACGACCTGTTGATATAATAAAGAGTCTCACTATTCTTTAGCTCCATCGGAGCAACCTGTTGGGGAATATATATACAGGCCGCTCCGCTGGAGCTAAGGGTGGTTTCTGGTCATCTAGCTATTAACAGGTCATCCCGCTGGGACTTAAAACAAATTATACTCTGGTGTTGCGTAACGTCAGTAAATAAAACTATGACCCTACTCCTTATATATTTATTTGTTGCACTGCTCTTTTCCTTTCTATGCTCATTGCTGGAGGCGTCGCTGCTGAGTATCACGCCTTCCCACGCTAACATTGTGGGCAAGGAGAACCCTGCTTTGGGCAAAGACCTGCAGCATTTCAAAGACAACATCGACATGCCGCTGGCTGCCATCCTTACCCTCAACACTTTCGCCCATACTATTGGGGCAGCCGGTGTGGGCGCACAGGCGCAACTTATCTGGGGCGAGGAGTATCTGACTGTAGTATCCATTGTGCTCACCATCGTTATCCTTATCCTGACAGAGATTATCCCCAAAACACTTGGCGCTAACTACTGGAAGCAACTTACTCCCTTCACGGTAAAAACTTTGAAGGTGATGATATACTCCCCGCTATACCCTATTATCCTCTTCTCTCAGTTTATCACCAAACGCCTGAAGCGTGATAAAGACAAGAGCGTGCTGAGCCGCGCTGACTTTACGGCCATGGCCGAAATTGGAGCTAAAGAAGGGATTTTGCACAAAGACGAATCACGCGTTATCAACAACGTGCTGCGGTTTAACATAATACTGGCCAGCCACATCATGACGCCACGCACCGTCATCAAAGCTGCTCCCGTAGAGCAGACCATACAGGAGTTTTACGACAATTTCACCAATATGCGCTTTTCCCGTATTCCGGTCTTTGAAAAATCAATTGACCATATCACTGGTTATGTGCTGAAAGACGAGGTGTTGCACCGAATTATCAAGGGAGATGGGAATCTGCCGCTCAGGGCCATTGAGCGACCAATTCATGTAGCCGGGGAGTATACCCCAATTCCTGAGCTTTTCACCAAAATCATGAAGAAGAAGGAGCACATTGCGCTGGTGATAGATGAATATGGCGGTACCGCAGGGCTTGTGTCAATGGAAGATATCATCGAAACCTTACTCGGGTTGGAGATTACGGATGAGTTTGATGATATAGAAGACCTGCAGAAGTGGGCTCGCGAAAAGTGGCAGAAACGCACCAGACCACTGGGAAGCGAAGACGAGTAGATGAACCAGGCTTCTGCTCCGGCGCCGACTTCCATCTTGGAATTGCAATGCTTAACTGGAGAAGGAGCAGCTTTCTTAGCTTAAGTCATTTTTCCTCTCCTCTCTGTTTGCTGTTTCCCGCTCATGGTACAGTCTTTCGTGCCTTCCACAAGCAGTTCCTTCTTTGTGTTAGAAAAAGAATCCGAAATTCAGCATCAGCAGTTCCTCTTCCTCGCCCACAGTGTAACTTAGCGAAAGTACGGAACGGCCCAGGAAATCCACCCACAAGCCACCGCCGTACCCCGTGTGAAGGCTGCGGAAAAAGGCTTCTTTCGCCTCATCTTCCACGTACACCCTGCCTGCGTCTACTAACCCAAGTATACCGAACTTACCAGGCACGAGGAACAGATTAAAGCCTAAAAGCTGCAGGCGTGCCTCGCCGTTGGCATATACGCTGCTGCGGCCGCCAAAGCGTGTGCGGCGGTAGCCACGCAGGTTCTCCGTGCCGCCCAAGGTGTTGGCTTGGTAAAAGCGATAGTCCCCGAAGTTATGTGCGGCGCCAATCCTACCCGCCCAGGTTACCTGAAACGGGAAATAAGGACTGAGGTAAAACCGGAACTCTGAGCTCAGGTTTGTGTAACTTAGCTGCTCGCCTCCCACCTGCCTGTTGTAGCTGATGGTATTGTACCAGCGCATGCCAATCCGGGGATTAGCCTCTGTACTACCTCCACCGAGCACTTTCATATCGGTGTAAGCCTTGACTCCTACATAGTGCTGCGGGGCAAACTTGCCTTTTTCAGGCTGGTAGGTTCCTTCACGAAGGCGCCCCTTCCTCGCCTCGCTAAGCAGGAAGGACTCCCCCTCAGGCATTGTCACCTGAAACCTGTCATAGGTAGGGCCAATACCTACCCTCAGGAACGCCACCGGGTGTCTGAAAAAAGTTGCACCAAGAGACTGGCGCTCATAGCGCACCCGGTAGTACTCATCACCAAGGACAGGAGCCTGCTCCGTGAGGTTACCTAAACCATAGAAGTTGCGCTGAAACTGCGGCCCCTGCAGGTGGGCATCCAGCGCCAGGTTCCATTCCCCCACCACATCGCGCAGGTCAGCTTTATAGCGCACATCGTGTGAGTTGGTCATGAAGGCGTATTTAGCCTCCAGCAGGTGTTCTGCCGCATGGGGGTATTTCCGGAACCCGTGGGTGCGCAGCAGCAGGCCTGCGCCCAGCAGCAGTCCATCGTCTACGTTATAAGCTGCCGAGAAGCGGGGGGCTACATAGGTAGGCTTGTAATTGTCGCGGTCGTAGAGGTTCACCTCGTCATAAGGCTCTGTCTTGTCCTCTGTCTCGCTGCCAAAGTTAAATACGTTTCCCTCGGCGGTGTCATAGACAAGGGTATACTCTTTCAGGCCGCTCACCTGCGAGGAGTCTACCACCAGGTCTTCGTCTCCCCCGGCAATTATGCGCACCACTATACTCTTGTCCACCTCTCCCGACACGATAAACTCGTCCTGCCCATCCATGCCGTAAAGCCGGATTTCCTTGGTCTCGTCGGTGTAAAAAGTACGGTCGTACAGGGCCTCCAGTATCTCTCCTTCTTTTGAGATTTTATATCCCAGCACCTGCATTTCTTCGTTATTGATGCGTTTGATTTCAAAGCGCTCGTGCTTGTCGCTGCCGGTTATATCGATGTGCTGCACCAGAAAGTCGTAGTATTCCGCTGCGGCCTGCGGTAGTTTGTCTCTTCTAGACATTAACTTCGATGTAATCTCCTCGGCTGACAGTTCGCGTATAGACTCCGGCCACTGCTGCACAGCCTCCTGTATCACCTCATCTGTTATGCTTTGCCTGATGTCCTCAGCGATCCTGAGCCACTCCTGCCTGGTTATTTTAGAGGTAAAGCCCCTATCCAGCGTCAGCCCGTTCAGGTTTAAGCCGATGATGTCCCGGTACTCATGCTCAAAGCTCCGGATATTCCGGATGCCCCACCTGCGTGTAGCCAGCCAGGGCAGGATGCCCTCGGCCTTAAAGAAAGCCTGGTCCCGGTCTTCGGGCACCGGAATATAACGTTTTCCTTTACCTTCTTTCTTCTCTTCTACCCAGCGCCACTGCCCCTCATGTCGGTCCCAGTCGCCGATGAGCATGTCAAACAGCCGGGCCCGCACATACTCTTGCTGGTCTACCTCATTATCGTTGTCCTGCTCCAGTTCTACCAGCAGTTTATCGGTGCCTATCAGGTTCTCGGCGTTGCCCAGGCTGGCAGTTTCCTCATGGTTCTCGTCCGGGTCCTCCTCCAACAGCGCAAGTACATCCCCAAACTCATCCTGGTACTGCCTCAGGTACGGTGTGTTAGGGATATAGACTAACTTCGGGTTTGTATGAAAAACGCCTGCCGCTTCGGCCAGGGGCGGCACAATAAGAGCGCCGTAGGGGTGCTGTGAAGAGATCTGGTCTTGTAGCAGCGTAGACACTGCCGTTTCGCGCAGGAACTCGGGTAGTACCGTAGACGTGCGCTTGTTTACACTGCGCAGCGTATACTCCTTTGCCTCTGGGGTGCGCACCTTCAGCGCGGCTGTTTGCTTACCGCCACCCTTCTGGTACGGCGTCAGACCGCCCAACTCAGTTTTTAAGTCCAGCAGCGGCACCTCTATGGGAGTCGCCCATTCTTCCCGGTAATGACTTCCTACCAGCGTTTCACGCAGCTTGGTGGTCCCATAGGCAGTATTGGCGGCAAGGGTGATAGTGCTGTCGGCGTAGTTGGTGTTATCTGTAATCGGCGGCCTCTCCTTTAGGGGTTCTTTGGCATAAAGCTGTGTTCGGAACGTTACTTCTCCCGTTGCTCCCGTCTTATCTGTCGGCACCCAGAACTCGGCCCACACCTCCCCGTTCTGGTGATAGTTTACCCGCACATAGCCCTTTACAGTCTGCAGGTATGTAGCGGATCCACCTGGCTTTAAATAATCAACTTTACAGCCCGATCCGCTCACTATATGCGGTAGCCCGTTATAATTGAAGTACTCGAGCCCATGCTCGTGCCCAGCTGCGTACGTAATGTTGTCATACCTGGTAAAGATGTCCATCACACCCTCGATATAGGCCTGGTAGCGAGGGTGCGGAATATCCTGCAGGATGCCACCGTACTTTCGTGCAAAGGGATAAATGGAGCCGATAACAGGAAGTGGCATATACATCCAGTCGCGCAGCAAGGTAAGCGGAAAAAGGTGATCTTTGATGGTAAAAAAGCCGCCGTGCTCCCCGCGCGTTATAAGCGGGTGGTGGCCCACCACGAGTACATCCCTGCCCCTGTGCTTTTCGATGACATCTTCCAGTTGCACCAGTAGTTCTTCCTCTGTGGAGGCACCACAGCTACTGTTATCGCCGTAGGGCCTGTTGAAAGGGTGCAGCCACCACTCCGTGTCCAAGGCAATCAGCACCAGGTTATCGCTCAGCATCACCTCATAAGGGCCGGGGCAGCCGTCGCCGGGCACATAGAAATCGCCTCCCACTACAATGTTCTCGTCTGTGAGGTATTCATTCACATAACGCTGCTCACGCGTAACGGCATCCAGCCCCCCGCGCCCGCTGTGGTTCCAGTCGTGGTTACCGGGAATCATGTACTTCTCCCCCTCGTATCCCCGCAAGATATCAAGCTGCGCGTTGAGCCGTTTTTCTGAAATCTCACGGTCATACTTGCCTGGGGGCGGAAGGCCGTTCATGTACACGTTGTCACCGAGAAAGATAGTAGCGCTTTTCGCCCCGGCTGCTTCCATCTGCCGGCGCATGAGCAACATCGAGGGCTCTCCGTTTTCCAGGTCAGGGGCGCCCACATCACCAATCAGGAACACGCTGTACAGCACCTCACTTTCAGGTGCCGGCTTTTCCTGTTGCCAGTTTTGTGCCTGTTTACTGTAATAAGGCTCGAGGGAAACACAGCCCGTAAGGGTAAGGCCCAAAGAAACTTTCCACCCAAAGCGAAAACTCAGTTCCCGCCATTTCTGTAATTTTCTGATCATAAGCTAGAGGCCTTTCTTGTTATACCCATTTTCCCGGTACCCTGGCAAGCATCACTACACTTGCCGGTCAGACACTGACTGGTACCAGGCGACGCTACTTACCTTTTACGCCACCCGCGGAGCAGGTTGCCAGAAGGGCCAGCAGGATGTCTGTTAGCAGGAATGGGAGCCTCCTAGTATTCATGTGCTACATTCACATGACCTGCCGTTGTTTCGCTGGCACACACGCTATTGGCTTCTTCGTTACCTGCTGTTAAAGGTGCCAGTGGGCGCTACAGAGCCACTGGAAGCAGGCTGATGCTGCTTTACGTATTACAAAGACTCCTGTTTCACGCAGGCAAGCGGCGGCACCTCGTCCTGAACAGGCATATGGTAAAAGCTATTGTCGCTGCGTTTGTGGCTTTGGAGGATATCAGGGCTACCACCTGCCCGTTCTCAGGCATGTTTTGAACTCAGCAGGCTCTCTGAAAGATTGATTCTCAGTAGCAGTAACCAGAAACCCATAATTTTTTTTACCGAAGCATGCGGTAGGGAGTCTTCTGTTCAGGCCCAAGCAAAAGAAAAGGTAGCCACAAGCTACCCTCTCCCCCTTCTTACAGACTGGCTCGCGCGAGCCTGCCCGGAGCTTTTACTTCATCAGATTTGCTTCAATACAACTTACTCAAAGCTGACTACCTTTTGCCAATAGGCCCAGTTGGTGCAGGAAGATTGTTCATGTTGTACCATGCCTCTGTTGACCACAAGCTTTTGCCAGTGCTGCTCGTAAAGGTTTCATTATTTAGCCTCACATACACAACATGCTTTGGCTTCATACCTCCTAATTCCAGAAAAACTTTCTTGCGATCCGCTGAGACGTTGATGTTCTTGATATCAAGGGCTTTCTCATCCAGCTTAGGACCACCATACTCAGCTGTAGGCTCATATCGCCATTGCCGGATATTGTAATCAGAGGCCTTGGTGCCAACTCCCTCTTTGAGCGGCTCCGTAAACTCTATCTCTATACCGTTCGGCTTTGCCCGGACAGCCAGCATTTCAAAGGCTGTTTTGTTATTGTAAGTTAGCTTTTGCAACCCGTGTCCCAGCTTACCATAGTGCTGCCAATTTCCAGTGGAGCCAACGCCTCCAATATAGAGGGCGCTATCGGGGCCCCACGCCAGGCGATTCACACCTGCCTCCAGGCCCTGGGTGAATCTGAAAACTGCCCCTTGATAGGCACCATCTACTTTTTCTGCAAAAACCCGTTTGATACCGCCATGCGTCACCTCCCCGTGTAGCATCTGATTTTTGTAAGGCCCCACATTTATTTTCACCGGCTGGCTGGGCGAGTTACCTATTTCATCCTGTGGCAGCCACACAACAGGCAAAGTCTCTTTCATGCCCTCTGTTCCCTTGAAATCAACAGAGCGTGACCCATACCAGGCATTCTCCTGCAGGTGAATGATCTTACTCGCAGGTAGCCAATCCCCCTGGTTGTCGGCGATGAAAATCTCATTGTCTACGCCAAGGCCAATCCCATTAGGCGTGCGCAGGCCACTGGCTATTAAAGAATACGATCCGTCCTCTTTAGATATTTTCAATACCTTGCCCCGGTCCGGGATCTGGGGCTGTGTGCTGGCACCACCAGGATTGATGGCCGTAGCCAGCGTACCATAGAAATACCCGTCCTTGTAAACAAGGCCGAAAGCAAATTCATGAAAATTGGCAGAGACTTTCCAGCCATTTGCTACGGTCTGATACTCATCAATGATGTCATCGTTATTCAGGTCAACCAGTTTGGTCAGTTCCTGCTTCTGCAGCACGTAGATCTCATCATCCACCACCTTCAGCCCCAGGGGCTCGGCCAATCCAAAGGCTATTCTTTTCACCTTGATATCCTCTGGGTTTGTCCCCTGTACACCATCCAAAATATATACTGAGCCCAAAGAATCCCAGGTGCTTACCACCATTCTACCGTCACTCAGGAAGTCCATTCCACCCACTTTTGGCTCAAAGCCCTCAGGTCGGGCCTGTGCCAAGGTAAAACTGGGATGTACTGCCTCTAGTGGGGCAGCATCACCGGGGGTTACGTTGCTGCTGGCAGCAACCGGAGCAGCCTGTGTCTTTTTGATGGAGGCACTGTTGAAGGTGAACACATCCGGTGGCACCACCGCATACTCCGCTGCACCATATGGCCTCCATTGCAAAGAAAGTCCTCTGTCTCCTCCTCCCTGAAAATACTCCACTCTGAAAGGATGTTTTCCAGGTTTAAGAATAATTTCTCCGTCTTTAGGTTCCATCGCGTGGTTACCGCCATGGTCTATTACCAGCTTATCGTCAATAAACAGTCGGGAGCCATCATCACTTACCAACCGGAAATCGATGTTGGTCGTCTCTTTGATATTTAAAATGCCGCTGGCATGTACCACGAAGTTTTTCTGAAGCTCCCCAAACTCCTCATTATTCACGTGAAGTGCATTAACAGTTCCGGAGAAGGTAGGTAGCATTTCATCATTGATCTCCGGGAAGTCATTCACTATATCGCTGAACTGAAAAACGTTTACAGCTATACCTGGCTTCTCTGCATCTTCCTGTGTTGGGCTCACCTGCTGAAAGGAAATCTCAAAAGGGGGTTCAGGCATATATTTGCTGGCATCAACTTCTTCCTTCGGCTCCTCGTTTAGCGACAGGATATAAGAAACCATGGTCGCTGCATCTTCTTTCGGAAGATCAGGATGTGGAGTCATAGGTATAGCACCCCAACTACCGGCACCTCCCTCAATTATCTTGGCTATCAGCTTGGATTTGTTTTCAGGGGTATTTTCATAGCGCTCTGCAATGGCCATATAAGCAGGGCCAACTGTTTTCACATCTTTGTTGTGACATGTATTACAGTCGCTTTTCGCCATCAGGGCAAACACTGCCTCTTCTCCGAAAAGGGACTCACCCGCTACAATGTCAGCTGGCTTGGGAGCCAACACTACAGAAAGGCTTGTTTCCCGGTTGTTATTCAACACAAGGTGACCGCTCACGTCATGAAACTCCCTGTCTCCTGCTTCTTCTGCTGCTTTATTTGACACAATGAACTTCCCGTCGGTCTTGTAGCTGTTTTCAGCAGGAAGTGAGCTCAGGTGCGTCTCTAAGATTACCTGTGCGCCGGAAGGCACACCCGATGTTTCGAACACTCTTTCAAAGCCAACTTGCCCATTAGCTGAGGAGAAAAATTCAGGTCTCTCCACTACTTTAATTCTCTGCCCCTGACTTATTAGCTCATAGTTCAAAGAAACTTTATTATTCTGGATAACGTGCCCCTTATAAACAATTTCCGGAATGGTTTCTTCCCCATTCAATACCACTCTCCAGGGGTTTCCCTCCTCCTCCTGCATGTATGTTATGCCTTTCGTGGTAGGCTGAGGACCATGAGCAGCAGTGTAGACAGGGCCGTCAAAGTTAATGCCTCCGGTCCAGGCTTTGTAAAGCGAGGCTGTCTCGGTGCTATAGGCAACCCATAAACTATCATGCAGCGCTATGCTGAGCATTCTGGGTTTCTGATCTAAAACGGAACGCAACACCCACGCCTCGCGGGGTCTCTCCACCTGTGGCGAGTCGCCGCCAAGCTGTGTAATTTTACTACATGCTCCCGCTCCTAACACGATCACAAACATGGGAACGAGGAATTTGACGTTAAGCTTCATCTATCAATTGGTTATATTGTCTCTTGACTTTGGCAATCTTCCTATTGCTGTAGTTGCTCCAAAGGAGAACTTGCACCTGACTTACAAGCTCCTCCAGCACAATTCAGGCGCTGGTCTTTAGGATAAGTCTAGGTTATTCGAATTTAGGTGTCGGTGCCTGTAATTTCAATGTATTGATTTAAAAGGTAAAAAGCAATCGCTCACTTTACAATGTAATACACTAACAATTAGTATCTTACATTAAGATAACAGTAAAAATAAAGTAATTAAAAAGTAGAGGCTACAGGAGCTTCATTTGCTTGCTGCCGCCCAGTTTTTTATCCTGTTTCGGCCCAGCGCCTAGCCGTTGGCGCTGTAGTGGTGGAAGAAGGGGAAAACTCGAGAACAGACTTCTTGCTTTATGAAAAAGCTCCGCATGCCACATGAACTGCTCCTGCATGGCTGGTATCACAGAACCTTCGTCTCACCTCTTGAAACTTAAGATTTTTATTAAAGCAGCAAGCGGCTCCCTGTAGTTAATTCAAATCTCTGTGCCATGCCAGCATGTTTCCTATAGCTTCTCCGTTTCCTGATAATAGATTTTAAAGTATCTTGCCTGATAAAAGACAGGCAAACAAGATAAAGATCAATCAGCATCACCCCTGAAAGAACCATCATTTATCGTTACGGGCTTGAATACGTAGAGGAGAGAAACATCACATCATGCTGAACGCCCTCATTGCCCTGCTCACCTCGAAGCGGCTAAACCAGATTGAACACTTCAGGCAGCATCCGCACGAAGTGCAAAAGGAGGTGCTTGCTCAACTGGTGCAGCAGGCCCGACAGACAGCCTGGGGAAAGGAACACGGGTACGCTGACATTAAATCTCCTGAGGAGTACCAGCAGCGCGTGCCGGTGTCGGAATATGATGACTTGGCCCCCCACATCAAACGGATGATGCGGGGAGAGGCGAATGTCCTGTGGCCTACCCCGATAAAATGGTATGCCAAATCCTCCGGCACCACCAGCGACAGAAGTAAGTTTATTCCAGTTTCGCAGGAGGCCTTGGAGGACTGTCAGTTCCAAGGAGGGAAAGACCTGATCATGCTCTACCTGGACCGGCACCCCGAAAGTAAGTTCTTTCTGGGAAAAGCCATGTCTGTGGGAGGAACGCTCCAACCAATCGACCAGGAAGAAAGCCCCGCCTACTATGGAGCCATATCGGCCATCATCACCGAAAACCTGCCTGTCTGGGCTGAGCTTAATCGCACTCCACCAAAAGATATAGCTTTTCTGCCATGGGAACAGAAGCTGGATAAGATGGCAGAGCTGGTGGCCAGGCAGAATATCACCAGTATACTAGGCCTACCCACCTGGACGCACGTGTTGCTCGAACGGGTGCTGGAGGTTACAGGTAAGTCTAACCTACTGGAAGTTTGGCCTGACCTGGAGTTTTTTGCGCACGGAGGGGTTGCCTTTGGCCCTTACAGAGAGTTGTTCCGCACACTTCTTCCTTCAGACCAGGTTACTTATATGGATGTATACAACGCATCCGAAGGGTTCTTCGGGCTGCAGGACGGCGCGTGCGAACCAGATGAAATGTTGCTGATGCTGGATTATGGGGTTTACTATGAGTTTGTTCCGCTCGATCAGCATGGAGAGGAAACCCCTCAGGCAGTAGGGCTGGAACAAGTGAAAGTAGGGGAAAATTATGCCGTGGTGATCAGCACTAACGCCGGACTGTGGCGCTACAAGATAGGCGACACCATTCGGTTTACCTCCACTTCCCCCTACCGCTTTAAAATATCCGGGCGCGTGAAACACTTTATGAACGCCTTTGGAGAGGAGCTCATGGTTGAAAACGCCGAACGGGCCATGACCAAAGCCGCCGATGCCACTGGCGCTTTGGTGAAGGAGTTTACAGCTGCACCCGTTTATGTGCAGAACGGCAAAAAGGGACACCACGAATGGGTGGTGGAGTTCATCCGTCCGCCTGAGAATACAGAACACTTTACAGCTGCTTTAGACGAGGCCCTGCGTGAGCTGAACTCTGATTATGACTCTCGCCGCCATCAGAACATGGCGCTTCTGCCCCCTATTCTGCACCAGGTAGCAGAAGGCACCTTTTATAACTGGATGAAGAAAAGGGGCAAGCTTGGGGGGCAGAACAAGGTGCCCCGCCTGTCTAACTCCCGGGAGTTTGTTGAGGAGCTGATGGAACTAGCCATCAGCTAAAAAAGGAGGCCCAAACCTTTTGATGGATTCGAGCCTCCCGCAGTGAAAAAAAGCACATCCTACTGCAATAGTTCGCTTTTTAAAAGAATGTTGCAAGCAAAAACATGCATTCCTTTTGTAGGTGTGTCAGCCGGATTAGTCGCCGTAGTAGGTGTTGTAGTAACCGTACTCGTTATCGTCCAGCATACCATCGGCATTACCGTCCCACTGGCCGAATAGCCCGTCGGTGTACTCTCTTTCGCTCAGCATGTTGTCATCGTCCATGTCCCAGTCCCCGTACCAGGTGGCATCGGCAAAGCCGGTATTAAACTCGTTCTCGTCCAGGATTCCGTCCCCGGTGGTATCCCAGTCTGCCCAGGTCCCATTTTCCATACCCCAGTCATTGGAGGCGGTGTTCCACTCGTTCTCGTCGAGCTGGTTGTCGTTGTTCACGTCCCAGGTGTCGTAGAGGCCGGCGTTATATTCGTTCTGGTCCAGCAGGTTGTCATCGTTGGCATCCCAATCCTCATAATAGTTGTTGGAGGCGAAGGTAGTGTTGAACTCGTTGCTGTCCCATGTGTCTGAGATTACTTCTTCGGTTTCGCCCAACTCTGTTTCGGCCAATCCGCCTTCTTCCACCCCAGTGGTGTTCTCACCAGTGCAGGCAACCATTCCTCCCAGCAGGATAAGGCACAACCCGTTTCTAATTCCTTTTAATACGCTCGTTTCTTTCTTCATATTTCTTCTAGTTTATCGTTTAACATTTAAATTAAAAAGGGCACCTTTCAACAGGCGCTCCCTTAGATGTAAGACTTGTTTATATACCGAAGTAAGTGTTGTAGTACCCGAACTCATTATCGTCCAGTATACCGTCGGCATTACTGTCCCACTGGCCGAAAAGGCCATCGGTGAATTCCCTTTCCCCTAACATGCTGTCGTTATCCAGGTCCCAGTTGTTGAACCACCCGCTGTCGGCAAAGCCGGTTCCGAACTCGTTATTATCCAGAAACCCGTCCCCAGTGGTATCCCACTCTGACCAGGTCTCGTTCTCCAGCCCCCAGTCGTTGGAGGCTGTGTTCCACTCGTTCTCGTCAAGCTGATTGTCGTCGTTCAAGTCCCAGGTGTCGTAGAGGCCGGTGTTGAACTCGTTCAGGTCCAGCAGGATATCGTCGTTAGTATCCCAGTCTTCATAGTAGTCATTGGAGGCGAATGTGGAGTTAAACTCATTGCTGTCCCACGGACCGGTACCCAGATCTGCGTCCGCCCCTGTCGCACAGGCAGCCATACCCGCCGCCAGTAGCAGACTGAGCCCTTTTACGGACCACTTCCTGATGTTTGTTCTGTTTTCTTTCATAGCTATTAGATTAGGTTAACATGTGTTCCTGTTTTGTTGTGTTAGCAAAAAGACCAGGGAGAATTCCTGCAGGGTAGTTCCTGAAAAGCCCTGTCCCCCATCTTTCTCCACATGTATTATTTTGCCATTTTCATAGTCGGAAATCTTAAGTTTTATTTAACTTTTATTATACATACCTGCTCTATACTTACGGTTACTGCTGCACATCGTTCAATAAAAAAAAATTTAAGTAGTTGTAAATTAACAGAATACATGAAATAAAATAAAACAATGCGGCCGAACATGTGCAACAATTAGGCTATAAGAATTTGCAAGTTTGAACTATCAGTTGATAACTGAGACAGGAGGGAAACCGGCGAAAAGAGGATCACAGAGGGATATCAGCATGGTTTAGGCCTGATGCTTATTGTAAGCAAACCCTCCCCGGGGGAATGAGTAAAACCAAAGGCCGTCTTCCCAAGTGTGGCAGAGAACTTGTTTAAGACAATGAAGATTGAAAAGGTATACTACCACAATTTCGCCACCATAACAGAGGCAAAGATAGCCATCTTCGGGTACACCGAAGGCTTCTTTAACTGAAAAAGGAGGCTTTCAGCCTTGGGCTACCGGCCCCCTTGCCAGTATGAAGAATGGTCACACCAACAAATTGTGACTGCCGAAGAAAAAGCCTCTAATACACTATTGCAATTCCACTGTTGTTATGACATGGGACAAGCTGAAGATGACGCTTCCGATGGGCGTTTAGCATAAATATTATAAGGAATTCAGGGTAAAAGCAGTAGCCCTGGACAAGAAGCAAGATGCTAGTCCAGGGCTATTTTAGCTCTTGCGGCGCTTAGGGTACAATTGTGCAGCAGCCATGTGGCAGGGTGACATGTTCTTGCTTATGCACTCACTTCTTGCTGACCTTCCAGAGTACCCCTGTAAAAGGGTGAGCGCTCATGCCGCTGGAGTTGAACTCCACTATCCCAAAGTCCACGATGTACAGCTCCCCGTTCCGGCTCCACTCCAGCTGAATAGGACGCTCCAGGCCACCAGCGTTTTGAGTAGCAGAGGCGGGGACCCTGCTTTCGTTGTATATGTAGTCATACGCATTGCCTGTGACCAGCTCTACCCGTTGCACCTTGAAGCCGGGCCAGTTGTAGGAAACGCCGGGAGGCGCATTCTCTTCTGCTGTGGGCACCTCCTTGGGGAAGTTGGGGTGGTATTTCTCTCCCTTGAAGAAAGGGATGATGGCCCCAAACTCTGCGACAAGTATATCGCTTTCCGCTACCCCGAAGCCTTCCCTACCGAACACCATTCCTTCGGCTGCGCTATGCACGGGCAGCAGTGCAATAGGCTGAACAGGCCTCTCTTTTCCATTCAGGAGCTTGCGGTGCGTCTCTTCGGTCAGAGCAAACTTTCGCACCTCGTCTTTGTACTCAAAGCGCTCATCTGTGATGGGAATGCCGCTGTAGAAGTCCGGCCAGCCGTACCATTCCCCCTCCTTCACCTCATATACCTGCTCATAATCAAAGTAGAGGCCGCGCGGGGGCATGGGGTTGGCGCTGTTCATGGTGGTGATGAGCCTTCCGTCGGGTGAGAAACGGTACCCAAAGCTGGAGCGGAATCCCCAGGCTATCCTCTTCAAGTCCGTTCCGTCAGGGTTCACGCTGTAGAAAGCGCCGTTGCAAACCTCCTGCCCCTCAATCACCTGCCCATACTCTGTTACCGTGCCTAAGGATACATAAACCCCTGTCAGCACAGAGTCTTTGTTCACACTCTTCATCCCCTTTGTAGGTACCCAATAGTTCAGCCCTGTCAGCACCACATCCTCCCCCGGTATTTCACGCGCTTGCGGCTTGTTAAAGATATCCATCACGCTTGTCCAGTGCTTTTCCGGCACGCCGGTGTTACCTTGAGTGGACAGGAAGAAGTACATTTTGCCGTCTTTGAAGATAGGCTTTGCGTTCAGGAATTCCCCCCAGGAGGGAAGCCCATCGACAATGGTTTTGAACTCGCCTGTCTGAAGGTCATATGAGGAGTAGCGGGACCTGTGCGAGACGTAGAGTTTCCCTTCATGATGCGTGACGCCCGTAACAGGAGGAATCAGCCCCTCGGGAAGCTTCCCCTTTGTCGGGAAAGAGACGTTCTTTATCACATCCACCGGTACCACCTTGTCATACACCACTTCCCATTTCCCGTCCTCCGTGAGCCTCATGATGCGGGCGCTTGGGGCCTTCTCAGGTTTTGTGCCGTACGTGTGTCCCCCCGCTTCGGCGATATAGACGCTGCCCTCGTCATCAAAAGTAACGTCCACAGGATAGGTCAGCCCCTGTGATACGGCCTCTATTTTAAGCCCTTCCGGCACCACGACATCCTCCGGCCTCACCTTTCGCGTGTTCTCGGGTGTGCCGGATGTTTCAGTGACTCCTTTGGTGTTGTTAGGCTGGTCCTGGATTCCAGTATTAGCGGTTGCGTCAGTCCCCGCGTTTCCTGCTTTGTTTCCCCCGGATGAGGTGCAGCCTGTTTGAAGAGCCAGGAGCAGAAAAAGACTGGCAAGAGCAGACAAGTAATGTTTAGTTTTCATAGGTATATAAAAAGAAAAATAGCTTTGCAGTGGGTAGAGCGTCAGCAACTGCCGTACTACCTCCTTTAGAACAGCCTGCCCTGATTTGCTCATTTAGGCCAAACACTGTGGCGATTGCAGACACCTTTACTTTCAGGCCCTTTGTACCTCTACACCTATACTTGCTTGTTCAACGGCACGAATTTTCCTCTCTTTTCTGTCTGGTCTCAAGGCTGTTCATTACACTGTGTACTCTTATTAACTGACTTCGGTTTTACCTTGTGCCCGAGAGAAACCGGGCTCACAACTTTTATTAAACCTTTAGCACATTGCACTGCGTACGTGCTGTGTTTTTGAACTTGCTACCTTTAAAACGAGGCCTTTGATAGGCATATTTATTTAAAGTATTAAATTTGACTATAATGGCTAGAGGCGTATTTGACGTCTCCTTCAAGCGGATGACCATTGACCCCTCCTGTGCGAGGGGATCGGTAAAAGATGTAGCCGATGATCTGGACATAGACCCTGCCTACTGAGCAAGTAGCGGCGGAAGGACAGGACGCCAGTCCGGTCCACGGAAAGGCTTACAGAATTTCTCATTATGTTTCTTCTGGACGACAAACAATGGGTTGAGCGCGTTCGTAGCTTTTAAAGTGAGGCACCTCAAAACTCTTCTGCTGAACACACGCAAGCATGATAAAACCACGAAGCAAATACTTTTACTGCATAATATATCTACAAGGAAACTAAAACATAAAACCAAAACTGATGAGTGATTATTTAGAAGCAGCTAAACTGGTGTATGAAGACGCCGCAAACAACCCGCAGAAAGGCCTTTGCTGCACAACCACAGTAGCTGTTGCACAACTCAGCAGTAGTTTCTTCACCCTATTCCTTTTCCTAAGTCATTTCCTTCCCGTCCCACTAAGAGTACCCAAAAAAGCGCCCACTGCTCTGGCCTATGTAGGGCCACCACAGCTGTCTGCCTTCTTTTTGGAGTGTAGCGCAGCAGCTTTTGCAGGTTGTAGGCCGTGGCTGCCAATAACATCACCTTGTGAGCTTGCCCCAGCCCCCGCGTGTTGATCTTCCGCATACCCATGTAGTTGAGGAGCGTGCCCAACACAGGCTCCACCGTCGCCTGCCGGGTTCTTTTCATGCGCCGGCCCCAGCGGCTGTTAAGGCGGGTAATGACCCGCTCGTACTCATCACGGTAGTAGGTGACCTCTATCTTTTTGACCTGCAGGTGGCCGATGCAGCTCTCTTTCACGGGGCAGTCCCTGCAGTCCTTCCTGGTGGTGTAGTAGGTTCTCTTTTTGTTGTTATTCTTCTTCTCCACCAGCACATTCCGGAATGTCACCTTCTTGTTTTGCGGGCAGAGCCAGTAGTCCCCCTCCCGGTGGTAGGTGAAGCCTTTGGGGCCTCCTTTGTAGGTGCCATGGGGCGGGATATAGGCGCTGATGCCCTTTTGCTCGAGCAGGGCATAGTTCTCTCCCGAGGAGTAGCCGGCGTCCGCCAGCAGGGTGCCGCAGGAGAGGCTTAACTGCTGCAGCCTTAGAGTGAGCGCCCTGAGTAGGGTGGGCAGGCACCGGCTGTCCTTCTTGTCCGCATGGTCAGCTTGCGCATGGGTGATGACGTGTCGGGACGAATCCACGGCCAGTTGTGAGAGGTAGCAGAGCTTACGGGCCTTACCTGGTTTCACCGCTATTCTGGCGTCGGGGTCCACCGGGGAGTAATGGGTCTTATTCGAAGTGAAACGGCTGTCCTTGTTGCTGGCTCCGGGGTGCTGGTCCTTGCTCCACTTTCTGTTGCGGGCTCTGATCTCCTGCAACTCGTCGCGGCTGGCTGTGATGGTGCGTTGCTGCTGAGTGGCCTTGTCCCGCATGGCCTTGCGGTCGGAAGGACTCATGGCTCTGACCCGCTCCAGGTGATCGGCTAGTTCCTCCCGGGGCACCTTAAGCTCGAGCGAGTCCATGGAAGCGTTGGCCTTGACTAAAGCTGAATCAACTACCTGCGTGTGGCCGGCCACCATGCCCGCCTCCACGCACAGGGAGAGCACATGTGTGAAGACTTTGTCGAAGAGGTCAGAGGGAAAGAGCTGACGGGTACGGGAGAGAGTAGAGTGCCAGGGCAGGGGCTCGTCGAGTTGGTAGCCAAGGAAATACAAGAGGTCCAGGCGAAGGCTGCAGTGCTCGATGAGCCTACGGTCAGAGACAATGTTCTCCAGGTAGCCCACCAGGCAGAGTTTGAAGAAGACCACCGGGTCAATGGATTGCTGGCCGCAGCGGCCGTAGTGCTCCCGCGTCAGGCCGTAGAGAAAGCCTAGATCAAGCCGCTGCTTGAGCCGCCGGTAAAAGTTGTGCTCCGGCACATGTGCCGAGAGCGAGAAGTACAGCTCCTTCTCGTCTTCAAAAATCTTCCTGCCCTGCATTGTGCCAAGAATTTGGTATTATATCCTTTTACGACTATCTTCAAAGGGTTGTGCAACAAGCACCACACCCGTATGGCAGCTGCCAGAGCTTGCTGTGCCCTCGAAAATGCTGGAGATGAACTACGGTTGCGGCTCCACGGTAAACCCGCGCGACCTGGGCCAGAACCCAACCGTGCTATATGTTGGCGTAGGGGGAGGCATGGAGCTGCTGCAGTTCTCCTATTTTAACCGCAGGCCCGGTGCCGTCATTGGCGTAGACCCCGTGGCCAGGATGCTGGATGTTTGCGACGGGAACCTTCGCCAGGCAGAGCGTGAGAACAACTGGTTTAAGCGGGATTTTGTGGAGCTGCGAAACGGCGATGCGCTGCAACTGCCCTTAGAAGATGAGTCCGTGGATGTGGCTGCCCAGAACTGCCTGTTTAACATTTTTAAGAAGGAGCTGCTGGAGGTGGCGCTGGGCGAAATGCACCGCGTGCTGAAGCCGCATGGGAGACTTGTACTGTCAGACCCGACCAGCGAAGACTTGATGCCGGAAAGCCTGCGCAACGATGACCGCCTGCGCGCCCTTTGCCTGAGTGGCGCCATGCCGCTGCAGCAGTACATCGACTTTATCACCGGCATTGGCTTTGGAACCGTGGAGGTAAGGGCCCGTCGCCCCTACCGCGTGCTGGCACCGGAGCAGTATGATACTGACAGCGTGATCTTCATTGAGAGCGTGGAAATTTGCGCCATCAAAGACCCGATGCCTGCCGACGGCCCCTGCGTTTTCACAGGCAAGCATGCCATCTACTATGGAGAAGAGGCATATTTTGATGATGGAAACGGGCACACCCTGCTCCATAATCAGCCTTTAGCCGTATGTGATAAAACTGCCAAAGCCCTGGGCAACCTTGGCAGAAAGGACATCTACATCACCGGATCCACCTGGTTCTATGACGGAGGCGGGTGCTGTTAAATCAGTTGCTCATTCTACTTTTTACATTCACCAGTGCATAAACTGCGTAGGAACTGAGGAACATACATAAACACCTAAATCACAGACAAAACTATGAAAAAAAAGAAATCAGTCATCGACAAAGTCAGGAAAGACAAAAGTACAAAAACAGCGTACCGGAGAAGTATAGCTGCATCAGCAGCAGCAGGACTAGTGGATTTCAGCTTGATTTCCTTGCTCCAGCTAGGCTATTTCAGGAAACTCCCGGACTTTCCGGGAAAGGTGTTTAACACCGTTAAGGTAAACACCTCCAAAGATGCCGTGATGTTGGGGATGCCGGACGGTGTAATCAGTCTGGGAGGCTATGCCGTCACCATGCTGCTGGCCGTAGCAGGAGCCAGGTTTAAGAAACGCTCCCGTGTCTTAGACCTGGTGCTGGGTGCTGTCGTCTTGGGCCAGGCGGCCGGTGCTGCACAGTACCTCTACAAAATGGCTTTCGTTCAGAAAAGGATTTGCGTCTATTGTGTGGCAGGCGCTGTCATTAATTTCGCTTCGTTGAAGCCAGCCTATCACCTGATCAGGAAGTAACTGAAGGAAGACTTTCTGCTTCTCCTGCCTGGCCGGCAGCTTCCCGGAAGTTACCGAGGAGCGAACCAATAGGTGAAGCTTTTTCGCCTCTACCCTACCGGCAAAACTCTGGCCCCTGTACCGCGTGCATTCTACCTGAATACAAAAGTAAAACACTATGGACTTAAAAAATAAGAAAGTGCTCATAACAGGTGGCAGCGCCGGTATAGGAAAAGCCATTATAAAAGAATTGGTGAACCGGGGTGTGCAGGATATTGCCGTGATAGGAAGAAGAAAAGAGCCGCTGGAAGCGCTTCGAACAGACCTCTCTTCCGTTAACTTCCTCACCATCCAGGGAAATGTCGCCAAAAGTGACGATCTGGAGAAAGCCGTTTCGACTATATCAGAGGAATGGGGCGAGCTGGACATCCTGATAAACAACGCGGGAGTGGTTAGCGCCGGCTTGCTTGCCGAGCAGAGTGAGGAGGATATCATCAACCAAATCAACATCAACGTCACCGGTCTCATTCTACTGACAAAGAAGGCGCTCCCCTTGCTGCAGAAAAGCAAGGAAGGAGCTATTATGAACTTATCCTCCGGCTTCGGGTACATTGCCATGCCATTCTACAGCGTATATGCCGCTACAAAGGCGGCTGTCGGGCAGTTCTCCGATGCCATGAGGAGAGAGTTGCACCAGTACCCGCTTCACGTGATGACCGTCTACCCTTCCTCCACGGATACCGACATGATGACAACTGCCAACACAGGGGAAATGGATAGCCCTGAAGAAGTGGCTAGGATATCTGTTGAAGGTCTGCTGAGCAAGGAGATAAATGTGGTCTTTGGCGGCAAGGAAAGAGAGGATAGTATCAGAATGAACTTCCTAGAGCCAAGGAAAATGGATGAGTACGCCATCTCTAACTTTGAAGGTATGAGGGAAATGGCTAAAACCCACCGCTCTATGTAGCGTTTGCTGTTTCTGTAAAACTTAAATATCGAAAAAGCCAGTTCCTTCATAAAATGAAGGAACTGGCTTTTTCGATATAAATGCGGAACCGCAGAAGATGGCATCTAAAACCAAGTATGTTTTCTTTATGTCGAAAGCAACAAACACCAGATTCCACTGTTTTAGAGGCTGTTTTGATTTAGCTCGCTTACCAAGGTCTCGGCATCAGTGTCTTCATAGAGGTAATTGTAAAACAGCTTCATTATCTGGAAGCGGTAGCCCAGCTCAATTGCCATTGTCATACCCGATGATTATTTAAGAAGCTCAAGGATTCTTAGGTAGCAACAGAGCAATTTTCTGCCTGCTCCAAAACTTTTAGCTCCAAAAAAAGTAAAGTCCCTAGAAGTAACCTAATAAATATATGAAGAGAAGCGAAGTCCTTATTCCATTTCAATACAAAAGAGTAAAAAACAGGCTGTGCCTTTTTTTAATTTTTACTATCGGCCTGTCTGCCTGTGGCGGTGAAACGGAGACAGAAACAGTATCGGAAGAGCCAGTTGCAGCGGAAGCCGATGCCGGTGCGGCAACAGAGTGGGACTATGAGAACACCAACTGGGAGCAAATCTCGGGGTCCGAGTGCCGGGCCAACGTGCAGTCTCCTGTCAACATTAATACGCAGGAGGTGATTGAGGCGGAGCTTTCAGACATACAGTACGAGTATGAACCCTTCCCTATGAAGATCGTGGACAACGGGCACACGGTGCAGGTGTATGGCACGGAGAACAGCTTTATCACGGTAGAGGGCAAGCGGTACCAGTTTATGCAGTTTCACTTCCACTATCCTTCTGAGCACACCATCGATGGGGAGCGATACCCGCTCGAGATGCATCTGGTGCACCAGGAGGAGGGCACGGGCAACCTGGCTGTGCTGGCCGTTTTCATAGAAGAAGGCACTACTGACAACCCTTTCCTGGAGAAGGTATTCACACAGATACCAGCTCAGAAGGAAGAGGAAGTGCAGACAGAAGTGCAATTAATGCTATCTGACTACATCCCTCCATCCCAGATTCACTATACCTACATCGGCTCTCTGACCACGCCTCCTTGTACAGTGGGTGTGGACTGGTTAGTCTTCAGGGAACCCATACAGGCATCAGAGGAACAAATAGCCAGGTTCTCTGCATTGTATGCCAATAACGCGCGGCCTGTGCAACCCCTCAACAACAGAAGGGTACTGAAGACAGAAGAGTAGTGTTCTCTTGTTCATGTGGCGATCGGCCGAGCCATAAGTCTCAGCCGATCGCCACATGAAGTTCTGTGCATGAAGCCGTTATAATCTTCCGCGTCAGCCTTCTGCCTGTACCACTTCTGGTGTCGCGTTCTCTTTTAAAAAACTCACCTTTGACTATATCTTGAACTTGTTTTTATGCAACCGCATGTGCTCACTAACTATTATGTCCGATATCTTGGCGTAGTGCTGCTTGACCTAGAATTTGGTGTCACCCAGCATCCGGCTCGCTGACTCGATAAGTATCCCGTTTGATAGTATGACGGTGGTGGCGAAGGCATGGCGGGCGAAATGGAAAGTCAGTGCCTTATTGATGCCGCACAGGCCGGCTATCTGTCTTTATTAGCCTCTATTGTCACCGGCTTCCCCTCCTGCAGGAGTTCCTGCTGAAATGCGTACACATTAAACCTGAGTATATCCAGGTACGCGTTTATTCTCCTAGCCTCCTCAGTATTCTCTTTTTTACGGCCTGAATCCACGGACCATTTGCCGGGGTGAGATTACGGTATGCAGGTTTTAAACCGCTTTCCGCAGATGGTGACACGCAGGTAGATGGGCAGCAGGTTGTTGCTGGTGCTAAACTTTTATCGTAAAACAGGCTGCTGATTTTAGTGTCCATTTTGGTTCCTCCTTTTACTGTTTAAGTTAAAAATCATTTGTAGGCTCCACAAGATGCACGAAACCTGTACATCTTTCTGAAAATCAAAGGGATACAGTAAATTCAAATACAAAGAATTCTTTTGGATTTTGGTAACCGAATTATACCCCTTAGGATGAAGAAAAACTGAATGATTTAGCAGGGGCATAGAAAATCAAAAGCCCGTAAATCGTTGATTTACGGGCTTTTGATTTTTTTGGTATCGCTACCAGCAGAGAGAGCGGGATTTTAATTCGCCTAACTATTGCTTGCCAATCAGCACTTTACAAACAACAACATACGCTACTCACAGAATTACTAACTGCCTAAAGTTGTGCAATTTAGCTACAAAGCTCACTATATAATGGTACGTCCTGCTCTTATATTTAGTAAGCAAATATTATCGGCATCAAAGAAACAGTATTTGAGAACTCCGTAGCTTTAGCTTAACTGCAAGGCAGGGTCAGTCAGTTCAAAAACGACATGACGATAATCATCTACGCCGGCACAAAGGGCTTTAAAACCAAGCTACATCCTGGACCTGAAGGCAGAACTGTCCGCCGTGGCTATAGCCGCATAAGTGAAGTACAGGGCTGTCCAGTAGAAAGGGCAGCCCCTTATACCTCACACTCTGTGATGCAGTACTTGTGGAAGGATTAAATTGAAAGTCCGCTTCCGTTGAAGGAGGCTTTGTTTTAAAACATGATTCCCTGTTCTTATTGAAGATTGTCTTTCTGTTTTAAAGTACAAGTACTTATAGCGATGCCATATCAATTACAAATCGGTACTTCACATCGCCTTTCAGCATGCGCTCATAAGCTTCATTGATATAGTCAATCGGGATAACCTCTACATCCGACAGGATATTATGCTCGGCACAGTAGTCCAGCATTTCCTGGGTCTCTGCTATTCCCCCTATCAATGAGCCGGCAATGCGGCGACGGCCGAATATCAGGGTGGCGGCATGCAGTTCGGGTGCCTCCGGCGGAACGCCCAGCAGTATCATGGTACCGTCGCGGCGCAACAGGCTGGCGTACATGTCCAGGCTTACTTTCGCCGAGACCGTATTGATGATGAAATCAAATGAGTTTCTTACTTCCTCTAAAGCCTTTGGGTCTTTAGTGACCACAAACCTGTGTGCTCCCAAACTCCTGGCATCTGCCTCCTTTTCCGGTGAGGTGCTTAACACTGTAACCTCGGCGCCCATAGAGGCGGCTAGCTTCACAGCCATGTGACCCAATCCTCCCAGGCCTACCACTGCCAGTGTATGCCCTTTCCCCACCTTCCACTCGCGGAGCGGGGAATAGGTCGTGATACCGGCGCATAGCAGCGGCGCAACACGCGCCAGGTCCTGGTCTTCCCGTATCTTAAGCACAAAGTCTTCCCGCACAATGATGCGGTTCGAGTAGCCGCCATAGGTCGGTGTGTCTAAGCCGGGTTCCGGGCTGTTGTAGGTTCCGGTGAACCCCACTTCACAATACTGTTCCAGGCCCTCCGAGCAGCTGGAGCAGGAGCGGCAGGAATCCACCATACAGCCCACGCCAGCCGTTTCGCCCACCTCAAACTTGTTTACATGCTCTCCCACTTGAACGATCCGCCCCACTATCTCATGGCCAGGCACGACGGGGTACGAGGCCCCACCCCACTCGCTTCTGACAGTATGCAGGTCTGAGTGGCAGACACCGCAGAATATTATCTCTAGCATCACATCGTGCGCCCCAACGTCACGGCGTTCAAAATCATAAGGCGCTAACGGCTGAACAGGATCGTAAGCGGCATATCCCTTTGCTGAAATCATAGTTTTGTTTTGTTGATGTATGTTTAGAAAAACGGTAACAGGTCAGGATTGTTTATGCCAGAAGCTAAATCAGCACAAAAAAGTGCGCCCTAGGATTCGTTCCCATTGACGCTGACCTCCTTCAGGACTCCTGGAAGCAACAGCCAGGTCCGCCCTTCTATAGTAAGTATTTGTCAGCTAAAAGAATCAGGCAGCACCTGGAATAGTTAACCCTGGCAAATAGACCAGACTTGAAATAGGCAAGGAGCTATTCATGAAGATCAAGTAATAAAGTATGTCAGGGACAAATTAAATGCATTACCAAGAAAGCTAATAAGTTAGAATAAGTGTGCTTATTTGTTGCTACGGATGAGTATCGAAACAATGAAAACTCTCCTGTTCTGAAGAGAGCCTTCTTTGTTTTGATATTAAAATCTTCAATTTTTAGCCATTCTTTTACACCGAGCCTGATGTTGGGAGTTCATATCCTCTAGAAAAAGACTATCTCTTTAAATCTAGGCTCTACTTGACATACGTCCATATATAAGCTGTTACATATGAAAATTTTAAGGAATCAATCGATCTTCCTGTAGTTGCTCAAACAGCTCAAAGAATGAATCTTCTGTACTCTGGTATACAGGAAAGCCCAGCTTTCGGCTCTTGGACATGTCCGTCATGACTTCAATGGGACGCCCTAAATCCAGGTCGGTGTGCCAGGGTGAGGCCAGCTTGTTTAAATCAGGCTCGGCCAAACCATTCCGCTCCGCAATCTCACGCCATATCGGGGCATCATTTGCTGTTTCAGCTTCCAACGGATGAATGGTACCGTCAAAGCCTAAGTGTTCAATTCCAAACCAATTAGCTATGCGCTTCCACAGCCATTTCCAACGGAAATAATCTCCGTTAACCACATTGAAGGCTTCGTTACGGGCTGCTTCCGTGGTGGCTGCCCATACCAGGTGTTTGGCCAGGACCCGGGCATCAGTCACATCGGAAAGCCCGTTCCATTGCGCGTCAGAACCGGGCCAGCGGAAAGGACGTCCCGCCTCTTTGCAAATAGTGGCATAGACCGCCAGGGTAGTTCCCAGGTTCATCATGTTGCCTACTGCTTTGCCAATCACCGTGTGCGGCCGATGGATGCTCCAGGTGAAGCCATCTCGGGCAGCGGCGGCATACACCTCATCCTCCTGGGCATAATAAAAATTCTCTATATCCAGTCGGGGCTGTTCCTCACGCAGAGGGGTTTGGGGCAGGAATCCATCCTTGGCATATGCTTCGAAGGGCCCCAGGTAATGCTTCAGGCCTGTGACCAAGGCTACGTGCTCCACCGTTTTCTTAGGCGACAGAGCACTTAGCAGATTGCGGACCATGGCGGCGTTCACCCTGATGTTTTCGGCTTCGGTTTCCGTGCGCATCCAACTGGTGATAAACACGTGCGTGGGATTAACCGTTGCTAAAGCTGCCTGCAGACGTTCCGGCTGCAGCAAATCGGCCGCAACAGGTTGTAGGTTCGCTACATCCTGCTTCGGGTTGCGGGCCAGGCCGTAGGTGGTCCATCCCTGGGAAATCAGCTCCTGGGCAAGATTGCTTCCGGTGATGCCACTTGCGCCAACTACTAATGCTATTTTTTCCATAATTCCATCGCGTGTTAATTCGTGCCATTTTTACTATGAAGGCACAAAGGATGATTTTGTTTAATCTATACGGTTCCGATATTTAGGGTCTTAGTTCCTTCTGGTTTTTTTTCACTACCGCCCCCACGGTCCTTCCTCCTTGGTTGCCTGTTTACATATGAAGGCCATTTCAAGTCGCAAGGACTTACGTGTGCGGCAAGCAAGAGCAATTGAAAATAGCTATTGCGCCTACCTCAGATTACCTGCGGCAGCCGAACGGTTTAAGGCAACTAATTCTTCATTTGAAGGGAAGGTTTTGGAATTCATTATTTTGTCCATTATGTAATCCCTTATAGCAGGGGCTTTTCCTTTTTGTGCGTTAGCAAGTGCCAGTTTAATTTCTGCTGCATTTAGTTCTGTACAGTAGGCAGGAGTTCCTGGTTCCTGTCTCCATGATTGGGCAAGGCTTCCCCCGTCAACGGTATCGAAACCTGACTGGTCAACCAGTTCAGCAGCTACTTTTTTATGGCCCTCGTTATCGCCAGCTACTGAAATAGCTATTCTTCCTTCCTCACCCGCGGCTTTCCCTTTGTGTTTGAGGGTATACTCCAAAATATTGTTGAACACCTTAATAACCGGTCTTCCCAATGTCTCGGATATATATTCACTTTCAGTCTTCCCTTCCAAGCCCGGCAGTTCCCCATCGCGCAGGGGATAGTAATTGGAGGTATCCATAATGATTACATCCTCAGGTACGTCTTGAAGTAAACTTTTCGACAGGTCTTTATAGACTTTAAAGGGGATGGAAAAAATGATGACCTCCACATCTTTAACCACCTCCTGTATGGTTGCAGCCGCTGCTCCCAAACTTGCAGCTATTTTTTGGAGTTCGGACATACCTCTGGTGTTGGTGACTTTTACCTGATGCCCTGTGGCAGACAGTTTTTTTGCAAGGGTGCTACCAATAGCACCGGTGCCAATGATTCCTATTTTCATATTATTTTATTGAATGATTAAAGTATGGCCGACGAGGCCTTTGTTTTGGTTCCTGAAAGCCATTCTGGTAGGGCAGTCCTAAATGTTCCCGAAGCGTGGAGCCGATATATTCTGTTCGCAGTAAACCTTTTTTTTGCAGGATAGGCACTACCTGCTCCACAGAAATCCGTCAGAAAGAAGTCGTCTGGTTTGGCTTTTTCGGCCAACTGCGCCGCTTTAATGTAGACGTCCTCGTTGATGAAGGCAGCTGCGTCTTCCCCAGGCCAGCGCCACCCGCCCTGCTCAATGCCCTGCCCACTGGCCAGCTGCGTGATGATGTGCATCTGTCTGCTTTTATCTTTATTCACGATATTCAGTTCGTTCGTTTACGCTGTCTTTCTGAAAGCTGGCTTGGGCAACTCTAAATTACCTCTAAGTGTATCGGCTTCGTACTCCGTTCGGAATATGCCGCGTTCCTGCAAAATAGGCACGACCAACTCTATAAATCCCGCAAGCCGTGGGGATGGTCCTGACGGAGTATCAACATATCTATTGCTCCCTGATCATACCATTGCTGCACCTGATCTGCCACTTTTTCGGCTGAACCAAAAAATAGTGGACGAGAGAGGCTGGTATTGGGAATGAACCGCAACAGTTCCATGTATTTTTCCTGCGCTTCCTGCTCTGTGCTGCCAACGATTGGATTTTGTGAGACGGACACGATAAAATCTTCCGGTCTTCTGCCTTTTACAACTAATTGTTTTCTTAATTCGTCCGCAATTGCCACTGTTTCCTCCAGTGTGCTGCCATGGGTAAACACACCGTCTGTATAGCTTGTGGCGTGGTCCATGAACGTTTGCGACCTACCTGCTGTATATAACACCGGCCGGCCCTGAACGGAACGGCTGAGATTCAATGGCCCTTCTACCGCAAAATATTTTCCCCGGTAATTTACCTTATGCATTTTCAGCGGATTCAAAATAAGCCACTTTCTTTATACCGGATAAAAGCATCATCTTCGTAGGTGTCCCACAACCCCACCCCGATTTCCATAAATTCTTTATTCATGGGGTATTGGTCTGACTTGCCGAGATGACCACGACTAAAGTTGACCATGCCTCCCGGGTTAGAGGTAATGGCATTCAAGGACGCACGGCCTTTGCTTATTTTGTCCAGCGACAGGATTTGCCGGGCAACACTATAAGGATCGGCATAGGAAGTGGAAACAGTAGCCGAAAGCCCTATTTTTTTAGTGTGCATACTGATGGCAGACATGACGGAAACACCTTCAAACATGCTCAGGTAATGCGGGATATTTCCCGGACCTACATGGCTCACGTCGACCAAAAAGAGCGTATCAAACTTTGCTGATTCTGCCAGTATAGCCTGTTTGATGTAAAAATCAATATTTTCATTGGCATCAGCAGGCATATCCGGATGCTGCCAGCCCACATGATTCCTTCCCAGACCATCAATATTGGCGGCAAGCTTTAACTTTTTTTATGCTTCATTGCTTCGTTTCTTCATTTATCTCCGTCATAATCTCTCCGAATAACCTGATAGATTTTAGCCGGTCTTCGAGGGCATAGGTGGTGGATACCACTATAAGCTCGTTTACCTGCGTTTCTTCCAGAAATGCCTGAATTTGCCTTTTTGCAGTTTGCTTACTTCCTACAAAGGAGTATTTGAGCATCTGCTGCATAGAAGGGTGCTTCAATATTTCTTTCAACTCTTCGGTCATTTCTGCTGGTGGTTGTAAGGCATTTTTTGCCCCGGTTAATACACCAAGGAACATCCTGATTAAGGTGGTGAACAATTTTTCTGCTTCCTCATCGGTATCAGCAACAAAAACATTCACCCCGGCTATAGTATAGGGGTGTTTCAGGGCTTCAGAAGGCTGAAACTCTTCGCGGTAAATTTTTAGAGCGTTAAATAAATGGGTGGATGCGAAGTGGCTTGCGAAAGCGTAAGGCAATCCCTTCTTTGCAGCTAAATGCGCGCTATCGGTGCTGGATCCCAATATGTAAAGCGGCACCTCTGTGCCTTCCGCAATAGTCGCTCTTACTTTCGAGCTTCTGTTTTCAAGAGAAAAGTAATCCTGGATTTTAATTATTTCCTGTGGAAAAGCCTGCGCAGCCTGCATAAAATCTGACCGTATGGCTTGCGCTGTTTGCTGGTCTGTACCAGGCGCTCTTCCAACACCTAGATCAATGCGGTTGGGATATAAATGGGCCAAAGTGCCGAACTGTTCTGCTACAATCAGGGGAGAGTGGTTGGGAAGCATAATACCACCCGAACCTACCCTGATGGTATGGGTGTTTTCTGCCACGTAACCGATCAATACGGAGGGAGCGCAACTGCCTATATGTTCAGCGTTATGATGCTCTGCAAACAAATAGCGTGTGTAATTTAGTTTTTCAGCTTCGATTGCTAATGTCAGCGAATTGTTCAGGGTCTGTTTTATCGTGCCGCCTTGCGGAACAAGTGCAAGTTCTAAGATAGAATATGCTATTTTTTGGTTATTCATATTTTGGCGCTGTCAATTTGTTGTTTGAAGAACAAACTCCATTTTTCCAGTTATCTGTTTTTGTTCCTATATATAAATGATGTTGCAAATTTACGGAAATTTACTTTCCTTTGTATAGTACTTCCCTAAAGGAAAGTGATAAACTTATTATTGAAGACGTATGGCTAATAAAATGGGCTATTTATCCTGCCTTGACACGGTAAAGCCGGTGCGGGATGCGATTGACGTGATTAGTGGCAAATGGAAATTACCGATCATCATTTCTGTTATGACCGGCAATGAGCGGTTCACTGACATACAGGAGAGCATCCCTGGCATCACACCCAAGGTTCTGGCTAAGGAACTCAAAGACCTGGAGCAGCACCAACTGATCAAGCGCATTGTTATAGATGACTACCCGGTTAAGATCTTGTATAAACCGGAACCTTATGCCGATACTCTGACTCCTATCATCGATGCCTTAAAGGGCTGGGGATTGAAACACCGGGAGAGGATTTTCAATAAGGAATAACTTGGTAGCAATTATTCGGAAGGCAAAAAATCCTTGACTGAAATCATGTACTGAAGCATCAAATAAGGGGATCCAATGATGATAAAGACAGGATGCCGTGCTTTATGAGAAGCGCCTCCAGCGCCTCAAATTTGTTGCACTCAGTTTGTAGCTTCTCCTTCTCCGCCTGCAGCAGGAGCCAGCAGTCGCCGTTGGCGTGGTTCTGTGACACAAGCATTTCCCCTTTCTCTGTCAGCAGGCAGTTTATGTCCAAGTCAGGAAAGGAGGAAGCAAGATTAATGCAGCCTCCAGCGTGGACTGATATTTATCGTTTGAAAGGAGGCGTCAAGCAAGTATTTATTCATCTAACTAATAACAAACCTAACACCTTTGCTTCCTCCTACTAACTATACATAAGCTTCTGGAATGCGGCTGTTCTTCTAAGCCTTTAATACGTTTTACTAAAAGGAAAAAGCCCTGCAGCAGGACCACAGGGCTTTCTGGTATTCAATGTATGATGATGCTGTACTATGATATGAGCCGGCAGTAGCATGCTGATGCCGGCTCATGTTTTAATTTGCTGGCTTATATATTGATTTCAGCTCCGTCATTTGTCCTGATGTAACTTTTAGCTCGCCATTATCAGCAACCAATCTCACCTGCGTAAATTCTTCATCAGGGAAGAAGATACTGGTCATCACTGTCTTCCCGCCATCCGCGAAAAGCTCCACAGAGGCCACATCCACTACTAAGCGCAGGTCAAAAGCCTTATCAGTTGATAACCTGGGGGCGTACTGGATACCTGTAAACTTATCTGAAAATTGATTTTCTCCGGCCTTGTCTCTGTTTATGTAATACTGTCCGCGGGTTGCATCAAAGCCTATCAGCACTTTCTGATCCTTTGCGTTTGAAAGCTCAACGGCAAAGGAACTCTGTGCCCCAACAGGCTCCACCTCCAGGTTTAAGTCGAAGGTGGACGTATTCATGGAAAGCTTCTCCGATACATCAAGTGCGCTGGAAACAGTCTGCGCTGCCAGCGTTTTCGTGGTGCCATAGATGTTCTCCAGCTCTTTCACCGGCATAGAAGCCACGCGTAAACCTGCCGGAGTGTTCACTAATTCCAGTGTACGGGCCACTGTCATGGCGCTTCGCCATTTTTCTGTTGGCACCACGTTGGCATAGTCCCAGTTGCTCATCCAGCCGATAAAAAGTTCGCGGCCATCCTCCTTCGGTACGTTCGACCAGGTGATACCGGCATAGTTATCGCGGCCATAATCTATCCAGATACCCTCCTGGCCTACTACAGTCGTAGCAACAGCAGGTTTTGCATTCAGGCTGGCCTCAAACTGCGGGTCCATCACAAACTTGTTTCCGTCAAAGCTACCAAGAAAGTACTGTGTGCCGGAGCCTCCGTTAGGCGCACCAGGGTTAATGTTCACAATCAGCACCCACTTTTCCTCATCTGAACCTTCAACCTTCAGCTTGAACAAATCCGGGCATTCCCACACGCCACCGTGCGCGCCTACGTTAGCCCCGAAATCGCTTTCCAGCTTCCAGTCAATCAGGTTGGGAGAGGAATAAAAGCTGATATGGTCTTTTACGGCCAGCGTCATAATCCACTTCTGCCCTTCTTCATACCAACTCACCTTCGGGTCACGGAAATCGCGGATGCCTGGGTTCTTCAGCACCGGGTTGTTTTTATACTTCGTCCAGTTTCGGCCATTGTCCAGGCTAAAGGCAATGCCCTGCGTCTGGAAATCGTCTCTGCCTGCCTTTTCTCCTTCTGCATCATGATAGGTATAGATAGCGACCATGGCCGGATTTCCTGCTGTGCCCAGGCCAGAGGTATTTTTCACGTCCACTACCGCACTGCCCGAGAAGATGGTGCCCAGGCTGTCCGGGTAAATGGCAATTGGCAGGTGCTCCCAGTTGATCATGTCCCTGCTGATGGCATGGCCCCAGTGCATCGGCCCCCATACCGTGCTGTCGGGGTTATGCTGGTAAAACAGGTGGTATTCCCCATTGTGGTATACCATCCCGTTCGGGTCATTCATCCAGCCAGTTGGAGGGGTAAAGTGAAACTGCAGGCGGTGCTGTTCATCGGATATAGCAGTGGTAGCGGCTACTTCTGTGTTAGAATCCTCTACTGTTGCTTGGTTTGAGCTACAGCTATAGAGTAATGTGCCAAGCGCGGCGAGCGCATATATTTTTTTTACTTGCATAGCAGCTTTTAATTTCATGAAAGGTAGTACCAGTGCATTACAGGTACTACCTTTCTGGTTTGTAATAATTTATTTAAACCTGATGAAGGCAGCTAAAAGTGCATGAAGTATCCTCAGCTGCCTTCTCCACTTTTACCAGTTAGGGTTCTGCTGATACAGTCCTTTGCTGAAGTCAAGCTGCTGTTGCGGAATCGGAAGGTATTCATCCCTGCCCTCTTGGAACTGCGCCTCTGTCAGGTACTGGCGTTTCTCCTCCTCCGTATCAAAATAAGAATTCATGGTTTCAGCGGCTACTCCCCAGCGCACTAAGTCGAAGAAGCGGATGCCTTCCATGGCAAACTCCAGACGTCTTTCCCAACGCAGGGCCTGCCGCGCAGTTTCCTGGGTCCAGTTAATATTCTCACCTGGCTTGTACGTCTCCACCTGAAAGTCAGAGATATAGTTACCGTCCGCGTCTATGAGCATTTCCGTACTGTTCTGTGCACGTTCCCGTAGCATGTTAATGATTGGAAGCGCCTCATCCTGGCGGCCCAGTTCTATGAGTGCCTCCGCTTTCCATAGCAGCACATCAGCAAACCGGATGATTATATTGTTCTTAGAACTTGCAAAGAAAGGGCCGACTCTGCGCAGGCAGGCACAATCCGGTTGCTGCACCTCCTTCATCGAAGAAAAATAGCCATAAAGCTGTGGGGTTCTGGCCCACGACTGGTCATACACTACGTTCGGCTGGTACTTCCATGGCTGCCCCGGTATACCCACCGTATGGTTCACTCTCGGGTCTACGGTATTAGCTCTGAAGTCCTGCGCTGTCACCAAATCAGTAGCATCGTAATTCTGGAACTCAGGTAATCCGTTCTGGTCGGTCCGAAAGGAATTTACCAGGTTCTGGCTCGGAATATTAAACCAGCAGCAACCGTATGTGTCACCCATTGGGTAATTGAGCGCAGTACCCATATCCACCCTGCCTGCCGGTGTACCGTCATCAATAGAACGCTGGATAGCAAAAACAGATTCCGGGTTGTTTTCATACTGCCACAGGAAGTTTTGCCCAAAGTCATTCACCAGGCCATACTGACCTGTGATTTCGTCTACCAGCGTGACTACCTGCTCCAGGTTATCCCTGTTTATGTTTACTACGTTGTGCTGGTCGTCCTGCTCATATGCCTGGTAAAGCAGCGTTTTAGCAAGGTAGGCTTTGGCCGCCCCCTGATCAACACGCCCTTCCTGCGGCACTGAAAGGGGCAGGTTCTCTGCGGCATACCTGAAGTCATCGGCTATTTTCCCCCACAGTTCATTGCTGGTATACTCCACATTCGATATCTGGGCATACTCCTCCTTTAACTTTGTTTCATCAATATAAGGGAACTGCTTGAAAAGGATTTTCAGGAGAAAATTAAAATGACCTCTGATGAAGCGCATTTCTGCCTGGCGCTGTATTTTCTCGGGGTAATCTTCTTCACTCAGTTCATTTATTCTGGTGAGCGCCTCGTTGGCTCTGGCAAGGCCTACATACAGCCTGAACCAAAGCGCATCTGTGGAGCCCTGGTTGGGCCTGTTAAAAACAAAGAGTTCGTAGTTATGGAAGTCGCCTACGTCTCCTGTTCCGCCGCCACCTTTGTAGGCATCGTCGGAGCGGACGCTGCCGTAGGCCCACATACTTCCAAATGGCACAGTCCAGTGGTCATTCCCGATGGCAGCGTAGGCTGCAATCACCATTCCGTCTACTGTTTCAGGTGTGTTCAGCTCGTCACCACTAACGGTGCCCTTTGGTTGATTTTCAAGAAAGTCATCGTTACAACCAACCAGTAGCATGGCTGAACTTAGAACGACAGTTAAATATTTTTTAAATTTCATGATTACGTATTTTAAAGATTAAAATGTAACGTTCAGGCCAAGTGTCAGTCTTGTTGGTCTTGGGTACTGGTCACCGGGCGTTTCAGGGTCCGGGCCTACAAATCTGTTGTCTCCCGAGTTATCCTTGAAAGTCAGCAGGTTCTCGCCGCGCAGGTACACTCTCAGGTTACTGACAAAGATTGGCGCCAGTACGGTCTCCGGAATCCTGTACCCTAGCTGCAGATGTCTTAGCTTGAGGTAAGAGCCGTTGTTGATGAAGTAAGTGGAAAGTCTTCTCTCATCGTTGTTATCGGCCAGAGAAAGTGACGGAATAGTGGAGCCGGTGTTTTCTGGTGACCAGGCGTCCAGTGTACGCACTCCTGCGTTTTCCCCGTTGATAAACATGAAGTCCGTGAATAACTGGAAAGGCTGCGTGTTCACCTCTATGCCCTGCACTCCCTGAAAGAAGATGCTCAGGTCAAAGTTCTTGTAGTACAAGTTGGTATTGATGCCATACTCAAAGTCAGGGTTGGCAACACCGATGTAGTCCTGATCCAGCACATCTATTACGCCGTCGTTGTTTAAGTCTCTGAACCGGATTCTACCTACTCCTTTACCTGGCTGCGTGGCATGCTGCCCAACTTCTTCCTCGTTCTGGAAAATGCCATCAGCCACATAACCGAAGAACGATCTGACGGAGTGACCCAGGATGTTCTTCTCCACGTTTCCGGGGTAAGATCGGATCACATCATCAGGCAATTCTGTTATTCTGTCTCTGAAGGAACCGAAGTTTGCAGTAATATCGTAGCTGAAGTCAGTACCTAGCGTATTTCTGTAGCCTATTATAAATTCGAATCCTTTGTTTCTCAAAGAAGCACCGTTTGCCCATCGGTTCCCGCCCTCACCAATTACGCCGATGTAGGCTGGCGAAATCAGGATATCTTCCGTGTTGCGCACGTAGTACTCTGCCGAACCAAATATCTTCTGCCCCAGGAACCCGAAATCCAGCCCAATGTTGGTTTCAGTAGTTGATTCCCATCGCAGTCTGTCGTTGCCGGTTTGTGTACGAACGTATCCGGATGGCAGCGTGCCGGTGTCGTTACCGCCTATGTCGTATGCGGTTCCACCACTAGGGGCCCAGGTCTGGTCATCGCCATAATTCGCTTGGTACAAAGCATAGGTAGCGTAGTTCCCGATTTCCTGGTTACCTGTTCTGCCCCATCCTGCTCTTAGCTTCAAGTCAGAGATAAAGCTTAAATTATCAGCGATAAAGCTTTCGTTGCTCAGCCTCCAGCCCAGCGAGAAGGCCGGGAAAAGGCCAAACTGGTTCTCACTGCCAAAACGGGAGGAACCATCGTAGCGCAGGGTGGCAGAGGCCAGGTACTTTTCGTTGAAGGAATAGTTTACCTTACCGAAGTATGACATCAGGGAATAGCCAAAGCCGCTACCGCTGTTGTTTCTGTTTCCTGTACCGGCATCCAGGTAAAAGTAATCATCCGTTTGCAAAGCGAACTGTTCCCTGTAGGCTGAGAAGCTATTGAAAGAGCTTTCCACTGCTTCCGTACCTGCCATAAAGTTAACATTGTGGTTGTCGGCCTGCAGGTCGTAGGTCAGTACGTTGTTCCAGGTCCAGCTCAGTAAATGCCCTTGCGATTGGTTAAGCGAATTGATGGGATTGCCCAGGAAGCCCCGTTGGTACCTTTTGCTGATGTTCCGGGCAAACACACTTTCATAGTCAATACCGAAGTTTGTTCGGAGGTTCAGGTTCTTTACTATTTCCAGGTTGGCATGCACGTTACCGAAAACCTTCAGTGTATGCTCTTTATCAAGCAGGTTATCCTCAATAAGTGCTACCGGGTTGTCTCTGTCAGAGAAACCGCCTCCTATTGGTCCGGCAAAGCGGCCATCTTCTGCATACACGGGCAGTATAGGCAGTGCACGAACTGCAAGCATCATAGGCGTACCCCCGATACCATCCGGCATCGGTGTTTCACGCGCCTTGGAGATAGACAGGTTTTCGCCGACGGTGAGCCTGTCGTTAAACATTTTATAGTTAGAGTTCAGGCGAGCTGTAATACGGTTGTAGTTGGAGCCCTTCAGAATTCCCTCGTTGTTATAGTAGTTCATGGAGAACCTGAAACCTCCGTTCTCGCCTCCCTGCGACACAGACAGGTCATGTGTATGCAGCACACCAGTTCTGAGAATCTCATCAAACCAATCCGTGTTACCTGATCTGATACCGGCTCCCTCATCCAGCCACTCTGTTACGTTTACATTCTCCAGAATCGGGTTACCGTTGCTGTCTCTGCGCCAGATATAGGTATACTGGGCATTATCAGGGTCACGTCCGTCGTTCACGGCTGCACGCCACAAGGCTATACCGCGCTGATCTGTATCCAGCATGTCCAGCCTCGTCCCGAACCTTTCTACAGCTACGTTGGCATTATAATCAATGGTGAGCTCGCCTGATTTGGCCTTTTTGGTGGTTACGATGATTACCCCATTAGACGCTCTTGAACCATAGATGGAGGCAGAAGAAGCATCCTTCAGCACCTGCATTGATTCGATATCGTTCGGGTTCAGGTACTGCAAACCAGTAGTGGAGGGCACGCCATCAATAATATACAGCGGGTTATTGTTTCCCAAAGTACTCGTGCCCCGCACCCGCACCTCTGTGTTTGGGTTAGGAGAGCCATCTGTGCTGATGTACAAGCCGGGTACCTGGCCCTGCAGCGACTGCATCACACTCGGCGCCGGGTTATCCTGGATGTTTTCCATGTCCACCACCGCAACTGCCCCTGTCAGGTCAGCTCTTCTCTGGGTGCTGTAGCCAGTTACCACCACTTCGCTGAGTGTTTTATCATCTGTAGCAAGGCTTATTGCTAGCTGCGTTCTGCCCTGAATTGGCACCTCCTGCGTAGCATACCCAATGTAAGAGAAAACAAGTGTGCCATTCACATCCGGTACCGGCAGGGTAAAACTACCCGTCGCGTCGGTGGCCGTTCCTATGGTCTCTTCGCCTTTGTACACAACAGTCACCCCTATCAGTGGCTCGTTGTCGGGGCCTGTTACCGTCCCGCTGACAGCTGTCCTGCCTTGTCCGTATACCACGGGAAGGCTGGTCAGCAGCAACAGCATAATGAATAAAATCTTTTTCATGGTTAATCGTTTAGGAGTTAGAATTATGAAAGGGTCAAAGGTGTGTTCTCAAACTTAGCCAAGTCTATGTGGGGCGTAGCGCCTTTTTGGGTGGCAACGTATGCCCCAACCAAGCATGCTTCCGCCAAAGCTTTTTGTATCGGCTCCTGGTGCAGGTAATTTTTAAGGAAGGTGGCCAGAAAGGCATCGCCACTGCCGATGGTGTCTTCCACTTCCACTTTATAGCCATTGTGCTCTTCGTATCCAGCATCCGTTAGTACTGCCGCACCCTTATCGCCACGGGTAACTATCAGTAGCTGCAGGTTAAAGCACGTCTTCATGGCCTGCATTTGCTCCTGCCCGTTTCCTGACCAGCCAAACCAGCCTGCTATTTCCTCCAGCTCCTGGTGGTTCAGTTTCACAGCATCCGCAAAGTTTAGCAGAGTTTTCAGGCGCTCCGGGTTGTAGTAGGGCGGCCGTAGGTTCACGTCCATCACTTTGAACCTGGCCAGCTTTAGGTACCGGAGCAGCGTTTCCTGGGTGGTTTGGTTTCTGGCGGCCAGGCTGCCGTAGATAAAGACATCGCTTTGCGCCACCAGTTCCGCCACCTGCCCGTCGTATTGTATATAATCCCAGGCAACGGGCTCTACAATTTTATAGCTCACCTCGTTTTTGTCTGAGATGTTTGCCTTTACAACCCCTGTCAGGTGCGTCTGGCCAATCTGAACCCATTGGGTGGAAAGGTTCTTCTCCTCCAGGAAACGCACCAGCTCTTTCCCGAGGTCGTCGCTGCCCACACGGCTGATGATAAGGGGCGAGAAGTTATGGTAGGATAAATGAATGGCGACATTCATAGGTGCGCCGCCAGGCATTTTCCCGCTCGGGAGAATATCCCAAAGCACTTCTCCGAAGCATATAATCTGTGGCTGTTTCATGATTAGTGAGTTTTAGTTAGTAAGCTTTCAACTGCAGGCTGGGCCTCTACCTTGTCTCCGATTTCCTCCAGCGAGATGCCTTTTGTTTCCGGCATTATCTTCCAGACAAAGAGCAGCTGCAGCACCATCATGCCAGCGAAAATCAGGAAGGTGTTTCCTCCTCCCAGCGTGGCTGCTATGTAAGGGAAGGCAAATGCGATAACCGCGGCCATAAACCAGTGGGTAAAACTGCCCAGCGCCTGTCCGCTTGCCCGCACACTGTTCGGGAAAATCTCAGAGATGAACACCCATATCACCGCCCCCTGGGAGAAGGCGAAAAAGGCAATGTAGCCGAACAGGCAGAGGGGCACCAGTATACCGTTAAAGCTCTCGGTGTAGAAGGCCCACGAAACCAGGCTTAGCGTTAAAATCAAGCCAAAAGAGCCGATGAGCATTAATGTTCTGCGCCCCACGCGGTCAATGAGGTTAAGGCCAACCAACGTAAAAATCAGGTTGACGAGGCCAACACCGGCGGATGAAAGCAGGGCTGCATCTTTCCCCAGGCCGGTCATCTCGAATATTCTGGGGGCATAGTAAATGATGGCGTTAATACCGGACACCTGGTTGAACACGGCGAACAGCACGGCCAGCAAAACCGGGAAACTGTGCTGCTTCGAAAAGAGCTTATCAGCTGTGTGTCTTCTTTCCTGCTTATTTTTTGATTCAATGATGGCGGCCAGTTCAGACTCCGCTGTGGAAGGGTCAATTAGATTGAGAACAGTTCTTGCCTCTTCTATAGCTCCTCTCTTAGCTACCAGCCAGCGTGGGCTCTCCGGCACCAGCAGTACAAGCCCTACAAAGGCAAGTGCCGGCAAAGCTTCCACACCCAGCATCCAGCGCCATGCGTTACTTCCTATATCCTGCAACAAGTAGTTTGACAGAAACGCGACCAGTATACCGAACACGACATTAAACTGGAACATGGCCACCATTTTGCCTCTGTTTTTGGCAGGGGCTATCTCACTAATATACATAGGCGCCGCAACGGAAGAAGCACCAACCCCAAGGCCGCCAATAAACCTGAAGAACAGAAAGGTATACCAGTCTGTGGCTAAAGCAGACCCTGCAGCAGACACAAGGTAAAGCACCCCTATCCAGAACAAAGTATTCTTCCTGCCTATCTTATCGGAAGGGTACCCGCCAAACAGAGCGCCCAGCACTGTACCTATTAAGGCAATCGAAACTGTTAACCCATGCTGGAACACATCTAACTGCCACACCGCTTGAATAGACTGTTCAGCCCCGGAAATAACTGCTGTGTCAAAGCCGAAGAGGAATCCTCCCATCGCTACAGTTATTGACCAAAATAAAATTCTCCTGTTGTTCATAGCCGCTTGTTTTTCTTCAAATGTAGCGGCAAACAGAAGAACTGGGCTTCAGGAACGTTTCAATAACTTACAAATTCATACCAACTGAGTAACTAGTCACTAAAAGCAGGATAAAAGGCTTTAAGAGGGGGAAAAGGCTACTTTTAAATTTGTATCAGGCTTTCGATTTTGTATCATTGTTTCGAAATTGTAACACCAGGAAGCGACATTTATTCGAAACAGGTACATAGCTTCCTGTTAAAGCAAATGCTTATTGATTAAAATGAGTATTCACTCACTTTAATCAGATTGAAAGTAACCTTTGTTTTAGGAAAGTCGGTTGATACAGGAAGACATTCGGGGAGCAATACAGTAGCTTATGAAACGCTGCAGAACTTTATTCTACTGCTACGGCTATATTCAATACAGTAGCACTGTTCCAGGCGTCTGTGTCCGGAGCTAAGCCTGGAGCGGACATCCATGAACGCGCGTAGTGGGAAGGGCAGTAACGGAGACAAGGAAGCACCCGGTAGCAGATACCTATCTAACCGGGATGTCCGATAGAGCAGCTTAAAGCAGCTCCTGAGCAGCCTGCCAAAAGAAAAGCAGCATAAAGTTCGTGCTACATTATAGGGCTACTCACTACGCGCTCTTTTCTTTTGCAGACTTCTCGGCTTTGAAATCAGAAGGGCTCATGTCGAAGTGGCTCTTAAAGGCAGTGGAAAAGTAGGCTGGGGAGGAAAAGCCAACCTCATAGGCGATTTCAGAAATGTTCTTGTCGCTGTGCAGCAGCAGGTGTCGGGCTTTTTTTAGCCGTGCCTTTACCACGTAGTCGTTCACGGAATAGCCTAACAGGGCTTTCATCTTACGGTAAACCTGCACCCTCGACATGCCAAGGTCATGGGCAATGCTGTTCGCGTTGAGGTTTGGGTTCGAAATGTTCTTCTCTACCACCGCCATCACTTCGTTCAGGAACTTCTTGTCCAGCTGTTTTGGCGGAGCAGGAGTTGCCTTTGTATCCACAGAAACCTCGCTGCTGTAGTGCTCCTTCAGCATCTCCCTGTTTTTGATAAGGCCTTTCACTCTTTCCAACAGGTAAAGGTAGCTGAATGGCTTTGTGATGTAAAGGTCTGCCCCACTCTGTGCGCCCTCTATTTTTTGTTCGATGGTGTCTTTGGCTGTGAGCAGGACAACCGGGATGTGAGAGGTCCTCAGGTCATTCTTCAGTATAGAAGTTATCTCCAGCCCACTCTGCCCGGGCATCATTACATCACTTATAATTAAATCAGGTACTGTTTCGAAAGCCTGGTTCAGGCCAAAAATACCCTGAGGCGCTTCCACTACGTTGAATTCTCTTTCAAGGCGCTTTTTCAGAAACTCTCTCAGGTCTTTGTTATCTTCTATCAGCAGGATAGTGTGCTCCTTCAGTTTTGCCTCCTCATCAGGAGTATAGTCCTCACTGTATAGCTCCTGACAATCCAGCACGCCTGGTGCCATTTGTAACAGATGCTCCCCGGTATCGGCTATGATTTCATCTTCGTTCAGGTGCCTGCTCCCCAGCGGCAGCATAATCATAAACCGGGCACCCTTTTTTTCTTCACTCACCACAGCAATTTCGCCCCTATGCAGCTTTATAAACTGCTTTGAAAGCGCTAAGCCTAACCCTGTGCTGAGACTGCTCGAAGTATCTCCTGAGTAAAACCGGTCGAACGCATGCGCTGCCTCCACCGATGACATGCCTTTGCCGTTATCCTCCACAGAAATATCAACTCCCTCATAGTTATCAGAGAGTGCTACCGCTAGAGTAATTTTTCCGCCGTCTTTCGTGAATTTGAAGGCATTGGAAAGTAGGTTGAACAATACTTTATCAAGCTTGTCTGCATCAAAATACACATTTAATTCCCTGAGCTCTGTCTGTACCTTAAAACTGATGTTCCGCTTTTTGGCTAATCTTTCGAAAGAAGAGGCTACTTCTTTTACAAACCGGACAATGTCTTTTTCATAAGCCCGAAGCTTCATTTTCTTGTTTTCGACCTTTCGGAAGTCCATCAGCTGGTTCACCAGCCGCAACAACCGAACAGCATTCTGCTTCACCAGCAGCATGTCTTTCTTCAGGTCAGTGGAAATATTACTTTGCAGGGCATCCTCTACCGGCCCCAGGATCAGGGTAAGCGGCGTGCGGAACTCATGGGAGATGTTGGTGAAAAACTTCAGCTTGGCCTCATTGGCTTTATCGGCTTTTTTAGCCATCAGCGCTACCTCGTTCCGTTGGTTCACTACCTCCTGGTGCTTGGCTACCAAGGCTTTGTTGGCCTCCTGCTTCGCTTTTAAAGCCTGCAGCGCAAGGGCACCAAGCACAATAATAACCACCAGGCTGGCAGACAAAATATAGAGGAGCGCCCGCTGGTTGTTATACAGCTCAATCTGTTCATCTATCCTATGTTGCTGCCGCTCAATGCTTTGTTCCTGGCCCAGAATTTTGTTTGCCTGTTGTTGCATGATGTGCACATTCCGGCCATCGATTACGGTTGTATTCAGGATATTCTCTCTCTTGAAAGGCCTGTTGTGCAGGATGTCATACGCCAGCTTGATGATTTCCTCCCCACCTGTAGGATACAGGAAAGTGGCATCCAGAATGCCATCTTCCACAAACTGCAGTCCTCCGTTAGGCCCAGCCAGGCCATCAAACCCTACAAATTTCAGACTGTCCGCCTTGCCGGTGCCCTTTATACTCTCATAGGCCCCCACAGCCATCATGTCGTTGTGAGCGAAGACAAGGTCTACCTCCTGGTGGGCAGTGAACACTGTCGGAAACCTTTCTTTTGCGATTTCCTTTTCCCACTCTCCTGGCACTTCCGCTACAATTTGTATATCCGGGTAACCTTTAATTCCATCCAAAAAACCTTTATGCCGGTCTATGGCTGGTGTGGAACCTTTCAGTCCCCACACCTCGATTATATTTCCCTTGCCGTTCAGCATCTTGGCAACATACTCTCCCGCCAACTTCCCTATCTGGTAATTATTGGCGCCTACATAGGCGGTATAGCTGGAAGAGTTGGTTTTTCTATCGACAATGATAACGGGGATACCTGCCTCAAAGGCTTTTTCCACAACGGGGGTGATGGGTTCAGCCTCATTAGGAGAAACAACGAGTAAATCTACCCTTTGGTTGATAAACTCATTGATGTGCTCTATCTGCTTTGCGCTGCTATTTTTCGCATCTTTCACCTGTAGATCTATTTCCGGGTGAAAGGAAACTTCCCGCTCCATTTCTTTATGCATGGCCTTACGCCATGCATCGCCCTCAGTAGGTTGGGAAAAACCGACGGTGATTTCTTCTTCCTTCTTTGCCTCACTACAGCAAAAAAAGAAGGTAAGCATAAAAAGAAAAATAACTTGCAAAAAACGCATAGTCGCCACTGCCTTATGTCATGTACCGCCGCAGAACCAATAATTTCTTGTACAGCTAAATCAGATTTGCTTCTTCAACTGAGGTACTTAACAGTAAGTCACTACTTACTCCCATTAAAATTACTATAATTATTAAACTAATTGCTACTTTTTTGAAATTGAATGCCTCCGCATCGAATCTATGGATAAGAAGATAAGTCGGCAACCTAAGCCAGACTGATGAATAAGCCTATCCATCATTTAGACAAAATAAATTTTAAAAGAAACTATACTGTCGCCTTAGGATAGCATGCTAAATCCTCTATGTTTCTGCACCAATCATGTACGCCTGACCAGTAGTTCTTTCAGATTCGCATACTCCGGCTGTTCCAGCACGTTGAGTTCTCCCCCTGTTACCAGCTCCAAGGCCTGGTGGCACTGGCCTAGCCTGCCGAGCATTGGCTGTATCTGCTGATTGTAGTAGTTGTTGCAGAAGTTGTAAATGTCCCGCGTGGAGCAGGGCAGCTTGTAGCCGGCGCTGGAGGAGACGATGAGCACGCCCTCGTCCCGGACCGGCCCCACCACGAGTGAGCGAAAGTGGTGCTCGGTGTAATGCTCATACTTGTAGGAGCTGAGGTGCTGCAGCACCTCTTAGGTGTGGATGAAGCGGGTTTTGTAGTTATAGGTAAAAACCATCAGCAGGTGTTTCACAAACACCATTCGGCTCCGGACAACGGGGGCCTCGCTGCTCGCGTGGCGCTCGAGGTAGCCCCGCGCCCGCAGCTGCGCCGCCGCCGTAATGGCCTTGTCCTGCGCGTCCACTGCCACGCCCTCTGTGTCGACCGTGTAGGGCACGTACCCCTGCGGCCAGCGGTTTACCCCCACGCACTTTTCGGCCAGCCCCTGTTCCACTTCCACCTCCGACAACCCGTCATGAAACGAATTCAGGCTCTCGCCAAGTAAGTCTGCCAGCTGCAGCAGCACGTCCTCCTCTGCATGAGAGAAAGTAAAGGTAGCCAGGGAGAAGAGGTCCACCTGGTGGTTCTCCTGGATGTAGCGCCGGAAGCTCTCCATATATTCCGGCGTACCCAGTTCATTGGCTACAATGCTCAGGTCCTGGACAGTGCTGTAAAGGTTGCGGTAGATAAGGCCCGAGAAGAACTTCTAGAAGGTGTCCTTGTACTGGAGGGGCGACTTCTGGTGCAGCTTGCGCTTGGCCACCAGCAGAGCGTGAAAGGAAAAGCCCAATTTCTTTAGTTCCTCCAGGAACTCTCGCCGCTGCTCCTGGAACAGGGGGCCCTCTCCAAAGCGGATTTCAACGCCGGGGAAGTGCCGCTCCCGGATGCGGCGGAACTCCTTCTCCACTTCCCTTCTGTTCCCTTCCTGCACGAGCACGAGCACGACTGTAACGGAGAAGTGTGTACTGCCGGGGCCGTCGAAGTGAAAGCCCTGCGCTGGCCACCCTTCAATCAGCCTCCTTATTTCGCTGCACTCCATTCTTCCGCTGCCGGAACAGTGGCTTCCCCACCCAGAGCAAAGCAAGCTTCTACCGCGTATTACTTCATAATCATAAAAAGTGGGTTAAACACGAAAATACAAGCTTACTGTGTTTCCTTCTTCATACTTGCCATCTCGTCCCCACTGCAATGCTCTCCGGAGTAAGGCCCTGGCTTGCCTCTCCTCCGCCAAGGCTTTGACTGATTTTGAATCAGGAGAAAATGTTACAAAAGGGGAAGGAAAGCAGGTTGTGCCGTTAATGATTTGTACTCCTCATACTCCTCCACTCTCATTAGGGGACACCTGCGTTATATTCAGACCCTGCTGGGGCACCGCTCAAGCAGAACCACTGAGATTTCACCCACATTACCTCCTATGCGTTGGGCAAAATCGTGAGTCCACTAGACCATCTATTATAGCATGATGCTTTAATAGCAATTGCACTAAACACGCTGACTCTCTGGCCCCTAGAAGATATGTCTGCTCATGGCCTCTGCTTTCAGTCACTGAAATGAGCTGATTTCGTGGCTTTATCCGCTTATAAACGGATATACATGGCTTCATAAATTGCATTGTTGGCTGTGCTTTTATCGTTACAGCTACCTTTTATCTATTTGTTTCGACCCTGACACAGAGAGCTTACGCTTGGCATGGTGTGCAGCAGGAGCCTTTAGCAGAAATCACACTCCTCCTTTTAGAACTTTTGGGTCACCCTTGCCTAAAACAAAGTGTGGAAAGCAGCTATTAACGCAAAAGTTCATATCTTGATTAAGTAAGGTATGAGGACGAAAACAAGTAAAATAGCCGCTAAAACAACAAGTTCTGCCACAGGAATAGAGCGAGTGGTGACTTCTGTAAATTGTGCAGATAGCACGAGCCGTACTCCTGCTATACAGTAGGACAATTAAAAATAAATAATTCTTGAAAAATATAATATCAATTCTTATAGTTTTGACCCTGATTTCCTGTAAAAGTAAAGAAGGTGGATATGTATGTACACCCTGTAATTTACCTTGTGATGAGATAGCATTTTCAGAAGCAGGTATTTGTCCGCATTGTAATATGGCTCTAATCATACAACGTGATATAAGGAAAGAGAAAGAACTAAAAATTAACCAAATAGATATTCAAGAAGGTTCAGGAGTATTTCTTATAGAGGGTGGAAACGGGAAAAAAGACAACAGCATAAAAGTCTATTATCATAGGCCTAAAAATTTCAAATCAGATTCTAAAGTTTTACTTGTAATACCTGGGGCAGGTAGAAATGGAGATAGCTACAGAGATGCCTGGATAAAAGAATCTGAGGAATACGGAGTATTAGTCCTTTCACCTATGTATGCTGAGGAGGATTACGCATTTGAAAACTATCACCTATGTGGCTTAATGTATGATCTGAACTTAAAAAAAACCATTAAAAGAATTGAAGGGACGAACATTGTAGAACTAGATGAAACCAAATTAACTTACAAAGTAAATGAAAATCGAAAACAATGGATTTTTAAAGATTTTGATAGGATTTTTGACTTAACGGTAAAAGCCATTGATTCTGAACAAACCAAGTACGATATATTTGGGCATTCAGCTGGTGGTCAAATTTTACACCGGTTTGCATTATTCCAGCCTGACTCAAAAGCAGATAGAATTATAGCTTCAAATTCTGGATTTTATACTTTACCAGATTTTAATACTGACCTTCCCTTTGGGATAAAGAATACGCCCTTAAATCAGCAGGATTTGAAATTTTCTCTGAGTAAGAAACTTATTCTTCTTATCGGTGAACTTGACAATGAAAATGAAACGGGAGGAACTTTGTTACGTTCCGTCACTGCTGATAAACAAGGATTGCATCGGTTTGAAAGAGCTCAATATTTTTATAACCAAGCAAAAGCTATTGCTGAAGAAAAGGAGTTTAGCTTTAATTGGGATTTGGAAATCATTCCCAATGTAGGTCACGATCATAGAAAAATGGGGGATGCCGCAGCAGAATACTTATATGCAAATAGAAACGAATAAAAGTGCATAACACTGTATTTGAAATCATAGCACACTCAGGGATGCTACGATCATAACTAGTAGTAAGACAAGGAGGCTGCCCATTTAGAGCAGCCTCTTATGCTTTGTCACGATGATCAATTGAGCTAGATACAGCCTTCCCATCTGATCATTTCCCGGCCTTGGCCATGAGAAAATCGTTAACCTCCAGCCAATATATGAAGGCATCGAACCAGCGATTACTGGTTCGGTCGGGATTGCCGAGGCCGAAACCGTGGCCACCGTTCTGGTAGAGGTGGAACTCGACAGGTATGCCCGCTTTGTACCAGGAATCTATCACACCGAACTGACCGCGGAAGAGAAAATCATCGGTGGCGATGACATTGAACATGGGCGGAGCGTTCTTCGGCACCTCCACTGGTCCCATACCGCCATATATCGGACCGATGAAGGCCAGTTTCATGGTCTTGGAGTTTAGAGTTGCGTGCATCGTAAGGCCGGCGCCTGCCGAGAAGCCGATCATACCTAATCTGTTAGTATCGACACCCCACTCTTTGGCCCGTTTGAGGATCAGGGCGTAGGCGGCCTCGGCGTCCTCGAGTTGGTCAGACAGGTCCCGCTGCGGGGGACTTGGCGGTGTTGCACTTGGCGAAGCGTTGGAAGACGCGCTTGGGGCCGGGCGGGGTCGATTCATCGATTCCTTAAAGGCGTCGAGCGATTCTGGTGTCGGGTGGAGCCGGTACTTGAGCACAAAGGCCGCGATTCCTTTGTCGGCAAGTGCCTGTGCGACTTCCCAGCCCTCGTTACCCATCGAAAGCCACCTGAAACCGCCGCCGGGTGCCACGATCACGGCCGCGCCATTCGCCTTGCCCGGGTCAGGCAGGAAGGGGGTGAGGGTCGCTGTGGAGATGTTACGTGCCATAGGATCGCCCCACTGGCGGAACCATGTCTCGGAGGCTGGCTGGTCATCGACACCGCCCGTGCCGAGTGGAATGGCTTTCGGCTCTAGAGGGGCTTCGAGTGGATAGATTGTACCGTCCTGCGCCATTGCTGATGCAGCAAAAACAAGTAAGGTGGCCAAAATGAACGGCTTAACCAGGTTTATAAGTTTATTAGTCATGGAGAGGTAATTTATAGGTGAAAGTTTAAATAAACATGTATATATTTTATGGCATTTTAAATACTTCACATTGAACCTGTTTAGAGTTTTTCATAAGAGTTAAAATCAGAGTATAAATAAAGCTTATAAAGCTTCAATCACTTTTAAATCTATGGTTTTGAAGGCACAATCAAGACTGTATAACTGCTGAATCTATTCAATTTGTTTCGAAAACAGTTGAAATTAGAAACTCTAAACAGCTTCATTCTTTTTACTATTAAAAATGAATGATTTGAGACAAGACTTTACCTGAATTGACCCTTTTCTGGCTCTAACGATCTGCCAGATAATTGCTGTATCTGATTGGGCCTGCCCACTGCACCCTCTTCGCTGTTCACCTTCCCTAGTTTGAGATCAGTAGTACCAGCATTATGGTCGGATCTGTGTCAATCTATGATATGTGAACAAAGGGGTCATGCCCATCATCCCGGCAGTCTACAAATCCAACACCTATGTCATCGTCGAAATGCTTTACATCTAACTCTCCATTCCGCAACTTGTGATCTTTATTTCAATCTTCAGGTGGTTAGCAACAACTAGCACTTGTGGTTTCTCAATGTTGACTTTGCATATCGGCAATATTGAGGATCAGCAGCTTGCGCTGCACAGCCACATAGGCCTGCATGATGCTCTTACCCCTTGCCTGCCAGAAGCCGTTCATGGAGAGAGGTGAAGACAGGCTCTTTGTAACGCCTCTCCCCCAAAGTGAGCGGCCTTAGTTCCCAGCAGGGGCAACATGCCGAGGTAAAAGGAATCCGGATCAACTAGCAGGCTGGCTGGGCATAGAAAACATACCCGTGATAAAGACCACATGCTTCCCGACGGCGGAGGGAGCAGCTTATGCTTTAGGAAATTAATCATTCCTTCGATACACCGGTAACAGCGTACCGTTCCCAATCTTTGAAAACAGGATAGTGCCGTTTAAGGATACACGTCTTAGCCATTACTCCAATGCCAGTACTACCACCGAAAAGGGCGGTACTTTCAGGGTAAGGGTATTTCCCTTTAGTTTGGCATCTTTGAAAGCTTGTGGGGTGATCAGGTTGGGATTTTCGAAGGTGTTGTAATCCTGCAGCTTTTTGGACCTTAAGATTCTACCGCTTAACTTTTTATAGCTGGCCCCTTTAATGTCGATGCTGATTTCCTGCGCTTTGCTGGCGTGCACATTCACCAGGCTGATGTGGGTAACGCCCTGCTTGTTGCGGGATGCTGATGTCCAAACTGCCTGCAACTTATCATCGCCGAGCTGGTACTCTGCTGATTTTACCTGTAGTGGCAGCAGGGTAGCATCCTGATGCACCTTGTACATTTCCATTACATGGTAGGTGGGGGTAAGCAGCATTTTTTCCTCATCGGTAAGAATCACTGCCTGCAGCACATTAATGGTTTGGGCCAGGTTAGCCATGCGAACCCTGTCGCTGTGGTTGTTGAAGATGTTAAGCGTAGCACCGGCGATCATGGCATCGCGCATGGTGTTTTGCTGGTATAGGAAGCCAGGGTTGGTACCAGGCTCAACTTCGTACCAGCCGCCCCATTCGTCTACCACCAGGCCAATTTTTTTCTCCGGGTCGTACTTGTCCATGATGGCGCTGTGCTTCTCCACCAGCTCGTTCATCAGCAGGGCCTGCCGCATGGTACCGAAATATTGTTTTTCGTCGAAGGTGGTAGAGGGGCCTTTGGCGTTCCAGTCGGTTACGGCATAGTGGTGCAGGGCAATACCTTCCATGAGTGAAAGGGGGATTTTTTTCATCAGCACCTCGGTCCAGTTGTAGTCGTCGCCGGCAGGACCAGAAGCAATGCGATAAATCCCTCCGTCCAGATAGCCCCCGGCCATGTAGGTGGCGTACTGTTTGTATAAATTGGCATAAAACTCTGCGTCCATGTTACCGCCGCAGCCCCAGGGTTCATTGCCGATGCCCCAGTATTTCACCTGCCAGGGTTCGGCCCGGCCGTTTTCCTGCCTCAGTTTCGACATAGGGTTCCCCTCCTTGGAGTTGGTGTACTGTACCCAGTCCATCATTTCCTGTACGCTGCCGCTGCCCACGTTCCCGGCCAGATAGGGCTCCGTCTCCAGTATTTCGCATAAGTTTAGGAAGTTGTGTGTGCCAAAGCTATTGTTTTCGGTAACCCCACCCCACCAGGTATTTACAATGGTAGGCCGCTGATCTTTAGGACCAATGCCGTCTTTCCAATGATAGGTATCGGCAAAACACCCCCCGGGCCAGCGCAGGTTGGGGATGTTTAGGTTTTTGAGAGCGGCAATAACGTCTTTACGTACTCCGTTGACGTGCGGGATTTTGGTATTGTCTTCTCCTACATAAAAGCCGCCGTAGATGCTACGCCCCAGGTGCTCGGCAAAATGGCCGTAAATGTGGCGGCTAATCTGTTGATCGGAGCCTTTGGCATCCATAATGATGGAGGTTTGCCCATAGCTTGTCAGGCTGCAAAGAAGTAGAACACCACTAATAAATATTTTTTTCATCTGTTGATTAATTGTTTAAGTAGGTTAACAGGAGTCCCCGAACTGAAACCTTATGAACAGGAAACAGTATCATTGCCACTTTCACCAGAAACACAGGACCAACACATCGGCTGATGTGTCTGCATCTCCAACAGTGCGATGTCAGTTACCAGCCTGCCATGCAAAAAAAAGCGGTTATCAAGTGGTGGATAATGGTACACACGCAGAATTCACGCCTGTGCCATCAGCATACATTTCATCGCCATTTTTAAAGTATCAGTTCATCATCTCTTTGAAGTATTTTTCATAATCAGATACCACCAGCGAAAATTCCTAAAACCCATCTCGCTCTCAGCAATCAAATATATACAACTGAACCCTTACAGAGCACTTTTCATGTTACAGGTGTTTTTGACCATGTTACATTAGGACCTTCATGAACGTATTTTTAAGCCATTACATTTAGACTATCCTGTGTTCTCTTATTTTGCCTGATTGACGACATATACACCTCCCTGTTTGGTTTTAAGGTCATACTCGTAGATTCTTCTGGCTTGCAAACTTTTCAAGTCTGCACCAGGGGAAATTAGCGGCTCTTTTATGTCAGCTACCTGGTAAAAAGGATTCTGATTCGCCCCCTTTGCCTTTTTCAGCCCTTTGCCAGAGAGCGGGTAGTAAGACCGTATTCTGCAATTTCCTCCCAGGGCAGACCGGATGGTCACTTCACCTGGTTTGCTATCCTCCCATTTGATGTCCACACCAAATCCTCCCCTGGCCCTGAGACCGCTGATGCTGCCCTTCGCCCAGGCGTCAGGTAAAGCAGGTAAAAGGTGCACGGCGCCATCGTGGCTTTGCAGGAGCATCTCGGCGATACCCGCCGCACAGCCAAAATTCCCGTCAATCTGAAAAGGAGGATGCGCATCAAAGAGGTTCGGGTAAGTACCGCCCCCCTCTCCAGAGGCTTCACGACCAGCAGGTGATAGCTGATCCTTTATCAGTTTATAGGCACGATTGCCATCCAGCAGCCTAGCCCACAGGTTTACTTTCCAGCCCATCGACCAACCCGTAGACTCGTCGCCCCGGGCAACCAGGGAGGTTTTAGCTGCCTCAAACAGCTGCGGATGCCGATAAGGGGATATCTGGTTTGAGGGATAAAGCCCGTACAAATGCGATACATGCCGGTGCCTGTCCTCTGGGTTATCCCAGTCCTGCATCCACTCCTGAAGCTGCCCCCACTTGCCAATCTGCATGGGTGGCAGCCTCTGAAGGCTCTCCTTCATTTCAGCTACCAATGCCTCATCTGTTTTAAGAATTTCCGCCGCTTTGATAGTCCTGGTAAACAGGTCGAAAACCAGCTGGTTGTCCATGGTGGTACCCGCCGTCACGGACGAGCCGGGGTGGGCAGCGGGGGCGTTTTCAGGCGATACGGAAGGGGCAACCACCAGCCACCCGTGCTCCGGCTCCTCCACCAGGAAATCCAGATAAAAACGGGATGCTTCTTTCAGGATAGGGTAAACGGACGCAAGGTATTCCCTGTCACCGGAGAACGCATACTTGTCGAGCAGGTGCTGCGAAAGCCATGCCCCGCCCATGGGCCACATGCCCCAGAAGGCACCGTCCACTGCCCCGTTGATGCGCCAGATGTCCGTGTTGTGGTGCAACATCCAACCCTGGGCCCCATACATGTCTCTCGCGGTTTGGCGGCCAGACTGGGAAAGCTCCCGGACCATCTGTATCAGCGGCTCGTGCAGCTCCGCCAGGTTGGTTATCTCAGATGGCCAGTAATTCATCTCCGTGTTGATGTTCACGGTGTATTTGCTGTCCCAGGGCGGTGTGAGCTGGTCGTTCCAGATCCCCTGCAGGTTCGCTGGCTGCCCACCGGGCCTTGAAGAAGAGATTAACAAATACCTGCCAAACTGAAAATAAAGGGCTACTAAATTCGGATCGTTTCCGCCTTTAAACTGCGCTACCCTCTGGTCAGTGGGTAGGTTTACGGCATCCGTTTCGCCTAAGTCGAGGCCTACCCGATCAAAATATCTCCTGTAGTCAGCTACGTGGTCTTGATAAATCGCCTCCACTTTCTTACTCAGCGCCTTTTGCAGGTAAGCATCTGCCCGCGCTGCCGCATCACCACTAATATCTTTGTAGTTGTTGAAATTAGATGCGATGGAGATGTAGATGGTGACTTCATCCGCCTGCTCCACATGCAAACTGCTCTCAGTGGCTTTGACTGTCCCGCCCGTATTCTGGACTCTGGCCTTGGCCTGGAATTGCACCTTTCCTTCCACCCCCTCATGACTTCCTGTTTTTCCTGCCAGCACGAGTTCGTTACCGCCCTTGGTGGAGACCTCAGCATTCACAGGTCTGTCCATCGTAGCCGAGAAACTGATTGCACCGGGTTTATCCGCCGACATCCGAAAGACGATGACCTGGTCCGGAAAAGAGGAAAACACCTCAGTTTTATAGTTTACCCCATTCACACGGTAGCTGGATGTAGCCACCGCTTTCTCAAGGTCCAGCTCCCTGCGATAGTTTGTATAGTTTTCATGGCCGGCAAACGAGAGCTTCAGGTTGCCCACCGTCTCGTAGGGCATCCCGTGTGATGTTTTGCTGATGAACTTCTGGTTCGCCAGTTGCTGGGCCTCCTTGTGCTTGCCTTCAAAAATCAGTCTCCGAACCTCAGGCAAGGCTTCCCTGGCTTGTGGGTTGTCATTGCGGTTGGGCTGCCCGGCCCAGACCGTGTTCTCATTCAGCTGAATCACTTCCTTAGCGGGGTCTCCAAATACCATGGCACCCAGGCGCCCGTTCCCGACTGGCAGGGCCTCCACCCACTCCTGTGCCGGCTGTGTGTACCACAGCCTCAGAGGAACATTTTGTTGCGCAAATGCGTTCACCAGGAACATCAGACTGAATAGCAAACAAAATAAAAACCTTCTCTTCATCTTTCTAAGTAATGCTATCATCATTGGTTTATAACTTAAAGATTCATCAGTTGGAATTGCTACCTGTTGTAGCAGTCCTGTTTCTCATGATTTAGAAACACAGGTAACTTTACTGCTTTTCTTTTCAATCTTGATAGCCAGGTGGAGTATATCAATCCAACTCAACCATCGCCTTTATGACTCCAGTCTCAGGTTTGAGCCAGGAATCAAAATCATGTTGTACCTGATCAAAAGATACCCGATGTGTTATGTATGCCTTCGGGTCAATCAAACCATTTTCCATAGACGAAATCACCTTCTTGAAATCCTCCCGCGTGGCGTTGCGGCTGCTCATCAGCGTAGCTTCACGCTTATGAAACTCAGGATGGCTAAAGCAGACCTCTCCCTTCTGTAAGCCCACCAATACATACCTGGCGCCGTGTGCCAAGTACTGAAAAGAGCTTTGAATAGCTTGCTGGCTTCCTGTTGCATCAATCACTACGGTGGGCATGTCACCATTCGTAATTTCAGACAACTGCTCCATTACATCAAGACCAGTGGCATTAATGACATAAGGTATCGCTAACTTCTCTTTACAGAAAGCAAGACGTGTTTCATTTATATCCATCGCCATAACAGTAGCTCCAGCGATTCGTGCCAGCTCCATGATTCCCAGGCCAATAGGGCCGGAACCTACGACTAACACATGTTCACCGGGCTGTATTCCGGCCCTTCTGACAGCATGTGCTCCTATGGCTAAAGGCTCCACTAGTGCTAAAGCGTCATAAGGTAAACTGCCTCCGTGCACAAGGGAGCTGGAGGGCACTGAAAGATATTCTACCATGCCGCCATCAACATGCACCCCGCACACCTGCATTTTTGTGCAGCAATTTGGTTTACCGGAGCGACAGGCAATACAGACGCCGCAGTTGTAATAAGGAATAAAAGTGACCGCCTCTCCTTTTTTAAAGCCCGGTGCATCGTCAAAATCAACTAACTCTCCGGCGAGTTCATGCCCCAGTATGCGCGGATACTCAAAGTATGGCTGCGTCCCCTCAAAAGCATGAAGGTCAGTACCACAGATGCCAATACGCTTGATTTTTATGATAGCGTTGCCTTTGGTTAGCTCTGGCTTTGCTGCTGCACCATACGCTAATGTTCCTGGTGTAGTACATACTAATGTTTTCATATACGTTACTGTTATAGGCTGCTTCAACCATTTACCGTTGCCCGATCCAGATGTACATAGCCGCTGTTCACATGGATGAGCTGGTTAGTGGTGTAGATATGCTGAAAAATCAATGCTATCCACAGATAACCGGTATTTCCTGTAACGCAGAAAAACCGCAAAGACAAACATTCTTTACAAGCCTCCAGTTTGTTTGTTCTTGAGCCAGTTCAGGGCACTCTCTCCATCAGTGAAGAAGCGCACCTCTGTCAGAGAGCCTATGCTATCCATAGGATGTGCCGTCCCTGCTACTTCACCAGAAGAACTGAGGCTAGCCACGAAGGCTACATATCGTACGCCAGCGCGACAGGCGCAAGGCAGCCAGTCTTTTTCTAACCACGCTACTGAATCTGCCCAAAGGCCTGAGAGCTTGGTTATGTCATCCAGCCTGTAGGAGCAGTGCGTTTGCTCGTGTACCAAGAGCCCAAACGATAGCGCCTGTTTGAGATCCTGCTGAGAGGCTGTGCTATACCAGACGGCTTCCACGATGCCAATCTCTTCTCTATGCTCAATCTTGTGAATAGTCTTTCCCAAGGAATTCCTAACTTCCATCAACATTGTGATTTCCGGCTAAAGTATTTTCTCACAAACTATTCTATTTATGCCTGCAACTATGGTATAAAAAGCTGAGTGCTCTCATACTATCATCTTCCCCAAATTTCCACTAGCCCAAGTTTGATAATTTTCTTATCCGCTTTGAACACCAGGCACAGACCAGTTACTCCTTCTGATCCGTCTATTCTACATGTTTACCTATGTTACTCTCAAACTGACAGACACATCGAAGGATGCGTTTTCATGTGCCTGTCAGTTTATAATGCAGCTTCTGACAATGAAGGGAGCCTTTTACTGGGGGTTAGCATCATTTGCAGAAGTGGCGTACAACCCAAGCAAGGTACCGGTAAAACCTCCCGCAACATTGGTTGAAAGGATATCACCTGAAACAGTGCCACCCACATTCACGAAATCGGTTCCATTCGTTGAATAGCTAAACTGATAGTCATCTTCGTCTGCCTTAACCTGTAGCCGTATAGGCTGTTTAACATCTATTTTGCTGCTGGCAATAATTTTAGATTGCCCCTTTTCTGTTCTTTGCAACACAACATAGTAATCCTTGTCTTTTTTGGTAATACCAAAAACGTAGTTAAAACTTTCGCTTTGCAAAGCCACAATACCGGCCAGGTCCTTTTCTGAGGCCGGTTTGTAATCAAGCGTTGTAGTATAAGTGAAAGTATTGTGCTGTTGCCGGTGAAAGAGCGTTGAAGTGGGTTTAACCTCCTTAATATTCACCGGGAATGGATTTATCTTCAACCCTTTCTTTGTTGATGATATAAAATCTTCACGGGGTCCTCTTAAACCAATCCACCTATGATCTAGCTTTTCTGAAGTGAAGTTATCCGTGAAGGTAAAATTGCCATTGGGAAAGAAACCTTCTTCGCCGGTTTTGTTTTCTACCCCTTCAGGCGTTTTCAACTTTGGTTCTATGGGTATAAGTCCATTGACGAAAACAGGAAACTCACCAGACCAATCGACAGGCAGGATAAAGGTCTCACGACCGATGTTGACCCTACCCTTTTCGTTTGGACGGATACCTAAGAACACACCATAATGTTTGCCATCAGGCCCCTCCACTAAATCGGCATGCCCGGCCCAGTCTACCTTGTTTGCCCTATTGGGATTAAGATGTCTTTGTGACAGGATGGGATTGTTTGGTGCAGGTTTATAAGGACCTCTCGGATCATCACTTACAAAAACAACTTCGCTGTGGTTTCCACCCGTACCGCCTTCGGCAGACATTAAATAATAACGCCCGTCTTTTTTATAGATATGAGGGGCCTCAATCCAGATTGGTTTTTTTTCAATATCAACCCCGCCGTCAACTATAATCTTGTCGGTCCCGGCAACTACCTGGTCCTTTTCAAGGTCATACTCCCAAATTTTAATCACCCGGTGCCCTTCATAAAGTTCTTTCCCTTTATCCGGAGCATCGTTATGCACTACATAGGCTTTCCCGTTGTCATCAAAGAAAAGAGAGGGGTCGATTCCGTCGAATTGCAACTTGTTCGGTTCGCTCCAGCCTTGTAAGGGATCTTTCGTTTTTACGACAATATTTCCTAGCCCTCCAGCAAATGCCGTAGTGATCATATAAAAAGTGTCGTTGTTCGGATTATACTCTATATCCGGTGCGTATACCCCAGCGCTTATTCCTGTATCATGCACGTTTAACTGCGAAGTACGATCTAACACATGTCCAATCTGCGTCCAGTTAACCAAGTCTTTGGAGTGGAAAATCGGCACTCCGGGAAACATGGCAAAGGATGAGTGCACCATATAGTAATCATCGCCTTTGCGGGTAATTGCCGGGTCAGGATAAGCGCCCTGCAAAATGGGATTATAGAACTCACCTTCCTTCAGAGGATGGTTTTTGTATACCTCGTCTTTTCCTTCATATACAAAATTCGAGAATACGGGAGCGTTCTTTGCCATCTTCACCTTTGTCTGACCATTCCCCTCTAATCCCATAAAAGAAAACAAAGTCATGAAAACACAAAGTAGAACGAACCGCTTGTTTCCTAATGGAGCTAATCTAGATTTAATTCTATTCATCTTTAATTTATTACTGTTGATATCTATGGAGTTAAGTTTTTGAAATGACTTATGTCTTAAAAGCGCAGGAAAAGTTGAATCAAACTACTTCATCTCTTTCCTGGAAATTGCGCTCCGCATCATCGTAATCCGCCTTGTTAATATTCTGCTGCCTGCGCTTTACTTGTGCTGGCAATCTGGTCATCTATATGGAAATAGTCAAAGTCCACATAGCCGCCTGGCGCTTTAGTTGCATAGTTGAACAGCCCGAAACGATACCCCATGAAGTGTGGTAGGGTGTAGGCCATCTTCAGCTGTGAACCTATCTTCTTCCAGGTTTTACCATCAAGGCTATAATAGAAAGTGGCCACGTCCCTGCGATCATTGAAATCTCCTTCAGCTTTCAGGTATACCTTTTTCTGTTTGAGCGGCACACTTTCCGCTACTACCGGGCTACCTGATTCAGCATTGACCATCACAATAGATTTAGCGCCCTTCTCATATTTGACCCCAACCAAGCCATACTGTTGCTGCAGAAGGGCAAGACCGGCAAAATCACCCGCCTTCATATTCGACACATCAATTGCTGTTGAACCTGCGCTTTCTGGCCCGATAGTCCGCTGCGTTAAAGTATTTCTGGCCTGCAAAAAGTCTTTGTCGACCCGCCCGGCTTTCAACCTCAGATGGCCTTTCCGCTCCGTAACTGACCAAAGCGCATGGACAGGATTGTGGTTCCACTGCCACACCAACGGCAGTGCATCTTCTCCTTTCTTGCGGTTGAATTCATCGGATGCCACAATACCCGGCATCAGGCCCTTGCTGGCAGGAAGGCTTAGTGCATCAGGCACTAAGCCTTCCATACCGATCACGGGCCAGCCAGCCTCCCATTTTACCGGAACAAGGTATGGGATGCGCCCGACCGCGCCGTAATCGCGGAACAGGTAAGCGTACCAATCGCCATTGGGTGTATCAATCAGCCCTCCCTGCGCCACACCTTTATCCTGAAAGGCCACCCTGCTTTCGTAAGGGCCTGTAATCTTATCCGCCCGGTGAACGATAACGGTGCGCATGCCGCCTTTGGGCCAGGCAATATTAAACAGGTAGTACTTCCCGTTCACCTTAAAAAGCTGAGACCCTTCGGCAGGCAGCCCTACATTGGGGCCGGCAGGTGCCGTTGCATTTTCTATCAGCACCCTTTCCGTACCTGGCTTTATTCCGGAAAGGTCTTCCTTCAACTCAACCATCTTTAACTGCCCGCCACCCCAGATCATGTAAGCGCGGCCGTCATCTTCGAAAAACAGGGTATGGTCATGAAGGGATGGCTCGAAAGAATGGATTTTCCAGGGGCCGTTCTCTATATCCTTCGTCGTATAGATATAAGTCTTCCCGGTAGTTTGGGCGAAGGTGGTTACATAGTAGGTATTGTTATGAAAACGGAGGCTGCTGGCCCAGGAGCCCTTCCCATAGGCATTTTCCCCATTCGCCATGTTCAATGCGTCCACGTCTCCCAGGGTGTCGTAGGCATAATTCACCAGTTCCCAGTTAACGAGATCTTTGGACTTCATGATAGGCAACCCCGGGCTCATGTGCATGGTGGTACTGCTCATATAGTAAGTGTCCCCTACCCGAATTATGGCAATGTCAGGGACATCGGCATGAATGATGGGGTTTTGTGCACCTTGCCCTTGCGAAGGCAAGGCAATGAACAGGTAAACTAGGGCAAGTAAACCAAATTGGAAAAGCTTTTTTATCATTAGTGTTATTCGCTTCTTAAAGATAAAACTACCGTGAAGTATTGCTCTCCTCTTGTTTTCATGCTGAAGGGGTATAATGCTTCCGAAAGGCTGCTTATTCCATAGGTCCTATCAGTTCAACAAAAGTCCCGTCAGGATCCTGCACCAGCACAAAATGTGTATTCTGGTTCAGAGGGGTAGGCGAACTTCCCAGGAAAGGCACGTTCTTTTCCTTCAGCCTTTCGATTATGGGCTTTAGTGCTTTTACATTGATGGTAATGTACTGCACTCCTGTGTCATCCTGGATAAAGGTTTGCTTGGGATGCGTTGCTTTTTTTCCAAAGCTCATGAGTTTCCATTCGTTGGCATCCGGACTGTTCTCTAGTTTCAGGACTGTTACAGAAGCCGGAACGCCGTTTGAAAGACCCGAACGTTTTGAAAATTCTTCATTGATCGTAAAGCTGTTGGTCTTCACCATACCAATTCCATCTACATAGAAGTCTAATGAGCGGTCCAGGTCGGACACTACCACACCTAAGCCAATTAACTTACTGCTGAAGTTGGATTGCGCATGAGAAGCATATGCCAGCAACAGGGCAGCAATCAGGAAAAAACTTTTGGTTATAAATCTTTTCATATCTTTTTAATGTTTTGGTGATGTGTTAACGAAGAGCACCCTGATGTGAGAGCCACACCGACCAGTGCAAATACCGCCATGGCAGTTAAGTAAATGTTTCTTTTTATTTGCATTAGCTTATTGATAAAATCTCAGATAAACTATTTACTTAGGCTGAACATTGCCATACCCCATCAGTGACAGCATCTTCTCACCGTAGCGTCTCCCCAGCATCCTGTAGCCCTCCGCACTGAAGTGCAGGTGATCAGACACGGCAGGACAGCCTTCTGAAGAAATGATGTGTGCGTTAGGAATCGTTTCGGGCAGCTTCGCGATGATGGCATTCATACTGGCGCAGGCGCCTCCCTGCTCCTTGCTTACAAGTTCCCCGGCTAACAAAGGAACTGCAGCAGCGTTGAGTCCCAGGTCCTTCACCAGGTTATCATACACCCCTTTAACCTTTACGGGCCACTCCGTGTCACCTGTATTTGACTCTCCCTGATGCAGCAGGATTCCCTTTATCACCCCGTCTTTCTGAGCCAGCTTTGCCATCTCCACCAGGCGTCCGTAAGGGTTTTTATCATAGGGCTCCAGGGCAGCCGTCATCCAATCGGGAGCCGTAGCAACATAGGACTTGTAACCGTCTTTCTCGAAGAGCTCGATTTTGCAGCCTCCGACAGAAACATTGATAACTCCAACTTTAATGCTGTCGGGCAGGTTCGCGATTAAGGTTCTGCCAAAATAGTCGGCGGGCGTCAGGCCAGTATTGCACCTGGCTAAAGGAGGAAGAGCGGTATACCACTCCTCCTTCTCTCTTCCCAGGTCGGGGCAATCTACTGCTTCCAGAACCCTAAACCGCTTATCCACCCCTGTTGTGTCCTGCGGCTCAAATTTGGCATGGCCCTCCATGTTAGATTGCCCGAAGCACAGGAACACGTAGAAGTTCTTATCCTGCGAAAAAGCGGCTGTGTGGACTAAAAACAACACGGTAAGCAGAGAAAGGCTGATTTTAAATTTCATGTTCTCATAGTTTTAAATTTCAAATAGCGACACGCTACAAGCATCTTTAGTAAATACCATCATCAGATTGCTGCCCCCCTTATGATGGTTGCTGTATCGCTGGCATTAATTTCAAGTAGTTAACTTCTCCAGGAATGGCTATTGTTCTAAAACCACTCCACCCTGCGGCTGAATAGTAATTTCAAGCTCACCTTTCTTATTCACCTTCACCCGTTTCATATAGCTGGTTCCGTCTTTTTGGTCTCCATAGAGCTTTATCTCTTTCCCGGAAAGCATCGGCACACTTATTTTCAACTTTACAGGTTCTGAAAGTGCATTTACCCCTGCAACATACCATTTATCACCGTGCTGCCTGGCCAGAACACAATACTTACCGGGATACCCGTCGATGAACTTTGTCTCATCCCATGTAGTTGGTACCTGCTTCATAAAATCAATTGCGAAATCCGGTGCGTCGTTCAGGTTATTGGGTGTCAGGGCAAAAAACTGTACCGGGTTCTGAAAAAGGATGGCAGTGGCCAATTGGAATACGTCAGTTGTTTTCCTGTAATTTCCTCCGTCATTGGTCCGGTTGTACCGCTCGTTTAAAACCACACCGCCAAATTCCATGCTGCCCACAGCATTTCTTATGAAAGGATGCAGGGCGGCATGAAAAGCTTCCCTATCATTGGCACGCTGGCTGAACATCAGGTTCTCAGATGCCAGAACAGCCTCACTTCCCGCATAATTCGGAAACATGCGCTCCCATCCGCGCGGCAGCGTTGCCCCATGAAAAACCGCCATCAATCCATAATCATTGGCATCCGATAAGATATCCTCATATAACCGCATGGTCTCTTGCTTATCGCCTCCGAAGAAATCAACCTTGATGCCCTTTACACCATTTTTCTTCATCCACTGCATTTCTTTTTTCCGGGCGATGGCCGTATTCATTTTGTTGATGGGAGTTTGGGGAGCATCATTAACTACCCCGTTGGAGTTGTACCAGAGGAAAACCCCAACATTTTTGGATCGGGCATAATCGATCAGCTCTTCCATGCGCTGATAGCCAATGCGCTGGTCCCACAACGCATCTATCAAAATAAACTCGTATCCCAACTGTGCCGCCAGATCGATATACTTCACCTGGTCCTCATACTTCATGCTCTGGTCTTGCCACATAATCCAGCTCCATGTTCCTTTGCCGTACTCATACTCGATAGAAGGCTCGTACAGTGGTTCTACCACATCAAACGGAATGGTTGTTTCTACAATTGGCTTCAGACCCTGGCCAACTGTAATGGTTCGCCAGGGAGTTGTGGCTGGCAAGCCGATGGCCGCGCCAGTGCTTCCGAATCCATTGTTCTCCGTCTCGTCAGGAAAAGCAATGGTATAAGTTCCATCAGGCGTGGGATCACTTAAATGAGACGCACAGTAAAGTCCCCGCACCCCGGTTTCAGAAATCAGCGTCCATTTTTCGCCAATCTGAAAGAGACATGGGAATGTATAGCCCTTCCCGTTTGATGATTGGGCAGCAATGTCCTGGTCTACCTGGTATCCCTCTTCATAGCTTGGCTTTGTCCGTGCAAAACCAACCATACTCTTCGACTGCGGTGAGAGAAACCCTTTTGCACCCTGGGGTAAATTGAACCCTGTAGCCTCCCTTTCCACAACAAGAGCCAGCGGCTCTCCGGATACCGGGATATCATACCGAAAGGCTATATCATTATTGCTGACCCTAAACTCAACCTTTAGCGGTTTGCCGTCTTTGTTTTTTAAAGAGCAAACCAGTTTATTAGCCCGGTAATGAATTTCGGATTGCTTTACCTTATCCAGCTTATAAGTTTCCTCAATAGTTTCCTGCTCTGTGCCTACCCAGGTCAATTCTTTGGAGTAATCAACGAGGTTGGTGACCAGCCCTAAAGGAGAATCCTCCATAACTGCCTCCCCTCCATACATTACACGATAAAATGGCTGCCCGCTTTGCAGCAATACCTCTACCTGGAGTTGTCCATCAGGGCTTTTGACTGTGCCGCTTTGTGCCTGTGCCAGGCAAGGCGCTACCGTACAAATACAAACGAAAACCTGAAGTATTTTACCTATTTCTTTCAAACCCATATGAACGTTATTGTTGTGCAAGCTGAATGATATCGCTTACGACAGGTTTCGGTTTGTTGGCTCTGTCAAAAAGTAAGGGATAATCTGTCCTACCACGTATTGGCCATCCGTTGCGCCAGGAGTCTCCGTCATTTACTCCCCAAAGTGTCACCCTGGTAATCTTATCCTGATGCTTTATAAAGAGCTTAAAGAAGTCCAGGTAACGCTTATGAAATGCCTCGCCCACAGAGTCAGGCAACCCGTTGGCATAGGGGTTCATTTTTTGCTGGTATTCAAAACTGGCCGAAACATCGGCCCCAACATTTTGCCCTGGAGAAGGAAGCACTGTCAGATCCAGCTCGGTAATCACTACTTCCACACCCAAACCTGAGAAAGCAAGAATGCTTTTCTCAAACTCTTCGATGGTGGGATGGGACAAGCCAATATGCCCCTGCATGCCTATACCATCTATCTGCACTCCCCGCTGCTGCAGATCCTTGACCATAGCCACCACTCCTGCCCGCTTTCCTGCGTTAGACATGGAATAATCATTGTAATATAACTTAGCTTCAGGGTCGGCTTCATGGGCAAACTGAAAAGCCAACTGTACGAAGTCTTCACCAATGATTTCGTAAAACTTACTCTTCCTCCATGAGCCATCGTCCATAATCGCTTCATTCACGACATCCCAGGTATGCACCCGCCCTTTATAGCGGCCAACGAGGGTGTGAATGTGGTTTCTCATGCGACTGATTAACACATCACGCGAGACATCATTCCCCTGGCTATCCTTAAAAAACCACCGCGGGGCCTGGGAGTGCCAGATCAGCGTATGCCCATTGATGAGCATGTCATTTTTCTCCCCAAATGCCACAAATTGGTCTGCCAAATCGAAGCGAAACTCACCTTCTCTGGGCTGAATCATTCCGCTTTTCATACAGTTCTCAGCGACAATGGCGTTGAAATTTTCTTTCACTACGCCGACAGTTGCAGCGTCCTTACCTAAAATCTGCTGGGTGTTAAGTGCTGTACCTATGTAGAACTTGTCTTTCAAAGCATCTTTTAGTTTCAACTCACTGGCAACCTCTTCTTTTACCACAAAAGCACCACTGAAAATAACAGTACAAAGCATTGTTATAATTGAACCGATTAAAATATCTTGTCTTTTCATATGGTATATTTTACAGCATTTGGGAGCGTGCAGAAGCATTGCTGCACTAGTTTGTCCTGGTTTATCCCAGTTTGTATGAAATACTTCATCAAACTAACATAACAACACCCAACCTTGAACAAATATTAGTATAAATCCAGGTTAACAAATTTATATAATTAGTGAAAGAAAATGTACCTGCTTGTGGTACAGGCGTTTTACATCATGTTACATTGATAGAATGGATTGTAACAAATGTTTGCTCTCATGTAACATTTTAGCTGGATGTAGTCAAATCAGGCTTTCCCAGCTGAGAAAGCCTGCCTGAAAGAGTCCGCTCTTAAAACAACAGCAACAGTTGCTGCCTGCTATACAAAATAATGAGTTTGGCACAAGCAGAACAAGTAGTATTGAGCAGGGTTTACCTTCGAATCGCAGCTCTACTTATATCGTCTTGTAGCACTTTATCATTGGCTAAGTGTTGGTCAGATGACGTAAAGGCTGTGTTTAAACTTAGCTACCCTTTTGATGTCCTTCTGGTGATTTAGAAAGTCCTGTATACATTTCCTGTCTTAAACAACAGCTGAGAGAACATGTACAGGTCGTTTTTCCAGACTTCAAAGTCATGTCCTCCTGGTTCTACATAAAAAATATGAGGAACATGATGCTTGTCCAGATAATCATGGGTGCGCTTACTGAAGCTCATGAGGTTATCATCCTCTCCACAAGAGATCCAAAGCAACTTTAATTTTTCTTTTGCCTTCTTCGGATCAGGTACTAATTTATCCGGTGCTTTCGTGTTAGGTGCAGAAGAGAACCCTCCGACCCAGGCAAATTTGTCCAGGTTTCCTAAGCCAAAATTGAGGGACTGCCCACCTCCCATGGATAAGCCTGCTATAGCTCTGCGCTTCCGATCCTTATAAACGGGGTATTTATGTTCGATGAAAGGAATGAGGTCATTAAGCAAGTCTCTCTCAAAGGTAGCAAATGCCTGTACCCGGACGCTATCGAAAACATTCCCTACCGCCCGATCATCCTTCATGGCCCGGCCATTCGGGAGTACCACAACCATGGGCTCCAATTTACCTTGTGCATAAAGATTGTCCAGGATAACTTGAGGCTGCCCGTTCCTTAACCACTCAAACTCATCACCGCCAATCCCATGTAAAAGGTATAAGACCGGGTATTTCTGTTTTTCTGTGAATCCCGGAGGCGTGTATACCAATGCCTTTCGCTTTGTGCCAACTGTTTTTGAATGATACTCCACCGTATCAATTTGCCCGTGCGGAATACTTGTCTGTAACTGATCAAATCCTACTGGGGCTCTGTTATCTAAGTGCTGTGCCCAGGAAAGAGAAACACACAGCAATACACTAAGAACTGTAAGTACAAGTTTCATTATTTTAATACGATTTTATAGTTAACAAAATCCCGTTGCGAGCATGCGAACGAAAAACGAAGATTAATTGTCCATGATTAACAAGTCCTTGCGGCTGCACCTGTTTTGCTTATGCAAGAGCAGATGCTGGAAGCCTGTAGTTGTTCTATCAAAACAGGATGGCTAGACTTCCTCTGCCAATGGGATTTAAAGCAATAGGCTAAGCAGGAAACTAGCATTAAGGTAGTTGCTGTCGTTTGGTATAACCTTCAGGATGGATCACTTACTCCATTATGTATTTATATAGCGTACTATAGCTATGATTAAGCTGAACTCTTAACTTATATAAGAAGTTTGCAAATAAGTTACATGTTTTCTTCAAAATTGTTTAAACTCATACCCTATTAGAGGGAAAGGCTTTAGTACATGTGGAAGCTGACGAACCTTGCTAATTAAAGTATTGTTTTTTATAAGATGTGTCATTGCAAGGTGTGGTTAACAGCTGCTTCTATACATTCATGAATTTAATGCTGTGCAAAACAAATACAAGCTTCTTTTTCTACTCTTTTGGATGTTCAGTGGTGGGTATGCACAGTCCGGAAAAATGTTTTCCGTTGACCAGGAGCTCTCCAATAGTCTGATACATCAGGTTTACCAGGATAGTAAGGGAATAATATGGATTGCCACTGAAGATGGGTTAAACCGATACGATGGGTCTAAGTTTACCATTTACAAGCATGATCGGCAGGACCCTCATTCTATTCTGAATAACTATGTCAATCTCCTGTTCGAGGATAGCAAAGGTCATCTGCTGGTAGGGTATTATAATGGTCTGCAGCTGTACGATCATGCGACAGACTCGTTTAAACATATTCCTGTGTTAAGGGAAGAAAACGGCGAATATGATGCACATGTGCTCAGCATAACTGAACGGCAAAATGGTGAGGTATTAATCGGAACTTCTGGCTATGGGGTATTTTCCCTGAAGTTTGAGGGCACGGAACCCAAAGTACAGAAAGTTAAATTTCAGCTCCCAGCCGGCATCATCGATTACCTTTATGAGGACACAAATCAGAATCTGTGGGTAGCTACACAGGATAAAGGGTTATTCCGTATCGGAAAGAATGGCCACATCAAGCACTTTAGCGAATCTGAAATGCCTAGAAGCTCCATCACTGGTATATGCCAGGATAAGGAGGGCAATGTGTATGTAAGTACTATAAGCAATGGGCTTTTTGTCTCCAGTAAAGCGTCCGACGTCTTCAACCAGATTCCTTATTCATCCTCTCCAAATTTATCTATCCGTTCCATGCATCAGAGCAAGCAGGAAAACAAGCTATACCTTGGAACTGATGGCGAAGGAGTAAAAATCTATGACCTGGAAAAAAAGAGTATAACGGACGGAAACTTCAATGTAGCGACCTTCGATTTTAAAAAGTCAAAAATACACTCTATTCTGGAGGACCAGGCGGGCAATCTTTGGTTAGGCATTTATCAGAAAGGAGTGATGCTGCTACCTGCCAGTGCCAGTAATTTTAAGTACGTCGGTTATAAGTCTATCCATAACAACACAATCGGCTCCAATGCCATTCTTTCTGTTTTCGAAGACCATGAGGGCACACTATGGATTGGCACAGATAGTGATGGCCTCTATGGCATTGGCCCGGATGGGAAGCAAAAAGCTCATTTCAGCCGCACATCTGACCCCGCCTCTGTGTCCTCTTCTATCATGAGCATTTACGAAGACTCGAACCATACCCTTTGGTTGGGTTCGTACCATCACGGTTTGGCGAAATTTAACCGGGAAACAGGGAAGTGTGAATACATATCTGAAATAAGGGATGAGAACTCCAACCAGGTGAAGCGGGTCTACAGCATTAAGGAAGACAGGCGTAAAACCCTCTGGATTGCCAGTATGGGTGCCGGCTTGTTCTCCATGAACTTGCAGTCGCAGGAAATCACACACTACGATGCCGTTTCGGGTTCCGAAAACACAGGCACTGAAAACACCCTCCATAATCGCTGGATTAATTGCCTGCTGCTGACAAGTAAGGATAAGCTTTACATCGGCACCTATGATGGTATTGGTTGCCTCGACTTAAAAACCAAAAGTTTCGTTTCCACGCATGGCATCAATCGCTTGCTGCATGGGTATATTGTTTACTCCTTATACGAAGATCCGAAAGGGAACATCTGGATTGGCACCTCACAGGGCCTGATGTATCTGGACATCAAAACGAATGAAATAAAGTCCTATACTACGGATGATGGGTTGCCCAGCAATGTGATATCTGCTATAAAAGGAGACGATGCCGGTAATATCTGGATCAGCACGAATTATGGTATCTCCAAGCTGAACCCCCAACGAAGCAGCTTTATCAATTACTATGCAAACGACGGCTTGCAAGGAAATGAGTTTAGTAAGGGAGCAGCATTTGTAAACGAAAAAGAGCAAATATTCTTTGGGGGAATCAATGGTATCACCTACTTCAATCCAACAGAAATTCCAGAGGTGATTTCCGCTTCCGGCAAAAAGTTGGAAGTCCGCATCACAGGCTTTTACCTGCACAATCAGGCTGTGAAGAAAGGAATGAAATCTGGCAAGTATGATATTGTCGATGCTGCTGTAATGGATGCTGACAGATTCCACCTCTCAAACAAAGACAACTCCTTCAGCATTGAATTATCAGCCATGGATTTTGCAAATCCAGATCGGATAACTTACGAGTATTCCCTGCAGGATGGAGATTGGATTAGCCTGCGCCCTGGAACAAACAACGTAAACTTCACCGATCTGCCACCTGGAACGTATCGCTTCAGGTTTAGGGCAAAAGATTACAGCCATTATTCTTCCATAAAGGAGATTTCAGTTATTGTTTCCCCGGTTTGGTATTTTTCTCCCTTGGCTAAAGCCATTTATGGACTTGTACTGGCAGCCGTTTTCATATTGGTGGCGATGCAGATACGCCATCGGCAGCGCACCCGTCAGAAGATGCGGGAGCACCTGCATGCAAGGCAGATTATCGACGCCAAACTGCAGTTCTTCATTAACATCTCTCACGAGATTCGCACACCCATGACCCTGATCATCAGCCCCTTGAAAAAGCTGCTAGCAACAGACAAAGACAGGGAGCGCCAGAAGTCCTATGCCACCATGCAGCGTAATTCTGAACGCATCCTGCTTCTCATTAACCAGCTCATGGATATCCGAAAGATCGATAAGGGACAAATGCAGTTGAAATTCCAGGAAACAGAAATGGTAGGATTCATCAATGAGCTTTGCGCCATATTCGACGAACAGGCACAGGCCAAAGATATCCAGTTCCTCTTTCACCACAACATACAACAGCTACCGGTGTGGGTGGATCCTAATCATTTCGACAAGGCCATTCTGAATGTGCTGTCCAATGCGTTTAAGTTCACGCCTAGGAATGGAAAAATCGACATCTACCTCGAATCCGGAGAAGACGAAAACACGCAGAATGAGCTGCGCCGGTATGTAGAGATAGTTATTTCAGACAACGGCATTGGCATCGAGGAAAGTGAGCGGGAAAAAGTTTTTGAGTGTTTTTACCAGGTCCAGGCACCTCACAATCATTTCGTGGGTGGCACAGGCATTGGCCTGAACCTAACCCGCTCCATTGTAGAACTTCACCATGGCAACATCTGGGTAGAAGACAACAAGGAAGGCCAGGGGTGCCGCTTTGTTATGCGCTTGCCCTTAGGAAAGGATCACCTAAAGACAGAAGACCTGTTGGAAAAAACACCTCTTTTGCAAAAATCAGCGCCTGCCATTCATGCCTTACAAACACCAGCAGCTGATGCAGAAGAAGTGAAAGTAAAATCTAAAACCAAAAGCTACGTGCTCGTTGTAGACGATGATGAAGAAATCAGGAAGTATATCTGCCAGGAACTTGCTGCTGAGTACCACATGATGGAGAGCGCCAATGGGAAAGAAGCACTTTCTCTTTTGTTAAGCAAAACACCTGATTTGATTATAAGTGATGTGATGATGCCTGAAATGGACGGCATTACCCTCTGCAGAAAAATAAAACAGAATGTAAACGTAAACCACATTCCAATTGTACTACTGACAGCTAAATCTGAAGAAGAAGATTACCTGGAAGGATTGGGTATTGGAGCTGATGCTTATATAGTGAAACCATTCAACATTGAAATTTTAAGAAAGACGGTTCAGAACATCATCAGGAACCGGGAAATGCTTAAAAACAATTTTAGCGGCAATCAATACCACAGTGATAAAGTTCAGAAGGTTGCAGTAAAGTCTGCAGATGAAAAGCTGTTAGCCAAAATCCTGGATATCATTAACCAGAACATAGACAATCCTGCCTTAAGTGTTGAAATGCTTGCCAGTGAGGCTGGTATTAGCCGTGTACACTTACACCGGAAGATGAAGGAGTTAACCAACCAGACGACACGGAATTTTATTCGGAATATCCGCCTGCAGCAAGCAGCAGGTTTACTCTCGAGCAAGCATATAAATGTTTCTGAAGTAGCCTTTGCGGTAGGGTTTACAAGCCTCGCATCTTTTTCAACAGCCTTTAAGGCACTTTATGGTGTACCTCCAACCACTTATATGGAAACGCACCTGCACCAGAGCGAAACAGCTAACAGTATTTAAAGTAACTAACCTGCGTTGAAAGAGGAACCAGTAAGAACGCTTTATGCATTGCATCTTTGTATCATGTGTCAAAGTCCTATAATCCTTAGCTGATTATACTAGTCCTATTTACTAACAAAGAAGACATCAGCGTGCATATACATTAGATGAAAAATCAACTGTTGGTACGGGTATTCTTTTTGTAGTTAAATCGGTGTCCCCAATCGAAGCCTATTGCCTCCAGGAGAAGCACCCGTTCTGGATCCAGCTTTCCCCTCTCCTGCCGCATCCGACTCACCCACTTGCCCAGCTTTGGGTCTTCTTGCCATTTTACTGGCACACGCGTATGCCCATGACCCTGTTGAAATTCAACTAAGCGATTATACATCGTTTTCCATGGAAGGATGCTTCTTCGGCTAAGAGTCCATATGAAACCAATTTGTTCTAACAACTCTATCTTCTGTGTACTCAAGTCCAGCTTGCTCAGCCTCATCCTGTACACCCACGCTGACAGCTGTGGATTTGGCTCCCAACGAAAAGGGACGCGGGTGTGGCCAAACCTAACCTTGAATTCAGCCAACGCCTCGTACATCTTCATCCAGTACTCCTCCTGCAAGCTCCACGGAAAGTGAATCTCATTAAGACGATTGATGCGCGCCAGCGAGAGCTTGCCCTGGTAGAAGAGCTTGCGCTGCCAGCTAGTCCATTGCTGAAGCACAGGGTCTAACTTCAGTGATACTTGGCAACTGCCATGCTCCTGCCTGTAAGCCTTTAGCTTTTTAAAGTTGTCGTTCCACTGCTTATCGTAAACTGACTGTAGCTTGTGCTTCACCCTCTTCCCCCACACAAAGCCCAGCTGGTCCAGCCGCTTCTTCTTTGCTTCCTGTAACTTTCCTTTCGCCTCAAGTCTCCTTTGGGTAGCTACCCAAATACCAAGGCTCTTGTTCTCTCTGTAATTAGTGGGCACAAAGCAGTGGCCATTGGCTTTCTTGTATTCCTCCAGTTGTTCATACCTTTCCTCCCAGCTTCTCCTTTTCATGTCGTCACAGTTCCAGGTAAACCCGATCTCTTCCAACCGCTTGTACCTATCCTGTGGCAGCTGATGCTTTTGCCTGGAAAGCCTTTGTCGTTCTATCCAGCTGACCAGCTTTGTATGCTTGTACGGCACCCGGCAATGGCCGTACCTCCTACTGTAAGCGACCAGTTGTTGGTAAAACTTCTCCCACTGGGCGTCATATACATCCCGAATGCTCCAGATAAACTTCAGTTCGTTTAGCCTCCGCTCCCGGTCCTCACTCAACTTACACTTCATGTGCATCTTTCGCTGCATAATCACCCAGAGGGCAAGCTGCTTGTCTGTTGGCCACCGCCTGGGCACGCGGCAATGGCCAAAGGTTGTGTAAAAATCATTTAACCTCCAGTACATCTGATTCCAGCGGTGATCCCTGCTGATGGCTATGTCCCAGTCCACCTCCAGCTTGTCTAACTGTTGTAGCTGGCTTTCTGACAGGAGCTTTTTATTTATGATTTGCCGCATCAGCCAGTCTTTAAGCTGCTCATGCTTTTCATCATCGGGAATGGAGGTATGACCGGTCTCCTGCACGAAAAGGGACAGCTGCCTGTACATGGCATTCCAGGAGCATGTTGTTTCCTCTATCACAAATCTCAACTCCTCCAGTTTCTCCTTTAACTCACCAGGAAGCAAATGCCTGATACGCCGCTGGATGCTTACCCACTGCGCCAGCTCTTTATCAATATCAACAGTAGTGAATTCATTCTTGCTAACATAAGGCTTCAACTTCCAATAATTAGAGTACCACTCGTCTAAGTACTCTTTATTGAATAAGCTTTCTCCCTGATATGTCATGACCACCTTTTAAGCTAAATTATATTACTGCTGATTTCACTTTAATAACCGTCTGAAATAAATACCTACAGTACCTGAATTCAAATATGCATGCGTTTCACCTTCAGAGTAGTGACTGCTGCGTTGACTTTTATAAAGCCTCAATGAACACTAGAAGAGGTAAGGCAAAGTCTCCGGTTGCCTATTTATCCTGCTATGCATGCCGCTTTAGCGGAAACTCAGTTTTATGATAGGTGTGGGGCCAAAGGGAATTTATCTCAAGCGCTAGCGTGTACTTTATGTTAGTCTGCTGTGCCAACCCAAATAGTATCTCGAGCGCCATCAACAAAAGCAGAAAGGCTTTCAATGACTTTTTGGGGAGACTCAATCCAACCGCTGAAGGAATGGAAGCTGTAATTCATATGACTGGTTTTCATTTCCTTACTTATCAGGTAATGGACTTTCTTAATGCAGCAACTTCTATTGATTCTTTTTTACAAATTCATCGCGGCCAGGAACAAAACTCACTCACTAAAGCAACCGAACACTCACACTTTAACAAATATATTTTTCTAAAGGATAAGGTGATTGTATGTGTGTAACACGTGTACCAAGCCATGTTACATAAGCAACAACTCATGTAACAAATATTTATGATTATGTAACACATTGGCTTAATTACAACGATAAGGCAGTTTCCATTAGCTGAAAATAAGTGAATGAGAAGAAAAACTGACTTATCATATTGGTGCTAGGGGAATGAATTATCCTGTAGAAAATTTTTAGGAAAGGAGCAGCTGTACTGGAGGTGAAACTTAACAAATGGGAAGAGATAACTTAGTCTGGATTACGCTTCCTCCCAGAGTTGTTGAGCTTAAATGCGGATTAGCATTTAAGCATGGCATCTGCCTCCCATCAGTTTAATCCCTTTGGACTTGCTACCTATAACTGGAGGCTTTTTCTTAGGCAGATTTAAATAAAGATTTAAATTTGACTACTATGAACAGACGCGAACTCGATGCCACACCAGGTGCAGTAAGAACACACCAATACCTGCTTACGCTAATGCCGGAAGACACCTCCTTCTATAACCTTCTTGAGGATCCTTTTCAGGAGCATGACCTGGTGGATCAGCATCCGGAACTGGTAAGAGAGCGCATCCAGAAGTATCAGGCATGGTTTGGTGAGGTAACAGGAAACGGAGTAATTTAGTTGTTCAGGGAGAAGGAATCGCCTGCAGACCTGCTTTATATTGACCGGAATACATCCTATATTCGGCAGTCCGGTTCCGTTTTGCCCCTGATGCATGAGGATAGCAGCAACAACCACCATTTATAAACTAGTTATGTACTTCTAGAGTGTTCCTGGAAAATCTTTAAATTAGATACTTGTCAGACAGAACGAATGAATGACCTAAAAACAGATCTTTTTCCCTTCATTATAAAGACATCTATTGTTCATACAGTTACCTACTTCATTGCCGGTGTTGCTGCTATGACTTTACTGGATTACGGACAAACTATGGGGACCGAAAACAGCATCTTCAAACCCATAACGGATCCGATTGTAATGGCAGGGCCGTTGTTGCAACCAATAAGGGGAGTTATCTTTGCTTTAGCTTTTTATCTTATCAGGCACTCAATATTTGGAAGTAAGTTAGGCTGGCTGAAATTATGGTGGCTACTAATAGCTCTTGGAGTTTTGTCTACTTTCGGGCCTGCCCCAGGATCAATCGAAGCGATAATATACACGAAAATGGATTTATCTGTTTTTACCTATGTAGAAGTAGTTCTACAGGCTTTTGCATTCTCGTGTATTCTATATTACTGGGTTAATAATAAAAACCTGAAGTGGTTAAATTGGGTAATGGGTGTAGCTTTTGCCGTGGTAATGCTTTTGCCGACCCTTGGATTATTAGTTGAGCAATAGTACTAGCTGAAACTATAGCAAACGAGTAAACAGGAGATGGACTCTGTTAGTGCCCTTGTGAGATAGTTCAGAAGCCTGTACTCACATTCTCTAAACAATTTTTCCCCTAGCTGCGCACAGCAAGCTGATTCTGTGCTAATTGTAATCCATTGTTTTCAATTTATAAAACTCTCTGCTTTACTAGGGGATAAATGCGCTTCCGGTAAAATTAAAGCGCCTGTGCATCATATCTGCACAGGCGCTTTTAAGCATTCTTTTTGAAACTAAAAATCAAAGAAATCGCTCAGGAACGATTCCTTTTTCTTGTGCGGATGCTTTTTATGCGCGTTGTTGCTATTATCTCCATAGCCGTAGCGTTTATAGTCAGCCTCGTAATTTTCTTTTTTGGAGTAATGGTCGGCGGAGCGCTCCATGATCTTTTCAAGTTCGCCACGGTCCAGCCAGATGCCACGGCAATTGGGACAGTAATCAATTTCAACTCCGTTTTTCTCGCTCATCAAAAGCGTTTCGTTACAGTTAGGGCATTTCATGGTTTGTAGTTGCTTTGGTGTATTCTTCAATATAAGCAAAATACCGCAAAGCACCGAGTTGTAGTAAGCCATTGAACATGTTTATTACTGCTTGACGTAACTTGGTCTATGGGATGTTATATTCCTACTTAGGAAACGCTTCATGTCGTTTCTATTCTAATATAGTGATAGAGCTTACATAGGGCTCAAGAGCCCTTTTACTATCCAGGCCGCGTATCAGACTTATAAAATCGGTCTGTGGGTTAGACCATACCTCAGCAAAGAAACCTCCCATGTCATATAGTTCAATGTGATACCCCCTTCTGCCGCGGTGGGCCAGAAAAAAGCCATGTGCCCAAATTATTTCTAATCTTCCGGCTAAGGAATGGCTGTTGAAAAGGGTGAGGTTCATGACATACTATACGTAAGAAAGGAAAAGAAAAGCCAGGCAAAAGTTTGCGTATTTGTTCCTGAATAAGGGCTGAGATGCTAATCTTTTGGCCGTATAAAGAGCGTTATGTTCAACAGCACCGCCATTGGAACTGAATAACTTATCCTGCTGAACGGTGGCGCAGCTAACGTTTAGGCACTGTAGCGTTCAACAGTGTGTCTAGGGTATACGTTAGTATCTCATCTTTATCGTCTAGCAAATGGTCTTTTACCATATGATCTGGCTTTACACCAGACAATTTTTCATCACCGTTGGGCCTGACGATATACCCTTTCGGGACCTTCACTATGATGCCTGTTCTAGGCAATGAAAAAGAGAATTGAGACGCATACAGAGTTGGCACATCTCCGGTTTCCTCCCCCACAATCTTTGCGAAGTCATAGTCTTGGATCAGCGCAGCGCTGACAGCTGCCATGGAATATGTCTGTCGGTTTACCAAAACATACACCTTCCCTTTGTAGCGTTTGGCCTCAGGTGCCGGGTCCTGGATTGGCTGGTCATAGGCAAATATTTCCCCTTCTTTATGGCTCAATATGGCTTTCGTGTAGTTATCCATTTCTGCTTCAGTCGCATTTAGCTTTGTCTGTTCTTTCAGAATTTTGCTTGTCTTCAGCTGAAAGGCAGAATACCACCTGAAAGGTCTATCAGCAAAGTAAGATATCAGGAAGTCACTATAGGCATTGTGTCCACCAGCGTTATTTTTTAGGTCTATGACCAGTGTTTGAGTGGCTTTTGCATTTATGTCTGTAAAGGCAGAGTCAACAAATGCCTTAAACCTATCTTCCCCACCTGCTTCAGAAGAGCTGAAGGGGCCAGGATTAAGGTAAGCCACAGCATCAAAATACTTGAACGAGCGTTCATTAGTCAGAATCTCCCCGCCCCGCTCTGTTTCATATTCCATTACCGGAATGGCTGCCAGGATGTGAGTTTCTGTTCTCCCTTCTGCACTTTTTATCTTTACCTTAAAAGTCTCCCTGGCTCCAAATACGGACCAGTACAGCCTGGGGAAAGACCAGAACTCGAGCTTTGCATTTTTGAAATAAGGCCGTTCTGCCGACAAGTAAGGATGTATCGCTTGCTGAATGCTTTTGATAGGTTTTCCCTCTATACTCAGCACCTGGTCTCCGGCAATGACACTGGGGTTTCCAGTGTAGCTTTTTCGAACATAAGCCACACCGTCTTCAAAAGCCAGCTCCAACGGAAAAACCTTACCACCGTTTTGAGCAAATGCGATATATGGCTGAACAGGAAAGTCTACCTCACTATGCCCTACATTCCCTGTAGCTGTTAACTTTTGAAAAAGCTTTGTTGTCTCCAATAAGTTTAGAGAATCTTTGTCTATTGACCTATATATGGCTCTATATACTTTATCATACTTGCTCTTGCTGACGTACGCGTACAAATTATAATGAGTGTCCTCCAGCGTCTTGTACAGGTATTCTAAATCAGCCTGCACATCAGACGCTGGAAACCTGACCACATTGTTCTGAGCTAACGAAATATGCATTGAAGCAAGGAACAAGATGACTATGAGCCATGGATTTACTCGCATTTTCTTAGTTTAAATTATAACATGCTCGTGCTTAAGATCCCTGAAGCGCCAGCAAAGGCTACGTCTGAGCTTTGTTGGCGGAAGTCATTCTTAACTTTCAATATAAGTATGAGCTTCATCTATACTCCTTGTTGAAAGACCAATTTAACAACTTTTTGTTCTCTTATATCCAAAGTTTTACTCACCACGGGCTTCTAAGTTATTTTGTCTGTACTCCAATCGTAAACCCTGGCCAGCAGCTCCATTGCCTGCCCCAACTTGAGCTTCCCGGCTAAAAAGACATGAAATCAGGAGATATGCTGTCAGAACTGTTGGAGACATAGCTGTTGAAGGTGAGACCGCTCAGGAGATAAAAGCTGGTAAAGCCAAAGTTATCGGGAAGTCCAACAGTGGCTCTTCCCTTACCTAAAAGGCTTAGTTCCTTAGTGAAGCCGCTGGAAAGGTTTATATGCTGCACCTGAAAATCAGTACTGATAAAGAAACTGCGGCTATGCCATATCTTCCCAAGGCTATACCCCAACGTCCACTGAGGAGTATTGCTGCATCGTACCGCTGGTGTAGTTATGAATGGCTGCTACCTGCCCTCCGTCAAGCGCTTTGGAGGATGTGTTCTGAATGCCCACAATCTGTACCCCCGCCATTACTACACTGACAACGTTCAATGTGCCTGCTACCTGAACTCCCTTTGCCAGCGGCTTTGCTGTTGAAGAAGTATTTTCCGTCCTTGCCGATTATCTGGTTCTGAGGGTACTCTTTTATATCAAACCTGCCTATCAGCTTCTCATCAAGAAGTACTACGGGATACAGGAAAGGCCTCCTGGCAAGGAACTTCTCAAGCTGCTCCTTGCTGTTTCTGGCAAAAAAGATGAAACCACATCAGGGTTGTTTTTGTAGCTTTTGTAAATGGCGTTTAGCTCCGGCCGTTCAAATTCACATGGCGTACATCCTATAAACCAAAAGTTAACCACAATAACCTTCCCCCTCAGTTCTGCCCTACTATCCCTTTTTCCGCTGATTATACGCGATGTGGTGCAAAGTTTTCACCGGTTAATTTTCCTGATATTCACAGCATAGGCCAACTGTGGATTTTTAATAAGCAATAAATTTATATCTTCCTGGCTAAACCCGTTTCTCTTTAGGGTTGGAATCAAATAGTCGAAAATATCGGTATAACTGCGGTAATCTCCACCATTTGCCTGTCCTGGGTTATACCACCCCGCATCATGTGATATCAGAATTTTATGAAGCACATTTTCTTCTTTCAGTTTCGTTAAAAGCGCTACATACCATTCAATTCCACCAGGTTTATCAGAATTGTTTTTATTCACATTATCCAACGAAATCCATGCGCCTTGTTTTGCGGCTTTGATGTACCCTCCAAAAGTGCCGTCCTGGGCATGCGTCCACACGAAAGCTTCAGGAGAAACCCCTTCGTTTTTAAGAATTTCTAATTGCGCAAATGCCGGGCCATCGGTGCCGGTATGTGACACAATGGTCAATCCTGTTGCTTTGTGCGTAATTGCTGCTGCTTTTACAATTTTTGCATGCATGGGCGATAAGGTGTCATTCCTGTCAACCGAAATCTTTATGAAGCCCGGGAATACACCGGAACCTTCGATCCCATTGTTAAATTCATTTATCCAAACTTTGGCAATATCTTCAGGAGTGTCGTCAAAAGCGTGTTCAGGAATATATTTATTGTCTCCTGCACCATAATAACCTGTATTGGTAACGATATTCATTCCGGTTTTTTCGGAAAGTTCTTTTAATAATAAAGGGTCACGGCCTAAATAGGCAGGGGTGCATTCAAAAAACGTATTTACACCATTTTGCTTGGCTTCCATCAAAAAAGGAAGCGCCCTTTCAATCACTCTCGACTTTTCCCAACGATGGTATCCAGTGCTGTCGGCTCCAATAAAATCGACCAATATATGCTCATGAATCAAGCTAATTCCCATTTCTCCGACAGGTATTTTGCCGTTCACGGTAATAAGCTCTTCCTGCTTCAAATTTTCGGAGCAACTTGTCACAAGAAAAGTTGCAACCAGATAAATGATTAATTTGCTCATTATTGTAAACTTTACCGACAAGTGATAGGTGTGTTTGAAAATTAAATTTTTAGGTCTAAATGAATAATTCCTTAAAAGATACATAATTTAATGTTTGTAAAACTCACAAATTTGCTCAGTTACCAGGCAACAGTAAATAGGAACTGTGTTGAAAATCAAGCTTCCAAGAACTATGTTTCAGTAAAATCAGCCTGACAGGTATACCTGACCTGACGATGGCAAAGGCCTGCTTGAGCAGCTTGTTTGACACCGCGACCAGCGCCAGCCTCCCGTTTCCCGTTCTTCCTTCTGGCCAGGAGCCGACCGTAGAGCGCCTTGCAGGCGGCGTTGGATTTCATGGCCGAGAAAATGCACATAAAAAACTTGCTCCAGATCAAGCCTCCGTCCATTTCAGGACAAACCAGCTACGCATGCCAGTACCATTGCCTGCATGTATAACAGGTGCACCTGGTAAAGAAAAGCAGCACGCCAGAATATCCAGTTAAAAATTAAAGGACCTGTTCCTGCCATGGCCCAGTTCCTGTTCCGAAGAAGCGGATACAAGCATACAGCATGTACAAACGCTTCTTCCTATTGACAAGTACAGGCACAAAAAAAGGCTGACCTTGTGGGCCAGCCTTTTTTATAGTTTAACACAAACTACTGTACATAAACAGTAGCCGGAGTTACGATGTCACCTACGTTAGCTACAAAGTACTCATGCGCTTCTTCGATGCTCATGATATGGCCCTGTTTCTGGGCACTGTCAGCCAGGTCAAAGCCTAACTGGGCAGCAGCCATACGCTGTGCAGGCGTGCCGTGGTGTCCTGATCTGTCAAAGCCACAATCACCGATCTGGAAGAACAAATTGAAGAACTGCTCCACACGCTTGCTGTTATAGGTAGCGCCACGCTTGTGCGTCATGTAATACGCAGCCAGGTAGTCGGCCTCCAGTTCTGTATAGCGTGTAGCTTCTGCTAGGTCAGCAGCGGCTCCTTTAGGATACCACACGCTTCTGTTTTTAAACTGGATTTGATGCGCCCACTCATGCGCCAGAATACCTGTCCACACAATGTCGGTTTCTACGCCAGACTCAGATACCATTTGTACCAGGCCATCACCAATCACAATCAACTTATCGTAGGTTGTAGCAAAGCCATCAAGCGAGAAGTAGGGAGATTCAGGTAGAAGCGGCGACTTGGCATTATCTGCCAGGAACTCATCGGCAATAGCATACGCCTGATTACGTGAGGTGACACCTACACCAAAGTTTTCGAAAACATCAGCAATCGCCTCACGGTTATTCAGCGTAGCCCCATGCTGGCCATTCACGGTAATTTCGTCAGGCATGTCCCAGAACTTTGCCAGTTCACGCTCACGCTTGGTCATTAACTGGGTGTACTCACCTTCTACACCAAAGTACTGCTCTCCCCTATCAAAGTAGATAGAGTAGATTTGGTTCACCTGGGTATACAAACTGTAGTTAGCAATTGCTATCGGATCAGCTACAAGAGGCGCAGCGTACTTACGCTGAACAGCCACAAATTCCGTATTGTAGCATTCGCTTGGAGCTACAGCTTCGCCTACGATGGCATTTCTGAGGTTCTCGCTCATCGGACCAAAATCCGTCGGCAGCTTAAGGGCAAATTTATCCTGGCCTGTAGCTAAACTCACCGCATTCTGTGATGAAACGGCTTTCATATCCATTTCTTCCATCTCGTTCTCGCAAGAAACAGTTAAAAACGTAACTCCACCGCAAAGCAGTGCCATTGTAAGTGATCGCAATCTCATAATTTGTAGTTAAATTGTGTAATGGGGGAAAGCAATTTTGAATTGTTTTAGTTCTAAATATACTAAAAATATTTAACAGCAACCAAAAACAAAGCTTATTTTGCACAATTTCCCACCAGATTGTATAGATTTAACTACAAAAAATTGCACTGTTTCTGCCAGGGTAAAATCATGTATAAACACGGGTTTGTCCTTCTGCGCCACTTCATAGTACATTTCACCTCCTGGCTTCCTTATTCATAAAATTTCTTCAATTATTTTCAGAAAAACCCATCTTATTGTCGCTTTATTTTTTTATTTGTTCAAATAACAGATGATTAGGGGATGCCGGTACTTTCCTCAACCTCTGCTAACCTAGAAAAACAGAAATTTAATGATTACACAAAAATTCAGGCTCGCATCGCTGTTCTTCCTTTTCATAATGCTTCATCTTACTTCCTCTGCACAGGAAGTATTCCCGGATGGAACGCCGATACCGGACTGGTTCCGGCAAAACAAACCCACTGATATCACTAAACTGGGAAAGCAGTACCGTATTACAGACTATAACCTCTCAAACGACAGTACTGTCATACAGACAGCGCTCCTACAGGCGGTTATAGATAAAGCCCATGAAAACGGCGGCGGCGTTGTCATTATCCCCAAAGGGACTTTCCTGAGTGGCTCGTTGTTTTTCAGGAAGAGCACGCACCTTCATTTGGAAGAAGGCGCCAGGCTTAAGGGCAGTGATGACATCAGCAATTTCCCCCTGGTGATGACCCGAATGGAGGGGCAAACCCTGAAGTATTTTGCTGCTTTGGTGAATGCCGACGGCCTTGACGGATTTACCATTTCAGGAAAAGGAACGATTGACGGCAACGGGCTGCGCTACTGGAAATCATTCTGGCTGAGGCGTGAGTTCAATCCCAACACCACCAATATGGATGAAATGAGGCCGAGGCTGGTGTACATCTCCAACAGCAGGAACGTCCAGCTCTCAGGCGTAAAACTAATGAACTCGCCTTTCTGGACGACCCACCTTTACAAATGCGAAAACGTAAAGCTGCTGGACCTGTACATCTATTCTCCCAAAGAGCCAGTCAAAGCCCCGAGTTCCGATGCAGTGGATATAGACGCCTGTAAAAACGTCCTCATCAAAAACTGCTACATGTCGGTAAATGACGATGCCGTAGCACTGAAAGGCGGTAAAGGGCCGCGTGCCGACAAAGACCCTAACAACGGGAGCAACCAAAACATTATTATTGAAGACTGCACGTACGGATTCTGCCACGGCGCCTTAACCTTCGGAAGCGAGTCCATCCATAACCGCAACATCATTTTGCGCCGGATTAAGGTGCACCACGCAGAGCGTTTGCTTTGGCTCAAAATGCGCCCAGACACGCCACAGAATTACGAATATGTGCTGATAGAAGACATAGAAGGCCATGACATAGGCAACTTCATCTACATACGCCCCTGGACACAGTTCTTCGACCTTAAAGGGGAACAGGTGTCCGGGACGTCTACCGCCCACCACATTACCATGCGCAACATTAAGCTGGATTGCGTTAACTTCTTTAACGTGGGCGTTGCAGACAAGAACAGTGATACGCCAGGTTACAAAGCTATACTGTCAGACTTCAGATTTGAAAACATAGAGGTAACAGCGGAGAATTTCCTCCAGATAGATACCTCTATTATAGCTAACTTCAAACTGAAGAATGTAACCGTCAACGGGAAGAAACTCAAATAGAGGCTATCTCAAAAATGTGAATCCGTACTTGAGCTAGTGTGTTAACTGCTCATAGAGTTGACTAGTGAGCAATGGGAAAGGGTAAAAGACCATGTGCCGGATCAGGCAAAAAGAGCCGATGGTAAAGGCAGACCGGCCAGGGAGAAGCGGGAGGTGATGGAGAGCGTGTTGTGGATCATGCGCTCCGGCAAGTCCTTTGTTGACGTCTCCTTCTGCATGGCCAAAAGGGGAGGCTGCTGTGGGCAGAACATTGAAATCTATTAAACCGAAACCAGGGAGCTCCGCAAAGTAGTAAGTGAAAAGTAAACGGCATTGCAAAATGGAACACTCTCATTTAAGGACTTCCTGATTTTCCTCAACCACCCGAACTCTTCTACCAAGTTTCCTGCTTTAATTAAGTAAGAATGAGTAACGGCAACATCTGTTGTTAACCTTTAAGATATCATAAACAGGCAGAAAGCAAGTGCCAGGGAGGCAACAAGCAAACGTGGGCAGAAATGACCCATGTAGTGGCAAGTTATGTACAAACTACAACAACTCTTATGGGATAAATTATTATTCTAAACTGAGTTGTATTTACCGATATATTCATATTATTGTATATACTTACTACGCAGATGACTTACCCATGAAAAAGCACCTTATTTTCAGCGCCTTCCTTTTAACGCTCGTTCTATTCATGGGCTTGGCAAGCTGTACAAAAGAAGGCTTAGGCGGCAAAGGCGAAATCAAAGGCCACGCCTATTATGAAAACAAAACCTTGAAGGCCTCTATTTTCTACATCAAATACGGGGCGGATTCATCACCTGGTTTCGATGTTTCAATGTATGACGCCAGTACCGCTTCGGACTCAGACGGGAAATTTCACTTTAAAGGGCTAAATGAAGGGGACTATTATATCTATGCTGTTAGTCCTGACGAAGGTCAAACGCTAGTGGGCGGTGTTCACGTGGAGATTGACAAGGATGAGCACAAAGGCAATGTACAAATCAACCTAACTCCCTAGTCACTTTCATTCATTCAGATAAGAGAAGCCGGTGGGGATTTTGGGGTCCTACCGGCTTTTTCTTTATGTGCCAGCATGGTATTCCAAAGGAAGCCCCCTTTTCCCTTCCCAATTGCTCTTCCCTTATAAACGGCCCCTGTTTAACATACCTCCGGTTATCAGTTTATAGCAGCAGAAAAGCTCTAAGTCTTTTTGAAAAGGGGCATTTTATCTTCCCTTTTGTTACAGGAACCCCTCCCCTGCGCGCCCCATTTAGGTTCATCATTCTTCAAGGGCAATATTGTTGTGTAGTAACTATATACTATGCTTAAAATATATACCTTAAGGTCTGTTACTTATCTTGTTTGTGCCCACAATGGATTAATTGGCTGATATCCGATGCTGCTTTATTCCCTCAATAACCGAATGTTCTGCACTTCGTGGCTGGTGACAAGCCGTAGTATGTAAATTCCCTTTTTTGAACGTTTGGGCTCCCAATCAACCCGAATCTGTTGCTCTGCGTCGGCTCTGGCAGCTGGCCATTGTTGAACCAGGTTGCCGTTCAGATCATATACCTGCAACGTGTACTCCTCCTTTTGGGGGAAAGAGAAAGCAATAGTCGTGTGGGAGGAAAAGGGATTTGGGTAAGCTTGAACAACAGCCTTGCCTTTCCAGGCATTGGCCACTGGCTGTGCGCCGCATACGCCTAACTTGTCTCCCGGATGGTAGCGCAGGTGCGCCTGCACCGACTTAGGTGAAACACAGATAGGTTGACCCCGATGGCAGAAAAGTACTTTGTCATTCTTGTTACCGCACCGCACATCAGTTACGGTAACGGTAACAGAGGCCGTAGCGGTACAAGCACCATCAACTCCCATAACGGTGAAGGTATAGGTGCCGGGAGCAGTGGGGGTGAAAACCGGGTTGGCAACCGAGGTGCTACTCAAACCAGTGGCAGGACTCCAGGTGTACGAAGTGGCACCGCTGGCCTGAAGTATAATGGATTGAGGACCATAGCCCAGGTAAAGATGAGATGCATCACCTCCGGTGTATGTATTTGAAGTGGGTTTGAGTGCTATAGAAACAGTTGGGGGAGTGCAGGTAGTAATCCCCATTAGTTTCACCACCCAATAACCACTTGCATCTTCCGTTTTATCTCCACTGCGCGATGAATAAGATGTACCACCCAGAATGTAGCCCCCGTCGCTCGTCTGCTGCAGGGCCATAAGCATATCGTACCCATCCCCTCCAATCGTTTCGTCCCACTCTTTCTCGCCAGCTGCATTTACTTTCACAACCCAGTAATCAGGCGTACATTCGCCTTCCTCACAGTAACCCAGGTTGTCTTCCGATTTGTCTCCACTTTTGTAGGAACCAGAACTCCCTCCCAGAATGTATCCTCCATCGCTCGTCTGATCCAGTGACCTGAGGACTTCTCCACTTGTTCCTCCAAACGTTCTGTCCCACTCTATATCACCCGTAGCGTCTGTTTTCACCACCCAATAGTCAGAATCCCCGATATTGGCTCCTGTCTTGTTGCCACTTGCTTCTGAATCAGAGCGCCCCCCCAGAATGTAACCACCGTCGCTGGTCTGCTGCAACGAGAAAAGGTAATCAGAGGCTAAGCCACCATAGGTCCTGTCCCATTCTTTGATGCCTGCAGCGTCTATCTTAATTACCCAATAATCAACAGGCCCTTGGTTAGCTTCTGATTTATCTCCGCTGGCACCTGAGTATGAATAGCCTCCCAGAATATAACCCCCATCGCTGGTTTGCTGAAGAGACATGAGTTCATCATAGCTGTCTCCGCCATACATCCTGTCCCACTCTTTCTCGCCATATGCATCCAGCTTTATCACCCAGTAATCAGTAAAACCATATGAGCCTCCTACAATGTAGCCCCCGTCGCTCGTCTGTTGCAACGAATGTGGTATGTCGTAGCCCCATCCGCCGAATGCCCTGTCCCACTCTTTCTTACCTGTGGCGTCGATCTTTATTAACCAAAAGTCAGATTCTCCAACATTTGCTACTGTCTTGTCACCATCCACACCAGAAAAAGAGTAGCCACCCAGGATATAGCCCCCATCGCTCGTCTGATAAAGGACAGTCATTAAGTCAGCATCACTTCCGCCATATTTCTTGTCCCACTCTTTCTCACCAGTGGCATTTAATTTAATAACCCAATAATCGTAATCAGAGCTTTCCCCATCAATGAAAGAGGAAGTATACCCACCCAAAATATAGCCCCCGTCGCTGGTCTGCTGTACATCGTAAAATTCGCTGTTAGAGTCGTCACCAAATGCTTTATCCCACTCTATCGTTTGCGCCTGAGTGACAGAGAAGAAAGACAGGAACAGCAGAACAGCAATTAGATGCAGGCATCTGCGGCTAAGTGAAATCTCCTGAATAAGTTGCTTTGACTGAGGTAAAGTTATTTTCATAGCAGTAAGGATTATGTTGTTGATTAGAATCAGGTAAACGAATCAAGTGACCTCAGAATGTACCTGCCCCTCAATAGTCCAGAGGATTTAGATATCGATGAAGTAGTGGATGGCCAGAAAAGTGATATAATTATTTTACGGATTAAATCATATTAAGAATAATCTTAATTATGCAAAGAATATGTTTAGTAGTTAACAGCGTTTTATTAGTGGTAAAGGGTGAGGGTCGTATAGCTAAAACTTGTTTCAGCGCCTCATCTTGGCAAAAACATTTGCCACGCTCCTCCCATTGCTGTAATCCCACAGATTGATGTAGTATTGCGGGACCACCTCCTAAACATTAGATCTGTTTAAAGTTTTTGATAAGAGCTAAAAGCAGAGTTTAAAAGAAAGGTTTTTAAAGTTACAATTACTCCAAAATCTATAATTTACAAGGCACAGTTAAACCTATTTTACTGCTGACTTTATTTGAATAGTATCAAAAAACAGTAAAAACCAGAAACTCTAAACAGGTTCTTTATTTGAATTTAGCTTTAGTAGTGATGCCTTCTTTAAATAAGCTACTCAAATAAAGATGCCTATGAGGGCAAATTTCATAAAGCAAATAATGTCAGTTGATAATTGAATGCTTTGAACCCGTTCACAAATAAGTATCATTATAATAAATAGAGCTGCTTTAGGTCTATACTATGCGCAAAAGAAAGCTCAGATCGCTGTGCGCAGCTAAGTAAAAGGTGGTTTTGGGAAAGTGGGTATGAGCTTCTGATCTATCCAAGCAACTGCAGAAGCAGCTGTCGCGCATATAGCTAGTATATTGTCTCAAGCGTTTGCTCTATCCTCTCTCTGTGGTAGAACTTCTCTTTTGCGCTACGCTTCAAGATAGCGAGGCAGGTGCTTGTGAAGTAGTAACACCAGCCAACTATACCAAGCAATTTGAATCCGTCTTCAAGAAAAGTCTCTGTCTCGCTTATATATTTAGGCGCCAGCATGTCTGAGATAACAGAGAGGCCAAGAAAACAGAGAGCAGAAAGCAGAACGAGGTAAGAGGTATGGAGTAAGCTGGTATATAAAAGAACGAAGCTCTAAGCAGTTCTGACCCTTGGGAAGGAAAAGATATATTTGACTTCATCTAACATATACTATAATGGTTCTTATGTTAGACACTATTACATGTACATTGTTATTAAATAATTAAATTTTATGGTGAACGTATGTTTTATTAGAGTATACCTACCCTAATAACCATGAACTGAACCATGTGCATAACCAGCATTACAAGGTTTTTGAAAGGAGTACTCTTGAATTGGATAACTGGAAGGTCTCCTCCTACCTGGATAAAAGCCGGTATCAAATAGGAGACACTGTTTTTCTTACGGTCAGTACGGTAGGTTTTTACTTCGGAGACTCGGCGTTGGATTTTTCGCAGGTTGCCTGCAGGAACACGGAAAGCGGAGTAGTCATAAAGCACAGGATAATTAAATCAGGTCCGCATTACATTTTGATGTATATACCTGATGCCTATGGTAAATATAAAATAGCGGATGGTTTTGGCTTTCTTGCCATAGAACAGGATGCTGATTTTTGTGTCCATTTCGTTTCCTCCTTTTACTGATTAATTTAACTTTCATTTGAAAGCTCCACAAGATGCACAACAACTATACATCTTTCTGTAAATAAAAGTGATACAACAAATTCAGATGCCAAGAATCGTTTCGGCTTCCGGTAACCGGTTTGCACCTCCTTAGGATGGAGAAAAACTGAATGATTTAGCAGGGGGACAGAAACGAAAAATCCCATAAATCGTTGATTTACGGGATTTTATCAATCTTTGATATTCTATCAGCAGAGAGCGGGATTTCTCCGCTCATCGTAAACCATTTGTAATCAATATTATAAACCTTTACAAAGGTTTAGGTATCTGAATTTGCACCTTTGAAAAATCAGTAGGATTTCTTAAAGCGAAATACTCCTTAGGACGCAGAAAGTCAATCAAAGATCTGTAGCTAGAAGTTATTACTTTGACTACTGTTCAAGTTATATAGTTCATTTGGAAGCTCGTAAATCTCTTAACAACTTTTATTTCAACCGAGCTTGTTCTTTCCCTCCCTTAAATACCTTCTCAATGGTTAAAGTATTGGTTATATCCTGCAGGGGATTTTTAGCTAACAGAACAAAGTCCGCAAATTTTCCTTCCTCCAATGTTCCAATTTCCTTATCGATGCCGAGCATTTTAGCACCGTTGAAGGTAGCCATCCTGATAATATGAAGTGGTTCCATCCCACCCATTTGCATCAGCTCCATTTCTTCGTGCATACTTAAACCGGGTAGGATAAAACGATCTCCACCTACATCTGTACCCAATACAACATTTACACCCATTTCCTGTACCTTCATGAGGTCCTGAACTACTGGAGTCACTACAGCTTCCAGGGAAAGGGTATCAGAACCGGCCATGCCTTTCAAAATGTTTTTACCCTGTACATCCATAGCAGGAGATTTTAAACCTTCGATATAAGACCTGTTGTAAACTCTTGTTATTTCCGGCCTCTCCAGCCATTCCGGATGTAAACGATAATACACAAGTGACTTAAGCAGCATCAGAGTGGTAACCCATGAGGTTTCACTGTTCCTCATTTTTTCTATGGTTTCCCGGTCAGTATCCCAGTTAATTCGAACGCAGGTAAAATGAACCAGATTGTCCACACCTGCCGCTACACAAATCTTCACTTCTTCCATATCGCTTACATGTGCATAAACGGGAACCTCTGCTGCATGGGCTTCTTCAACCACTTTTTTTACAAGATCATCAGCCATACGGTCACCAAAAGGAGGCATAGGACCATCTTCAACAACTATTTTCATCCCTATGGCTCGGTTGGCCTTAGCCTCTCTGATTATAGAACTGATCGGAGTGGTTTCTTTTAAATAATAAATTGTTTGCCCATCTATCCATTTATCCGAAGGGTACATCTTCACTGGATGCCCTCCTTCTATGGTTAAAATTGGGCTGGAGTAGTGGATACGGGGGGCAACCATGCTCCCATTATTTGAAGATTCCTGCAGTTCCTTCATGAGAGCATACCCTCCGTTAGCGGATCCGAGCAGAACGGCAGAGGTTACCCCATAATGAATCATGGTTTTAAAGCTGTGGGGAAAGTCTTTTCTTGCTACAGAATCTACGTCTATCTCGGAGGGGTGAGCGTGAGCCTCTATTAGACCCGGAATAATAAATTTGCCTGTACCATCAATGGTTATTTTCGGCACTACATGCCTGAGAGGTATCTTGGTAATTAAGGCTATTTTACCATCCCTGACATAGAGGCTTGCCTTCTCCTGCAGAGCACTTCCGGTACCATCTATCAGACCTACGTTCTCAATGACTAGATCATATTCATTGACTTCTGTGATTCCTCCAGGAGTACAGGATACTTGGAACCAGATAATAAACCAGTATAGATTTTTCATGATTAACCCCAGCAATTTCTTTTTTCATAAAGATATTGCCAAGGTGCCGCTTAGGTATAGATCAAATGCGACATCTTCAGTAAAAACTAAGGTTCAAAAGTGGTCCCATGCATTCTTAATAAGCTTCTTTCAAGATCAGCTTGCAGAATGGTGGGCGTTACGCCTACAAAATCCTTGAAGTCGCGGATCATGTGCATTTGATCAGCATATCCGCAAGCATGAGCAATCTCTAGCCAGCTGACTTCCGAATCTTTTTCCCGCATATACCATGCTCTTGAAAAGCGCATTAATCTGGTATATAGCTTTGGCGACAACCCAATTCTTTCAAGGAATTGTCTTTCAAGTTGTCTGGTGCTTACGCATGCTTGCTGTGCCAGCTGATCAACACTAAGCGATCTTCTTTCTTGTACCATCCGACTGACTACCAGATCAACAGGAAGTAATCTTTTTAAGTTATTAACCTTTTGCAGTAGGAAAGATTGAATTATCTCAATCATTTTATCGAAGTCTTTTACTTCAGATAACTGCTCGTTCACATCTTCAATTTCCTTTCCTAAGAATAGAGTAGCATCAAAAGGCTTATCAAGCATTTCCTGCATGGGGACGCCCAGTAAACGGTGCATGCCGCCCGGGAGAAAACCCACTGAAATAACTAACATTTTGGGGCCCATGCTCAAATCAACTCTGGATAGTTGGGGGCCAATCAATGTACATCCTGGCAATTGAACAACAGACTGATCTGCATAATTGCGACAGGTAATCTTACTATGGGGATAGAAATTCAGGCAATGCTCAGCTTGTGGGGGGAAAGGATTTTCCTGACAGGGCTCATTAGGTTCTAACTGAATTTGAACCAGCGTAACCCGGCTGATGAGATGCTGAAGCGCGGGACATGGTTTATGATAATGTAATTCCAAATTCATAGCCTGCCGATTATCCTATGAATATACAGAATACAAGTTCATTTTCAATGGTTTACCTTTGGTTTGAACCAATAAATTCTAGTTGAAAATGTTTAACTGGCTAATGAATGCATTATTGGTGGCTGCCCTTCTTTTGGAAGATAATAGGATCCCTAGGAAAGCTACTGGGGCATATTGAGCCGGACTATCGTTTACGTTACCCATAGAAAGAAAGCCTCTCACCACCTCCTTCTTGCTCATCTTAAAGCCCAGGAACGGGTCGCGCTGTATCCACCCTTTCTTCAGGCAGATGTGGATCACCTTCTTGAAGTTGCCCAGGTACTTCATCGTGGTGTTTTGGGCACAGCCCCTGACGCTTTTGAGCCAGAACTCATAGTCGGAGATAAACCCGAAGTCGAGCTTCCTCATGTCATCTGTCTTGTACTTCTATTTAATGAAGTTGAGGGTATGAAGCAATGAGGTTCTGTAACGTTCCAGCGTGCCCGGAGCAAAGTCCTTCCCCACCAGCTGCTCTACCTGCTCATTGTGCTTCCGGAATACTTCCAATAGCATGACGGGCTTCTCCTCCACCCCCAGCCACTTGTCTCTGAGTGTCTCTGTTGTCAGCGGCTTCCCTTCCTGCAGGAGCTCTTGCTGTTATGCGTACACCTTGGACCTAAGTATGTCTAGGTACGCGTTTATTCTCCTGGCCTCCTCGGTGTTCCCTTTCACACGGCCTGCTTCCACGGACCATTTACAGGGGGTGACATTACGGTTTGTGCAGGTTTCGAGCCGCTTTCCGTTGATCGTGATGCGCAGGTAGATGGGCAGCAGGTTATCGGTGGTGGTTTTGGATTTCTTGCCATAGAACAGGATGCTGATTTTTGTGTCCATTTCGTTTCCTCCTTTTACTGATCAATTAAACATTCATTTGCAGGCTCCACAAGATGCACGAAACCTGTACATCTAATTGTGTATCAACAAGTTACAGCATATTATGGTACCCAGAGCCAGACGAGCTCCGTGTACCCGAATTTTACCCCTTAGGATGGAGAAAAACTGAATGATTTAGCAGGGGGGCAGAAACGAAAAACCCCGTAAATCAACGATTTACGGGGTTTTATATAATTTTGATATTTCTATCAGCAGAGAGAGCGGGATTCGAACCCGCGATACCCTTTTGAGGTATACACACTTTCCAGGCGTGCTCCTTCAACCACTCGGACACCTCTCTATTGCTAATGCAAAGATACAGCATTTGCCGGCAACTTTGCAAATGAAAAATGCAGCCTGTTTTATTAGAGTGTTATTTCGCCCCTTAAGTCCTGCATCAGCAAGTCGATGGTTTTGGCTGTAGGCAGATCCTGCCCGAGCACAAACATCATTTTTGTGATGGCAGCCTCCGTGGTAATATCGGCTCCCCCAATTACACCCATCTCTAATAAATACCTGCTAGTTTCATAGTGCCCCTGGTCTACGCGTCCTTCATCGCACTGCGAAACATTCATGATCAGAAGGCCTCGTCCGATTGCGTCTCGCAGCAAATCCAGCAGCCATGCAGAGGTTGGGGCATTGCCAGCACCAAAAGTCTCCATTACCACCCCCCGCAGCTCTGGTGTAGTCAGAATGCTTTCAACCACCTGCGGCGTTATACCCGGAAAAAGCTTCAAAATCGCCACACGGTAATCCAGGTTATAGTGCGCTTTGAAAGGCTTTTTGGTATTACGGCGAATGGCTGTCCCGTAATAGTCTATGTTCACGCCTGCTTTGGCGAGGATAGGGTGGTTTTCTGATTTAAAGGCGCTGAACTGGGTACTTTCCACTTTTTTAGCCCTGTTGCCCCGCAACAGCAGGTTGTGGAAATAAATGCACACCTCCGGCACTACTCCCCCCCCATCATGCTTCGTAGCGGCAATCTGGAGAGCCGATATCAGGTTCTCCCTGGCATCTGTGCGCACCCGGCCAATCGGCACCTGCGCCCCCGTGAATATAACAGGCTTTTGTAAGTTCTCCAGCATATAACTCAGGGCGGAGGCACTGTAGGCCATGGTGTCGGTGCCGTGCAGAATCACAAAACCGTCGAAGTCGTTGTAGTTCTCCTCCACCAAACGGGCCATCATCATCCAGTCGCCCAGGTTCACATTCGATGAATCAATGGCAGGCTCAATACTTACCACTGACAGCAGGTAATTAAACTGCCTCAGCTCCGGCACCTTCTGCAGTATCTGGCTGAAGTTGAAAGGCACCAGGTGCTTGTGCTCCTCGTCGAACACCATACCGATGGTTCCGCCGGTATAGATGATCATGATGGAAGCTTCCGGATCCTGTGGCGCTGAGGGGGCGATATTCACTCTTACAATCTTCATGGCAAATGCTTAAACAGGTTCAGCGCGTTGGTAGTTGTTTTATCAGCGACCTCCTCTATTGGCTGCTGCATGAGCTCGGCTACACGGCTGGCTACTAAAGGCAGATATACAGGCTCATTGCGCTTGCCCCGGTGCGGCGTGGGTGCTAAATACGGGCAGTCGGTTTCCAGTACGAGGTTATCGAGCGATACGTGCGGCAGTACTTTGTCGAGGCCGCCATTCTTAAAGGTAGCCACTCCACCGATGCCCATCAGAAAGCCCAACTCCCTTACCTTCTCTGCCTCCTCCGCAGTACCGGAAAAGCAATGGAAGATGCCACGGAGGGTTCCATCCTGCGCAGCTTTAATTATTTCGTATGTCTCATTAAAGGAATCGCGGGTATGCAGCACAATGGGCAGTTGGTATTTTTTTGCCAGCGCCACATGCACCCGCAGGGCCTCCTGCTGCTGCGGCAGAAAAGTTTTGTCCCAGTATAGATCGATGCCGCATTCGCCCACCGCCGCAAATGTTCGTTTCTCCAGCCACTCCTCTACCAGGTACAACTGCCGCTCAAAGTCCTTGTCTACAGAAGTCGGGTGTAACCCCATCATTGGGATGCAAAGCTGCGGGTACTTCGCCTCCGCCTCCAGCATGGCATCAATGGAGGTATGGTCGATGTTGGGCATGTAGATTCGGCTTACCCCCTCCTCCTGTGCCCTCGCTATGGCATCGGCTCTGTCTGCGTCAAATTTTTCTGAGTATATATGTGCATGCGAGTCAATAAAATTCATTGGGTGAGTCAATTTAAATCCTGTAATTTTCAAGGGCAAATGTCATACCTACGCATGAGGCGCGCAAGTAGCCAGTTGAACAAAGTTTCAATTTAATGTACCAACCTGAAAAATACTATCCTTTGCCACCTTTTCACACAAACAATGTCTAAGAGCATGTTTCTTTATTTCATAACTATGTATTAACTCATTCATACAACCCACTCCAAACCCTCCAAGGAGGGGAATTTTGCCGGCAGCCAATAAAATGCGCAATACATTTTAAGTAGTTACTTAAACTCCTCAACCCTCTAACTCCCAAACTCTCTAACCTTCTAACTCTCTAACTCCTAATACTTCCTCCCTTTCCAGGAGATCGAAAGTGGCAGAAAAAAGTAAAGAATGAGGATAACGGATGTAACCACGAGGTAAATCTCAAAGGCGATGTAAAACCACCAGGGCGCCGACTGGCCCAGCCGCTGCAGGCAAATATGCACATAAAGGCTTTGCAGCAACAGCTTGAATACGAAGATAGCCAATGCCACCCCCACCGAAGTATAAGTAAAAAACGGCAGCAGCACCGGGTAGTAAGCGGAATGCAGAATAAAGATGATCGCCATATAGAGTGGCAGGTGCATAGAGCCCCTCATCCAGCGCTTGCGTTGGTGCAGGAAGTCTGTAAAGTGAACAGCAGGTGTCGAAAGGGCTAAAACACTTTTATCGTAAACGTTCCGAAAATCCCAGCCTTTCTTTATGATGGCGTTGAAAATGGCTATATCCTCGGTAATAGAAAAGCCAATGCCTTCAAACCCTCCCACACCCTCGTAGGCCTGCCGGCGCAGCAGCATGTTATTGCCCATCGTGGATACAGGTAGCTTCAGGTCCGAGACCACCTGCATCAGTCCCAACGCATATAGCCAGTCCATGGCCTGCAGTCTGGCCCAGAAGCTATTTCCTTCTACAGAGGTTATACCAGTCACCACACCCGTGTCTTCCTTCATCTCCGACAGCATCCCCCGCACCCAATTGGGTGGTACGGCAATGTCGGCATCAGTATAGAAGAAGAAGTCGGAGGTGGCGTGCTTAGCTAGTTGTGCCAGCACATTCGCTTTTCCTTTTGTGTCTCCTGTGTTCTGCCCAATGGAGATGCAACGGTAGCCGGGCTTGTCTTGAATAAAGGCTTCTACCATGGCATGCGTGCCATCTGAGGAGTCATCGTCTCCAATAAGCACTTCAATTTTACCGGCAGGGTAATCGAGCGCGGATATAGACTGCAGGCAGCGCAGAATGGTATGTTCTTCGTTTCGGGCAGCAACTAGAATACTAATGTGCGGCTGGTGCAACTGCTGCAAAGCATAGCGTTTGCGGTTGAAAATCAGCAGGATCAGCAGCGTCAAGAAAAGTAAAAAATAAAGTATAAAGTAGACTATAGATACAATCATAAGGTGTCGAAGGTATAACCAAGCCGAGCGAAGTGCTCCAGGAATCGCGGCAGGGCATACATCATATTGCGTTGTGCTTTCAGGCTGTCGTGAAATACGATGATGCTGCCGCTTTGGGTATACTTGATCGCCTTCTTCAGGCACTTTTCCGGGGAGAGAGAGGCATCATAGTCATTGGTGAGCATGTCCCACATGATGAGTTCATACTCTTTCCTGAGAACAGCTGCCTGTGCTTTGGAAATGCGCCCGTAAGGAGGTCGGAACAGTTTCGGCTGCTTCCCAGGCTGCAGTTGCTCCAGCACCTGCTGGCATTGCGCCGCATTCTGCAGGTATTCCTCAAATGAAGTCTGCCATCCTTTCAGGTGATTATGGGTATGGTTTGCCAGGAGGTGCCCCTGCGCCAGTGCCTGCTGTGCTACCTCCGGATGCTTTACAAGGTTCTCCCCCACACAAAAGAAAGTGGCTTTTGCTCCGTATTTTGACAATTGCTCCAGCACCCAGGACGTCACCTCCGGAATGGGGCCATCATCAAACGTCAGGAAAAGCTTCTTCCCCTGCCCTGCCCGATGCCAGGTATAGCGCGGCATGAGCTTCTTCAGCAGAAAAGGCGTTTTGTAAAGGCGGATCAAAGTTTGATTGTTGATGGCTGAATTGTTTAATTGTTGTTCATAGACAAGAAGTGATTTTGCCCAAACATGCTGAACCAACAATTAAACAATCCAGCAATTTAACAATGTAATTTACTTAAACCGGCAGGAGAGCAGCGTGATGTCGTCGTTGAAGCTGACCTCTTCGTTGTAGAGGTTTATTTCGCGGAGCAGTTGCAGGTGCATCATTTTGGAACTCAGAAAGCGGTTGCGCTTCAGGAACTCAATGGTGCCTTCGATACCGAATTCTGCCTCGTCTTCATCAAAAACCTCTGTTAGGCCGTCGGTGTAGCAAAGCAGCACCGCATTTTTGGGCACCGTTACTTTGGCAACTGACATAAAAGGCAGCACATCGAACACCCCTAGCATGGTACAGCCCTCGTTCAGGAGCAGGTGCGAGTTGTTTTCGTACAGCAGTATGGGTGCATTGTGGCCGGCATTTACATAGGTAAGCTCGCGGGTCTGCCGGTTGTAAAGCGCCAGAAAGGTAGTGATGAACTTTTCGGCAATCGCATTGCGGTAGATCAGGTTGTTGAGCTCCGCCACCACCGTATTCAAATCTGAGGTCTGTCGGAGTATGGTTCGCAGGCCAGCCTGAAAGTTCGACATCAGCAGGGAGGCAGGAACCCCTTTCCCCGACACATCGGCCACGCAAAACAGGAACTGGTCCTGGTCTATTTCAATATAATCATAGTAATCGCCCCCGATAGAAGAATGGGGTATATAACTGGCATGTATGGCTACGTCGGCATCGTTCGGCAGCGACTTCGGGAACAGCATCGTCTGTACCTCACGGGCAATCTCAATCTCCCTTCGGATAGACTCCTGCGCCAGCCGTTGCCGCGCCATCTTGTGGTTTTCAATGGCTACCAGCATAATATTACTCACCGTCTGCACAAAGCCCAGGGCGCCTAAGTTGTGATAGTAAGGCTGGATCTTGCCAATCATGACGAAGGCCAGCACTTTGCCGTTGTGCACAATCGGAATCACGATATCAAAGGTGCGCCACTTCTTGTCTACATGCAGCTTAGCCGTCTTCGTTATCTCTCTAATATTCTGGATGGCATCCGGAAGCTGTTGCTTGGTGAAATCCTGCTCGGTACCGAAACACACCTTACACTCCCAACTTTCATCGTGTACAAAGAGCACTAAGCGGCTGATCTGCAGCTGTGCCAGCAGCGTGAACCGATATATCTTGTACAGCGCCGGCTCCGGCAGGTTATCGTTGATTGCCTGCGTGATTTCAAGAAGAGCTGAAAGCTCCAATTTCTTCAGATTCAGTTCCTGCTGTGTATTCGGTGTAGTAATATCAGGCATTTGAACTCGTGATTTTTGAATCATACGTATCGCGGAGGCCACAGCTTAAATTGCTCAAAGCTACAACCATTCTACTGATGTATATACCCGGTAAAACTACTAAAAAAAGATTAGCCCCGGCATCAAACATGCAAAAACCTTCCCGCTTCGTTCAAAGAGATCCAATTTTAACTGTAGCTGAGCGCCTGGGGCTTTGAAAAAGCTCCGCCACGGCCGACTCTTGTGCAAAAAGTAAGGGATTAAGGTGCTGTGCCTGTGCCAGGAAAAACGCTTTAAACAGAGTTGTGCACGACCAGGCCTGCCTTGGTCGCCAGAAAATAGTAGTCCTGGCAATGCTGACCGAAACTTGCCGCATCGTATTCATGCTCTGTATCCTGATCAGGGTAAAGGATTTTAACATAGCCCTGCTTTATCAGCGACTGCAGCGCAGCGCAAAGCTCCGCATCGGAGAGAGAGAGGGTGCTTTTGAGATCAGGGAAAGACACTACAAAATACAGTTCGTCCAGTACGTCGAATTCGTTATCGCTCATGAGTTACGGATTATTCTTCCTTTCCAGCGGTAGCGGCCCAGTAGGCCACAGGTACCGGTAAACACCACGTAGGGCACGTATACCAGTTGCAGCGGCAGCATATACCACAGGTACCTGCGTTTGCCTAAAAAGCCGAGTACGCGTTTTAAAAATAAGAAATCAACAGCAAATTTGGCAACGTATGCCCCTATAAAAACCCACAAGGAGAGGCTGCCGGTTATAACGAGCGGGATTGTCAGGAACAGCAGGAAGTTGACCAGAAAAACAACCACGGCAATCAACTGCACCGGGATGCTTTGGTACGACTTCCATTTACTGGCCCACCTCACCCGCTGATACACAAAGGAAATCAGTGTTTTACATGCTGCTGTATAAACAATTGCTTTACTGTTTTTGAGAAAGGTTACTCTGCCCGGATACTGCTCATGCACCTTGTGCAGCAGGAATTCATCGTCGCCGCTGGCGATGCCTTCGTTGCCGGCAAAGCCCGCCACACTGTCAAATATATCCTTGCGGTAGGCTAGATTAGCCCCGTTGCACATGTTAGGCTCTCCCACACCGATAGAGGCCCCGCCAATCCCGATCAGGCTGGAGAACTCCACCAGCTGCATCTTCTCAAAAGTTGAATTGGTTTGATGAAAGCTTACAGGCCCGCTGATGAAGTAAGGCTGCTGCATTCGGTATACGTATGCATACTGCCGCAGCCACTCCGGGCCTACCCGGCAGTCGCCGTCTGTGAATACCAGAAGCTCCCCCTGTGCCAGTTCCACCCCTTTCTGCACCCCGGCTTTTTTCAGCTGCATGGCGGGGTAATCCTTCAGCTGCAGCAGCCTGATACTCATTGTGGAACCTGCTTTGTATTCATTTACAAGTTCAACGGTATTATCCTCTGAATGATCGTCCACTACCAGCACCTCCAGAAGCTCTTTCGGATACTGCTGGGCCTCCAGGTCTTGCAACAGCAGCAGGATATTTCTCGCCTCGTTCCGCACAGGTATGATAACGGAAAGCCTGACATCCGGGATATAGGTGTCAGGAGCATCAGAGACAGGCAAATCCTGCCAGGCACCCCAGCGGCGCAGGATAATCCAGGCGTAAGACAGCAGGGCAACAGCGAGCAACCAAATCATGCCGCCACTCCCTTCTTCAATAGCCTGAGGCGCAGCACAAAAATCACTCCTACCGCACTTGGCACCGCAATGTTAAGTAGCCATAGGCTAAGGCTGGCACTAAGCACCTGCAGGCGCACCTGCCCCAATAACCCAAACAGGTACATGGCTGAGAGTTCCCGCACACCAAGGTCAGAGAGCAGGCTAACGGAGGGCACTACAGATTTGAGGAAGAAAGTGCCGGATACGCCGCTGATGTATTCCAGCGGGCTCAGTTGCACCCCAAACAGCACCAGCAAAAGCACAAACTGAAGCAGGAACACGAAATAACGGCCCAGCGAAAGCAACAGTACCCGCGTCATCTCCTGCGTACTGTAGTCTGACATCACATCAATATATCGCACGAACTTCTGCAGCGGCCTGATAGACGCCACTACAGCCACCATGGCACTTGCATTGTAAAGCAGAAGCATCACAGCAACATTAAGCCCCATCAACAGGAACATAACACTCAAAGAAACAGCGGGATACTGCAACCAGTAAAAGTGAAAGATGAAGTACGCCAGACCTAGCGAACCAGCTAGAATTGTAGCTACTAACTGACAAAACCTGCCGATAAAGATGGCTCCGATCGCTCCTAAGCGCTCCTGGCTCTTTAGCTCCAGCACACGCCCGGCATAGTCGCCGAGGCGATTCGGGGTAATAAAGCCTAGGGTGAGCCCCACCATCACAGCACGGTAAGCCCGCAGGAAAGAAATCTCTTCGATTTTCTGTCCCAGCAACTGCCATTTTCTGGCCTCAAACCCCCAGTTAACCGGTATGAGTATAGCCGAAATAATTACCAGGAAACGGAGCGGGCTCTGCCATGCATTCCGTAGGATGCTGCCCCAGGTCAGGAAGGTGTCCGGGGCAGTGAAGACGGTATAATAGAGCAGGTAGAACGTAAGCAGCACGACCAGCGCCTTACCTAAGAGCAAAAGGAATTTTTTATTGCGATTGATGTTCAAGATAATGTCTTAATTTTGCAGACCTATGGCTTTCTCTTCCGCACTACCCCCTAACAAGTTTATTCTTGGCATTGACCCCGGCACACAGGTTATGGGCTATGCCCTTATTGAAGTGACAGGTTCTAAGGTGCAGGTGGTACAATATGGTGTTATTCACCTGAAGAGCTACAGTAACCACGCCATCAAGTTAAAGAAAATTTTTGACCGCATGATACAACTCATCGACGAGTACCTCCCCGACGAGCTGGCCATTGAGTCGCCTTTCTATGGCACAAACGTACAAAGTATGCTGAAGTTGGGTCGGGCTCAAGGCGTTGCCATTGCCGCTGCCCTCTCCCGCGACATCCCATACGTGGAGTACGCCCCAAAAAAAATAAAACAGTCTATTACGGGCAACGGAAACGCCTCAAAAGAACAGGTGGCCAGTATGCTGATGCAGATCCTCAAAATACAGGACGCTCCAAAGCTTCTTGATGCATCCGATGCTTTAGGCGTGGCTCTCTGCCACCACTATCAGAAAGGGAACAACGCCAAGCAGGGTGGCAAGTCCTGGAAAGCCTTCCTGACGGACAACCCGGAGCGGCTGGCTGGCAAGTAAGCATTCCGGCTCCCAAAGGCTTGTACTAAGTCACGCATCCGGTTCTTGCCCAGAAGCATTTAGCGTAACAGCCCCTCTCATACCCCTCCATTCTTACTAATCGGGAAAATCGGGGATACCTCTATTGGCCAGTGAGCCATCTGTACCTCTGGATGCCTACCAACACCAGGCCAACACCAGGCCTCACAGTTATCATCTACAAACAACAAGGCAGCCCTCTTTCTTGAGAAACAGGTTTATGCTGGCCAGCAGGTAACATCAAGGCAGTGCATACGTTAGGTTTGGTAAAAACAAAACTTTAGCATTACCTTGTCGGCTTTTCGCTCTATCATTTCAGCCATAGATAAATTTCTATTACTTTTACGCTATTTCATAATCAGCCGGTATCTTTCAAACCCTGCGCTTCGCTCGTGTCGTATGTGGAGTTAAGTCTTTTGGAAGAGTATCCCTAATGACTGGTTTCAGTAAAATCTGATTAGAACCGGTTTCACAAGACAGCTAAATGGATCAAAGCAATAATAAGACAGAAAATAACACCCGAACGCGCCGCTACTTCATTTCCAGAAGAGTAGACCGTTTTTTTATGGAGGTTTACCGGGTCTGGGCTTTTAATGCCCGCTTTTTCAGGGAGGTATTCTTTCCACCGTACGAGTTCAGAGAGGTTATCAAGCAGTGCTATGAAGTAGGAGTCCGGTCATTGCCGCTCATTTCCATTACAGGCTTTATCATCGGAATCGTATTCACGAACCAGTCCCGGCCCTCACTGGCTGACTTTGGGGCTACATCGTTGCTGCCTGCTCTTATTTCGGTTGCCATTGTAAGAGCCATGGGCCCGCTGGTTACCGCCATAATTGCTGCTGGCAGGGTTGGCTCCAGCATAGGAGCTGAATTGGGCTCTATGCGCGTGACCGAGCAGATTGATGCCATGGAGGTGTCGGCCACCAATCCTTTTAAGTTCCTGGTAGTAACGCGGGTGCTGGCTACCACCTTCATGATTCCGGCCCTAACCATGTATACGACACTGGTTTCTTTGTTGGGAGGTTATCTGAATGTACACCAAAACGAGCAGACAACCATTATCACTTTCTTTAACCAGGTGTTTGATGCTATCACTTTCCTGGATATTATTGCTTCATCGGTAAAATCAGTGTTGTTCGGGTATACCATAGGCATGGTGGGTTGCTACAAAGGCTTTTACTCTTCTAAAGGGACAGAAGGCGTAGGAAAAGCCGCCAACACTTCCGTAGTTACCGCTATGTTCCTGCTCTTTATCGAAGAGCTTATTGTCATGCAGATAATCAATGCTATTCGGGGAATTTAAGCCATGACAGAGAAAGAACTAAATCCGAATATCGACAGAAGCAAGAAAGTCATCTTCATCAGGGGCCTGAAAAAAGCCTTTGATGATAATGTAATATTAAGGGGAGTAGACCTGGACCTTTACAAGGGCGAAAACCTGGTGGTACTTGGCCGTTCCGGAACAGGTAAGTCTGTTTTGATTAAAATAATCTCTGGCTTGTTACGTGCCGATGCCGGGGAAGTAAATGTTTTGGGGGAGGACGTCTGCTGCATCACTCCAAGAGAAATGGACACCCTGCGGCTTAAAATCGGCTTCTCCTTTCAAAACAGTGCCCTTTATGATAGCATGACGGTGAAGGAGAACCTCGAATTCCCTCTGGAACGGCACTCTAAAGACATGACCCGGGCAGATCGGGACAAGCTCATCGATGTGGTACTGGAAGCAGTGGGACTAAGAAGTGCTATTAACCAGATGCCCTCAGAGCTTTCAGGCGGTCAGCGCAAGCGCATCGGCATCGCACGCACCCTTATCCTGCGCCCTGACATTATGCTGTATGATGAGCCGACTGCAGGGCTGGACCCGATAACGTGTATTGAGATAAATAACCTTATCAATGAAGTGCAACGGCGGTTTAACACCTCCTCCATTATTATTACACATGACCTTACCTGTGCCAGGGCAGTAGGCGACCGCTTAGTCATGCTGCTGGATGGGGAGTTTAAGCGGGAAGGCACCTTCGAAGAAGTTTTCGCTACCGATGACGAGCGAGTTCAAGCATTTTACAATTACAACTTTTCAGAATAAATGAGCACTGAAGACAATAAACGTTCCGTAATAGTAGGCATTTTCGTATTCCTGGGCATCGTAATTCTGGTGGCCGGGATTTTTACACTTGCTGGCCAGCAAAAGCGCTTTATCAGCACTATATCCCTGAATGCTGTTTTTGATGATGTAGGTGGCTTGAAAACCGGCAACAACGTCTGGTTTTCGGGAGTGAAAATAGGCACCGTCAGAAGCATTCAGTTATTTGGCGAGTCTCAGGTGCTGGTTACTATTGCCGTGGAAGAAGACACGCAGCAGTTTATCCGCAAGAATGCCATCGCCAGGATCAGTTCCGAAAGCTTTATCGGCAATAAGACCATTGTAATAGAAGGCGGCACCGAGGAAGCACCTCCCGTGGAAGATGGCGACCGAATTCTGGCAGTGAACCCGCTCGACACAGATGATCTGATGGCAACCTTACAGCGCAACAATGAGAACTTAGTTGAAATAACGGGTGATTTAAAGCAACTGACCTCCAAAATTGTGCAGGGAGAAGGCACCATCGGTAAACTTTTAACAGACTCTACCATGGCAGAGGATTTCGAAGCGATGGTGAACAACCTGCAGCAGACTTCCCGTAACGCGGTGGGAGCATCACGGGAACTGACAAGGTTTACTTTAAAGCTGAACACGCCTGGAGGCTTAGCAGATGAATTGTTGACAGACACAGCTGTTTACGCCCAGATAAGAAGGTCTATGGCCCAACTGGAAGAAGCGACCACCTCAGCCGCGGCTTTGGCAGAAAACCTTCAGGAAACCAGCACCAGGCTCAACAACGAAAACAATGCCGTGGGTGTGCTGCTGAGCGATGAGGAATTTGCCCGCAACCTGAAAACCACCATGCAGAACCTCGAAACCAGCACAGAGAAGTTTGACGAGAACATGGAGGCCCTCCAAAGCAACATCCTATTCAGAGGTTTCTTCAGACGAAGAGCAAAAGATGAAGCCAAACAACTGGAAGAGCTACAGGAGCAGCAGTTAGAACAGCAGCAATTGCAGTAATAGATACATAGTCGATGACTTCCAGTGATGTTAAACCCACCCCTGCCCCTCCGAGGAGTGGAGTTTCTACAGGTGTAATTTATTCCCCTCCTCGGAGGTAGGGCCGTTAAGTTCTACTTAACGTAAACTAAATGGTTTGGCAAAAGGAGGTAAAGATGGAAACGAGCGGAGTTAGTTTACTGTCATGT
>NZ_SSNI01000004.1 GCF_010015475.1 Pontibacter pamirensis
CCTGTAGCTTGGGACCTTTTTGCCCACGCTCAGATGCGGCACTATCCAGCGGTTTATGCTATCTTCGCTTATGACTTCCATCGGATTAGGTTTAGGTTGAAATGTCTTTGCAAACACTTTTACCAGCCTAATTCTTTGGAGGTTCTTTAAATTCTAAACAGCTTCTTCTTTATCATTCTATGAAACCTACATAAGTGAGCATCCTTATTACTTAACTTGTAGTTTTACTATGTTAAAAGTGCTGAGGCCAAAAGGTTCATATAAAACATGCCACTCATACTGTTGTAATTTAATTTATACTAAAGGAATGCCCCTTAACCCTGTGACAAGTAGGAGCGGATACAGTACAAGCCGCATAATCAGGAGGTAGAATACCTTTTGTATCTGGGGCAAATTTTGAATGATTCAAGGCACACAGCGGGCGTTGCAGAAGTACAGTCCTACTTCTGCAACGCCCGCTGTTAACATCAACATCAGGTATACAAGGCAAAATACATAATCCAAAACTCAAGCAAATGGGACTGGTGGAGCCTTATCTAATCCACACTGGATCATAAAATCGTTAGTAAACACCCGTCTGGTTGGCGCATCAAGCAGCAAAGCCCGGCAGCGAAGCCATTTATTTACGTTCACATCGCCGTACATGCGTCGCACGCGCTGTTCGTTCAGTATAAAATTAAGCTTACCCCAGTGTAACGTATAGGGAATGTGGTTTGCTTCCAGCCGTAGCCATACTTCTCTGAAAAAGCTCCTGGTTATATCCGCATCCACGCCATCCATTTCCAGCACACAGGATTTCTTAAATTTGGTGAAGCCAAGCAGAGCGGCTGTTCCTTTCACAAAGCGCAAGGCAATGCCGCCTGCAAAAGGGCGCTGCTTGTTCAACTCCAGAATCACCTCTATCACCCGGAAAACATCTGTCGTAGCGACTGCCAGTGCGGCACTTGCTATCTGTCCTTTAAAGCGGGTATGGCGGAATGTCTCTCCCATGGTCTTCGGTGCGGGTTGCGCTGCCCGGAGGGTGCTTTGGAAGAATCTGTTCACGAGTGGTTTTATCGTCAGCATGTTCAGGGTAGGGCCTGCAGCATCTAATACCTGTGAGATAATGCCATTGAGATCCTGGCTATAGGTGCGCCCGCTATCAGTTCGGTTTAAGACGGGTTGGTAGGTAGGAGGGCAGGGTATTTTATAAAACATCCGGATGTAAATGCCTTTCTCCCTGCTGTTCTTTTCAAAATTGTGCGGGTTAAGCGCCACCTCCAGGTGGTACAGTTTCCTAGTTGGGCTTTCTTCCGGCATTTTAACCTTCAGGTGATTGGGCAAACCGCTTTCATCAGCTAACTGGTTAAGTAGAATGCGCAGCCTTGTCATATCCTGCTCCTCTATTATTCTCTTTAGCTCCGGTGTGTAAGGGATGTTGTCGAAGCGGAACTCCTCCAGCAGAAAAATTGGCTCTGTCTGCAGCATCACGCCATGAATAATTCCGAAGCTGCCAAAGCTGATGACGGCTGCGTTGAACATATCATCATCTCTGATGAGCCTGGTGCCAAGCGCCTGAATAAAGGAATCAGAAACAACAGGAGCGGAAGCCCGTTCGAGCCACACATGCCGGTTTGGTCCGGTTACCAGGTGCAGGCCAACAATGGTGTCATGCACCGCACCGGTATAGAGGGCGCCGCCATGGGTACCTGTAGCCGTAGCGCCTGCTATCGACTGTCCGTTGCTGCCGCCTGAGGCTTTGATGCTGCGTCTGTACTGCAATTCTAATACTTCATTCAGTTCCAGGATGCTCATGCCGCACTGCACGAAAATCAAATCCTCTTTTGATTTGCCGCTTTGCAGGTAAGCCTGTGATAGGGAAGAGTTGCCCAGTCTAAAACGGAGGTTAAGCGCCTTTGTATTCAGCATGCCTCCGTTGCACATTGCTACCAGGGAGAAGGACCAGTTATTGCCCATCGCCCTAAACGGGGTATTGGTATTGATGGCGTTCCGGATAAGCCACTGCATGTTGGCCGTTGTTGCATTATAATCTTCTATCCGCGACTCATTGGAGTAAACACGGAGCGTGTAGGAAGCACCCGGCTTAAACCGGTGCTTAAAATTCTGATGCGCATTCTCCCATGGATCTTCCGGGTAAAATGGCTCTATACCTGGTGGCAGTGACGGCATATAGAACAGGATTAAATTTGTAGCACTTAGTTATCTGCACCATCTGTACCAATAGTGCCCGTGCCTCTGTTGGGTGGGGCACAGTCCCATTCCAGCCGCTGCGGCACCACAAGGCCAAGGCTCAGAAAAGAAACGGTAATGAACAAAGGATTTGTCCGCACCCTTACCCGTGTCATGTCGCTACCCGGCTGGCACCCGGCATCCCAGTTCTCCGCTGGCAGCAAACCCCATAAGTAGGACCAATGGGTGGCGCCTACGTGTGACAAGTGCCGGGCACGCTCCGGCTGATCGGACGTGTTTCTGGAAACGACGGTATCAGTAACAGCACAGGACTCCAGCAGCAGGAGTGCCAGCACTGCACAGGTCCGGAACCATGTTTTAATGGGAGATGAACTGACAGAGGATATCATGGGAAGCTGATTTTCTGGTGGTAAATCAACAGGGAACAGTATGCGGTACTTCGAAGTATAATTACGAGCAATTATAAAAATAATCTAATATAAAGATAAAAATGTTTTGTAGTAAAGAGTTGGTAACCTTGTATAAATTATTTGTCGAAGCGCTTCAGGAGCAGCGGGAAGATAAAGAGCTGACTGTAAAGGGCACCTGCAATGGCCAGGGCAGTGAGAATACCGAATAACTCCACCGTTTTAAGAGAGCCGAAAATCATCAGTGCATAGCCAAAAAACAGCACTAGGCTTGTAATGACAATAGCAGGGCCGACATGTTTCATGGTGGAGAGGCGCGCTGCGGCGGCAGGTTGGCCAATTTTGCGGCGCTGCTGGTAATGATAAATAAAGTGAATGGTATCATCCACACAGAAACTTAGCACAATTGCCGCTATACTGGCAGTAGCTGTGTCCAGGTAAATGCCCATCCAGCCCATGAAGCCCAGCATCAGGAGAATGGGGAAGAAGTTTGGTAAAAGTGAAAGAACAGCCAGTTTCAGGTTGCGGATAAACAGCCACACCAGCAGGAAAACGAGCAGCAGGGCCAGCAGCAGGCTGTTGACCTGGGAGGTAGTGACATACTGCACAATGTCGGCATACAAGGGCTGATAACCGGAGGGAGTAACGGTTGCCACTTTACCTAGTGTGGTAGAGGAGAACTGCAGGAGCGAATCCATTTTAGCATTCAGTTCGCTGGCCGATGCCATCGTGCCAAAGATAGTGATACGGCCAGTTTGAGTGGGGGCATGAATAAACTGCTCTGTTAGCTGAGGGTAATCTGTTGCAAGTTGCTTTTGCACCTGCGTTAGGTAAAACTGGCTTTGAAGCATCCGGCTGCCTTTTTCTTTATACTGCGCTTCCATACCTGCCTGGTAAAGCGAGTGAAATCCAAACACCTGCCCGACGCCTCTTAACTGTCTGGCCGAGTCTGCAAAAGACAGGGCTGCCTGTACTATCTCCTTGTCATGCAGCTGCTTTCCATCCACAGGCTGCACCAAAAGCTCCAGCGGCATGTACGGTCCCCAGGCAGCCTCCATAGCTTGGTGATCGGTTACAACAGCGTGCTCCTGCGGGAAATAACCGAGGGTATAGGTGTCGCTCTTCAACCTGAACATACCCATTATACTGGTGAGAACCAGCAGGAGGGACATCAGTGTGAAGAGGGGCTGCCGCTGTAGCACAAAAGTCAGCAAACGTGCCATTCCTGTGCTGGCAACTTTGGTTGACTGCATAGCGGGTTTGGTATGAGGGAGTATCAGAACACCCAGTACAAAAGTAAAAACCAGGCAAAGGAAAATCCCCAGCGCTGCAAAAACACCAAAGCTCTGCAGAATAGCCATTGGACTTACTGCCAAAGCCAGGAAACCTGCCATGGTGGTGAGGGAGGTAAAAAGGCAGGGCCGGAAAACATGGCTTAAAGCAGCAAGCGCAGCCTCTTTCGGATTTAAATTTTCCTGATTTATCTGGCTAAGCTGATTCCGCTCATTCAGCACATGCAGCACATCCATTATACCTAATAGGATAATGATAATAGGCAGGAGCGTTGTCATCAGGTTTAATCGAAAACCAAGGGCTCCATATATTCCCAGTGTCATGTAAGTGGCGAGGGCAACGGTGCCGAGAGCGTATACCAGCAGTAGCGGTTTCCGGTAGATGATCAGGATGAGCAGGAACATCATCAGGTAACCTAACCCTAAAAAGAATCCGAAATCCTGCTGCGAGAGCTTGTTAAGGCCTGCAAATATAACGCCCACGCCTCCTAGGTGATAGCTGTCTCCGGTAAGGTGTTGCGCTATTACCTGCTCTACGTTGTCAATTATTTCCCCTCTTCTGATATCGAAATCAGGAAGTGTTTTCAATACAATCAGGAAACGGGCAGCTTTATAGTTATCAGTGAAAAATTGCTGGCGCAGGATGGGCTGCTCTGTTAATGTCATCTTTACCTGGGCTGTGTCTGTATTGGAGGTAAGCAGCGACCGGGTAGTGGAGCCAAGGGGGCTGTACGTAGCGATGGTGGCGTTGCCAGGCCCCAACACTCCAGCCACTTCAGGTATAGTCTCCAGTTCCTCGCTCAACTTGATAAATGCGTTAAAATGCTTTTGCGAAAGCAGACTTTTTTTATCTTTGACTACCAGTATAATGACCTCATCGTTGCCGAAGCGCTCCTGGAAAGTGCGGTACGGAATCAGGGCCGGGTCATCTTCCAGAAACCAGACGGTCAGGCTGTTGTCAACCACCACAGCTGACTTTACGCCAGGCCACAACAGTAGGCAAACTACAGCGATAAGCAGTAGCAACGCATAACGAAACCTATGTAGCAGACGAAGCATAAAAGCTATATATTTACCAAATATATTCAATAACAATTGTTTATGGCAAGTAACCTGTGGGCTTATTTCAAAGAGCGATTTCCTGTCATCAACATGGCCTTGTTTGCCATTCTTTTCCTGACCGTGCATGCCGTGGCTACCTGGTTTTCGTCGGTAGCAGGGCCTTCTGCCTTTGGCTGGAAAGAGGGTTTGGGTATAGTGGCCACCATTTCATTTTTCTACCGGCTGCGGGTGTTCGACGAGATAAAAGACTACGACTTGGATGCGATAAACCATCCGCAGCGAGTGCTGCAATCGGGGCGGGTAAGTATAAAGCAACTGGTGCTTTTAGCTGTTGTTGGCGCGGTGCTGGAGTTTGCATGGGCCTGGCTGATGGGTATCCCTACGTTTGTTTGTTGGGCTTTGGCAGTGGGCTATAGCTTGCTGATGCGGTACGAATTTTTTGTGAGCGACTTCCTGAAGAAGCGGCTGGTGCTCTATGCTATCACACATATGCTCATCATGCCCCTCGTGATTCTCTGGATATGGTCTGCTTATGTGCAGAGCTACGGCCTCTCCACCACCTTTTTCATGTTGGCGATGCTGAGTTTGCTAGGCGGCTTTTCTTTTGAAATAGCCCGGAAAATACACGCGCAGGAGGCCGAGCGGGAACTGGTGGATTCCTATTCCAAGTCGATGGGGTATGTGGTGGCCATTGTGAGTGTGCTGGTTATCTTACTTCTCGGGATTGCGGTACAGAGTTACCTGCTGTGGATGCTGCAGGCCCGATTGTGGCCATATGTACTGCTGGGGGTGCTGTACATGGCTACCCTCAGCCTTTACGTTTTCTCTATCCGGAAGCCGCAGGAAAGAACACTGAAAATGGCGGAGGTTTTCGTTTCTCTTTTCATGCTGGTGAGTTACCTGTCTATCATAGTGGAGGTATATTTCAGATAAAAAGTATGCTCCTACAGAACCAGCAAGAGGCAAAGAAGTACACCATCGGCGGCAAAGCCTGCGGGCTTTTCAGGCTTAAGGATATTGGCTTTCCCGTTCCGGAATTTGCGGTGATTCCAGCCGAGGTGTTTGACAAAGCCATAAAAAATCTGCCTCCAACCGAAGCGGCAGCGGCACAACGGAAAGGGCAACTCTTGCAATTTATTCTTCCTGCTTCCACTTTATCTGCAATAGAACACTTATTGAAAAGCTGGGGCTTTCCGCAACAGCCGGTGGTTGTGCGGTCTTCCATCGCCGATGAAGACGGGCAGCAGGATGCTTTCCCCGGCATCATGGATTCCTTCCTGAACCTGACCACGCTGGAGGATGTACGCAAAGCCATATCTCTTTGCACCGCCAGCGCTTACTCCGACAGGGCTCTTGCTTACCGCAAAATGAAAGGCTTAACGTTTGAAGCCAGGCCCGCTGTTATCTTGCAGCGGCAGGTGCAGCCCGTTGCTAGCGGAGTCATGTTCACCACCTTTCCGGAGTATCCGCAGGAACTGGCTATACATGCCACCTGGGGCTTTGGGGAGGGATTGGTGCAGGGAGCTGTGGATGCAGATGAATTTTATTTCTTGAAAAGCACAGGTATTGTGCATCGGAGCGTACTAGCTCAGAAAGAGGCGCACTTCATCACAGAGGAGGCCGTTGGTCTGCAAACGGCAAACGTAGCGGAAGAGCGGCAAACTGCAGCATGCCTTACGGCTTCGCAGCTACAGGAGCTCTATGCCATCGGAACGCATGTAGAAAAAGCTTTTGCTTATCCGCAGGATATAGAATTTGTGGTTAGCGAAAACGCTGTTTTTATCGTGCAGGCGCGGCCTGTTACGCAAGCTATACCCGAAGTTGTGGTATACGACAATTCTAACATACAGGAAAGCTACTGCGGCGTAACCACTCCGCTTACCTTTAGCTTTGCCAGCCGCGCCTATGCCACCGTTTACCGGCAGACGATGCAGGTGCTGGGCTTACCCGGAAAAACCATTCAGGCGCAGGAGCAGGTGGTGACGCAGTTGTTAGGGCTGGTAAAAGGAAGAATCTACTACAACATCAACAACTGGTACAGAGGGCTGCATCTGCTCCCGTCGTTCAAACAGAACAAAGCCGACATGGAGCGGATGATGGGCCTGGAAGAGCCAGTAGATTTTGTGGAGGATAGGGAGAAGACGCTACTGGAAAAAATAAAGCTGTTGCCCGGCCTGGTCATCAACCTCTCCCGTTTGCTCTGGGCCTTCAGCAGGTTACATGCCGCTGTACCCGCTTTTCATGCCCATTTTCAGAAACACTACAGCCACTTTTACCAGCAGCATCTAAATCAGCTGAGTCCTGAAGAACTGCTAAACCTGAAAAAGCAGCTGGACAGGGAACTGCTGCAAAACTGGACGACTCCCATCATCAATGATTTTTATGTGATGATGATGAATGGCAGGGTGGCCCGCAAGCTGAAGAAAGCAGGCGTTCAGGACACAGATGAGTTCCTGAGCCGCTACCTCTCCGGAGACCACCAGATAGAAAGCACGCAGCCCACCCGTGCCATGCAGGTTTTAGCTCACCAAGCCTGGCCACTGGAAGAACTTAGAGCTTTGATTCTTGCTTTACCCGACAACATCCATCAGCAGGTGCTGGAAAAGTTTTCCGCTTTTCATGCGCAGGCAGAAGCTTTTATCTCCCAATACGGCGACCGCACGGTGGGTGAACTGAAACTGGAAACCCAGACCATGCGCCTGCAGCCCCTCATCTTTTACAAGTACCTGCGCAATTACCTAGTATCTGATGCAGCGCCTGCACCTGTGCAGGAGAGCAATACCAGCTTAAAAATTGAAGCCGAAGTAGAATTGCAGCATCTGTTGAGGAGTAGGGGAAAACTCTTCCGGCGAAGCGTAAGAAACAGCCTTCAGAAACTGCAACAGGCAATCCGCTACCGCGAATCTTTGCGGTTAGAGCGCACGCGTCTGTTCGGGATGTACAGGGCGCTCTACCTGCGCATGGGCACTTACCTGCAGGAACAGGGAATTTTGGCAGCAGCCAGAGATGTTTTTTACCTGGAAGAGCAGGAGATAGAGCAGGCTTTATGTGGTATTGCTACAGCAGGTTTAGCTGGTAAAGTGCAGCGCAGGAACATGGAGCTTAATCTTTACAGAAAGGAGGAGGTGCCGGCCCGGGTGGTGGTGCCAAGTCCGCCTGTTGAAACTCGTTTAGCCCAAACTGAGGAGGCGGGCATGCTGCGGGGCACAGGCTGCTTCCAGGGTGTGGTGACGGGAGAGGTGCTGGTTATTACAGAGCCGGGGGGAGACCTGAATGTGTCCGGGAAAATTATCTGCGCGCTTCGCACTGACCCGGGCTGGGCAGCACTTTTTCCTACCTGCCTGGGTGCATTGATAGAGAAAGGATCTTCGCTTTCGCACTCCGTTATTCTGTTGCGGGAACTGGGCATACCCACGATCATCAACGTTCCCGGGCTAACAAAGCGCCTGAAGTCTGGGGAGCAGGTGCTGATGAATGGCAGCACAGGAGAAATACAAGTTGTGTAGTATGCTGGAACGTTTCCATTATACCGGCACCTTGCCGGAGTCTTTTTTTACACTGGTACCTCCACGCTATGCAAAGCTCCCTTATAAGCAGCAAGAGGATACCGCTGCAGTTCAGAGGCTTTTCGAGTTGGAGTCAGAGCGAAATGAAATTATCCTGTACACAGACCACCAGCAACTACGGCTGGTGGGAATTTTTCCGCATGATGGGAGAGAGGCGCATTTCGGTTTTTGGGAAACAACAGACAACCTGCCCCTGAACAAGCAGGCATTTGCTTTACTCCAAGCGGATGTTGCCGAAAGAGATAGAATAAACATTACAGGACCTCTTGATTTCAATACTTTTCAGCGGTACCGGTTGCGCTTGGGAGAGGCGCCCTCTTGGGGTGCTTTTGATAGGGAGCCTGTCAACCCAAGCTATTATGGTGCGATACTGGCGCAACTGGGTTATGAGCAAAAAAGCACCTTCGAGAGCAGGCGCATTTGCAAAGAGGATATACCTGCTGTTTACTCTGATAAGAAGCTGTTCCTGGATGAGCTGAAGAAAATACCTTACGACTTTGTGCCACTAACTCCCGAGGTATGGCAGCAATATGCAACCGAGATCTTTGAACTAGTACATCATGTCTTTGGGAGCAACCCAGCCTATAAGCCAGTTTCCAGGGAGCAGTTTAACATGCTGTATAATGATAAATTTGCTCAGAAACTTTGCCCGCGTTCCTCTGTCCTGTTCCGGCACAAAGCGTCCGGCAGGTTTGCGGCCATGAGCTTTTGCCACCCGAATTACCAGCCCCTGCGTTTACCTGCCTCCGTATCGCCTTCCTTTGCACAGGATTATCCGAGGCTGAAGCATAAAGTGCTGCTGGCCAAATCAGTGGGCGTGCACCCTGATTTTCGAGGGCAGGGACTGATGAATTACCTGGGGGCCTATGGCATGCTCTGCTTTCAGGAGCTATACGAAGAGGTGATTTTCTGCCTCATGCGCTCCGACAACTACTCCACCCACTTTACCGATATGCTCCCTTACGAGTTGGCCAGGTATGCTTTGTTTGAAAAACGCGTGAGTGCCTGACCCTGCTCAAGTGTATTGAAAAAGCTGTTCACCACACGTGGCAGGAAAGGGTAGGGGCTCACGGAATGCGCCATCATGTACATGCCTAGGCGGTGGAGGCCGAAGTCGTAAGCGGATAGGTAAAAGCCTTTGCGGAACTGTTCCTGGTCCTCGAACAGTCCAGTGAGTTGGTGCAGTTCTTTTCTGTAAAACTCCAGGTACTCCTCCCGCAATAGATATTTCTCTTCATCCAGCACAAAGCAAAGTAACTCCAGCACATCATACTGCGGCACGTGCCAGGTCGAAAGCTCCCAGTCGTAGACACAAAACTCCAGTTTTTCCCCCTGCCGCTTAAAACAGGTGTTGCGCGGGTTCAGGTCGTTGTGCACGAACGTCATGGGCATCCGCTCCAGTTCCTGCCAGTAAGCCGGTATTTGTTCGATGGCTTCCTGCAGGAGCGCCACACGGGCTGGCGTATAAAGCGCAGGATACCGCCCGGCAGCGTTTTGCAGCAGCACCTGCCACAGCGGACTGAGTTCCTGCATATAGGCTTTGGAGGGCGCGTCCGGCCAAAAGATTTTGTCAATGGGAAGTTCTTTGTTTATATGCGTTGCGTGCCAGGCGGCTATACTTTTAAGTGCTGTCCGGATGTGGGTATCCGTCCACTGCTCTGGTGCCATCACAGTATTCAGAAGCTCCACCTCTTCCAGGTACTCCATCAAAATGAGGTAATTACCGTTGCCTGGTTCAGCATGCAGGCCATAGATTTCTGGCATTAGTGGATGCATCAGCTTTCCGTAAACTTCCAGTTCGCGCATGTGCGTATGCTGGAAACCAGTCAGTGCTTTATAGCGGTCATACACTTCAGCCAGGTCTCCGCTACATGCCTGCGCTAGGTTGTTCAGCATGGCTACAATCTCATCGCCATGCGGCTTCACTTTCAGCACCATGTGGCGCTTCTCCGTTTTTCCACCCGCCTCGTAGCTTACTTCCAGCCCATAGTGGCCGATGCGTTTATCTGTGTTGCCTGCTGTGAGCACCACCAGTATACTGGCGGAGTTATCTACCGGAAGCGGCGTCACTTGCTGCACTTTTATATGCTGTTCAGGCGCATGCTCCCGCATCAGCATCTGAATGAAAGGCGCGGTAAAATAAACTGACTCCATAGTAGTGCTGGGTTAAAGTGAAGATATAAGGAACATAATCTTGCTGCTATCATGTAAGTTAAGCCTCTCAGTGTAGATTCCGCAGCCTATGCACTACAAGAAGCACTTGTCTCTGAACACACATTGGCCTGCACCCGCACGTTACGGAAGTAGAAACAGGCATCTGTTTTGGAAAGGGCTGCTGAAAGAGGCGCGTTCAGCCAATTATCAGCGGCTATACCGGCACCTTGCTCCTGTAGCAGATTCCAGAAAATCATGCGTAGGTTTCTGACCGGGTCAGCGAACAGCCGCTGGTATACCTGTTCGAATTCCTCATGGCTGGTGTACTCAAAAATGTTAGACAAACTGGCCTTGTTTATATGCTTGCCCTCCTGTGACAAAAGATAATCTATGGCCTCTGCGTTCACCACCTTCAGCTTGTGCAGCTGTTCCTGTAGCAGCGTAAAGTTCTGCTCCTGGTAGCAGGGCGGCAAGAGCTCTGGGGGTATACCAACAGCGCCGAAAAAGAAGAACCTGAAAAAGAAGTTATCCCTCACCAGAACAGAGGCTACCTGTGCGAGCAGCCGCTGATAAAAGGCAGCGCCGCCTGATTCTGCCGCATACTTAAACAGCTTCGGGTCGCGCCCCTTGCTCAGGTTGGCTTCATCAAAATAAAAAGTAAACTGCTTCTGGAAAGGTGTGCTGTGCAACTCTTTTAAAAAGAAGCGATGCTGTGCCTCCACATCATTGAATGTTATGAGCTGCTTCAGTTTCTCCTGCAGGCTGCTGTTTAAGGTGCCATAAAAGCCATTTAAATAGGTTTCCAGTTTTCCTGCTGCCATCAGCCCGTTAGGGTGGCTTTGAAAGAATGGAGACCAGTACCTGCGCATATCCTCTGGTAAGGTAGCCTGACTTTGATGCCAGGCTAGCGTCACCTTCTCAGGCCCATCCAGCCCAAGTAGCGCCCGGAAAGTAACGTAGTCGTAATTCAGGATGAGTTGCTTTTTGAGTAGCAGCAGCTTGTTCTGTACCGGGTTCAGGTCGATGGCTGTTACGCTGGCGGGAGCTTTTAGAAGGGCATTCAGCACATTGCAGCCCGCCGAGGTGATGACCAGCACCTGGTCATCAGGCTGTAACTCCAAGCCTTTGTACAGGGTGTTGCTGTCTTCCCAAACCAGGGAATAGCGAATCCTGTCCAGCGCCACATTGTAAAACTCCGAGTGCATTTATTTTAAATTTGAGTAAAGTATCTTTGAATGATGGCGTGCATCCACAGGTAACTGCTCCCTGAAGAGAACCCGATGTACAATCTGAGCGGGAAAATACTGCTGCAGCGCCTGCCTTATTTCAATTTCCTTTGCTGGGCCTTCTATATACACATCAAACCCTTCTGCTGTAGCTTGTGCCGCAGCCCTGGCTATACCCGGCTGGTGCCGCAGCACATGCTCCACCTGGTAATGCTGCACGCCGCTGTGCAGCTGCTCGTTTCCCTTCCGGCCTGTGAGGAAGAGGACGTTCTTTTCATCCACGTATCCGAAATCACCTGTGCTCAACCAGCCTTCTGTACCGGATGTGGCCACGTGTGCACCCTGCACTTTTATTTCACCCACACTATGTGCAGTGCCGTCAGGCAACACTACATCCCCAATGGCTTCTATTTTATATGTCAGTGAAGGGTATACTGCCCCAACAGCATATCCTTTGTGAGGAGCCTCTTTCTGAGAACCCACTTTCCTGACAGCGATGGGTTCTGCTTCTGAGGACCCATATATGATATAAACCGTTGCCTTTGGGAAAAATTCTTTTAAGTCATGCGCCAGCCTCTCCGTGATTGGAGAGCCCCCCATCCCGATGGCCTGCACCTGGGACATTACATCGGGATGTTGCTGCAGGTAAGCATACAGCTTCCTAAAATAATATAAATTTCCGGTTAAGGTATCTATTTGCTGCTGTTTTATTTGCGCCACAATACGCGCTGGTTTCAGTTGTGTTAGGTCAGCCCAGGGCAGGTCCGGCAACACGCTGGTGATACCCAAAGACAGGTTGTGAAGCAGGATGTTCGGGAAAAGGGGGAAGTCGCGTTGTGCCGGCAAGGGCGGGAATATGGCTTTCAATACCGTGTGCTGTGCCTGCAGCACACGGTGGCTCCTGTAAATTTGCTTTGACTTGCCCGTAGAACCAGAACTATGCGAGACAAGGGCAGGCTGATTTGGAGAAACAGGTTCTGGTGGTAACCATAAGGCCGCTTTATCTGCTGATTGCTTGTGTATAAAGAGTAGTTTTATGTCCAGCACTTTTCCCAACAACCTGAACAGGAAAGAAGGTTTATCAGCTAGCAGCACGACTTTAATGTTGCTCCTGTGCAACAGCTTGAGAAGCGCGGCTTTTGAAAACTTGGCAGGCGGTAAGACGGGAGCGGCCCCTGTGGCCATTACCGCCAGTAAGGAACAAATCAGGTTGAACCCAACGGGCATCGCTAACAGCACCTTTTGCCCATTCTGTACGGGCAGCGCTTCCAAAGCCTGCCTGATAGCAGCAATCTTTAAATTTATGTCTTTGCCTGTGTATGAAACGGAGGCGAGGTCTTTTCCGCCCGTTGGCCAGACGATGAGCTCCCGATCCTGGTAAGTATGACGGGACGCATACATGTTTTCAAAAAAGTTGTGCGTCATGGGCGGTGCAGGTTCTGTTATCTTAAGGCTGTTTCCGAAACAAAAGATAAGAAAATATATGGAAAGCCTGCGCCTCCGGCAGTTGTGCTTTTTGTGCTGATGCTGCTATTCGAAAGATATTTATTGGTGATATGACAAAGCTGCTAAAATGAAGTAAACCTTACCTCAATATAGGAACAGGCTGTTTGTTTTCATCAATAGCAACAAAGGTAAATTGACCACTGATGGCATTCTCTCTATGGTCAGAATACATCTGTTCTATATCGATAACCACTCGAACCTTGATGCTGGTATTACCAACTTTGGTCACAGTACCGATAAGCTCGATGATGGTACCTGCTGGGATTGGCTTGTTAAAGTCAATTTTGTCGCTGCTGACAGTTACCATGCGCTGCCGGCTGAAACGGGTGGCGGTAATGAAAGCCACTTCTTCCATCAGCTGCATGGCAGCGCCTCCAAAAAGGGTGTCGTAGTGGTTGGTGGTGTTTGGAAACACGGCTTTGAAGATGCGTGTTTCTGATTTTCTGATGCGGTCTATTAAGGTCATTTATCTTTTTAACTGTGGGAAAACACACGAGAGTCTATGGCTTTAAGAGCATGTTTAAAATTCATCCTTTGCGCTGCAAGCCGCCCCTAAAGGAACATGATTTCATAGTTTTCTCGCTCCATAGCGCTGCTATGAAGCTCCAAAACCGTTTCGACAGAACCCTTTATGGTCAATTTTCGCTTACAAAAACAAAATTTAAACATGCTCTAATGTCAAACAGCCAATCCAAAGTATAAGTTAAGCGGTCTCTAAACTGCGCAGGTGCCTCATGTATAAAGCGGCACACGCCAGGGCATCACTTAGGGCATCGTGGTGGTTCAGTTGTATTCGGTATTCCTGGCATAGCTGCGCAAGGCCTTTCTTGAAGATTTTGTAAGTACACTGCTGCTCGTAAGTCGGCTGTTGCACCTTATAATAATCAAGGGTATGGCGCAGGCAGCTGAAGTCGAAGGCACCGTTGTGAGCGACTACAGTCTGGTGCTCGATGTAAGGTTTTATCTGTTGCCACACTTTGTCGAAGGTGGGGGCGGTGCAGGTGTCGGCTGCTGAAATGCCGTGTATCTCTGTGTTGCGATAGAAGTAGAAATTGTCAGGCGGGCACACCAGTTTGTTTAGCCTTTGAGATATCTGCCCGTTCTCCACCCGGACTAATCCAATCTGGCATATGCTCCAGCGCTTGCCTTGCGCGGTTTCAAAATCAATGGCGGTAAAAGAGTGACTCATGAGGGGGTGCTAATGGTTTGTATCCGGCAAGATAGGCAGCACCTGCCTGAATATCAAAGGCAGGTACCGGGGATGTGGTAGAGGGTTGCACCAAAATGGCCTCACGGTACATACCGCGAGGCCATTTCAGCTCTCAATGCAAACTATAGTATTAGAAATTGTAGCGTACGCCTATACCGCTTTGGCCATGTATCCAACCTGGAGCATCAAATACTTCAATGAAAGCATTTGCATCCAGGAAAATAGAAAAAGGCACTTCATCAAAAGTATACTCCAGCCCTATAACACCATCCACTCCCAGGTCAAGATCTGTAAAGCTTTCATAGTATTCATCGTCATCATACTTGTACCTGTAATGCACGTTGGTGAAACGTACCTGCGGACCAACTCCATAATAGAACTGTAGTCCGTTGGCACCTGTAATATCATGGTGTTTCAGCCAATGCACCTGTAGGGCGGTTGTAGGCCCGGCATTGTGGCCTTTGTAGTCATATAGTTTTCTGTTGTCGAAACCGTCGTAACGGTAGAAGCGGTCATCGTAGCGGTAGCCCCAACGATAAGATCTGCCCAGGGTTATCTCCCAGGCGGTGTTTCCGCTATACTTTTTGAAAGTGATGCCTGCAGGGTCGCCAAAGCGGAGGCCGATACCAATATTCTTACTTGAAGAGGAAGAGGTGGAACGGCTGGAAGTATTGTTGTTTCTGCCTTTCGAGCCGGAATTAGAAGAAGCGTTTCTAACGTTGCTGTTACCGCTGTTGCTATTCCGGTTCTGCTCTTTATCCTCTGTTACCAGTTCAGAAGCAACATAGCCTGTTTGCCCGCTGTAGGACACTTTCACCCATTTACTGTTGGTGCGTTCAATTAGCTTAACGTTGGAGCCTTGGGGTATTTTAGCAATTACCGGCTGTTCGGTGCCGGGGCCTTTCCTGATGTTCGCTCCGGAAGAAGCGCTGATGCGATAATCTTGTGCCTGTGCAGCTACAAAAAAGAGCATGCAGACCAGCATAGTAAATAAGTACTTGTAGAAAATTTTCATGTATCTGTTGTTTATATAGCAAACATAATATGTTTGTAAATATAAACAATGTATAATTTTTTATTTTTTATAATTCTGCCAAGTCTACAAGTGGTGAATAACTAGCAAACGTTTTTAGAGGGTTTAAGTAAAGATATTTTGTTTTGCATCCTGATGATCTTAAGTGTTTAAATGTTTATTAATTTCTTTAACTTATATGAATAGTGATAAATATTATACTTAAGGCTATAGCTTGGTCTTAGAGTGAGAACAAGCATTTTACTTTTGAAGCTGGCTTTACAATCAGTTTGAAATTTACCCCTTCGGAGAATTTTTTAAGAGAAAAAGTTATGAATAAAGCTAATGGCCATGGCGCCTTCACCAACGCTGGAGGCTACCCGCTTGGCAGAGCCGCTGCGTAAGTCGCCAACGGCAAACAGACCAGGCTGTGAAGTTTCCAGAGGGTAGGGCGGGCGATCTAAATCCCAGTGGAAGCACTGTAAATCGTATGCGCTAAGTTCATTTCCAGTCAAAACAAACCCTTTTCTATCCATGCATATCAGGTTCTGTAACCAATCACTGGCAGGAACAGCGCCGATAAAAAGGAACAGGTTCCGTAAACGCAGGCTGCTTTTTTCATTGCTTATGTTGTTGGTTAGTGTCACCTTTTCCAAGTGCTCTTCGCCTTCCAAAGCTGTGACCTCTGAATTGATATGCACCTGAATTTTCGGTTCATTCTCCACGCGTTTGATGAGGTAAGAAGACATACTGTTTTCTAAAGTATCACCCCGAATAATTAGGTGTACTTTGGCTGCGAAAGTGGCGAGGAACATGGCTGCCTGGCCTGCCGAGTTTCCTCCGCCCACAATAGCCACTTCTTCTTTCTGGCAAGTGTTTGCTTCGGTGGTTGTAGCGCCATAAAACACGCCTCTTCCTTTATAGAAATCTATGTTTTCTACTTCCAGGCTGCGGTACTTTGCACCCGAAGCGGCAATCACAGTACTGGCGAATATTGATTTTCCATCTTTTGTCTTTAACTCAAAATGGTTTTTGTGGCGTATCAGTGTATCAGCTTCCATGGGTACAGACACCGTGCAACCGAACTTTTGTGCCTGTGTGTAGGCGCGGTTTGCCAGTTCGCTGCCTGAAATGCCTGTCGGAAAACCTAAGTAGTTTTCTATTTTGGAACTGTTTCCGGCTTGCCCCCCGGGTCCTATTTTATCTATGGTAATGGTTTTCAGACCTTCGGAGGCGCCATATACACTTGCGGCCAGTCCGCCAGGTCCGGCACCTACAATCAGAATATCGTATTTGTCTTCCTGAATAGTGGCGCTTATACCTGTATGCCGCGCGATGTCCTGTAGCGAAGGCTTACGGTACACGTTAAAATCAGCATCTATAATAACAGGTGTTTCCTCCTGCTTTATGTTGAAGTTTAGCAATATCTCTTCCGCCTCTTTGTCTTTTTCCAGGTCTAGCCAGACGTAACGCAGGTGGTTCTTAGAAAAAAATTCGCGCAAACTGTATGTTTCAGGGGAAAATCTGGAGCCAAGCAGCGTAAATCCAGCATCGTGTTTCTTCAGCAGCTCTTTGCGCCTCATTATAAAGGCCGTAATAAGGATGTCGTTCAGGTCAGGGTAAGAAGACAGAATTTCCGAAAGCTTTTTGTGCGGTACCCGGATAAGGGTACAATCAGTCTTTGCTACGGCCCTGAAAACGGAAGCCCTTTGGGAAAGCATGTCACTGTCGCCAGTGAATTCGCCTTTTGTATGGGTCGTAATAAGTGTATCCGGTTGAAAAGGGTCTATTATATCAACCTCTCCCTCTAATACAATAAAGAAATCAAACCCGCGTTCGCCCTCCTCAATAACGACCTCCTGCGCCTGATAGGTTTTTAAATTGCCTTCTTTTTCGAAAATGTAAACCTGCTTCTCTGTCAGCGTTGGAAATGACTTTACTCTTTTCATGTCTTGGTGCTAAAGTCTTGTTTCGTCGCGAACTATTTTCTCGTGTTGCCCGCTGTATTCTAAAAGCTTATACGGTACATGAGAATATAATAGGCGGTTCAGCTTTATATGTTTTCAACCAGCCGGAGAAGGAATGATGTGCTGCACATTTCATCGCTTTCCTAGCGTAGCACCGTTGCACCACCCATATTAACCCCTTACATGGCACACTGCCCATACGCGTTATTGCTATTGCTAGAGGAATGTTCCTGTGCATCATATATCCGGCTGTACTTAGCATAATGCTTGGAACTTTGATTAAATTTGATCCCTATTTTACCCTAAGGCCAGCAGTATGGAGTTTGTTCAAAAATTATTTCAATCAGACTTCATGCCCCACGGGCATTGCTATTTCTGGAAACCCGAAATCCTGTGGCTGACAGTAGGAGGGGATGCCCTGACTGCGGCGGCCTACTATTCTATTCCCCTGATGCTGCTTTATTTTGCCCGGAACCGACAGGATTTGGCGCATAAGAATGTATTTTTCTTGTTTGCGGCTTTTATACTCCTGTGCGGTACCACCCACGTGCTTGATATCTGGACCGCCTGGGTGCCGACTTACAGATTGGCCGGAGTGGTGAAAATGGTAACTGGCCTTGTTTCTATAGCCACTGCTGCTGTTCTGTACAGGTCTATTCCTACTATGCTCGCCATACCTAGTACCGTACAACTGGAGACGGCAAACCGGCAACTTAAAGAAGAGATAAATGAACGCGAAAAGGCACAGGCAGAGCTTAACCTGGCAAAAATTGAGCTTGAAAACCGGGTACAGGAGCGGACAGCGCAGCTATTCAAGGCTAACCGTGATCTGGAGGCTGAAATAGAGCAACGGAGGAAGGCGCAGAAAGCACTTCTTGAAAAGAACCAGGACCTGGTCCGGATAAACGCTGATTTGGATAGCTTTGTGTACCTGGCTTCCCATGACTTGAAGTCACCTGTATCAAACATCGAGGGACTCATTAATGCCTTGCGTGAGGAAATGGAAGCTCCGGATGGAGCAGTGGAGCCTGTGCTGGAGCGGCTGGAGACTTCTGTGCAAAAGATTAATCATACCATTCAGGACTTGTCTGATGTAAGCAAAATACAGCGCCGGCCTGATAATGAAATAATGGAGGAGATTCAATTCGAAAAAATGCTGGAAGATGTGTTGGGCAGTATCCAGAATATGGTACAGCAGTCTGGGGTGCAGATTATGACCAACTTTAGCCGCCAGCCGGCTGTCTGGTTCATTCCCCAGCATTTGCAGAGCATCCTTCAAAACCTGCTGACCAATGCCATCAAGTACAGATCTCCTGAGCGGGATGCTGTTGTTAAAATAAGCACAGAAGAAACAGCGCAGTATGTGGTGCTTGCGGTAGAGGATAACGGAATAGGTATAGATTTAGAAAAACACGAGAAAAAAATATTCAACCTCTTCAAGCGGCTGCACGACCATGTGGAAGGGAACGGGGTAGGGCTCTATGTCATTAAGCGGATAATCGAAAACTACCAGGGCAAAATTGAAGTGCAGAGCGAGGTAAACGGGGGCTCAACCTTCCGTGTCTATTTCAACAAAAGTAATGCAGCTGCTTTGGTAAGCAATGAAATAACATCGCAGCATGCTGTTGCCAGTGATGCTGAGCCCAGCGCTGATTTACAACCTGCTGAATAGTACATAGGTTTTGAAGTGAGTTCATGATGCTAGGTTCGTAGTATGTTCTTGTGCTTTAAGGTAAATGCCCCGAGACTTAATTCTTTACTTTCGGGTAGTAGAAACTGGTTGGATCAACAATGAGCTTAGCCTCACCACCATTGGGGCTTTTAGTGAAGTTCGCATTAACGATAGCTGTTTTTCTTGGGGCAAAAGTGGTATCTGATTGGTGCGTGTGAAATACATATACTAACTTACCTTTCTTGTCTTTTACAAAATCGCCGTGCCCTGTACCGTTTTCACCAATAGTTTTTGAGCTGATAACAGGGCTGGACTTTTGTTTTACCCATGGCCCTAAAGGACTTCTGCTGATAGCATATCCTACTGCATAGTCAGGATTACGGAAATCATTTGCGGAGTAAATCATGTAGTATAATCCCTTATGTTTGAGTACCGTTGGGCCCTCAGCTACCGGCCAATCTGCATTTGCCGTGTTCTCCCAGGGTTCTTCTGCTGCTATACATTCGCGCAAGGTCTCTTCTTTGATCGCGGAGAAGTTACCAGTCATTTCAGCTACAAATATCCTGTTGCCGTCTTTCAGGCGCACATGGTACAGGTACTTTTTTCCATCATCATCCACAAATATATATGGATCTATCTGCTTTACAGGAGCAGCCAAGGGTTCCTTTACCTGCTGTGTAAAAGGCCCGAGCGGGCTGCTGCTTTCTGCGACAGCGATGTTCTCGTTGGCTGTGTAAGCCATTAAGAATTTACCTCGGTGATAGAACACCTGGGGTGCCCAAAATCCTATTTCTCCAAATGATTCTTCCTTCTTCAGTGCAAAGCCATCCCGAACTCCTTTAGGTCCTTTCCAGGACTTCATATCTTTTGAAGTATATACCTCAAATCCCTCATTGGCATTGCCCTCCACTGTACCATCCAGGTAGTAAGTCCCTTCATGATAAAACACAGTCGGGTCGGCTAAGTTGATGCTGCATTCCTCAACTGCATCCTGTGCCTGCGCGCGAAGGCTGCAGGAAAATAGCCACAACGCCAATAGAAAGTGGCTGATGCTTACTGCTATAGGTTTCAATGTTCGATTCTGTGATGACATGATCTGCTGAAGGGCTTATGATATGATAATGCGTTTTCCGCTCTTTGTTCTTTTGCTTCCGCTTTACATTATTCTTGCGGCTTCTCCAGCGCCTTTTTAACGGCTGGTGCTACTACGTTTCCCAGTAACTCAATAGCGTGCATGACCTTAGCATGTGGCAAAGTGCCGACGCTGATATGCAACAGGAAGCGGGTGTTGCCAAACAGCTCATACTCCCATAAAATCTTGTCTATTACCTGTTGCGGACTTCCCACCAGCAAAGAGCCTTCTGGCGTGCGCATCATGTCATATTGCTCCCTGCTCATAGGAGACCATCCCCGTTCACGTCCAATCTTGCTCATTACATAGGCGTAAGGCCCGTAAAATTCATCAGCAGCTTTCTGAGAGTCATCCGCAATGTAACCGTGTGAATTGATTGCCAGTTGGAGCTTTGCCGGATCGTGTCCGGACTTCTTGTAGGTTTCTTTGTATAGGTCTGTAAAAGGAATAAAACGTTCCGGCATTCCACCAATAATGGCCAGAGCCATGGGTAAGCCGTAAGTCGCTGCCCGCACTACTGATTCGGGTGTGCCGCCTACTGCCACCCAGAGAGGCAACTCCTCCTGGTATGGCCTTGGGTAAATACCTTGGTTATCTATGGAAGGCCTGTGTTTCCCCTCCCATGTTATTTTTTCGCTTTTGTTTAACTGAACAAGCAGTTCCAGTTTTTCGGCAAACAGGGAGTTGTAGTCTTTCAGATCATTTCCAAAGAGCGGGAAAGACTCAACAAATGAACCTCTGCCTGCCATAATCTCAGCCCTGCCTTTAGAAAGTAGGTCGACGTGCGCAAAGTCCTGGAAAACACGAACTGGGTCATCAGAACTTAGCACTGTTACGCCACTTGAAAGCTTAATTTGCTTTGTTTTAACTGCCGCAGCTGCCAATACTACTGCAGGCGAAGACACAATAAAATCAGGCCGGTGGTGCTCGCCAATGGAGAATACATCTAAGCCCACCTGGTCAGACAGTTCTATTTCTTCTATCAGGTTCATCATCCTTTCATGGGGGCTTAGTAGTTTTCCGGTAGAAGGGTCAGGAGTGTTTTCTACAAAAGTTGTGATACCTATTTCCATAAGCAGTGCGGATACATTTTCTTGAATAAAAACGAACAGTTATTACAAGTTGTAACGAAAGTGCAAATTAAATGTCTTTCAATTTATATATCCTTTTCAGAACATCCCGCTCTTTTCCTTCACTTCAGCTACAATAAACCTGCCGTACAAAGGTCTGTTTTCTTTCTGTATATAGTCTTAAAAGGGTGTATGTTGGAGAAGAAAGATGAGATGCCTCTTTTTTGGAATGGGTAGCAAAATTTATTTTGCCAAAGCACGAAAGTTTACGTTTCAGAAAAGGAATCATAAAATGTTGTCATGCTGGATATTGTCATAGAAGCCCGTAATGCATCCATCGGTCCTGGAATGGATGTGCGCCGGATTCTTCCTTTCCGTAAGCGAAGAATGGTAGGCCCTTTCATTTTCATGGATCATGCAGGCCCTGTAGCTATACAGCCTTCATTAACCACTTCGATGGATGTGCTGCCGCACCCGCACATCGGATTGTCTACCGTGAGTTATTTATTCGGAGGGCAGGTCACGCACCGCGACAGCACAGGGGTGCAGCAGGTGATACGCCCCGGAGAAGTGAACTGGATGACGGCCGGTAGTGGCATTGCCCATTCAGAACGGTTCGAAGACCCTGCTGCCTTGGCAGGAGGAAAACTGGAAATGATACAGACCTGGGTTGCCCTGCCTGAAAGAGATGAAGAGGCTGCGCCTGCTTTCGATAATTATAAATCGGAAGAGCTACCCATTTTTACAGATAGCGGGATATGGATGCGGTTAATAGCGGGGGAAGCGTTTGGTTTGAAAAGTCATGTAAACACGCACTCTCCCTTATTCTACCTGCACGTTATCCTGGATCAGGGAACGCGTTTCGGGTTACCTGCTGGGCATACGGAGAGGGGCATTTATGTTGCGAAAGGAAGTATTGAAGTTTCAGGTTTAACGTATGCTGCGGGCCAGATGCTAGTCTTTAACAAGGGGGCAGACCCGGTGATATTGGCAAAAGAGAAATCAACGCTTATGTATTTAGGCGGTGAACCGCTGGGAGAGCGGTTTATCTGGTGGAACTTCGTCTCTTCCAGAAAAGACCGGATAGAGCAGGCAAAGGCAGATTGGAAAGAAGGGAGGATTTTGCTACCTCCTACAGACAACCAGGAATTTGTTCCGCTTCCGGAAGACCGCTCCAGGCCTGCCGGTAGCCCTTCGCCACAGGCACTATCATAAGGTAACCAGGGGAAACCGGTACTCTAATTCTTCCCGTTCCCGGTAAAGGGAACAAACACCACGGGCATCAGGTTCTTAGTTACTGTTTTACCGTTCTTCTTTTCTATCAGCGTCAGCGTTTGCGTCCTGAACTGTGGACCTACGGGAATGACCATTCTGCCGCCCTCCTTCAGTTGCTTTAGCAGGGGAGGAGGAACAGCTTCGGCACCAGCGGTTACGATAATGGCATCGTAAGGCGCATGCTCTTCCCAGCCACGGTAGCCGTCTCCTATTTTTACCTGCACGTTGTCGTAGCCCAGTTTCTTTAACCTTTTTGCCGCCGCTTTGCCGTGTTCAGGAACAATTTCGATGGTGTATACCTCCTGCACAATTTCTGCAAGTACTGCCGCCTGGTAACCGGAGCCGGTGCCTATCTCCAGCACTTTCATCTGTGGGTTTGGCCTGATTACCTCCGTCATGTAGGCGACGATATAGGGCTGTGAAATGGTTTGCTTATAGCCAATAGGCAAGGGGTTATCCGCATAAGCCTGGGGGACCTGTCCCGGAGGAACAAATTTGTGCCGCTCTACATTGCGCATGGCATCCAGCACTGCTTCGTCTTTGATGCCCCTTCCCTCAATGTTTCGCTGCACCATCTTTTCCCTTCTCTCCTTTAAAACATCATCCTGGACAGGAAGGGTAATCAGCATGAAGAACAGCAGGGAGGAAACTGGCAGTAACATATAATCAGGATAATTATAGTGTATGAGGGCACCAAGAGAGAACAGGAGTATCCGCTGACAGCGTACAAGGTATTATTATTTATACCTTTATCTGTAGAGAAAGTTCACTCAATTTTGAGAGCTCCTTACGGACAGCGGGCTGCGATGTACCGGAAGCAATGGTAACCTAACAGGCAGAAAGTGAATAGTATGAACCACGGGAGAAGCAGGTGGAGACGCTGACCGCCGCTGAGAACTATGCAAACAAACTCCTTGTGAACGGTTATGCCAACAATCTGTAGGTGCTACGGGTAATATCCGAGAAGCTGGCGGCACAACTGGAACTGGGGAATACGCAGTACAGCCAACTAGATGCCCTGGTCATTCTCTGCCGTGCGCCTGGCGGTGGCTGGAGCAGGGAAGAATAGTGTGTCATGACATAGGTTCTGTTCATCAACAGTATAAACTTAACATACCTTATTTACAATGCCGGAAGGGCCACAAATAGTTTTTCTGAAAGAACAGGCGGAGCAGTTTACAGGGCAGCTTGTTTTAGAAGCGAACGGAAATGCCAAGGATATGCCTTTTAATGAGATAGCGGGACAGCCATTAACAGCTATCAAAACTTATGGGAAAGCGCTGTTCTTCTGCTTTCCCAGCGTTACCATCCGCATTCACCTGATGCTGTTTGGGAAATATGCTATTAACGGGGAGTTAAACCGGGAGCTTCGCCTGGGGCTTGCGTTTGACACAGGAGAAATCAACTTCTACGCCTGCGACTGCCGCCTGGTTCGATGCTCCTTAAATAAACTGAATGACTGGAGCACTGATGTGATGCACGCTTCTTTTGACCCGGATAAAGCCCTTGAGAAGCTGTACAGCAAACCAAACAGGCTCATCTGTGATGCCCTACTCGACCAGGCTATCTTGGCTGGTGTGGGCAACGGCATTAAAAATGAAGTGCTGTTTCGCAGGCAGGTACACCCGGAAAGCATAGTTAGTAATATTCCTGAACCAGAACTCCGAAAGTTGATAGCAGCCTGTGTTGACTTCAGTTTTGAGTATCTGGACTGGAAACGGGAAAGAGCAGAAGGGCAGCACTGGCAGGTGTACAGGCAGAAGGAGTGCCCCCGGGACCGCATCCCCTTGCGGAAGGAGAAAATCGGCAAGACAGGCAGGTCGTGTTATTTCTGTGATAAGTGCCAGAAGTTGTATGTTCATGACAGTATAATGTAAGGTAGGTACAGCTGCCATGCGGTTCTGCATTGTCCTTTCCAGAACATGTGTGGCGGGCTTAAATAACAGGCAAGAGCAGTTTGGCCGGAATAAGTCCGGAATTTACCACGCAGATACGATGAGCACGACCATCTACTTAAATTATCATGGATTTGGTATTTGGCGCCACCTGATGGGTAACCTGAAACTGCAGCATTTCTTTGAAGACATAAGCTGCCTAACACATAACTTAGACTACCTGCTGTATCACCACCGCAACCCGCACTGGTATGAGAACCAGTGCCAGTATCATAACTGTCCTGAAAAAACGTAGCAACTGGAGTTTATAAATGCATATAAACTTACACCGATTCTCATCTGGGTGGGCAAAGCCGACAATAGCTGGGACGCCAATCAAAAGCTGGCGATGGAAACAGGTGTTAAGGCACCTTGTCTAAATCAGGAACGACGTGCTGTTGGAAAAGCTTGTCGGTTTAGAGTGGCAGCCGCAAGCTGACATTACCATTTTGTAATTAAAACCTTTCCTGCAATCGTAGCTTATACATCACTAAAAGAGTATAGGTGTTATAGATTATAATGCTTTTCTTCTTTTTTAAATTTTAAATGAGTGAGTTAAGGTCAGCTGAAGAAAGTCTGCTACGCTTAACTCATAGACCATGACGTGCGATGTAATGACAGAACAATTTACCCCACTACACGATCTGGCCCTAATCGGGGACAGACGTACCTGCGCCTTGCTGGACAAGCGGGGTAGCATTGTCTGGTACTGCCCCAAACGCTTTGATAATCCCTCGTTGTTTGCCTCTTTGCTGGATCCACAAAAAGGAGGGGCCTGGACCTTGGAGATGGAAGAATTAGAATTCAAGGAACGTGCTTACCTGGAAGACAGTGGCATACTGCAAACCCATTTCTCAGGAGAGAAGGGAAAGCTTCTGCTTGAAGACTGGATGCCGTTGTATGCCCGCTTCTATGGTATCTGCCGCAAACTCTCCCCGTCCCCTGTACCGTACCGCATGCTTCTAAGCCCGCGCCCGAACTACGCCCGGCAATCTCCGGTGTTGGAGCAGAAGGAAGAAAAACATGCTACCTTGGAGTTTGACTTTCACTTTTACGCCTCTCATCCGCTGGTGATGGAGCAGGATTCTATTTACTGCCAGGTGCCTGCAGGGGAGGAGGCCTGGTTTATACTGGCTGAGAAGGCCGTGGATAATCCAAAAGAAATGCTGGAGGAGGTCAGGGAACTGAGTCTGAAAAACTGGCGCGAGATCGCCAGTCATATCACCTATAAAGGGCCTTATGAAGAGGAGGTACGCAAATCGTTGCGCCTGCTGCGCATGCTGACATATGCCGAAAACGGAGGCATTATCGCGGCTGCTACCACATCCCTGCCGGAAGTAATTGGTGGTGAGCGTAATTATGATTACCGTTATGTGTGGCTGCGGGATGCCGCTATGATTATCAGCGCCCTGGCTCGGGCAGGCAGTGATGGAGAGGAAGAGCGCAAGTTCCTGAGCTTTATGTGTTCGGCCATGCACCGCATTCCTGCGCCTGTTGTGCCGATGCTGACCTTAGACACGCAACCAGCAGGAACGCAGCAGGCACTTGATTTACAGGGCTACAAAAACAGCAAACCGGTGGAGTACGGAAATGGGGCCAGCGATCAATTGCAGCTGGATGCAAACAGCAATGTTCTTATTGCCGCCAAAGTAATTTACAACCGCTATGATACCCGTGAGCACTGGGAAACGATTCAGCGCCTGGCAAACTTCCTGGTAGCACACTGGCAGGAGCCGGGCCACGGCATCTGGGAAGAAACGCCGACACAGCATTACACCTCCAGCAAAGTAATAGCCTCCATCAGCCTGAAGTACATAGCGGATCATTCAACGGATGAAGAAGAAAAAAAAAGCTGGCAGGATACTTCCGAAGAGATAAAAGCATATGTAGAAGACAACTGCATTACTTCAGAAGGGGCTTACGCTGTTTATGCCGGAAGCGAGGAGGTGGATGTAAGCGCTATACTTTTTCCTATCTGGGGCTTTAACGATGCTGACTCAGGGGCCATGCTAAAAACGGTAGAAGTGCTGGAACGGGAATACTGTCAGGACCATCTCTACCGCCGCCACCTGGTAGAATTTGACTCCAGCAAAGAAGGCGCTTTTCTGGCGGGCACACTCTGGGTAGCCCAATACTGGGTGATGCGCCGTGAATGGAATAAAGTTGAAGCCATATTAGGGGCAGCGCTTCGTTTTATGAACGATGTGGGCATCATGCCCGAAGAAGGAGACCCGGTAACAGAGGAGTGGCTGGGAAACCTGCCCCAGACATTTGTGCACGCCTCCTTAATCGGTACCGTAATTGACTACAAGCACGCCCGCTATGGAGAGGAAGAGGAGGAATAGGTAGCTGCTGATTGGTGCCAAGCTTAGAACCAAAGGAGGCCTTACTAATTAGAAAACAGTTCAGTGGGTGTTTTAGCAGTTGAAACTGAAAGAAGAGAGACTTATCTTGTAAGCTCATAAGCACTGGGCACTGCCGGAGGGAATCTTTTGAGGTAACAGAAAGGTTAGTTGGGTAACCACAGTGTCAGATATTTGTTGCCGCTTACCACACACGTTTCACTATGCTCATTTTTTCCAAAGCAAAAGGTGCTGTCTTGCTGGTCTTCTTTGCTGGACTCTTCACCGCCACAGGCTGCACCAATACACCACCCGAGGAGTACAACAGCAGGGCGGCTAACCCGAACCTGCTGCACCAGACTTCAAAGCAGCTCACCACCGTCATCATCCGCGATATTTTCAAGCCGCCAGTGGCCAGCCGCATCTACGCCTACGCCAACCTCGCCGCCTATGAGGCCCTGCGTCCGGCAGAGGCGGGACATGCCTCCCTGGCCGGCAAAATTAAAGAGTTCGCACCGGTGCCCGCTCCTGAAAAGGGCGTTGAATACTGCTATCCGCTGGCAAGCGTCAAGGCCTTTATCGCAGTAAGCAAGGCCCTTACCTTCTCTGTTGACATGTGGGATGCGTACGAGGTAGAGCTTGACCGCAAGTATGAGGCGATGGACATACCCGAGGACGTGTATGATCGTTCGGTGGCCTACGGCGAGCTTGTGGCCAAACATGTGCTGGACTATGCCGAGAAGGACAACTACAAGTACACGCGCGGCTATCGGCACGTGCTCACCTACTCGGAGGGAGACTGGGAGCCCACACCGCCGACTTATGCCGAGGCCTGCGAGCCGAGGTGGAGCGCCATCCGTGCCTTCACCCTCGATTCCTGCACCCAGTTCACCCCTGCGCCTCCGGCCCCCTATGATATTACGCCCGGCAGCGATTTCCGCAAGATGGTGGACCAGGTCTATGACTACGGCAAGAACGCTACCCCGGAGCAGAAGGCGATTGCCTACTTCTGGGACGATAACGCCACCGTTTCCAACATCAAGGGGCACCTTTCTTACCTGAGCAAGAAGATGACACCGCCGGGGCACTGGCAGGCCATCGTCAGCACCATCGCCCGCGACCAGAAGCTGGACATGATGCAGTCGCTTGAGGCCTATACTTTCTCCTCTATCGCCATGAACGAGGCCTTCATCGCCTGCTGGGAAGAAAAGTACCGCTCCAACCGCGTACGTCCCGTCACTGTCATCAACCGGCTCCGGGGCGAGGGGTGGGAGCCATACCTGGAGACGCCGCCCTTCCCCGAGTACGTGAGCGGCCACAGCGCTATATCTGCCGCTGCCGGAACTGTGCTCACGCACCTGCTGGGCGAAAACGTGGCCTTCACCGACTCGACAGAGTATGAGTTCGGCCATGGGGTCCGTTCCTTCAAATCCATTGAAGATGCTTACATAGAGACCTCCATGAGCCGTGTGTACGGCGGGATTCATTACCTGGACGGCGCACTGGAAGGAACAAAGCAGGGGGAGAGAGTGGGGGAGTGGGTGCTAACCAAACTTACTGGAAAGCCGGTTGAGAACAGGCCGAAAGAAGACGTCACAAAGCAGATTGCAGGCAAGTAGCCTGAAACAGCTTATAAGCTACAAACAAAAGGATTCACAATGTGTTACTGAATTTTTTTTTCAGCCAGCCATAGCATGGTGATACAGCAGGCTTTCCTAATAGCAACTACAGAAATAGAGGTACAAAGCATTTTCCAGCCTTAGGCGAGGCTGGAAGAAGGTTTTAAATGATGCTTCGCAGTCTTTCACTGGGCCTGGCATTATAACTTACTTATTAGAAATATGATTAGAAGCTTTGCCAAAGGATACAATAACTTGTTTATTTTAGGTAATATAGTTAACCGAAAATTTGTATAAAGTCTAATTGCCTATGATGTTCGAAAACCTAAACCGCCGCCACTTTATTAAATTAGGAATAAGTGCTACTGCTATGGGGTTAGTCGGAGTGCCATTTTCATTATCTGCCCGCGATAAACCCAACCCTAACCACTTGCCGCGCTGGCGGGGCTTTAACCTGCTTGAAAAATTTAACGGAGCCCGTAACCAGCCTTATCAGGAATCAGACTTCCAGATGATGGCCGAATGGGGGTTTGATTTTGCCCGCTTACCTATGTCCTACCATTGCTGGTCGAAGCCCGATAACTGGTTGCAGTTGGATGAGAAGGTGCTGAAAGAAATTGACCAGGCTGTTGCCTTTGGCCGGAAGCACAAAATACACGTAAACCTGAACCTCCACCGCATTCCAGGCTACTGTGTAAATCCGCCGGAAGAGCCGCTTAACCTCTGGAAAGATGAAAAAGCCCTGGAAGCTGCTGCTTTCCACTGGCAAACGTTTGCCAAACGCTACAAAGGCATATCCAATAAAAAGCTAAGTTTCGATTTAATAAACGAGCCCTCCAAAGTAGAGGAACCGGATTATGTGCGTGTGGTAACGCGGCTGGTTGAAGCCATCCGGTCCGAAGATCCGAAACGCCTGATTATAGCCGATGGCATGCAGTACGGCACCAAGCCTGTTTTTGGCATCAAAGACCTGCAGGTGGGTCAAAGCACCCGCGGTTACGGACCTTTCCAACTTACGCACTATAAAGCGTCCTGGGCATCTGGCTCCGATACCTGGCCTTTACCTACCTGGCCCTATAAACAATCCGAAACCGATGTGTGGGATAAAGCTCGCCTGCAACGCGAAGTATTCGGCCCATGGAAGAAGTTAGCGAACGAAAATGTAGGGGTGCATGTGGGCGAATGGGGAGCATATAAACATACGCCCCACGACGTAACTCTTGCCTGGATGAAAGATAACCTGGAAATCTGGAAAGAGAACGGTTGGGGTTGGTCGCTGTGGAATTTACGCGGCGATTTTGGTGTGCTGAATAGCGGCCGGGCTGATGTTGCCTATGAAGATTACAAGGGGCACAAATTGGATAGAAAGATGTTAACGCTGCTTCAGGCTTACTAAGAATTTTGGTTTAGCTTAAGGCAGTTGGAGAAGTAGGAAGTACCTTCTATTTAGTTTGCCGTTGTGCCGGTTAAACCTATCAGTTAAGCCATATCGCCAACAAGAAAGACTTCGGCTTAACCAAGATGGCAAGGTGGTACAAGGAAATAGAGAATGCGGGCTTTGCCTCAATTTCCGCCATCTCCGGTAGCATCCAGAACCACTACCTGACCATCCTCCAATAATTTGGCAACAGATGTACAAATGCCTCTACGGTCAACTTTTTTCAGGACGAGGCATGTTTGCTATTTGTTGCTGTTTGTTGCTTGTGTCCCGGGAAAAGGAGGGTTTTATGGGATTAAGGTGTAACAAGTGTAAATATCGACAAGGTCGGCTCCCATGAACAGGAGCCGGCCCAATAAGCTTATTTTATGTTAAACCGGAAGGGCAGCGGGCATGGCAATGCGGGCACAGTGTTTTAATGCCTTTGGGGAGGCGTTCGACCGGCAGACAAGCTACAAACGGGCCCAGCAGGAGAGCCAGCGCCGGCAGGATATCCAGCAGGTGGAGAAGACGCAGCAGCATCATCAGGCTCCGGAGCGGGAGCAACAGCGCAGGGATATCAGGAGGTAGGGAAGAAAGGTGCCAAGTTGTAATACGGCCGGGTTGGTGCTGCCGGTTTATGAATATGCCCATTCGGCCGGAATCGGCCGGTTCATCACGGGAGGGTACGTGTACCGGGGGAGTAGTCTTCCGGCCCTGCAGGGCAAATACATTTACGCCGACTACGTCTCGGGCAATATTTGGGCCCTGAGGCTGCGCCAGGACGGTCCCGTAGCCGAAAATGCCTTGTTACTCAACGCCGGTTTTCTGGTTTCTGGCTTCGGGGAAGACCAAAACCAGAAAATCGGTGCTTTGCCACGGGGAGGGCCGCAAAATATACCGTCTGTACGACATCTTGACGAGAGTGGCGGAGGCAGAGCAGCTAAGCTGGGAGGTTTTTCCTAATCCCGCCCAGAGCAGGCTGACGGTTCGGTGGGGAGAGCCGTCCGCCCGAGGCCCGGCCTCCTTGAAGGTGTATAATAGCCTGAGCCAGCCTATGCTCTTCCCCCTTATCCTGCTGTCGCCGGGTTCGAAAGAAGCCACTTTGGATATTTCGGGGTGGCCGAAAGGGTTGTATGTCATTTTCCTGGAGTCGTGAGAAAAACGGCTATGGAAAAGGGGCCTGATCCAGTAACGCCCAAGGAGTTGGGGAGAAAAGAAATGAGCGGCAAAACGTACTAAAGTAGTTTCCTTTAGTATATTTGCTCCCTATAGGCTGAAAAACAGCCTTGCCCTCTGGGCCTTTCGTTGCGGCATGGCTTATTTAAAAAGACTTTCCTCTTTTTTTGCAGAGAAATTTTCTTCGGCGCAGGTTCTCCTCACCGGGTACATCGTGTTTATCATGCTCGGCAGCGGTTTGTTTATGCTGCCCATTTCGAGTGCCGAAGGAGTGGGGCTCTCTTTTGTCGACGCCATATTCACGGCGACTTCCTCCATTTCCGGCACCGGCCTGATTGTGGTGGACACCGGGAGCTATTTTTCCGGGTTCGGCCAGGCCGTCGTCGCCCTTCTGATTCAGATCGGCAACATCGGGTACATGCTCTTTTTTGCGCTGGCGGTGGTGTTTCTGGGCAAGAAGCTGTCCATGGTGAACAAGATCATCATCAAAGAGTCCATCAGCACGGCCCAGCTGAACTTGGATCTTTTTATTATCAAGGTTTTTAAGTACACCCTTATCATAGAAGGGGTGGCGGCGGTGCTGCTGACCCTCATTTTCCTGCAGGATTTCCCTTTCCCGGAAGCCCTATGGCTGGGGGTTTTCCATTCCATATCCTCTTTCTGTACGGCTGGTTTTTCACTTTTCCCGGACAGTCTGATTCGGTATAACGACAATGTCCCTTTCGTCCTCATCATCATCATTACCTCCTACCTGGGCTGCTGTGGCTTTTATGTGCTGCACGACGTGTCTTTGCGCCTCAAGTATTTTTTCCGGATAAAAGACCGGTACCGGCTTTCCGTTCACAGCAAGGTGGTGCTTGTTATCTCGTTTTCGATGATTGCCATCGGGACGGTTGTCCTCTTCCTGGTCGAGAATATCAAGCAAGGGCCCGGGAAAGAGACCCTGCTCACAGCTTTTTTTCAAGCCGCCGCCGCTGCCACTACAGTTGGTTATAACAGCATGGACATAGCTGGCTACAGCGATCCCTCCCTGCACGCGATCATTGTGCTGATGTTTATTGGGGCGGCTCCCAGCGGTACGGGAGGCGGTATCAAAATGACCGTGTTTGCCATTATGATCATTGCGCTCTACACTTTCCTGAACGATAAAAAGCACGTCCACCTGTTCAAGCGCTCGATTCATCCCCGGCGGGTGGCGCGGGCCTTCTCCATCATGCTCTTGGCCATTGTCTGGAATTTCTTCGCCATTTTTGCCCTGAGTATCACTGAAAACCAGCCGGCCTTGTTTATTTTGTTTGAATCCGTTTCCGCCTTGGGCAACGGGGGAATGTCCGCAGGAATCACTGGCGATCTGTCCTGGGCCGGGAAGGTGGTGCTGACGGCCTCCATGCTGATCGGCCGGGTAGGCCCGCTCATCGTCGGGTACACGCTGCTGCGCAACCAAAACAAAGCCGACTTCCAATATCCGGAAGGGGATGTGCTGATTGTATAATTAGAAATTAGATATTAGAAATGATGGGTTTTGGAAAGGGGAATAATAGTCCGGGAAAAGCCGCTTTTTGATTAACTCTTATTCACTCATACATTCATCCACCTATTAACTCATTAAATAATGAAGCAGTTTGTTGTCATTGGCATGGGAAGATTTGGCTCTAACTTGGCTAAATCCTTGTATCGGCTCGGAAACCAGGTACTGGCGATCGACTACCAGAAGCGCAATATCGAATATATAAAGGACCAGGTGACGGAGGCCATTGTGGCCGATGCCAAAGACCTGAAGTTGTTGACGCAGGTCATTGACAAAGACGTGGACTCTGTCATCATCGCCACCGGCAACGACATCGAGATGAGCGTTCTGACGACGCTCCACCTCCGCAACATTGGAGTGAAGCACCTGGTGGCGAAAGCAAAAAGCGAGGATCACGGGGAAATCCTAAAAGCCCTGGGCGTGGACGAGGTGATTTTCCCGGAAAAGGATATCGCCAAACGTCTGGCGGAGAAGCTGGACATGACGAACATGATCTTCAACATCCCAATTGCCCACGACTATAGCATCATAGAGGTGATAACTCCCGCGAATTTTGTGGGGAAGAGCCTAATCGAACTGGACTTGCGGAATAAATACGGGATCAACATCATCGGGATCCGGCCCTTGATCTCAGATGAACTGAAGGTGGTGCCGAATGGCCAAACCATTATTCCTCCCGATTCCGCGATGATCCTAATTTGCAAAACGGATGAAATCTCTAAATTGCGGCTCCAGTAGGTAATCCCCCGAGTTAACTTAGCCTTTCCGGCTCAGCCCCCTGCCGGGTTCCCTATTTCTGCCTTTGACCTGCCGGCCCCCCGACGGCCCTCCCTCCCGGCCATGTCATGTCTGTTCATGGCCCCACCTTCACGGCGATGGAACCGACGATGAAAAAATTGTCCCCTACCGGTCTGGCCCGCCGACCGAAGATGGGATCCGGGCTGGTAAAGCGCCTGGCCTCCAACCGTACCATCACGCCTTCCCGGAGGGTGTAATCCACGTTGGCCGAGACGCCGGTGGTCTTGAACCTGTAAGGATATTCAGTCGAGATGATCACCCCCTTTTGTCCTGGTAGTACTCTCCCCTGCAGGCCACTGCCCACCGCCCGGAGAGGGCCAACCGCCCAATCGCCACCGGACTCAGCCAAAGGTCGAGATCCGGACTCCATTTCGCTTGCTGCTGCACCCCGACATCAAACCCGCTGATCAGGGAAACCTTCGGGGAGAGCTGGAACTGCCCTTAGAGATTGTTGAAATACCGCATTCGCCTGGTCGGGTCCGGATCATCTGCCCCGATGAAGGTGCTCCAGTTGAGGGTGGTGGCAGGGCTGGGGGAATAGGTGACTTGGGTGCCCAGGCTGCCCAGGCTGGGCAGGGAACTGCCGGGTACCCGTTGGATCCTTTGCCAACCGTTGAGCACCAGAGCCGTCAGCTCCCACTTTTCGCTAGGGCCACACGAAAGCTTGGCGCCTGCCAGGTAGTAAGGGAAGTTTTCGGCTAAAATGGAACGGGTAAGGGTGGGGTTGTCGGCGGAGACGGCACTTTCAAATCCGATGTGGGAGGGGAATATGCCCGCGTCCAGCCAAAGGGGACCTTGCACGTCTAAAGCAACCCCGGCGTTGGCTTCAAACACATGCCGCAGCAATTCCTGCTCCCCGGCCAGGTTATTCTGCGCATAGGTCCCCGCCATCAGGCCCAGGTTGGCCCGGTAACTCCCGCCGTCCACCGCCACCCGGACCAGGCCGAGGTTCAGGTTGAATTCATGGTGGCGGTTGTGGTTGTACAGGAAACCCGGCCTTACGTGGTCGGGGGGCGGTTAGAGTCATAGGAGTAATACACATCCACAAAACCACTGACCGTAATAACGGCGGGCAACTCCCCGCCTGAGAGACTATCTGGTTGGGCCAGGGAAGGGAGGGTGAGAATGCAGTAAATAATCAGGGAAAACGCTTTCTTTTTTACGCTATAGTACTGCTGACTTACCTGGCCTCCAGTCTCTCATTCCCCTTGGTCAATGCACCTAGTCTAACTACGATGAAGTGACCATTTAAAAACCTTCTATAAAAGTAAAAGGCCTCCAGCGTTAGTTGAAGGCCTTTCGTGTAGCCCGAAGGAGTGAATTATCGAACCATATCCACAAAAATTTTATGGCTGTGGAAAAGTATCTTCAAGTGGGTGAGGGGCAATAAACATCTTCTTATACAATAGCAACTGATTACCTTTTTATCATAGGATGTGTTATGGGAGAAACCTGCTTTCCGGCCTCCTGGAGGGGGTAGGGGTTCTGGTACTTTCAGGGGGGTGCGGGAATTGTCTGCAGCTGCAGCGGGTTACAGGCTCCCCAACTGAAAGTCAAATAATTAATTTTACACACACCGCTCAATGACCGACCAACTTCTGACAGATTTTCTTCGTCTATCTTTTAACGGTTTTAACGGTTTTAACGGTTTTAACGTGAGTATCAATCCCTAAACATTTGTTGGTGTGAAAAATTTGAAAAGCTTTTTTCTTTTAGCCGCAGGCTTCTTTTTGTTAGTTTCCTGCGAGCAATTAGAGGACATTTTACCGAATTCGCCAAAAGTTCCGTCAGAAATCAACAATGATTTTGCCGAACGCTATCCTAATGCCCAGGATGTGGAATGGGAAAAAGAAGGTGACATATGGGAAGGGGAGTTTGAGGCAAATTCTGTGGAAGTGTCTGTTTTATATGATGCCAATTTTAATTGGGTGAGAACGGAAAGAGATATACCGGTGGATGACCTACCTGTAGAGGCTAAGGATTATATCGAAGCCAACTTCCCTGGCGGTAATCTGGAGGAAGCAGCAACGTTTGAAAGCCTTGAGGAGGGAAATGGTTTTGTTGCCGAACTCAGCCAGAATGGCAAGGAATACGAACTTTTCTTTGATGAAGAAGGGATTTTCATCCGGCAGGAAGTGGAGGATGAGGATTAACTTTTAAACCTTTTATACCCTGGCAAAAATGCCAGGGTATTTAATTTAAAGGAAGTTTTGCAACCTGTATTTTTAAGCTACAGCCATTACTGATAAAGAGCTACATAAGGTGTTAGTGTCCTGTCAAAAGGGAGACAGCAGGAGCCAGGACAAGCTTTATAAGGAGTTTTATGGCTATGGACTGGGCATTTGTTTAAGATATTCCAGAACATATGAAGAGGCGGTGGAAATTTTGAATGACGGATTCATCAAAATTTTCTCCAGCCTGGACAAGTATACTAAAGGACTTTCTTTCAAGGGCTGGTTTAGAAGAATTATGATCAACTCGGCCATTGACCATTACCGAAGAAACGAAAAACATTATAACAGCATGGATATTTCTTACGCATATAGCGAGCAAGATACTGTAAATGCTTTGGATGTAATTTCCGAAAAAGAGTTGATTGCGGCAATTCAACAACTCCCTCCTTCCTACCGAATGGTGTTTAACTTATTTGTCATAGAGGGCTATAGTCATGCTGAGATTTCAAACAAATTGAATATTAGTGTAGGTACCTCCAAGTCGAACCTTTCCATAGCTCGTTGTAAACTACAGAAGGTAGTGCTTGAATCCTATAATCACTCAAACCCAATAGAGGGAAATGGAAGAGAGTAAGTTTGACGATGAAATACGCAAGAAATTAGGCGAGTATTCTGCGCCTGGTTTTGATCCGAATGCTTTAGCTGCTCTGCACCAAGAAATGGCTAGGAAGCTACCTTCATCCTGGTACCAAAAGTATAAGCTGGAAACAATAGCCTCACTGATGACTGTGATCATTTCTCTGGTCATCATAGGTTCCCAATGGCATCTGAACACAAAAAGCAATACCCTCCTGGAAAAGGAAAACGCTTCACTGAAAGAACAAATCTCCACATTAAGCCAACTTAAAGATGAACTGGAAAGGCTAAGAAGGCAAAAGCCAGATACAATACATATCAGTCAAACAGACAGGAACTTTCTTAAGCCTGGTTTTACCACAACAGCAGGCAAACTACGGTTTTCTAACAGCCGTGGTTCCATTCTGCCTGCCAGTGATTATTTAAACCTAAGGAGCCTGCAGGAGCTTCCTGTAGAAATCCTGAAAACATCCGTTCAGGATGGCTATTATGCCAGAGAGGAAAACGGGAACATTCTTTTTAGTCCGACACAAGGTAACAGAAGCACGCTTCCGCAAGTCGCCCCTGTGTCCCCTGACCCTGAACAGGACCCGCACAAGGTCAACTTACTTTTTAAAGATAATAAAGACGAAACAAAACCAGTAACAGAAAAGAAAACAACCCTACAAGGTAAACTGACCAGGGAACAGGAAAGGCATTATCAAAAAGGGATAGGAATAAAAGCAGGCCCCACGGGCGAGCTAGTGAGGCTAAATAACCGGATAGGTGAAAAAACAAATTTTATTGCTGTAGGGCTTTTAGCAGACTTTTTTCTATCGCCGCGGTGGAGCATGGAGACAGGAGTGAAGTATTCGGAAAGAGGAGTAACAGTGCAAGGCACACAACAGCTAAGTCACGTAACCCTCCCTCACGCAGATGAAGGAATAGGTGCTTTGCAGGAGCTAGAGGTTGATTCTAAAACATTCGAAATTCCACTCTATCTGAAGTACCATTACCCGGCTTCTTCTAGGTTTGATGTTATCTTGGGGGTGGGTGCCTCCGGATTAGTGCTCATCAACCAGGAATTTGAGTATAGTTACCTTGTTCCAGGAAGTAATGCAAACCAGGAGCTGAGTGTTATCGCCGACCATGAGATAACAAAGTGGGCCTTTTACCCTGCTACTGTCAATTTCTCGGCAGGTATCAACCAGCAGCTTGATAATAATAAAGCGCTGGAAGTCTCCCTTTTTTACCAGAAAGGAGCCAGAAATATTGGAAAAGAAAGAATGAAGGCTGACTTATTTGGGGTACGGGCAGCATATTGGTTTAAAATGAGGTAGACTTTTCCTTGTGCATTCTACCAAAGACAGCACACGACAGTGAATTTCCGCCTTCCCGCTAAAACCTATTTTGAGACAGTGCCCAAGGAATGTGTGTAAGCTTTATTCCAATCTTATTTTTTTCGGTTTTAAGGCACGGCACAGGCAGAATGAGTCATGGGGAAGCCGGCTTTTCTTGTTTTACCTGGGCCAGCTGATATAACACCCATTTTAACCGTTTATGATCATGCAGAGTAAAAGTCACATACAAAGGTTCTTGACTGGCAGCATTGGGAAAGGGGTAGCTGTTCTCCTGCTGGCGCAGAGCTTCAGCTCTTTTGGGCAAACTCCTCCGACAGCGGCGGATACCCTGTCCCTCTACCAAAGTTTGCAAACAGAGGTCAGCCAGGGCCCCGGGCAACACGGGGATAAGGAAAAGCCCAGGGCATCAGAAAGCGTGCTCTCCATCACAGGAGCCTCCGCACTCTGGGCAGCCACTTTTGTCTTCGCCGATGAGCCCCTGCAGCAGCTGTCGCAGAATATCAGAAATGGGGCCAGTGATGGTTTCACGGACATCCTGGAACCGTTGGGGCGACAGAAGCACTGGGTGCCGGTAGCAGGCGCGGCTTTAGTGGGGGGGATAGCGCTGAAGGACCCCATGCTGCGGAAGGCAGGCATTGTCTCTATAGGGAGTATTATCGTCAACGGCACCCTAACGGACATCCTCAAGCGCTCCATTGGAAGGTACAGGCCCAGCACAACGACCGACAATGAGATGTTTGACACCCCCTTTAGCAATTCGCCGCATACCTCTTTGCCCTCCTCGCACACCTCCACGGCTTTCGCTGTCGCCACCTCGGTCGCCACCGTTTATTCCAAGCACAGGCTCGTGCCTCCCCTGGCCTATGGCATGGCCACGCTCGTGGGGCTTTCCCGTATCCATGACAACCAGCACTGGGCAACGGACGTGATCGCCGGCGCGGTGGTAGGCTACCTAAGCTCCAAGGTTGTAATCTATGTATATGAGGTCGTTAACCAAAAGCTTAAAAACAGGAAGCAGTACTTTACTATTGTGCCACGGATGGGGCCTGAAACGGCTGGTGTAAATGCCAGTTGGGTCTTCTGAAGCGTACGCGAGTCCACCGGGTTGCTTTAACCGTCTGCGGCTGTAGCATCATCATGAGGGGACATCGCAGAAGAGCCTTCTACCAACCACGATAAAAGCCCCAAAATTACTCCATAGCCGCAGTTAGCCTCATTCATAATGGTGTAGTTGTCCACTTCAGGCCAGGGTTCATCGCCAAAGTGCGGCCCTTTGGCAGGCACTTGGCAGCAAAGGAAATGGAGGGACGACATAACCATGCATCCCAGAAACAGAAGAATTACATGCCTAGCTACCTGCATCCAGAATCCAGACGTGAAACGTTTCGCTGCTATAGTACTGATTTTTATCTGATTGTGATTTATGTTTTCAAAGCACAATCAGGCTTATTGAAATTGCCTATTGTAGTAGCCAAGCACCAGCACCTTACCTAACTGTATGAAACGAATAGTAGCAGCCATTACCCTCTTCACCTGCCTGTCAGGGGAAGTTATCAGCCAGGACGACTCTCCCTACCAAACAAGCCTAGTAGTAGATGGCTCCATTATTGCCGCCGGTGTTGGCCTCAATGCCTATGGCCTTACCCTGTTGAAGGACAAAGAAGGCCTGACGCAGGAGGAAATCAGAACGCAAACAAAAGAAGATGTAAACAGATTCGACCGCTTCTCGGCAGGCTGGGATTCAGAGGCAGCAGACAATCACAGCGACTACCCCTTTTATGGGTCTTTTGTGGCGCCTCTGGCACTTCTGCTAAATGATAATGTGAAGAGCAATGCCGGACAAGTGTTTGTGCTATACGTGGAGACGATGGCCATAACAGGGGCTTTATTCACCGTGACTAATGGCTATTTCCCACGCAACCGCCCCCTTACATATAGCCCGGATGTATCAGACTCAGAGAAAATGAGGGGCAACGCCCAAAGCTCGTTATATTCTGGCCACACGGCTGCCTCAGCCAGCGCTGCTTTCTTCGCAGCGAAGGTGTTTCATGATTTCAACCCTGACTCTCCGGCAAGGCCCTATGTGTGGGCTGCCGCAGCAGCGGTGCCAGCCACTGTGGGTTACCTGAGGCTAAGAGCTGGGAAGCACTTTCTCAGCGATAAAATCTTAAGCTACACGCTTGGGGCTGCCGCGGGAATTCTGGTCCCGCAGCTTCACAAAAAAAACAACAACAGAGACATAAGCCTGCTTCCGGTGTCTGGGCGCGACTATAACGGAGCTAGCCTAACCTACACGTTCTAAAGCATTTATCCTCAGTAACAGATAACCCAGTCACAATGGCAGATAGCCTAAAGTTTGAGCGAGGTGCGGCCAAAGCGCTTCCGTACACAGTGCAGACAGTCAGCAGTTCCCTCGCATCCCACAAAAACCGGTTGCGAAAAGAGAGGGGTCTTCTTTTTGCCCTAGTCCCGTTGTGGCGCAAAACCTGGAATGGAGATCCCTTAAAATCGGTGTTGCTCATTGCCGTAACTCTCCGAGTCCTAGCGGCGGTATTCTCAAAAGGGTATGCCTTTCATGACGAGCATTTTGATGTAATAAGAGTCGCACAAAACTGGCTGGACGGAATCCCTAACTGGATTGCTGACCCTGTCCCCCCAAACCACAGCATGTTCTATGCAGGCATCAATGCAGCTTTTCTTTACATATCAGAAGCTATAGGTATTACAGACCCGCAAAGCAAAATGCTAGCGGTGAGGCTTGTTCACGCCTTTTATTCTGTTCTGATTGTCTACTACGGTTTTAAAATAACCGAGCGGCTTTCTAATACCGCTAATGCCACCCTAGTCGGGCTTATGTTGGCGACACTTTGGTTTATGCCTTTTTTAAGTGTTCAGAATTTGGTGGAGATGGTCTGTATGCCACCTTTATTAGCCGCTTTTTACCGGATAGTTAAAAAAGAGGTCTCCAATATGGACTGGTTGATAGCAGGGGGGCTTATAGGACTGGCCTTCACCTTCCGTTTACATGTTGTGATTTTTGCTGGCGGTGTGGGGATAATCATGTTGTATAGAAAGCAGTTTCTGCAGGCAGTAGTGTTTAGTGCTGGATTTTTGACAGTCGCCTTCAGCGTCACAGGGGTAATCGACTGGTTTTTCTGGGAATATCCGTTTCAATCCATAGTTAGTTATTTCGTGTTTAACACGAGCCATGCCTATGATTTTTCAACGGGCCCCGTGTACAGGTTTTTTCTTACAGTAATGGGATTCACTGTGCCTCCAATAAGCCTGCTCTTACTCTACGGCTATATAAAGAGTTGGAAAGTTTCCAATGAGATGTGGTTGGCGGCCACTCTGTTTTTTGTCATTCATTCGATCTTCCCAAATAAGCAGGAAAGGTTCATCCTTCCGTTTTTCCCTTTCTTTATTTCACTGGGGATAATTTGTTGGAATGAATTTCTAGTGAGGTCCTCCTATTGGCCTAAGCATAGACGGCTACTAAAAGGTATCTGGATGTTTTTCTGGTGTGTAAACATACTTACAGCCATTGCGCTTTCTTTGTCTTACTCAAAAAAAGACCGAATAGCACCACTCTCTTACTTGTCTACCAAAAGCGATCTGGAAGCTCTTGTCATTGAAAGCTCTTCTAACATCAAACCTGTACCTGAGTATTACCTAGGTGGAATTGCCGGTTTAAATGATGATGAAGTTAGAAGTTTAAATAAAGCGCATGGGTTGAATAAGGAGGAAATAAAGGTTATCTACAGAAAACCGAACACTAAGACAGTAAATACTCTAAAATCAGAAATTGAACAGAACGGGAAAATTCCTAATTATGTGATTTTTAAAAAGTCCGACCATCTAGAGGAAAGGAAACGAGAACTGATTAGTATTTTTACTAATAAAAAACTTGTTAAGATACAGGAGATAGCGCCCTCTGCAATGGATCAGGTACAACATTTCTTCAACCCTAGAGTGCACAAGAATAGAAAGTCCTACATTTATAAAATCGTGCCGGTGAACTGATGCCTCAGAAGCGTGTACTGCACCTGGAAGAACGCATGGCACGGCTCCACGGCTTACTGCCGAATCTGAAGCTGGAGCACACCATTATGCCATCACGCTACGACCAGTTGCTGCCCCTGCTTAACCCGCGTGTGCACCAAGACGAGCATGTGCAGATTTACCAGATACTGCCGTAGCAGACTTACCTTGTGAAGGTATAGAAATAATTAATCGAGAAATTCCAAAGGAAAACAATCACGATGGCGCCAAACTTAGCGATGTAGAAGTTGAGTTTGGCTCGATCCGTCAGCAGGTATACGATAAAGTTGTTGAGCAACAATCCTATCAAGGCCACAAGCAGGAATTTAGAGAACTGCCACCCTATCTCCGGGTCATTGCTGTGGAACGTCCAGATGCGGTTGAGGTAATAGTTACTGATACTGGCAACCAGGAAGCCCAGGCTGTTGGCCACATACTTGTTCCACCACAACCGCTCTTTGGCAACATAAGTGATACCAAAATCCAGCATCAGGCCCGTAAGGCCCACTACTCCGAACTTGATGAACTTAAAAAAGAGGTTTTGTATACTTTCGGTCATCAACCCTGGTGTTGCACTTCATTACAGGCCTAATAGTAAGGCGCACTACAACACAAGCTGCAATAATAGCAGACTTCCGGCAGGCCACCAACTTTCCTCAGCCACACCTGCTGCTACAGTATAATCATTCCCCACTCAGCCTTTGTTTGTCGACGAAAGGCCTCTGTGTCTTGTCTTGATATAGGTTGTTAAACTTTTCCTATAAAACGTGGGAATGGTGGGATCATGGAACCTGCAGAGGTACTTCCCCCTGCAGCTTGTATTACATCTCATTTTGCCGGCTCACAAATCGAACTAATGATTTGTTTTAAGAGATGAGTAGCTGAGACCGTTCATGATATCATGAACAGTGTGTCAAAAGCCAACCGATAGATTTACCTAAAGACAACTAGTAGGGCAGGGCACCAAAGAGAGTAAGTCAAACAACAGAAGCTTTACCTCCTCCAAAGAAATTATATTTGGCTAATTCGAGAGGTATTAAATTGACAGGTGGCGGGTTTAGTGTCCGAATAGTGTGCGAAGCAATTGAAAAAAGGCCCTCAGCAGCAGCTGAGGGCCTTTCGGGTAGACCTCAGTATCGAATTATCGAACTTTTTCCACAAAGATTTTGAGGCTGTGGATAAGTATCTACAGATGGGAGAGGGGCAATAAAAAACCTCTTCTACAATAGCAACAGATTGCCTTTTTATTATAAAAGATGTTATGAGCTAGCCGAAAAGAGAGGATAGATTTACCTGCTTCTTAGCGCTTTGCCGAAGCACCTCCTCCACCCGCAAAGAGGGTCCTTTCCGCGGCGCCTGCCGCTTGCAGAATGTGGCCAGGGCGCGGCAGGGATGTGACCCGACAAAGCCGTTGCGCCTCTCACTTGTACAGAAGCGCTTTGTCTACCAGTCAGTACATGCAATTCCCAGGCATGCGTGTCCATTCGCCATGGAAGGAACTGCTGCCCACCACTAAAGCCCCTCCCCCCAAGCCATGACCCCAGCTAAGACCATAAGAAACACAGCCAGCATTGCGGAAACACCCAGCACTATGGAACTAATTATCAACCCAGCACGTGCTCTTCTTCTCCCAGCAAGCTTGCCAGGATTTTTTTTAATTTCTAAGAGCGCTACTATACTCGCTATCATGCCGAAGACAGCTGCTAACGCCGCCAGCAGGAAAGGAACGGGGGAGGATATCGCTATTCCAACGAGGATAAAAGCAGCTGCCAGCAGGCTAAGCATCAGACCAACTCCAGCCTTTTTACTTTTATCTGTTTCACCCTCAGGCGTAGCCTGTACTCCCTGTCGCAGTGTTGTCTGCAGTCTGCTACTTCCTTCTGGTCTTTTGGCCAGCCTGTCCGCCACTTTGCCTGGAGTTAAAGCAGGCTTGTAAACAAAACCAACAAGCTGCACTGGCTCTGGAGTAGATGATTCCGATAAGTTTGCTGTTGTGCTGGCATTAGCTTCTGGGGGTAGAGTATGGGCTTCAAAGGCTTTTTCCTGTACAGATTTTAAAGGGAGCGCAGCAGCATGAGTTGGCATCTCCTCCGCCTTCCGGGCTTCCTTGTAAAAACCATAGGGATCGGCACCTTTAGAAATGAAAAGCGCTTCATTTTTGGAACAGCTTACTAAGAGCAGCAAGGCAGCTGCCAAATGAAATGCAGGGTAGGCGTGTTTCATATAATAGTCCCTCCACTTTTTGTTAACCTACCCTGGGGCAGCAGCTGACATCAGGGCCTCTGACATGCCTTTAATTACCTGTCTTCATACGATAAAATTGGCTAATGGATGGTCTCCTGCCTCCGTGCTAAAACACTTAAATGAGGTAAATTCATTGGCGGCAGTTCAAGAGAGGGTTTGCAAGATCTAAAGGTTTATCTCCCTGTTTCCGACAACCTTGAACAAAGCTCTTTAGGCCTATAGAAAATAACAAAGCTCATATGCTACAAACAAGAATGGCTTCTCATTGTGAGGAGCCATTCTTGTTTTATAAAGCAGGTTGTGTTCAGTAAGCAGGAGCTTGAAGAATGCTTTTGCTTATCATAAAAGCTGTTAAGGGACAGGGATTGGCAGTGGTGCTAATGTAGCAAGTAGGAGGCCTATACTGCGCCTCACGCTTCCTTGCCCAATAGGTACGGTAGTTCTTCAACGAGCCGCTTCCACCTTCTGTATCGGTAGTATTTATCTGGGCCAGTAGCCTATTCCTGTTGGCTCGCTGATGGCTTTTAGGTGATTTTTTGCATATTTTACACATGCAAATTTTAAGTTAAAGCCATGAACCCTACGACCAGCTCACGGCCTACCAGCAAAGGCTCCGTCAGAATGCCTTTATAGCATTATTCTATGCTGTGTTCGCCTGTGTGTCGCTATGGCAGTTCTCCAAGCTGCAGGAGGAATTTCAGAATAATAGAGAACGCTATCCTAAGGTACTAAGCGCTGTCCGAGGACACCCTATTTATGAGCGATTACATGCGCGACAGCCTTACGCTGAAGCAGGCGCTGATGGAAAGGAGCAACACACCAGAAGCACCGGAACCGGAAGAAACTCCCGTAACTGAAGAAAAGAAACCGCGCGGGTGGTGGTCCCGGCTTTTCTCCTAATGAGATTTGAGTTTTGTGTAGTAATTCTGTAACATTAAATAAAACAAGACCATCCTCATGAAAAAGCTATTGCTATTCCCTGTCCTGTTCTTCCTGGTGCTCACCTCCTGCAAAGATGATGAAGGGGACCCGGCACCGTTAACAGTAAGCGAGCAGATAAAGGGTACATGGGTTACTACAAAAGAGGAGTCCAGGTATTATGATGCATCTGGTCAGGTAGTGCATGAAGAGACACACCAAACTGAAACCGTGCTCAATTTCGATGGCGCAAAGGTTACTACTACCTATGCCTCAGGAGGCAGCGGTATGCTCGGCACCTATACTATCTCCAAGAGAGGGGGGAAAGACTACATCACTCTGGTAAATGGAAGTTCCTCAGCGGAATTTGAGATAACAGCCATATCCGGCACTTCCATGAGATGGAGCGCTGAGAAAGACAATGCACCGTACTTTGATAACGGCATGAAGACAGCGGATCATGCGGTGACTACCATTGACTACTCAAAGAAGTAAGGCCTTTCGTTCCCTTCAAAAGCTATAGCCAATGCTTAAGCCCCCAGAAAGAAATAAACCACTGCTTGGATATGCATCGCTCCCTCCCTTCAAAGCATAAAAAGGAGTTAGTCCCACTCGAAACATAAATCCTGCTGTGGAAGGTTGGTAACGGTAGCCTATTGCACCTGTAAGATCAATTATGGAAGAATTTGTATTATCATCCAAGTTAAGGGAGGATGTAAATTTTTTGCGACCGAATAAGAAGCCAGCTCCCAGTTCGAACTTACTTTTTTTCTTTCCAAATAAAAAATTTCCCAAAACAGGTACAGTTATAATAGAGTTATTACCTTCTCCAAATAAGGTTCCTGCCTTAAAAGCCGCAAAGCCAAGGCGTAGTGCAAAGTTTTCAACAACTATTCGTTCATAATTAACTGAGTATAAACCGCCATTGCCTAAAAGTTCCAGGTAAGCATTATTACGGGAAGCTTTAGAGGATTCAGTTTGTCCATAAGACAATGAGCAAATCATCAAACCAATAAGTAATAATCGCAGTTTATTCTTCATAATCTTTATTTATATGCTATAAAACAATAATTTTTAAGTGCCTATAAAAAGGTGCATTAAAATTTTCTCACCTAAGCAGCGGCTTTAAGTTGCTGTTTATCTGAAGTTTTCCAATGTGAGTCGTTAACCCACCTTACAAAAAGTTTTCAAGCCCGGCTTAGGTGCATCCTGCTGGGCAAAAACAAGCAAAGAAACCATAAGTAGACAAAGCAGTAGCGGTACCCTTTCCGGCTTTATTTTAGAACCTACTATTAAACTATATCTATACGAAATATAAATTTAAACAGGCATTACTGCCAGTGTTTTTTTAACACATGGCAGCTTCAAATCTAGCCTTAGCTTAGTAGGCAACCAAAGCTTACAACTCTCTATAGCCGCCCTTGAAGGCTTTACCAACATACCAGAAGTTGGATTAGAATAAAGGTATTACTTATGAGGATGAACCGATTCTCCGCGGCGCTTCCAAGACAGGTCAACCTGTTTCGCTTCCCATAAAACGTGGGAATGGTGGGATCGTGGAACCTGCAGCAGTACCTGCCCCTGCAGCCTGTAATGCGTCTCATTTTGCCGTCTCAAAATTCAACCTAATGATTTGTTTTAAGAGATGAGTAGCTGAGACCGTTCATGATATCATGAACAGTGTGTTCATAGGCTAACTGATAGATTCACCCAAAGGCTAAAAGTAGGGTACACCAAAGAGAATAAGGCAAATAACAGAAGCTTTACCCCCCTAAAGAAATAATATTTGGCCAAATCGAGAGGTGTTAAATCTACAGGTGGCGGTTTTAGTGTCCGAATAGTGTCCGAAGATTATAAAAAAACGCCTCCAGTTTGCTCTGGAGGCGTTTAGTGTAGCCCGTAGGGGAATCGAACCCCTGTTACTAGAATGAAAATCTAGCGTCCTAACCCCTAGACGAACGGGCCTTGTTGCTGTATTGCGGTGCAAAGATACGGGCAGATTTATAATGCGCAAAAGATTGAGGAGAATAATTGCACTGTGGTTATGGATTTGATTGATAATCAGGTTGAAAAATTTATGCTGAAGATTGCGCGCTTTATATTAACCAATATGTTTACGATCCGTTAAAACAAGCATTCTTTTATAAACCATGACGTATAGCAAAAAAAATGGCGAAGAATTTACATTATGAAGGGCTAAAACCAGATGCCTTTGATCAATTTAGAAGCAAGCTACAGGCCTATGGCATTGACCTGAGCGAAAACAACGGAAGCTTTAAAGAAAAAGGAGTGTCCGGTAAATACAACTACAACCCCGAAACGGAAGAGTTGGATCTGAATGATCTAAGCATAGGCTTTCCGGCCAGTATGATGCTGAACATTGATACGCTCTCAAGCCGCCTGACGGAGACAGTAGTACAACACGGCGGCAGGCCGAAGCAGAACACGGTGTAGCTTTTTGCAACCACACCACGTATATAAAAATATAAATTTTTGATTTTTAGAAACAGACAAAGAAACTATGGAAGACAACAATTCAAAAAACCAGAATAGCAACAACTCTAACAGTGGAAATAACTCAAGTAACAATTCTGGCAATAAGGACAACAGCAATAAGAAGCAGGGAAAGCAAGAGGAAAGCGTATTAACGCTCCTGCAACCGCATGACATGTCTAAAACTGTGGAATCGGCATTACATGTGTTCCAGGGCAGAACTGAAAAGTTACCTGAATTGATGCAGGATCTTGGGCAAATTATTATGAAAGCATCCCGTAGGTTTACAACTACACAGTTAATTGTGGCCGCAGGTGCTTTAACAGTTGGTGCTGTACTCTTAACTAAGTTCGGCCCTATCGGTGATGATATGGATTAGGCAATATTAGACATTCGTTGCATTTTATAAAGCCCCTGGCACTTATCGTGACAGGGGCTTTATCTTTTCAGTATATACCTCTTTGTTAAACTGGCACATGATTTGATTTAACTGCTTCTATATAGTTACCATCTATATTTCCGTTATCATTAGAACTTAAACAGAAAGAAATGAAAAAGATAAATCTGATAGTCCTGCTGCTTTTTGTATTGACAATACTGCAGGCGCAGGCGCAGCAACAGCCATTGCCGCCACTCGTTAGTGTATCTGGTGTGGGGGAGGTGCGGGTGCAGCCTACCGAGGTGGTGGTGAACCTAGGCGTGGAGACACGGGAAAAAACTCTTGAAGCCGCCCGTTCTGAAACAGATAAAAAGGCAGCAGCTATTATCAATTACCTGAAAAAGCAGGGAGTGGAGGCGAAGGATATCCAAACGTCCTATGTAACGCTTCAACCCATGCATACCGGCGGGGAGTATGGCAGAACAACACCAGACTTTTATTTAGCGCAGAAAAACATGAATGTTACTATTAAAAAACTGAACAGGTTTGATGAGATACTATCGGGAATATACAATGTTGGAGTTAATCATGTACATGGTGTCAATTTTCAGGTGACAGACCTTGAAAAGTATAAGGCCGAAGCCCGGAAAAAAGCCGTAGCCGATGCGAAACAGAAAGCCAGCGCCCTCACGGCTGAGTTAAATGCGAAAATAGGTCGTGTCTATGCTATCAATGAAGGAGGAAATGGCGGTGGCCCCAGACCAATGTATAAGTCCGTTATGATGGAATCAGCTGCTTATGATGGCGCCGGTGGGCCTTCCATTGCAGGCGGTGAGGTAGTGGTAACGGCTAATGTAGACGTCAGCTTTATAATAGAGTAAAAGAAAATGTACTTTTGCCCAAACAGAAGAGGCGGCTGCAAACTTTGCAGCCGCCTCTTCTGTTTATATCATCAGGATTAAAGCTTCTGATAGGTATTCATTTTCTTAAAGTTGTTTTTTTCATCTAGCAGGAAGCTCAGCGGCTGTCCTGGGTTCTTTAGGATTTCCTGTTCCCGGATATTCCAGGGCTTCAGCATCTCTTCCAGCATATGGGCGTAAGCAGGCATTTCCCAGGGGTTGAAGATTTCATTTGTTATATCATCAATCAATGTATCCAGCACAAGGTGATCATCCTCCGGCTTAACCGGGCGCACAAAATACTCCGGCACTACATTAAATATATAGGCGGCATAAAATACGCGTGCTTTAAATTCAGCCAGCTGAATGGGGTGTATAGCCTTTCCCTGCGTGAGCTGGTATAATTTGCCCATAGCGGAGCGTATGATGCCATTGTCTAAAAGGGTGCAGACTACAGCGACTGTTCCTAGCTTAATGCTGAAAGACATGGTGGTGAGTTCATCCTGGTATTCAAATGGAAGCTCGTCTTCAGCCGGATCTATTTCTAAGAGAAACAACGAACAAGGCAGGAAATCCGAAAACGCCATGGGAACCCGCAACGATTGCAGTACCTGGAAGAAAGCCCTGAATTTTCCCAGCATCAGTGGGTTTTCGCTTACCGCATATTGCGGCATAATCAGCGGATTTGTTTCTTTAATGAGTTCTGTGACAAGGGTGCCATAATACATTTTGCCAATCCACTGGAAAAGCTCCTGTGCTCCCAGTGCTTTCAAGCCTGCTATACCCTTTGCTGCTGCCTCTTCTACTTTTGCTTCCAGCGGCAACAGGTAATGTGTGTGGCAGCGGTCGCAGCAGGGGATGGTGAGTTCATGAAAGGTTGTGACGCTTTTATCCAGCAGTAAAAGTTCTTTGTTTCTTAGACCGTATTTGTGTTGAAGCCATTCAGCGAAGACAGGTGCGCGGTGCTGAGGCGTGATAATGGTGCCGCAGAGGAAGCAGTTTTTGTTTGTAAACTGCATTTTCTCGAACGGGTCGTATAATGTCAGGTCAATCATGAGGTTGTTTCTGTTCAAGCCACAAAGATAGCAACAGGAGCATCGAGTTCCGAATATAAGTACGGGCACTACGGTATTAGTGGGTATAATATGTTAAATAGGTTTGGGTGCAGTAGAGAAGTTAATATGCGGGAGAAGGTGTATCTCTCAGGCCCAATAGCCGTTGATTTACTTGTAGTATATTTATGTGAGGAGAGAGGGGAAAGAAAGGGTACAAAAAAACAGCAAGCCTGTAAGCCGGGTTCTGTTCCCGATGAATCGGGATCTTATCATTTATCTAGGCCTGCACTCGCGCACAGGCTCCATCGACCTACCCACTGACATCGGACGAGCAGCCCTTAGCCCCGCCGAAGCGTGGCACTGTCAGCCTATTTGGTCTTTCAACTCCTAAGGTTTACCCAGCCGGACTGGTCACCCAGCCGCTGGTGCGCTCTTACCGCACCTTTTCACCCTTACCAGCATTGCTGCTGGCGGTTATTTTCTGTGGCACTGGCTGTATCCCGGTTACCCGGAACCCTTCCCGTTAGGAAGTAGGATGCTCTGCGTTGCCCGGACTTTCCTCTCCCCCCGAAAGGGCAGCGATAAGACGGCTTGCTGTTATGTTTTTGTATTACCTGTACTGCAAAGGTAACAGTAATTCCGAACCGGAGGCTCTTGTAGAGTTAGAAAGTTGAGGAGTTAGAAAGTTAGAAAGTTGAAAAAATTATTTTCCGCATTAGGTAATTTAGAAGCGTTTTATAACTTTTTAATTTTTAATGTTTGAATTATATATCTCTGAAGTATAAAAGATGCTCAAAGGCCTAAGTAGCGAGTCAAGAGTTCGCATTTATTCTTTACGTCACGGGAAAAATTCCCGCGCCAGTTAAGGATTTTTTGTAACCCCTCGTTTGGCAAGAGCAGTACACCTCTAACTCTCTAACTCTCTAACTCTCTAACTCTCTAACTCTCTAACTCTCTAACTCTCTAACTCTCTAACTCTCTAACTCTCTAACTCTCTAACTCAAAATGCTTATTTCAGCTTTACCAAAGTGGCGCCGTAGCCAAATTTCTCTTTTCGGGCGTCTTCGAAAAATTTGATGCCGGGTGTGCGGCTGAGTACTTTCTGAAGTTCCTTACGAAGCACTCCGTTGCCGGCACCATGTATAAATACAATTTCGTGCATGTTTGCGGCTAAGGCCCTGTCCAGACTATCCTGGAAGTACTCCAGTTGTAGCTTCAGCATAGCGCTGTTACTCATGCCGCTGTGGTCCTCTACCAGCTTCTCAATATGCAGATCAATTTCATGGTCTGGTGCCTGCAGCTTAAAAGTTTCATGTTTAGCCGTTGCGTCTATCAATTGCTCTGCTATTTTATCAGTGTCGACGGCAACAGGCTTTTGGTCGAGCTGGAACAGGTAAGCTTCTTTGTTGAGCACAGGCGCGGTTTTTTTGCTCTTATAAAAAGAACTGGCTCTGAACTGCACCTTTTTTGTGACAGGCTCATACACGGTGGGGCTACCGTTGCGGTGTTGTATGAACTGCACCAGCAGGCTGGGCCATTTCTCAAAGTCCTTCAGGTGATAGTGGGTGATGACACGGGTTGTTTTCGGTGCCAGTTTATCATTCTGGAGGCCGCGGTATTTATTCTCACGTTCTTCGCCTGAGGTAAACAGCACATCATGGTCTGAGTTGTTGATGATGGTAACAGCCAACAGTTCTTCAGACTGGTGCACCAGGGCCAGGTAAATTCCTTGGGCCGCCAGAACAGGTGCTGAAGTTTCTCTTTTGGCAACAGGTTTTATCTCCGGGTCATTTTTCAAATAAGTTGCCTCCTCCTTTGCAATCACCACCACCTCCCGCCGGGCAACAGGTATAGTGAAGTCATTGTCGATGGCGACTTCTACGATGTTATTATCTAATATGCGGGTAATAATGCCTTCCTCACGGCCAGACATCAACCGCACGCGGTCTCCTACGTTCATGTTCTCGTTGTTCGTTTATCGTTGTTCATTCATAGCAGCGCACAGATGTACTGCGGAAGCAGATGAATTATATGTAAACAAAGGTACGGAATTCTAAAGTGTCGGGTAGCGAGTCCTGATAAAGAGGGCTAAGCCTGTGCTCCGGATAGGGTATAAACACAATATCAGAAGTACAGCGCGTGCATCCTGAAACCGTTCTTTCGGTTGTATTCCAGGGCAGGAGCAGGTATTTTGATAATGCTGAGCACGTACATAGCGGTATTCAGGAACTTGCTTCGGCCTTTGAAGTGCATCAGGTTCAGGTCTGGACTTATGTAGTACTGCCGGTGTGCACTAAAGCCACTGGCACTGTTGGCGCTTTCCGGGTTATACAGTATTTCCTCGGCACCGTAACCGACGGCTATGTTCAGCCACTTCGGGTATCTTGTTTCCCGCTTCATAAATGCGCCCACATTCACAGAAAGCCAGTAGGTTTGCCCGTTATAGTCTTTCAGGGCCTGCTCCGCCAGGCTGCTTCCCAGCACATTGGGGCGTACAGCAGCAAACTGGGTTGTGTGAAAGGAATATTTAGGCATGATACGTACTTCGCCCCAGGCCAGTTCCTGTGCCACTACAGCGGCAGCACCTGTTGTGTTGGCAATCATATCCCCAACAGAAGCCCCATACTCAGGTTGATAGCCATCGAAAATTTCGATGGGGGTTTGCAGGATGATGCCTGTAAGTCCTCCCAGCAGAATGGCTTTTTTCTCTGGCACTCCTGCCCAGCGCAGCATGTCTATGCCCGCCCGGCTTTCGTGGAAAGCACCCCAGAAATGCCCCGCCTTGTCTACCTGTTTCCATTGGTTGTTATCGTTAAAAAAGTGGAAACTCGTTCGCTCTCCTGAATACCAGGAGTTGTTTAGCGATACTAACATGGTGGCGTAGCCTGCGGTAAAGATGCCGCCCATGGCTAACAGCCGGGAGGTGTTGACGGTGGTGGTATCTGATTTTACCTGGGCTACAGCTATATTTTGCCTGCTCAGCAGGAGCAGGGGGAGTAGGAGCGCAATCAGTGGTTTCCGGAGCATTAGCTCAAAGATACAGAATTGATTCTTTACCCTGCGGCCAAAGCAATAGCCTTTTTATAAGCCGCAATGGCTCTATCGCGGGCCATATTGTGGTCTACCATGGGTTCGGGATAAGCAGGAGTTCCAAATTCAGTCACCCAGCGCCTTATATAGGTGTGGGCCTTATCAAATTTTTTCACCTGGTTGTCTGGATTAAAGATGCGGAAGTAGGGCTGGGCATCAGCGCCTGTGCCCGCTGCCCATTGCCAGTTGCCCACATTGCTTGCCTGCTCATAGTCCAGGAGCTTTTCTGCAAAATAGGCTTCTCCCCAGCGCCAGTCTATGAGCAAGTCTTTCACCAGGAAGCTAGCCACCACCATCCGAACCCGGTTATGCATAAAGCCGCTGCTGTTGAGCTCACGCATACCAGCATCTACCAAGGGGTATCCTGTTTTGCCTTCGCACCAACGTTTAAATTCTTCTTCGTTGTTGCGCCAGGCAATGTGCCTGAATTTAGGAGCGAAACTTTCCTGGGAAGAAGCCGGGAAGTGAAAGAGCAGCTGCATAAAGAATTCCCGCCAGATAAGTTCCTGTAGCCAGGTATCAGAGTGTTGTAGCGCCAGCCGCACGGCTTCACGGGTACTTACCGTTCCAAACCGCAGGTGCGGACTTAGCCTGGTTGTGGCATCGAGGGCAGGCACGTTGCGTGTCTCCTCATAACGGCGCAGTACCTTCTCTGCCATGTTGGGGTCTGGTGTGGGGATGTCAGCAGGTTTAAAGCCTACTTGCTGTAGCGTTGGCAGGGGGGATTTGTGGTGGGGCAGGAGCTTATCTAGATGTTGCTCAGAAGGAAAAGGCGCTACCATATTTTCCCTGAAGGCTTTCTTCCAGGCGTTTTTATAGGGGGTATATACTTTATAAGGCGTACCACTCAAAGACAGTATTTCGCTGCGCTCAAAAATTACAGAATCCTTGCAAAGCTTAAAATCCTGTCCATTTTCTATTAATAGCGCCTCTACCTCCTCATCTCGCTCCCGGGCGTAAGGCTCGTAATCACGGTTTGTATAGATACCATCCACCTCATACTCCTGCAGCAATTCTTTTATCACTTCTATGGGTTTGCCATACCGTACAAGCAGGGTGCTGCCCTGTTTCTCCAGCTGCTCCTTCATGTTTTTGATGGACTGATATATAAAATCTACCCGGGCATCATGGCGGTTGCTTAGATTATCTAGAATTCCGGTATCAAAGATAAAGATGGGTAGTACTTGTTTTTCGGTTTCAAGAGCATGGTACAAGCCTGCATTATCGTGCAGGCGAAGGTCGCGGCGGAACCAGAAGAGCAGCATCAGATAGATAGTATGACGGTTAGAAAAGTGGTTGACAAATCATGTTAAATAAGTTTTACGGAGCTCATACCGCCATCTACGTGCAGCACCTGGCCAGTCATCCAAGCTGAATCATCTGATAAAAGAAAAATAGCGGCTTGTGCCATATCCTGCGGCTGGCCTACTCTTCCTAGCGGGTGGCGCTTTCCGGCTGCTTCTTTCTTTTCAGATGTGCTAAGCAAAGACGAGGCGAGCGGAGTATCTGTAAGTGAAGGAGCCACCGCATTATAGCGGATTTGTGCGGAGGCATACTCTGCAGCCAGCGCAACGGTAAGTCCTTCTATCGCTGCCTTCGCGGTGGCGATGGAAGCATGGTAAGGCATGCCAAGTTGCGCTGCCACAGTGCTGAAAAACACAACACTGGCTCCCTCTGCTTTCTTAAGTAAGGGTATAACCGCCTTAAGCACTTGTACGGCTCCCAGCACATTCAGCTCAAAGTCATTTCTGAAATCAGCTATTTGCAGGCGCTCAAAAGGCTTCAGCTTTATAGTGCCAGGGCAGTAAACCAAACCATGCAGAGATTCCGGGAGCTGTTCTATGAAACTGCTGTCGAATTCCATGACATTCAATTCGATGTGCTGCAGGCCTGCACTTTCAGCTCCTTCAAAACTCTTTCGGGACGCTGTTACCACATTTGCCCCTTTTTCTTTCAATTGGCGGGCTGTTTCCAGACCAATTCCGGAGGTTCCTCCAATCACCAGGATGTTTTTATTATTGAATGCCATGTCATGCTGATTTTCCTTGAAAAAAATGTTTGTCCAATTTAAACCCGCCGATGGCGCAATTGTTATCTTAATATATTTATAACCCTATAAAATACTTTACTCGTAGCTACAGAATTGTATCCTCAGGCACATTAGTAAAAGAAGTCAGAAAGCCTCCTAGCATGCATGATATGCTACAGGCATCAAAGAGGTGCAACAAGTTAAAATATTATGGAAATAGTACGCGTGGTTAAGGATACAACGATTGGATGAGAATGGTGAAGAAGCAGACGGCGGAGAAAATATCTAATGAGGAACTGGACATAGCCACGGCTGCTACAGATTTATTCTTCAAGCAGAGACCGGAGCTTGAAGCACGATACGGTCAAGCAGGCCGCACTGCGTGCCTGCAGGGTGTGCACGACCACCTGGCTCACCTGTCTGAAGCAATACTTGCCTCCAGCCAGGCTTTGTTTGAAAATTATATAAGCTGGGTGCAGGAAAGATTGGCAGCACGAAACGTACCAGCCAATGACCTGGCTGTTAACCTGAATTGCGTGAAAGAAATTCTGGCGCAGCGCCTGCCAATAGAAAATTATGTTATTGCCGCTAAATACATGAATAGTGCTTTGCTGCAACTGGAAAAAAAGGTGGCACGGCAGTCTTCATACCTGGAAGAGGATGCACCGTTAAGCAGCCTGGCCATTCAATATATGAACTTTCTGTTGGAAGGAAACCGTGGTGCGGCAAGCAAACTTATTCTGGCAGAAGTGGATGCGGGCACCGATGTGAAAACTATCTACATGCATGTGTTCCAGCCAGTGCAGTATGAGATAGGACGTTTATGGCAGCAGGATAAGCTTACCGTAGCCCAGGAGCATTACTGTTCAGCAGCCACGCAACTCATTATGTCGCAGCTTTACTTTAAAATTGTCGATGCTGAGAAAAATGGCCATAAGGTAGTGGCCGCCTGCGTTTCCGGCGACATGCATGAAATCGGTATCCGGATGGTGTCAGACTTTCTGGAGATGGAAGGCTGGCATACCTATTTTCTGGGAGCAAATACACCTAAAAGCAGCATCATTAAAACGCTGCACCAGCAAAAGCCTGACCTGTTACTCTTGTCTGCCACCATGACGTATCACTTACACGCCATAACTGAGGTCATCACGGCTATGAAGGCTGATGCTGAACTACAGCATATAAAGGTAATGGTAGGAGGCCATCCTTTTAACATTGCACCAAAACTCTGGAAAGAGATAGGGGCAGACGGCTATGCAAATGACGCATCAGACGCTTTAGAACAGGCTAATAAGCTCGTATTAGGAAATTCCGGGGTAGCTTAGACACCCTGTTGTTGCACGTTATTCAATTCTTTGCTGCCTGTTATACAAAAGCGAATATCCATAGCTCATTTTCCTTCATTTAAGGAAATCAGCAACTTTTTTGCCTTATATCAGTTCTAAAGTATAGATTTGGAATTATGCTGCATGCATACTATATTTGATTAAACGGGAGGTGGGGAAGAAGAATAGCTGATTAATCATCCTCATAATCAAGGCCCATCATTTTGTTGTATGCCTGCTGCAGTTCAGAGAAAGCATGAAGGTTGCCCTCTTGACGGCTAATCTTCATACCTTTTTTGTAAGTCTGTTCTGCTACATCGTTCTGCCCTAACTCCTCGTATAGCTTAGCAGCGTGGTAATAGGTGCCGACGTAGTTCTCATGTTCTGCCAGTAGACGCTCATAGTAAGAAAGCGATTTTTCCTTATCAGCCTGGCGGTACTCAGTAGCAATGGCATACAATGTAAAAGGGTCGTTTGGTTCGTCTTCAAGAAACTTGAAGAGCTGCTCCAGTCTGCTTTCGTTCATTTCGGATTGACTATATTTTAATTAACTTCGCACAAATCTAAATTTAAAAAGCTAACATTTCTAACCATGAAAATATTAGTTTGCATTAGTAACGTACCGGATACTACATCCAAAATTAATTTTACAGCTGACAACAAGGAGTTTGACAAGGCCGGCGTGCAGTATGTGATAAATCCCTGGGATGAGTATGCGCTGACAAGAGCCATTGAGCTGAAAGAAGCAAAAGGTGGCACTGTAACCGTATTAAACGTAGGAGAGGCCGATACAGAGCCTAACATTCGCAAAGCCCTCGCCATTGGCGCAGATGATGCTATACGTGTAAATGCCTACCCGAAAGATTCTTTTTTTGTTGCGCAGCAGATTGCAGCCGTAGCAAAAGAGAATAGCTATGACGTTATCCTGATGGGGAAGGAGTCTATTGACTTCAACGGCTCTCAGGTGCATAACATGGTGGGGGAGCTATTAGGTATACCCGCAGTGGTACCGGCCTTTAAACTGGACATGGTGGATGACACCACAGCCCGATTGGAGCGTGAGATAGAAGGAGGTAAAGAGGTGGTAGAGGTAAACTTACCCTTTATAGCCAGTGCACAACAGCCTATGTCTGAGCCCCGTATCCCGAACATGCGCGGCATCATGACGGCACGCACCAAGCCTCTCAAAGTAGTGGAGCCATCGGGCGCCGACACGAAAGTGGACTACGTAAACTACAGCAAGCCTGAGAAAAAAGGCGGGGTGAAAATGATTGACCCTGAGAATGCTGGAGAGTTAATAAAATTATTGAGAAACGAAGCTAAAGTACTATAAGATATGTCTGTATTAGTATTTGTAGAAGGTCTTAACGGAGAGATCAAAAAGTCCTCTCTGGAGGCTGCATCCTATGGTAGCCAGGTGGCACAGCAACTGAGTACTACTGCCACTGCCGTTGCTATTGGTGATGTAAAGCAAGATGCCCTTACCCGCCTTGGCGAGCAGGGAATTGAAAAAGTGTTGTACGACGGAGACGAGCGCCTGAACCAGTTTGTGGCGGATGCTTATGTAAAAGTGATTTCAAAGGCAGTAGAACAGGAAGATGCCAAAGTATTGGTGTTCTCTAACTCCAACATTGGAGCTGCCATAGGTGCCCGTCTGGCTGTGCGCCTGAACGGTTCGCTTGCAACCAATGTAACCAACCTGCCTCAGACGGATGGCGGTAACTTCACCGTTACACGCGGCGTGTTCTCAGGGAAGGCTTTTGCCGATGTGGCCTTAACTGCCGACCTGAAAATAATCGCCATCAAAAAGAACTCCATTGAAATAACTTCCGGAGGCGACACCGCTACAGTAGAAAACTTATCTGCTGATTTATCAGACGCTGATTTTGCTGTTAAAGCAAAGGAGACGGTGATGCAGGATACCGGTGGCGGCGTATTGCTACCGGAGGCTGAGCTGGTTGTGTCTGGTGGCCGCGGCATGAAAGGCCCTGAGAACTGGCACCTTATTGAGGATTTGGCAAAAGAACTGGGTGCTGCCACTGCCTGTTCCAAGCCTGTGTCTGATATGGACTGGAGACCGCACCACGAGCACGTGGGCCAGACCGGTATCACGGTGAGTCCTAACCTTTATATAGCCATCGGTATTTCTGGTGCTATACAACACCTGGCAGGGGTTAACTCTTCTAAAGTAATTGTCGTTATTAATAAGGATCCTGAAGCGCCCTTCTTTAAAGCCGCAGATTACGGCATAGTAGGCGACGCATTTGAGGTTGTTCCGAAATTAATAGAAGCCGCCAAGGCTTTAGATAAATAGAATAAAAGAAACTGTGGAGAAAATTCAGTTAGAGATACTCGGTCTCTCATCAAGCCAGTCACAGACGGGCTCATTTGCACTTGTACTTGGGGAAAAAGAGGGAAACAGGAGGTTGCCCATCATTATAGGTATGTTTGAGGCGCAGTCTATCGCTATTCAGATTGAGAAGATAAACCCAAACCGCCCGCTCACGCACGACCTGTTCAAAACCTTTGCCGAGCAGATGGATGTCACCATCACAGAAATCCTGATATCTGATTTGAAGGAGGGGGTTTTTTACTCCAAGATTATGTGCACCGATGGTACAAAGGAGTTCGAACTGGATTCACGGCCTTCGGATGCCATTGCCATCGGGCTACGCTTTGGAGTGCCGATATATACGGTAGAGAGTGTGCTGTCGGAGGCAGGTATCATTTTGAGCGATCTGGAGGAAGACGAGGATGAAAACGATGAGATGACAGTGAAAAGCACCGCGTCTTCTACATCATCCAGTTCCAGTTCTAAAGAGCCCCTTAACCAAACGTCTGTTGATGAATTGAATAAGTTGTTGAACGAGGCCCTGGAGAAGGAGGATTATGAACGGGCCGCTAAGATACGCGACGAATTGAATAAGCGAAACTGATTTATACACGATAAACTTAGACGAAAGTCCTGGACCTGCACGGTCCGGGACTTTTTGTTTTATGAGTTATAAGGTTTACTTTTGGCAAATTTTGGCCCTCAGCATGTACGACATTTTTAGAGGAGTTATTGGATTAGCTCTCTTATTAGCCATTGCGTTCCTGTTCTCAAAAAATAAAAGAAGCATTGATTGGAAGCTGGTAGGCTTTGGAGTTTTCCTTCAGGTTTTATTTGGAGTATTGGTTACACAGGTGCCCTTGGTGGCGGATGGGTTTGCAGTTGTTAGCCGCGGTTTTGTTACTTTTCTTGACTTCTCCCAGGCTGGTGCCGAGTTCCTGTTCGGCAACCTTGCCAACCCTGCAGAAAATGGCGGTTTAGGTTATATCTTCGCCTTCAACGTGCTGCCGACCATTATCTTTTTCTCCACTGTCTCCTCCGGGTTGTATTACCTCGGTATTTTACAGAAGATAGTATGGGGAATTGCCTGGGTAATGTCTAAAGGCATGCGTCTTTCTGGGGCTGAGAGCTTGTCTGCTGCAGGAAATATCTTTTTAGGACAGACCGAGGCGCCGTTGCTTGTTCGACCCTTTATCAGCGTAATGACGCGCTCTGAGCTGATGTGCCTGATGACAGGTGGTATGGCTACCCTTGCGGGTGGCGTACTGGCGGCCTATGTCGCTTTTTTAGGAGGCGATGATCCTGCACAAAAGGCTATTTTTGCGGCGCACCTTCTCACAGCATCTATTATGAATGCTCCGGCTGGTATTGTACTGGCTAAAATCCTGGTGCCAGAGACTGAGCCGGAAAAGATTACTACTAAGTTGGAGGTAAACGAAGAGCAGTTAGGTGTAAACCTCGTGGATGCACTCTCCCGTGGAGCCGCTGACGGTCTAAGACTGGCAGCAAACGTGGGAGGTATGTTGCTGGCTTTTATAGCCGTTATTGCGCTGGTTAATTACCTGCTAACTGATATGCTTGGTGACTGGACAGGGCTGAATGAATGGGTAGTGGCCAGTACAAATGGCAGTTTTCAAGGCTTTTCGCTCCAGTATATCCTAGGGCAGATTTTCAGGATCTTCGCCTTTATCATGGGGGTTCCCTGGGCTGATACACTGCAGGTAGGGAGCTTGCTTGGGCAGAAGACGGCCATCAATGAGTTTGTGGCTTATCTGGACCTGGCTGAAATGAAGGCTGCCGGTACTTTATCACCAAAGGCCATTGTCATGTCTACTTACGCGCTCTGCGGCTTCTCCAACTTCAGCTCTATCGCTATTCAGATTGGTGGCATAGGAAGCATGGCGCCGAGCCAGCAGGGCAATTTGTCTAAATTAGGTTTTCTCGCTTTGCTGGGAGCCTCCTTAGCCTGTATGATGACAGCAACCGTGTCGGGCATGCTTTACGGCATATAAAATAATCTAATCCTAAAAAGGGCTCCCACTGTTACGGTAGGAGCCCTTTTGTTTTTATAAATCTGCGTTTCTTGTACCCTTAGCGGTTGTTGCCATTTACTTCCTGCTGTTCCTCTTCGTCCTCTATTTTTTTAGCATCGCGCATCAGGCGGTTAGAGAAGATAAACTCGTTCAGCTCCTTCACATCTGTATCCATGATCGCATCGCGGGTGCCTTCCCAAAGCTTTTTGCCCTTAAAGAGAAAGAAGATTTTATCCCCAATTTCAATTACAGAGTTCATGTCATGCGTTACGATGATGGTCGTGATGCCGTATTCCTCAGTGATTTCTTTTATTAGCTCGTCTATTTTTAAAGCTGTTAAAGGGTCAAGGCCAGAGTTGGGTTCATCGCAGAAAAGGTAAGTACAGTGAGGCGCTATGGCCCGGGCTATACCTACTCTCTTTTTCATACCCCCACTCAGTTCTGATGGCATTTTCTTATTTGCGCCTTCCAGCCCCACGCGCTTTAACACCGTATTCACGCGGTCGATACGTTCGTCCTTTTCCATATCTCCGAGCATCTTCAGCGGAAACTCAATATTCTTCTCCACTGTCATGGAATCGAAAAGGGCAGAGCTTTGGAAGAGCATGCCTATCTTACGGCGAATCTCCTGCTTAATGCCCAGTTTGTTGTTGGTGAAGTAGGTACCATCGAAGGTAACGCTGCCAATATCAGGCTTTATCAAACCAACAATGCACTTCAGCAGCACACTCTTACCTGTTCCGCTAGCCCCCAGAAGAAGGTTTGTTTTACCGGTTTCAAACACACCGCTGATGCCGTCCAGTACTTTTACACCGTCAAAAGATTTATGTATGTTGTGTACTTCTATCATAATCTAAAAAAATAAATTCTCCGCTTTTCACTTAGAGCAGGAGGTTTGCCAGCACAAAATCGGCTACCAATATGGCAATAACACTGTTTGTAACGGCTCCTGTACTTGCCTGCCCCACTTCTAAGGCACCCCCCGAGGTATAATAACCTTTAAAAGAGGAGATAGAGGAGATAAGAAAGGCAAACACCACCGACTTTATAAGCGCGAACACCACGTTGTAAGGAATAAAGTCGCTCCTAATACCTGAAATATACTCCTGCTGAGAAATTTCACCTGTAAGAGTACCCGCAATGAAGCCACCACCTATAGATAAAAACATGGCGAGTATAACCAGCATCGGGAAAACCAGTATGGAGGCAATCACCTTTGGCAACACGAGGTATGAGGTAGAGTTGATACCCATTACCTCAAGTGCGTCTACCTGCTCTGTGATCTGCATAGTTCCCAAGCCACCTGCTATACTAGAGCCTACTTTGCCGGCTAACACAATAGAAGTTATGGTAGGAGCCAGTTCAAGGAGAGTCATCTCTCGTACCATGAAACCAATAGTGGAACGAGGTATGAAAGCATTATCCAGGTTATAGGATATTTGCACGCTGGTTACAGCCCCAATGAACGTAGATACGATGGCAACAATAAATATAGAGTTGATGCCAATAATAATAGCCTCATCCATTGTCCTGTTAAATAGTATACGGGGCGACTCTCCGCGGGAGAAGAGGGTGGACATAAAGAGTAAATATTTTCCGAAGTGCTGCAGCATAGAGGGTTTGGAAGCTGGTTAAATCAATCTGTTGAGGATGATCTTAAGTAAAAATACTGTTAAATACCTATATTACGTATAAAATTGAAAAACATACTAAACAATACATATCTATGCAACGATACATTTTGGTTACAGGCGGTACAAAAGGGATTGGCAGAGCCGTTATAGAGCAGTTTGCCAAAGAAGGCTTTCATATCATTACCTGTTCCCGAAACGAAAAGGACCTGCAAAAGTTGAAGTTGGAGATTGAGCAGAATTATACTTTTTCAAAAGTATTATTTAAAGAAGCCGACCTGAGTGACAGCAAATCTCTTCGGTCTTTTCTGGACTTTGTAAAAAAACTGAACGTGGAAGTGGATGTGCTGGTGAATAACAGCGGTTTATTTATACCCGGCAAGATTACGGAGGAAGACGATGAGGCGCTGCCGTTTATGATACAGACGAACCTGTACAGTGCTTACTATATGACCAAAGGTATTGTGCCGGACATGATAAAGCGCCGCTCCGGGCACATCTTTAATCTTTGCTCTACAGCCAGTATCACTCCTTACATTAATGGTGGGTCCTACTGCATTTCTAAGTTTGCCATGTACGGGATGAGCCAGGTGCTGCGCGAGGAACTAAAAGAACACAACGTACGGGTAACGGCAATACTTCCGGGGGCTACACTTACAGCCAGTTGGGAAGGTGTTGACCTGCCACCAGAGCGTTTCATTAAGCCAGAGGATGTTGCGATGGCCATGTTCAATGCCTATACCTTATCAGAGAATAGCGTGGTAGAAGAGTTACTTATCAGGCCGCAACTAGGTGATTTATAATATACAGCAGCTGTGCCAAGTTTTAAAATAGATGGCCCCGGCAGTGATAACAGTATAAAATAATAGGTAAATATATTTCAGGTACAACTTTATATATTGTTTGTAAATGTCTGATGTTTAGTTATTAATGCTTTATATGAAGGCTGTAAAATCGCTTTTTGTTTGTTTAATCTGCGCTACCGCTGCTTATGGTCAGAAAGTAGAAGTTGCAGGCCAGTTAAATTCCGGTTTGGCTAAGTTTGGTGGTGAGTCAGCAGCAAGTACAACAACAATGCATAGCTTAGGGGCCAACAGATTTTTTACACTCAACCCATACGGCAGCAGATTTGCGTCTTCGTATGGCATGTCTGTTCAGGTACAAAGGGTTACGCGTGCTAATTTTCTATTAGGTGCACAGGCTGGAGCAGAGGTGTTGCGCAACAGAGTACATATTGACGGTGTTTATGTTTATGGGCCTGTCTATTCCAGCTTTATTGAATATAGGGAAGCCTCGGGGAAGACTATCCTGCGGAATGACTTTATTAATCTGTATCCATACTTCGGATACCGTGTAAAGGCAGGCGCTGTGGATCTGGATTTTAATGTAGGGCCAGAGTTAGGCATTGGGTTGAAGAGTGGGGTAAAGGGAGAGGCTACAGCAGCCGATGGGGCTGTTTATACTGCCAACTTTGAAAGGAGTGACCCTGAAACAGATATAAGAGCACGTGTGGGTGTAACGGCTTATTGCCGTCACGTTGGCCTTAGTGCTAGCTATGCCCACGGAATAACTAATTACTTAAGGGGCTATGATGGGAGTAATCCGGAAGTGTATGCCAGAGTTTTTCGCCTAGGCCTGCTATACAGGCTTTAATCCAGCTTCTAATTTACAATGAACATATTTATCTGATCAAACTGATAATTAAGCTACGGTCATGCGCCTAAAGCCCCGCATAAAAATATGCTGCATCAGTAATGTGCAGGAGGCGCAGTTGGCTATATCTGCCGGTGCGGATGCTCTGGGCCTGGTCGGTGAAATGCCCAGCGGACCAGGTGTAATCCCAGATGCCTTGATCAAAGCAATCGTGATGACTGTACCTCCGCCCGTAGCTACCTTCCTGCTCACTTCCTGTACTGATATTAAAAGTATTTTAGAGCACCACCAGCGTACTCAGGCGAACACTATACAATTTGTGGATGCCTTGCCTATAGAAGCCTACCAGCAGGTGAGGGAGGCTGTATCAGGCATCAAGTTGGTACAGGTAGTGCATGTGCAGGGAGAAACATCGGTGAAGGAGGCACAGCGTGTGGCGGAGCAGGTAGATGCCATACTTTTAGACTCAGGAAATCCTAACCTGGAAGTGAAGGAGTTAGGCGGTACTGGCCGTATTCATGATTGGGTAATCAGCCGGAGAATCTGTGAAAGCGTTAGCAAACCTGTTTTTCTGGCAGGCGGACTCAATGCAGCTAATGTAAGAGAGGCTCTGGAGGTGGTGCGGCCATTCGGTATAGACCTTTGCAGTGGCGTGCGTACCAATGGTCAACTGGACCCATACAAGCTGGAGAAGTTTTTTCAAGCCATCGAGAAGGCTTGAATGTAATCTTGTAAGATAGTGCGGCTGCATCTTCAAGCCCTAATATGATATAGCCTAAAGACATAGCCTTTACTATTCTTCATGCGCTGGACCTATGCATCCAAATGACTAACACCTAAACATTGACCTTCGGCGACTGATGCCAAAAGGTAAATTCACTACTTAAGTGTAAAATGGCCCGTCTTTTGTAGCTTTGCGGTTCAGGATTAACTTGATGAGTGAATACGCAGGGTTCAGAGAAAGTGAAATTAGACTGTCAACTCTTGCCGCTTTCTATCCGGATTCCTTCTAATTATATGGAGGGGGACTGGATTTGCAGACGCGTATGATGCATAAGCTCTAAATTTCTTTCTTTGTGATAGTAACATGTATTAAGTTTAACTGATTCATAATTAGATCCATATATCTTGTCTGTTGAAGTAAAGCATCTTTTTAAAATCTACGGGGCGCAGCATGCCGTGGATGATATATCTTTCACAGTAGAGCAGGGGCAGATTCTGGGTTTCCTGGGGCCGAACGGTGCCGGTAAGTCCACAACCATGAAGATTGCCACCTGTTACCTGCCACCCAGTGCGGGTACCATTCTCGTGAATGGCCATGATGTGGTGCAGAACCCCATGGCAGTGCGACGCATCGTTGGCTACCTGCCCGAGCACAACCCCCTCTACCTGGATATGTATGTGCACGAATACCTTGCATTTGTTGCCTCTGTATATGGCTTGAAGGGCAAGTTTGCAAAAGCACGGGTACAGGAAATGGTAGCGTTGTGCGGACTTGAAGTAGAGCAAGGCAAGAAAATAGGAGCGCTTTCCAAAGGTTACCGTCAAAGAGTAGGGCTGGCACAGGCACTGGTACACGACCCGCAGGTACTGATCCTGGATGAACCTACAACCGGCCTCGATCCGAACCAGATTGTAGAGATCCGTTCCCTTATCAAACGCATCGGCCAAAACAAAACGGTTATTTTCTCAACCCATATCATGCAGGAGGTAGCTGCCATCTGCGACCGTGTCGTCATCATTAACAGGGGCAAACTGGTAGCAGACAGTGATGTGGCAAGCCTGCAGGCAGATCAGAGCACTGAAAAGGTGACGCTGGTGGAGTTTGAGCAAGCGGTAGAGGTGGAAGTGCTGCAAACTATACCGGGTGTGCTGCGTGTAGCGCCTGCCGATGGCCATGTCTACCGTGTAACTTCCCATAGGGATGCTGACATCCGTTCTAACGTTTTCCGGATAGCAGCAGAACGCAACTGGCCGCTGGTGGGGCTGCGGCAGGAAGAAAATTCCCTCGAAAAAATATTTCAACAACTCACTAGATAATGATGAATTAGAAATTATGAATGACATGAATGGGAAAGGCAATCTACAGGCAAATCATTTATAATTCATAGTTCATAATTGAGAAAAAATGCTCTCCATACTTAAAAAAGAAATTAACGGCTTTCTTAACTCGCTTATCGCCTACATTGTCATCACGGTTTTCCTGGTGGCGATTGGGATGTTCATGTGGGTGTTTCCGGAAAGCAGTGTGCTGGAATATGGCTTTGCCGATTTGCAGACACTTTTCAACATGGCGCCCTGGCTGTTCCTTTTCCTGATCCCGGCAATTACCATGCGTACGTTTGCCGAAGAAAAGCGTGAAGGGACCATGGAGCTGCTGCTGACTAAGCCACTGACTGACTTGGAATTAATACTGGGTAAATACTTTGCAGCCTTGCTGCTGGCCTTGTTTGCGCTGCTCCCTACTTTGCTCTACTACTATTCAGTGTATGAGCTAGGTAACCAAGAGGGCAATATCGACTCTGCGGCAGTGGTAGGCTCCTATATCGGTCTGATTTTCCTGGCAGGGGTTTTTACGGCTATAGGAGTGTTTGCCTCCTCTGTTTCAGATAACCAAATTATCTCTTTCGTGGTTGCAGTTTTCCTTTGCTATATCATTTACACCGGGTTTGACCTGATTGCCTCTATGCCGGTGTGGGGCAGCTACAGCTACTTGATAAGCCAGCTGGGTATTTCCTATCACTATAGCTCCATCAGCAAAGGCCTGGTTGATTCCCGGGATGTGCTCTATTTTCTGAGCGTTATTGCTGTCATGATTTTAGCTACTAAACTTGTCCTGAGGAGCAGAAAATGGTAACAGTGCAAAACAAGAGCAGACGCAGCAGCGATATACTAAAGTTCGTGGGCTGGGTAGCCGGTATCATTCTGCTGAACGTGCTAGCGGCTAATTTTTTCTTCCGCTTAGACCTGACAGAGGACAAGCGGTATACCATTGCCCCGGTTACAAAGCAGATGCTGAGCAGTCTGGAGAATGAAGTGGTGGTGGATGTATACCTGGAGGGTGATTTCCCGGCAGGTTTCAAGCGGCTGCAGCAGTCGGTGCGCGAAACGCTGGATGAGTTCCGCATTTATTCCGGAGGCAACCTACGTTTTAACTTTATAGACCCAAACGAGATCTCAGACCAGGAGCAGCGAACAGAATTTATTACAAATCTGGCTCAAAAAGGCATCAACCCCACAAATTTAAGAGCAACAGAAGAAGGCAAGCAGGTAGAGCGGCTGGTATTTCCGGGTGCTATCGTACGGTACAATGGCAAAGAAACTGCCGTAAACCTGCTGAAGGGGAACTTGGCCGCCTCACCGGATGAGCGACTGAACCAATCCGTGGAAGGGGTAGAGTATGAATTGGCAAGTGCTATCCGTAAAGTGGCTTTTCAAGGCAATAAAGTGATTGGCTATATCACCGGGCAGGGAGAGTTGCAGATGCAGCAGGTAACCGACCTATTAGGGTCACTGCAGGAGTATTACAGGGTGGCGCGGGGAGAATTAGGTGAAATTCCGAGTTTACAGGGGCTTGACCTGATCATTGTGGCAAAGCCAACGGAACAGTTTACGGAGGCTGATAAATATAAAATCGACCAGTTTATTATGAAGGGCGGCAAGGCCGTATTCTTTGTGGATGCCCTGAACGCCAACATGGATAGTGTAGGCGCAGGAGGGATGTTTGCCGTCCCGTATAACCTCAACCTGGATGACCTGCTTTTCCGTTATGGCGTGCGCCTGAATCCTACCTTAGTTATGGACTTAAACTCAGGATTCATACCCATGGTAACAGGCTATGCCGGCGACCGGCCACAGACGGAGATGATTAACTGGCGCTTCTTCCCGCTGCTGAATAACTTTAGCCAACACCCGATAACCCGCAATCTAGATGCCGTTTATACCCGGTTTGTTAGCACTATTGACACTGTGAGAGCAGATGGAATAACAAAGACACCGCTGGTGTTTACTTCACCCTACTCCAGGGTGCTGGAGCCGCCTGTACCCATCACTTTAGAAGAAGCGCGTATGGAGGTGAACCCGGAACTTTTTCAGGCAGGGCCAGAGCCTGTGGGGTATTTGCTGGAGGGTGCGTTTACGTCCCTTTTCCGCAACCGCAGGCCTCCTGCCGGAGTGCCGGACACGCAAGTGAAGGAGCAGGGCGTGCCTACAAAGATTGCTGTCTTTTCGGATGGCGACCTAGTGCGCAACGAAATCAATCCACGTACAGGCCAGGCCTATGAACTTGGCTTCGATCGGTACAATAACATCACCTTTGCAAACAGAGACATGGCTATGAACACCATCCATTACCTGTTGGACTCTGAGGGCTTGATAAATGTGCGGAGCAAGCAGATCGAGCTCCGGCCGCTGGACAGAGTACGCGTGCGGGATGAGAAAACCTATTGGCAGCTGTTGAACCTGGTGGCACCTATCGTGCTGTTGAGCATTTTTGGCGTTACCCGTTACTACCTGCGGAAGCGCAAATATGAACACTTCTAAATTTTATCGGCCTCTTATACAGCAGGACGCGAAAAAGGACTTGCGAAAGGCGTAGGAGAAATGCGAAATATTTATAACTTTGTCCGAATAACATTATAGGTAGAATAATGAAATTTATCGTCTCTTCATCTGCGCTTCTGAAGCAGTTATCCAGCATCAACGGAGTGGTTACCAACAACCCGGTCGTGCCAATTCTCGAGAATTTTTTATTCGAGATTAACAACAGCACCCTCACCATCACAGCAAGTGACCTGGAAACATCCATGATCACAGAGCTGCCGGTAGAGGCAAAGGAGAACGGACGTATTGCCGCTCCTGCCCGCATCTTGCTGGAAACACTGAAAAACCTGCCCGACCAGCCGGTTACGTTCACTATTGATGAAGAGACTTATACTATTGAGATCAGCTCTTCAAACGGCCGCTATAAACTATCTGGCGAAAATGCGACGGACTTCCCGCGTGTGCCAGTAGTGCAGGGTGCCGATGCGATAGAGATTCCTTCTAATGCTTTGGCAAGAGCTATTAACAAAACAATTTTTGCCGTTAGCAACGATGAGCTTCGGCCGGCCATGACGGGTATCTTCGTGCAGCTGCGCACTGACAGCGTTACTTTTGTTGCTACGGATGGTCACCGCCTGCTGCGGTATCGACGCACGGACGTGGCGACAAGCAAAGAAGCTTCCCTCATCATTCCGCGGAAGGCTTTCACACTGCTGAAATCTACGCTTCCTTCAGAGGCCACGGCTGTTCGCATGGAGTTTAATCAGTCCAACGCTTTCTTCAGCTTCGACAACATCCGTATGATCTGCCGCCTGATCGACGAGCGTTATCCAGATTATGAGAACGTTATTCCGGTGCAGAACCCAAACAAACTGGTGATTGATCGTCAGGACCTGTTGAGTTCTGTAAAGCGTATCTCTATTTACTCAAACAAAACTACACACCAGATACGCCTGAAACTGAACGGGTCTGAGTTGCAAGTGTCTGCCGAGGATCTTGACTTCTCTAATGAGGCGAATGAGCGCCTGACCTGCCAGTATGAAGGAGAGGACATGGAAATTGGTTTTAACGCTAAATTCCTGATGGAGATGCTGAACAACCTTGATTCTGATGAAATCACATTCGAGCTTTCCACGCCAAACCGTGCTGGTTTGTTGATGCCGCTTGTGAACGAAGACAGTGAAAACGTGCTGATGCTGGTAATGCCTGTTATGCTTAACAATTACGTGTAAGTAGGGTTACTAAAGTTTAAGATATACAATCATATATAAAAAGAAAGGCAAGCTATAGTGCTCGCCTTTCTTTTTATATATGATTTTTCTACAAAACCATCTTTTGTAGTTTTCAGTCCCAGCCGGGCGCTCTTTATATAACTCTCAAAACTTAAAGGATTAAAGCCCCAGAGGAGCAGTCTTTTTAGTATACTATAACAGGTTACTCCTCTGGAGCTATAAATAGAACATGTTTTATATCTTAACACAAGTCGTCCCGCTGAGACTCTTTTCTTAACCTCAGTTTATTTCAATGAAGCTGCACTATCGCTTTCTGCGCAACTGGATGTATACCGGGAAATGGTCGCTGTAGCCGCCCAAGTAGAGGTTGCCGGAGAAGGTGCGGTTTGGGGTGCCTCTGTACTTACCGAACATGTGTTTGATAAAGTCTGGATTATAAATACCAGCGGAGCCCCGCACATATTGCAGCCCCGCCTCGTCATTCAGCAATGCTTTTGATACCAGGATTTGGTCCAGCATCTGGAGATTTCCCTGGCTGGCATAGGAGCCAAAGCCGTTAACAAATGGCAGGTAATGCGTGTTGAACAGTTCTTCTTCATAAGAAGGATCTGGTCGTCCGGTAGCCTGCAGCACCTGTTTTAGGACAGCAGCGTCAGGTTCTGTGTTGAAATCTCCTAGTATGATGATCTTAGCGTTTTCATCAGCAGCTTGTTGCTGGTCTATCTGCTGGCGTAGTGTTTTTGCAGCACTACGTAGCCGGCTATCATCCTGCTTACCAGCCTTAGTCCGGCTGCGGGGAGGCCAGTGGGTGACGTATATTGTTACCAATTCACCTCTAAGTTCTCCTTTTACCTGTAGAATGTCACGTGAATTGTAGTTTGCGCCAAAGTTTATAGGAATGGATTTGGTGAAAGTGGGTTTGAAATGTTTAGGCTGATAGATTAGCGCAACATCCATGCCTTGGTTATCTGGCATATCATGGTGGACAATGCCATAGTCAAACTTTTTTAGAAGAGGAGTATTCACCAGTTCTTCTACCACTTGCTTGTTTTCTACTTCGGCAAGGCCAACTATAGCCGGGCCTCCTTTGCCTCCAATACTGGCTATAACGGACGCTATGTTCTCCATTTTATTGTTATAGCGCTCCTGTGTCCATTGCTTGGCACCCGTGGGGGTATAGGCGTCATCTGCGGTTTGAGGATCGTTGTTTGTGTCGAAGAACTCCTCCGAGTTATAAAAAGCAACGGTATAGAGTCTCCCTCTTTGTGAAGAGATAGGTGACCTGGAGCATCCGATAAGCAGGATAAAGGTAAAAAAAAGGGAGAGGGTTTTAATTCCGTGGTGCATCGTGTAACTTTGTGCTCATATATCTGAATAAGAATATTACGAGATTCATACACTATAAAGTTTAAAAATTGAGCAAATGAAAAAATCTGAAATATATTTTAGTATTGCCTTAGATGATAATCGTGTACCGGAAGCCATCAGCTGGCGTGCCACGGATGCCGGAGATAAGATACATTTTGCCAAAGCCATCAACATCTCCCTCTGGGACAGAGACGAGGCGGGTACCATGAAGATAGACTTGTGGACGAAGGATATGCCGGTGGATGAGATGAAGTATTTTTACATTGATACCATGGGGGCTATGGCACAAAGCATTGCCACTGCTACCAGCGACCAGGTAATGGCAAAAAAAATACAGGCGCTCTGCGAAGAACTGATGACGCATGTAGAGCAGGAACGTCAGCAGAACGACAAGCAGTAGGCATAAAACCACAGCGCCTTCCCGAAACCGGGGAGGCGCTGTGGTTTATACTAATGTGCTTAATGTACTAACGAAATTATTTTGCCCCTGTACTAGCTGTAGCTTCACCGAAATTTTCTTCCTGTTCAGCATTGGCAGTAAACTCTTTGTCCATAGCCGTATAGTCTTTGCGAAGGCCGAAATAGTCGTTATACTGCACTGTACTTAATACGTTTTCGAGAAAGCGATCCCGCTGTGCGTATACTTTGTTGCTTAGTGCGTCAATTTTTGACTGGTTGCCAGCATTTTCCTCTTCTATAGCGGTAATCTGCTCTGCAACCTTCAAATTAATTTCTCTTATCTTATTTGACTGATAATTATTTAGATGCAACCCGCGAATCATCTGATCTGACAGATGTTTCGCTCTAGAACTTGCCAAAGTTTTAGACGATTTGTCGCCAGGGGCTTTTGCAGCCATTTTAGTTCCGGCGGCATTCGTCGCTAAAGTTGAACCAAACATCATACAAGCCATTACCAATACTTTTTTCATTGTCATGTCCTTCCTTTTTGATTGTTTAGTTGTCTTCTTCTTGTTTATACGTAAATCAAGTAGGTTTAGATAGGAGCAGAGGCTGTATAAGTTTATATTAGCTGTTGGAGCGCCGCAGGAGGTACATTAAAAGAGGCTGGTGTGGTAAAGCGGCATCCATAAACATCAAAGCCGCTCCTGGAAAGGAGCGGCTTTGATGTTTAAATTTCAGTAAAACTAAAGATTAATCCTTGCTTGCATGGAGATTAGTTGATACTTACTGTTCGTGATGAGCCTGATGCAGTCTCGGATGATGCTACACCGTTACCACCACGTGATTTGTTGGTGTCACTCATAAATTGTCTGTCAAGAGCTACCAGGTTCTTGCGGTCACCAAAATATTCGTTATACTGTACAGTACTCAGTACGTTTTCTAACTTTAGATCACGTTCGGCACATACGCCGTTACATAGTTCATTTATTTTCTCCTGATTGCCTGCATACTGCTTCTCAATAGCTAACATTTGCTTGGCAACATCAAGGTTTATCTCGTTTACTTTTGTTGACTGATAGTTATTCAGTCGCAAATCCCGAATCATCTCATGGGAAAGGTTTGTAGCTCTCTCCTGTGCTGAAATTCCTGGTGTGTCTTGTGCCGAAGCTGCGAATGCTCCACTGAATACCATGCAAGTCAATATCAATAGCTTTTTCATAATTTATTTCTTTCTGTAGTTTTAAGTTTGGTTTAATTGCTTTTGTAAACAACGCAGCTTATTGTTAAAAAATTCAAGCTTAGTTGTATCATTGTAACGCCTAATATAGTGCAGATATTATGCCAGAAAAGCCGTTTTTTAGCTAAAAAACGGCTTTTCTGGCATAAATTAGTAAAATTTACCACTCATTCTTCCACATCATAGACTCAACAGGCCTGGTGGTGCGGTTATTGTATTTTGCGTTTTGTTTGGTGTTGTAGTAGTTCTCAATACCGCCACTTACTTCAAAATAAATAAGCTGGCCAACAGGCATGCCATAGTACACACGCACCGGGTGCGACACAGAAATTTCAAGCGTCCAGGTGTTACAGAAGCCCACATCTCCTTTGCCTGCGGTGGCGTGAATGTCTATTCCTAACCGCCCTACGCTGGACTTGCCCTCCAGGAAAGGGACATGTGCATGTGTTTCGGTATATTCCAGTGTAACGCCAAGGTATAAAGTGCCCGGCCTCAGTACATAACCCTCTTCTGGAATCTCAAAAACGTCTATTTCATTATGTTTGCGGGCATCCAGTACCTCATCTTTATAGGTTGCCAGGTATCGCCCTAAGTGCACGTCATAAGAGTTTGTACCCAGGCAGTCGCGGTTAAATGGCTCTACGAGGATGGTTCCCTTTTCAATCTCTGATAAAATCTGCTTATCTGTTAATATCATGGTGTGGCTAAAAATAGTCTGTAAAATAAGCAAATATGCTGCTATAAGACAAGGATTGTATGTGAATGCTAGGTTATTTCACCGCGCCAGGGCTGTTTTGCTGAGTATGCTATTAACCACCCTCACAGAATTATTTTAGGCTGAGAGGGAAATACAAAAGCAGCACCTGTAGTAGATGCTGCTTTTGCTGATAAGGGAAGCTCTTTTTTATAATAATCCCTGGTGCACCTCCTGAAGCGCTTCCAGGTTGGCCTGCACATATTGCGCTACCAGGTCATCTGTTACAGCTGTTGATACGAAGAGCGCTTCATACTGAGAAGGAGCAAGATAGACACCTCGTTGCAGCATGCTATTAAAATAGCGGCCAAAAAGAGCTGTGTCTGATGTCTTTGCCGTATCAAAATCAACCACTTTTTCCTGGGTAAAGAAGATGCTGAACATAGAGCCGATGCGGTTGATGGTATAGTTCAGGCCTAATTGTTGCATGTTCTGCTGCATGCCGGCTACCATTTTGGCGGAAGTTTGCTCCAACTGCGTATAGGTTTCCGGGTGCTCTTTCAAGTAAGTGAGCATCGCCATCCCTGCCGACATGGCGATAGGGTTGCCAGATAAAGTGCCTGCCTGGTAAACAGGTCCCGCTGGTGCTACATAATCCATCAGCTCCTTTTTACCACCATAGGCCCCCACCGGCATACCGCCTCCTATAATTTTGCCCAGCGTGCTCATATCAGGTGTCACACCGTATACTTCCTGCGCCCCACCCGGAGCCAGTCTAAAACCTGTCATCACCTCATCGAAAACAAGCACAATGCCTTCCTTGTCGCACAGGTCCCGCAGCCCTTTTAGGAAGTTCAGCTGTGGGGTAACAAGGCCCATGTTGCCAGCTACCGGTTCTAATATAATGGCAGCCACTTGTCCCTTATTTGCCTCTACCAGTATTTTCACAGCGTCCAGGTTATTATAAGGAGCGGTGAGTGTATCGTTGGCAGTGCCTTTGGTTACGCCCGGACTATCCGGAACACCTAAAGTAATGGCACCGCTACCTGCTGAAATCAGAAAAGAGTCGCCGTGGCCGTGGTAGCAGCCTTCAAACTTTATGATTTTATCCCTGCCGGTATAGCCGCGCGCCACCCGAATAGCAGACATGGTTGCCTCCGTACCAGAGTTCACCATGCGCACTTTCTCGATACTTGGAACCATGCTCACAATGAGCTCTGCAATTTCGATTTCCTTGCGGGTTGGGGCGCCGAAGGAGAGTGAGTCTGGAATAGCTTTCTGCACTGCCTCCTGTACCACTTCCGCGGCGTGTCCCAGAATCATAGGCCCCCAGGAGTTTATCAGGTCCAGGAATTGGTTGCCATCTTCATCAAACAAATATGGTCCTTTGGCGGAGACCATGAATCTAGGATTACCTCCAACGGCTCTAAAAGCTCTGACAGGGGAGTTGACACCCCCCGGAATGCTGTTTTGTGCCCGTTGGAACAGCTCGTTGCTTACTTGTGCTTTTATCATAAGTAATTAATGTCAAAATGAGTTTGAATTAAAGAACAGGATTGACAACAGTAAGTTGTAAGTTCTCTAATTTAGTAATGGGTACATACTGGTTATCAGGATGTACTTCGCTTTTGTTGTTAGAATCAGTATAGCTCATGCCCGGGTAAAATACTCCTAACCTGGAACCGGACTGCGCCAGCTGCTGATTAAACTGCGGACCGTGGTTCTTGAGCATTGTGCCAAAGTAGTACAACATCTCAAAGCCTGCATAAGCATAAATAGACGGCGGAAGGTTATACTGGCTGATATACTGTTTCCTAAACCAATCGTTGAGCGGGTTCAGCTTGTTCACGTACTTTGGGCTGATGAAGAACACCTCCAGGTCGTCGAGCTGCCGCAGGCTAATCTGATTTATATCCAGCCATTTATCGTATGTGACAAGGGGCAGCGTACGTGCCTTGCCCTGCAGGAGGCTTGTTGTGTTTACGGCTGCTGTCATTTTATCTGAGAAAACCGCCATATGACCTGCATTCTCCAAATTAAGACCTCTGAACGCAGTGGCCGTAGCAGTTGTCTCACTAGACTTGATTTTGCTGAATATCCTTACCTTTCCTCCTAACTTTTCAAAATGCTGCCGGTAAAGGTTCGCAAAATTGGTGTCGTCTTTAGTGTCCTCGTAAACAATAACTGCTGTTTTAGGTGAGAAATTCTGATATGCATATGCTGCCGCCTGTTTTGCCTGTGTAGCGACAGAGGATTCAAATAAGAACACATTGCTATTGCCTTCTGCCACATCCAAATCCTGCGACAGTGGGTTGATAACGTTGATGTTGTGTTGTGCTGCAAAACGTGATGCCACCTTTGCCGTTGATTTATAGATGGGTCCGATTAAAAGGCTCATTTGTTTCAGCTCCGTCATGTCTAGCACCCTTTTCAAGCTCATGGTATCGGCGCTGGTGTCGTAAGTAAACAGGTTAATGTCTATTCCCTGCTTCTGCAGCGAATCCTGCGCTAGCTTCATGCCAGCATACATATCTGTTACAAACTGACTTTTACGGGCAGTCTGCTGTAAATCCTGGTTCAGCTGAAAGGGGAGAAGCAAAGCTACATTATATTCCTGTCCACGCAGTACATTGGGATTTAGATAACGGCTACGGTCTAAGTTGTGCCTAGCAACCAAGTTCTCCAGCCTCTGGCGATCCTGCGGTCGGTACCATCCTCCGATGAGCTTATCAGCATACACTTGTGCTACTGTTTTATCATCTTGGTAACGCTGCACCAGGCGCTCAAAAGTCGCTTTATCATTTAGGCTGTTAAGGTAAAACCGCTTCAGGCCTTCCGCATCACTTGCCAAAGCGCTACCTTTTAATTCCTGAAGTTTGCTCAGCGCCCGCTCATAGTCTCCCTGCTCAAATAAGACGTTTGCCAGCAGGTAATCTGCATCAGCCATTCCGCGCCAGTTCGGGTGCTGGTTTTGAAGCTGCAGCAGCATCTGGTATGCTTCGTCGGGCTTGTTGTTCTTTAAGGCCGATAAGGCATAAAAATAAGAAGCTTCCGGTGCATAAGGGCTATTGCTGCCAGTTAGAGGCAAAAGCTCAGCCATTGCCAAGTCATACCGCTGCTGCTGCAGGAGTATCTTGCCATTGTTATAGTTTGTGCTGGCATCCTGTACCTGCGCATGCGCCGGCATAGCCAGCGCCCCAAGCAGCAATAGGCCAGCGGCTTTATTCCAAAAGCTTTGATTCATATCTTTATATGATGAAGGAGAAGAGACAAAGGATGAATGACAAGTTTCTGAACTTATCTTTCCTCCTTTGTCGAAATGTCTTTCTTCTTAACGTTATTCCCACTCAATAGTAGCAGGTGGTTTAGAGCTGATGTCATACACCACGCGGTTAACGCCTTTTACCTTGTTAATAATTTCATTAGAAACATCTGCCAGGAACTCGTACGGTAAACGGCACCAATCGGCTGTCATACCATCCACACTTGTTACGGCACGAAGCGCCACCACATGCTCATAGGTACGTTCGTCGCCCATTACACCCACTGATTGTACCGGTGTAAGGATAGCTCCTGCCTGCCATACCTCATCGTACAATCCGGCGCTTTTCAGGCTGCTGATAAAGATGTGATCCACTTGCTGCAGGATGTATACTTTCTGCGGTGTAATGTCGCTCAGGATGCGGATAGCCAGGCCAGGTCCAGGGAAGGGGTGGCGGCCGATGATTGTTTCCTCTATCTTCAGCGTTCTTCCTACTAAACGCACTTCATCCTTGAATAGCGTGTTCAGCGGCTCTACTACCTGCAACTTCATAAAATCTGGCAGGCCACCAACGTTGTGGTGCGACTTGATAGTGGCAGACGGACCGTTTACGCTGAGGGATTCGATAACGTCAGGGTAAATGGTACCCTGCGCCAGCCACTTCACGTCCTCTATCTGGTGTGCCTCATCGTCAAAAACTTCTATAAAGGTTCTGCCAATGGCTTTACGCTTCAGCTCCGGATCTCTTATACCTTCTAAAGCGGCATAAAATCTGTCTTTCGCATCCAGGCCTTTCACGTTTAAGCCCATGTGCTTGTAAGAGTCGAGCACGGTTTCGAACTCGTCTTTGCGGAGCAGGCCGTTATCTACAAAGATGCAGTACAGGTTTTTGCCAACTGCCTGGTGAATCAGCATGGCCGCCACACTGGAGTCAACCCCTCCGGACAAGCCCAGTACAACTTTGTCGTTACCTATCTTCTCCTGCAGCTGTGCAACAGTGCCTTCCACAAATTGTTCTGCCGTCCAGTCTTGCTGGCAGCCGCAAATGTGCACCACGAAATTGCGAAGCAGCGTTTTCCCTTCATCGGAGTGTGTTACCTCCGGGTGGAACTGGATGCCATAGGTTTCCTGGCCACGCAGCTTGTAGGCTGCCACGCGCACACTTGGTGTGCTGGCAATAACTTCAATGTTATCCGGAACCTCTTTAATAGTGTCTCCATGCGACATCCACACCACGGAACCAAGTGTAAGTTCTTTCAGCAGGCGGTCTGCGTTATGCAGTTCGCTGAGGCGGGCACGACCATACTCCCGGATAGTAGATGGCGTTACGTCTCCACCATGCTCGTGGGCAATGAGCTGCGCACCATAACATACACCCAAAACTGGCTGCTTGCCGAGGTACTGGCTTAAATCTAAGGTAGGGTGCTCTTCGTCACGTACCGAGCAGGGGCTGCCCGAGAATATAACACCCTTTACTTCATCTGTAAGGGGTGGCACATTATTGAAAGGGTATATTTCGCAATATACATTTAGCTCGCGCACCCTTCTGGCAATTAGTTGGGTGTATTGGGAGCCAAAATCGAGAATGAGAATTTTTTCTGGCATGTGCAAAGGTAAGGTGCTTTTACAGTTTTTGCCAATTTTATTAGATATATGCATCAGCTGAAGAAAGTAGCCGGCAAGGAAGAGTTTTGAAATGGGTGTATTTTGCATCAAGCGCTGGCTGGTTGTTTGATAAGAGCTTGTGCTAAGTTTTTTATTTACTAAAGCTGTTGATGCTGAATAAAATAGCTTTTAGAGGGAAAGAAATCTGTGTTATTTTAACTGGTGTATTTGCACTGAATATCTTTTTTAGTACCTTTGCATTGGCAAATCGGCACGGCCAGCTCCCGCCGAACTCCCCCAGGACCGGAAGGTAGCAAGGGTAGGCGGTTGAGCGGCGCGATGTCGGTTTGCCACTTTTTTTCCCTATCCTGAAGCTTTAGGCTTTCTCCAAAATTCCCACTGTTTACTTTCCTGATTCTCGATTAATGCGTTAGATTTGTGAATAAATCAACACACAAGCATTATGAAATTTTTTATTGACACCGCTAACCTGCAAGACATACAGGAAGCATCTGACTTAGGCGTTTTGGATGGTGTAACCACCAATCCTTCCCTAATGGCAAAAGAAGGCATTTTCGGCCATGATAACGTGATGGCGCACTACAAGAAAATCTGCGAGATTGTAGACGGCGACATTAGCGCTGAAGTTATTGCAACAGACTTCGATGAGATTGTACGGGAAGGAGAGGCCTTAGCTGACCTGCACCCTAACATCGTTGTAAAAGTGCCGATGATTCGTGAAGGAATAAAAGCTATTCGTTACTTCAGTGACAAAGGCATCAAAACTAACTGTACGTTGGTATTCTCTGCCGGTCAGGCTTTACTAGCTGCAAAAGCGGGTGCTACGTATGTTTCTCCTTTTGTAGGCCGTTTGGATGACGTGTCAACGAACGGATTGAATCTTATAGAGCAAATCGTGCAGATTTACGATAATTACGGATACCAGACAGAAGTACTGGCAGCCTCTGTTCGCCACGTGATGCACCTGGTGCAGTGTGCTGAAATTGGAGCAGACGTAGTAACATGCCCATTGTCTGTTATCACAGGCCTGCTGAAGCACCCTTTAACGGACAGCGGACTGGCAACATTCCTCTCTGATCACGCCAAAGGAAACAAGTAATCCAATTATGAATGATGAATTATGAATTATAAATGGTTGGAGGGCATAACCTTCTGAACGTTTATGAATTCATAATTCATATTTTCTAATTCATAATTCAAATAGATGTACATCATCAAAGTAAAGGGCAAAGCCAAAATACCGGATTATATCCAGCTGCGGGACAGTAATTTTGTGCTGATTGCTTATTTTAGAGCTGACCGCCCGCTCAAGAACCTGGACCGGTATGGGCTGGAAGGAAAGGAAGATGCCTTAGCAGCCGTTATCGCATCTCTTGATTTTGGCAAGCTTCAGAAGTTAGAAATTTAGTTTTATGAGTTTTTCCTCTACCCCTGTGGTATCGCTGCGCGATGTGGCCGTCTTTCAGGACGTGAACACTATTCTCAGTAATGTCAGTTTTGATGTTGAAAAAGGGGAATTTGTGTACCTGGTAGGTCGTACCGGAAGTGGCAAAAGCTCGCTTCTTAAAACCCTTTATGCGGACCTGCCACTTCTGGCAGGCCACGGATCTGTCGCTGACTTCAAGCTGACGAAACTGCCCCGCAAGCAGGTGCCTTACCTGCGCCGCAAAATCGGCATTATCTTTCAGGATTTCCAGCTACTTTTTGATCGCTCAGTGGCAGAGAACCTTACTTTTGTACTACGTGCTACTGGCTGGAAAGACAAGTCCAGAATAAAGCAGCGTATTTCAGAAGTCTTGATGCGTGTTGGCCTTGATGCCGCAGCCAGCAGAATGCCACATCAGCTTTCTGGTGGTGAGCAGCAGCGCATTGTCATTGCTCGGGCCCTGCTTAATGAGCCTGTCATCTTATTTGCCGATGAGCCTACCGGTAACCTCGACCCAATGGTAGCCGATGGCATCATGACACTTTTCTCAGAGATCAACAACAGCGGCACAGCCATTCTGATGGCTACACATAATTACGAAATCATCAAACGTTATCCGAAGCGTGTCCTGAAGTGTGTAGAAGGCAAAGTGCTCGACTCACAGGTGCAGGAGTTTAATTTGATAAACGGATTCTGAAACACTATTTCCCCCAAGCCCTTTGTTGTAATTAGCCTCTTATAGTTGGCTGACACACAGATAGTATAAGACACACAGATAGTATAATATAAGTAAGTATTCTGAAAGATGACTCGGCAGCGGCAGGAAAGTGACGCTGCAATATCCTGCAACTACTGTATGTTATACTGAGTTCTTAGCTCTCTATAACGTTCCTGGGCTTGTTCAATGGTAATGGTTGTCTGCTGTGGTATTTCTGCCTGCAGGCTTCTGTAGCGGTTGTTCAGGGAAGTCCACCATCCTTCAACCATTTCCCAATCGCGCCCTTCATAATTCTGTCCGTTCTCGGCAACGGTGTCTACAAAGCGCTGGTAAGTTTCAGCAATATTGTTCTGGGTTATTTCACTTAAGTCGTTTTGAGTTATTTCCACCCCTAGCAGTTCCCTTCGTAGCCTGTACCTTCTGTTAGCGTCATCATACTGTTGTCCGCGTCTTTCAACCGCCTGATTATACCTGTTCTCGAGGTCCAAAATCTCCTGACGCTGCTCTTCTGAGTATTGGTCTTGGTTTTGCTCCACCGCCTGTAGCCGCTGATTAAACTGCTGCTGCATGTTTTCTTTCATCGCTTCCCATTCCGCACTGTCATATGTTTCCGACTCTATAGCCCGCAATTCTGTTTCTGTGAGCGACTCCCGCTCAATGTCTGTCACAAACGTTTGGTAATCTTCATAGACTACATCGGTTTCCGCTGTCTGTTGTTCATTTTCTGAGTTGCAGGATATCAGCAGTGGCAGGCAAAGAGTAAGTGTTAGGGTTTTAATTTTGTGAAGCATAAAATATTTTTTATGGATGATATTTAGTAACGCATCTTAAACATCATGGTTACGTGTAGGAGGCAGAGCGGGCATTTTAAGGCTGACAAAGGAGCTGTACTGCGGTTTTGCCCCTGCAGTGCCTATATTTGTACCTGTAAAATGTAAAGGCATGGAAGACATAAAAATGGCAAATACGAAGGCCGCTTATGCGCAGCTGAAACCTGAATTGGATGCTGCCTTCAACGCTGTAATGGAAAACATGGAGTTTGTGAACGGCCCACAGGTTAGCAGTTTTGCAAATAAGCTGGAGAAATATATGCAGGTGCGCCATTCCATACCCTGTGTTCATGATACCTTTGCCCTTCATTTGGCGCTAAAAGCCTTGGAACTACCGGAAGGAGCAGAGGTTGTAATGCCTGCTTTTAATAATTCATCAGTGGCTGAAGTGGTGATGCAGTTAGGATTGAAACCTGTGTTTGCGGATGTGCTGCCAGATTCATTTACCTTAGACCCTGCGGCCGTAGAAAAAGTTATTACGCCAGCCACTTCCGCCATTGTACCGGTACACCTGTTTGGGCAGTGCGCGCCGATGAATGCTTTCATGGCAATGGCACAGGAGCATAAACTGTGGGTGGTAGAGGATGCAACACAATCCTTAGGAGCCTTTTATGCGGAACCTGGTAAGCAGGCAGCTAAAAGCGGGAGTATCGGGCACATAGGTGTCACTTCCTTTTTCCCGACCAAACCTTTACCCGATACAGGAGAAGCAGCAGCGCTGTTTACAAATGATGCAACACTTGCAGAAAGGATTCAATATTTAACTCAGCCTGAAATATCGGTTACAGGCAGCATTAGCGGTGCAGCACTGGACACTTTACAGGCGGCGATGCTGGAGGTGAAAATCAAAATAATGGATTCCTTCAACAGGAAGAGGGAAGGAGTAGCCCATTTTTATGATGATGCCTTCGCTGATACGGAACTGGTGCAGGCACCTGTTCGGTCGCCCTACAGTACGCATGTGTATCATCAGTACACTATTAAGGTGGCCCCTGAATTAAGAGATGGGTTACAGATTTACCTGCGGGACAATCATATCCCAAGTGTGGTGTATTACCCAAAGCCCCTGCATCTGCAGCAAACGTTCGTTTCTTTGAACAATAAGCCGGGTGATTTTCCTGTATCAGAAAAGCTAGCCCAAAGTGTGCTGTCGCTGCCTATGCACACAGAGTTGAAACAGGACCAGTTGGAATATATTTGCCACCACGTGCTGAACTATGTTCATCGCCAAGCCTAAAGTTGCTGCTCTTTATATAGGCCGCATTAAGATGGTTTATTAATAAAACAGTAGCTTACATGTAAAACATTTAACTAGAGCTTCCAGCCAGTAAAGCCAAAAATCACCTTCTTCAGCCATGCGTTCATTTCCGGGTATATATTTAAGCCGATGCTCAGGCCACCATATATAACTGTGATCAGGAGGGAGCGCACTACCATATCAACAAACACATTCTGTAGATACGGCACCAGGTATGAGACACCTAATGCAACAGCTGCTATTACTACAATTTGAGCCGAACTCCACGTAAAGGGCTGTATTTTATAAATGAACTGCACAAAGAAAAGGCGGGTAAGATTCATGAAAACATAGGACAGCATGGAGGCAAGCGCTGCCCCGTTGATGCCGTAGAGTGGAATAAAGTACCAGTTCGTACCGACAGTAAGTATGGCCAGCACAATGTTAAAGCCAAGGTCCCAGCGAAACTTATCAGAAGTCGCTAAAATCACACCGTTCAGGCTGGTTGCCAAATCCACTATACGGGCAAAGGAGAGAAAAAGAACCACATACTTCCCTGCACGGTATGTCTCCGGCATAAAAGAAAAGAGATTGTCAATGTTCGCCCATATACCTATGAAGAGCAGCAGTCCCACTATCAGGTTCACCATCGTCACGTGCCTGTACAGATTCTCCATTCCCTCCATGTTTTTTTCTTTCCAGAAATCGGCCACCTGAGGGGAGGCAATTTTGAGAATAGACCTTGCCGGCACCATAATAGCGCTTGTCATAAAAAAGGCCGTGGTGTAGATGCCATTGGCACTCAGGCTATAGGCACTGATCATGACCTGGTCAATGGTGGTGATGATGGTGGTAGAGAGATTTCCAAGAAATGTGAAAAAACCATAGTATAGCATCTCCCGCATCGGGATTATACGCAGACCCGTCCAGGAGGGGCGCAGGTAAAGCTGTTTCAGCCAGATGGTATACGCCACCAGTACCAATGCGCCTACCGAGTTAATAATAATGTACAGCAGCACGAACTGCCGAAAATCCATCACGCCCAATGCGTATATAGCTATTAGGAGCGTGGTAAGAATACGAAGCAGGAAGTCCTGCACAAAAGAGGAAACAATGGTTTTGTACAAAGACCGCAGATACGCTGTGAACATGTTGTACAGCAGCGTGAAAAGTGCCAGCGGAATAATGTAGTAATAATAATCAAGGATCAGCGGCGACTTCTCTTCGTAGTAATTTATTACGGAAGGCTTCAGCAGCAGGTAAATACCCGTTGCTACGGCAAAACCCAGTACAGGTACTGCTAACAGCAGGAAGAGAAAGCCGTTGTGCTGTTGCGCTTTGTCCCGGAAATAAGGGAAATAGCGGGTACTCATGTTCACAAACCCCAGTGCTGAGAACTGCGCAAACATAACTGATATGGTGAGCAGGAGGCGCGTGAGTCCTACCTCTGCTTCATCCAGGAAGTTGGGGAAAAGCAGGATGGTATTCACATAGCCGATAAAGATACCGGCGTACGAGATGGTGGTGTTCCAGATACCTTCGCGCTGTAATTTCCTCATTAAAAAAGCTCAGAACTACAAAGGTAGCGGATTCTGGTTATTGTGGTTTAGTAAAAAATGACAGAAACAGGATTGTGCTTTTTGTTGGTGAGCCCCAAATTTACCTTATAACCTCTACCCACCCTTTAAATACTTTTTGCGTGCGACTGCTGGTTAGATGATAATAATATATCCCTGTTGGCACAGCTGTTGCTGACCAGCTGTTATCGTACCGGTTATTTTGGTATACAGGTTTACCCCAGCGGTTAAACACTTGCAGTTCCAGCGAGTTTTCTTCTACTCCCTGCACCACAAAGGCATCATTCTTCCCATCGCCATTGGGAGTTAAAACGTTTGGAATGAGCGGGCATTCGTCACGTTTGATTGTAAACTGATGTAAGTAAGTACAACCATCTACCGTTATTACAACACTGTTATCAGCCGAAGCGCTTACAATGATGCTTGGAGTTGTCCTGCCGTTGCTCCAAAGATAAGAGGCTCCTGTTGTGGTGGCATCAAGAGTGACAGATTCACCGTAACAAGCAAACACTTCTGTCTGGAAACCGAATTCAGGTTCCTTGGCGATCGAAACAACAACCTCATCTATCGAGAAGCAACCTGTTGGTGTGACTACCTTCACCCAGTATGTACCCTCAGTTGTTACATTAATGGTTGGAGTTGTTTCTCCAGTATTCCAGGTATATGAGCCCATTCCACCTGGAGCAGAAAGTACCTGTGACTCACCAGGGCACAGCGAAATATCATTGCCCAGACTAAAACTTACTGGTGAAGTGTTTGTAACATTTATAAAACCTGTTACTACACAGCTACCTTCTATTATGCTCACTTCATACCTGCCGCCTTGTGTTATTTGTATGTCTCTTGTCGTTTCTCCGGTATTCCAAAGAATTTGCCCATCACCCACATACGCCGCACTAAGTGTCGCTGTAGAGCCTGCACATACACTAGCAGGCCCACTAATTGTAACTGTGGGAGCAGCTTTACTTGTAGCAGCAAATTCGCCATAGTTTGCAGAAGAGTTATATAACATGATAGGAGATGCAGTTGTGTCTGCCACCTGACTCCAGTTTGCTACTGTGTTATCGGATCTGCGGTATAGATTGCCTCCACAGTTCATCCCGTATTGTTTGAGATAAACCTTGTATTTTTTGCTGGCGTCTCCAACTTTGAACAAGCCGTAATATTCCTCTACCTCCTGCGGTGAGTTTATACCATTTGTAGAAGAAGGCGGTAATTGAATAGAATAAAGATGGAAGCCCTGAATGGCCGGATCTACATTGGTTACTGAGAAATTAGCTATATCAGTGACCATTTCAAGAGAGGAATCCCATCTGTTTGTATACCTGTAAACGCTTCTGTCCCCAATGGGAGCCCCGGAGGTAATGGCAGCAACTGCTGGAGTAGTGTTTGTTAAAATGCCATTCATTCTAAAGGGGCTACTGTCGATAATTACTCCCCCGGCTATATTATCCAACTTCAAATAAGCAACTAAGCCAGGAGAATCAGAAGGAAGTGTTCTGCACATATTTCGCCTTATTTCCTCTTCCGTAAGTGCTCTTTTCCATAGTCTTACTTCATCGACTGATCCGGCGTAAAAGTGATTCCCAAGGTGTACATAGTAAAAGTTTCCTAATAAAAGTTTTTCTCTACTATTTAAGACAGTGTTTCTATAGCCTGTATCGAATTGGTTTTGTAATACCCCATCAACATATATTTTCCAGATTCCATCGTTTATTACTCCCGCTATATGGTGCCACTTATTGTCGGCTACAATGGAGGTTGAATATCCTGAAAGCCTATAGTTGCCTGAACCATCTCTGCCTGCCACACAGGCTTTGCCATTCTGAATGAGCAACTGAAAGCCATTTTCTGTGTCACGATCATATTTACTCATAACATGATGATGTCCCATAGAATTGGTCTTGATCCAAGCTTCTACTGTGACCTGATTTGTTATACCTCTGTTGTCATTGCTGAATTCTGCGTAATCATTAATCCCATCCAACTGTAAAGCCCCTTTAGCACCTTGAGCTGAGACAAAAGAGGGCATAAGGATTAGACAAGTGACGAAAGAAAGTGTAAAGCTATGGAGGGACTTATAAAGTTTGCACATGTAGAGTTAGAGTTTACTGCTAAAGCTGAAATACAAAGTAAACCTAAATATATAGATATTTAGGTTTCAACACTCTAAAAAACTTCTGATTAGATGCAATGCAATTTCTGAGCTTTTGCCATCATACTCTGTTGCAACAGTTGCATTATAATACTGTGCTCTTTCAAAAACCCGTGGCTTATTATTTAGATGTGAGTAAAGGGTCTGAATCATATGATCTGGTGTTTTTATTACATCCACCAAGCCATGGTTGATAAAACCGTAGTAATCATGCAGCTGCTCTTCCGGATTAAAATCATAGAAGAGGCTCCACACATTCAGCAGTACTGCTTCCAGGTGAATGCCAGAGTTGCTGCTTACTTGTACATCCAACTGCTGCAAGTAGTTAAAAACAGGTTCTGTTCGGCTGTCTGAAAGGAGAACATTGTTTGTAATAGTGAGCAGACTGGCTAAATTCCGGGTGTCGCGGGGGTGGGGGCGAAGTATGATTTTCATGTCTGGGAATGCCACAGTCAGCTTGTGTAGCAGATTTTCTACCTCCTTCAGGTCATCAAGCAGATTACACCCGATCCCAACTCTGCTTATACACCGACTGAAGTTTCGCCTGGTCACAAAAGCATCTGCTTTGGGCATCCCTATCAGCTCTACTTTCCCCTGTACCGTACCGCACTTTCTGTATTTGTCCAGAGAGTCCTGCCCCTCCAAAAGATTCAAGTCAAAGGTTAGGGGCGGAAATATAAGGCTTACACTAGAGTGTTGAATGTAAATGGTTTTGATGTCTAACGCTTTTGCCGCTAAAAGCATGGCGCGGGCGTCGGCATTATGGTCGTTGGCAAAAACAACGGCAGCAGGAGAATACTTTTGTAGCTTCCGGTAATAGATTTCATAAAACCCAATGGCGTCGTAGAGCAAATCAAAGAAGCGGAGGGTGTTTTTCTTCTTATGTGTCAGGAACTGCTGCAACAGGATGGGAAACTTGTAGTAGTAGAGCAGCTTACGTCGCAGCGAAATCCTTTCGACTGCTGCATTATACTTGCCAATATCCTTGCTCTGGCCTGCTACAAAAACAGCCTCTGGCATTCCCTTCTGCACAAACTGTAGGCTGTCGTAATTATTCTGACTCACGACATAAAGCCATACCTTACCCTGTAGTTTCCCAGGTCTCTCAACCGACTGGAGAAGATTACCATATAAACGCAACAAGGTATATCCTGCTATACGTAGCATGCGCTTCAGGGTACTTTGTGGGGAAGCAGCGTTTTTGGCGCTTTCCGGTAGGTTGTAAAACCCATCGGAGAAGTGCATGTACAAGATATTGCTATAGAGGTCGTACCACCGTTTCATGTACTACACCAAATCCCAGCTTAAAGGCGTTCCAGCTTTAATGTCCTGCTTTGCCGGCTTTCCCAATAAGTCTTCAAAGAATTTTGGAGCAAGGCCAAGTCCGGGACGAATGATGCGGATGTTCTCTCGTGTAAACATGTCACCGGCATTCACATCTTTTGCAACATAAACAGAACGCTTAAACAAACGGCTCTTTTCCTCAGCCTTTTGCACGCCATACTGCACATATCCCAGGGCTTCCCAGGCTCTTTCTGTTTCTATTACAAGAGAGCGCAACTCATCAGGTTCCAGTGAAAAAGCGGAATCTACGCCACCATCAGCCCTGCTGAGGGTGAAATGCTTTTCTATGACTGTTGCTCCCAAAGCCACAGCAGCCACGGGAACACCTATTCCCATGGTATGATCAGAAAGACCCACCTGCACGCCAAATAGATCCCGCATGTGCGGAATAGTAACTAAGTTTGTATTAGCTGGCGTAGCAGGGTAGGTGCTGGTGCATTTGAGCAGGATAAACTGCAAGCAACCTGCTGCACGGAGTACCCGCACGGCCTCATCTAACTCTGACACTGTTGCAGCCCCGGTGCTAATAATCACCGGTTTTCCTGTGGCAGCAACCTTGCGTATCAGCGGGTGATCTGTATTTTCGAATGAGGCAATCTTATAGGCAGGTGCACCTAAGCTTTCTAAAAAATCAACAGCAGTTTCATCGAAAGGAGAGGAAAAGGCCAACATACCGAGTGCCTTCGCCCGCTCGAAAATAGGTTTGTGCCACTTCCAGGGAGTATGGGCCTCTTTGTATAAGTCATATAGCTCCCGGCCTTTCCAGAGTGAAGCCTCGTCCTCAATGGTAAAAGCGCCGGGCAGCGTCATGGTGTCGGCGGTGTAGGTCTGCAGCTTAATGGCATCGGCGCCTGCGTAAGCGGCGGCATCTACTATGGCCAGTGCCCGCTCCAGCGACTGGTTGTGGTTGCCGGACATCTCCGCTATAATAAATGGCTTGTGGCGCGGCCCTACGTTGCGTCCGCCTATGTATATTTCCTGTATCATTTTGAAGGTTAATGTTTTGCCACCTGCTACTTCAATAGCAAAATGAAACGATGTGCTTCAGGGTGTTGCTTATCTGGTTGCCCATAGCTGAAGCCTGCTTTTTCAAACGAGCGTACAGAGGCAATATTCTCCCGTTGCACCAAGCCTTCTACCTGCTCTACATCTGTTCGTTGTGCTATTAGTGCCTGCATTCCTTTCTGGAGCAGGTGAAGCCCAAGTCCCTGTCCCCTAAAATCAGCGTCTATCAGGTAGCTGATTGTCGCTTTTTCTGAACTGATGTTAAAGCGTATATGTGCTACGGGCTTTCCGTTTGCTTCTGCAATATAAAGAACCGTTTGCTCATCCTCCATAACAGCTTGAAACCAACGCGTATGATTTTCTAAGGTGATGGTGTTCTGGTTAAATGAATTTTTGCGTACTTCCGGATCGCTTGCCCAATTAAAAAGTTGCATCATATCTTCCTCTGTAGCATCTCTCAGATGAAGGCTTGCCCCAAGGCTGAGTTTCCGAAACAGTTGCTTTAGCCTTACATCGCTATGGCCATCGAATTGCTGCCGCTGGGTTGCAACCTGCTCCTGGAAGAGTTTCCTGAGAGAATTATTGCTAAAAAGCTGGGGTAAATCCTCATATTCGTGAGCAACACCGCTTTCGATCAAGAAGTGATATAGAGCATCCTGGTTATCGGCTGTCTGTAACACATAAAGTATTCCTCCTACTGCGGCATATTCGTAGGCTACGCCACTTGCAGAGGTAACAGCGAAGGCACACTGCTGCATCAGGTCACGCAACTTTGCAGCTGATAGATTATGGTGCAGTGTAACTTGCTCCTTATCCTGTAACCAGGATTGAAGCTCCACTAAATGACGGTAGGCCGCACCTACCACTATATTTATGCTATGAAGGTACTTGCTCTGAACCAGTTCTTTTGCCAGGTGCAGGGTCTTATTTCCGGGGTCGGCGCCGCCTAAATTCAGAAGTAAAGCAGGTTTGCCCTCCGGTAGCACTCTTTCTGCTTTGGATGCCTTCAAGAAGGGTGGGCGAAGCAGCGCATACTTCGGCCCTAAGAGAAGCTTGGTATAAGAAATTCTGCTGTAGAGGTGAGGTTTCAAACCGCCAGCCGGGCTGATGATGGCATCCGCCTTAAAATGGTATGCTTGTATATCATCTATGCATACCAATGGGCAGCCTTTGGTTTTAATGCTTTCCTGGTATACTGTGTCGAAATAATAACCGTCGAGCACCACCATTTCCTCGGCAGAAATATAGGCGTCAAGTTCATGTATAAAACGATCTTCGGCTGGAGAACAGAGAGGAAGGTGGATTACCCCATGGCATACTTTACGGATTTGCTCCTGCAGCTCATGGCTTGGCGCCTGAATGGCAAACACACACTCAAATTCCTCGCGTAGCATGGCAGCCAGCGCAAGAGACCGTACCACATGCCCCAAGCCAATTTGACTATTGCCGTCTGCCCTGAATATTATCCGACGCTTATCATTCATTATTAGTACCTTCTGTTGCTCTTAGACTATATTTCAGCTCAGCTAACTTCCAATCACTTAAATTGTCAATATCCTGCACTTCCAACTCACTAAGCTCAATGGCGCCTGTGTTATTTGTAAAGAGCTCCTGCTTCTCCATAAAGACCTTTACGTTGAACCAGTAGAACTGTCCCGCATCGTGGAAAGAAGCAGGAAGATCCTGTGAGCGACTAAGCAGATGCTCTGGACAGTTCATCAATGCCTTGTCGCCCACCATCGTTAAGCTTCGCCAGATGGGGTAGCTGTAGCGGAGGACCGGGAAGACTGTGTGATATTGCTGAGAAGTAGTTAGTTCGAATGCCTCTTTAATAGAAGTAATCTTTACCAGCGGTGCGGTAGGGTACAGGCAGCAGCCATATTCAAAGTTTGCTCCTGCAGTTGCATACTCTTGCAGAACTTCTGTCAGAACGGAAGCGGTTGTAGCGAAATCATCTGAAGTAGCACTGCTTCTTAAAAAGGGTACATTTGCTCCATACTTTTTCGCGACTGCAGCTATTTCCTCATCGTCTGTAGAAACCATTACTTCCTCAAACAGACCGGAATGTAGCGCTGCCTCAATAGAGTAAGCTATAATTGGTTTTCCTAAGAAATCTTTAATGTTCTTGCGCGGGATACGCTTGCTGCCGCCTCGGGCAGGTATGATGGCAATATTCTTCACTTTTTTACAAACTCCTTCACCTTGTCTATAACAAAACCCTGTTCCTCCTGGGTCAGCGAGGGGTACATTGGCAGGCTGAGGCATTCTGCATAATATTGTTCTGCCTCCGGAAAGTCTCCTTTGCTGTGGCCTAGGATGCGGTAGTAGGGCATTGTGTGCACCGGAATGTAGTGCACCTGAGTGTAAATTTGGTGCTGGCGCAGGAAGTCGTACAGGCCTTTGCGATCCTGTACCCTAAACACGTACAGGTGATACGCATGACCAGTATCGCCTTCAGTGCCTAAGGCAGCTGTATTGGTCTTTAATACCTCTATTTCTTTTATCTCTTCAAAAGCTGCATCATATATCCTGGCAATGCCCTTTCTTCTAGCCAAGCCTATATCGGCACATTGTAACTGCGAAATGCCGAGTGCGCATAGCATGTCTGGTATGCGGTAATTATAGCCCAATTCCTGCATTTCCATATACCAGCCACCGTGGTTCTCTTCCATCTGGTCCGAATCGCGGGTGATGCCATGGGTGCGGAGTTGCAACAGCTTTTTGTACAGCTGCTCATCGTTCGTGGTAATCATACCGCCCTCGCCAGTGGCGATGTGCTTTACAGGGTGGAAAGAGAAAATGGCTAAGTCTGCGTACTGCCCATTGCCACAAGTTTGCTTTTTTCCATGGCTGTCGTAAAAATAACCGCCGGGGGCGTGGCAGGCATCTTCTATTATCCAAAGCCCATGGGCATCAGCCAAGGCCTTCAACTCCTCCAGATTCACCGGGTTGCCGGCAAAGTCTACCGGAATGATGCCGCTGTAATAGCCTTTGGGCTTGCTCTGCAGCAACTGCCGTACTTTAGTTATGTCCAGCAGCGCAGTGGCAGGATCGATGTCAGCGAAATCTACTGTACCGCCGCAATATCGCACACAGTTGGCAGAAGCTACAAAGGTAATGGGTGTGGTAATAACACGTGACCCTTCGTTAACACCCAAAGCCAATGCGCACAGGTGCAGTGCAGCCGTCCCATTCGATACAGCTACGGCATAGGTAGCACCAACATAATCCGCAAAAGCCTGCTCAAAAGCAGCTACTTTTGGCCCCTGGGTCAGAAAATCTGACTGCAGCGTCTCCACTACGGCTTCGATATCAGCAGCTGTAATATGCTGCCTGCCGTAAGGAATAGGCTTCTGAGTTTTGTCTTCTGAGTTTTGAGTCACAAGTGAAAGTCTTTTATCCTGATGCTACAATCCTGTTTTGGGCTAAACGCTAAAGTTTAGGTCTACGTGCTGCCGTATTTCCTCGCGTAGCTGCTCTACGCTTAGCCATTCTGCGTTGGTGCCTGAGTTATACTTAAAACCCATTTCCACCTTCTTCCCGTTGTGCGCCTTCATGAAATCCTCTGGTGCCCAGGTTGGGGTGGAGGGAAGTATAACATAATATTTGTCTAATTCTACGGTACTGAGGGAATCCGTTTCGGTTATCATCTCCTCATGCAGTTTCTCTCCTGGCCGGATTCCTATAATTTCCTGCTTACAGTTAGGACCAATAGCTTCTGCCATATCCGTGATAACGTAAGATGGTATTTTTGGTACGTATATTTCACCACCCCAATGGTGCTCCAGTGCATGAAACACCAGCTCTACACCTTCTTCAAGTGAAATATTAAAGCGTGTCATTTCGGGATGTGTGATAGGCAGCACGCCCTCTTCCCGTCTTTTAAGAAAAAATGGAACAACGGAACCTCGGGAGCCGATCACGTTGCCATAGCGTACAACAGAAAAGCGAATGTCGCGCTTGCCTTTCATGTTATTGGCTGCTACAAACAGTTTATCAGAGCAAAGTTTGGTTGCGCCATAGAGGTTAATCGGGGCGGCAGCTTTATCGGTGGAGAGTGCTACCACATCCTTTACACCACAATCCAGCGCGGCGTTAATAATGTTTTCTGCGCCCAGGATATTCGTTTTGATACACTCCATCGGGTTGTACTCAGCTGCAGGTACCTGTTTCATGGCGGCGGCATGCACAATAATGTCAACGCCCTCGCATGCTCGCTTAAAGCGCTGCCCGTCGCGCACGTCCCCGATAAAATAACGGATAGAATTGTGTTTGCTATGCGGGAAAACCTGCGACATTTCGAATTGCTTTAATTCATCGCGGGAGTAAATGACAAGGCGCTTGATGTTCGGGAAACGGGCATAAACCATCTCCACAAATTTTTTTCCAAAGGAACCTGTGCCACCTGTTATTAATATAGACTTATTATTGAGGTCTAATGCCATCTTGATTTTTTGCTTTATACGGCAGGCGTGTTTTTGTCACCTATACAGGTGCAAGATACTCGTTTTTCAGTACATCTTTAAATACAGTTACTGCTCAGGCTGCCAGTTTATCTGTCTTTTATCACCTTCATCACCACCTCCGCCAGTTCCTCTGTTAAGGCCCTTCTAGAGTAGCGGGCGTGGTTAATGGAAGGCAGGTCATGATTCGGATTAACTTTCCAGGCTTTGCTCACCTGTGTCATGTGGTCCACCATTAGGTCGTAGGCTGTATAATGGAACAGGCGGCCTGCTCCGCACTCGTCTATGATACGGTCGGTATCGGAATGAACGGGCCCCAGGCAAATAATAGGCTTGTTCGCCGCCAGGTATTCAAACAGCTTGCCCGGCACATTCGAATAAACCGTGTCCACATCGGCAATAGCGAGCAGCAGCAGGGTTGTCTCCATCATGTATTTCACTGCCTGCTCGTGCGGCACATACGGTATGAATTCTGTTATGCCCAATACACCTGCCTTTTCGATGCGCTTCTTTACCCCATCCGACACCTGGCCTACAAAGCGCAGTTTAAAGTTTACCTCGCTGTGCACCGACATCATGTGGGCGAGCACCTTCAGGAACACATCAATGTTGTAGCTTTCTGTAATAGTGCCGACGTATGTTATCAGAAGTTCATCTTTGGGCGGGTTGGACGGAAACTTGAAGTCTTCCTGGTCATATCCATTCGGAATAACATGGATTTTATCTGCATCTATGGAGACTGGCTTGTTCAGGAAAAGACGTTTTGTGTCCTCACTTGTTACGATAATAGCATCGGCCTCCTCCAGCACCTGCTGTTCATACTTTTCGTCTAAGCGCTTGGCAATTGCTGTATGATGCAACTGGTCGTAGTAGTGTATATTGGTCCAGGGGTCGCGCAGGTCAGCTATCCAGGGGAGGTTGTGCTTCTTCTTTAGTTTCAGGCCGATAAGCTGGGTAGAGTGTGGGGGACTAGTGGTTAATATCGCTTTATACTTAACGTCCTGCAGTAGTTCATCCGCCTTTTTTAGCGCATGTTTGTTCCAGCCAACGCGTGCATCCGGTATAAACAGATTGCCGCGTACGAATTTGAATACCTTATCTACCAGTGTGTCTTTACCCTTTTGGTTGGCAAAACCGCTGAACGGTATTTCTTTTTTGCCTGATATTCTTTTATAGTATTCAAAAGGCTCTGTGGTGGCTGTGCGATGCACCTCCAGCCCCTGCGGCACCTCTTTCTCGAAAGTTAAATCAAGAAGCGGATAAGAGGCCTGCTTTTCGTCTACTGTCAGCACTGTTGGCTGCACACTGAACTGCGGAAAATATTTGCAGAACTTTAAACCACGTTGTACGCCGGGTCCACCAGAGGGGGGCCAGTAATAAGAAATATATAAAATGTCAGTAATATCGGTGTTTTCCAAAGTACTTTCCTCTGCTTTGCTGTCGTCTCAAATATAAAAATAATATTACGGACCTGCGAATTTGCTGTTTCTATATATGCTTTTAGCTGCAGCTTTATGAGTGGAAGGGGAACGGTATCATGCAAATATAAATTAATAGGAATAAATGACTGTTACTTTTAAAATTTGATTCAATCATCCGAAAGATATTCTTTGAATAACTAATCTAATGTCAGAATTCTTTAGGATGGCTTTGTTATTCGTAACTTGTAATTCGTAATTAAAAGAGATATTGCTTATTTTTGTAAGTAAACCCAGAAATAGAGATGTTTGATAATTTAAGTAACAAATTAGACCAGGCTTTCAAAACGCTAAAAGGCCAGGGAAGCATTACAGAAATCAACGTGGCGCAAACCATTAAAGAGGTGCGCCGTGCACTAGTGGATGCTGACGTTAACTATAAAGTAGCCAAAACTGTAACCGATAAGATCAAGGATGAGGCGATGGGTCGCGATGTACTGATCGCTGTGTCGCCGGGGCAGCTGATGGTGAAAATTGTGCACGAAGAGCTGACAGCGTTGATGGGCGGTGAAAAACAGGACATCAACCTGAAGGGCGATCCGGCCATTATCCTGATTGCAGGTTTGCAGGGTTCCGGTAAAACTACATTTACTGGAAAGCTGGCCAGCTACATTAAAAAGCAAGGTCGCAGTGTGTTGGTGGCCGCCTGCGACGTGTATCGTCCGGCTGCGATCAACCAGCTGCAGGTGCTGGCAGGTCAGGTAGGTGTAGAGGCTTACACAGAGCTGGAAAACAAGAACCCGGTTCAGATTGCCCTCAACGCCATAGAGCATGCTAAAAAGACTAACAAGAAAGTAGTCATCATTGATACCGCCGGTCGTTTGGCTGTGGATGAGGCAATGATGAAAGAGATAGCGGAGATAAAGAACGCTGTGAAGCCAACGGAGACGCTGTTCGTTGTAGACTCCATGACAGGGCAGGATGCAGTGAATACAGCCAAAACGTTCAACGAGCGCATTAACTTCGATGGTGTGGTGCTGACTAAGCTGGATGGTGACTCTCGTGGTGGTGCTGCCCTTTCTATCCGTGCCGTAGTGGAGAAGCCGATAAAGTTTATCTCTACCGGTGAGAAAATGGAAGCGCTGGACCTGTTCTACCCGGATCGTATGGCGCAGCGTATCTTAGGTATGGGTGACGTGATTTCCCTGGTGGAGCGTGCACAGCAGGCCTTCGATGAGGATGAAGCGAAGCGCATCAACAAGAAAATCCGCAAAAACCAGTTCAACTTCGACGACTTCCTGACACAGCTGGAGCAGATCAAGAAGATGGGCGATATCAAAGACTTGGTAGGGATGATTCCGGGTGTGGGCAAAGCCTTGAAGGATGTGGAGATTGATGAAGGTGCTTTCAAACCTATCGAGGCCATCATTAAATCCATGACACCTGCCGAGCGTGAGAACCCGGACATGATTAGCGGTAGCCGCCGTCAGCGTATAGCGAAGGGGAGTGGTACCGATGTGCAGCAGGTGAACAACCTGATGAAGCAGTTCAATGACATGCGCAAGATGATGCGTTCGATGAACAAAATGGCCGGGAAACGCGGTGGTTTAGGCAATTTAGCCAACATGATTAAAAAGTAATTCCTATTCAGGAGAAGTAGTATCTTAGCATAGGGGCTGTATTTTATTTAAATGCAGCCCCTTTTGTTTTAACTCATATTCTGAAGCTGCTTTATTTCCCTTTTTTTATCGGTTGCTTAACCAGCATTATATAAGCCTGACACTATCGTCGGACTACCTTGTTCAGTATCCTTTCTTGTTCTCCTTTTGCTCCCAAGCTTCAAATCCTTTCAGGGCCTCTTCCGGCAATAGTTGCTGCATCGGAATTTTCCGTTGTTCAAGTGGCTTTTCTATTTCCTCATAAATCAGGGCATCATCGAAACCAATGCTGGCTGCATCCTCTCGGGTGTTGCCATAGTAAACATTTCTGAAACGGGCCCAGTAGATAGCCCCAAGGCACATAGGACATGGCTCGCAGCTGGTGTACAGGTCGCAATCAGAAAGGTCGAAGCAGCCAAGTGCCTGAGATGCCTTACGGATAGCGTCTACCTCTGCATGTGCAGTAGGGTCATTAGAGGAAAGCACGTTGTTAAAGCCACGGGAAATAATTTCTCCATTTCGAACCACCACGGCTCCGAATGGTCCGCCATAGCCTTGTTCCATTTTCTCTACAGAGAGGCGTATGGCTTCTTTCATAAACTTTTGCTTTTCATTCATGTGCTTTCGGGGCTGTAGATTTTAACAGGTGTGATCAGGTATGGTAAACGGTGAGAAATATCAGTTCCAGAGTATATTTCATTTACTCTAACCTTCTGTATCCGTATATATGAGTATCAGTAAGATGCCATGGTCAATATAACAATTTTCTTACATTTTGTATGCCTCCTATACGCAGCGCCTGCCCCGGGGGAGACACCTGCCATGTTACCGTTGCCAGAAACAGTGGCGCAGGATTCCATGTCTTTACTTACTAATGTGTGGGGATTACGTGAGCGCCTTCATAAAGAGGAGGGTGAGTTTCAGCCAATAAAACCGTTTGAACCTATCCGTCTGGAGTTTTATCTAGATTCGACTTACAAGCTTATCCGGCAACATAATACAGTTAACTTCTTAAATAGTATAGAAACGGTGGAATGGGGTAACTGGGAGATAAATATGGGCAGAGGCTATATTAGTGTACAGGTAACCAATGTAGATGGCCGTTCTATATTGAGCGCCATGCTCTACCGCTGGCAAATTGAGAAACTGACACCTCAGCAGTTAATTCTCAACCAAATTGGACCTGGAGAACAGCTCCTGGTTTTTGAGCGGGCTAAATGATTTATTTCTCGCAAAAATAGCTTACCCGACACTTGTGCTTTTTATCGCATACTCGCCTTGTAAGCTATCACGCTCTTGCTCTCTTAAAATAAGAGGATGATGAACTCTTTTGTTCACTCATAGTATAGTTACGTGTCATGTTATCAATGGTTTATGAATCTGCTTCTTTCATAGGCTTATTGCTTTAACCTCTCTTTTACAGGCCCTTGCGGACTTGGGCTATCCTCAAATATCTTTCAGGTAGCTCTTTCGTATCTATGGCAGTGTTTATTATGTTTTTTCAACCATTTAAATCATGAAAAGAGAATTCAAAATATATTTTATTCTGATGCTGTTTATAGGCATATCAGGCATAAGCAGTTGTACCACTACAAGGGAGCAGGAAATTGAAGATGAGTTAGGCGAGTTCAGAACTTGGGTAAGCCAAGAAACTTCTCAACTGGCTAACAGAACCAAGACAGACTGGGAACGTACCAAGCAGGATTTTCAGATGCGTACGCAGGAACTTGACCAGAAAGAAGAAGAATTTTCCGAAGAGCTGAGGGCGGAATATCAGCAACTGAAGCAGGAGTTCAGCGAAGCGAATGAGGCTTACGAGGGTGTTAGGAGTGAAGCCGTTAAGACGGAGTGGGAGCAAAATCTTCTCGGCAACTGGGCCGATATGTCCACTATAAACGCGACAAATGTGCGGGAAGCTTATATCACGTTCATGGAGAATGTTCGGGAGCAAAGAGAAAACTGGACAGATGCAGACTGGGAAATGGCCAAAATGGTACTTGAAGAACTGAACGAGCGCAAGAGTGAGATTGAAACCAATATAGATACTGAGACAGAGGTGAAAATAAAAGCCTTGCAGATGGAGTTTCGTACTCTTGAAACTGCTGCAGACGTAACTGGTGATTAAACAATAACCCGACCCTCACGCGCATCCCCATACAGCAGCGATTGCCCCAACTGATGACGATAACCGCTGAACCAGGCGAGCAGTGCATCCAGTTGATGCCAGTTTTGAGGAGTTTTGATTGAATTATACTGTAACAGGCCTTGTAGTGCCTCTGAGAAATGGGGGAGAGCTGCAAGGCTTTTTTTATATCCGGGAAGCTGTGGTAGCAACTGCCTTATCAGAGCTGAAGGATAAGTCTCTAAAACGGCTATGCCCTTTTCTGCTAACTGAAACCGTAATTTGATGGCACGTGCCGTTAAGCCACCAATAAACATTGGAGACATTGCCTGTAATTCCCTGTCAGCCTGGCGGTAGAAATAGTCTGAGGTGGGAGAGTGAGTGCTTTGGGTGTAAACCTTTGGCAGCGTGAGCGGGGCATCCAGGTAAATGACGTTAGGCTGTAGCTCCTGTACCAGTTCAAGCAACCATCTGTCAGCATCCTGCCCCTTTGCGCTTTGCCACACCTGCAGGTGCCCTTGTACCAGCATGGCTGCAGCCGTGGTGCCAGACTGTTTTGCCCCATAGTCTACGCCCATATGCTGCAGCCTATCTTCGTTCATCAGCTAGTTTAAATTTGAGTAACGCTCTCAGTACCCTGACATCTTTTCAGCATCATCAGGTTAGTAATACGGAAAAACAATTATTGCGCTGAAGACAGGAGGGCCAGCTTTGTTGGTGAAACTGTTGGAACTTCCTTGAGGTCGTAGCTCTCTATCATTTTTTTATGCAGTGTCTCCGCTCCCCAGTAGCCACTGGCAATATTGCGGCGTATGGTATAAAGCGGTTTTTCTTCATCCAGGCTGTTGGCCAGCTGGAAGGCAGCTGTGATACCCCTGTTTTGTAATTCAGCAATAGCTTCTTTATTCCAAAGGCCAAAGGGGTAAGCAAAATAGGTCACAGGCTTCCCGGTTATCTCCTCCAGCACTTTTGAAGGCTTCTCTACCTGCGTTATCCATTCCTCGTTCTTCAGCTTTTTCACATTCTGATGATCCCAGGTATGGCTGCCGATGCTGTGGCCTCTGTCTGACAGGTCCTTTACCTCTGCTCTGCTCATGTAGCGGAGACGACCTAAGGATACGGTCATAACAAAAAAGACGCCCTTGAACCCGTATTTTTCCAATTCCGGAGCGGCAACAGTGTACTGGTCCAGGTTAGTGTCGTCGAAGGTAAGCATGATAGGCTTTTCCGGCAATGGAGCCCCGGTGGTGAGGTAAGCGATCAGCTGATCAGGCAGAATAGTATGATAACCGCTGTCGGCAAGCATTTTAATATGCTCTTCAAATCGAGCAACGGGCACAATATAATCTTTCGCCTGTTTCGAATCAGTAGGTCTCCAGTCACGGATCTGGTGGTAGCACAGAATAGGTACCTGCGGACGTGCCAGCACTGTTTTAGCATCAGCCATTAAATCTATAGTCGGCAACGGTTCATCAGTTTTTATCTCAACAGACGAAACTGTGCCGGGTAAGGATGTAGTTTGTGAGTCAGGTGGGGGAACGGCAGTAGCAGGTGTATTAGCCTCATCACATGCAGCAAGAAACAAAGTGACGGAGGCAAAAGAAGTGCATAAAAAGCGGGTAATACGGGTATTCATAAGGGTATGAGATTATGATGCAAAATATTAGTTTTTGTGCATCTGCTCAAGATAATTGGCGTATTTTTATTTTAATTTATAGTTCCTTCGGGTCCTCCTGAAACTAACTGCTTGAAGGACTTTGAAATAGAAACTTTATTTGAAATACTTCACGATTCCGCCTGCCTTGGGACTCGGTATCAAGGGAAGACAGTCTTCAGCTATCGCTTTGTGTGATAATAGGAGTCTCAACTGTTATGGCATCAAACAAAAGTGCATAGCTTGATTATATTTCGCATATAATCAAGCTTAAGAAGTCAACTGCTTCTTTAACTGCTGAATGATGCGGAGGTGGTGGTCAAAATGGTCCTGCAGAAATGTGAGGGTTTGGGAGAGGGTGAGAGGACCGGCAAAAGGGTGCTTGAAAAGGCACTTATCAAGCAACTCTTCCGGTGTGTCCGTAAGTACATCTTCTAAGGTAAACCGCACATCATCCCACTCTTTGCGTAAATCAGATAATATAGCAGTATCAGGAACTGTGGCAACAGGGGCCGGCGCTTTAAACTTTCTTCCTGACTGAAGTGCCAGCTTTAGTAAAAATGACTTCACTGAGTTAGAAAAAGAAGTAGTGGGTAACTCCTCCTTTTTCTTCAGCTTATGTTGCACATAACCCATCGTCACCTTGTCTACAAGTATCAGGTGTGCTACGTGCTGGTTAAGCGACCATTTCCCCCCCGGGGCGGGTGTGTTCAGCAAGACTTCATCTAGGCCTTCCAGTTCATCGAGAAGGCGGTTGCGGGAATTCTCCAACCGAAGGTATTTCGGTTCCAGTTTTAAATTCATGAGCTCAATATGGCTATAAATTTCTGTACTCATAGTCTCGGGGTAAGAAAACATATTTTAAAGCTACAGCTATTTTCAATAAAAGCAATGTAATATATAGTAAAATATAATGTTTCTTAAATTGGATTTAAAAGATATGCACTCATTCCAGTACCCGCATTATAACTACACAGATCATATGCTTTTTTTACTTTAAGATATTGTGTCGAAATTGCATCAAATCAAATTTATAAGATGAAGAATGACCCTATAGGAACAGCCTTGGCAGATTACATGCAAGGTGCCAAAGACGCTGAGGTAGTGGTAGCCAGTAACCTGGCAGAGAATGATGTGATACCGGTGCATTATCTTTTCCGAAGTGTAAAGGAGATGCCGGAACTGGAGCTTTTAGCTTTGGAAGCTTGCAAGGGTTCTGTACTAGACATTGGAGCGGGCGCAGGCAGCCATAGCCTTGCCCTGCAGGAGCGGGGGCAGGAGGTAACTGCGCTGGATATATCGGCAGGGGCAGTAGCCGCAATGCAGCAACGGGGCGTGAAGCAGGTGCTGCACCAGGATGTGCTTGCGCTGAAAGAACAGCAGTATGATACGCTCCTGATGCTGATGAACGGCATTGGAATAGCAGGGAACCTAGTGGGGCTGGAGCGCTTTCTGGAGCATGCTAAAACCATTCTGAACCCAAGAGGTCAGATTCTGCTAGAGTCTTCTGATATCCTGTATATGTATGAAGATGAGGATGGGGGAGTACTGCTTGACCTGAACGCAGGTTATTACGGAGAAGTGAAGTATAATATGCATTATAAAACAGTGGAAACAGGTTGGTTTGATTGGCTCTTTATAGATCCAGCTATTCTGGAAGATTATGCCATCCAACACGGTTTTGCATTCGAGGTCTTATATGAAGGGGGATACGGTGAATACCTGGCAAGGCTTGTACTAGCCGAAGCATAACTGAATTAGAAGTCTTTTGATATATTCTTAGTATACATTCACTATGTCAGTTACACCTAACTCTTTTGTAACTTATCATCCAGAGCACTTGTCTACGGAAGAAACACTGCAGCGCGCGCAGGAGTTTTACCAATTTATGGACAAACGCCGCACCGTGCGCGATTTTTCAGACATGCCTGTTGCAAAAGAGGTAGTGGAACAACTCCTCTTGACTGCCTCCACAGCGCCGTCAGGTGCGCACAAGCAGCCATGGACTTTCTGTGTCATTTCTGACCCTGTTTTGAAGAAACAAGTAAGAGCAGCGGCTGAAAAAGAGGAGTTTGATTCTTACAATGGCCGCATGACACAAGAGTGGCTGGAGGATTTAGCTCCTCTGGGTACAGACTGGCAAAAGCCGTTTTTAGAGACAGCGCCTTACCTGATAGTGGTTTTTAAAAAAGCATATGATTTAAAGGATGACGGATCAAAGCGCAATAACTACTACGTTTCTGAGTCAGTTGGTATTGCTTGTGGGTTTCTGATTGCCGCCATACACCAGGCAGGTCTGGTGACGCTTACGCATACACCAAGTCCTATGAACTTCCTGACAAAGCTGCTAAAGCGCCCGGAAAACGAGCGCCCCTTTTTGCTGTTACCCGTAGGCTATCCGGCCGCTGAGGTGAAGGTTCCCAACCTGAAGCGTAAGATTTTGGAAGAGGTGACGAGTTGGTATGGCCCAAAATCAGAAAATAATGCTGCTAAACCTTTATAACAATTTACATGCATCGTGATGGCTGGTGTACCGTAATAGAAAGCAATAGTGTCTGTTGCATACATGCAAAAACAGCTGCACAGGCTTCATTATAAAATTTTATTTAAGCACATGAAAGAAGGATTCAAAACAGGATGGGACATCACAAAAAGAACTTTTAAAGAGTTTGCCGATGACAGACCGCTGGATTATGCCGCCATCATAGGCTTTTATACCATCTTTTCTATGCCGGCAGTACTTATTATCACCATCAGGATTGCAGGTGCAGCTTTCGGGGAGGAAGCAGTTAGAGGAGAACTGGTGCAGCAGATCGGAGGTATCATTGGTCGAAGTAGCGCTGAGCAGATACAAAGTATCATAGAAAATGCCAGCCAGTCTGAATCAAGCGCTATTGGGACTTTTATTGGGATTGCCACCATGATATTTACAGCCACTACCGTTTTTGTTGCCTTGCAGGATTCTATCAACGCAATGTGGGAGGTGAGAGCCAAACCTGAAAGAGGATGGTGGAAGCTTGTGATAGACCGTTTGCTTTCACTGGCCCTGGTCGTCAGTTTTGGCTTTTTGCTGCTGGTGACACTTGCTGTAGATATTGTTTTAGGTGTGATAGATGATTACCTGCGACAGGAAATGACTGGCGTGGCCGTTTATTTTATGACAACTGCCAACATTATCGTTTCCATCTCTATCAGTATACTTATTTTTGCGGCCATCTTCAAAGTACTTCCCGATGCAGAAATCAGGTGGCGTAATGTTTGGGTTGGGGCTTCCGTAACGGCTGTGTTATTTGTGTTAGGAAAGTATGTTCTTAATATATATTTCCAGCATGATCCGCTTTCTGACACATATGGTGCTGCGGGTTCTTTGGTGCTGATTCTTGTGTGGGTTTATTATGCTTCAATCATTTTCCTGCTGGGGGCAGAGTTTACGCAGGTGTACTCCCGTGTGCATGACAAAGGTATCAAACCTCAGGAACACGCCGTGAAAGTGGAAACCACGGAAATAGAAACAGAACAATAATCGGTAATACGATGCATGTAGCTCGTAGCACGACGAGCGAAAGGGTTTTAAAGTGGTGGTAAGGCTAAGCTGGCTTAGCAATATCCATAGTTATAGTCAACGCTTGCGCTAGGGAATAAAGATATACACTAAAAGAAAAAAAGCGAAGCACCTGTGAAGGGCTTCGCTTTTGCTTTACATAAATCCAGCTTTTTTAAGCTTTCTGATACATAACTTGCTTAACGGCCTCAATGGTACGCTCAATGTTCGGAAGCGATGCTTCGATCAAGGTAGGAGCATAAGGAAGCGGCACATCGCGGCAGGTTACGCGCTTCACCGGGGCATCCATATAATCAAAAGCGTTGCTTTGGATGTGGTAGGCCAGTTCAGCAGAGATGGAAGCCAAAGGCCATGCTTCTTCTACCACTACCATGCGATTTGTCTTTTTAACAGACGCAACCAGCGTTTTATAATCTATCGGGCGAACTGTGCGCAGGTCAATGACCTCCGCATTTACACCGTCTTTAGCCAATTCGTCGGCAGCAGCAAGTGCTACTTTCATCATCTTGCCAAAAGAAACGATCGTAACATCAGTTCCTTCGCGCTTGATGTCAGCCACTCCGATTGGAATCAGGTACTCTTCTTCAGGCACTTCCCCTTTGTCTCCGTACATCTGCTCCGACTCCATAAAAATTACAGGGTCATTATCCCTTATACAGGTTTTCAGAAGTCCTTTGGCATCGTAAGGGTTAGAAGGCACCACCACTTTCAGGCCTGCTGTGTTGGCAAACCAATTCTCAAAGTTCTGGGAGTGCTGCGAAGACAGCATACCGGCGCTACCAGTCGGGCCACGGAAAACCATAGGAGCACTGTACTGCCCACCAGACATGGACATTATTTTTGCGGCAGAATTTATTACCTGGTCTATTGCCACCAAAGAGAAGTTGAAGGTCATAAACTCAATGATAGGACGCAGGCCGTTTATAGCAGCACCCACACCAATACCGGCAAAGCCAAGTTCCGCAATGGGAGTGTCTATTACACGCTCCGGACCAAACTCATCCAGCATGCCCTGGCTCACTTTGTAAGCCCCATTATAATCAGCTACTTCTTCACCCATCAGAAATACGCGCTCATCGCGGCGCATTTCCTCTTGCATGGCTTCGCGGAGAGCCTCTCTAAATTGTATACTTCGCATATATGATGTTTTATATCTTTTGTCAGAAGGTAAAATTAAAAGAAGTAAGTCAATTTCCAATGTACTTATTTCTTTTCTGCCCTTGCTTTAACGTTTAAACGCGTCTTTGTAGGCCTCTTTGTTACGGTAGGCTTCAAATTCGGGATCGTTGATGGCCCGTTCCATATAGGTGCGGTCTGCCTGTATGGCTCTGAGCAGGCCATGCTTCAGCAGCGGTTCGTTTTGCGAGCGGGCGCCAAGCAGGGCCATGCTGTAATAGGCCAGGGCATCGTCGGGCTTTAATTCGATGGCACGGGTGTAGAAACGTTCAGCTCCCTCGTAGTTCTCTTTCAGCATATAGCTGAGGCCAAGGTTCATGTTGGTCTGGTAGCTGTCTCCAGCGTAACGTAGACTGGCGATGGCATCGTCATACTGCCCGATTTCAATCTCCAGCGCCGCCTTATCGGCAAATATCCGCTGTAAAACGGTTTCTTCGGCTCCTAATTTTATAGCATAATCATAGTACTGCAGCGCCTCCAGCATATCACCGCGTTGGTGGTAGGCACTGGCCAGGCTGTAATATACCTGTGGAGTAGGGTTCCGGAAACCGGCAAAGGAGAGGTTGTGGATGGCTTTATCCAGCAGCGCCTTTTTTGCCTCAGGTCGGTAGTCTTTGCGGGCCATTTCATTGTATACCACGCCCAGATTATAATAGGCTGGCCATTTGTCAGTGGATTTAACGGCTGCTTCATAGAGTCTGCGTTTTTCCGCCAACAGGGGCGTAAGAGTGGCAGCATATTGCAGTTCTTCTTCCGTCAGTTCATCTGCATCTGCTTTTTCCTCTGCAATCTTCTTAGCGAGTATGTACAACTGATAATCTGATTTGCGGGTGCGGTTATAGTTCATTTCCACGCGGGCAGTGCGGAGCCCCGGGAAGATATAGCGTTCAATGTAATCGAATGCCTGGGCCTGCTTCAGCGCATTCAGTTTAGCTTGCTGGCTTTGGTCGCTGTTGAGAATGGCAAGCGCTTCGTTTTTTTCCTCAATTGGCAGCGCAGATGCCTGCAGTTTCTGCACCAGCGCTTCTAAGTCCGCTTTTTGCACGCTTGTCTGGATATCAACTTTTTTCCCGCTGTAGTCAAGCGTTTTCAGCTTTTTGCGGTAGTAGTCTTCCAGGGTCTGTGCCCGCTTTTCAGCCAGGCCGTTTCCTGACTCGTCCGGCGACTGGCTCGCCGTGATGGTGATTTTTTGTGCGTCAACGTTATCCAGCACATACTGGTCCAGCACCTGCAACCTTGCCCCGAGGTTACTGCGGAGTTTTGCCTGATTCTCCTCAAAAAAGAAGTCAAACCTGGCAGGCTGGTCGGCTTTCGCTTTATAAGTGTCTGGTATAAAGTTAAAGTCATTGTTACGAACCAGCAGGAGTGGGGTCGTTACCAAACCTGTTGCTACTTGCTCCGGAACAGTATAGCGCACATCACCATCCTCGTTGTCTATAGCACGTCCCTGTACCATCAGGCGTCCTTTGTTTTTCTCAGGTGCGTAAGGGAAAGAAAGCTGTTTGGTGATTGTTGGTTCTCCACCTTCATAGATGAACTCGCCGAACTGAAAATTGTAGGTGGCGATGTTTTCGCGCTCCAGTCCATACTCGTAGTAGATATCAAGCTTATAGGTCTGCTTGTCTTTTACGAGCTTTTCCGGCACCTGCGCTTTAAGCTCGAAGTTTACATGCTGGCCATTGGCAGACAGGGGATTAGGCTGCACTGTTACCTCCTGTTTTTTCTCGGCTGTTCTTACCATGCGCTGTAAGGTGCAACCAGAACCGCCAATGCTAAGCGAGAGAGAAAGGAGCAGAATTAAACTTTTATTTTTATTGTGCTGTTGCATATCCTGTAAGAAGCTTAATTCGTAAAATAATGTAGCCTTAAACAATTTCTCTGTTTTAGATGTTACAATTTTAGCGATTGAAGCGTAGTTGTTTTTGCTTTTGTGATACAAAGCGTAAATTAGTGAATTAAACTTAACGTAAATGAAGCGACTGCAATACTTTATCGAATCCCGTGCATTTGGAGTGTGTACGATGCTGGGTGATAAGCTTGGCATTGCTACCAGTAGCATCCGACTTTCATTTATTTACCTGTCTTTTCTGACAATGGGTTCTCCCGTGCTTATTTACCTGATGCTAGCGTTCTGGATGAACGTGCACAAGCACTGGCGCCGTGAGCGCAGCACCGTCTGGGACCTATAATTCCGCTACCGTTCTTTTCTGCCTTATAAAATATTGCCAGACAATACTGCCTTTGTAAACGCCTGGCATTTCAGGGAAATTGCCTTTGGGTTGTTGCGTTTTCCTGCGGTTTTGCCAATAGTGCCTGTGGCGAAGCAGGTCTGCGTGTGCATTTAACACAGCTTGCGCATCTTTTGTCTGACCGGCTAACACCATACGTAGGGCCGCTATCCAATCCAGCAACACGCGCAGCAATAGCGTAGATAATAGCTCTTTTGAAGGGATGTTCTTGTACAGCAAGGCGAGTCCGTTCCTGAAATTCAGGTATGTTTTGCGGGGATTAGATTTATGTAGGGTGCCGCCACCTACATGATATATCTGGCTGTGGCCGTTGTACATTACTTTATAGCCGGCATTTTTGGCGCGCCAGCAAAAGTCTATTTCCTCCATGTGGGCAAAAAAAGCAGGCTCTAATCCTCCCAAAGCATGAAATACATTTGCACGCACAAACATGCAGGCACCTGTGGCCCAGAAAATCTCCTGCACATCATCATACTGCCCTCTGTCTTCCTCCAGCGTCTCAAACAGGCGGCCCCGACAGAAGGGATAGCCTAACGTATCCAATAGACCACCTCCGGCACCGGCATATTCAAAATAGCCCGGATGTTGCTGAGCGTTTGTTTTAGGCTGGCAAACAGCTATACTGGCATCAGCGTCCATTAAATTCGTTATTGGTTCTAACCAACCGGCAGGCACCGACACATCAGAGTTTAACAGCACATAATAGGTAGCTTGAACCTGCCGGAGCGCTTGGTTATAGCCTTCGCAGAAGCCATAGTTTTCCAGCAGCAGAATAATGCGCACCTGGGGGAAGTGGTCCTGTAAGAAAGCTACTGAACCATCGGTAGAGGCATTGTCGGCTACGATAACTTGGCAGTCCTCACTGTGTGCCACCACCGATGGCAGAAATTCTTTTAAGTACCGCAGCCCGTTCCAGTTAAGGATAACTATGGCTGTTTTCAATTCACTATAAGCCAAAGCTTCCTAAGTCTAAGCCAGGGATGTTTGGCAGTAGGCCTTCGGTGTTTTTCTTCATTTCTTCCTGTGCACGTTCTGCGGCTGTCAGCATAGCGTTGTTTACGGCGGCAACCACTAAGTCATTGACCATCTCACGGTCGCTCGCGTTCATGATAGTTTCATCAATTTCTATCTTCAGGAGCTTACGCTGCCCGTTTACCGTTGCTTTTACCAAACCGGCACCCGATTCGGCAGTAACGGTAATATCCTGTAGTTTGTCTTGCGCTTCTTTAAGTTTGGCCTGGACTTCTTTCATTTTGCCCATCATGCCCATCATATCAAACATAGTTTTTCTGTTTTGGTAAGTGTATTTGTACGAGGTTCAGGCATATTTGCCTGTTGTTTCTGCAAATATAGGCATACAAAAGCTATTTAATATATTTGTAGAAGTGTATGGTGATACTGCTTCCTGAAACAGCGGTATTCAATCTATTACAGTGTTAAAATTTTCAGGATGAAGGCTGCGTGAATTATAGTAAGCTATCGCAGTAAGGTTATGGTACCGGTGCGACTTTTGGTGGTGCCAAAGCTGTTCCGTGCGGTTATTTTATAAGCATAAGCGCCAGCGGGTAATTTTTCCCCTTTAAAGGTGCCGTCCCATGCTGCATCTGCTTCAGTGCCGCTGTAAACAACTTGGCCTAAGCTGTTGTATACCTGTATATTATAGCTGTCATACAGGCGGCCTTTTACTTCAAAAGTATCGTTCAGGCCATCTCCGTTCGGAGTGAAGCCGGAAGGCATATGTAGCTGCAGTTCCTGCTCTATAACAACGATGTTGGAATAAGTAAAAGCTGCGCCATTTGCTGCCGTCGCCATTATGCGGTAGCGAAGCTGTTGTTGCTCATTACTGAGGCTGCGATCGGTAAAGGTGGTTCCGGTTAAAGTGCTGCTGCTTATGATGTTATTGCTTTCATCGAGCAGTTCTACAGTATACAGCCTCACACCCCCTGGAAAACCCTCATAAGCTGACCAGGTAAGTACCACAGCACTGCCATTTTCCTGCGATTGCGCCTGTAAAAAGACAGGGCAGGAGATGTTACTGTAAGATGACGTGTTGGCGCAGGCATTCAAGAAGGTGGCACGGTAGCATACCTGTTCCGGAGCATCAATATCGTCTGTAAAAGTTGTTTGTTGTTTCTGACCAATACTCTGGAAAGCCCCACCTGTCATACTTCGCTCCACATTTATTTGCTGTGCTGCCTCATTCTGCGGCAATTCTATGCTAAGCAGTACCTGATTATTCAGGTCGAACGTGGTGAGCAAGTAAGGTGCTGCAGGAACGGTGGTAGAAGTTGCCTGGACCTCCTGTGGGGCTGATACGGAAACACTGCCATCAGAAGCAATGCCCCTTACTTCATACTGATAAGCCTGCCCGCAGGAAACATCGGTATCGGTATATATGCTGGTGGAACTGCTTAGTGTCTCCAACAAGGTGCCGTTTCTGTAGACTTCAAAGGTGCCGGTAATAGGAGCACTTAGCCAGGACAAGGTAATCTGCTCATTACCGGAGGTGGCTTCCAGGGCAATAGAAGAGATATCGTTTGAGTTTGGAAAGGGAGTACCGCAGGCATCTATTGGCTTTACAAGGTACTGCGCGCCTGCTGTTGTGTTTACTTGTAATTGATGATTTAGACTACTTGCCTGTGTAATGTTTTGGATGGTGTCGATGGTCCCAAATGTGCTGCCATTCCACTGCTGCACCACATAATTGTATCCTGGCTGTAAGTCCTGGAGGGCCAACTGAAGCAGGCCATTTGCTGCCTGCTCCAATACCGTCAGGTTCCGGATAAAAGGCTGAGGGGCAGGTGGTAGCGTGGTAACTGTAGCAGTATTTATTCCTGCGCAAGTGCCGCCGGTATAACTCCCTGTAACTGTGATGGTGTAGTCTCCCTGTGTGTTGTAGCTATATGGGGTGGTACTGTTAGGAAGAGCGCTTACAGATTGCTGGCCGTCTCCGAAGTCAATGGTATAGCTGTCATAGATGTCATCCGTAATGGCAACTGAAACAGCCCTGTTGGCGCAGCGGCTGATAGTGAAATCGGGAACAGGAGCTTCTCTTACCTCAAAAACTTGTGATACAGTGTCTGTCAGGGTATTTCCTCCGTAATTGGCTATTTGCAGTACTCTGTAGCTACCTGGCGTAGTATAAGTATGTGTTTTAATAGTAGAGGCTGGTGTTGGTATGGCCGTGCCCTTCTTATAATTGAAAATGTAGTACTCATTTTCATCCGGCACCTGGTCACCACAGTCCCTGAATTCTACCTCCTGGCCAACGCATAATACCTCCACTTCCTCCCCCTGCTGATTGTATGCCTTGAAGCACCTGTCGTTTTGCGCCTGAGAGATGAAGGTTATGAAGAGGAGTACGATGTACAGCAGGTGTTTCAAGTATAAAACTTTAATTTGGGTCACAAACCTATAGCTATAAAGGAAGACTTGTATTTTTATTGTACGGCATCAGCATGAATGGCTTAGCGCCTATTTCTTCAGGCAAAGATTTATACTGTGTCTGTTCGTAAAAAAGTAATGCTTGCCATAATGTCATTGTGCAGCATACGGTCTGTGGTGGCAAAAGTAACTTTTCCCCGGTACCGCGCCACCATTCCTTCCAGCACCCGTGAAGTTTTCAGCGGACGCCTGAAATCTAGAGCTTGCGCAGCATTCATTAATTCAATGGCTATTATCCGCTCCAGGTTATGCACCACCTGATACAGTTTGGTGGCCGCGTTTGCACCCATACTCACATGGTCCTCCTGGTTGTTGGAGGAGGAAATAGAGTCGGTGGAGGCGGGGCTGCAAAGCTGTTTGCTCTGGCTCACGATAGCGGCAGCAGTGTACTGGCTGATCATAAAGCCGGAGTTCAGACCCGGTTCCGCTATCAGAAACTCCGGCAAATCGCGCCCGCCAGAGATGAGTTGATAGATACGCCTCTCGGAGATGTTGCCAAGTTCTGCCAGGGCAATGGCCATAAAATCCAAGGCCAGGGCCAAGGGCTGCCCGTGAAAATTCCCCCCGGAAAGAATTTCATCTTCTTCCGGAAAAATATTAGGGTTATCGGTTACAGAGTTTATTTCTGTGAGAAACACCTTCTCTGCATAAGCCAGTGCATCTTTTGTTGCGCCATGCACCTGCGGCATACACCGGAAGGAGTAAGGATCCTGCACATGCTCTTTTTTCTGCTGTATCAGTTTGCTGCCTTTTAGCAACCGGCGTACTGCTTCTGCTGTCTGTAACTGCCCCTTGTGCGGACGCAGGCGGTGAATAGCCTTATTAAAAGGCTCCAGCAGTCCATCAAAAGCATCCAGCGAAAGAGCCCCAACAACATCTGCCTGCCGCGACAGCCGCCTTGCCTGCAGGAGTGCCAACACACCGTAAGCAGCCATAAACTGGGTTCCGTTCAGCAGGGCCAGTCCTTCCTTGGCTTTTAAAGTAACCGGTTCCCAGCTAAACATATCCAGCACGTGCTCGCTGGCCAGTTTATACCCCTGGAAACTTACTTCGCCCATTCCTATCAAAGGCAGGCACAGGTGCGCTAAAGGCGCTAAATCTCCGCTGGCACCCAAAGAACCTTGCTGGTACACCACCGGGTATACCTCCCGGTTGTAGAAGTCAATCAGTCGCTTTACCGTTTTCAACTGCACCCCGCTGTGCCCGTAGGCCAGCGACTGGATCTTAAGCAGCAGCATGAGTTTGACCACCTCCTGCGGCACCTCGGGTCCTGTGCCACAGGCATGCGACATTACGAGGTTGCGCTGCAGTTGCTCTAGGTCAGCGTGGGATATTTTCTTGTTGCAGAGGGCGCCGAAGCCGGTGTTAATGCCGTAGATACTTCGGTCAGTACTGTTGATTTTCTGCTGCAGATATTCGTGGCAGCGCACAATTCGCTGCTCTGCCTCCTCAGACAGCTCCAGTGTATACTGCTGCGTCAGAATTGTGTTTATCGCCTCCAGGCTCAGGTGCTCGTTGGATATGTAATGGACTTTGCCCATACCTTTATTTCAGTTGGCTGATAATGTCATCTATCGTCAGATCCTGCTGCTCACCCAGTTCCATATTGCGCAGCTTCAGCTTGCCACTTGCCATTTCTTCCGAGCCTATCAGGATTACGTACGGGATGCTTTTCTGGTCGGCATAACTCATTTGCTTCTTAAGTTTGGCCTGTTCAGGATAAAGTTCTGAGGCTATGCCTGCATCACGCAACTGCTGCAGTACCGGTAAAGCGTATAGTTCAGACTCCCTGTCGAACTGCACGATGAGCGCCTTCGTGCCTACCTGGCTGCTGTCGGGGAACAGTTGCAACTCTTCGATGACATCATAGATGCGGTCTACGCCAAAGGAAAAGCCCACCCCAGATACGCCTGGTAAGCCAAACATACGGGTGAGGTTGTCATAGCGGCCACCACCGCTGATGCTTCCCATGCTCACATTATTTACCTTCACCTCGAAAATGCAGCCAGTGTAGTAGGAGAGGCCCCTTGCCAGCGTTACATCCAACAGCAGGCGCGGGTTTCCGGAATCATTCTGCGCAGTGAGAGCCTCACTATTCAGCCTGCTGAGGTAATTCCATACTTCGTGCAGGTCTTTAAGCCCCCGCTGCCCTTCGGCTGTGTCGCCCAATATGGTTTGCAGTTGGTCTAGCACAGCCTTGTTGCTTCCTTCCAGGGAATAAAGCGGTTCCAGCTTTGTAACAGCCTTCTCTGATATGCCTCGTTCCAGCAATTCTTTGCGCACACCTTCCTTTCCGATTTTATCGAGCTTATCGATAGCCACACAAATGTCACCCTCACGTCCTTTTTCACCTATCGCCTCCGCTATGCCAGCCAGTATGCCCCTGTGGTTGATTTTGATAGTAAAATCGGTCAGTCCCAGCTTTGTCAGTACCTCGTTTATCATCTGTACAATCTCAGCTTCGCAAAGCAGGGAGTTTGTACCTACCACATCGGCATCACACTGGTAAAATTCACGATAGCGGCCTTTTTGCGGGCGATCAGCCCGCCATACTGGCTGTATCTGGTAACGCTTAAAGGGGAAAGTGATGTCGTTTCGGTTCATCACCACGTAGCGCGCAAAAGGTACGGTCAGGTCGTAACGGAGTGCCTTTTCAGAGACTTTGCGGGTCAGGTGTTTGTGCCCCTCGTCTATATCAGCTTGCTTAGTCTTTGCGAGAAAGTCTCCGGAGTTCAGTATTTTAAAAATCAGCTGGTCGCCCTCATCACCGTATTTGCCGGTCAGTACCGACAGCTGCTCCACGGCAGGTGTTTCCAGGGGCAGGTAGCCGAACTTCTCGAAGGTGCGTCTGATAACACCAAAAACATAATTTCTCTTCACCACGACAGCCGGGCCAAAATCGCGGGTTCCTTTCGGTATGGATGGTTTTTCTTTACTCATGCTCATGCAGGTTTGCAGGTGCAAGTTACTAAAAGCTGCCGAAAGGTTGGAGTTAAATAGCGGAAAGGTGGTAACACACCAGTTAAAGAATAACGGTGCTAGAAAGCAGCCTTATCGCCTCTAATGGCATTGTAGATAGTATAGAAGATAATTTTTACATCTAAAAGGAAAGTCCAGTTTTCCAGGTAGAAGATATCCAGCTTCACCCGTCCGCGTACCTGGTAATCTGCGGTCGTGTCGCCACGGTAACCACGTACCTGTGACAGACCCGTCACACCTGGCTTTATAAAATGACGGACCATGTATTTCTCTGCTATAAGTGCGTATTCCTGATCTGCCTTTAGCATGTGTGGGCGGGGACCAACAATTGACATCTGGCCTCGGAGAACATTAAAGAACTGAGGAAGCTCATCCAGGCTAGTTTTCCTCAGAAAGGCGCCTACAGGTGTAATCCTCGAGTCTCCACGCCGGGCAAGTTGCGAATTGGCTTCTGTGTTGATGTACATAGACCGTAGTTTCCAGCACAAGAATGTTTTATTATTAATGCCAGAGCGCACCTGGCCGAAGAAAACAGGTCCCTTGGAGTCTAGTTTAATGATAATAGCCAGTATGGGCAGTAGCCATGACAGTAAGAATACGACAACAAAAAGAGAGAATGCAATATCAAAAGTGCGTTTTAAAATTTTGTTTATCACATCATCGAGAGGGATAGAACGAGCTACCAGAATCGGTAGCATGTCATAGAAGTCAATCTTAAGCTTTTGATATCTGAAACTATCTGGTTCAGGTAGAAACTTCATACGAACCAAGTTGTTGTCAGAGAATTCCATCAATGAAATCAACTGTTCTTTTTTCAATGCGAAGGCACAGCAGTAAATTTCGTCAATATGATATTTCAGCACAAATTGTTCTACGTCCTTTACTTGCCCGATAGTCAGCGGATTTCCCTCAGAGTTATCATCAAAAAAGCCTACAAACCTGTATCCATATTCCGGGTGTTTATAAAAGAAGTTCTTTAATTCCTGCCCCGTTTTAGAATTCCCTACAATTATCGCTGTTTTAGAATTATACCCTTTTCGGCGCAAGTATCTTAGCGTATAAGTTACAGACACCCTCAGAGTCAGAACAAACAGTACGAGAATCAGATAATGATAAAGAAGAAAATCTCTTGAAAAGGGAGAGGAGTAGACAAAACCTATCGTAGCTTCAACAAGAAGTATATAAAGTAATACTGCTTTTAGCGCATCTACTAATACCCAAAGTGTTTTTGCCACTCTATAGTACCTATACGTACCCAAAAGCAGCGTACACACTATCCATGCCAATACAGAATGCAGCAGGAAAAGGCTGCTGTCCGTTGTTATATTTTTGGTGATTCCTCCATGGACCAGAAAACTAGCTACGGCAGTAGATATGATTACTGCTGCTAAATCACCCAGTGAGTGTATAAGTTTAATGTATCTATTATAGAGCCCAGGCACAGAAAAGTAATAAGTATTATAGTTCGAACAGCTAAATTAATATATTTATTTCAGAATATGTTAGAAGATCATCCTTCTCTCGTTATAAGGATATCGTCTTCAAACACCATTTTTACAAAAATGAACATGAAAAAACAAGTGAAAATTATACCCTGAGAACTGCTTAAAATAGATTCTGTTAAAGAACAGAAAATAACCATAACAGTAAACGCTGAAAAAAGCCAATTTCTTTTTCTGACTGCCAGGTAAAGTGGGTAAAAATAAAAAAGACATAGTACCAAAAGTCCTATAGCGCCAATACCTACTGTTGTTTCTAAGTATTGGTTATGTGGGTCAAATCTCATTTCTACAGCATAGAAAAAACTACGATTAGTATAGGCAGTTACCAGTGCATCCTTAATATCACCCGAACCGACTCCGATAACGGGATTTTCTTTTATCACATCTAATGCGCATACCCATTTGGCAAGTCTTAAATTTAAACCATTCCAGCTTTCGGCCGCATTATCAAACGCAAAATGGTATTCTGACGATTTATTCTGGAAGTTATAGCTTGTATTCTTCAAGCTCTCAAACCTGGAAAGGGTTTGAGGAAAGAAAAAAGATAAGGTCCCAAAAAAAACTATAGTCGCAGCAATAAGTAAAGCTGTATATTTCAGTTTACCATTTCTTACTCCTTTCACTACTGCTGTTGTGAAAAGTATCAATATCAGGACAAGTAAAGAAGTTCGTGAAGCTAATAAAAATAGGATTAGAAGGAGGAAGCTGATTGCTATAACATTTATAATCCTCTCAGTTTTACTAATCCGAACGTTATCAAACCATAATCTATCGAAAAACACTAGTATGGAAAGAGCAACATATAATGCATAGTAGATAGCTTGCTTCCTATATATCAAAACCAGCCCATCGCTAAATAAATAGTTGATATCATTTCTCTCTTCTACAACTTTTATTTGATAAAGTAATGCTATCAGGCTGAAAAAGACACAAAGCCAAGAGAAAGAACGCAAGGTTTTATGTAAGTCTTCTTTTGGAATGATAGCCGAAGTTAACACCAATGGGAATATGAGTAAAGATGCTTTTGTTTCCAGATACTTCCACCCGGCTTGTACATTTTGAGTGTATAGCATCCCAATTAAATAAAGCAGAAATAAAATGATGCTGAATGCAGCAAGAGGCGATGATTTTATCTTTGAAAGCTTATAAGCGAATTTACCTTCGGCTAACCATATAACAATGAGAAGAGCTATGGCACTATTCGTTGCCAATTGCATCGGCAGAAAAATAGAAACGCAAAATAGCAGAAGGCTGAGTAAATAAGCCTTCTGTGATAAACTTTTGTTATGTATGAACTTGACTGTTGCGTTCATCTTAAGAACAATGCCTTTGCTTTCGCTACAACATGATAAGGCAGTAAAAGTAGCGTATAGTTTCTTATCAAACCAATCACAAAATAAGGAGAAAGTGAACTATTGTCTTTAATAACCTTGATTTTACTTTTCTGTTGAATTGTACGTTTGGTGCGAGAAATGCCACCTGGGTTAAGCTCGCAGAAAGTCAAGACTTCGGGTAGAATATGAGTTTTGTAGTTTTTTACAAACTTGAAGAAGAAAGCATAATCTTCCGCAGCTTTATAGTTCAATGGGTAAACGCCAATTTTCCTAAGAGCTTTCGTCCTGAACATAACAGAAGGATGTATGAAACTACACTTTAAGTACATATTTTGGACTATGTCTTTATGCTTTGCAGGGGCTCTATAAGTATAAATAGCTTCATCTTTATAGAAAAACTCTACCCAAGAACCAAGCAGGTATACTTCTTCATTCGTATCTAAAAAATGCTTTTGCTTTACGAATCTGTTTGAATCACAAATATCACCGCAGTCTAACCTGGCAATATATTTACAAGACATATTGCTTTGAATATAAGCTAAACCTTTATTCAGTGTCTTTTCTATGCCCTGGTTTTGATCATTGAATAATAAATGCAAATGAAGCATACCGGAGAAATCTTTCTGTAGTTCCTCTAGAGTCGGTTTAACGATACTTCCATCATCAACAATAAGCACATCAAGTTTAGAAGAGAAGTGAATTGAGTTTAATGATTTTTTTAATCCAGCCAGGTTATTAAAGTGCGGAATCAGGATAACTATATCGCTATTCATTCAGTGCTATTTTTTTTGACTCAATTCTTATAAACATACCAATGTATAACCAGATTATAGCATCTGTACCTCTGAATTGTATGAGTGAAGCTATAAAGTAAACCAGTATGACGATTGCTATAGGATTGCTAAGCCTTGATTTGAAAGCCTTTATACTTAAATTATATACTACTAACATATAAAGTAAAAAGCCAATAAAACCAAACTCTATCAGAATCTGCAAGTATAGATTATGTAGGTTATCTTCGGGGTAGTCTTTTCCTGACACGGCCTCAATGGCATACATACCGTTGCCAGCACCATAACCTAAAAAGTAGCTCTCCCAAAGGGCTGTGGCATAATAGCGCCACATTGCAAATCTTCCCTCCATTCCTTTATCAGTGCTACCCCCGAATTCAACAAATCGCCTCAAAGCATATACATTGTTTGCTAAATTTTCAAAATCAATAAAAATCACAAAACAGAACACTGCCAGTAAAGCCAATGCAATAATGGCCCTTCTTTCTTTTTTTGACGTAGCTGAAGATAGAAATTTAAAGCCTGCTACAAGTAGTGCTATCACAATACCTACTCGGGAGGCATACAATACACTGATGATCAGTGTGGTTAACAAGAAAAAATAGAACAACTTTTTCCTGTTGATAAACAAGGCTGTATGAAGCCCTATCCAGGTGGCTTCCAAATTAACGCCACCACCAAAGATGGTATAAATATCGGGATGGCCATCAGGAGCCTTCATAAATCTTATTATTTCAGGAATATGAAATAGAAGCTTACCAGTTATAATAACAAAAATAACAACAGCGGCTTTTTGAAGAAGTCCTATAAGTTGCTCTGGAGAATATATTCCTGTGATGTAATAACCAATGTAAAAAGCATAAAATGCAAATAAATGGTTGATCAATATCCTGTTAAAAGGATAGACAATGAATAGCAGAAGAGAAATGATTGAAATACCAACAAAGTATTCCAATACAAAGGGTGGAATTTTGGGCAAGCTATACCGAAACCTTATTAGAACACAGGGAACGAAAAATAGCGAAAAGAAATGATAAAATTTAATGGAAGATTCTTCATTCATTATCCAACCTGTTAAAGCAAGTGTCTGCAGGTTCAGGAACAGGAAGAACAGAACAAGAAATAAACTGAAGTAGTTAATTGTTAGTCGCATTACAGGATCTCAATCAGCTTAGGTGCTTTTATTAACATAGCTGCAATAACATAAAGTAAAAACAGATGTGCTAGTACTGCTTCTTAATTGGAGAGATATAAGTTCTATACGCTTTGTTTATAAATGATAAGGGAGTACCAGATAGTAACTTAGAAGTAGTGTGCCTGATAATTGTCCAGTAATAGTAAAGCCTGTTGCTGTTCTCATTTCCTAAAATTTCGTTTTTCGCTTTAAGTACTTCTTGATAACAGGCCACTATATTAGCTGAGGCACCACCATACCTCATGTTTGTAAGAACATGATCTACGAAAATAAATTTTGCGCCAGCCTTATAAAGTTTAAGTAATAGATGGTAGTCCATAGTAAGTTTATAGTCTAGACTGAAAACGCCGTACTTACTATATAGACTTTTGCTCACGAATGTAGTAGGGTGGTTCAGGCTCATTTCCAGTGGCAACATCTTTAGATTTGGTCTTGTCTGGGCTCCTTTGCTGCCGTTTTCATTCCAGTATTGTATATTACCATGAACAATGCTGTCAGGTTCATATTTCGCAACTATAAGCGCTACAGCATCTTGTTCATACCAATCATCAGCATTTAAAATTCCTATAACTTCTCCTGTAGCTAAGGCGATACCTTTATTGAAGGCGTCACTTATTCCCCGGTCTGGCTCACTCTTCCAGTACGCAATTTGGCTATCATACTTCCTGATAATATCTAAAGTACCATCAGAAGAACCGCCATCTACAATGATATATTCTACGTTTTTGTATGTTTGGTCAAGTACACTTTGAATGGTATGTTCCAGATATTTTTCTCCGTTATATACAACAGTTATTACAGAGACCAATATTTCATCTCCTTTTACTCTCTCACAATTTCGGTTCAAGCAATATCCTCCCTCCAAAATGCGATTCGTCATGTGTTGCCGTAGCTAATTTAAAGTGTAGAACGTATAGAATAACTGCTAAAGGTTTGAAAGCTGCGTTAATGCGAAAGTAGATACTTTAAAACAATCTGGTTCATGAATGTTTATTTAGACAGATGAACTAACTACATATGGCGTGTTTGCTGAAACCAGAGAACTATACAATTCTTCATACTTTTTGGAAACTACTTTAATATCAAAATCTCTCATACTCCATTCTCGAGAGTTATTTTCCATAAGCGGTATATTCTCTTTATTTTCAGTTAGCCATTGAATTTTAGTGATAGCCTTTTCTGCTGTATCAAAAATGAAACCATTGAAGCCATCCTTCACTAAATCAACATTTCCAACACAATCAGATAATAAAACACATTTTCCTATACTTATAGCCTCCAATACAGAGAAAGGCAACCCTTCCCACAAAGATGTAGACAGGTAGACATCAGCATGATGCACTATGTTATCGACTTCTTCTTTAGGTAGCCACCCTGTTAACCTGATATTTTCTGCTTCTAATAGCTTCTTCTGTTTTGCTTCTCCTTCACCTACCCAAATAAATTGTATGTTTTTTTGTTCAACAAAGAAATTAGCTATTTTATTGAAGAGGGTAGGGTTCTTCTGCTCTGTTACTCTACCAACTGTAACAATTGTAAAGGTTTCACTATCTGAACCCATCTTTGAGGTATTTGGCTTTTCTGGAAGTAAGGCAGGTATAGAGGTGCCATTGTTGATGTAGGTGGACTTAATGCCAATCTCATTGAAACTCTTAGATTCTGAACTGGAACAGCAAACCACTCGTCCAGAGAGTTTGTCTGCTATTCTTTCCAAGGCTATAAAAAGAGACTTCTTTGTGGCAGAAATATCAGCTCTAGAAAATGAAGCACCATTAGGAGTATAGATAACATTTTGCCTGCGCATCAGGAAGCAAGTAATTCTACCCAAAAAACCTGCTTTAGATGAATGTAAATGTATGACATCTATATTGTCAATTTTACTAAGAATATTATGTAGTTCAATGAGAGCTTTTAGGTCTCTCATAGGCTTAAGCTCTCTCTGCACACTTTTCCACCGAATGAAGGTCACTCCATTCGGAAATTTAGCTTTGACAGCCTCTGCTTTGATCTCATCAGACCGCTCCCCATGAATCACAATATGTTCGCAGGAGGTATATTGTGTAAGTAAGTTTATAAAGTGTGCTGTTCCTGCCGCAAAACACTCTACTATATGAACAATTCTCATAAATCAACTAATTCATTCTAACGGTATGATAAAACCTATGTTAGAAGACAAATTTAACAATAGTTGTCGTTGAAAACTATATAATTTTTAGTGTGATTTGGTGTTTGGAATAGCTCTATATGCGATAGTGGATGAACAGAACCGTTCAAGTAGGAGAGGGGGAAGCTGTTTTGTAATTACCGGCAATTTGAATTGAAATAAGTATCAGGCTGCAGTAAATCAATCGAGTTATATAACGATACATTCAACTTTTATAGTTTCTCAGATATAAACTGGTTGAACTGTTGCAAATGTGAAGGAATATTCGTGCTAAAGTTCCTGTCAAAGATTTTCTGGTGGCTCTTCTTTTCAATTACCTTAGCCAGGATATCTGTATCCTGCGGAGGATATAATGTAATGCTGTCAGTAAATCTATCTAAATCGAAAAGTGCTTCTCTGTTGTGTTCATGCCCTGGCAGTATTACGTGGCAACCGGCGTATAATCCTTCATAAACTGTTCTCCCTACACAAAATTGAGGGTCACACCTGATAATGTAATCGCTCATAGCATAAATTTTACCTATATCGGCCTCCTCACCGTAAAAGATGATACGTAAATCATTGCCAGCGAGTTCTTTACAAAGTTTTATATAAGCTTCATTGTTACTTTTTCCTACTATCAACAGAACTGCATTTTCACATTTTACTTCTTTGAAAGCTCTTATAGCAAGTTCTACTCCTTTAACAGGGGCGACACTTCCTATTATTGAAAATACTGTTTTACCTTCTAAGGAATGTTTCTGAATTAAATCTGAGTTAACCACCTCATGCAGGTGGCGCATGTCAAATGGATTATTCAGAATTGTACTGTTTTGAAGTTTTAAATCCTTAAAAGGTTCTTCTGTCGCTTCATCTATAAAAATAACTCCTCGTGCATTTCTTAATGAATCAAAAACAGAGGTCTGGCTTCCATTAAAGATCTCCCTGATATGTATGAACGCAGGTAATTCTTTTCTAATTAATTGATGAAGTACAATAGAGTTTAAATGGATAAAATCATAGTCATTTGCTTGGATAAATTTATAAAATGCCTTCGAATTACTTTTCCAAAGCAAATCGTTGAGTTTAATTCTGTAGTCTTTCCATTCACTACCTTTATAAATACCAGGATGAGGCAAGTGAAACTCTTTGATAAGTTTCGCTTTCTTATTAAAAAAAGCGTTTATTTCATTAAGATCCCATTTTCCTTTTAATCGTTTCTTTACAACAAGATCAACATCGACGTCCTCCAGGTTTGTAAGCAGCGTTTGCAGGCTTCGGGAAGCACCGTATAAGCTAACATCATGTGTCACGAAGAGAGCTTTCTTTCTCTTAGACATGGGCTTTTTTACGTGTTAATAACCGCTTGAATTTCCTGAGTATCTTTATATAGGAAACATAAGATGGATAAAAATCATGTGGAAGAGGATCAGCCTGCATGAGGCGATCAAATTCACTTTCTGAAAGTTCAAACTTCTTTAAGAGGTATTCTTTATCCTCTTGAAGAAGCCTCTCGTTATAAATATTTTCTGAAATCAACTTCAAACCTTGCTCACGAGGTAACTGGCCTGAAACAATTAAACTGGAAAGATGAGCCCTTCTTTTATCTATTCCAAATTTACGCGGCAGAATGTATACCTGATAAAACTGAGTGAATTTTGATTCCCAATGTTTTCCGCCATAATCCCTCCAGTTCAATTTCTCAATCAGAAACTGCATGGCTTCTGATTTGTTGTAAGGCAGGAAATTTAGAAGAGGGATTGTTTTTACTTTGTTGAAGTACGTGTATCTCCAGAACTCAAAGAAGTTAAACATCGGATAACTCTTCAGTTTCCCCACTGAGCCAAACCGCTTTGATATTGCGCGGATGTTCAGGCTATCATGCTTTATAGAATAAAACCAGGACTGAGGCATAATATTCTCTGTCGCGAAGTTAGATCCACTTAAGAAATAGCTGATATTCTTTTCTTTTGCGATTCTATCAATAGCAACAATGATAGCACTATCAGTTAACATCTCTATATCAACAACTGATGCTTTTAAAAAGGCTATTTGAAGATCTTTAAATTCTTCCCAATCAATAACATATGTATAGAGGTCAATATCAAGTATTTTAACTATATTCTCGATATTTTTTACAGCCAGTTCAGAATTCCACCCATTGTCTAAATGTACAGCAAGAGGTCGTAATCCCAGATCTTTGACACAATAAGCAAGATAGGAGCTATCTACACCGCCACTTAACCCTATGATACAGTCATATTCCTTGTTTTTTCCGGCTTCTTTTATCTCTGCAACAATTTTTGTTAGCTGTGGCTTCTTCTCTTCATCTGTTAACAGGACCTTCTTTGCAGTGTCATCATAACTAAGACAGTGATTACATACACCTTGAGAGTTGAATTCTATTTCTGGATCAGATGTATCCATGATACACCTGGTGCAAATTTGATATTCTCTTTTCATTAAGTTTGTATTGGTCATTATTTTAGAAAAGATTCTAGTTCTCCATAATTAGGGTAAGTTATTAAAACCGCTTTATGTTTGCCATGAAATACAAACATACTGCCTGCAGACACAGCCGAAGCTCCACCATCTTTCACTGCACTTACAAAGTCTGAAATTTTACCGGCGCCGCCGCAAGCAACAACTGGTACATTCACAGCGGACGACACTCTCTTGATTAGATCAATGTCAAATCCATTCAGCGTGCCATCTTTGTCAATAGAGTTAATGAAGATTTCACCAGCTCCTAATGACTCAGCAAGCTTAGCTACTTCTTCTGCCGAAGCTTTTACTTTGGTTTGTCCGCCTTGTGTATAAACTTCTGGTTTGCCAAAAAAATTTCGTTTCACATCGATGGAGACAACAATGCTTTGGCTTCCGCACAGCTTTGCTGCATCTTCAATCAGCGAAGGTGTCTGATGTAGAGCCGAGTTAAGAATAACTTTTTCGACTCCTAGATTTATTAATTTATCAATTTGTTTTGTGTTGGTTATACCACCCCCATATCCGAAAGGCATAAAACATTCTGTGGAGATCTCAGCAATGAGTTTGAAATTTGGTTCTTTTTTATTGATCGTTGCTGTGATATCCAGAAATACCAATTCGTCAACTTCTTTATCGTTGAAGATTCTCACAGCATTAAGAGGATCTCCTACATATTTAGGATCCTTGAACTTTGTAGTCTTAACCAGTCCCTGGCCTTTCAAAAGTAAGCAGGGAATTACTCTTGTTTTTAACATACTTGATTAAATAGCTGCAAAGTTACTCAATAATCTCATGCCAAACTTATGACTTTTCTCCGGGTGGAACTGGACTCCCATGATGTTATCTTTTTCAACTGCCGAAGTAAACTCAAAGCCGTAATTGGAGCGGAATAATTCATCCTGTGGGTTTTTGCATACAAAATGGTAGGAGTGCACAAAATAGAAGCGTGGCTCCTCGTACATCTCCTTACTCAACACACTGCCCTTCTTCTCATTCACTAAATTCCATCCCATATGTGGTACTTTAAGATGCAGGTTTTGCTCATCAAATTTGAATTTTAATGTAGCTGCATCAATCCACCCCAATCCTTTTTCAGTGCCTTCCTCACTAGAGTTTCCCAAAAGCTGCATACCAAGGCATATACCCAAGGTAGGTACTTTTTCTTCCATGGCCTTGTAGTTCAGAACATCCATTAACTCCCGCTCCCGAAGCTGATTCATACCATTATCAAAGGCACCAACTCCAGGCAATATCAACTTATCTGCTTTTTCAATATCAAGTTTAGAAGTGCTTATCTTTGCTTGAGCGCCAATTTTCTTAAGCATGTTTAAGATGGAACCCAAATTACCCAATCCGTAATCGATTATAGTGATCATTACTTTCTTATTGAATCAATCTTTTACTAGGAATTGAGCCAGACTTTCATATAAATTATCTGCATTGGATTTCTTTTCAAACATTTGAAAAGCCCCTTCTCTTAATCTTTTTTTCTGTGTCAAAGGTAAATTATAAAAGCAGCTTATCTCTCCTGCTAACTCAGATGCACTAATATCTGGTGCTATAAGTTTGCCATTTTCTGCATTTACTATTTCGTGCGTTCCACCTACATCTGTAGCAACAACAGGTATGCCTGCTGAAAGTGCCTCCATAATAGAAACAGGTACACCTTCAGTCTCACTTACATTAATAAATAAATCAACTGTATCTTCTGTGTAAAATTCTTGTACTTTATGTGCTGGTACAAATCCTAAAAAATTTGCTTTAATTTGATTAGGAAGTGTAGAAGCTGTTTTTTGTAATGTAGGTAATAGAGGTCCATCTCCAATGTGTGTCCATATAACTGGAAACTGCACATGGAATAGCGCCTCTATTAATAAAGATAATCTCTTTATCGGTATAGCAGATGAGCAGGTCACTATTCTAAATGTATCGTCTTGGCTATGTTTTGCAAATCCATATGTTTTTACTCCCAAACGAAAAACTAAGCCATTGTTTATTCTATATTTCTTAGAAGCGTAATTTAAGCCTTGTTCTGATATAAATAAAGCATTAGTTAAGGTCTGAAAAATGCTTTTACGAAATGGTAAATAGCCATTGCTTCGTTCCTCATACAAATCACCGCCATGAAATTTAGCTACGATTTTAGAAAAATTTTTCTGTTTAAAAAGCGGAATCATAAGAGCTGGGCCAGTTCCCCAATAAAAATACAGAACTGTTTTAGGGCTCTTTGTGCTAACTAACTTCTGAATAAAAGGATGTGATGAAAGATGTCTGACATGTAAAGTACTATTTAACCAGAATTTAAACTGCTTTGGACGAAAGTACAGCTTCCTTTCAACTAAATCAGCTAAAGCGAATTTAACTGGACTTAAATTAAAAAAACCTTTAGATATAAGCCCTATGGAGTTGAGCGGATCAGAAATAAGAGGCTCATTTACTGTTACATTTAGCGGTAGCTCTCTTTGGATTTCTTTGTTGTTACCGTATGTGTAAGGTTGTATTATAATATGAGTAAAATGCCCAGAAAGTACATTGAATTCATTGTATTTCCATTCTTCTCCAAAACCGTATGGATAAGAATAAGTAAAGACAATTAAATTTGAAGCACCTGACATATTCGATTCTTAAAATTTCAGCGTCATCAACAACGTCTCTCTAAATGCAGGGTATCTCTCCAGAAAGAACTTTTTAAAATATTCTCTTTTACCTAATTCACCGGGAAGGCAATATTCAAAATTATCGACTTTCAAGCCTGCTTCAACAGCTATTTTTGCTAAGGTATAAGGAGTAAACCAGAAGCGGTGATCTGTGTTGATCAGTTCAATATTGCTTAGAGAGTAGTAAAAGTTTTTATAATCAAAAGCATTAGGTACTGTAATAATCATTTTTTCTATACATGAACCATATTTTTCTTGTATTGTCTGTAACAATAAAGTGGGATTGTTTACATGCTCTAGTATTTCTCCCAATATGAGATAATCCCACTTAGTCTCTAAAATACTTGGATGAGGTGCATCGGTAACAACGTTATGGAGAATTAAGTCATTATATCCCAATTCATTTTTAACATATGAAAGGGCTTCTTCGTTGATATCAACTCCTAGGCATCTGCTAGCTTTCTCTGTCAGACGTTTATGGAACCATTGGTTATTGCTTATTTTCGCTTTAATTAAAGGTATATGATCTGTACATCCTAAGTGTATAATCTTTTTCCCATTTACTATAGACTCTATGTAATCCATTCTGGTTTGCATAGGAGCCCCATTCGACTCTAGTTTTACTTTTAAACCATTTGAAAATTTCGTTGAATCTAAATATGGTTCTAATTCTTTATTGAATTGCATGTTTAAATATTTTAGTTAGTATTTGAATATTTTGTAATGCTTAACAACCACATTAACATAAAGACTAAATAAATAGAAATAGCTATGGAAAGCGTAATGAAAGTTGTATGGGGACTAAATCCATTTGCTCCCATAAAATATATAATCCCGAATATTATTAAATTATATATGAGACCGAGCACAAAAGACTTTTTTTGTTTATTCAATATTAATGGAACTTGCGATAATGGAGAATAAATGAAATTGAAAAATAACCAAGGTGTTAATAATTGAGCATATACGCCTGCCTCCTGCCACTCCTGACCAAAAGCAAAAGAGAAAAGCTCTGGTGCAAAGAAAAGTAAAATTGTGAAGGGAACCACACCTAGTAAAGCAAGAGTTAGCATGGTTTTCAGTAGTATAGAAAACAAGTTTTCCTTGTTATTGAATGCTTGTGATGCTTTTTGGTAAAAAACCTGAGAAATTGAACTTCCAATTATGTTAAGAGGAGCTCTCAAAATTCGCATCATAAAAGCATATAATCCTAAAATTGCAACACCCCATATTCCCTTAATAGAAAACACTATCAAACTAGCCTGTAGAGTGTCTACTAAAACCTGAAACAAATTTATTTTAGGAAAGTCCTGATATCTGTGAGCATTAAGTTTAATTCTTTCCCAACTTATACTTTTTAGATTTATTGAGTCTTCAAACTTAACTTTTAAAAAAAGTAGTACGCTGGAAACCAACTGACTACCAAAGAAACCAGCTATCAAACCACTTACCCCAAAGCCAAGAAAACCTGCACTAACATTAGTTGCTGCCAATGTTATATTTTGTGCAATTCTATTAGTTGCAAGACGTTTATAACTGCTGTTACGAATGCTCCAGTTAGTATACGTTTGAATAAGACCCATAAATAATGTAGCCAATGGTATAAAATAAAGCCAGTCTAGGATAGCCTCATCATTTATGAAGTTGGCAATAATACTTTCCCCAAACCATAGTATAGGGAAAAGTATCAAACTGAAGCTGAACACAATTATGTGGCACAAGCCTAGTATATTGACGGCATCTTTTTTGCGTTTGGGTAAGACTATGGCAGATTCATATAAGCCTGTAGATATTATACCTACTATTGTTACTAAACTTGTAAACAAAGCCAACACACCAAAATCTTCTGGAGAATATAATCGTGTTAATATTGGAGAAACAGCAATGGGAATTATTTGGGCTATAGTGGTTCCTGTTAATAGTGTAATAACATTCCTTTTAAAATCAGATTTTGGCTTTAACTTCACTAAGTAGTTCATTTACTCTGAAAAGGAGTGTAAACAATAGAGTATAAACTTATATAAAGAATCTCTCTTTAATTATTTTTTGCAGAATAAATTCTTTCAATCATATCAACAACTTTCAGGCCTTCAAGGGCATTAGTTGTTATGGCTGATCTGTTTTTCAGAACATCCACCACATTTTCTATCACGTAGTGATGGTTCTGTGCTGAACCTTTGTAGGCGCCGTAGTCGTTGCCAGGGTTGGTTGGTGCCAGCTCGGGCATCTGGTAGTTCTTGATGTGGCAATATTCTACTTCATTCATGTACTGCCCACCTATCTTTACAGAGCCATTCTCAGCTATAATGGTCATGCTGCTCTCCAGGTTCTGGTTCCATACAGAGGTAGAGTAGTTGATGGAGCCCATTCCTCCGTTCACAAAGTCAAAGCTTACAAACCCTGAATCTTCAAAATCAGTCAGATGCTGGTGGTTGAAATCGCCAAGCTTGGCATTGATGTTAGTAATGTCTCCGAAGAGCCAGTACATGATGTCAACAAAGTGAGAGAACTGTGTGAACAGCGTACCTCCGTCAAGGTCTCTCTTCCCGTGCCAGCTGTCAGGCTTATAGTAGCGGTCATCTCTGTTCCAGTAGCAATTCAGCTGCACCATGAACACTTTTCCAAGTACGCCACCTTCAATAAGTTCTTTTATCCAGACGGAAGGGGGGGAGTACCTGTTCTGCATAACGGCAAAAAGGTGCTTATGCACATGTAAAGCCTTAAAAATTACATTTTCAGCATCTTGTTTCGTCAAAGCCATTGGCTTCTCTACCACAATATGTTTTCTGGCCTCCAGGCATTTCATAGACTGCTGCGCATGATAGCCATTAGGAGTGGCTATGTTTATGACATCTACTTCGATGCCACTGGCGAGGAGCTCCTCCAGGGAATGAAAGAAAGGCAATTGGTACTCTTCTATATTGAGAGAACTCTTTTCTTTTGTATCTACAAGTGCGACCAACTCTGCTTCAGGGTTTCTGGCAATCATTTCTGCATGTCGTTTCCCGATATGGCCACACCCTACTACAGCAAACTTTATTTTTTTATCTTGAAAAGGCATTCTTTTTAACTTATTCTTTTAACCTGCTTATCTATTAATTTGTAAACCTGGCCGCTTTCCGGACAAGTTGCCTCACCATCTTTATTAAACTGTAACTTATGACCATACTCGCTCATCCAGCCAATCTGCCTGGATGGATTACCAACTACCAGGGCATATGCAGGTATATTCTTTGTTACAACCGCTCCTGCGCCAATAAAGGCATACTCTCCAATGTCATGACCGCATACTATTGTGGCGTTAGCGCCAATGCTTGCTCCCTTACCAACATGTGTTGTGGCATACTGGTCACGGCGGTTAACGGCACTACGCGGGTTTATCACATTTGTGAAAACTATCGACGGTCCTAGAAAGACATCATCATCGCATGTTACGCCTGTGTATATCGATACATTATTCTGTACCTTGACATTGTTGCCAAGCACCACCTGTGGGGAAATAACAACATTCTGACCGATATTGCAACTGTTGCCAATGCGGCAATCTGGCATTATATGAGAAAAGTGCCAGATTTTGGTGCCGTCTCCTATAGCACATCCATTGTCTATGACGGCTGTCTCGTGGCTAAAATAACTCATTACGCTAGGCCTTTAAGTTCAAGAAACTCTTTGATATTGCTGGTGATGAAGAAGAGTTGCTCCTCATCCTGTTCTGTATGAATCGGAAGCGAGAGTACTTGTGAAGATAGCTTTTCAGATACCGGTAAGCTTCCCTCTCTGTAACCATAGTGGATATAAGCTTTCTGAAGGTGCAGCGGAACAGGATAATAAACCATAGTTGGAATGCCCTTTTCCTGAAGGTGTGCCTGTAGCTCCTCTCTTCTAAAGCCCAGGCATTTTATTGTGTACTGATGAAAGACATGGTTTGACTGCTCTGCCCGCTTAGGTATGGAAAGAGAGCTGAGTTTGCCTAAAACAGAATCGTAATATGCTGCAGATTTGTTTCTCCTGATGGAAAAGTCATCTAAATGAGGCAGCTTAGCGCGAAGTACAGCAGCCTGCAGCGTGTCTAGTCTGGAGTTTACGCCAACAATGTCATGGTAGTACTTAACGCTCTGGCCGTGGTTAGCTATCATCTTGAGCTTCTTGGCGAGGTTGTCATCATTAACGAACATAGCTCCACCGTCTCCGAAACACCCCAGATTTTTAGATGGGAAGAACGAGGTTGTGCCTATTTGCCCCATCGTGCCAGCTTTTTTTACTGTTCCATCCGGAAATGTATAAGTAGCACCGATGGCTTGTGCAGTGTCCTCTATCACGAAAATGTTATGTCTTTCTGCGATTGACATAATAGCCTCCATGTCCGCACACTGGCCGAAAAGATGTACAGGTACTATTGCTTTTGTCTTGGAAGTAATTGCATGGTGTATGGCTTCAACAGAAATCATGAACGTGTCAGGATGTACATCTACAAAGACCGGAACCAGTCCAAGAAGTGCAATTACTTCGGCCGTGGCAACATAGGTAAAGGCAGGAACAATGACTTCATCTCCAGGTTCTAGCTCCAGAGCCATCATGGCTAATTGCAATGCATCTGTACCGTTTGCACAGGTAACAACATGATTTACATTGTTATACGCCGCTAGTTCGTTTGCTAAAAGTGTAACTGCAGGCCCATTTATAAAGGCTGTGGTATCTAGTACCTCTGCAATTGCTTGGTCTATATCTTCTTTTAATCTGTTATATTGACGACGAAGGTCAACCATTTGAGTTTTCATAGGGTGCGCCCGTTTTCTTAATTATAGATAAATAGTAGCAATGGTTTTATTTGGTTTGCGGGCAAAAATAGTGAAATATTGCAAACAACTTTATATCTATTCAATATTACTAAAGCTTTGGTAAAGCTAGTATATTTGTAAAAAATTGCCAATATGTATCACCTGAAGGAACAAGAGCAAAAGAGAATGAATAATGCTCAGGATGAAATTGACTTAAGAGTTATTTTTAAGCAAATAGGAGTCGCTTTTAAGCAAATTAGGAATAGTATTTCTTATATGCTTAGTGTTTTACTCAAAAGATCAATTTTGGTGTTATCTTTTACAGCCTTAGGATTGGTGTTGGGATATGCTGCTTTTTATCTTACAAAGCCGTATTATATCTCTTCCATGACGCTTGTCTTGTCTGAAATCAGGAATGAGTTTGTTGAGAACCAGCTGAATAATTTATCCGACATGATAAATGAAGGCAATATTGTTGCCGTCTCGGAACAACTGAACATAGATCCTGATGCAGCCAATGAAATTATTGAAATGAGGTTTCATAACTTGGATGAGGATAGAATAGCAGAAGACAGTATTTTAACCGGTTCACCATTTAAAATAGAGCTTTCACTTTATGATAATTCGTTATTTGAGACTATGGAACCAGCGTTGACAAATTATCTGGAGAATAATCGCTATTTCTCAAAGCAAAAGCGTATCAGACAAAGAGAAATTGAGAGTTTGATATCTAAACTTAAAGACCAGATAGAATCTATCGATAGCGTTAAAACTACTGTTGCATCGCCAAGTGGTCCTGTTAATGGATTCGTTTACGGCCAGCCAATCGATCCTACCACCTTATATCGTGAGAGTTTAACAATGTATGAACGTCAGGTTGAATTAGAAGCTGAATTAGATCAGTTAGATAATATTGAGGTGGTGAATGGGTTTACACCTCGATTTAGGCCTACCGGACCTGTCTTGCAAAGGTTTCTTATTATTGGCGGATTGCTTGCTTTTGTACTAGGTGTTATAGTTGCCCTTGTTCTGGAAGAACGTAAAAGAAGCAGATTGTCTTATTAACGCATAGTAAATTGATAAATAATATCATAACCAAAGAAGCCGCTGTCTTATAACAGCGGCTTCTTTGGTTATGATAATGGCTCTTTTATTCCTCCTTCCTTGTCACCCAGCTCAGGTTATACAAATCCTTGCGGCGGTCTTTCAGGTTGCGGACGCTACCGGCGGCATTCAGGTCTTTCAGCAGGTCCAGGTCCAGATCAGCTATTAGCGTCATCTCTGTGTTTGGAGTCGCCTCAGCTATCACTGCATCGTGTGGAAAAGCGAAATCTGAAGGGGAGAAAACGGCTGACTGGGAGTACTGGATATCCATGTTCTCAACTTTTGGAAGGTTACCCACGCTACCCGTAATGGCTACATAGCACTCGTTTTCGATAGCACGAGCTTGGGAACAGAGGCGCACCCGTAGGTAAGCGTTCTTCGTATCCGTCCAGAAGGGAACAAAAAGGATTTTCATGTCCATGTCAGATAGCATGCGGGCCAACTCAGGGAACTCAACATCATAGCAGATTAAGATTCCGATTTTACCGATGTCTGTATCAAAAATCTTGAGCTTATGGCCTCCGCGCATACCCCAGTAATGTGATTCATCCGGCGTGACGTGTAGCTTATATTGAGCATCATAAGTGCCGTCGCGGCGGCAGAGGTAGCTTACATTGTACAGCTTGTTATCGTAATACTCCGGCATACTGCCGGCAATGATGTTAATGTTATAAGAAAGTGCAAGATGAATCATCCGTTCGCGAATTTCTTCAGTATATTCCGCCATACTTCGAATAGCCTCAGAAGGAGATTCCTCATTTGTGAGTGCCATTAGCGGCGCGTTGAAGAACTCAGGAAATACCACGATGTCAGATTTATAGGAACTCACAGTATCAACGAAGAACTCTACCTGCTGCATAAAATCTTCCAGGTCTTTCACAGCGCGCATCTGCCACTGCACAATACCGATGCGCACCACGGTTTTCCGGCCACCTATAATCTCTTCCTTTTCCTCGTAATACACGTTAATCCACTCTAACAGAGTGGCATATGAACGTGATTCTTTGTCGTCAGGCAGGTAGTTTTTCAGAATCTTACGCACGTGAAAGCCGTTGCTGAGCTGGAAAGAAAGTACCGGGTCAGAGAGCTCTTTATTGCGCACCATCTCGATGTACTTGGCGGGCGTCAGCTTATCAGCATAGTCTTTATAACCTGGAATGCGGCCTCCGGCTATGATACCGCGCAGGTTCAGGTTCTCGCATATTTCTTTCCGGGCATCATACAAACGACGGCCTAAACGCAGGTTCCGGTATTCAGGGTGCACAAATACGTCAATGCCGTAGAGCGTAGCACCATCTGGGTCATGTGATTTAAATGTGCCGTTGTCTATGATTTGCTCATAGGTGTGTTTGTCGCCGTACTTGTCATAATCAATAATTAGACTTAGGGCTGCTGCTACAACAGTTCCGTTATCTTCAATACATATCTGTCCGTCCGGAAACTGCTTTAACAGGTTAGAGAACTCTTTGCGTGTCCAGGCTCCGTCTATGTTGCGGTAAACCAGGTTCATGATTTCTTTAACTTCTTTGTAATCTTTTAGCTCCAACTGGCGGAGTAGCAATCTATGTTCTGAACTTGTTTCGTTTTTTTCGCTCATGTGTGGGATTATGTCTCTTTTACTTGTTGTACCTGTATACGTGCAGCAAGTATTGTTTTGATATAATATAACCGGAGCAATTTATAGTGCAATAGACCGGCATGTAAAATTAAACAAAAAAGCGCAGGTTCTGGCTGCGCTTTTTAATGTACTGCTTCTGTAGTGGTTTACTATACCTGTATCTCCGGAACATCGCCCTCTACAATGAGGTTACCGGCTGTGGCAGCTTTGATGTCTTCCACGCTCACACCCGGCGCGCGCTCCAGCAGTTTAAAACCACCATCTACTACTTCTAAAACGGCTAAATCGGTCACTATTTTCTTTACACAGTCTACCCCGGTTATCGGCAGCGTACACTCTTTCAGAAGCTTGGAGGAGCCGTCGCGGGCAGTATGCTGCATGGCCACGATAATATTTTTGGCCGATGCCACCAGGTCCATGGCCCCGCCCATGCCTTTCACCATCTTTCCCGGTATTTTCCAGTTGGCAATATCGCCTTTTTCTGATACCTCCATGGCTCCAAGAATAGTCAAATCTACGTGTTCACCACGTATCATGGCAAAGCTTTCTGCCGAATTGAAGATAGCTGATCCGGGCAGGGTGGTGATAGTTTGTTTCCCAGCGTTAATCATATCTGCATCCACCTGCTCTTCAGTAGGGAAGGGCCCCATGCCCAGTAACCCATTCTCTGACTGCAGCACAACTTCAATGCCTTCAGGCAGATAATTGGCCACAAGCGTTGGTATACCAATGCCCAAGTTTACGTACATGCCGTTTTTTACTTCTTTTGCAATGCGTTTCGCTATTCCGTGTTTATCTAAACCCATAATTTTCTTTCTGATTAAGCAGTTCTGACTGTACGTTGTTCAATGCGTTTCTCATAATCCTTGCCCTCGAAGATGCGCTGTACAAAGATGCCGGGGGTGTGAATCATGTTTGGATCAAGTTCGCCCGCGGGTACCAGTTCCTCTACTTCTGCCACTGTTATTTTGCCGGCGGTGGCCATCATAGGGTTAAAGTTGCGGGCTGTACCTTTATAGATGAGATTACCGGCAGTATCCCCTTTCCAAGCTTTTACAAAAGAGAAATCTGACCGCAGCCAACTCTCCATCAGGTACATTTTGCCATTAAACTCCCTTGTTTCTTTGCCTTCGCCTACCTCTGTGCCGAAGCCAGCAGGAGTGAAGAAAGCAGGAATACCAGCACCACCGGCACGAATACGTTCTGCCAGTGTACCCTGTGGGATCAGATCAACCTCCAGTTCGCCAGATAAAAGCTGCCGTTCGAACTCGGCATTCTCGCCGACATAGCTTGATATCATCTTTTTAACCTGGTGCTGCTGGAGCAAAAGACCTATGCCGAAATCATCTACACCGGCATTATTAGAAATACAGGTAAGGTTTTTTATACCCAGGCGGAGCAACTCCTGAATTGAGTTTTCAGGAATGCCACAAAGGCCAAAGCCGCCTAGCATGAGCGTCATCCCATCCTGCACGCCTTGCAGCGCCTGCTGCGCATTTGCTACTGTTTTATTTATCATAGTTTAAGAGCAGTGGTTGTTGAAGGTAATTTATATATAAAAAAAGCCATATGAAACATATAATACTTCGTTTTTTGGGTGAAATAGGTTTTGTATCAGGTGAAATCTCTGTTTGCATCGCACAAGGATGAATATGGAGACTGAAGAATGTAGCTGTAAAGTAGCTCAGGCTATTTCATGTATCACTTTCTGCTGCTGTACTTAGCGGCGAATACTTACGAGTATTTCAAGTTGAACTTCCTCCTGGTTTATTCTGCTCTGAATAGCTTGTTTCACCCTCTCCAGGTCTTCAGTTGTAACAGGTTCCTTCGCCACTAGTTTTACACTGATCAACATTGGTTTTGCGCCCCGTATCACCGTAACGTCTTTAATAGTGATATCACCTACCTTGTATTGAGTCAGGGCTTGTGCAATCTGGCGCTCCCGCACCATGCTGTTAAAACCAAGACCTAACGGAAAGCTGATTAGGGCCACCAGTATCAAGGATACAAACAGTCCTTTACGGGCCAGTTGAAAAGGGCTGAAACCTAGTAGCATGAAAGTGACAGCGCCGGCTAACACTATACCTGCCAAGTTAGTTAGGAACAGTAGCATAGCACCAAAGAAAACCTGCCATTCGCCCCAGCCTATGCCAATGCCAGACACTGCCAGCGGCGGAACCAGTGCTACTGCAATGGCAACCCCTGCGAGTGTTTTGGCTACTTCCTCACGGGCATGTGCGTAAGCACCGGCTATACCTGAAATAATAGCTACTCCAAGGTCCAGCAGGTTAGGCCTTATGCGAGCCGTTATTTCTTCGTTTAGCGTGTGCAATGGGGTGAGCAACGTGAGAAAAATTGCTGCCAGGTAACTCAGCAACAGTCCATAGCCAATTGTTTTTACACTGTTTATCATTAACTTTTTCTCCTGACGCAACACCCCCATCGACAGAGAGATGATAGGTGCCATTAAAGGAGCAAGAATCATAGCGCCAATTATTACGGGTGAGGAATTAGAAAAAAGCCCTAAAGTAGCCAGCAATGTTGATAAAACCATCAATGTTAAAAAAGAGCTGCTCACTTTCGAATTATCACGGAGCACCTTAAACAAGTCCTTGAATTCTTCAGTGGATGCATGGTATAGCAGTGATAAGGGCTTACCAACTATTTCCTGAAGATAGGCTTCTCCTTTAGGCAGAAGGTTAATGCGGTACATTTCACTGGGTTCTCCTGCATGCTCATCCACGTTCAGATTACGCCCTGGAATCACCATAAAGGCTTCTTCGCTTACCAGAAGCTCAATTCCTTTTGCACTCATAAGGCTATTGTCCAACGAGAAATCTACTGGTTCAGAGACATTAATTGTAATAGTGTTTGTTTTTATGTGGCCGATAAAGGAAGGTAGTTTTTGTTTATTTTTACTTTCAAACAGCGACTTTATATAAAACCGCAGTAACCCAATGGCGCTTCTCGGTGCTAAAATAAGGACATGCATGCTGCCGTCATTGATAAAAGAACGGCTGAAGAGTTTACGGGAGAGGAGTGTGTTTTTGCTATGTAAAACCGCTATAATGCCAATAGCTGCTGTTGTAAGAGGCGGTTTATCTGTTGTGATAATAGTAAATGGGAGCGGAATAAGGGCTTTACTTCCTTTTAAAGTACCTGCCAGTTTTTCAAAAAAAGATTTGAAGCTGTTTTTAGAGACGCTGCCAGACATCAGGCTCAGGCTATTGCCTATGATTACCCGGTTAAAGACAGGACGACCATTGCATAGCAGCAAGTCAGCCTTTATTCCTTTCTTTTTGTTTTCAATGTCCTCTATGGCCTGCTGCAAACTGTCGGAGATGCCGTAGCCCTGCCGTGCCTCTTTCATACCAGGATGAGGGAGGAAGGCCAGGGTGCAGTTACTTCCCACTATACCTGGAACCAGTTCTCCTAACTGTTCATCGCTCAGATAGATGATGATGTTGCTCCCTGAGGCAACACTGGCCAAGTTCTGACTGTATGGCACGACTTTCAGGGCAAAGGCTCCCAGTTCAGGTATAATTCTATCGTCAACAATTTGCTGCTCCTGCGGGTCGTAAAGAAGTAGTGTGTCCTTCATGCAAGGTTTGATGATAATTTTACTTTTTTCACGTCCTTGCTGCGAGATGCTGTTCTATGTAGTTTCCGGCTGCGGCTGCCACATGTAATCTTGCCACAGCGGCAACATGAAAAATATTTCTATACGGCTGCTATGCTGTTTTCAGTTGATCTATTTAACCCTTTTATTGTGCTATGCACAAAAAAAGGGCAACCATCTATGTGGCCGCCCTCTGTTATACGTCAACTTATGTTTTTACTACTGAAGCCGTAGTACCTGCTGTATCTCTTCTTTATCTTTTACCAACTGTGCCTTCAGTGCATCCAAACCGTCAAACTTCTGCTCTTTGCGCAGCAGCTTTACAAATTCCACAGTTAAAGACTGACCATAAATCTCCTGGTCAAATTCAAGGATGTGCACCTCTAATGTCATCTGCTTTCCGTCTACAGTAGGGCGGAGGCCGATATTCATCATGCCACCATACGTTGCCTCCCCTAATCTTACCCATACAGCATAAACGCCGTTGGCTGGTATGAGCTTGTGGTTTGCGGGATGTGCTAAGTTAGCGGTAGGGTAGCCAATGGTGCGACCCAGTTTATTACCTTCCACCACCGCAGAAGTAAGTGTGTAGTAGCGGCCTAAATAACGGTTCGCTGTCTCTACGTCGCCATCCTCTAAAGCCCGTCGTATTTTAGTGGAGCTTACGCCGATGTCATCTATATCCTGGCGTGGAATTTCCTCTACCTCAAACCCATACTGTGCGGAGCGCGCCTTTAGATTTTCGAAGCTTCCTTCTCGGTTTTTACCAAAACGATGATCGTATCCTATCACCAGTACTTTGGTGTTGATAGTCCGCACGAGCACGTCTGTGATGAATTTACGGGAACTGGTACGGGCGAATTCTTTGGTGAATGGCACGATGAGTAAATAATCGATGCCGAAATCGCGAAGATGTTCTATGCGCTCCTCAATAGTGGAAAGCAGCATCAGGTCGTTATCCTCTGGAAAAAGCACGAGGCGTGGGTGTGGCCAGTAGGTTATGACTACACTCTTTCCGTTATTCTGGCGGGCACACTCCTGTACGCGTTTCAGGATTTTCTGATGGCCAATATGCACGCCATCAAAAGTGCCGCTGGTTACAACAGGATAGCTAAGTTGCGGGAAATCGTTTATTTCACGAATTACTTTCATCCGCTGCTATTTGCTTTTTCCTGATTTCCTGTATGTCTTCGATTGTTAAGGCGTCTTTCAGAAGGTAATCTCCTATACGGGTGCGGACGAGAGATGATAGATGGGCACCGCAGCCTAAGTTCTGCCCCAGATCGTGCGCAAGGCTTCTGATGTATGTTCCTTTGCTGCATATAACCCGGAATTGTACTTCTGCACCTTCCATGGCTGTAACATTAAAAGCTTTAATAGTGATGGTACGTGGCTTCAGTTCAGCTGATTTTCCTTGCCGCGCCAAATCATACGCTCTTTTGCCGTTTACCTGCACAGCAGAATAAATGGGAGGCACCTGTTCAATGGTACCTACAAATTCTGCAGCAGCTGCTTTAACTGACTCTTCTGTAATGTGGCTGATGTCTTTTGTTTCCGTTACTTCCGTTTCCTGGTCGTAAGAGGGGGTTATCTCACCTAAACGTATAGTGCCGGTATATTCTTTTTCCTGCCCTTGTATCTCATCAATGCGCTTGGTGTATTTGCCGGTGCAAAGTATGAGCAAGCCGGAGGCGAGGGGATCCAGCGTGCCAGCGTGGCCCACCTTCTTCACCCGTATCGTGTTCCGCACTTTCTTCACCACATCGAATGATGTCCAGTCCAGTGGCTTGTTTATAAGCAGTATTTCGCCAGCGGCAAAATCGTATTCCATTTTTATACTTTTAAATCAAAACCCATTGCCAGTAGTGTCAACAGCACCACACCCAGAGCAATACGGTAATAGCCAAACATCTTGAAGCCGTACTTTGTCAGGAAGCTGATAAAAAAGCGGATAGCCAGCATCGCCACAACAAAGGCTACAAAGTTGCCAATTAACAGGAGCTTCACATCATTAGGCTGTATCACCGCAAAGCTGCTCTGAATCTTTACGAAGTCGAGCTTAATAAAGTCTGATAGTTCCAGCCCCAGCAGGTCAGTGACGAACTTATAAGAAGCAGCGGCAAGCATGGTGGGAACAGCCAGGAAGAACGAGAATTCAGCGGCAGCCTTACGGTTGATGCCCTGTGACATACCGCCTATAATAGAGGCCGCCGACCTTGATACACCAGGAATCATGGCGATGCACTGGAAAAAGCCGATGATAAGGGCGCTTTTATAAGTAACGGTATTATCAACAGCGTACTTGAACCATTTGTCTACGTACAGAAGCACAATGCCACCCAACACCAGCATAATTGCTGTTAAAACAACGCTCTCAAGCATGGCATCGATTACATTGTTCAGAGCAAAGCCAATAACTGCTGCAGGCAAAAAGGCAAGCAGCAATTTCTTGTAAAAGACAAAGTTCTGGAGGAAACGGCGCCAGTACAGCACTACCACTGACAGTATAGCTCCAAACTGAATGTTTATTTCGAAGATCTTGGTAATTGGGAGTTCATTTATACCCATCAGGCTGGAGGCGATGATCATGTGCCCCGTAGAAGAAATTGGTAAGAATTCGGTAAGACCTTCAACAATGGCTAAAATAATAGCCTGCCAAATACTCATTTATTTCTGTGCTTTATCCTTAGCCATGATGGCAAACAATTCAACTGCGAAGCCTGCCAAAACAATCATTGGCCCCAGTGTAATGCCTAAGAAGCCAAGCCCATAGGGTTCGGTGTCTAATGTCATCACAAAAAAGCCGATTACCAGCAGGGCAATACCCACGAGCATCAGGATGTAATTTTTACTGCCAAAGGCAAGGAGAGGTTTGTTTTCTTCCATTTCTCAATATAGTTCGTCTAATGTAAGGCGCAGGTATCTGCGCACCGCTCTGTAAGAGCTCATAAAGCCGATAATCAAACCTATGATTACCAGGGCTCCCATCAAAATATATGTCTGTTCCTCATCACGTAGCAGCTGCAGTTCGGCAACCTCATGGTACGCATACTGCATCAGGGCAAACAGCAGTGCCGAAGCTATAATGCCGCTCATAATGCCCTGCCAAATGGCCCGGTTCAGAAACGGACGCTGAATAAAATATGATGTTGCACCCACCAACTGCATGCTCCTTATCAGGAACCGCTGCGAATAAAGCGCCAGCTTAATCGTATTATTGATCAAAATTATAACTACCAGCACCAGAATAGCAGCGAAGGATAGCAACACGATGCTAATTTTCTGAATGTTGCTGTTGATGGATTCTATCAGGCTTTCGACGTACTGCACTTCGTAAACACCCTCTATATCCTCCAGGTCCAGTTTAATGCTTTTCAGTGCAGGGGAACTGGAGCTTTCAGCATCAATACGCAGTACATAGGCATCACGAAGCGGGTTGTCTCCCAGAAACTCCATAAAGTCTTCTCCTGTTTCGTCTAAGAAAGCTTTTGCGCCTTCTTCCTTCGATATAAAACGCACCTGGGCCGTATCATTCTGGTAGGCGATGTATTCTTTGGCAGCAAACGTTTTTTGTAAGCGCACCAACTGTACCTCTGTCAGGTTGCGGTCTAAATACACCTGCATCTCGATGCTTTCTTTCACCCGCTCTGACAGCTTGCCCGCGTGTATGAGTAACAAGCCAAACAAACCGATGACAAACAGGGCAAGCGAAATACTGAACACCACCATGGTGTGCGGGTAATTGCCTAATTTCTTTTTCTTGACGTGTTTTACTTTTGTTGCCATACCTGAAGCCTTCCATCGCAAAATTAGAAATATAATTGAAATATGCAGGTAGTTTAGAACCTGTAAACACAAAAGCCGCCAAATTAATTGGTGGCTTTTGTGTTATAGCTCCAGTCTGGGGTCAGAATCAAGTATAATGCGGTCGCGCTCCATTTCCTGTTCACGCAGGCGCCGCTCCCGCCTGTTACTGCCAAACAGTTCGCTGAGGCTATTAAAGCGCTTGGTATGCAGCACACTCACGCTCTGGCTTTTCCTGATACGGCCGGTAATGTCGGGCGTGGTGCTATATTCAAGCCTTGCCCTTAGCTCCCCGCTTTGCGAGATGTAGTAATCCAGTGTCCAGTCGCCGATATAAGCGGTACTGCCTCCTCCTGCTTCATCCCGGACTCCGCCGATACCTGTTTCATTTGTCAGGCGCAGGCGCCCGTTAAAGAAAGAGTAACTCAGTCGCAACTGTAAAGAAGCAAGCTGGCTCTGCCCAATACCATCCAGACCGATGTCTATTTGAAGGTTACTGTCGATGGTGCTAAGCAGGTTGTTCAGCTGGCCTGAAAGTAAACTTCCCAGACTACCCCCAACGGCACCAGCGCCAACACCACCATCAAAAGCCAAAGCCCCTGTAGGCGACAGCCTTTGCAGGACGAGCAGACTGAATACCTGGCGGTTCAATTCACTTGGGTCATTTTTTATGGCATTGACTGTACCTAGAAGCTCGGGTTGGGCCAGAATATTCTGGGGCACCTCATCAAAGCTCAGGTCGAGGTCAATCTCCGGTGACAGCAGCGGCCCAGTCAGTTCAATTACGGCGATCACAGGGTAACGCCCCACCATTGCAGAGTTATCCATTGTAGAAGTTGCGAGGCTACTGAGGGAGGCCATCTGGGTGTAATGCGCTGTAATATCCATTACACCGTTCACTGGGTCCCCGTTCCAGGTAATCGTGCCACCTGGCACTACCGCAAACTCTTTTGTAACCAAACCTTCCAGCAGTTTCAGGTTGTAAGCGCCTTCTGTAATTTCGAAGCCGCCATACATATGAAATTCCCCCCGTGTGTCAATCGTCATACGGATCTCGCCATTGCCTGAGCCACGGATAACATCCCCGGTGGTGCGGTCAATAATAATCTCGAAGTAAGCGTCATCGGTTACATCAAGCTCAAAGTTCATGTTGATGCCAGAGAGGTTAACACCCTGTTCTTCAGTTTCTATATTCACACTGGCACTGTCGGAAGCTGCCTTGTTCACAAACCTGATAAAGTCTTTTCGGGCCACATCCGTTTGATAGTCTAGGGGCAGCACGATACGTGTGTTCTCTTCGCTGCGCGCGTTCACGTTGATATCTAGGTTCTCTACCGGGCCCAGCACAGTGGCCGTGCCTGTGGCAAAGGCAGTACCATAGAAGAGCTCGTTCTGCGCCTCGCTGGTGTTCAGTACCATAAAATTGGTGTAGCGCGCGTTCAGGTCAATCACCATGTTGGTAAAGCCATCGTGGGCGATACCACCTGTTACCGTTGCGCTGTTGCCGTATATATCCCGCAGCTGCGCATTCCGGAAGCTGATGCTGTTTGGTCCAAAATAGATTCTGTCAGTAAAGCGGTAGGTCGTGTTCAGGTAGTCGAAGGTGAAATGCCCGTTACTGACCATGACAGAACCTTTTAAAACAGGATAATCGAGTGAGCCTAAAATCCTGATGCGCCCCTCCATGGTACCCTCCAGGTCAGAAAGCAGCGTATTGAGCACAGGTTCTACCAGTTTCAGGTTTGCCTGATCCATTACGGCTAATAAATCCAACTGGTCTTCCGGTGCCTGCGGGTTATAGTTGCCTGTTACGGACAGCACTTTTTTATTATCACGCTGAATTCCTATATCAACTTCGGCCCTTTGCAAAGCATTGCTCCAATTGGTGTTGCCAACTATGTTGCCAATGTACACCTGGTCAAGGTAAAAGGAGTCAACATGCATGTCAGCTGCTAACAAAGAACGGTTATATATATCCTGCGCCACCACTTCTGCAGTTAGCTCTCCTGCTAACTGCATGGAAATTAGCGGGTTCAGGTTGTTTAGCTGGAAGTTCTCTACGTTCAGCAAGAGCCTGCTTTCCGGGTCATCTGAGATTGCCCCCTCGGCCCTTATAACCTGTTCCTGATTTGTAAGCGCAAAATTCTCAAACTCCAGCTGTCGGCCTCCTTCGCTTATATAGAGGGTGTTTCCTGGCACGAACGCCCAGGCGTTTTGCTGTAGCGTAATATTTGACTGATCAAAGACTATCTGGATCTGGTTCTGCAGGAAGTTCAGGTCTCCCGTTATCACTGCAAGGTTGTTTTGCTCTGGCTGCCGGATGGCAGTTGAGAAATCAATGGTGCGCTCGTTCCAGATGCCCTCCACAAAAAAATCTTCCGTTGTACCAGCCCCTGGCAGCTCCTGCCTTTGAGACGTGAACAAGGCTGCCGCCAACACATCGAAGTTTTGCTGAAGCTTTGAGGTGTTTAATTCTATGCTGTTCCCATAGAGGGCATAGTCATTGTACAGCATGGTGTCTATGTCGGCATACATCTCAAAAATGACAGTGGGGCCATGCCGGAAGGAACCCTCAACGGTAGCGTTATCTGAAATTTCCAGTTCCGGCAGAAACAAGTCGAGGATAGGATTTGCCTCCTTCAGGTTCAGATTATACGTCAAAGCATACTCGTTTGAGCCATCAGTTGACTTGCGACTGTAATAAGTAGCAGTCGCAGCATCGTCGCTTTCAAAGTTCAGATGGTACTCCTGTATCATGTTTTCCAAATCTTTGGTCAGTGTCGTATAGTCAAAGTTGCCGGTTACGAGCAGCGCCAGCAGGTCAGAGTTCAGGAATAGGCTTCTCGTGCCTTCTGCAATATCTGACTGAATCAGCACCGAGTCTAGGGCGAGTTGGTTTTCTTTATAGGCTATCTGGGCGCTATCGAAGCGTGCTGTTCCCTCAAATGTATCCAGGCTTAAGCCCTGGAAATCCAGGTTTGCACGGGCACTGATTACCAGAGGTTCCGGTGACAGGTTAAGTGCCTGGAGATCCACGCGTTCCAGGTCAGCCAGCATGTTAAAGGACCTTTGTCCGCTGGCAAGGTTCACCTCACCATCTGCCTGCAAAACCAGATTGGGGTCGTTCACAGCTACCTGCCCCACAAATGTCTGGTTGCGGAGCGTGCCGTTTGCTGTAAGATTCTGGTAGTTGTAATCTAACAGCTGCACTTGGTTTATGGTAGCATTCACTTTCAGGATGGCATCCTGCATGGTAAAGCCCGAACCTTCTAATCGGCCACTCATAGAGATTCTACGAATCTGATCTTCGGCATCTAACAAGCGGCCGATATTGAAACCGTTTGTTGTTACATAACCATTGTAGGAGGAGGAACGGGTGTTGTCGTCAATTTTCAGGTTGATGTCGGATTTCAGGTTGCCTAAAGCTGTTCTAAAATCTCCGTTTGCTACAAAGTCGTTATAAAATCCTAGGAAACGGCCTTCCAGGCTAACTGTGCCTAAACGGGCGGCTACTTCATAAGTGTCCTGTGGTAGAAATTGCCTGATGTCACTGGCATTGATGGTAGAGGTTTGCAGGCGCAGGTTGGCAAATGTCTCTTCAAAATTGGGCAGACCATCTGCACTGATGCTTCCTACAATATGCGTGTTCTCCCCATACTCCAGGTCCACGTTGGTGGCTGAGAAGTTGTTCACTTTCCCCTTTAGCTCAAGCGAGTTAACCAGCAGATTTTCATTGTATTCCTGCAGCTGCGGGGCAAAAGTGGCGATGTCCTTTGAGTAAATGCGGGTGTCCTGCAGGTTTCCGGTTATGGTTACGCTGTCAATGAAATTACTAAAGTCTCCGATCTCGTTATAGTCGAAGCGCACATAGTGCTGTAGGTTGCTCTGGTTTAACTGCAGATCCAGATCGTCCCACTCCCAGAAGGTAGGGGCATAGGTCATGCGGGTGTCGAGGTTGTGCAGCTGCGTGTTTGACCGTGTTTCAATGGCGGTTAAATCTTGAATGCGTACCTGGATAGTATCCTCCAGTTGTATCTGGCTGAATCTGCCGGAAACCTTATCGAAGGTCATATGAGCATAGTCTATGCCATAATCAGCGCGCGGTTCGTTAAAATCATCATACGTGAAGCGCCCGTTCTTCACGATTAATTCGTTTAATGCAAAGTTGAATGGCTCTGATGTTTGCTGCGTTGTGTCTTTAGTGAAAAGATTCCCCAGCGCATTAAAGAATGTGTTCAGGTTTAGCGAGTCAGTTCCTTCATATACAACTAAGTTAGCTCGTGGCTGCTCTAGCTCCAGTGTATTTATAGTAAGGCTATTCGGGTTGAAAATAGAAAAGGCATCTATGTCCGCTTCGGCTCTGCCAATGTATAGAAGCTCGTTGTCAAGATAATCCAGTACCCTTACTTTTTCCAGCACCACGTTACTGAAGAAGCTGATATCTACCCGCCCAATAGTAACTTCATGGTCTACCGTTTCTGAAATATAAGCAGCAACCCGCTGCGCGACTCTTGTCTGAACACCCGGAAAACGAATGGCCACAAAAACAACCGCAAACAGCAACAAAAGGAACAGGATAAGGCCTAAAACTATTTTTAGAATAGCTTTTCCTATAACTTTGGGGTAATTTGTTGACTGTTCTTTTTCCAAAAGATGCTTGAACCTATAATTTTAGCAATAGAATCTTCCTGCGATGAGACTTCCGCAGCGGTAATACGCGGAGGAAAGGTGCTCTCAAACATAGTTGCCACACAAGCCGTGCATGAGCTATATGGCGGTGTAGTTCCGGAGTTAGCCTCAAGAGCTCACCAGCAAAACATTATACCAGTCGTTACACAGGCTTTGCGTACGGCAAATGTAACAAAAAGTGACCTAAATGCAGTTGCCTTTACCCGTGGCCCCGGACTTCTGGGGGCGCTGCTGGTTGGCTGCTCATTTGCCAAATCTTTTGCGCTGGGGCTCAATATTCCGCTAATAGAGGTAAACCACATGCAGGCGCACATCCTGGCGCACTTCATCGATGAACCTACACCGCAATTTCCGTTCCTGTGTTTAACCGTGAGCGGTGGCCATACGCAAATAGTGCTTGTAAAAAACCACCTGGACATGGAAATCATCGGTCAGACGACAGATGATGCCGTAGGAGAGGCCTTTGACAAAACAGCCAAAATGTTGGGTTTGCCCTACCCGGGAGGACCGATGCTGGATAAAACCGCTGCCAGAGGCAATCCGGATGCCTTTTCTTTCCCGGTAGGCAATATGCCTGGCTACAACTATTCTTTCAGCGGCATCAAAACAGCAGTGCTCTACTTCCTGCGCGATAAAACGAAGGAGCAACCTGATTTCGTGCAGGAAAACCTGGCGGATATTTGTGCCAGCGTGCAGAAGACGCTTATCAAGACGCTGCTAAAGAAGGTAGTACAGGCTACCAAAGACCTAGGTATAAAAGAGGTTGCTATTGCTGGTGGTGTATCGGCAAACTCTGGTTTGCGCCAAACGCTGCAGGACTATGCCAAAAAGTATAACTGGAATGTGTATATACCAGCCTTTCAGTATTGCACTGATAATGCAGGTATGATAGCAATGGCAGCTCATTTTCAATACCTTAAAGAAGATTTTGCCACGCAATACGTGAGCCCTGAGCCAAGACTGAAAATCTGAACAGAATTCAAAGTATAAAAGGATTGGCAGGGTTTAAGATTCGTATGATAAAGTAACTTTAAATGTGTTCAGACAGAACAAAGAACAACGGGCCGGATTAAATGGCTACCAAGATAAGATTAAATAAATGGCGAAAGATAAAGAGCGAATAAAGAAGCACGTTAACATTGTTAATCGAAAGGCTTCCTTCGAATATCAGTTTATCGAGAAGTATACTGCCGGTGTTATGCTGATGGGAACTGAAATCAAATCGATTCGGGAAGGCAAGGTAAACATGGGAGAGGGGTATTGCGTTTTTCAGCGAGGCGAGTTGTGGCTGCACAACGTGCATATCTCTACCTACACGGAAGGAACACACTATAACCATGAACCCACCCGCGCACGCAAGTTGTTGCTCAACAAGAGAGAGTTGCGCAAACTGGAGAGCGGGGCACAGGAGCAAGGAGTTACTATTATACCTGTTCGCGTGTTTATCAGCGATCGCGGCTTTGCTAAAGTAGAGATAGCACTTGCACGTGGTAAGAAGCTGTACGACAAGCGGCAGGATATCAAGGAGAAAGACGTAAAACGCGAAATGGCCCGAAGCGGATATTAGGCGCTGGCGCGCAGTTTTGAATTACGAATGCTGAATTATGAATGGGTTCAGGAGGTGTAGTTCTTAGGCGTATCTTATTTGTTTACTATTACAAGCTTTAACTTATAAAAACCGCTTAACCAGTCCAGCTAACAGCCATTCATAATTTCTAATTTATAATTCAAAAAAGTGGAACACGGAATTTGCATGCTGAGTCTGGTGCCGATGCGTGCCGAGACATCTGACAGAGCAGAGCTGGTAACGCAGCTTATTTTTGGCGAATGCTATGAGGTAGTAAACACCGATGGAAACTGGCTGCAGCTACAGCTGGCCACCGACGGCTACCGGGGCTGGATTGATTTCAAGCAACATACTGCCGTTACACCTGAATACTTCGACGAGTGGAAGACTACATCTCACGCCAGAGCGCTGGATCTGGTGCAGTTGATTCATATTAAGTCAACTCAAATTCCAATAGGTGTTGGCAGCTACCTGCCTTTCTATGATGATAGCAGTATACGAGTAAATGAGGAACGTTATACCTATGCCGGCCGTGCCTCTACTAATGATGAAAAGTTAACACAAGTACAACTTGCAGCAGTAGCATCTAACTTTCTAAAATTCCCATACTTATGGGGTGGGAAATCTGTGTTTGGTATAGATTGCTCCGGGTTCACGCAGCAGGTGTTTGGCATCTGCGGCTATCAGTTGCCCCGTGACGCTTACCAGCAGGTGACACATGGACAGGAGGTGCATTTTGTGGAGCAGACGCAGCCTGGCGACCTAGCATTTTTTTCTAATACTGAAGGCCGCATCACACATGTAGGCATGATGCTGGAGGGGCAGAGAATCATGCACGCACACGGAGAAGTGCGTATTGATACCCTCGATCATACTGGTATCTACAATCAGGATCTTAAGCGATATACGCATCAATTGCGCATCATTAAAAGAATATTACTTTAAAATGCTTTCATTTTTTGTAAAGCTAGCCAATTATTAGGTAAATTATGCCGTACAAGTTGAGCATAAGCTCTTTAAGTGCGGCCATGAAAGACAAAGTACTCATCCTTAACCAGGACTTCAGCGCCATTGCCATCTGCTCTGTGCAGCGGGCATTCCTGCTCGTATACCTTGAAAAAGCCGAAATGATTTCTAAGGCGGAAGGTCATTTTCTACACACCGTCAGTACTGTCTATCCCATTCCCTCTGTTATCCGCTTGCAGCGTTATGTGCGTGTGCCATACTATGGCATTGCCCTGAGCCGCCACAACGTGATGCGCCGCGACAACTACAACTGCCAGTACTGCGGCACAGCCAAAAACCTGACACTGGATCACCTGCTGCCCCGTTCAAGAGGGGGAGAAACAGCATGGCAGAACCTGGTGACCGCCTGTTCGCGTTGCAACTCCCGTAAAGGTAACCGTACACCGGAAGAAGCAGGGCTAAAACTTAAAACCCAACCCAAAAGGCCTTCTCTTCTTAATTTTCTGCAACTACACCTGACTCAATCAAACCAGGATTGGAGCACATACCTTGGTATGAAAGAAGAATCAATGCGATCCACTGATGCTTCCTGATTCCTAAATTGCCTGTTCTTTATATAATTGTAGAATGTAATTGTAGAAATTTTTCATCCTGTACGATTTTGTTTCAGCCGTTATTTCTCTGGCGCAGCACAGACTATAGCTACTCTATAGTGTTCAGTATCTGAAGGTCCTGCTGCGGGTATCTCACTGTTAGATCGCTGCAAACACAGGGGAGGAGCTATAGCTATAAGCTATTCACGGCGACCATATTACACACTATTCCTGCACTTAGCAATCAGTTAGGTTACACACGCTAAAAACCTCACCAAAATCTGGTAACAATATGGAACGATATAGTAATTATCATGTTTATTTATTACTTTTGCAGTTCATTCAAATGAATGGACCTCAGGTTTATACCTGGGAGATGTTAAACTAAACCAAATCAGCAGATTGCTCTATGCTGATGGCTACTTCAGGGCACTACAAATAATATGAGTAATTCTCCAGACAATTTTGATTGGGACAAGATTGAGTCCCAAGGTTTCGGCTCAGGTTACAGCAAATCTGAGAAAGCCGAAATGGAACAAATGTATGACGACACCCTGACTACCGTACAGGAGCAGGAGGTTGTTAAAGGAATCGTGGTAGGTATCACTGATCGTGACGTGATCCTGAACATTGGTTTCAAATCTGATGGCTTGGTTCCAGTTTCAGAATTCAGGGACCTTCCTGACCTGAAAGTAGGTGACGAGGTAGAAGTATTTATCGAAGACCAGGAAGATCCAAACGGTCAGCTTATCTTGTCCCGCAAGAAAGCAAAAATCGTTAGCGCCTGGGCTCGTATCTACGACGCGCTTGAGAATGACAACATTCTGGACGGTGTTGTGAAGAGAAGAACAAAAGGTGGTCTTATCATGGACATCCATGGTGTGGAAGCTTTCTTGCCAGGTTCTCAGATTGACGTGAAGCCAATCCGTGACTTCGACGTGTTTGTAGGCAAGAAAATGGAAGTGAAAGTTGTGAAAATCAACGCCGCTTTCGACAACGTGGTTGTATCGCATAAAGTACTTATCGAGAAAGACCTGGAACTGCAGCGTGCCGCCATCCTGAACAACCTTGAAAAAGGTCAGGTACTGGAAGGTATCATCAAGAACATGACAAACTTCGGTGTGTTCATCGACCTTGGTGGTGTTGACGGTTTGCTTCACATCACAGATATTTCATGGGGACGTATCAACCACCCGGAAGAAGTACTAAACCTTGATCAGAAAGTAAATGTTGTAGTTCTTGACTTTGATGAAGACAAGAAGCGTATCTCCCTTGGTATGAAGCAGCTTACGCCGCACCCATGGGATGCTCTTCCTGCTGAAATCGAGGTTGGCTCCAAAGTAGAAGGCAAGATTGTAAACGTAGCTGATTACGGTGCATTCCTTGAACTGATGCCAGGCGTGGAAGGACTAATTCACGTGTCTGAAATGTCCTGGTCACAGCACCTGCGTAACCCACAAGACTTTATAAAGCAAGGCGACGTGGTTCAGGCAGTTGTATTGACGTTGGACAGACAAGAGCGTAAAATGTCATTAGGTATCAAGCAGCTTACCGAAGACCCTTGGACAAAAGAAGATGTGATTACGAAATATGCAGTTGGCACCAAGCACACTGGTATCGTTCGTAACCTGACTAATTTCGGTCTGTTCCTGGAGCTTGAAGAAGGTGTAGATGGCCTGGTTCACGTATCTGACCTGAGCTGGACAAAGAAAATCAAGCACCCATCGGAGTTTGTGAAAGTTGGTGAGAACCTGGATGTAGTTGTTCTGGAACTTGATGTTCCTAACAGAAGACTTGCCCTGGGCCATAAGCAACTGGAGGAGAACCCTTGGGATACGTTTGAGTCTGTATTCAACATCGGTTCTGTACACAGAGCTACTGTACTTGAGAAATCAGACAGAGGCGCTACATTAGAGTTGCCATACGGTATCGAAGGTTTCGCTTTCCCGAAAGGTTTGACTAAAGAAGACGGTTCTACTGTTGAAGCAGGTGAGAGCCTTGACTTCAGAGTAACTGAATTCTCTAAGGAAGACCGTAAAATCATTCTTTCTCACACTGCCTCTCACTCAGAGGTGGATGCTGCGAGAACTGCCAGAGCTACGAAGAAAGCTACTCCTGGTGCAGCTCCTGCCGGAGAGAAGAAAGCTGCTGCTCCAAAAGCAAAGGTTGATGTAGACAAGTCAACACTTGGTGACCTGGATGCACTTTCTGCTTTGAAGAACCAGATGCTGGAGAATGAAAAAGAAGCTGGTGTTAAGAAATTAGAAGCTGCTGCTGCTAAGAAGTCTGGTGAGACAGAAGGCAACGAGGAAGCTGCTGATGATGAGACGAATGCTTAAGATTTAATAACATTCATTGATAGAAAAGCCCCGGTTTACCCGGGGCTTTTTTGTTTTTATAACTAAAAAAGTACCGACGGAGTTTGACAAGTATGTTTTTCTATGTATGTTTGCACTCCCATTCACCAACACGGTAACGTGGCCGAGTGGCTAGGCTCAGCTCTGCAAAAGCTGCTACAGCGGTTCGAATCCGCTCGTTACCTCAAAACCCTGCTATTGCATAGCAGGGTTTTTTGTTTTCTATCCTTTTGCTTTTTTATCTAACATCCTATATAGTTGCGTTCATTTATGCCACGCAAACATAATTTCAATGCTATTTAATCTTTTGGCACTTACTCCCGTACTCAACTTTTAAATGACCTACGGCAAAAATTAGTTATTATTCTGGTCAATTGTAGCTGAGAAACATCATTCCTTCTGGATTGCTGGTACAGATTTGTACAGCTTTAGATGTATATAACTGAGTTCAGCGAACAAAGAAGCAAGTGCTTAATCTGCCATGGTTTAAACTTATACATGTTACGCTCACCCAGCCATACAACTCATGAACATTGTAGATTTGCGCGTCATGCGCGGACCAAACTACTGGTCAGTTAAGCATCCCAAGATTATTGTCCTTAAACTGGAGCTGGAATCCCTCAGCCACAAACTAACAAACGACATCCCGGGTGTTCTTCCAGGATTAAAGAAAAAGCTTCCTGGTTTGCTGAAGCATCGCTCTGTAGAGGGAGTGGAGGGTGGTTTTTTCAAGACTGTGGATGCCGGTACCACTTTCGCACATGTCGTGCAGCACGTGGCGCTGGAGCTTCAGACAATGGCGGGAATGGAGTGTGGCTATGGTCGGTGCTATCCCGCGCATGAGGAAGGGCATATGGTGGTTGTGTTCTCGTACCAAGAGGAGCGGGCAGGGGAGTATGCTGCTTATGCCGCTTTGCGTATCACCAAGGCCCTTGTGAAAGGTGAAAAGTATAAGGTGAGTGATGATGTTAACCGCTTACACCAAATCCGGGAAGACGAGTTTTTTGGGCCGAGTACTTATTCTATTGTTTCAGAAGCTCTGAGCAGGGGTATACCTTATATTCGCCTTAACAGCCATTCACTTATCCAGTTGGGATACGGAAAGTATCAGAAGCGCATACAGGCTACCTTGACCTGTAAAACAGCTTGTTTTGCTGTAGAAATAGCCGGAGACAAAAGAGCGACAAAGGCGATACTTAGTGAGTCAGGTATACAGGTGCCCAAAGGCTCTACCGTTTACGACGAGGAGGAACTGAAGCGAGCGATTGACTGGCTGGGTTTTCCGGTGGTGATAAAGCCGCTTGATGGTAACCACGGGAAAGGAGCCTCTATCAATGTAACTAATCTTAAAGATGCCCTGAGTGGTTTTGCTGAAGCCCGCAAATTTTCCGCTGGTATAATTGTGGAGCAATACATCGAGGGCTCTGACTTCAGGCTTCTCGTCATTAACGGTCGGTTTGTAGCGGCTGCCATGCGCACACCTGCTAGGGTGATCGGCGACGGCACCTCCACCATCAAACAGTTAATCAACAAAGAGAACATGGACCCGAAGCGGGGAGTCGGGCACGAGAAGTCTCTCACCAAAATCAAATTTGACAAGCACTCCAGGAGCATCCTTAAGAGCAGGAACCTGACCACTGATGCTGTTTTGCAGGAAGGTGAGACCCTTTACCTTAAGAGCACAGCCAATATCAGTACGGGTGGCACAGCAACTGATGTGACAGACCTGGTGGACCCTTACAACATTCTGATGGCTGAGCGCATCGCTGGCCTTGTAGGGCTTGATATATGTGGCATAGACGTGATGACGACCGACATTGCCATACCATTAAACGAAACGCGCGGTGCCGTGCTGGAGGTAAATGCTGCTCCAGGCTTTAGAATGCATGTCTCACCGGCATATGGCCTTCCACGCAATGTGGCAGAGCCTGTTATTGATATGCTGTTCCCGCACAATCAGCCGTCACGCATACCAATAATAGCCATAACAGGCACCAACGGTAAAACCACGACCACCCGCCTTATTGCGCACATGGTTAAGGCAAATGGCTACCAGGTAGGTTATACCACCACAGATGGCATTTATATCCAGGATAAACTGCTGGAGAAGGGAGATACCACCGGCCCTTACAGTGCTGAGTTCGTGCTGAAAGACCCTACAGTGAACTTTGCCGTTTTAGAATGTGCCCGTGGCGGCCTCTTACGCTCTGGTCTCGGCTTTCAGCAATGCGATATCGGTATAGTCACCAACGTAAGTTCTGATCATCTGGGGTTGCGCGACATTCATACCCTGGAGGAGTTGGCGCAGGTGAAAGCAGTAATACCAAAGAGTGTGAGCAAGGATGGGTATGCTGTTTTAAATGCAGATGATGACCTGGTATATGCTATGGCTGAAGGTTTAGACTGTAAAATAGCTTTCTTCAGTATGGATGAGGACAACCCGCGTGTACTGCAACACATTGCAGCGGGAGGCCTGGCTGCTGTTTACGAAAACGGCTACATTTCCCTGTTTAAAAACAGCTATAAAATAAGAATAGACCGCGTGGCAGAGATACCACTTACTTTTGGTGGTAAAGCCCGTTTCAACATAGAAAACACCCTGGCTGCTTTGCTGGCAGGCTACATTTCTCACTTTGACAAGGAAAACATCAAAACTTCCCTCCGGACATTTACACCCTCACCGGGCAAAACACCGGGAAGAATGAATCTCTTCAAGTTTCCTGATTATGATGTGCTGGTGGATTATGCGCACAATGTTGGGGGGCTAAAAGCGGTTGGAGAATTTATTAATAGTCTGGATGCTTCTAAAAAAGTTGGCATAGTAGCCGGTGTAGGAGACCGCAGGCAGGAAGACTTGTTTGCGCTGGGACAGGTAGCGGGGCAGATTTTTGATGACGTCATCATACGCCTGGATGCTGATCTGCGCGGTAAAAAGGCAGAAGAGATAACCGGCCCTCTTTTGCGGGGCATTGAAGACAGCGCTCCCGATAAAAAGCCAAAGCTTATACCAGAGGAGATGCGGGCAATTGCTTATGCACTGGAGCATGCTGAGGCCGGATCGATTATTACCATCTTTACTGAGGATATTCAGGAGGCTGTAAAAATGGTGGAGAGCTTTAAAGTGATACAGGATAGAAGAGTGCTCACCGAGTGACATGATGAACTAATATGGTATAATTCTAGAATCAACCTACAAATAAAAAGGCCCCTACCGTATGGCAGTGGCCTTTTTATTTGTAGTGCTGGTGAATAATCTATTTTAAAACAAAAGATGACTTTCCGATCATAAAGCCGTCTGTATAAAGCTCTACTACGTGCTGGCCTTTTTTATACTCGGCATTTTTGTCGTAAGTAAAGCTTAGTTGCTGTTGCGTGTTATCGAAAACGAAATCGCGCTTGGCAGTAAAGTACATGTTTTCTCCGTCTATCTGGAAGGAACCAGAGCCTGTAGCCAAGTTATAGAGTGCTGCTCCGTCAGGCTCAATCAAACGCATGTATACAGTCTTAGGCTCTTTAGCAGCTACATCATTCTTAGCGAGGTTGAAGACAACACGAATTTTGTCTACTCGCCTTGCCCGGAACTCATTATCATTGTCTTCTTTTTCTTTACCACGCTGGTTAATGATATTCACATTCATGTTCTGCGCCTCTAGTTTAGAAGCTAGCTTCACTTTCTCGTTCAGATCACGGTTGCTGGTTTTAAACGTTACCAGGCTATCTGACAGCTGGTTTTGAGTTGTCTTCAGTTCAGTGTTTTCTGTGAATAACACTTCATTGTCTGCCTGCAGCTGCACAATCTCCTCATCTTTCTGCTTCAGTTGTTGCTCAAAAGCCGAGGCTCTGTCGCGGAAACGGCGCTGATCAGCTAAACTATAACTGCGCTTTCTGAAGCCACGCAGTTCGTCCAGGTCAGCACCAATAGCTGCAATCTGGGTTTCCAGAGAGTCGTTTTCCAGGCCCATTGCCTGTAGTTCCTGGCTTTGGCGCTCGAAGTCCGCTTTAAGGGCTTCGTAAACCTTAATCTGGTTCTCCAGTTCATTGTTCTTAACCCGGATAACTTCGGCTTGCTCTTCCGTTTTCTCTTTTTTCTGGTAATTCATGTAAATCAGAATACCATTAATGCTGATCAGGACGACGAGCAGGCCACCAATTAAAAGCTTCCTGTTGCTTCGTTTTTCAGGTGTGTTAGCTGACATATGTGGTTTTAGTTTATTGTTTATGTTAATTTAAGCTTTATTTTAAATAAAACTAATAGCTCAGTCTTAGCAAGCATCAAATATAATATTTTTGATTTATTAATCTACTTTGATGGGGCAACAATTTGATGAAGCATATTGGCAGCACCGTTACCAGTTAAACCAAACAGGTTGGGATGTTGGGGATGTAACGACGCCGCTAAAAAATTATTTTGATCAGTTGCAAAACAAAACAATCCGTATCCTGATCCCAGGCAGCGGCAGTGGGTATGAAGCTGAATACCTGTTTAAGCAGGGTTTTGAGAAGGTATACCTTGTAGACATAGCGGAAGCACCACTTCATAATTTTGCGCGCCGCGTGCCTGGCTTCTCGAAGGAACAACTGCTGCAACAGGATTTCTTCTCGCTGGAAGGGGAGTACGATTTGATAGTGGAACAGACATTCTTCTGCGCCTTTGAACCTTCTTTAAGGTTGGACTATGCCCGCCAATGCGCACATTTGCTCAGACAGGGAGGAAAACTGATGGGACTGCTCTTCGATACTGATTTCACACACGAAGGACCTCCCTTTGGAGGTAACCGAGAGGAGTACAGAACGTACTTTGAGCCATATTTTCATTTTAGGCACTATGATACAGCTTATAATTCCATTCAGCCACGGCAGGGACGGGAGGTGTTTATGCTGTTGCAGAAGAAGTGATACGAAGCTCAACGGCATTTCTGAATTAGAAGTAAGGCTTACTATATGGCTCAGAACAATACTCAATGCATTACTCGTAATTCTTATTTGATATAGTACCTTTGCAATGCCTTTGCGCATAAAAACAAAAGAACCATGTTTGAAATACCAAAACTAAAACACACCGATAGTGGCAACTTTTTTTTAATGGCCGGCCCATGTGCCATCGAAGGAGAGGAAATAGCCATGCAGATTGCTGAGCGTCTGAAAAGCTTAACTGATTCGCTGCAGGTTCCGCTGATTTTTAAGGGCTCTTACCGTAAAGCCAACCGTTCGCGCCTTGACTCTTTTACCGGAATAGGAGATGAAAAAGCACTCCGGATTCTGCAGAAGGTGAGCAGGGAGTTTGATGTGCCAACGGTAACAGATATACATGAAACAACAGAGGCTGCCATGGCTGCCGAGTATGTGGATGTGCTGCAGATACCTGCTTTCCTCTGCCGCCAAACCGATTTATTAGTTGCAGCTGCCAATACAGGTAAAGTAGTCAATATCAAGAAGGGGCAGTTCCTGTCTGGTGCTGCCATGCGCTTTGCCGTTGAGAAAATACACGATTCTGGTAACAAGAAAGTGATTCTGACCGATAGAGGAAATTCTTTCGGTTATTCAGACCTGGTGGTGGATTTCCGGAATCTGCCTGAAATGAAAGCCTTAGGGGCACCTGTGGTGATGGATGTAACACACTCTTTGCAGCAGCCAAACCAAAGTTCAGGTGTAACAGGAGGCAAACCTGCTTTGATTGAAACAATCGCTAAGGCGGCCATTGCAGTTGGGGCTGATGGCCTGTTCATAGAAACGCATCCGCAGCCAGGTATAGCTAAGTCTGATGGTGCTAACATGCTGCCGCTGGACCAGTTAGAAAACCTGCTTAAAAAGCTTATCCGCATTCGCCAGGCAGTAGCATAAGCATGGAATGAAGACAAAGGACAAAATACTTCATGATAATACTGGTCTTTTGTCCTTTACCCTTCGTTTGAATTCAGTACTTAAAAATTTAAAGTAAAATGCTCTTTGGGTTGCGTGGTCCTGAAAAAGACGAGGCCTATATGGTAAAGGTCCACTGTCTGCATGACTTGCGGATGTTGTTTTATTTCTTGCCAGGCACGCTTCATTTCTCCTGACCAATAGATATCATCTATCACAAACAGGCTGTACTCTTGCTTTTTTTTGAGGCAGGTGTTAAAATACTGCATGGTGGGGGTATAGCGATGGTTCCCGTCGAAGAAGGCGAAGTCCAGTTGCGGTATCTGCTGCAGCTGTTCTTCTAATGTGTCGCTCAGGTTGCCCATAATAAGCTGCACTTGTTTTAGCCCTAGCTGGCTGAAGTTTTCGCAGGCTACTTTGGCTATGTTAGGGCATCCTTCAAAAGTATAAATTGCTGCCTCTTTGCGTGCCTCACCTAAATAGGAGGTGGTAATGCCAAGTGATGTGCCTAAGTCAAAAATTGTTTGCGGCTGCAAGTAGTTAACCAGCCGGAAAAGCAATTGCCCATATTTAGCGGTTTTAGCTGAAGATCGGGCAATTGCTTTTACCTTCCGTTGCTGCTGTTTTAGCATTTTCGATCCTGCTCCTAAATCCGTTACCTGTAACAGGCGGTTGTCCTGCAACATTGTCTCACGAAGCGTCTCTACCCGATCATAAGCCAGGAAATGACCGTCGTGCATTAAAACGTTGTGGTACAGGTCGAAAATGAAAGGGGAGTGGACACCGTGCAAATTAAACGCACGTTTCCGGTACAGCAGGTAGTCAGCAGCTAGTTGAAGAGAAGACACAGGTCGTGGTTTGGGAGGCAGAATACAGGAGAAGCGAAACGAGTACTGCTTTGCTTTACATGCTGGCGCAGGTAATCGTGCTATACCCGTTCCTTGTTATTTTAATTCAGTTTATAAGGTACAACTAAGGTAAACTCTGGAATGGTGACGTGAAACTGGCGGCCGTCAATTAACCGCTCCATCAGGTATGTGCCGCGCATTTTGCCAATACCTGTTTTCAGGTTGCAACCAGATACATACTCATGCATCTCGCTTGGCTCCAGCACCGGTTGCTGCCCTACAACTCCTTCTCCTTCTACCTCACGCACCACACCTGTTGCATCGTGTATGTGCCAGTGGCGTCGCAACAGCTTAACAGTGAACTCGCTGTGGTTTTCGATTTTTATTTTATACGCAAAAACAAAGTGCTGCTGCACCGGACTGGAGTAGTCTGGCAGATAGTTGGCCGTAACCGTGATCTTTACTCCTTCAGTTGTTTTTGTATCCATGTTCCAATGTTTTTTGTATACTTAACAACCAGTGCAGTAGCTGCAGGCTGCTTCAGTGGAATTTACTCTCTTAACCTAACCCTCAAGCTTAGTAACGCATGAATGTAAAGATAGAAGAAAGCTGGCAGAATGTATTGCAAGATGAATTTGAAAAGCCTTATTTCAAAAATCTTGTTTCTTTTGTTAAAGACGAATACACCACTCAAAAAGTTTATCCCGTGGGCAATCAAATATTTAATGCTTTCCAGAAATGCCCTTTTGATGAGGTGAAGGTGGTGATCCTGGGGCAGGACCCCTACCATGGCCCCAACCAGGCAAATGGTCTCGCTTTTTCTGTGAGCGACAAGGTACGTGTGCCGCCATCCTTGCTTAACATTTTTAAGGAAATCAAAAATGACCTAGGCAAAGATATGCCCACCACCGGCAACCTGGAGCGCTGGGCAGAGCAGGGGGTGTTACTGTTAAACGCTACCCTTACTGTACAGGCCGGAAAAGCGGGGTCACATCAGAAGAAGGGTTGGGAAGAATTTACAGATGCCGTGGTGCAGAAAGTGAATGATCTGAAGGAAAATGTGGTATTTATGTTGTGGGGAGCTTATGCGCAGAAAAAGGGTGCCTTTATAAATGAAGAGAGACATCTTGTGCTAAAAGCGGCACATCCTTCCCCTTTTGCTGCTGATCGGGGCTTTTTCGGGAGCCACCACTTCAGCAAAGCTAATAAATACTTACAGGAGCATGGTAAAGAGCCAATAGAGTGGTAGCTACCCTCTAAAGTACATACTTAAGCTTTTCCGTGAGTAAAGGGATATGTTATAGAAACACTGATACAATGCTAAAGATATACCATAATAACCGTTGCAGTAAAAGCCGCCAAACACTGGAATTGATTAAAGATTCAGGACAGGAGGTAGAGGTTGTCGAATACCTGAAAACACCACTAACTGCCGCCGAACTGCAGGACGTACTGCAGAAACTGAACATGAAGCCAGAGCAATTACTGCGGAAGAACGAGGCCCTTTATAAAGAGGCATATAAGGGTAAAAGGATGACGGACCAAGAGTGGATACAGGCGATGGTTGACCACCCCGTGTTAATAGAGCGGCCTATTGTCGTGAAAGAAGATAAAGCCGTGTTAGGACGTCCGCCAGAGAATGTGCAGGAGTTGCTGTAAGGAACCTGAGACGCTTTTAGTATTATCCATGCACTTGATGAAGCGGCAAGTATAGATTCAACGAAACGGAAACAAAAAAAGCCAGACCTGTCATGTCTGGCTTTTCAATTTGTGAGGTTTGAACTTTATTCGATTGTCTTGAATAAGCGGCTCCAGCGAATTCTGTCAAAGAAGCTGCCTTCCGGATTAGTAGACATCCAAATCATGACGGCTTTACCAACTAAGTGGTCTTCGGGTACATAGCCCCAGTAGCGGGAGTCAAGAGAGTTATGGCGGTTATCACCCATCATGAAGTAATAGTTCTGCTTAAAGGTATACTCGTTCACTTCAGCACCGTCTATAAATAACTTTCCATCACGTATGTCCACATTTTCATTGCGCTCATACTCCAAGATAACTTTTTCGTAAAAAGGCAGCGTTTCCGGTGTAATAGCCACTGTGGCACCTTCTTGGGGAATATAAATAGGGCCGTAATTATCTTTGTTCCACTCATACCTGCTTGGCACTTGTGGGAATACTTCCGGATCAGCTTTGCCAGGCAGGTCCTTCAGCAGAATAACATCTGTGATAAAATTCAACTGTGCCATTTGCGCGGCCAGCTCCGGAGATGCATCTACTACATAGCCGTTTTCATAAGGTATTACATCGCGCAAGTTTATATTGCGGTCCTGGAAGAACTTCTCTGACAGTTGTGTATTAGGCACCAGCAGGTACTTATACTGCAGGCCGTCGGGCGCATCAACCGCATTGCCGTTGATGAACACCTGCATGTCTCTTACCTCAAGCGAATCTCCGGGTAAGCCAATGGCACGCTTAATATAATTGGTGCGCAAGTCAGCGGGGTGCTCTTCTTCCGGCGGATAATTAAATACAACTACATCATTGTGTTTTACCTTCGAAAAGCCTGGCAGGCGGTGAGGCTCCAGTTGAATAGCATCAGAATAGGAGGGGATGTTGGTTCCCCAGATCGTCTGGTGTGTTAAAGGAACCTGTAGCGGCGTGATGGGGGTGCGGGGCCCGTAATGCAACTTGCTTACAAATAGGAAATCACCAACCAGCAACGACTTCTCCATAGACGGAGTAGGAATAGTATAAGCCTCAAATGTTGCCCAGCGGATCAAACTGGCTGCCACCACCGCGAAGATGATAGCATCGCCCCATTCACGGGCAAAACTCTTCTTTTTTTTCGGCGCCTTTGTTACTGGTTTCTTTTCCCAGAATTTCACTTTCATCTGCAATAGCTATGGTTACAGGTTTAGCATGTCCTTCATGCCGTATACGCCTTCGCGGTCTATAAGCCACTCAGCTGCCATTACGGCACCTTCGGCAAAACCTGTGCGGCTATGGGCAATATGGCCAAGTTCTATTTTGTCAACTTCAGAGGCATAGGTAACAATGTGCGTACCAACCACATCAGGTTCACGCTCAGAAGTGATGTTTAATTTACTTTTTTCTTCCGGATTATCAGCCACCCAGCCTTCTAAATTTATGTAGCTTGATAGAATGCCCTCTGCCGCTGTTATGCCGGTGCCACTAGGTTTGTCTACTTTCTGCAAATGGTGCACCTCTCTAATGGAAACATCGTAAGCCTTATATGTCTGCATCTTGCTGGCAATGTATTCATTGAAGTGAAAGAACAGATTTACTCCCACACTATAATTAGACGCATAGAAGAAGGCTCCTTTCTTCTTAAGGCACAAGGCAACAGCCTCTTCAAATTTATCTAACCAACCCGTAGAGCCAGACACAACCGGTATGCCATGCACCAGGCAGTAGGATACATTACCGAAGGCAGATTCAGGGTGCGTGAACTCAATGGCTACATCAGTATTGTCAGAAGTATAGTTTTTTAATTCTTGGGCATTATCATGGTCTATTTTGCCTATGATTTCATGGCCTTTCGCCAAAGCCGTCTGCTCAATGGTTTTACCCATTTTGCCATAGCCTATCAGGAGAATCTTCATTTCGATCGGGTGTATAAAGTAAAAGTTAAACCAGGTGACACGGAATTTAAAGGACCGGCAACAGGTATAATACCTGGCTGAATACGCAGTGCCAGGTCATCACTCACATCAAACTCCTTCAGGTGACCATGTACATACGCCTCTGCAATTTGCAGCACATGCGCGCCAATAGAAAGCAGAACGGTCAGATCCCGGTTGCGGCGGTAATAATCCCGGCGGTATTTGAGGTTATTGTAAGCTTGACTTCCGATTGTTACGCCGTTACTTACTCCTAAGAAAGGGTGGTCCGCATACTCATCAGTCGATGCCACGCCCTCACTTAAGCGTGTGTTCAATGCAATTCTGTAGCTTTGGTAATTAGTGTGGTTGTCTATCAGGAAGTAACCCAGTACGGCACCAGTTGCATAAACGATAGGTATCTTCCAATAAGCCCTGTTGTAGAACTGGCCGGCTCCGGGTAAAATTGCCGAGTACAATGCTGCCTTGGCTGGCTCGTCCAATTCCTTCAGCTTGCTTAAAAAAAAGCCACCACTATCAGCCAGCGTGTCTGGAGGAATAACCATTACGGAGTCTGGACCAACGGTTATGACCTGCGCGTTTGCAGAAGTATACAAGAACAGTATACTCAGCAGCAGTACTGCAAACCCGGTGTACAGCCTCATGTAGCTTTCTTAGTAGTTTAGGATATCTAAAATACGATTCAGTTCATCCACTGACAGGAAAGGAATCTTGATTTCTCCTTTGCCTTCGTTGTTTGCCTTTACCTGTATCTTCGTGCCGAACTGAGAAGACAGGCGTGTTTCTACGCCTTTCAGTTCCCCATCGTATTTGTTAAACTGTAGCTTTTGCTGATTGTTAGGCTTTTTGTTAGCGTTCTGAAGGTTCCGTACCAGTTCTTCCACCTTTCTCACGGATAACTCTTTGGCAACTACCTCCTTAAACACGTCCAGCTGCTTCTCTATTGTATCAATATTAATGAGCGCGCGGGCATGACCCATGCTGATAATATTGTCGCGCAGGGCAATCTGGATATCTGGTGGCAGTTTGAGCAAGCGCAGGTAATTGGTGACGGTGGTACGCTTTTTACCGACACGGTCTCCCAGTTCCTCTTGCTTCAGGCTACACTCCGACAGCAGGCGCTGATAGGAGAGGGCGATCTCAATGGCATTCAGGTTTTCGCGCTGAATGTTCTCAATAAGCGCCATCTCCAGCATCTGCTGGTCGTCTGCTTTGCGGATATAAGCTGGAATAACAGTTAATCCGGCAATTTTAGAAGCCTGGTAGCGGCGTTCCCCTGAAATTAGCTGATAGCTGTTCTGGTCGAGTTGCCGAACAGTAATTGGCTGGATTATACCTTGTACTTTAATAGACTCCGCCAATTCCTCCAGCGCAGTTTGGTCGAAATGGGTACGCGGCTGGAATGGGTTCGTCTGGATCTGATCTATGGCTATATCTGCGATGGTATTGACTTCGTTTATAGTGGAAGATTCGGTTTTCCCAGTGTACTTGTTACCCTCTAAAAGAGAGCCAAGACCTCTTCCGAGGCCGCCTGTGCGTTTAACTGCTGGTTTTTTGTTGTCAGACATGTAATGGGTAATGGTGTGGTTATTTCGCCAGCTCAACGCTGTTCTTCTCTGCAATTTCGCGGGCTAAGTTAAGGTAGCTTAAGGCTCCCTTGCTTTCCGCATCATGCAGCAGGGCAGGTATACCAAAGCTTGGAGACTCGCTCAACTTAACGTTTCTTGGGATAATGGTGTCAAACACCATCTGCTGAAAGTGCGTTTTCACCTCTTCCACCACCTGGTTACTCAGGCGCAGGCGCACATCATACATCGTCAGCAGAATGCCTTCGATAGCCAAATCAGTGTTCAGGCGCGACTGGATGATTTTGATTGTGTTCAGGAGCTTGCCTAAACCCTCCAAAGCAAAGTACTCGCACTGCACCGGGATAACCACAGAATCTGCGGCGGTTAAGGAGTTTACCGTAATCAAACCCAAAGAAGGAGAGCAGTCGATGATGATAAAGTCGTAGTGCTGCTTCAGGCTCTTCAGCGCCTCCCGCATCTTTTCCTCGCGGTTGGGCACGTTGATCATTTCTACTTCAGCACCCACCAGGTCTATATGTGATGGAATGAGGTCGAGGAAGTCGATGTTAGGCGACTGCAGGATGATTTCCTCCACCTTTACATCCTCTACCATGCACTCATAGATGCTGCTGGTGATGGTAGCCGGATCAAAGCCCAGACCGGAAGTAGCATTTGCCTGTGGATCTGCATCAACGAGTAAAGTCTTGAACTCCAGAGCTGCCAAACTCGCCGCCAGGTTAATGGCGGTAGTAGTTTTGCCAACCCCACCTTTTTGGTTTGCAACCGCGATTATTTTTCCCATTATAAAATTAGAGATTTATAGTTTGACCTATCTCCATCAGAATAAGTTTCTTGTCTACCATTTTCGCAACTTCCTTCACCTGCTCTTTATCTATTTCAATGTACGGGAAGGTATCGTAATGCATCCCAATAACGGTATCTACCTGCACAAAGTCTGCGGCAACCATGGCATCATGTATATCCATGGTAAAGTTATCGCCGATGGGCAGCAGGGCAAAATCCAGATCAAACTGCTCAGGAATGAGCTTCATGTCGTAAGTTAAGGCCGTATCACCGGCAAAGTAAAAGGTCTGAGTTTCAGTTTCCACAACAAAACCTGCAGCAACCCCACCGTTTGAGCCGTCTGGCAATGAACTGGAGTGTACGGCACTTACCATTTTAACAGTTCCAAAAGGAAGGGTAACCTTACCACCAATGTTCATCGGGTGCGTGTTCTCTACTCCTTTGTTGCCGTACCAGGTCGCAATTTCATGAATGGCTATGATGGTCGCCTTGTTATTATTGGCAATTTGCTCTGCGTCGTGCACATGGTCCTGATGGCCGTGCGAGAGCAGGATATAATCTGCTTTTATGTCATTCACGTCTATTGAAGAGGCAAGTTCATTAGGAGAGATAAAAGGATCAAACAAGATGCGGTTGTCCCCGATTTCAAATAAGAAGCATGACTGCCCGAAGTACGTAATATTCATAATGCAGCTGTTTTAGTGTTTTCTTATAGCTATGCAAGATAGCTTAATTTTGCGCAAAGATACAGTTTTTTACCTACAAAGACCGATGCAATTCCGAACCCGCAGTACATTTTTTAAACAAAAGCCGGGTTCTCCCTTTCATGTGCCAGGGACTTTATATGGAAACGGATAAAGAAGGATTTCGGTATAGTATGCTTGCGCTATAATGTAGCTGGTTTCAGATAATGTTAGAACTACCTAAATGCTCTAAGCTGTTGCTTCTCATGCTAACTTAGCACATTGTAGTGTACTTAAAGGTATTTCTAAAAGGCGCTTCAATCTTTCTGATTAGGTATATAGAAGAAGATCTGGCTAAAAGGTAAAAACAAAGAAAGGGCAGCTGAAATTAATCAGCTGCCCTTTCCAGATTACTGGTTTTGCGTATTGTTACAAAACTTATTTAGTAGCAGGACCTGTTTTATGGTCGTTTTTTGGTTTTATCTTATCTACCTCTACGTCCTGCTTTTTCACAGTGTCGCGTATAGTTTCTTCGCGTGTACTGGTTTGTTTTCCTACGTTTACTTCCTCTACCACACGGGCTTGTTTTTCAACCATAGGTACCTCTGCATGCTCAATAAACTCTTTATCACCTTGCTTGAAGGTAGCTAAGTCTTTCTCGCTTGCAGGACGGTTTACAGCGTTGCGCTCTACCCGTACGTGCTCTTCACGCAGGCGCAGATGCTCTTCAACCGGTTTTTCAATAACACGGCTTCTTAAGCGAACGCCACCAGTTTCCACTTCACGCTTTCCTACTTTCATTTCTTCCTGTACTACTGGTATGGAAGAGTTTATCCATTGGGCTCTCTTCTCACGAGGCATTGATTTATATTTCTCTGCACGCTCGTCTACATCAATAGCACCGAATTTATCCAACAGTTCAGCTGCACGCTGTGCTTGGTCCTTAGACTCTGCATGTACAGTTACGATAGAACCGTGTTGGGCAACTTCTGCATATTTGTTCCTGTCATTATCATCTGTAAACAGGTTGCTAAAGAAGTTACTGTCGTTATCAGAATCAGACTTGTTTGCAGCTGTTGCATTTGGATTTGCTGTTTTAGATGCTGTAGGATTTGGCCTGTCTGCCGCTGGGTTAGAGGTCGTGTTAGCTGTGTTAGCTGTACTACCACTTTTATCTTTTGCACCTCTTACGGCAATGTCTATTTTGCTTTCAGGTATTCCGTTCGACATTAACTGTTGTGCGGCCATTTGTGCATCTACTCCATAATCGAATATTCCTATTACTGTTTGTCCTTTCATAGTTTGTGTTTTATATTTGGTTGTATTATACGTCGTAAAGCCTGATTTTCAGACTTTGTTTGGGTTTTCATTGTTTAAGTCAACCCGGTTAACTTTCACTTCTTCTTTACGAAGTGTTATATGTTGGTTTTCTTTTGTTTCGTGCTTCCGTTTCGTCACATGAACTTCCTCTACCAGTTTTAGTCGTTTTGTAACGACTACCTCTTCTTCCAGTACAGAAATGATCATCACGTCCCCTTCATGGCGAACAGGAGGTGGGGGTGAGTCAACGTATTTGTTAATAGCAATTCGCTCTACATTTACTTCTTCATGCACAGTCGGAACATCTACTGTCACTTCCTCCTCATGTACGTCTTTAGAAACATGTACACTGCCAGTCTCCACTGTTTTCTTATGTACCCTTATCTGTTCCTCAACAACCGGAATCACCCTAGGCTGCTGGTCGGCAGTTGTATTTATTTCTGCCGTTTCAGGAGTTTTGGCAGTCTCATTAGCAATAGTTCTACGCTCATCAACAACAGGTTTAGCGTTGTTTTTTGCTGATTCACTTTGCCTGAGCTTCTCCTCAAACTCTGATTGCATTTTATCTGATGATTCCTTCATTCTACTTATGTATGTCCATATTAAAATATAGCTTTGCCGTGATTGCTATCATTAAACAGTCTATATTTTTATACGGTGGTAAGTAGAAATTGTTGGGAAAAATACTGAATCAGTCCAAATAGCAGCAGTAGTGGGAAGAGGTAATTTATCCCTTTTGATGCAGAATAATGTACAAAACTGGTTTTTACTTAGCAGCCTATGGGGAGGCTTTGTTTAGCGGTTAGTACAATGCTTAGCCATTGAATTTACAACCGAGACGAGGGTGTTGAGGAGGTGCGAAATGACATCCGGACGTGATGAAGCATAATGTAGTGCAAAAAAACGTTGTCACTCATACACAGGGAACGGTTGGTATTAATACGTAGGCCTTTTTTTCTCTTCTGCCCGTTGCCATATAAGTGTATGGAGCCACTCCTGAAACTGAATAAGCTCCTGAGGACCACCTTCCTCGTGCCTCACCTGCTTTACCTCCTTGCCGGCCTCGTAAAAGGTAAGGTAGGTGGTGGATATATCGCTCCAGTTTGTGAGGTAGCTGTCTTGCAGGTCTTTGTAATTTAACCTCTCAAGTTCCTGTTTCAGTTGCTGGAGCTCCTCCTCTGACAGCTGCAGTTGTATGGTGTCCTGAGCCAGGGCATTCCTGAATTCTACAAAGCTGATGCTGCCATCTTGGTATATGGTTGCATTGTAGGCAGGGCATGTTCCAAGGCAGGGTGATTTCTGAAAAAGCAAAAGAGGCTGATTTGCTTGTCCTGCTTCTGAATTAGATAGTGCCTGACTTGCATTGCATCCATTCATCAGTAGCCATAGGCATGTTATCAGTGATAGTAAAATATGTCTTTTCATGTATAAATTCCTTTGTCTGTTTTGCCGCTCACTCCGCCGCTGGCAGTTTCCGGAACTGGTTATTTTCGAATTCATAAGCTTCTGGTGTACAATCGCGGCATTCACCATACACGGCAGTAGAGTCTGGCGGGTTGATGATAAATAAGCGGCTATTGGAGGCATACTTTGCTCCAATGTTGCTTTGAAGTTTGTCCAGCACTTTGCCGGTCTCTCTATCTACCACATAATGTTGCTGGCAGTTGGTGCCACAGCCAACAGTTACCACAGTATACCTACCTGCAAAATTGACGCCTTCCTCCAGCCCTTTATTCAGGGCGGTGCGATAGGTACGGATATCGGTATGGCTGCTTTCATCCAAAGGAGCCATTTGGCCCCTATACATATCACCTACATCAAACTGTCCGCTGCGCGTATACTCTTCCTCAGTAATCTGGTAGCGCTGGTAGAGGTCAGGGTTTTGGTTTTCAGAAATAGGCATGGTAACGGAGTCTTCTGCTAACTGTTCGGCTAGCTCAGGATGCGTGCTGGCAATAGTGCCTTCTTCTGTACTTGACTGACAACTGAAAACAGTAAGGGCACAGAGCAATAGGACAGATTTTGCCAGGTTATATAGTGTTTTCTTCATGATATTCCTTCATACGTGCTATGTACATGTATAGCCAATAAAAAAGCCTCTCCGATTCCGGAAAGGCTTTTTTACCTGTATTCATAAAATGAGTTCTATTTTTTTGCTTTGCGTTTCAGCTGCTTTTTTTCTTCAGACTGGCGCATTGCTTCCTGCATGCGTTCTGCAAAAGAAGGACCTGATTTTTTCTTATCCTTGTTCTTCTCCTTATTCTCTTCCAGTTTCGCTCTCACTTTACCCTCATCCACAAACTTACGAATGGCAGCCTGCTGACCAAAGGTTACAATGTTAGAAACAAAGTAGTAGAATGACAGACCGGCAGGGAAGGAGTTCAGCACGAACATGAAGATGACCGGCATCAGGTAGGAGTAAAACTTCATCGGGCCCTGCATGGTGTTCACCTGGTTGTTTGACCAGGTATACAGAATGGTAGAAGCCGTCATCAGGAGCGTAAACATACTTACGTGGTCGCCATAGAACGGAATCGTGAACGGCAGTCTGGCAAAAACATCGTAAGTTGAAAGGTCATTTGCCCACAGGAATGATTCTTGGCGCAGTTCGATTGAGTTTGGAAAGAAGTTAAACATCGCGAACAGGATAGGAATCTGCAGCACCATCGGGATACAGCCACTCATCGGATTCACGCCCATCTCCTGGTAGAGCTTCATAGTATCCATCTGCGTCTTCTGCATGTCACCTTCATTGCGTTCTTTGATGGCGTCGATCTCTGGCTTCAGCACCTTCATCTTCGCCATCGACACATATGACTTATATGTAAGCGGGAAGAGGATAGTTTTAATGTAAAGCACCAGCAGCATAATAATAATACCGTAGTTGGTGATATAGTTCTCCAGGAAGTCAAAGGCAGGTATAATCAGCCATTTATTCACATAAGAGAAAATACCCCAGCCCAAGTCAAGATTTTTGTCGAAATCGTAGCCGATTTCCTTCAGGATGTTATAGTCATTAGGGCCGAAGTAGAACATAAATTCCCCCTCACCTGACAATACATCCTCTGTAGGTATCAGAATTTGGGAAGCCAGTGTTTTTACAACAGTGGTGTCAGCTACGTCTACAGAAGTTTCCAGCTTTGCGCCGGCAAACTGATTGCCTGCAATGATACCGGCCGTAAAGAAGTTCTGCTTGTTGGCTACCCATTTCAGCGGCTCCTCAACAGTCATAGTTTCTGTTTCCTCAGAAATAGAAAGGTAATCGTAACCGTCTTCTGTTGTCGCAAAGTTTATGGTAGACTTGGCCCGGTTCTGCTTCAGGTCATGCTCCAACTGCTTTAGTCTGTCACTCCAGGTAAAGGTCATGGTGTTGCCGCTAACCACGTTATCCAGCCCCTCAAAGTTGAGCTTGTAGCCCATCATGAAGTTCTCGTCGTACAGCGTATACACCTGCTCAATATACTGCCCTTTGCCTAGATCTGCCCTAAAAGTTATCGTCTTGCCAGATATGTTGTCTTCGCCCTGAACCTCTCTTACATCAGTGGCTGTAAAGTAAAGATCTGAAAGCTGAACAGTTTTACCATCGGTGGTGGTGAAGGCAAGATCTGTACTGCTGCTTTCGCTATCAAAGAGCACCAGCGTGTCGCCAAGGTATGACTTATAGTTTTTCAGCAGCACTTCTTCTACCTGCCCGCCTTTTGTGTTGAAAGTAACCTGAATGTTCTGGTTCTCTACGGATACAGTGTTTGCCTCGCCGGTTGCGGCAGCGCCAAAAGCACCCAGAGCAGATGCTCTGCGAGCCTGAACCAGAGAGTCGTCTTCCACAACTGCTGTCTGTTGCAGTTGTTCTACCTTGGCTGTGTCCTGAATGACCACTGCCTGCTGTTCCGGATCCGGACTCGAGAAGAAGAACGAGTAAGCCAGCAGCAGCACGGCAATCAATCCAAAGCCAATTGCTTGATTTCTATCCATTTACTGTAATTTGAAGTGTTATTTGTGCTTATTTAGATTTAGCGTAATTAATAGCCGCTTTTACAAACTTAACAAAAAGCGGGTGAGGGGTCAGCGCGGTGCTTTTTAATTCCGGATGATACTGTGCTGCCACAAACCAAGGGTGATGCTGCAGTTCAATTACCTCCACCAGGCCTGTGTCCGGGTTGATGCCAGAAGCAATCATACCAGCCTGCTCAAATGCCTCTAAGTACCTGTTGTTGAATTCATAACGGTGCCTATGGCGCTCTGTTACTTTTGCCTTCCCATAAATAGAATAAGCCTTAGAACCTCTTTTTAGTTCACAGGTATAGGCTCCTAAGCGCATCGTTCCCCCCATCTGCGTTACCTGTTTCTGGTCTTCCATCATGTCGATAATCGGATGCGGTGTGTCCGGAAACATCTCGGTAGAGGCGGCACCCTCCAAGCCTAACACGTTTCTGGCAAACTCCACAGCGGCGCACTGCATACCCAGGCAAATACCCATAAACGGGATATTGTTTTCCCGCACAAAACGGATAGCCTCTAACTTTCCTGCAAAACCACGCTCTCCAAAGCCGGGAGCCACCAATACGGCATCCATGTCTTTTAGCAAAGAGGCAACATTGTCGCAATTGAGGTTCTCAGACTGGAACCACTTAATGGTCACTTTGCACTCATTGGCAGATCCGGCATGCACAAAAGACTCAATAATAGACTTGTAGGCATCCGGTAACTCTACATATTTACCTACCAAAGCAACATTTACCTCTGCGGTAGGGTTTTTTAAACGGCCTAAAAACTCTTTCCAACTGTCAAGGTTTGGCTCTATTCTGTGTGGCAGCTTCAGTTTGCTGATAACACGTTCATCCAGCTTTTCCTTGCGCATCAGCAAAGGCACGTCGTAAATGGTTTCAGCATCCAGAGACTCAATCACAGAGTTGGTCTTCACGTTACAGAACAAAGCGATCTTTTTGCGCATTTCAGCCGGTATAGGGTGCTCTGAGCGGCACACCAGTATGTCCGGCTGCACACCAGCCTCCGACAGCGTCCGCACAGAGTGCTGTGTCGGCTTGGTTTTTAACTCGCCAGCTGCCCGCAGGTAAGGTACCAGTGTCAGGTGAATGACGGCTGTCTCGTGCACACCCAATTCCCAGCGCAACTGGCGCAAGGCCTCAATAAACGGCAGTGACTCGATGTCACCCACACAACCGCCTATTTCAGTAATCACAATGTCAAACTCCCCCGTCTGCCCTAACAACAGCATGCGGCGCTTAATCTCATCTGTGATATGCGGTATAACCTGTACTGTTTTGCCTAAGTAGGCTCCTTCACGCTCCCGCGTAATCACGTGGTTGTAAATGCGCCCGGTGGTCACGTTGTTAGCCTGTGACGTAGGGGCATTCAGGAAGCGCTCATAGTGCCCAAGGTCCAGATCGGTTTCAGCGCCGTCTTCCGTTACAAAGCACTCACCGTGCTCGTAAGGGTTCAGCGTGCCCGGATCGATGTTGATGTAAGGGTCAAATTTCTGAATAGTTACAGCGAAGCCTCTTGCCTGAAGCAATTTAGCCAGAGAGGCAGAAATAATGCCTTTGCCAAGAGAGGACGTAACACCGCCTGTAACGAATATATATTTAGTAGCCATAAGTTAGGGTAAGTCTTATGGACTGCAAAGGTACTGTAATAATTTGATTATCCTGAAGATAAGCTAACAGATGTCGCCGCCCCTTAGGATATCTTTGTTAATATTCAAGCACTTTTATGCTATTAAAGCGGCATCTTAAATATATATTAAAAATTATATATTTAAGATGCCGCTTGTTGCTATGTTGGTTGTTTCCCGATGATTACGGAAATATATTTTGTATATTTTTGTTACCATCAATTAATCTATATATTTACATCTGTTAATATCAATTCGTACTTATTATCATTAAGCCTTATTTAAATCGTTCGCTTGTCTATGTTTTCCAAAACAAAATTTTTAACAGCGCTCGTCTTTTCTGTTTTGCTTACAGCAATTCATGTGGAGGCACAGACATACTCTTCTAAATCTAAACGAAGCAGCTACAAACGAAGGTCCGATACAGGAGTAGTGCTGGTGGCCGGTGCCGGTGTATCAGTCTTAAACAGCGACAACAGAGTGCATGATTTTCAGGGAGAAGGATTAGGCCCGCTCAGGAACAATGGCTTGGGGCAAAATTACAACCTAGGTATTATGTATAGAATGTCTCCTATGATAAGCTTGCTTGGCAGTTTGGATTATCATGGGTTTAAAGCCGCTGAAGGGATGGATACTGACGAATCATATAATGTTGCTTTCAGATCACAAGCTTACATCGCTTCTGGATCTGTGGTTGTAAACCTGGTTAACCGTTACAGTGGCAGAAGTGCGAAGCTAGTGATTCCTTACATAAAAGCTGGTTTTGGCGCAGCAAGTTATTCAGCTTCGTCTTTTCTGGTTGGCGATGGAGGTAAAGAAATTAAGCTCTCCAATTTAAGGGGTTATCCTGCTCTTGCTGCTGTTGTACCTGTAGGAGCAGGTTTGGATTTTCGCTTTTCCAGCGCCATTAGTGTCTCGCCGGAAGTATCATTTAATTTAACTTCTACGGATTATCTTGATAACATGCCTGATGAGGTTGGTGCTTTTGGGAAAAACGATCACTTTATTAATGCCTCGATTAAAGTTTTTTACACACCAGACGCTAGAAAATACGTTTACAAGAAAAAAAGACAGTATTAGACTTCATAGAGCTCATACACATATACTTAGTGCTGCTTTACCAGAACAGATGCCCTGAGAGTTCATTTTAAAGATTTTATTGAAGCCGCTCTGTTGTTTCTTTTGATCAGTATACTTTAGAAAAAACGCAGCTGCTGCTGCGAATGCAAGCACTTGCAGAATCAATTGATAATTTCAGAGTCAGTTCCAAACCTTATATAAAAAGAATAGCCCCGGTCAATCTGGTCGGGGCTATTCTTTTTATGACTCTTAAATTAGTATGTGCTTAACTCTTTGGGTCGAGAATCGCGTCGATGCGTACAAGCGCATCCTGCAGGTGATACTTCGTCATGGTGTCTTTGGTCTTAGCGATAGAACCTTTTATCTGGTTACGCAGCAGGTTCAGTTCGCCCCGTACCATCGGACGTATATCAGATTGTGACACGTTGATAGGCGTAGCACCCATAAATGCACGTGCTCTGCCTGTTACTGCAGTCGGCTCTTCTTTCATCAGGTACTCCATGCGCTCGATATAGCCACGCTGCAAGTTGCGGCGATACATGTCGATTGCCTTGCCTGAGGCAATTTCTGACCAGATGCCGGAGCGCAAATCAGCCATCATCTCTGGAAGGGTATAGGTTTTGTCACCTAACATTGCCTGCGCTTCGAGTACACGCGCCATTCGGCCCGGTTCCAGCACATTGTTGAGCACACTCACCTGTGCATTCCGCACACGGTCTACTGTGCCGGCAGATTCGATCTTACGCAGGATGTTTTCATCCAGCATCCAGATTGGAGTCGCGAAGCTCTGCTCATTCAGGAACTTCATAGCGCGCTGCTGCTTTTCCTTTGGCACCGTACTGTATACATCGCCTTTCTGGTCGTAGGTCTTATAATTTTCATACACCCCGCCGATGTTGCTGGTCACATGCCCCATATAACGGTTCCACTGGCCCAGCACCTGCAGGTACATTTCCTGCAGGTCAGCATAGTCTTTATTATCCTCCGCTGTCCAAGTAATCAGGTTCGGCACGATGCGCTTCAGGTTGGCAATGCCATAGGTGCTGGCCTTCATCGCATCGTCACTCAGGTCTTCTGTCTGCGAAGAAGGGTCAGTTGGGCGGCCCATCTGGCGGCCAAAGCGGTACATTGGGTCATTTTCATGTGCCTTAATCCAGGAGGCTAGTTTTTCAGTGTTATCTGAGCCATTCTTTTCTGGGAAATAGGAGTACCCCCATTTCACGGCATATTTATCATACACGCCAATGGCAGGCATCAGGGCAACACCTTTGTCTTCCGGCTGCGCCACATAGTTAAAGCGGGCATAGTCCATAATGGAAGGGGCCGTGCCCATTGTTTTAGTAAACTCAGCGTCACGCAGCTTTTCTACCGGGTAGGCGGCACTGGAGCCCATGTTGTGTGGCAAACCTAATGTATGGCCTACCTCGTGTGCGGCCACAAATCGGATTAACTCACCCATTACTTCATCCTTAAACTTCACACCACGTGCATCAGGGTTAACGGCAGCTGTCTGAATAAAATACCAGTTGCGGAGCAGGTTCATCACGTTGTGGTACCAGCCGATGTCGCTTTCCAGGATTTCACCGGAACGGGGATCATGCACATTAGGGCCATAGGCGTTCTGCGTCTCAGAAGAGAAATAGCGGATAACGGAGTAACGCACATCTTCCGGGCTGAACTCCGGGTCTTCCTCATAAGAAGGCGGGTCTTTAGCCACAATCGCATTTTTGAAGCCTGCTGCCTCAAAAGCTCTGTTCCAGTCCTGCACCCCCTGCTTCAGGTATGGGCGCCATTTCATTGGGGTGGCCGGATCGATATAGTATACAATCTGCTTCTTCGGCTCTACCAGTTCGCCACGGGCATAGGCAGCCTCGTCTTTTGGCTCCAGTCTCCAGCGCACAATATACTTGCGGGCAGCGGCACGCTGCTCGTCCGTACCATAGTCTGTCTGGGAAATAGTAAAAAACCCGACACGCTGATCAAATTTACGGGCAGCCATCGGAGTCTCGGGTAGCAACACCATCGAGTGGTTCAGTTCCACTGATATAGTTCCGGTTGAAGAGTTTGATGGAGCATCCGTTGCGTCATACGTCATCAGAGAACGCGCCTCAATGTTCAGCGGGAAGCTTTTTACGCTTTCTATAAAGGAACGCTTGTCATCAAGTTTCTTTACTTTATACTTTTCACGCGTGTCTTTATCCAGACCAAGGGCAGGTACATCTTTAGAAAAGAAGTCTGTCACCTCTACCACTTGCGTTCCCTCACCAAAGGCTTTAATATCAAACGCCTGTACCACAGGGGCTAAGTTTGAGTTCTGTACAGAACGGAAAATTTCAAGGGTGTCAGCGGCAACATTTTCTGTCGAGATAACCCGGAGCAGCACACGGTTTCCTTTTTTCTCCCAGCGCAGCATCTGTGTGTTCAGTTCTTCACCGCCGTAGCCAACGTTATTTGCCGTTTTGGCAATGCGGCTCACCATCAGCATGTCGCGGTTCAGGAGCGTGTCAGGTATTTCATAAAAATACTTTTCATCGATATGGTGTACCTTAAAGAGGCCATCATCAGTGACCGCTTTGGCTGTTATCACCTCGACATAGGCCTTTGGAGAACCGTCATCTTTTTTAGTGGGTGAAGCCGCAGTAGCCTCTTGCTTGGCTTTGTTTTTTTTCTTGTCTTTCTGGGCTGTGGCCGGTGAGGCTAGTGTACAACCCGTCAGCAGCAAGGCCACTATGGGCGCATAGTGTAGTTTTTTTTGCATCAGGTTAAATTAAACAGGTTTGATAGGTAAAGTTTTTCGAAAATAGAGATTTGTACTGAAACTTCTACAGCAGGTGCAGCTTTTCTTAAGACTGCAGACTGGGAAGAAGGTTTAATAGAGGTTTATATATAACTGTTTTTGTCTGAAATATGGACAATAAGCTGGTGTTGCTTAGGCACATGCAGCCACGGATTTGCTTGTGCTAGAACTCTATTGTTAGTTGATAGCCCTCCTGTTTATCGTGCTGGTAAAGGAGAGACGACACGGCTATACCAAGCAGGCGCACCGGGTAAGCCGGGAGTTGCGGGGTACGCAGCAGGTCACGTGCAATGGTAAAGATGGCATCAGCTGAACTGAACTCGCTGAGGTAGGTTTTGCTGCGGGTGTTCAGGGTAAAATCAAAATACTTAATTTTAACTGTTACCGTTTTGGCTGTGGCTTTCAGGCGCGCCATATCATGGGCAACTTCCTCTGCCAGGTATTGCAGGCGCTCCAACATGTCGGACTCTTCCGTCAGGTCGGCATCAAACGTACGCTCCGAACCAATTGATTTGCGGACACGGTGTGGCTGCACCTCACGCTCGTCATGGGCGCGGGAAATACGGTAGTAGTAGCGCCCCACTTTGCCGAAGTTGCGCACCAGTTCTTCCTCCGAACGCTGCCGCAGATCGGCACCCGTTACAATCCCCATGCTTTGCATTTTGGCCGCTGTCACTTTGCCTATGCCATGAAACTTATCGATGGACAGGCCTGCAACAATTTCTTCGGCTTTATCAGGTGTGATAAGAGTGAAACCGTTTGGCTTGTCCATGTCGGAAGCCAGTTTGGCCAGAAATTTATTGTAGGAGACACCTGCTGAAGCAGTTAACCCGGTTACCTCTGCAATACGCGCTTTTATCTCTTTGGCGATGATGCTGGCAGAGGGCATGCCAATTTTGTTTTCCGTCACGTCCAGGTACGCTTCATCCAGCGACAGCGGCTCCACCAGGTCGGTATAGGAAAAGAAGATTTCCCTGATCTGCCGAGACACCTTACTGTATACCTCGAACCGGGGCTTTACAAAAATGAGCTGCGGGCAACGTTGTGCTGCTATCTTAGAAGCCAGCGCTGAATGCACGCCGAACCTGCGGGCCTCGTAACTGGCTGCTGCCACCACACCACGCTCTCTCGAACCACCCACCGCCACAGGCTTTCCGCGCAGTTCAGGATTGTCGCGCTGCTCCACCGACGCAAAAAAAGCGTCCATGTCCACATGAATTATCTTTCGAATTGCTTGACTCAAGATGTCAGTTTAAGTAGCAAAGTTACAAATAATGGCCATTTTACTAGCCGGCTTATAAACAGTAGGCAGTGCCACCGTATACCATACAAAAAACAAGAGATTAACCTTTAAATGAATAAAGCTATGAAAGTACTTTTTGTATTAACATCCCATGATAAACTCGGAGATACAGGACATAAAACCGGTTTCTGGATTGAAGAATTTGCCGCTCCATATTATGTACTATCCGATGCAGACATAGACATCACGTTGGCATCACCGGCAGGAGGGAAGCCCCCGGTTGACCCAAGCAGCGAGGCACCCGGAGCACAGACGGAGGCTACGAACCGATTTAATGACGATAAGGATTTACAGGAGAAACTTTCAAAAACAGTGAAGCTCAGCGAAGTGAAGGCAGATGATTTTGATGCTGTTTTTTACCCTGGAGGACATGGGCCTCTTTGGGACCTGACAAATAATGAAGATTCTATTCGGCTTATTGAATCCTTTGCGAAGCAGAAGAAACCAATTGCTGCGGTGTGTCATGCACCGGCTGTATTTGCAAAAGTGAAAGGGGGAGACGGAGAGCCTTTGGTAAAAGGAAAAAATGTGACCGGGTTTACCAACACAGAAGAAGAGGCTGTGAAACTGACGGACGTAGTACCGTTTTTACTGGAGGATAAGCTGAAAGAGCTGGGAGGCAACTACTCGAAGGTAGAAGACTGGCAGCCGCACATAGTGCGCGATGGCATCCTGATTACAGGTCAGAATCCTGCTTCTTCAGAAGGGGCAGCTGAAGAACTGCTCAAACTGATGACAATATAGCCTCTTTCTGACATAGTTCTTAACTTAAAACCCCACCCGCTATTAAATTTCCAGGTGGGGTTTTAAGTTAAGGAGCTGAATTTTTCCCATAGTTAAAAGTGCAGAAGGTATGCGTTTTTCTTTACCCGTTTTCCAACAAACCCCTTACTTTTGTGGTTAAGGACAATAGCACATAACATAAGCAACACAAATGGCTACTCTACTTGACTTGATCGGCAACACCCCCATGGTGGAGCTGCAGCAGATAAACACAAAACCCGGTGTTATATTATACGCTAAGCTTGAAGGAAATAACCCTGGCGGTAGTGTGAAAGATCGTGCCGCGTATGGCATGATAAAAGGCGCCCTGGACCGAGGCGAACTGAAGCCTGGTATGAAATTGATTGAAGCAACCAGTGGAAATACCGGCATTGCACTTGCCATGATAGCGCGTCTTTTTGGTGTGGAGATAGAGCTCGTGATGCCAGCCAATGCCACCCAGGAACGAGTGCTGACGATGGAAGCTTATGGCGCCACAGTAACACTCACACCCGCTGAAAGCTCTATGGAGGGAGCTATTGATTATGTGAACGATAAAGTGGCGCAGGGAGGCTACCTCTTGCTGAACCAGTTTGCCAACCCGGATAACTATATTGCGCATTACCAGTCAACCGGACCTGAAGTATGGCGGGATACTAATGGAGAGGTGACGCATTTTGTTTCTTCTATGGGAACTACGGGTACGATCATGGGTGTGTCACGTTATTTGAAGGAGCAGAACAGCAACGTGAAGATTGTAGGCACACAGCCAGTAGAAGGTTCGCAGATACCCGGTATACGCCGCTGGCCACAGGAGTACCTGCCCAAAATCTTTGAAAAAGAACGCGTAGATATCACCATTGATGTGTCGCAGGCAGAAGCCACTGCCATGACAAGGCGACTTGCCAAAGAAGAAGGCGTGTTTGCAGGTATGAGCAGCGGCGGCGCAGTATTTGCCGCTACAAAACTGATAGAAGAACTGGAGGAAGGGGTTGTGGTGTGCATCATTTGCGACCGGGGGGATCGCTACCTTTCCTCTGACCTATTCGCTTAGGCAACAGCAAAGTAGATCTAATAAAATTTAACTGGAGCCGGACATGCTTAATCAGCTGCATTTCCGGCTTCTTTGTTTTTGCCTGAGGCATTCAGTCTATACGCGAGCTGCCAAACCTTCGTAGTGAAAAGTGTACGGTGAAGGAAGTGGATGTATTTCAATGCCATCCTGCTATAGAAGTTTATTTGCGCTGCATAAATCAGCATGAGAACACAGGAAGGAGAAAATATTTAAAGTAGACTTTATACTATATCTATAGTTAGCAGTAACATTAAAGTCTAAACCATTTGCTATTTTAAATGTACATACATTAATTAGTGGCCAAAATTACACGAACTATATATAACTATGAGAAAGATAAAAAAGAAATATAAAGCCGTTAGTGCTCCCATTAGTGACCTGATAACTTACAGAGCCCTTCCAACGCGTGAAGTGGAGTATATTGATCCATTTCTGTTTTTGAACCACCACGGACCCCAAACATACAAGCCGAACAACAACGGTTTGCCATTCGGACCGCACCCGCACCGGGGCTTCGAAACACTGACATTTATCCTGGAGGGCGACATCATGCACCAGGATACCGGAGGCGGCAAAAGCGTGATTGAAAAAGGGGGAGTGCAATGGATGACAGCTGGTTCAGGCTTAATTCATGCTGAAATCTCCTCTGATAAATTCAAGAAGGAGGGAGGTCCTCTTGAAATTCTGCAGTTATGGTTTAACCTGCCTGCCAAACATAAAATGGTAAAGCCAAATTATATTGGCCTGCAGCAGGACCAGATACCAACAGCTACTGAAGATAATGGCAAAGTAAAGGTGAATGTGATTTCAGGGAAATGGGGTGAGGTGCAGGGGCCAATAGACTCTTTAGGAGGTATCGATATGAGTAGCATTGAGCTTCAGAATGGTGGCACCTTTACCACCAAAGTGGCAGCAGAACGCAACATCTTCTTTTATGTAGTGCGCGGAACGGTGAACGTAAACAATGAGCCGGTAGAGAAGCTACACCTTGTGGAGTTTGAGCAGGTAGGAGATCAAATAAAAGTAGAGGCATTGGAAGATGCGGTGCTGCTCTTTGGCCACGCCCTTCCGTTTAATGAACCGGTTGTGGCCCAGGGGCCTTTTGTGATGAACTCAGAGCAGGAAATACAGGAAGCCTTCCGCGACTACCAGGCTGGGAAAATGGGTAGTTGGCATGAATAAGGTATAGGAGGGTATAGTAATTAATACCCTTATTTATTCTCAAACAAATTAAAAGCGGCCCTGCCAGGTATGTCTGGCAAGGCCGCTTTTAGATCTTCAATTAAATTTTAATCACATCCTATAACGCCACTGCCAATCGGAGCGCCAGGAGGAAGGTCTTTGTGCTGCGGGAGCTTCACGGTCTCCATCCCTGGGTTTTCTATTCGCTCCATGGCATAAATCAGGTGGGCTTTATACGGACTGTCGCCCATGCGGCGGGTCTGTCGCTGAATGTATTCTTTCAGGTTGTTCAGGGTCAGGTTAGCTACGGCGCGCGCCTGGTATGAGGTGTTTTCGTTGTTGGCTAGCGCCAGCAGGTGCGTTAACACCACTTGCTCTGTTTGCTGCTGCACCTGTTCTTCCAAGCCTTTTTTACGAGGTGCTTTAAAAGTACTCTTCACCAGTTGGTCTGTCACGTCGCTCAACCCAAGGCTGTTGTTGCGAGCCTGTAGTTCTATCAGTCTTGCTGCGCGCTCCGGGTGAAGCAGCAGGCTTATCGTGAAATCAGCAGAGGCTTCGGCAGCGGCCATGGGGTCAAAGGTAAGGCCTGTGCGCTTTTCAAACAGCTCCCTTGAAGCGCGGTAGCCTGGCGGGCGCGGCGGAATCAACTTGATGATATGTTCCGGCACCGTAAGCACGTCCGGCTGTAGTGTGGCCAGCATAGCGTCCAACGCCTGCTGCTGTGTCTTTTTGTCTAAGGGCGCTGTTACTGTCTGCCTGTCTCCCCGCACAGCATAGGTATAATTTACACCGCCCACTAATTTGGAGGTTGCTTCTGTCTGGTAGCGATGGTAGTTATATACCGGCACCAGTACATCTTCTAACAGCGCGTAAGGCATTCCGGGTTTAATATTATTCGGCGAAAAGTTCTGAAGCGCTTTCTGGCGCACGGCCAGCACGTTTCTTAGCTCTTCAGCTGCATCAGGGCCATTGTCCCATAGGTGCGCCTGCGGGTGTGCGCCACCTGTCGCTCTTGCGTCGCGGTCGGAGATAAACTGCAGACCGCGGTCGATGCCGGACAGCAACAGCTTGTTTAAAGCCTGCTCTTCGTTCACTTCCTCCGGAAAATCCTGGTATCCGTAGGTTATAGCTAGCTTGTCCCATTCTCCGATGCCTGTGGCATAGGCGTTAGAGAGGTCCAGGTTTCCCCTTTTGTCTAACTGCACCAGCGGGTGCGGATAATCCATTACAGAAGCGCGGTCGCTTACGCTGGCGGCATAATTGTGCATAATGCCCAGTGTATGGCCCAGTTCATGTGCCGAAAGCTGCCGAATGCGTGCCAGCGCCATCAGCATCATTTCCTCTGATTCCGGTTTGCCTTCCTGGTATGGCGCCAGCAATCCCTCGGCAATCAGGTAATCCTGGCGCACCCGCAGGGAACCCAAAGATACATGCCCTTTGATAATTTCACCGGTGCGCGGGTCTGTTACGGTAGCGCCATAGGACCATCCGCGTGTGCTGCGGTGCACCCATTGAATCACGTTATAGCGCACATCCATTGGGTCAGCTGAATCGGGCAGCACTTCTACCTTAAGGGCATCCTGGTAGCCAGCCGCTTCAAAAGCTTGATTCCACCATCGAGCTCCTTCCAGTAAGGCTGTCCGGATAGGCTCCGGTGCTCCATTGTCTACATAATATATGATAGGGTCCACTGCCTCTGAACGGGCAGCACCCGGATTCTTTTTCTGCAGCCGGTGCCGGGCAATAAAGCGCTTCTCAATGTCTTCGCCCACGGGGGTAGCATAATCATAGTATGTTATGCCGAAGAAGCCCGCCCGAGGGTCCATATTTCGGGTTTCATAATTCCCGTCAGGCAACTGTATAAAGGAGTGGTGCTGGCGCATGGTAAGGGCCTGCACATCCGGGGCCACCTCACGCACATAAGGTCCGGCATCTTCGCCCCCGGTAAATGTAAGCATGGCCTCAAACTCCGTGTTCTTCGGGAAGTTCTTAGTACGTGGCAGGTATAAGGCAGAACGGCTGGCGTCGAGGCGGTAGCTCCCCTGTCTGCTGCCTTTCAGGCTTCCGATAACATCATGTGCATCGCGGAGCAGGAAATCGGTGGCGTCTACCAAAACGCGGCCAGACTCTTCAGCCTCAACTTTGAATCCCCACAAGATGGACTGAGCGAAGGACTCTTCCACCGCGCGGGCTTCATTGCGGTTATTGGTAGTGGCGCGGTAATTCAGATTCGGTTGCACCAGCATTACCTTCGGCCCAATTTTCCGGAAATAGACCACCCGATCGCCTCCCAGTTGCCCACGGTCTAGACCAATATCATTGGAGCCCAGTCCGGCGGCTAGGGAGTTTACATACAAAAAGTCAGTGTCAAAGCGGTTGATTTCAAGCCACACTTTGCCTTCGGCTTCATCCCAGTAAAAGGTAAAGTAGCCGGGGTAACGTTTCATGCCTTCCGTTTTGGAAGCAATACTGGGCAACTTCTGAGCTATGGCCATATTTACCATGAATGGCAGTAACAGCAGCAGTAGCCTGAGTTTGCGAAAAGTGTTTCTCATGTTTTACTTATAGTGCTAATGATTAGAACAGGAAAGATAAGATTTAAAAGGTAACTGGAAAAGTGGATTAATGAGAGCAAAAGTAAGTGGGGGGGGCAGTTAAGTTCAACCACAGTGATGCGCTCACCTGAGAAAGGCTTTCAGCTCTTTACTTTGATACAAATGTGAATGTAGCAAAAGAAAAATTCGAGGTTTCTATGTACCCTTTGTGTTTCCATATTTCGGGTATAGCTAACCTAAAGGGACAGAGCAGGAAGTCTCTCCTCCAGATTATAATATTCCTATATTCTGACTTCTATATAGCAGTGAGTACTCAGGTACAAGCAGTAGTATTTCGGCATAGAACTTGCATTTGTTTGATTTAAATTTTATACTTATTCGTTCATTTATCGTGCTGCAGTTCTGGCTTAGCCTTTTGGAATGTCTTCCTCCATCATGAGAATGTTAACCTTATTAGACTTTTAAAGAGAATCACTCTGAAATTATGGCTGAAAATGTTTATGATGCAATTGTAGTAGGTTCTGGAATTTCTGGCGGCTGGGCTGCCAAAGAACTTACTGAGAAAGGTCTTAAAACCATTATGCTGGAGCGTGGGCGGAACATAGAACACGTAAAAGATTATGTAAACGCAACTAAGGCTCCATGGGAGTTTGAGCACCGTGGTGGCCGTACCCAGAAAATGATCGAGAACTACCCTGTGCTGAAGCGGGACTACGTGCTGAACGAACGAAATCTGGATTACTGGGTGAACGAAAAAGAAAGCCCTTATGTCGAAATAAAACGCTTTGACTGGTACCGTGGTTACCAAGTGGGTGGCAGATCCCTGACGTGGGGGCGGCAGAGCTATCGCCTGAGCGACCTGGACTTTGAAGCGAATGCTAAAGATGGCATTGCGGTGGACTGGCCTATCCGATACGCCGACATCGCCCCCTGGTATAGCCATGCTGAGCGTTTTGCCGGTATTAGTGGCTCGAAAGAAAATATCCCACACCTGCCTGATGGCGAGTTCCTGCCTCCAATGGAGATGAACTGCGTGGAAAAGGATGTGGCTGCGCGCATCAAGCAACATTATAACAATAACCGGCACATGATTATTGGTCGTGTTGCAAACCTAACGGCTGCACATCATGACAGAACCAACTGCCAGTACCGTAACGCCTGCTGGTTAGGATGCCCTTTTGGAGCCTATTTTAGCACTCAATCTGCCACTTTGCCGGCTGCCATGGCTACCGGAAATTTAACTTTGCGTCCTTTCTCTATTGTTACACGTGTACTTTATGATAAAGACACGAAGAAAGCGAGGGGAGTGGAAGTGCTGGACGCTGAGACAAACCAGACATATGAGTACCTGGCCAAAGTGGTGTTCCTAAATGCCTCTGCGCTAAACTCAACTTGGGTGCTGATGAATTCAGCTACCGATGTTTGGCCGGAAGGCCTTGGCAGCAGCAGCGGTGAATTAGGTCATAACCTGATGGACCACCACTTCCGTACAGGAGCCAACGGTACAGTAGAAGGCTATGAAGATAAGTACTATTATGGCCGACGGCCTAATGGTATCTACATTCCGCGCTATCGAAACCTCGGAGACGAAAAGCGTGATTATATCCGAGGCTTCGGTTACCAGGGCAGCGCAGGCCGTGAAGGGTGGAGCCGCGAAATTGCCGAAATGAATGTGGGAGGGGAATTTAAAGACGCCCTGACAGAACCAGGCCAATGGACAATGGGTATCAACGGCTTCGGTGAAACACTGCCTTATCACGATAATAAGATCAGCCTGGATAAAAATGTGAAAGACAAGTGGGGGCTTCCGGTGCTGGCCATTGATGCTGAAATAAAGGAAAACGAGCGAAAAATGCGTAAGGACATGAGTGCGGACGCTGCAGAGATGCTGGAGGCGGCTGGGCTCAAGAACGTGAAAACTTACGATGCAGGCTATGGCTTCGGGCAGGGCATTCATGAGATGGGAACAGCCCGCATGGGTAGAGACCCAAAATCCTCTGTGCTGAATGCTAACAACCAGATATGGGATGCGCCTAACGTTTACATAACGGATGGTGCCTGTATGACCTCTGCTGGTAACCAGAACCCTTCACTCACTTATATGGCACTTACCGCAAGAGCAGTAGACCATGCCGTGAATGAGTTAAAGCGACAGAATATCTAATCAATTTGTTGAGTTAGCTGGTATAGTGTTCAATCATTCAATCACTTATTAACTGGAAGGTAATGTCTAAAAAGGAAACAGCTGATTCTGCCGCAAGTAGTTCAAGAAGAAGCTTCTTGAAAGCGGGTGCCGTTGCAGCAGCCGGCTTCATGATTGTGCCGCGTCATGTGTTGGGAGGCCCCGGTTTTGTGGCACCTAGCGACAAACTTGTGATTGCCGGTATAGGCGTTGGTGGTAAGGGCGAAAGCGATCTGGCCAGTTTCTATAAGAGTGGCAAGGCTGATATTGCTTACCTCTGCGATGTGGATGACAGAAGAGCTGCCAAGTCAAGGGCCAGTTTCCCGAAGGCAAAGTACTACAAAGATTACCGGGAAATGCTGGACAAGGAGTCTAAAAACTTTGATGCCGTATCCATATCCACACCAGACCATAACCATGCGGTGCAGGCAATGGCCGCCATGCAACTGGGCAAGCATGTTTACGTCCAGAAGCCTTTAACACATGATATTTATGAGGCCCGCGCCTTAACCGATGCTGCCAAACGTTATAAAGTGGTGACGCAGATGGGAAATCAGGGAGCTTCCGGCGATGGTGTGCGGCAGTTGCGCGAATGGTTTGATGCCGGTGTTATCGGCGATGTGCATACCATCTATGCCTGGACCGACAGACCTGTGTGGCCGCAAGGCATTTCCTGGCCCACAGGAAAAGGGGAAGTACCCCCGGGATTAGATTGGAATCTGTGGCTGGGCACTGCCCCTTATCAAGACTATGTAGAAAAGCTGGTACCCTTTAACTGGCGTGGCTGGTGGGATTATGGTACCGGCGCTCTGGGCGACATGGGCTGCCATCTCATTGAAGCTCCTTTTAGTGTTTTGGGCCTGCAATATGCTACTGATGTACAGGCAAGTGTGGGCAGTGTGTACGTGGATGAGTTTAAGCGTGGATATTTCCCTGAGAGCTGCCCACCCTCCAGCCATGTTACCCTCACTTTCCCGAAGACAGCTAAAACACAGGGACCTATAAAACTTCATTGGATGGATGGCGGTATACAGCCGGTAAGACCAGAGGAACTAGGTCCAAACGAACTTTTCGGCGACGGTGGAAACGGGACTTTATTCGTAGGTACCAAAGGTAAAATGATGTCCAGTACCTACGCCGCAAATCCACGCCTGCTGCCGCTCTCTAGAAATGAAGAGGTGAAGGTGAAGCAAACTATACCACGCGTGCAAGGTGGTGCCGATGGCCATTATGCCCAATGGGTGGAAGGCTGCATTGCTGGGTACGGTAAAAAAGAACTAAGTGCACCTTTTGAAATTTCCGGTCCGTTAACAGAAGCTCTGCTCATGGCGAACCTCGCCATCAGGGGATACGATATCAGAAAGCCAAAAGCTTCCGGAGAAGGGTATGATTACCCAGGTCGGTCCGTAAAGCTACTGTGGGATAACCAGAACATGCGCATTACCAATTTTGATGAGGTAAACCAATTTGTGAAGCGCGACTACAGAAGTGGCTGGACACTTGGTGCTTGAAAAATGAAAATATTGGTGCCCGATTGAGAGGGCACCGGTACAGAGAAAGAAAATAATTTGATAACGCTGTCATTTAAAATAACATGAACAGACGAGAAGCTATATCAGCAGTAGCCTGGTTAATGGGTGGTACCTTGATAAGTGCTGACCTCTTGGTTTCCTGTACATCCAGAAAACTGGAGGTAGGCGATTTATTTAAGCAGGATCAGGTGGCGCTTTTAAACGAAGTAGGAGACACCATTCTGCCTGCCACTAGCACTCCTGGAGCCAAAGCGGCTAACGTGGGTGAGTTTATGGCTGTTATGGTGCAGGACTGCTATGCACCTGAAGATCAGAAGATATTTCTGGAGGGTATCACTAAATTAAATGAGGCCAGCGACAAAGAGTTTGGTAAAAGTTTTAATCAGTTAACTCCGGAGCAGCGAATTACTCTGGTAAGAGCATTGGATAAGGAGCAGCAGGAGCATATGCTCTCTAAAGCAGAAGGTGCGCCGAATCATTATTTCAGGATGATGAAAGAGTTGACCCTGCTTGGTTACTTTACCTCAGAGGTAGGCGCCACACAGGCCTTACGATACGTAGCAGTTCCCGGGCGGTATGACGCCTGCATCCCTTACAACAAAGGCGACAGAGCCTGGGCAACCTAAGTGCTGCGCCCATTTATACTAAACGTTTATCCTTTGCGCCTGATGAATGCGTAGAGGATAAACGTTTTATATGCAACTCATTAACTATATCTAAATAAAGAAATAATTAATTTAAAAAGTCTTTTGATGCATCAGAAATTAAGATTAGGAATGATCGGCGGCGGCCAGGGGGCTTTTATTGGCGCTGTACACCGCATTGCAGCTCAGATAGATAATCAATATGATTTAGTTTGCGGAGCCTTCAGCAGCAACGCCGAGAAATCGAAGGCGAGCGGTGATGAGTTGGGCTTATCACCAGACAGGGTGTATGCTACTTACCAGGAACTGTTCGAAAAGGAGAAGCAACTTCCGGAGAACGAGCGGGTGCAGGTAATCAGCATCGTAACACCGAACCATGTGCATTTTGAACCAGCTAAGCTGGCTTTGGAAAGTGGCTTCCATGTTATTCTGGATAAGCCCATGACCTTTTCTTTGGCAGAAGCCCTAGAACTGCGAGAGGTAGTAGCACGTACCGGGAAACTGTTTTGCCTGACGCATACCTACACCGGGTATCCAATGGTGAAAGAGGCGAAGCAAATCATAGCCTCCGGTAAGTTAGGAAAAATACGCAAGGTATATGTGGAGTATCCTCAGGGCTGGTTGAGCACCTTTAAGGAAGGCAGCGATAATAAGCAACTCAAGCAGGCATCCTGGAGAACAGACCCAAAGCAGAGCGGTATTGCCGGTGCTATGGGAGACATTGGTACGCATGCTTTCAACCTGGCTGAGTATGTAAGTGGCTTAGAGGTAACGCAGATCAATGCGGATATTAATGTAGTTGTCGAAGGGCGTCAACTTGATGATGACGGAGCTGCCTTGCTGAAATTCAAGAACGGGGCAAGCGGAGTTCTTTTTGCCACACAGGTTGCTGCCGGTGAAGAAAACAACGTGAAAATACGGGTATATGGTGAGAAAGGTGGTTTGGAGTGGCAGCAGGAGGATGAAAATACGCTGAAGCTGAAATGGCTCGACCGACCGACTGAAATTTACCGCACGGCCGGTGGTGAGTACCTTTCCTCTTATGCCCAGCACAATTCCCGCACCCCTGGCGGCCACCCGGAAGGCTACCTCGAGGCATTTGCCAACCTATACCGCAATTTCGCGCTGTGTGTGAAGGCTTACAACAATGGAGAGGAGCCGCAACCGGAATGGCAGGATTTCCCTGGTGTGGAAGATGGCGTGCGTGGCATGGCCTTCATTGAAAATGTAATTGCCTCCGGTAAATCGGATAAGAAATGGATTGACTTCACTATTTAAGATAAACTATGACGACTATACAAGGACCAGCAATATTCTTAGCACAATTTTTAGGCGATCAGCCACCGTTCGACAACCTGGAATCTATCTGCCGTTGGGCTAAAGGGCTTGGGTATGAAGGCGTGCAAATTCCAACTTGGGACTCCAAATATTTTGATGTTCAAAAGGCCGCGGAAAGCAAGACGTACGCTGATGAGATCAAGGGAATTGTGGAGGGACAGGGCCTGAAAATAACTGAACTATCTAGTCACCTGCACGGGCAGTTGATTGCTGTTAACCCCGCTTACGATACCCTGTTTGATGGCTTTGCTCCGGAACAGTACCGCAATAATCCGAAAGCTCGAACCGAATGGGCAGTACAGCAACTAAAGAACGCAGCGAAAGCATCTCAGAATTTAGGGTTGAATGCCCATGGTACCTTTAGTGGAGCTTTACTTTGGCAAACGGTATACCCTTGGCCTCAGCGCCCTGCAGGACTGGTAGAAGCCGGCTTCAAAGAACTGGCAAACCGCTGGACGCCCATTCTGAACGCGTTTGATGAAGCAGGTGTGGATGTTTGCTATGAGATTCACCCGGGTGAGGATTTGCATGATGGCGTAACGTATGAGATGTTCCTGGAAGAGGTGAACAACCATCCGAGAGCGTGTCTGCTTTACGACCCGTCGCATTTTGTGCTACAGGCTATGGATTATCTTTCTTACATTGACCATTACCATGAACGAATCAGGATGTTCCATGTAAAAGATGCGGAATTTAATCCTACTGGTAAGCAGGGCGTTTATGGAGGTTACCAAAGCTGGGTTAACAGAGCCGGGCGCTTCCGTTCTCTTGGCGATGGCCAGGTTGACTTCGGTTCCGTATTCAGTAAGTTGACAGCGTATGACTTTAAAGGCTGGGCGGTGCTGGAGTGGGAGTGTGCCTTAAAGCACCCGGAAGATGGTGCCCGTGAGGGAGCCATGTTCATACAAGATCATATTATTCGCGTAACAGAAAAGGCTTTTGACGATTTTGCCGCTTCTGGAGTAGATGAAGAAAAAAACCGCACTATATTAGGCTTATAATTTCAAACTAAGGAAAAAACTCATGAAAAAAATATGGATGGTGATTAGCTGCTGTACGTTTATGGCAGCATGTGGTAGTTCAGAAACCACAGAAGGTGAAGAATACTATAACAGAGATAATACCGAGGAAACACCTGTTTACAGTGATGCTAATTCAGATGCTGAATTAAGTGCAGCCACCAGACAATCTGAAGTTGACACAAGTATAAATCAAATCGGAACAGACAGATCGCCTGAGGTGGCTACTGCTCCAGCCACTACTACTGATGCTGCTACAGCAAATACCAGCACGGATGCTGCAAAAACCACTGCCGCTAAGCCAGTTGCTCAGGAGAACTTCGATAAAGGTAAAAATCTGATTGCTACCTCTGACTGCCTTGCGTGCCATCAGGTGGAAGCGAGATTGGTAGGACCGGGTTATGTAGAGGTTGCCGAAAAGTATGAATTTAACGATAAGAATGTTGACTACCTTGCCGGCAAGATAATAGAAGGCGGGGCTGGTGTTTGGGGGCAGATACCGATGTCGCCTCATCCGGATTTAAGCCGTGAAGATGCCAGAGAAATGGCTAAGTATGTGTTGTCACTAAAGAAATAAATATATGATTCGTACTTTCTTCTCCGCAGTATTATTGTCGGCAGTACTCCTATCCTGTCAGTCAAATCAAACAGAAAACGAAACGGCTATGGATACAGAAACTTCACCGGCCACTTCAGAAAATGAAGATGGTGACTGGGAGCCATTATTTGATGGCCAGACCACGAGTGGCTGGCACACTTACGGTAAAACTACAGCTGGCGAGGCCTGGAAGGCTGAAGACGGTACATTGTACTTGGATCCAAAAGCGGCTGAGGGAAGTAGGGGCGACATTGTGACGGATGAAGAATACGATGACTTTCACCTGAAACTGGATTGGAAGGTGGCACAGAATGGAAACAGCGGTATCATCTTTTATGTAAAGGAAGACCCTGCTAAGTATCAAAATACCTACAATTCAGGACTCGAAATGCAGGTGCTGGATAACGAAGGACATCCCGACGCAAAAATTGAGAAGCACCGCGCCGGCGACCTTTATGATTTGGTGACTGGTATCCCTGAGAATGTAAAACCTGCCGGAGAGTGGAACCAGGCAGAGATCATCAGCAAGGATGGAAGGCTGAAGCTAATCCAGAACGGAACACAGGTAGTAGATACCATGCTGTGGGATGACAACTGGAAAGCGATGATAGCCGGAAGCAAGTTTGCGGATATGCCGGACTGGGGAACATTCAAATCAGGGAAAATTGCGCTGCAGGATCACGGGGATGAAGTCTGGTACAGAAATATTATGATCAAAGAACTTTAGTACTTTACTTTAACTTTTAGTGCTTAAAAATCTAATAAACAGATTATTAGAAAATATTTAAACCAATCAGAGCATAATGCTTTTTGGTAAGCTGCTAACGTTACTTAAAGGGATTTCAAATTAAACTTAAGAAACCATGCATCCGGTTACCCGTGTAAAGTTGTCTTTCATGATGTTCCTGGAGTTCTTTATCTGGGGGGCTTGGTTTGTTACACTGGGTACATATTTACTATCAGAACTGTCAACCTCCGCCACACAGGTGGGGGTTGCTTTTTTAACGCAGTCTATTGGGGCAATTGTAGCACCCTTTATCATTGGTTTAGTTGCAGATCGTTTTTTCCCCGCGCAACGCATACTTGGTGTGCTGCACCTGTTAGGGGCTGCTTTATTGTGGTATGCCTCCGTCGCTACGGATTTTGATTCATTTTATCCTGCCATTCTGGTGTACATGGTGCTGTATATGCCTACGCTGGCGTTGGTGAACTCAATTTCTTTCCGGCAGATGCAGGATCCAAGCAAAGAGTTTCCCCCAATTAGAGTGCTAGGGACGCTGGGCTGGATTGTTGCTGGCTTAACAATCGGCTGGCTGAACTGGGAACAGAATGGAAACCTTGGCCTTACTTTTCGAATGGCATCTATTGCTTCTGCTGTACTGGGTCTTTTCAGCTTTACTTTGCCGCATACGCCACCAGTGAAAGGTGCAGGTAAGGCTACAATAGGTGATATGCTAGGTGTGGAGGCGATTGGTTTATTAAAGAACCGTTCCTACCTGACTTTCTTCCTGGCATCTGTTGCCATTTGTATACCACTGGCATTTTACTACAATTTTACTAATCCGTTCCTGAACGAGCTAGGGATGGATTCTGCTGCAGGAAAACAAGCAATGGGACAGATGTCTGAGCTGCTGTTTTTGCTCCTGATGCCCTTGTTCTTTGTCAGGCTGGGTGTAAAGAAGATGCTGGCCATCGGTATGTTAGCCTGGGTTGTGCGGTATGTGTTTTTCGCTTTTGGTGATATAGATGCCAATTACTGGATGCTGATAGGAGGGATTGTCTTACATGGCATTTGCTATGACTTCTTTTTTGTAACCGGCCAGATTTACACTGATAACCTTGCCGGGCCACGCTTTAAAAGTGCAGCACAGGGCATGATTACACTGGCTACCTATGGTGTGGGAATGTTGATTGGCTCCCTCTTATCTGGTGTGATTGTAGATGCTTTTCAAACGTCAGGGGGAGGCCACGACTGGCAGTCTGTTTGGCTGATACCGGCTGGCATTGCTGCTGCTGTACTGATTCTTTTCCTGCTGCTGTTCAGAGACAGGAAAGCATGCAAGGAGGCTACAGAGCATCTGAATACTGCTTCCGGTCAAACAAAAGCAAAAAGCTTATCTTAGCGATACTTTAAACTTTAACCTCATTCTATGTCACAGCACCCTAACCGTAGAACCGCAATTAAAAATGTATTGGCAGGTACTGCCGCTTTAACCGCTACTGGTATGATGAGTCCATTACTGGCACGAGCTGATAGTCTACAATCTTTACCACTGAAAGGTAATATTAACCACGCCGTGTGTCGCTGGACCTACGGCGGGTTGTCGTTGGAAGAGCTATGTGTTGCAGCAAAAGGAATGGGAATTAAGGGCATAGACCTTGTAGGACCGAACGACTGGCCTACACTGCAAAAGCACGGATTACATTCTACAATGTGCAACGGAGCAGAAATTGGTCTGTCTGAAGGATGGAACGACCCGCAGTACCATGCTACTTTGATAAAGAATTATTCTGAGATGATTCCTCGTGTTGCCAAGGCAGGCTATACCAATCTTATTTGTTTTAGCGGCAACAGAAAGGGAATGGATAATGAGACAGGACTTAAAAATTGTGCCGAGGGTCTGATAAATATAATGCCTCTGGCTGAAAAGCACAAGGTGGTGCTGGTAATGGAGCTACTGAACAGCAAAATAGACCATAAAGATTATATGTGCGACCACACCGCCTGGGGGGTGGAACTAGCCAAAAGAACGGGTTCAGAAAACTTTAAACTGCTCTACGACATCTACCATATGCAGATTGATGAGGGAGATGTTATTCGAACCATCAGAGACAGCCATCCTTACATTGCACATTACCATACTGCAGGCGTTCCGGGCAGGCACGAAATTGATGATTCGCAGGAACTTTATTATCCTGCGATCATGAGAGCCATCAAAGAAACAGGATTTATGGGGTATGTGGCGCAGGAGTTTATTCCAGAGCAGGAAGACAAGCTAGCCTCACTACAGAAGGCAATTCAAATATGTGATGTCTAAAAATTATTTAATATCAGAAATTTAACCATCCACTTATACTTTTAAAAGAGCATAATGAACAAAAGAAGAGCTTTCCTGCGATACGCGGGTTTACTATCAGCCGGAGTTTTCATGACTCCCGCCATCATCTCGTGCAACTCTAACAACGAAGTGGCTGAAGACACAACGGCAGTAGTTGATGATGCAACGCTTCCTGCCACTGCAACCGACACACCTATCGGCATTCAGCTGTACTCTTTGCGTGAGCAGATACAGAGCGAGGGGATAGAAGCGGTTATTCCTAAAATTGCAGCAGCAGGTTACAAGGAGGTGGAGACCTTCGGCTACTCCAAGGAGAATGGCTTCTTTGGTCTGGACGCGAATGAATTCAGCGAATTGCTGAAGGCGAATAACCTGACGACTCCAAGTGGCCATTATGGTTTAGATCCTTACCTGGAAGGTGGCAATGAGGAACTGCTTCAGTCTTACATTGACGCCGCGAAAGCAACAGGCCAGACTTACATAACTATTCCATACCTGGGAGACAAGCTGCGACAGGATGCTGACAGCTACCGAAAGTTGACGCAACGTATTAACGAGGCCGCTAAAACCGTAAATCAGGAGGGGCTAAAACTGGCCTATCACAACCACGACTTTGAATTCAAAGAATTGGGTGACACAACTGGATACCAAATACTTTTAGAAGAAACAGATCCGGAGCTCGTGAAAATGGAATTAGACCTTTACTGGGCTTATAGAGCCGGCAAAGATCCTGTCGCCATGATGAAAGAAAATCCGGGCCGTTTTATTATGTGGCATGTAAAGGACATGGACAAAAACAACCAGGCATTAAACACGGAAATAGGAAGCGGCAGTATTGACTATAAAACACTTTTCGCTAATGCCCCTGAGCCAGAGCATATCTTTGTGGAGCAGGAAAATTTTGCTGAAGGGATGGATCCTTATAACAGCATCAATCAGAGCTACGACTATGTTGCGGATACCTTATTACAGCAATAAAATTTTATAGCTTTTGTGAGTATCAATACAAAATGCATCCTTCCCTTGAGCGTTACTCGAGAGGAGGATGCATTTTTCTTATATCGTCAATCAAGAAAGTTCTCATACCTTTTGAAGCACCCACGTCGTCATACTTCTATCCTGTTCGACTAAGACAGTCTTCAGAGGCTCCAGAGATATGGCTCCTAAGGATACTGCCTGTTCCCGCAGCAGTGCCTCATCGGCCAGAAACCACACCGGCCCATGTGGCATCTGGTACTGGCGTCCACTTACCTGTTGCAGCTTTCCTGCCATACCAATTGTCGTACTAAAACGACTAAAAAACATACCGCCTGGTTTTAGTACGCGCCAAAGTTCCTGCACCATACTTTTGAAATGCTGCTCATCTTTAGCAAAGTGTAGTACCGCGCTGCATAGCACCACATCAAATTTTCCATCTGAATAAGGTAAATTTACTAAGTCAGAAACTACAAAATTCTGATGGTTTCTTTCCTGTTTTGCTTGCTCCGCTAGTTGCTGCACGCTAGCTATGGCTTCTTCTGAAATATCAGCTCCGTACACCGTTACACCTGCCTTTAGTAAGTATTCTATGTTTCTTCCGGCTCCACAACCTGCGTCAAATACTGTCATACCCTCCCTGATGCGGCCCTTCAGGAGCTGGTCGAACAGGTAAACATCTATGTTGCCAAAAATAGCGGGTAGAGTAGCAATAGCAGGCACGTTCATAAGGCGAATTGAAAATGTTTTCCCGCTCAATTTAAAACACATTCACTATACTTTTTGAAAAAAATTCGCATAATTGAATAGACGCTTGTTTAAACCTACAAACTATGAATTCAATTCCTGCACCAGCATCTCCACAAAATTCAGGACTCACAACAGCACAATTCCTGAAGAAATATGCGAACCATCCTACCTACAATCCTCCACGCGGACCTGAGCTTAACGCTAAGAACTGGCAGGCAGAGGCGGCGCTTCGTATGTTTCTTAATAACCTGACAGATGAAGTAGCGGAAGCACCCGCTGAGTTGGTTGTATATGGCGGAACAGGGCAGGCAGCACGCACCCCGGAAGATGCCCGGAAAATAATAGAAGTCCTGCTGGAACTGGAGGAGGATGAGAGCTTGCTTGTGCAATCAGGGAAGCCGGTAGGGAAGGTGCGCACCCATCCGGAGGCGCCACGGGTAATGATTGCTAACAGTAACCTGGTGCCACACTGGGCCACGTGGGAGCATTTCAATGACCTTCGCAAGCGTGGCCTGATGATGTATGGCCAAATGACGGCTGGCAGCTGGATCTACATCGGAACGCAGGGTATTCTACAGGGCACTTATGAAACTTTTGTGGCCTGCGGGAAAAAGTATTTCAATGGGGACCTGCGCCACAGGCTGCTGGTAACTGGAGGTTTAGGCGGAATGGGTGGCGCGCAGCCTTTGGCTGCAACCATGGCTGGAGCTACTTTTTTGGGTGTGGATGTTGACCCGGAGCGTATACGGAAGCGCCTGGAAACCCGCTATCTTCACAAAATGACGGATAATTACGAAGAGGCAAAGCAGTGGGTGCTGGAGGCAAAGAACAAGGGCGAAGCTGTTTCAGTTGGATTAGTCGGCAACATAGGAGATGTTTTGGAGCGCCTTCTGCAGGACAATATCATCCCCGATATACTCACAGACCAAACCTCCGCTCATGATCCGCTGAATGGCTACGTGCCTGATGGCTTCACTTTGAAAGAGGCGCAAGCACTTCGTGTAACTGCTCCTGATACGTACAAAGTGCACTCATTGAAAAGCATGGCCCGCCATGTGCGTTTTATGCTGGAGATGCAAAACCGCGGCAGCAAAGTGTTTGACTATGGCAATAACCTCCGTGAATTTGCGCAGCAAGGCGGCGAAACAAATGCCTTTCAAATTCCGGGCTTTGTACCGGAGTATATCCGTCCGCTTTTTTGCGAGGGCAAAGGTCCGTTCCGCTGGGCGGCGTTGTCAGGAGACCGGGAAGATATACGCGTGACCGATGAAGCATTAAAAGCACTGTTTCCTGAGAATAAGCATATGATTCACTGGTTGAATGAGGCAGAAGAAAAGGTGGCTTTTCAGGGGTTGCCCTGCCGCATCTGCTGGTTGGGAATGGGCGAGCGGGAAAAGGCTGGAATCCTGTTTAATCAGCTTGTGCGGGAAGGGAAAGTGAAAGCACCTCTGGTGATAGGGCGGGATCACCTTGATTGCGGTTCTGTTGCTTCGCCATACCGTGAGACGGAGGGCATGAAAGATGGCTCAGATGCCGTTTCTGACTGGCCACTGCTTAACCTGATGGCCAACACCGGCGGGGGCGCCACCTGGGTATCGTTCCATCACGGCGGCGGCGTAGGTATCGGCTATTCGCAGCATGCAGGTATGGTTATAGTAGCGGATGGTACTGATAGAGCTGAACGTTGCCTGCGCCGTGTGCTATACAATGATCCGGCCTTGGGGATTTTCCGCCACGCAGATGCAGGGTATGGAACAGCGCAGGATAATGCGGAGAAGTTTGGGTTAACTTTATAGTACAAACCTCAAGAGGTTGAAGCATTAGTGCGGAATAATTGCAGTGCCATACAGCAAACACAATCTTATCAATGAAATCAAGTCATTCTGAAATTACTTTAATCGGCCCTTTCAGTCAGCTCTTACCTATGACAGGTTTGCCCAAGGCAGGTCCTATCAAAGATGCGCAGCTGCAGGTGCTAAATAATGCCGGTGTGCTGGTACAGGGAGAGCAGATTGTAAAGGTGGATGCTTACCAGAAGTTGAAACAGGAGGCGAAGGCCAAAGCATATCATGTTGAAAAGATATCGCAGCCGATGGTACTGTTACCAGGTCTGATTGATGCGCATACCCACCTTTGCTTCGCCGGCTCCCGCGCGAATGATTATGCGCTCCGTCTGGCCGGCAAATCGTATTTGGAGATAGCACACAGTGGCGGCGGCATTCTGGATACGGTGCGCAAAACTAGGGATGCCACGCTCATTGAATTGGTAGACCTGCTAAAAAAGCGCTGCGACCGGCACTTATCTGAGGGAGTAACAACTTGTGAAGTGAAAAGTGGTTACGGCCTTACGGTGGATGATGAACTGAAGATGCTGGAGACGATAGCGCTCGTGCACAAGCATCATACGCTGGACCTGGTACCAACCTGCCTGGCTGCCCACACCCGACCACCGGAATTCACAGATTCAGGTCTCTATCTGCAGTATCTGCTGGCCAAGTTATTGCCACAGGTGCAGGAACAGGGACTGGCCAGCCGAATTGATATTTTTGTAGAAGAATCTGCTTTTTCTGAGCACGAATCTCTTGAATACCTGTTGAAAGCGAAGGAGATGGGGTTCGAAATCACGGTACATGCAGACCAGTTCAGTACCGGTGGAAGCAGAGTGGCAGCTGAGGCAGGAGCACTAAGTGCCGATCATTTAGAAGCCAGTGACGAGGCTTCAGTCGCGCTTCTGAAGGAAGCAGGAGTAGTGGCTACCGTATTACCGGGTGCTTCTCTCGGCCTAGGGATGAGCTATGCCCCGGCACGGAGGATGCTAGATAGTGGCCTATGCCTTGCCATTGCCACCGACTGGAACCCGGGTTCAGCGCCGATGGGGGATTTGCTAACGCAGGCGGCTCTTTTAGGAGCTGCTGAAAAACTTTCAACTGCCGAAACATTTGCCGCAATCACAACCCGTGCCGCTCAAGCCCTGAAATTATCTGACAGGGGCGAAGTGGGAAAAGGATGTTTAGCTGACATGATTGCGTTCCCAACAGCAGATTACAGAGAAATTCTGTACCAGCAAGGTAAGCTAAAACCTGCTATCATTTGGAAGAACGGTGTTCGGGTTAGCTAATGAAAAAGTCATATAAAGCATACATTTCTATTAAAAATTCTGCGCTACCTTTTCTAAAGAGATAGAAAACTCAGGCCTTAATATAAGTATCAAATGATTTATCAATAGCAACTAGTCACATGTATAAACCCGCTTCTAAACAAGCCTGGAAGGGCAGGACTGACGCACATGATGATGAACTGGAGTTTCGGTGGCATCAGGTAATCAAATTTCTGGATTTGTCAGGAGAAGTAACTCCCGTACCTGACGGAGAAGTTGCTTTTGTTTTTTTAGGTTTCTGCTGTGACGAAGGGGTGCGCCGGAACCAGGGCAGAACAGGGGCCGTTGACGGTCCTTCAAGCCTGCGTAGCGCTATGGCACCTTTTGCGCATCACCTATCGTCCAATGTCATGCTTTACGATGCCGGAGATGTGCTGTGCACGAATCAGAACCTGGAGGAGGCACAGGAACAATTAGGAAGAAAAGTGGCGGTTTTGTTGCAGCAGGGATACAAGCCACTGGTGCTGGGTGGCGGACACGAGATTGCCTTTGGTCATTTTTTAGGGTTGGATCGGGCAACCGTAAAGCAAAAACTCGGCATTCTTAACTTCGATGCGCATTTTGATTTGCGTTCTTATGCCCGGCACTCAAGTTCAGGTACTCCCTTCTTACAAATAGCTGATAAGCTGCATGCACAGGAAAGAGAATTTATATACAATTGCATTGGAATACAGCAGCAGGGCAATACGCGTATCCTCTTCCATATAGCGGAAAAGCTACAGGTACAGTATACGTTCGCGGAACAAGTGCAGGGGCATACATTGCCTGTTCTGCAGGAGCAGTTGCAGGTATGGATAGATCAGGTAGAAGCTATATACCTGACAATTGACATGGATGTATTTTCTGCTGCCTATGCTCCCGGAGTAAGTGCTGTAAATGCGTTGGGGCTGCAACCCGGAGTCGTGCTGCAACTGCTACAGCAGGTAATAGCAAGTGGTAAGTTGCTGAGCCTCGATGTGGCGGAGCTTAACCCTGCTTTTGACTCCGATAACCGTACCGCTAAACTTGGCGCAGCATTGCTGTATCATGCCGTAAGCGAATGGGCTAATGTATAACTGCCTGAAGTGCTATTAGCTCCGTATGGCACGGCTGCATTATTATATAGAAAATAAGCCGCACAGATTGAAGAGTCTGTGTGGCTTATTTTCTCTTAACGCCCTATTTTGAATTTAGTCCAGTATGTAGTATCGCTTGTAATTACTTCTACCAGATAGATACCTGGTTTCATTTTGCCTAATTTATAGCGCCAGGAAGAGCTATTATTTTTTATACTTACCGGCTTCTGGTAAACCACTTTTTGGGCAATATTCTTAATGCTTAGTACTGCGTTCTCTTTAAGATGCTGAGAGAAATCCAGTTGATAGGTGCCCTTGCCGGTATGATAGAGGTTTATACCTGTAAGCGATTCGTAATTATTGCTGCTATTATTCGCAGTACTTACCAGTACATGCTGGTGCTGTTGTGCTGGTAATACTGTTTTAGGGCTCTGTGCGTTGGTGCTCAAGCAAAGAGCAGTTGCCAGTGGTAACGCAGTGGCAAGCGCTAGGGTATACTTTTGCTTCGTCTTCATATTTCTCTTTGGGAAAAGTATAGGTACAGCAGGAAGTATACATATTTGAGGCCAGAATGTATAAACTTATTCTATAGTGAAGAAGAAATTTTCAACTCCTGAAGTAGAGAGTTGTAGCACAGGTTGTTAGTAGCGCCTTTTATTTTGAGGCCTCCAAGCCAGTAGTCTTCGGGTGTAACAGTGGCATGGCCTTGTAATACCAGTTTCCCCAATGAGCTTATGGTTAGAACTCCGTTATCGTGTACAAGTTGTGGCTGCAGGCGCTGAATTAGTTGCTGTAGCTGCCAATCGCCAAAGCCATAGCCCAGATGGTGATGCCAAAACTGTTGCATAAGTTGCTCCATTGTATCAGCGCCTTGCTGTATAAGCTCCAGCAGTGCACGTTCAGGGTGGCCTAAGCCGGTTTCACAACTTGGAAAGCGACTCAGATGCAGCGACATGGCCTTACGAAGCGATGGTTGAACTTCTTGATGCTGCTGTAAATAGAGCTGTAGCTTCATGGGATCCGGGCCTGCATATAAATGCCAGATCTTGTTGGCTTCTTGTAGCTGAGAAATAATCTGTCTTTGCCGCGTCTCGAAAAGCTGTTGCAGTTCTTCTAGTTTAAAAAGGGCAATATTTTCAGGCGGGGGAGGTGTGCAGATAGAAACAGAGGTTGGCTGAAGCAGGTACATGCGGTGCAGCAGGTACAGGAGGTTTACCTGGCACATGAGGTCAGCATCAAACCAAAGCACTACCTCAAAGAAACCGCTAGCCGCACTTAATTTTGGCAGCTCATCCAATACTTTCTTTTTATAGTCAGCTGCTGTTTCCTTATAAGTCTTAGTTATGTACTCCTGTCGCTTCTGCCAGAACGCGTGCTCAGGCAGGCTTGCTACAGTAGGCCCTTCTGAAAGAATTTCACGCCATACCAGTACCTGCCCAGGTAACTTGGCAGCTTCAAAGGCTGTAAGAGAGGCATCACCATTGATGATATGTAAGGTGGGTAGCTTTTTCATGCTATCTTAATTTTACTTTCCTATAGCAATATTTAAAAAGCCAGCTAACACCATTCGTGCAGCTGCCTTTTTAATTTTCAACGTTATGTTAGTAATGGCTTATTGTTGTTTGACTCTGTAAGCCACCACTCTGTTATCTTTAAATGTGGGTACTAATAAAAGCCCCAATCTTTCAGCGTAGCTGATGTCAGCGGTGTTCATGTTCTGGCCTTTCGTATTCAAAACACTCCAGTTCTTGCCATTGCTATTTACATAGTATATTTCACCGTCCCAGCTCGAAATGAGGTAATTCCCATCTCCTGCTTCCGCAATACCGTCCGCAGCGTCTATACCATCGGTCCAGTCAGTAAAATTTTTTGTTTCCGGATCTAAAAATCTAATCTTACCGCTGTTCTTAAAAGCTACTATCATGCGGTTGCCTTCTTTGTAGATGCCATTAGGGTTATCACGCCTGGTGTTATCTACCCAAACGCTCACGCGGCCATTATTGAGCTGATAAATACGTTTCTGGTCTGAGTCTGTGACAAACACGGTGCCATTGTTATCCACGGTTATACCATTCAAATTCCGGGCGTTTTCGGCTTTGTACTTTCCAAGTACTGAGCCAGTTTGCGTAGAAATTGCTACAATTTCATCTACATCGGCTACATACAGCACATTATTATGCAAGGCAGTGCCTTTAGGGTCATTTAGTCCGGACACCCAGTACAATTCTTCTATTTGCCCGGTTGTGCTCAGGCGGGAGATAAAGCCATCTCCGTCTTTGCGGGTACCTGATTGTTTGTTAATATTAGAAACATATATGGTGTTACGCACCGGGTCGTGTACAACCGATTCCGGAGTACGCAAAGTATTATCAGAGGCCCAAGCCTGCTCCAGTTCTACTGGAGCCCCGGACGAAAATAGCCTGCCGATACAACTGTTAAGGCCCACGAGCAGGAAAACAAAAAATGCATTCTGAAGTAAAATTCGCATAATATATAATATTGTTGATTTATATATTTTACGGTTCTAATTTCCTGCTGTTGTAAAAATGAGCATTAGTCTGAGTGTAAGCCAAGCTTCCGCAGGGTATTCTGACGCGAAACTTTACCTGTGGCTGTACCTGAAAATGTTGGACTGTAGATGATTTCTTTCGGTACTTCATACTTTTTAAGGCGCATCTGAAGGCGGCTGAACAGTTCCTTTTCCGCAGCCTCACTTAAAGGTTTCCCTTCCAATAGCAGCACAATTTTATCACCAAGCAGTTCATCGGGTTGCGCTGCTACAAAAAAGCGTGGAGCGTTCTCAATACCTGCTAAGGCTTCTGAAATTGCTGTTTCTACACTCTCAACCTGTACTTTCACGCCCCCTGTGTTGATGGTGTTGTCAGCGCGCCCTATCCAGCGGAAGCGACTTGGGGTGAGGAGCTCGACGATATCGTTTGTTACAAGCAACTCATTGTTTGTTATATCCCCTTTTATGGTCAGGCAGCCGCGTTTATCTATCCCTATCTGGATATCATCCAGCACCTGATAATAATCTGTGGCTTCAGAACCGTTCAGGCGGCGAATGGCTATATGCGATGCTGTTTCTGTCATGCCGTAAGTGAGGCAGACAGGTGGTTTTATTTGCTGAAGCTCCCTTTGCAAGGTAGCGGATATTGGGGCACCGCCCACCAGAATTCCCTTCATTCGGTTAAGCTGCGGCAGGGCCTCCGGCATTTCCTGCAAAATAGTTTGCAGCTGCAGAGGTACAAAGGAGGCAAAGTCCAGCTGCTCTTCCCGGTTCACGAGCGAAAGCGGGTTGCTGACAGGGTCTACAATAATGATGTTCAAATCAGCCTTGAAAGCCCTGACCAGCATCATCATACCAGCAATATATTCCGTGTTCAGACACACTAAAGCACAGTCTCCTTTTTCCAGGCGCAGCAGCTTAATTGTTCTGCGTGCACTGGCCTCCATTTGCTGGCGCGTCAGGTAAATAGTTTTGGGAACTCCCGTAGAGCCAGAGGTCATGATAGGAAATTCCTGTACACCGGTTAACCAATTGCGGCAGAATTCAAGCGTTTTGCTCTCGTAGCCGTCCAGGGGTATGCTGTTCCGGAAAGAATAGGCTGCTATTTCGTCGTAATAGAATTTTCTGCCGTTAAGCAGAAGATATTTTTCGTTCATGTATCAGTCAATTAACAGTATACAAAGTTGATGATTGGTGAGGAGAATCATTATTTCAATGATTACATTTCCTTACAAAAATGAACGTTAAGCAGCTTTAAAACAAGCAGAGCAGGCAAAGAAATAATGCTTTGCCTGCTCTGCTTGTTTTCTCGATTTGGATTATAAATTAGAAATAAATAGGAATAAAATCTGATTTAAGTCTTTATACTTTAATCAGATTTTTGATAAGCTTATTGGGTGATAAAATAAGTATGAATTCAACTCGTAACCTGAGTTTATCAGTCAACGGTGTCTTTTTTCTTTTCCCGTATCAAATGGTCTACTGAAAAGCGTCCTGAGCCAAAAACCAGGAAGAAAACAAGTAGGAGGAGCACTATGATTGAAGACCATAATTCTGTATTTTCAGAGTAAAAGCCCCTATCAGGGTTTATAAAGAAGACGGCACCTATCAGAATTGGAAGCTGGAAAAGAATGGCGGCGCGTGTGATAAGTCCTATAGCAATAAGTACCCCACCTGCTAAATGCGCCATGGCAACATAATGTGCCAGACCTACAGAAACCCAGGGAAACTCGCTTTTCTGAAGAATACTCATCAAGGCTTCTGTGTCCTGTATAAACATGACGCCCTTGATAAACAGGAAAACTCCGAGCCCTACGCGGATAAAGTCGAGCCAGAGCGGGTGGTGTGTGTCTGACCAGCGCTCCATACGATACATGTTTTGTGTTAGGTTCATGTCAGTAAGTGTTTAAGTAAACAATTGGTTTATAATTACTTAAACGATTTCTGTTATTTTTTGGACAAAGCCAGTTTTAGTGATTCTAAATACAGGCTTCGGGACATAGAAAGAGCGGGAAATGGGAAGCGCCTTATTTTCATACCATCATGGGTAAGCAAATGCTGCTACATGAATTCGGAGCAAAAAAGCATCTACTGCTACAACGGTTTACACTTCGGGGACTCTATTCTGCATCATCCGGCTCTGGGTACTTCTGACGCAGGAGCTTGTTGTCTACAGAATAGCGGCCAGGGCCTACAATCATAAAGAACAGGAGCAGGCACGTTACTAGTATAGATAACCAAAGTTCCGTGTTTCCTACCTGAACACCGCGCTGTGGATTTACAATAAGTACAGCGCCAATCAGGATGGGGAACTGGCAAAGCAGGGCAAGACGGGTTAAGCAACCAAAGGCTATCATCAATCCTCCCACTATATGCACTACACTGGTTAGTATGGAAGCTTTTTTTATATCAAGAATATCCTGACTTTGGCTGAAGATATAGAATACATCACTGGTATGCTCCAGGAACATAATTCCTTTGAAGAATAAAAATAGACCCAGTAGAATGCGCAAACCATCCATCCAGATAGGATTGTTGGCGCTATTTACGCGGGCAGAACTGTTTACCTCCTGTGTTAAACTCATGGGCAGAAATTTAATATAACAGGTGCTATATTTATATATACGTCTCCTGCCTCCTAACTGGTTGTGCAGCTAAAGAGTTGATTTTCAGATGGAGTCCTGCCATAAAAAGGCAGCACCCATAAGATTAGAATGCTTCAGCTTTATGGTATCATAATACTGAAAAAGCTTTCAAATCATCTCAAATTTTTTCAGCCTTGATTTATTTAGTAAATAACCTTTCTGATAGCCTGACGGTACCGGGTAAATGCCTCTGCATTGGCGGGGCTATCCGTGAAAACCTCCAGTATACCAGCTCCTGCTTCTATCGAGAAGAAGGCTGGAAGCACTTCTTCCAGCTCTTTTATACTATGTACAGGAGTATAACCCATGTTGAAATCCCGCGCCGTATTTTCCGCATTGAGTGCCTGATGTGTTTCAAAATAAGGCTCCAGTTCCGGCTGCTGTTTTGGGCCATCAATCAACCTGAAGATGCCGCCGGCGTGGTTGTTAAGCAGCACGATGCGCAGGTTCTGGGGAAGGTAATTGTGCCACAGCCCATTCCGGTCGTAGAAGAAAGCTAGGTCGCCGGTGAGCAGGGTGGTGATACCGGAACTGACGAGGGCGCAGCCTACAGCGGTGCTGGTGCTGCCATCGATGCCACTTGTGCCGCGGTTGGCATATACCTGTACATTTTGCGCTGGGTGCAGCGCCAGTATGTTGGCATAGCGCACCGACATGCTGTTTGCCAGATGGAGGTTGCTCTGTTGCGGTAAGTGCTGCAGTACTCGTGCCACTACAGCCAATTCGCCATAGTTTGCTTCAGAAACATGCTGCTGTATAAATTTTCCGGCCATTTCATTCATGTTTTGCCACACTCTGGCAAAAACAGTAGCACCTGTTTCTTCGGCACCAGCCAGACTAGTGAAGAAATGAGCAGGTTTACAGCGTATGATTCTGGTTAAAGTTTGAAAGGTGTCTGCCACATCTCCTGCTGCCTGCAGGTGCCAGTGTGCCTGTGGCTTATATTTCCGGAGGTAAAGCTTCAGACTTTTCGAAATGATGGACTTTCCAAGTGTAATCAGCAGGTCTGGTTGCAAGGCTTTAAGCTTCTCCTCATTAGGGCAGGAGAAGATGGCATCCTGGTAACGAACCACCTCTTTACTTTGCTGCACATTACTGATTATGTCTCCAACTACAACAGCACCTCTTTTTCTAACAAACGCTTCCAGGCTTTGCAGCAGTTGTAGGTCATAGGTATCCTGGCCTGCCACTATGAGCACACGCTGATGCTGCTGCAATTCCTTCTGCAGTCGCTGTGCCTGTTGATGGTTTAGCTCAAAGGCATTGTGCTCTTCCTCAATTACCTTAAGCCTGTCACTGAAGGTTACTTTTTCATCCGGGGCAGGATAAAACGGCTCGCGTAGCGGCACATTAATGTGTACTGGTCCTGCCGGGAAGGCAACGGCCGTGTTCAGTGCGTCCGAAACCATGCGTTCGCTGTGCCACACAGCATCGGGATGAGAAAAGTCTGCGGGAAAGGTATAGCTCTGCTTGATGTGTTGTTCATATATGTTCTGCTGCCGGATAGTTTGACCGTCTAACTGATCAATCCATTCAGGAGGCCGATCGGCGGTGAGCACCAGCAGCGGTACCTGCTGAAAGAAAGCTTCTGCTACTGCAGGCGCATAATTTAAAGCTGCCGTGCCAGAGGTGCATACCAATACTGTAGGCTTACCTGTTGTCATTGCCATACCTATGGCAATGAAAGCCGCTGCACGCTCATCGCTTACCGTGCGCACTGTCAGTTTCGGGTGGCGGGCAAAAGCAATTGTAAGCGGTGCGCAGCGGGAGCCAGGGGAGAGGATCACTTGTTCTACGCCTTTGCGGGCACAAATCTCCGCTATGTTTACGACAGGTTGAATTATCATCGCTATTTGTTATTCGTTGATGGTTGCAGTTTTACCTAAAGCCGCAATTTTTCAGAAACTAAAGTACTTGATGAAGAATTGATTTGATATCCATTCGGCATACAGCCTTTCTCATCTTGCAGACATATTGATTTTAGTCCAGCAACTAATAACAAACAACCTAATTAGAATTGTTGAAGAATCCGCTGCATGGCAACCATTTTGTGCTGCGTTTCCATCCATTCTTTTACCGGGTCAGACTCAGCAGTAATGCCAGCGCCAGCGTAGATGATGGCTTTGTCTTTTAATAATTGCATGCAGCGCAGGTTCACGAATAAATGAGTACCTGCTTTGCTGTTTACAGGACCCAAGAACCCGCTGTAGTAACCACGGTTATAATCCTCGTGCTCCAGTATAAACTGCAGTGCGGGTGCTTTGGGTAATCCGCAAACAGCAGAAGTAGGGTGCAGCAAGCGCAGCATGTCTGTTCCCAAGGTCGGAAAGTCTACCTCTTTCAGATCAACTTTGAAATCCGTGCGCAGGTGCATCAGGTTGCCTGCCACCACCGTGCGAGGACCTATTTCAGTATACTCGCGTAAGCGCAGGCTTTTGAAGCAGAGCAGAATATAGCGTTCCACCATGGCTTGCTCTTCGATTTCTTTTTGTCGCCAGATAGCGTCAGCTACACTCTCGGTAGCAGGCTGTGTGCCTGCCAGCGCCACTGTATGGAAAACCTGTTGCTCATTTATACTTACCAGTATCTCAGGAGAGGCTCCAGCCCATGTTCCCACGCCCGGAATTGAAACCACCGAAACAAATGCACGTGGGTGCTTCTGGCACATCATTTCAAATACAGCTGCCAGGTCTAGGTGCAAAGGCAATGAAAGGACGCTGTTGCGGGATAGTACCACCTTCTCCATTTGCTCCTCCTTTATTGCGGCTACAGCCGCTGCTACTGCATTCTGAAAATGCAGATCCGACTGCTGCTGTTGTTGTATACCAGCATTTGAAGTATGCCAACTCCTGTGTGGTAGGTCTGCACCAGGTTCCAGGGCTTGCATAAAATCAGCCACCTCGGGTGCGGGCGCATCAGCTGCCGCCGTAAGTTTACCTGTTGCCTGGGTAACATACAGATCTGATTTGATAAAAAGATTTGGTGTTGGCTCGCTTTCCTGAAAAGGGCAGAAGAGGAAGCCGAAAGGGCTGTTTTCCAGTGCCGGTGGCGTTGGCGTAAAGCTATCCTGAAGCGACACAGCGACATGTGCTTCATGTGAATGAGGCAACCGCCAGGCTGCTACTGCTTTACTCTTCCTGATAGCCGTATAAATAACAGGAGCTAAGGTGTTGCTATATGCCTCTGCACCAGTTGCATCACTTTCTGAAGCAGTAGCTTGTTCCATTTTTATTATTTCTTATCGATTACGGCCACTGTCATGCGGCTGATGCAAAGCAGATCGCCTGCTTCGTTTATGATTTTTGTTTCCCATATCTGGGTGCTGCGCCCGTTATGTATGGCCGTGGCTTTGGCATAAACCCAGCCTTCACGCACACCCCTGATGTGGTTTGCATTAATTTCTAAACCGACACAGGCCTTCTTTGTTAGATCTACCTGAAGGGCGGCTCCCATACTTGCCAGCGACTCGGCCAGTACCACGGACGCTCCCCCGTGTAAGAGCCCCATTGGCTGGTGTGTGCGGTGGTCTACCGGCATTTTCCCACAGATGTAGTCATCGCCTACTTCTGTTATTTCGATGCCAAGATATTCCATCATTGTATTTTTGCACCACTGCTTTACCTGTTCTAACGTACTATAATTTTCGTGTGTAGACATGTATGCCTAAATTAGGGCTTCATATGTATAAAAGGCAAAAGTAGAAGAATTTTGAGTATTAAGAAAGTATACATTATTCGTCACGGACAGACGGATTATAACCTGAAAAGTATTGTGCAGGGTAGTGGCATTAACTCCTCTCTTAACGAGACAGGACAAGCGCAGGCCAGGCTGTTTTATCAGAAGTATAAAGACATTCCTTTTGACAAGGTGTATACCTCCACCTTACAGCGCACCATTCAGTCGGTGCAGGGTTTTCTGGATCTGGGCCTGCCGCACGAGCAGCACGCCGGCCTGAACGAGATTCACTGGGGCACCCGTGAGGGTACACGTATGACACCGGAAGAAGATCATTACTATGCCGATATGCTGCTGACCTGGCGCGAGGGGAACTGCGATGTATGTATAGAAGGAGGGGAGAGCCCTGAGGTGGTGGCAGCAAGGCAGAAGCCATTTATTGACCTAATGCTTAGCCGGCCGGAGGAAAAAACAATTCTTATCTGTATGCACGGGCGCGCGATGCGTATTATGTTATGCAACCTGCTGCGCTACCCGCTGCGTTGCATGGACCAGTTTGAGCACCTAAACCTGTGCCTATACCAACTTGAATATACAGGTACTATGTTCACTGTAAAGAAGCATTGTGATGTGTCGCATCTGGTGGAGGAGCAACCTGTTTAAAGGCTTTTAACAAATAAGAAGCATATAGTTTGAATAAAATATTTTTAAATCTAAATTTGGGCTGATATATACAGACAAACAGACCAACTGGGCGAATAATATAAGACAAAATTTATGGCTGAAGTTATAAGAATGCCCAAGATGAGTGACACGATGACTGAGGGGGTGATTGCATCTTGGCTTAAGAAAGAAGGCGATAAGGTAAGCTCCGGCGACATCCTGGCCGAGGTTGAAACAGACAAGGCAACGATGGAGCTGGAGTCTTACGAAGATGGCACCCTGCTTTATATAGGGCCAAAAAAAGGAGACACTATACCAGTGGATGGGGTGCTCGCTGTCATTGGCAAAGACGGTGAGGATATCTCAGACTTGCTTGAAGAAATAAAAGGTGGTGGTAAGCCTGCAGCAAAAGAGGAGCAACCAAAGGATGAGAAGGAGGAGAAGCCGGTTGAAACAAAGCCTGCTGCCTCTAAAGAAGAAGCTCCTGCCAAGCCCGCTGTAGATGTCAGCAGCATTAAAGCAAACATCATCAGAATGCCTAAAATGAGCGACACCATGACTGAAGGTGTGCTTGTGAGCTGGCAGAAAAAACAAGGTGATAAAGTAAAGTCCGGTGATATATTAGCTGAGGTAGAAACCGACAAAGCTACGATGGAACTGGAATCTTACGAAGACGGCACCCTGCTCTATACAGGTGTAAAAGAAGGTGAATCAGTAGCTGTAGATGCCATTATCGCCATCATAGGTGAAGAAGGTGCCAACTTTAAAGCTTTACTGGAAGCGGCTTCTTCAAACAACCAGTCGCGCGAAGAGAATGCAAAAACGGAAGAAGACACTGAAGCCCGTGCAGACGCTGTAACTTCAGATAAGGTAGAAGAAACTCAAGTACCAGGCCCGGAGTCTGCTGCACCGTCAGAAGACGATGCCTCCTCTGAAAATGGACGTATCAAAGCTTCTCCGCTTGCCAAGAAAATGGCAGAGGAAAAAGGTTACAAAATATCCCAGATAAAAGGAACAGGCGAAGGTGGCCGCATTGTAATGCGCGACATTGAGAACTATAGCCAATCTGCTGCGCCGCAGGAAGCTGCCTCGAAAGACAAAGCTGCTGCTCCACAAATTGCTGCTATGCCGGGTCTTCCAACAGAGGAATACGAAGAGGTGAATGTATCGCAGATGCGCAAAGTGATTGCCCGTCGTCTGTCAGAAAGCCTTTTCACAGCACCGCATTTCTTTTTGACCATGTCTATTGATATGGACAATGCGATGGAAGCACGTGTTAGCATGAACGAGGTGTCTCCGGTTAAAATTTCGTTCAACGACTTAGTTATCAAAGCTGCTGCTGCAGCGTTGCGCCAGCATCCAGCGGTTAACTCCTCCTGGTTAGGAGATAAGATCCGTTACAACAAGCACATCAACATTGGTGTGGCCGTAGCGGTAGAAGAAGGTCTGCTGGTACCAGTGGTGCGTAACGCCGACTTCAAAACTATTTCTGCTATTTCTGCTGAGGTGAAAGACCTTGGAGGCAAAGCGAAGAGCAAAAAGCTGCAGCCAGCTCAAATGGAAGGCAGCACATTCTCGATTTCTAACCTGGGTATGTTCGGCATTGATGAATTCACCGCTATCATCAATCCGCCGAATGCTTGTATTATGGCTGTAGGTGGTATCTCACAGGTACCGGTTGTGAAGAACGGGGAGATCAAGATTGGCAATGTAATGAAAGTCACCTTGTCCTGCGACCACCGAGTAGTAGACGGTGCTGTTGGTTCTGCCTTCCTGCAGACATTCAAGAACCTGTTGGAGAACCCGGTTCGAATTCTGGTATAGAAGACAAAGTAAATACCTATAAAAGAGAAGCCTCTTCTGCTAACGCGGTAGAGGCTTCTCTTTTATAGGTATAGCAACATATAAATAATAAATTTTTTAAAATTGTTCTGCCTGTAGCTGTAAGAATTTATTATTCGCTGCGACTAATTGTTAAAAGGCCCTTATCACTTGAATTAAAAATTTTTTTAAATTATTATAAAACACTAGGATATTATTCTGAAAGTTTTCAAAACGTGTGGCAGCAGCCGTAATGATACCCAGGATTAATTTCAGGAGATATAGTGCTTCAGTTGTGGCATTTGATTTAATTATAAAAGTCTGCAACCTGTGGTGCAAGAGCAGCACACATATTTGCTGAAACCCTGCCTGCTACTAAAGTAAATAGTCTTTCAAAGTTCTTTAAATATCAGGCTAAGCTGCGCCTTACTATTTTCTCCTGTATATCTTAATGTAGTAGAAGAACAGCAGAATGGCTGCAATAACGAAAATAGCTGCCCACGAACTCGGGGGCATAACAGCATCATCGTCATAGTCGCAGCCTCCGAGTAATAGGGAGATGAATAATAATATAAGGCTAGGTAGCCGTTTAATAAAGTTCTTTTTCATGTAAAGGCAATTTTGTATCCTTCAGGAAAAGGTGGGGCATGTCACTGAATTCTGGTCATCCTTAAAATCAGCCATATAGTACTTGTCCTTTTCTACCGTTTTTGCTTATTCCTGGTCTAAATCAGACGCCATTAATATCTGACCTTGGCTTGTTTCCACCACCGCATAACACTCTATTTCATCCACTAAAAGTATTAAATGTTATTTTGTAGTTTAGAAAAATTTGTATTCTCCCTCTTTAATTAGTTTTCCATGCATAGCACTTGTTGCTAAGTCAATGATGTTTGCGAATTTGTACGGCTTAAATCTTTACCTGTTGTGTGCTATACAAGCAGAAAATAATAATTTACTCCGAATAATACTTGCAGCAAGTAGCTCTTAAACATTAGTGGATGCTTCCTTACCCTTGTCATTGTCATCTATGCCAAATCGGCTGGACCGACTTTCCCACTTATCCCGTGCCCATTTCTGGAGGTCTTCTACTGTATCAAATTCATCCGTTATTTCCAGCCCCAACAGTGTCTCTATAATATCTTCCATCGTTACAATACCTGCTGTGCCGCCGTATTCGTCCACTACAAGCGCGATGTGTTCTTTGTTTTCCATCAGGTTAGTGAATAGGGTGGGGACTGGTGTGTGTTCACTGACAGCCTTTATCTGGCGCTTAATAGCTGTTAGTTCTAGATTTCCTTTTCCTTCGATGATGTGATGCTGCACTTCATTTTTAAGAACATAACCCGTAATATGATCGATAGAGGTATCATAGACAGGTATCCTGGAGAAAGGTAAGTTTTCCGTTTCTTCATAAAGCGCCTGAATGGATTCCGTTTCCAGTGCTGCTCTGATTACAGTACGGGGCGTCATAATATGGCTTGCCAGGATGATATTAAAACGCAGCACATTGTTTATAACCCTTGACTCATTTTGGTGCAGAACACCCTCTTTTGCTCCTATTTCTGCCATAGCCGTGAAGTCAGCACGGCTCAGTACGCTTTTACCCTTATCCTGCTTCATGCGCTTGGTGATGAACTGGGAGAAGAGGATGATGGGGTAAAGCGGGGAGTATATCAGGATCTTCAGCGTGCGTACGGTAAAGGGGGTGAGTTGGCGCCAGTAATTTGCCCCGAGTGTTTTAGGTATTATTTCGGTGAGGATGAGGATTATAATAGTGAGCACCACTGAAATTATGGTCAGGGCTTCTTCGCCCCATATGATTTGTGCCTGCGCCCCCACGCCTGCAGCTCCAATTGTATGGGCAAAGGTGTTGAGTGTGAGTATGGCTGCAAGCGGCCGGTCAATGTTGTCTTTGAAATCTTGCAGGTCTTTCCCCAGGGAAGGATTCTGTTGCCCTACTACGCTTGCATGTGAGGGGTTGATGCTAAGCAGGGAAGCCTCCAGCAAGGAACATAGAAAAGAGAAAACCAGCGCGATAGCCAGGTAAAGAATCAGTAAACCCATATGTTAGGTATTTTATTTAAAACGTGAACAGTCGGAAAAAGAAAACCATCAGCATAGTACTCGTCAGTTGTATAGGCAACAAACTGATACATTTGCAAAGGCGACGTTTTACCTTCCTCTAAACATCTTAGCGATAAAGTTAATGATGAGTAAAATAATGCCGATAGGGATAAGAATAGTTTAGAAGCCGAACTCAAATACATCAACCACAATGTTACAACTGCTAAGCATATGTATGAAAAACAGGAACAGAACGCTGTAGAGCAACTATATAAAAAGAATTTAATAGTTTTTCCCATTTTTTTTTTGCTGAGCATGGTATGGTTGCCTGACCTTAAGAGCAGCTTACATAGATAGTGGGTACATGTTTCAAGTATGAATGGTTACAACTGCTATTCAGGAAGTGGAGGAGTCTTTTCAATAAATTTGGCAAAAGATATATATGGTGAATAATGATTAAGCTATATTACTTTGAATTTAAAGTACCTTTTTATGGTATTGCCTTACTCTTATATATATGTTTAAAAGTTCAATAAAAACTTTTTTTGTAAATCCCGTAATGGTTTTGAGCTCTGAACTTTTATTAGGAATATAATTTAAACTTTTTGGCTAAAACTGAAGAAAATGACTCCCACATTTCACAATAGCATATGCAGATGATACCTACCAGAGTAGTGCCTTCTCAACTTGAAGGCAATTCTGCTTCGTTACAGTATCGTGATGAAAATCGTGTATGGAATGTTATTGTTTGGGCGCTTATTATAACAGGCATATTTCTAAGGCTTTTCCACTACTTCGATAATAGGTCGTTTTGGATAGATGAGGTGTACTTATCGAGCAGCCTGATACGAATGGGATTTACAGATCTGATGACCCTCCCTCTGGACTATGAGCAAAAGGCCCCGATTGGTTTTCTTTGGCTGTCTAAGGTTTCTGTGCTATTCTTTGGAAAGAACGAAATGGCGCTCCGGCTGGTACCGTTGGTTTCCGGTATCTTATTGCTCTTCGTCTTCCTGCCGGTCGCCCGCTACTTTCTTCGGCCGTTAGGGGTAGTGGTTGCGATAGGAATTATGGCACTTGCACCACCCCTGGTATACCATGCAGTCGAGGCAAAGCAATATGCCACTGAAGTGCTGACCACTGCTGTAATTCTGTGGCTTTATGTACGATATAATCAGCAGTCGTCTTTACGGTCTCTGGTGCTGTGGGGGATATGGGGGAGTATTATTTTATGGTTCTCCTACTCTTCTATATTTGTACTGGCGGGGATGGCTTTTGGTATTTGTCTTTCCTATGTTGTAAGGAAAAAGTGGGCGCTCTTATTCCGGGTATTAGTGCCCTTCTCTATGTGGATGCTCAGCTTTGTCGTTAATTATTATTTTTTTACCTATAAACATGCACACTCTGAATGGCTGGTTTATTTCTTTCAGCACATGAAGAGTTTCATGCCTTTTCCTCCCGATTCTTTGTCTGATCTTAAGTGGTTTGCCCGTGCAATAGGCTCTTTGCAGCAATACCCGCTAGGCCTGTCTTACTTCAGCGACGTTAAGTTCGACAACAGGTTATGGCATGTTATTGTAAGGATATCCCCACTGTCCAACTTGCTGATGGTTATTGGCATTTACCTTTTCTTCAGAAAAGACAAAAAGGTGTTGATGGTGCTGACTTTTCCCTTGCTGTTGGCCCTGCTTGCATCAGGATTGAAAATGTATCCTTTCTACGACCGGCTCATTTTGTTTCTGGCGCCTTTGCTGGTCTTGTTTGTGGCCCTAGGTTGCGAAAGAGTTGTTTCCTTCTTTCCTTCCCGTGCGTCTTGGCGCTATGTTATTCCTGCGCTGCTGCTTGTTAGTCCGCTGGCTAGTTCCGCAAAACAGGTTATACATACAGATGACTTTGGTGGATATAAGAAAGCAGCTTACAGGGAGGCCCTTCTTTATATAAATGATCATTATCAGGAAGGTGACGCTGTGTATGTGTATTGGAATTTTATGTATGCTTACCGGTTCTATAAACAGGTGTCCGACTTAAAATTTAATGCAATCGTAGGGAGTGATGCAAGGAAAGCTTCAAGAAATGCGGATGATTATGTCAGAAAGTTAGCCCCGGACTTTGAGACCATTACAAAAAGCAGGCGTGTCTGGGTAATACGCGACAACCATAAGAACATAGCTATCGGGGACTTTATAAATAAACCTGACTGGTACTATGAAGACGGTGTCAGAGCTGGTTCACTGATCCACCAAAAGATATCGGCTATGGGCAAAGAAATTGATACTCTTCATATTAATAACGTTAACGTTAGCTTGATTGACTTATCTGCCAAATCTGGCACCGAAGAAGATAAATAAAAATATAAGCCAGTCACACTGATAATAAAGTGATGCGCGTCGTGGCCGTATAGCAATAACTGATGTAGTGGTAATATCCTTCTAGTAAAATCGGATATCTTCCTTGCTTATCATTTCTCTTTCCATCTGTAGTAGTTGTCCAAATTGATTGGGTTGTAGCAATAATATTCATGATCATGGAATGAATTATTTTGATAAGAAAGGTGAATAGGCCTTTCGTTTATTTGCATTTGAATGTTCGTAGCAGTAGTATCTTCTAATTTATATGAAAGGCAGACAATTTGGCTGCTTTTATGGCATTGGCTTCTTGTTTGATGACAGCGTAGCTTAATAATATGAACTACAACGCCAGGAACTACCTGCGGGGATCCTGGCATAAAATAGAACCATGACTAAAATAAGATCAACTACTGTGTGTGGTATTTTCCACAATGGCGAAGTAGCACTTGGAGCCGACGGACAAGCTACAATGGACAAGCACATCGCCAAAAGCAATGTAAAGAAAATCCGCAAGTTGTTGGATGGTAAAATAGTAACAGGCTTTGCCGGCTCTACTGCAGATGCTTTTACTTTGCTGGAACGATTTGAAGAGAAGCTAGGCGCCTATCAGAGCAACATGAAGCGCGCTGCCATTGAGTTGGCAAAAGACTGGCGTAAAGACCAGTACCTGCGAAAACTGGAAGCCATGATGGTGGTGGCCAACAAAGATGAACTGCTGATTATTTCAGGAACGGGGGACGTGCTGGAGCCGGATAACCAGATTGCAGCCATTGGATCTGGGAGTATGTATGCGCACGCTGCCGCTTTGGCACTTAAAAAACATGCGCCGCATTTATCGGCAGAAGAAATGGTGCGCGAAGCGCTGAACATTGCAGCTGATATTTGTATCTATACTAACCACAACCTGGTGGTAGAGAAGCCGGCTAAATAATCCTTTTTTACCACCTTCTGATAAAGAAGGAAAATTTAAGATTTCATGAATTTTTCTATGCAATTTGTGTTATGCATCTGAATCCGGAGGTTATAAACCCAGCTATCATTCCACCCTCATACCTTTGGTGTTCGAACAGCTGCTGTTTATATGCCGTAAGGTATAAATCATTAAATAATTCATAAATTGCCGAGCCAAGCTGCCAAATAGAACAGAGATTGGTGCAAAATAATTAACTATGCAGGTAACAGATTTTTTAAAGAAACATTACAAACATTTTAACGCAGCTTCTTTAATTGATGCTGCCGAAGGTTATAAAACACACCTGAATAACGGTGGTAAAATGCTGGTGACATTGGCAGGTGCTATGTCTACAGCTGAATTAGGTATAATCCTGGCTGAAATGATTCGGCAGGATAAAGTGCATGCCATCTCCTGTACAGGTGCTAACCTCGAAGAAGATATTTTCAACCTGGTGGCGCACGACTTTTATGAGCGCGTACCACATTACCGAGAGCTTTCTGCTGCCGATGAAGAGGAGCTTTTGAGCCGCCACCTGAACCGTGTAACTGATACTTGCATTCCGGAAGAAGAAGCCATGCGCCGCCTGGAGCACGTTGTGTTGAAGTATTGGGAAAAGGCAGATAAGGCTGGTGAATCTTATTTCCCGCACGAATTCTTTTACCAGATGCTATTATCCGGTGATCTGGAGCAGTATTACCAGATCGACCCGAAGAACAGCTGGATGCTGGAAGCAGCAAAAAAGAATCTTCCAATCATCTGCCCAGGCTGGGAAGACTCTACTTTAGGTAACATTTATGCCGGTCATGTTATCAGCGGTGACATCAAGAATGTGCATACCATGAAAACAGGTATACAATACATGATGCAGCTAGCGGACTGGTATACAGAAACTGCCAAAGAAGAATCAACAATTGGTTTCTTCCAGATTGGTGGTGGTATTGCCGGTGACTTCCCGATTTGTGTAGTACCAATGCTGCACCAGGACTTACAACGTGGGGGAGTCCCGCTTTGGGGTTACTTCGCCCAGATCTCTGACTCCACTACCAGCTATGGTTCTTATTCTGGCGCTGTGCCGAACGAGAAAATTACCTGGGGGAAGTTAGGGAAAGACACTCCGAAATTCATGGTTGAGTCTGATGCTACGATTGTGGCGCCACTCATCTTCGCGATTGTATTGGATATGTAATTCCTATCTGATAGCACTATAAATGAAAAGCGGCTGCAAGTTATAATGCAGCCGCTTTTCATTTATAGTGTTCATCATTAAGCTGGAACCATCATTTTCTCTTCGCGGTCCCAGTGGCGATGCTCTTTAATGGCATCTATGAATTTAGTTGCAAACTCTCTTGCTTCTGCGTCATTACCTGCTGTTACAACGCCTTTATCAGATTTTACTTTACCTGAAGTTTTATTAGCAAAGTCTACTCCAGGTATATCAGCCTTCTCAAAAAGCGCAATACCTTCTCCGGAGGTGGCAATGGCTTTGCCGTGTTTAAAGGCTTCATTGATAAAATGCAGGGCATCACCTTCCTTTATCATCGCTTCTATACTCTTCGCACCGTCCGGAATGTAGATAGCATCGTACATAATAGAGCCTGTTGTGATATGGCTCTTGTCTGTTTCCAGCTCTTCTCCCGTGCTGGATTTGATCATACCATGGAATTTAGAAATGAGTTTGGCGTTAGCTCCGGCTTCTTTTAGCGCCTGTTTTACCTGCATTAATTCGCAGTAATCATACCCATCTTCTATCAATATGCCGACCATTCTCGACTTAGCAGTTCTGACTTTGTCTTTCTCCATGCTGACAAATTTCGTCTCTTTAACGGACTTACCGTTTTTCATTTTCTTCGAAGCATCATCGGCTTCATAGTTTCCGGTTGACTCCTGATTGAAATTTTGGGGAACTTCTACGCCAACTCCTTCTGCCACACGCTGGGCAAAGTCCATGGATACTTTGGAGAAGTGCCCCACCATGCGCTGGCGTATTTCTTTCGACATCACTTTACCTAACTCAAAGTGAGCGGCTTTTACAATATGATTCTTCTCCGGCTCTGTCATGGAATTCCAGAACAAAGTAGCCTGGGTGTAATGGTCGTTGAAGCTTTCGCTGCGGGCACGAATTTTATGCCCTGACACTTTCTCCATATAATGCACGTAAGCACCCTGATTTTCCGGCGCCATCATCGGGCAACCGCCGCCGATAGAGTTTGGCCAGTAGTTCGCCTTGCCCTTGTTGATGGTTTGGCGCATAAAGCCAGCTCCCTGGTGGTTATGTACAGTAGTGACAGGTCGGTTTATCGGCACCTCTCCAAAGTTCGCGCTGTTAAATCGGTTCAGCTGCGTATCAATGTATGAGAAGAGGCGGCCTTGTAGCAGCGGATCATTCGTTACATCAATACCTGGCACCAGGTTACCCGGGTGGAAAGCCACCTGCTCCGTTTCGGCAAAGAAGTTGTCAGGGTTGCGGTTCAGGACCATCTTACCAATTGGCCTCAGTGGCACCAGTTCTTCTGGTATAATCTTAGTGGCGTCCAGCAAATCGAAGTCAAACTTAAACTCATCCTCTTCCTCTACAATCTGAACACTTAGTTCGAATTCCGGAAAGTCGCCCATTTCAATGGCTTCCCAAAGGTCACGGCGCAGCCAGTCAGGGTCTTTTCCAGCCAATTTCTGGGCTTCATCCCACACAAGGGAGTGGGAGCCAAGTTTTGACCTCCAGTGGAACTTTATGAAACGGGCTTTGCCGGCTTCGTTAATAAAGCGGAAGGTATGCACGCCAAAGCCGTCCATCATCCGGAAGCTGCGCGGAATCGCACGGTCAGAAAGAACCCACATAATCATGTGGTTAATCTCCGGCATCAGGGAAGCAAAGTCCCAGAAGGTGTCGTGTGCGGCAGATGCCTGTGGCATCTCATTGTCCGGGTCGGGTTTAATAGCATGCACCAAGTCAGCAAACTTATTAGCATCCTGAATAAAGAAAACAGGTATATTGTTTCCTACCAGGTCATAGTTTCCTTCTTCTGTATAAAACTTCGTGGCAAAGCCCCGCACATCCCGCACCGTATCAGCAGAGCCTTTGGAGCCTACTACGGTAGAGAAACGCACGAACACAGGTGTACGGGTGTTAGGCTCTGTCAGGAACTTCGCCTTCGTGAATTCTTTCATCGAATCATCATAAGCCTGAAAGTAACCGTGTGCACCCGAACCTCTGGCATGTACCACACGCTCTGGTATAGACTCATGGTCAAAGTGTGTCATTTTCTCCCTGAAGTGAAAGTCCTCCATCAGGAGTGGGCCCCGTGGACCTGCCTTGAGATGATCATCCGTGTGGTTTACACGAACCCCCTGGTCGGTAGTCATATACTGGTCCTGCGGATTTTCTCGGAAGTCTTCCAACTGCTTATCCTTAGAATGTTGGTTTACTTTGGGTTTGTATGCTTTCATTTTACCTTCGTTTTCTTGCTCTTTCATGATTTAATTTGGTCAGGAGGTTATTAGGAATAGTAATTTGTTTCTTAGGTCATAAGACATGTGAGGTTTGATCGTTATTTGGCATAGCGTACAACCAGGTTGATTTTGACTCTAAATTGTATGATGAAACTACGGGTTTGTAAGGAAGTTTGTTGGATACTTTGATAATTAGGTTGAATTAAAACAATATCAAAATAAGGCTATAGCTATTTCATTACAAATTAGTTTTTCTCCTTTTTGTACAAGGCACGTTCAGCAGCAGGAGCTTTGCATAGTTAGGAATGGAAAGGAGAAATAAAGCACTGGTTATCTCCTATGCTATATTCAGGATGCCAAAAAAAGCAGAATACCTACAGGTATGAAGTGAATACTGGATGTTGTATAGGCACAGGAATAGAATAATTAGTGCTAACCTAGTTTGGAAACTACATTGGGGTATATAAAATATAGCCTAGTATGCTGATTTGATAAGGAGGACAAAACAGGAAGGAGCAGAACTGTTTCAAGGAAGTTCTTGAGGTTCCAGTGTGAAAATAAAGAAAAAGTCAATATGCAAATTAGCTTATCAACTCTCTTTTGCCAAATTGGAATTCATCATCTTTTAGGTAATAATTCCCGCACTTTTGCATGATAGTTAGATTATTCAGCGTAATCTCCCAATTGAAATTATTTTCGCCCAGGAAATTAAGAACAGGTCCCAGCAATTCAGGAGTCGTATCGCCTAGTGCTAATGTAATATGAGGCAGCCACAAGTTTGGGTTATAATAGACCCCCATTTCTGTACTCATCTCAGCAATATCGCGGTGCAGGCGGCTGTGTAAATCGTTTAGTGGCGGCGTGCGCAGCACAGGTATAAAAATGACAGGATTCTTCCCAGGGAAAATTCCTAAGCCCGTAGTCCGGACGGTAATTTTACGTGTCTCCAGGCAGGTTAACTCGAGGTATTCTTTTAGTTCCTCCATGTCCGGAACTTCAGCAGTAAGTGCTGTCAGGTGGGGGTAAGGCGTAATATTTACACCAGTTAAACCAAATTTATTCTCCAGTTTTGATGTCATTTCCGACACGCGCGCTGAAGTGACACTATCTAAGAGCGAAGTTATCGCAATCATAAAGGTATAGCTTTTAGTACATTCTAACTATTGGCAAAAGATGCTTGTACCATAGCACAAAGATATGAAACGTACCTAATTCATTATTGTTTAGGTGGCGGTGGGTGAGCAGCAGGAGGCATAGGTTTAATTACCCCCGTGTCACTGTATAAGTTGCAAATTGTTTCAGCCATTCCTGTTAATGGTTTAGAAGATTAAAATTTACTTATTTATTTCAGTAATTGCAATAGCCTCAGATGCGTCTCACTAAAAGTGCCTTCTTTCTGTTTCAGCCCCATTACGTTGCCGCTCAGGTTTTCTTTTTATGAATCAAAGCCTTATTGCACCTTCAGAGGCGTTGCTGTGTTTTTCAGAGAAGCACAAAATTAAGTACCTTTGTTTTTTCAGCATAAGCTATCACATGATTTCGATCAATAACCTCAGTTTCCATTTTGGCAGCCGCCCCATGTACGAGGATGCCAGTCTGCACATAAAACCAAAAGACAAAATAGGCCTAATCGGTTTAAACGGTACAGGAAAGTCTACGCTGTTGCGCATCATTGTCGGGGAGTATACACCTGACGGAGGCAGCATACAGATGAGCAAGGAAACTACTATCGGCTTTCTGAACCAGGACCTGCTGAGCTATGAGACGCATGAAAGTATTTTGTCTGTAGCGATGCAGGCTTTTGAAGAGGCCATGAGTCTGCAGCAGGAGATTGATAAAGTGCTGGTGGAGTTCGAGAACAACTTCCATGACGACTTGGTAGATAAACTGGCGCACCTGCAGGAGCGTTTTGAAGCCTTGGGTGGTTATACCATGCAAGCCAGTGCGGAGGCCATTCTGGAAGGACTCGGCTTTAGTACTGCAGAACTGCAGCAGCCGCTCGCTACTTTCTCAGGAGGCTGGCGCATGCGGGTGATGCTGGCGAAAATCCTGCTCCAGAAACCCTCGCTTCTTTTGCTGGATGAGCCTACGAACCACCTCGACCTTCCGTCCATTAAATGGCTGGAGTCCTACCTGGAACGCTATGAGGGGGCTGTGGTGATTGTGTCTCACGACCGGGAATTCCTTGACCGCACAACCAATCTAACGGTAGAGGTTTCTAATAGCAAGCTGAATCTGTATGCGGGGAACTACAGCTTCTATATGGAGGAGAAGGTGCTGCGCGATGAAATACAGAAGGGAGCTTTTGAAAACCAGCAGTCACAGATACGACAGGCAGAACGCTTTATTGAGCGCTTCAAAGCCAAAGCCTCTAAAGCCAAACAAGCGCAGAGCCGCATGAAGCAGCTCGAGCGCATGGACCGCATTGAAGATGTGGCTCCAGATGCGGCAAAGGTGAACTTCAGCTTTAAGTTTAACATACAGCCTGGCCGCCATATTTTCCGGCTGGAGCATATGAGCAAGAGCTTTGGTGATAAAGTGATATTTAAAGACACCCATGCACACATTGAGCGGGGCGATAAGATTGCTTTGATAGGGGCTAATGGCAAAGGCAAGTCTACGCTGCTGCGTATTATTGCAGGTACAGAGCCTATAAAGGGTAACCGGGAGCTGGGCCATAATGTCATCATGGCGTTCTATGCGCAGCACCAGCTGGAAGCGCTGAACGTGGAGAATGAGATTCTGCAGGAAATGCAGCAGGCAGGTTCTAAGAAAACAGAAGTAGAACTGCGTACCTTACTTGGCTCTTTTCTGTTTACCGGTGAAACCGTTTTCAAGAAAATCAAAGTGTTGTCGGGAGGGGAGAAGAGCCGGGTAGCCCTGGCCAAAACACTTATTTCTGAGGCCAACTTCCTGATGCTGGATGAGCCGACCAACCACCTGGACATGCAGTCGGTGAACATCCTCATTCAGGCCCTGGATCAGTATGAGGGTACCTTTGTTATTATCTCGCACGACCGCTTCTTTGTAGAGAATGTGGCCACAAAAATATGGTACATCGAAGACTATGAATTGAAAACCTACCCGGGTACTTACCGTGAATTCGAACAATGGCAGGAGAAGCGCGAAAAGGAGCAAAAGAAAGTGGAGGCTGCCAATCCGGAGCCAAAGCAGCAGGATAAGCAGCCGAAAGAGAAAAGCGATTTCTTGCTCCTCACGAACCAGTTAAAGCAGGTAAACCGACAACTGAGTGAGGTAGAGAAAGAAGTGCAGGATTTAGAAAGGGAGAAGCATGACTATGAGAAGCAATTGGCTGATCCAAAAGTTTTCGGAAATATAGACCTGCTCCAGGAAGTTACCCAGAAGTTTGAAGCGGTACAGCAGAAAACACATGTGGCCCAGGAGAAGTGGGAAGAAATAATGCTGGAAATAGAGGAAATAGAAACAAAGATTGCGGAGTAAGTATAGGAAAGTAATTATAGTTGATACAGATATTCTTTATTTTAATTCAACTACAGAACAGCAAAGGCCCCGAAGTAAAACACCGGGGCCTTTGCTGCATTTATTACCATAACCTTAACGTTTGTTAAGGTATGCTCTGATAAACGAGCACATATAAGAGTAGGATGCTGCTCAGGCTAGTCTAATAACACCACAATGCCCTCATCTCCTGAGATGCTGATATTTTTCTCTATCTGCATGCCTTCGCGTTCGGGATCTGTTGCCAACACGATTTTGCCTTTGTAAGTATGGTGTTCAGCCCGGAAGAGGCATGGCTTATGCGTCAGGTTCAAAATGATAAGGAATTGCCGATCCTCGTATTTGCGAATAAAGGAGAGCAGTGAATCCTTTGAGACAACAGGGGCATAGTCTCCGATATGCAGTGCAGGCTCTTCCTGGCGTAATTTTATCAGCCGGCGATAATAGGTAAGCATAGAGAAGTTATCGTCGCGCTGCACCTCCACGTTTACCCGGCGGAAGTTATCTGGTAGGCGAAGCCAGGGCTTTCCTTCTGTAAAGCCTGCATTTTCGCTGTTATCCCATTGCATGGGCGTGCGCTCCGGGTCTCGGCTCAGGTCTTTATCCGGCATGTTCAGCCCTTGTGGGTCCTGCACCTCCTCAGGCGGAATAGGTACATCGCGCATACCTATCTCGTCTCCATAATACATGGTTGGAGTACCCCGTAGCGTAAGAAGGAGCATACCAGCCACTTTCGACTGCGAATGTCCCACGCGGCTGGATATTCTCGGCTGGTCGTGGTTCCCGATTACCCAATTCGGCCAGCCTCCGGGAGGTATGGCACCTTCATATTCATCAATTTTCATAGATAATTTCCGGGCATCCCAGTCCTCACTTACGAGCATAAAGTTAAAGGGCAGGTGTACTCCTGTGTTATCGTGGCCATAGTAAGTTACAAGGCGGTGGATTGGCAGGTATATCTCTCCGATTAATACGCGCGCGTCATAATCATTTGTCACCTTCCGCATTTTAGCTACTATGTCATGTACTTCCGGTTGGTCAGTAGAGTATGCAGGAACCACTTTTTCGTAGGTAGACATGTGCTCCTTGTAGTCAGGGTTAGGTGGGTTGTCGCGGAACTTGTCGTCTTTGATCATATGCCACATCACATCTACCCTGAATCCATCTATGCCTTTGTCTAACCAGAAGCGCATCACATCAAATATGGCTTCCTGCACCTCCGGGTTTCGCCAGTTCAGGTCTGGCTGCTCTTTCAGGAAGGCATGGTAGTAGTACTGTTGTGTGTTTTCATCCCACTCCCAGCCGCTGCCGCCAAACACACTCAGCCAGTTATTAGGCTCGCTGCCGTCTTCTGCCGGGTCTTTCCAGATGTACCAGTCACGCTTCGGGTTGTCGCGCGACGATTTTGACTCCTGGAACCATGGATGCTCATTGGAAGTATGGTTTGGCACAAGGTCCAGTATAAGTTTCATGTCGCGGGTATGCACCTGCTGCAGCAGGTCATCAAAGTCACCCATGGTGCCGAACATAGGATGAATGCCGCAATAGTCAGAGATGTCATAACCAAAGTCTGCCATGGGCGAGGGGTAAATAGGAGAGACCCAGATAGCGGTTACACCCAGCCACTTCAGATAGTCTAACCGGCTGATAATGCCTTTCAGGTCGCCTATACCATCACCGTCACTGTCCTGAAACGAACGGGGGTATATCTGATAAATAACACCCTCGTGCCACCATAAATGCTCTTGTTCCTGCTTATTTGCCATATTGTTCAGCGTATCTATTATAATTGATTATATCTTATTTTCTGTTTCGTATGTACGAAGCGGAGCGGAAGGGGATATAATGCATCGGAGATCAGGGGCAGGAGGAAGGGATTTTACAAAAGAGCTTTATTACGCTGACACATGCTCTATAAAATAATGATGTTAGGAAGGCTCGTTTGTTTGCTGAAGTCTGCGGGAATAGTGCTGGTATGTTTCAGTATTAACAGTTTCTTTTTGAATGCTCTTGAGCTGTTTGCTCTTATAAAGGAGTGTGCCGATGGCAGCAAATCCTGCTATAAATATTAGCGGCCATATAATTGGGAACAGCACACTAGCTACTTTTTCCGCCTCTCCAGGATGATACACTGTTAAAATGATTAGCACCAGCGACACAAGGGTGGCTACAGGAAACTTGCTTTTGAAGTGCATAGCAGGATCTTTTTCAGGAAAACTTTATATAGAGCTATTCTAATTTCTTTATACCAGGTTTTTACGGAACAACAGGTAAAAAGATTAGCCCAGCTATATGTAAGGAGAGGGAGAAGGACTGGATTGCTTAGGAGGTATTACTTAGAGAATAGTTACAAACCTAATGCTAGCGATCAGGTGAATTCTACTTTAGCAAAGTTATTAAACCGTCAGCATGAAATGCAGCGTATGAAGTCACGCGCCTGTAACAGAAAAATTTACTTTGCCTTCCTTAAAAAAAAGTAAAGAAGCCGATAAAGCTTTATCTATAACAGGTTAAGAAGCCCTGTAAGACCTGCAGCCGCTAACTAAATGAGAAATGAAAGCAGTAAGAGGAGGTTTGAAGTTTTTTGCTGCTGTAAATGCTGTAAACAGAAAAAGCCGCACCATCAGGAGATAGTGCGGCTTTTCTAGTAGCGGGGAGCAGAATCGAACTGCCGACCTCAGGGTTATGAATCCTGCGCTCTAACCATCTGAGCTACCCCGCCGAATTGTGGTGCAAATATAGGGCATTGTTTCTTAATTAAGCAAGTTGCCTCACTAAAAAAAAATATTTTATTTTTAAGATATACGTAGATTGGGAAATTAATCTTATACTTACTCAGATTCTTATATGATTCATTATGACCAAAGCTACGAAGACTAAATTTGTTCGCGAGTACCCGATCAATGCTTCAGCAAAGCTTCTTTACCCTTATTTATCGACCCCGAGCGGCTTGTCGCAGTGGTTTTGTGACGATGTGACTGTAGACGAAGACAAAGTTTACAATTTTTACTGGGATGGTGTCAACCACTTTGCAGAACTTACCGGCTTCCGCTCCAACCGTTCTATTCGTTTTCTCTTCCTGAACGAAAGGAAAATGCATGTAGCAGATCCGTCCTATGTAGATTTTTCAATAGAGTCAAGCGAACTGACACAGGAGCAGTTTCTAAAAGTGACGGACTACTCAGACGAAGAGGACCAGGAGGAACTAGATGAGATGTGGGATAACCTGATGCAAAATCTTCGTGAATTAGTAGGGGGGTAGCAGGTTTACCACTGCATCTGCTTATCTTTGCACGATATTTGAGAGCCTTTTAGAAGGCTTGGGCTCTGTGGCGCCTAGCCATTTTGCCCTTTGTTGCCCATGAAAAAATTAGACAAGCTTATTCTAAAGGCCTTTTTTGGGCCATTTATATTAACATTTGCTGTGGTGGAGTTTATTCTGCTCACACAGTATATGCTCAAGTACCTCGACGAACTTGTGGGTAAAGATTTGGGTGCCGAGGTTTTTGGGGAGCTTCTTTTCTATTTCAGCATCAACATGGCGCCTGTGGCGCTTCCGCTGGCAGTACTGCTGTCGTCGCTTATGACCTTCGGGACCCTGGGCGAGCATAATGAGCTCACGGCCATTAAAACTTCCGGCATTACCCTCACCCGCATTTTGCGACCTGTTTTTATAGTTGTCATACTTATTACCATTGGCGCTTTCTTCTTCAATAATAACATTGTGCCTAAAGCCAATCTGAAAGCGTATAGCTTGCTCTGGGATATACGCCAGAAAAAGCCTGCCATGAACTTTAAGGAGGGGGCGTTTTACAACGGTATACCGGGCTATAGCATCAAGGTGAACAGAAAGTTTAACGATGGCCAGACATTGGGCGACGTGATGATTTACGACCACTCCAAAGGTGGTTCAAACACCACCGTGATTCTGGCTGACTCCGGTGAAATGTATATGGCCTACAACGACAGCTACCTGATTATGGAGTTGTTCAGGGGCAACACCTATGTGGCGCAGGGCAATGCCTCCTTTCGGGCCTCCAATGATCAGTTTGTGCGTCAGCAGTTTGATGAAAGCAAAATTATCCTGAGTATGGCTTCTTTTAACCTAGACCGTACCCGTGAAGAGCTGTTTTCTGATAATAAAATGATGAAGAATATCGCGCAGCTAAACATAGTAACAGATTCTTTAAGAAGGTATAGTGAAAGGGAAGTAAGCTTCTACGCGCCCAACGTAGATCCTTTTTACTCTTATTTTAAGGCAGATACCGGGCAGGTGAAGAATGGTTACCGCTTGCAGGGGAAAGCTATTGACCGTGAATTGTCAGCACCAAGCGCTGATGTGCTGCGTATGGCTACGAATAAGGCCCGCAACGTGAAGAGTTTTACCAGTAGCTATCAGGAGCGCATAAAGAACACGTTGCGCGAAGCGAACAACTACGAGATTGAGATTTGGAAAAAGTACACCCAGTCCACCGCCATCATTATCATGTTCTTGATTGGTGCCCCTTTGGGAGCCATCATCAAGAAAGGGGGGCTTGGCGTGCCGGTGCTTATATCCATTATCTTCTTTATTTTGATGTATGTGATGGCGATACTAGGAGAGAAGTGGGCACGAGAGGGAATGGTATCTATAGGAGCAGGTTTGTGGGCTGGCAATTTTATTTTGCTTCCAATGGGCTTATTCTTCCTCTACCAGGCGCGCAACGACTCCAGTTTACTGGAGCTAGACTTCTGGCGCAAGCTGATGACACGCTTTCGCCGCAATAAACTATAGCAGGTTTGGTATATAAAGATGCTACAAAAGTTTTTTTTGTATAAGTAAATTATATACCTTTGTGGCTTGTATAATAGTCTTTGCAAGATAAAAACAGATTGATATATTTACGCAATGAGATTAACCACTGAAGCGAAACAAGACATTTTCGAAAAGCATGGTTTTAGCAAGTCTAAGACTGACACAGGTTCTGCCGAGTCGCAGATAGCGCTGTTCACTACACGCATCGCTGACCTTACAGAGCACCTGAAAATCCACAAGAAGGATTTCAGCACACGCCTGGGACTTTTAAAACTTGTAGGTAAAAGAAGAAGACTTCTGAACTACCTGCAGAAAAACGACATTGAAAGATACAGAGCAATCATTGCGGAACTAGGTATCCGTAAGTAAGCTTTCGAGTGTTAGGGAATTTCTTCTACAGGAATTCCCTAATCTTTTTTATACCACCCCCTTCCTTCCTCAATTGCCAGTACCGACAGCGGCCACAATGGGTAGCCCTGTCTTTTTGATGTAAAAGAAAAAATGATGATGCCTTACAACGCAATAACCAAAACCATAACCCTTCCGGATGGCCGGGAGATAACAATTGAAACAGGAAAACTTGCCAAGCAAGCAGATGGCTCTGTAGTAGTAAGAATGGGTAACACCATGCTACTCGCGGCAGTTGTTTCTAGCCAGGGTGCCCGTGAAGGAGTAGACTTTTTGCCTCTTTCAGTAGACTACCAGGAGAAATTTGCCTCATCCGGTAAAATTCCAGGAGGTTTCCTTAAAAGAGAAGCCCGATTATCTGACTATGAAATCCTCGTGTCTCGCCTAGTAGACCGTATTCTTCGCCCGATTTTCCCATCTGACTACCATTCTGAAACACAAGTATCGATAAATCTAATCTCTGCTGATAAAGAGATCATGCCGGATGCACTTGCCGCGCTTGCAGCTTCTGCTGCCCTGGCAGTGTCTGACATTCCTTTTAACGGCCCTATCTCCGAAGTGCGCGTAGCCCGTGTAGATGGCCAGCTGGTGATTAACCCAACTGTTACCCAGCTACAGCGTGCTGACATCGACCTGATGGTTGGTGCCTCTTTCGACAGCGTGGCCATGGTTGAGGGAGAAATGAATGAAGTGTCTGAAGCAGAAATGCTGGAGGCAATCAAATTTGCGCACGAAGCGATCAAGGTGCAGTGCCAGGCGCAGATGGAGTTAACTGAAGAGGTCGGCAAAACCGTGAAGCGCGAGTATTCGCATGAAACGCACGACGAAGAGTTGCGCCAGCGTATGTATGAAGCTACTTACCAGAAAGCATACGATGTTGCCAGAAAAGGCGTATCCAAATCAGAGCGTAAAGTAGGCTTTGCTGCAGTGCTGGAAGAATTTGTTTCTACTCTGCCAGAGGATCATACCTATGATATGGGTCTGATTAAGACTTATTTCCACGACACAGAGAAAGACGCAGTACGCAACCTGGTACTAAATGAGCGTGTTCGTCTGGATGGCCGTCAGTTAGATGAAATACGCCCTATCTGGTCGGAGGTGAATTACCTGCCAGCTACGCACGGTTCTGCAATCTTTACCCGTGGCGAAACACAGTCTCTGACTACAGTAACACTGGGTACTAAAATGGATGAGCAGCTGATTGACAGCGCCATGGTGTCCGGTACAAATAAATTTTTGCTGCACTACAACTTCCCGGCTTACTCTACCGGTGAGGTAAAACCAAACAGAGGCCCTGGCCGACGTGAGGTAGGCCACGGTAACCTGGCCTTGCGTGCCCTTAAAAAAGTGCTTCCGCCGGAAGATCAGAATCCGTACACAATCCGTATTGTTTCCGATATCTTGGAGTCAAACGGTTCTTCTTCTATGGCTACTGTATGTGCTGGTTCACTGGCGCTGATGGATGCCGGTATACCTGTGAAGGGCGGCGTTTCCGGTATCGCGATGGGCCTTATCACAGATGAGAAGACAGGCAAATTCGCAGTGTTGTCAGATATCTTAGGTGATGAAGACCATTTAGGAGACATGGACTTTAAAGTTGCTGGTACTAAAAATGGTATCACCGCCTGCCAAATGGATATCAAGGTACAAGGATTGTCTTACGAGGTGCTGAGCCAGGCATTGGCTCAGGCAAATGCAGGTCGTGCGCACATCCTGAACGAGATGTCCAAGACACTTGCTGAACCTAATGCTGACTATAAGCCGCATACGCCACGTTCTTTCAACATCGTGATTGATAAAGAATTTATTGGTGCCGTAATCGGACCAGGTGGAAAGGTAATACAGCAGATTCAGAAAGACACTGGTGCCACTGTCATCATCGAGGAGAAGAATGAGAAAGGCCATGTGAATATCTTCGCCACCGACGAGGAAGCCATGAGCAATGCGATTTCCAGAATCAAAGCCATCGTTGCTCAGCCGGAAATTGGTGATACTTACATCGGTAAAGTAAAGTCTATTCAGCCTTACGGTGCTTTCGTAGAGTTTATGTCCGGTAAAGACGGTTTATTGCACATTTCTGAGATCAAGCACGAACGCCTCGAGACAATGGAAGGTGTACTGGAAATTGGAGAAGAAGTGAAAGTCAAATTGATTGATGTAGATAAGAAGACCGGCAAGTTTAAGCTGTCACGTAAGGCTATCATACCTAAACCAGGTGCTCCTGAATAAAATCAATAGTAATATTATCACATAACAGAACTCTTGGTGCCTCACTTTGGTTAAGTACATGGTGCCAAGAGTTTCTTTAGTCACCAAAGCCTCACATCTTGATTTAATTTAATAGATGAAAGAACTTTGCGCGATTATCGAGTGTTCAGACACCAAGCTAATTTTTAATTTTCACACCATTTTTGCAATAACAATATACTCTGATGAGACAACTCAAGATAAGCAAACAGATAACAAACCGCGAAAGCCAATCGCTTGATAAATACCTGCAGGAGATTGGTAAAGTTGATTTGCTTACTCCAGACGAAGAGGTGTCGCTGGCTCAGAGAATCAGAGAGGGAGATCAGTTTGCGCTTGAGAAGTTAACAAAAGCCAACTTACGATTTGTTGTGTCGGTGGCAAAGCAGTATCAGAACCAGGGCCTTTCTTTGGGCGACCTTATCAACGAGGGTAACTTAGGTTTGATAAAGGCAGCCAAGCGATTTGATGAAACACGAGGCTTTAAATTTATCTCTTATGCTGTTTGGTGGATCCGCCAGTCTATTCTGCAGGCTTTAGCTGAGCAGTCGCGTATCGTGCGCCTTCCGCTTAACCGTGTAGGTTCCCTTAACAAGATTTCTAAATCTTTCTCAGAGCTTGAGCAGAAGTTCGAGCGTGAGCCATCACCTGAAGAGATCGCCGAGGTACTTGAATTGACAACTGCTGAGGTCGTAGATACTCTTAAAATATCTGGTCGCCATGTGTCTGTGGATGCGCCTTTCGTGCAAGGTGAGGAAAACCGCCTGCTGGACGTGCTCGAGAACGAAGACGAGGAGTCACCGGATATGGGGCTGATGAACGACTCGCTTCGCAAAGAGGTACAGCGTGCCCTTTCAACTTTAACTAAACGCGAAGCTGACGTAATTTCCCTGTACTTTGGTTTAAATGGAGAGCATTCACTTACACTGGAGGAAATTGGAGAAAAGTTTAACCTGACACGCGAGCGTGTGCGCCAGATTAAAGAAAAGGCCATCAGAAGACTTCGCCATACATCCAGGAGCAAAGCATTGAAGCCTTACTTAGGCTAAAGGCTCGTTCACATGAAAAGTAATAGCCCTGGCCCAAATGCCGGGGCTTTTTTTATCCCAACAAGCAAGGCAAAATCAGGACGCTATGCAGGCAGAGGCACAGAAATTTTGTATGTTTGCATCCTGATTTCTTTTGAAACATATTCGTAATGGAAATAGAAAAAGTAAAATGTTTGATAATCGGTTCCGGGCCTGCAGGATATACTGCAGCCATCTATGCCTCCAGAGCCGGTCTTAACCCCGTTTTATACCAGGGCCTTCAGCCAGGAGGTCAGCTGACCATCACCAACGACGTAGAGAACTACCCGGGTTACCCTCAGGGAATTAATGGCCCTCAGATGATGGAAGACTTCAAATCCCAGGCAGAGCGTTTTGGTACCGATATACGTTATGGTATTGCCACAGCGGTAGATTTTTCTTCCAAGCCACACAAAGTAACCATCGACGACCAGAAAGTGATTGAAGCGCATACGGTGATCATATCGACTGGTGCTTCCGCCAAATGGCTCGGGCTGGAGTCTGAGGCAAGGCTAAACGGTAGCGGCGTCTCTGCCTGTGCCGTTTGCGATGGTTTCTTTTACCGTGGGCAGGATGTAGCTATCATAGGAGCCGGTGATACGGCTGCGGAAGAGGCGACTTACCTTTCCAACCTGTGCAAGAAAGTGTACATGATAGTGCGCCGTGATGAGATGCGGGCCTCCACCATCATGCAGGAGCGTGTGAAAAACACGGAAAACATTGAGATTCTCTGGAACTCAATAACAGATGAGATTTTAGGAGAGCATACCGTGGAGGCTGTTCGTGTGAAAAACGTGCTCACAGAGGAAACGCGAGAGATTCCGGTGTCAGGCTTTTTTGTGGCCATCGGGCATAAGCCTAATTCTGACATATTTGCTGATTACCTGAACCTGGACGAAAACGGGTATATACGTACTATTCCAGGCACATCCAAGACAAATGTAGACGGTGTGTTTGCCTGCGGCGATGTACAGGACTTCACGTACCGACAGGCCGTAACGGCGGCTGGAACTGGCTGTATGGCTGCTCTGGATGCTGAAAGGTATCTGGCCGCTCAGAACCAGCATTAACTTCCCGGTGCCCTTGAGCATCCTGCTTTTACTGTCATTTATGCTGTGACAGAGGATGATTTACAATAAAATGGCTGTGCTGTAGTTTTAAGAAGCAAGTATGTGTTGCAGAAAAGGCAGCACAGCCAACCTTTCGAGAAGAATGTTTAAAATCAAAGCACCCATATTTTTTGTATTGCTTTTTCTCTGCATACTGTGTTGTGCCGGAGGTGCGATGGCACAAGGCAAGACAAAGGATTTCTTTAAGGTGAAGACCCCAAAGATTCAGTATGTGCGGCCCGATACGACTATCCTTATCAAGTATGAGGATTTTCCGGATGAGGGTTCTGATGCTGATGCATCCATTTTCTTTAATCCGAAGAAGGAGCTTTCAATTGTAAGTGAAGATACTTCTGAGCTTGACCTGGGGGAACAGCATATCGTAGAGATGTCGGAAGAAGTGCTGGTAGACTCCAGTTGGATTAAAATTGCCGGCTACTATGCTATCTGGGACACGCGCAACCTCAACCCATACAAGATGGATGGGCGGCAGCTAAAGGATACGGTAGATATAAAGCTGTATGACATGGCCTCTAACCGTAATTACAACATGCCGTTGGAGAAAACCCCCATCACCAGCCACTTTGGAGCCAGGAGCGGGCGCTGGCACTATGGTACAGACATAGACCTGAATACCGGCGATACTATTTTCGCGGCTTTTGACGGGGTGGTGCGCATAAATAAGTGGGATGGCGGTGGCTACGGCAATTATATTGTGGTGCGACATTATAATGGACTGGAGACGTTATATGGCCATATGAGCAAGGCTATTGCACAGCCCGGGCAGTATGTGAAGGCGGGGGAGCTGCTAGGGCTTGGTGGCAGCACCGGTCGTTCTTCTGGCCCGCACCTGCATTATGAAGTGCGTTACCAGGGAAACCCCCTGGACCCCGAAAATATATATGATTTCCCTGATTACCTGCTGAAGGGGGAGAGCTTCCAGATTACATCAGCAGTTTTTAACTATTACAACAAAGCTAAGAAGGGAAGTGCGAGTGCCGGCAGACGGGCCGCTTACCACAAAGTGCGTAGCGGCGATACACTATCCGGTATTTCCAAAAAATACGGCGTTTCTATAAGCCAGCTTGCTAAGCTGAATGGCATGAGTACCCGCACCACTTTGCGCATTGGTAAATCATTGCGCATCAGATAATCACTTAGAAAAATATGAAATTAGATATTCTTGCCTTTGCCTCGCACCCGGACGATGTAGAGTTAGGTTGCGCGGGAACATTGATTGCCCATATTGCCGCTGGTAAAAAGGTGGGTATTGTGGATTTAACGCACGGAGAGCTAGGCACGCGCGGCACAGCGGAGATACGTTTGCAGGAGGCAGCAGACGCGGCTAACGTGATGGGAGTGGAGGTAAGAGACAATTTAGGCTTTGCTGATGGCTTTTTTCAGAATGATCGGCAGCATCAGTTACAGGTTATCCAGAAAATTCGCCAATACCGGCCCGAAATTGTCATTGCCAATGCAATTCATGACCGCCATCCTGATCACGGACGTGGCGCTGCGCTTTTATCAGAGTCCTGTTTTAAAGCAGGTCTTAAAATGATAAGCACCACTGATGAGGAGGGAGAAGCGCAGGAGGCGTGGCGCCCAAAGGTAGTGTACCATTTTATCCAGGATCGCTTCATCACACCGGATATTGTGGTGGACGTAACACCTTATTGGGAAAAGAAGATGGAATCAATCCGGGCTTATAAGTCACAGTTCCATAACCCGAACGATGACTCTCCTAACACCTACATCTCTTCACCTGAGTTTCTTGGGTTTGTAGAGGCCAGGGCCAAAGAACTGGGCCATACGATAGGCGTTACCTATGGGGAGGGCTTCACAAAAGAACGTTACATTGGCGTGCGTAACCTGTTCGACCTGATTTAAAGATTAACATAATAGAGAAGGAATATAGAGAAAGGGCGCTGCAATATACTTGCAGCGCCCTTTCTCTATATTCTTGGTATAACAAATCCTACTGCGCGAGTCGGTTACTGATGAAAGAGTTTACCTGAATCTGTTTTTTCTCCAGTTAGAGGTATGGCGAGGAACTTCGTTTGCGCCTTCAATTACCGCCGCTGCTGGTTTTTTCCGATCTACCAGGATGGCAGCCAGTACAGCGGTGATTTGCTCTGTGGCCTCTTCAGGCTTCTGCTGCAGTGCTTCCGGGGTAAAATACCGTTCAATAAATTTTGTGTCGAAGTTACCGCTAACAAAAGCCTCGTGCTGGAGTACAAAGGTACCGAATGATAAAGTTGTCTCTATTCCGGTTATCTGGTATTCATCTATTGCCCGAAGCATCTTGTCTATGGCTTCCTGACGGTCTTTGCCGAAAGTTACCAGTTTCGCTATCATCGGGTCGTAATAAATCGGAATATCCATGCCCTGCTCAAAGCCATCGTCTACCCGCACGCCTAAGCCCTGAGGGCGCTGGTATGTCTCAAGCCGGCCTATATCGGGTAAAAAGTTATTCGAAGGATCTTCAGCATACACCCTCAGTTCCAGTGCATGGCCATATATATGTAGATCTTCCTGCCTGTAAGCTAAGGGCTTACCCTCCGCGATGTATATCTGTTCTTTAACCAGGTCTAAACCCGTTATTTGCTCTGTTACCGGGTGTTCTACCTGCAGGCGGGTGTTCATTTCCAGGAAGTAGAAATTCAGCTTCTCATCCAACAGGAACTCTACCGTGCCAGCCCCTATATAATCACAGGCCTTGGCAACGTTGACGGCGCAGCGACCCATAGCCTCGCGAAGCGAAGGTGTGAGAACGGAAGAGGGAGCCTCCTCAATTACCTTCTGGTGGCGGCGCTGAATAGAACACTCACGCTCGAACAGGTGCACAATGTTGCCATGCGTATCTCCTAAAACCTGGATCTCGATGTGGCGCGGCGAACCGATGTATTTCTCAATAAAAACAGAACCATCACCGAAGGCCGAAGTTGCTTCACTGACAGCCAGCTTCATCTGCTGTTCGAACTCTTCAACACCCTCTACCACACGCATGCCTTTACCGCCACCACCGGCGCTGGCCTTGATCAGGATAGGGAAGCCCACTTCGGTGGCAATACGTTTGGCAGCCTCTACATCCGTGATAGCTTCTTCAGTGCCCGGCACCATCGGGATGTCATACTTTGCTACAGCGGCCTTGGCGGCCAGCTTGCTTCCCATCAGCTCAATGGCTTCCGGTGATGGGCCAATGAAGATAATGCCGGCTTCTTTTACCTTGGCTGCAAAACCGGCATTTTCAGATAAGAAACCATAGCCAGGGTGCACTGCATCTACCTGTAGTCGCTTGCATACCTCAATAATATAGTCACCGCGCAGGTAGGACTCACTGGATTTTGGACCACCGACACATACAGCTTCATCAGCAAAGCGCACATGCAGGGCATTACGGTCGACTTCGCTGTAAATAGCGACCGTTTTGATACCCATTTCTTTCGCTGTACGCATCACGCGCAGAGCTATTTCACCCCGGTTGGCTATAAGAATCTTGTTTATTTTACTCATGCAGAAACTACCTTATGTTTTGCATCAAAGAAAAGCTTTTAAAGCGAAACTTAAAAATGAGCTTTAGAAAAAGCACTTTCCTGTACTGGCCCATAATTGTAAATGAGTTGAATAAACCATAACTTTGTGCAGCATTATACTTAAATTCTATATATATTGTAAATATGTAGTTTTAAAGCATAAGTTCAAATTATACAGATAACCTAATCATTACACTAGTGGATTTATTTGAAAAGTTGTTGACCAACAGAGGTCCTTTAGGCAGCCACTCTCATTATGCACATGGCTATTTCACATTTCCAAAGCTTGAAGGTGAGATTGCCCCGCGCATGAGGTTCAGAGGAAAAGAGGTGTTGACCTGGAGCCTGAACAACTACCTTGGCCTTGCCAACCATCCTGAGGTGCGCAAAGCTGACGCGTATGCTGCTGCAGAATGGGGTATGGCAACACCAATGGGTGCACGTATTATGTCGGGTAACACAAACCTGCACGAGCAACTGGAGGCTGAACTGGCTGATTTTGTGCAGAAACCGGATGCAATGTTGTTGAACTTCGGCTACCAGGGAGTGGTGTCCATAATCGATGCCCTTGTAGACCGCCACGATGTAATTGTTTATGATGCTGAATCGCATGCATGTATTATAGATGGTGTGCGCTTGCACCAAGGCAAGCGCTTTGTGTATAGCCATAACGACATGGAAAGCCTGGAGAAACAGTTGGAGCGTGCTACACGCTGGACTGAAAACACAGGTGGCGCCATCCTGGTCATTACTGAGGGTGTTTTTGGCATGTCTGGTAACCTGGGCAACCTGAAAGATGTGGTGGCCCTTAAAGAGAAATTTAACTTCCGCTTATTTGTAGATGATGCGCACGGCTTCGGTACAATGGGTGCTACAGGCGCCGGTACAGGAGAGCACCTGGGTGTGCAGGACGGTATCGACGTTTACTTCTCTACATTTGCAAAGTCCATGGCCAGCATCGGTGCCTTTGTTGCCTCCAACGAGCAGGTGGTAGAGTACCTGCGCTACAACATGCGTTCGCAGATATTCGCCAAGTCGCTGCCAATGCCAATTACGGTGGGTGCCCTGAAACGCCTCGAACTGCTCCGCAACCATCCTGAACTGAAAGACAAACTGTGGGAGGTGGTAAATGCATTGCAAAGCGCCCTTCGTGAGAAAGGCTTTAACATTGGTACCACAGAATCTCCGGTAACGCCTGTATTTCTTAACGGGCAAATTCCGGATGCTACACAGCTGACGCTGGACCTGCGCGAGAACTACAGCATTTTCTGCTCTATTGTGGTATATCCGGTTGTGCCAAAGGATGTTATCATGCTGCGCCTGATTCCAACGGCAGCCCATACACTGGATGATGTGAAAGAGACCATTGCAGCTTTCGAGAAAATTGCACTGAAATTGGACAAAGGCTTATACTCCAGCCCGGCAGTAACCGCCTAGTTCGCTCAAAAGGCTTATATTAAAATTCCTTAATTTTTGCTTGTTTTCATTAAATGTGTATATTAGAGGAATAAAACTAAATGTTTCACAATAATTAAAGCACAAATGAACAACAACTTTAGCAAACTCAAGGATCTAGTAATGTCGTTGGAAGGGGACTTCGAAAAATTCTACGACAAAGGAAATGCAGCTGCTGGTACTCGTGTACGTAAAGGTATGCAAGACCTGAAAAACATGGCTCAGGACATCCGTAAGGAAGTTCAGGACATGAAAAACAGCACTGAAAGCGCAAAATAAGACAACTTGTAAAAGAGTTAATAATAAAAAAGGTGGCCTAAAAAGGTCACCTTTTTTATTTAAAATGCTGTATAACAGTTAATTAACTGTTATAAGATAGTAGTTTTTCTTGCCTTTCTGCACCACAAGGTATTTCTCCTGCAACAATTCAAAGGAAACGGCATCATCCGGGCTTTGTACCTTCTGGCGGTTAACGCTAACACCCCCGTTCTTAATCATGCGCTTGGCCTCACCCTTTGATTCGAATATCTGTCCCGCTGTTACCTCCGACAGCAGATCCGTTACAGTGGCCGCTTTCGTATAGTTTTCCTTACTCACCTCAATCTGCGGCACCCCTTCGAATACTGACAGCAAAATATCTTCCCGAAGGCCTTTCAACGTCTCTAAATCGCCTTTACCAAATAAAATTTCTGAGGCTTCTACAGCCGCATTATAGTCTTCTTCAGAATGTACCCGAATTGTAACATCTTTAGCTAAGGCTTTCTGTAAAGCGCGCTGGTGCGGCGCCTGGTTGTGCTCTTCAGATATACGTTTTATCTCCTCCTGCGGAAGCAGCGTGTATACCTTTATCAGCTTGCCGGCTTCCTCATCCGACAGGTTCAGCCAGAACTGGTAAAACTTGTAAGGAGATGTGAGTTCAGGGTCGAGCCATACATTGCCGCCTTCGGACTTGCCGAACTTGGTGCCGTCTGATTTAGTAACCAGTTTGCCAACCAAAGCAAAGGCTTTTCCGCCGTCTATCCGCCGGATAAGCTCTGTACCAGTCGTGATGTTACCCCATTGGTCAGAAGCACCCATCTGCAGGCGCACACTTTTATTTTTGTATAAGTGGTAGAAGTCGTAGCCCTGAATAAGCTGGTAGGAAAACTCCGTGAAGGAGAGGCCCTCGGCACGGTCACCTTCCTCGTCAGCACTGATGCGCTTCTTAACAGAATCTTTGGCCATCATGTAATTCACGGTCAGGTGCTTGCCGGCCTCACGCAGGAAACCAAGGAAACTGAACTCTTTAAACCAGTCATAGTTGTTTACGATCTCAGCTGAATTTGACCCGCTGTTGAAGTCCAGGAACTTCTCCAGTTGCTTCCGGATACCTTCCTGGTTTGCGTTCAGGGTGTTCTCATCCAGCAGGTTCCTTTCTGCTGACTTGCCGGAAGGGTCACCGATCATGCCTGTCGCACCACCCACTAAAGCGATTGGCTTGTGGCCCGCCCGCTGCAGTTGCACCAGCAGCATGATGGTTGCCAGGTTACCTATATGCAGGGATGCCGCGGTCGGGTCAAAGCCGATGTAGCCCGCTGTCATTCCGGAGGCAAGTTGTTCTTCTGTTCCTGGCATGAAGTCGTGGAGCATGCCTCTCCATCTTAATTCTTCTATTAAATTCATGTAAACCTAATTCGTGTATCAAGGCAAATATAAAAAAGAGTTGGCAGTTTGATCTCTCAAAATAGGATTAGATGTATTTTAAGATGTTTTTGCGCCTTAGCAAACGCCACTTATGCTTATGTTCCTTTTAGACTAATATTAGCCTTTAGCCATAACATCAGTGCCATAAGTGTAACTTACACTTACAATAACAGTCAGAAACAGCATAAATGAATATACGAGCAGCAGAAGTTGAAGATCTGCAACAGGTAAAAGCAATTGATCAGCTTCTCTTTGAGGAAGAAAGTTACCCGATTTTCGCCCTGCGTCAGTTTCTTGACATCTCATACGGGCTGATGAAGGTGGTAGAAATAGGCAGGGAGATTATTGCCTACTGTATCGGGCACTACAACAGTGAAAAAAAGGAGGCTTGGTTTCTGTCGCTGGGGGTGCTGCCGGAGTACAGAGGCAGGAAGATAGGGGAAAGCTTAACCACTAATTTAGTGGAAGAAGTAAAGGCAATGGGAGCCACAACTGTTAATTTGACTGTTCACCCGGAGAACAAGCCCGGTATCAGCATTTATGAGAGGCTGGGCTTTGAGACACAGGAAAATACTGAAAATTATTACCTGGACCATTCGCCAAGGCTCGTAATGGTAAAAAACCTGTGTTAAAGTCTTTGGTCTGTTGCCCCTGATTTATCATGCCTTATTCTCTACTTTATACTTTGACTTTGCCTCTGATACCTTAAATTTGTAGAGGAGATTTCAAAAAAGGGAAGGGTTCCGATCCAGAATAAAGCAGCACCGCCATGTCACACACACCCGAAGGCATTTTAGAACAACTGAAGAAAAGGCAGTTCGCACCTGTGTACTTTCTGCAGGGAGAGGAGCCTTACTACATCGACCTGATAGCAAACTATATTGATGAGCACGCGCTGCAGGAACATGAAAAAGGTTTTAACCAGGTGGTGGTGTATGGCAAGGATGCAGACATCTCTACAGTACTGCTTCAGGCGAAACGCTTTCCAATGATGTCTGAGAGATCGGTTGTGATTGTGAAAGAGGCGCAGAGTATCGTTGATATTGAGCGGGAAGATGGTATAAGGCAACTGGAGGCCTACCTGCAGCACCCCCTGACCTCTACAATACTTGTATTTTGTTACAAGCACAAAACGTTGGACGGTCGGAAGGCACTGGCGAAAGCCGTAAGCAAGCAGGCCGTGCTGCTCACAACCAAGAAGCTGTACGACAACCAGGTGCCCGCTTGGGTCACCAACTATCTGAAGCAAAAGGGGGTAAAGGCTACACAGCCAGCGGTGCTGCTGCTAAGCGAATATATTGGAGCAGACTTATCCCGGCTTTCCAACGAAATTGATAAGCTCCTGATTAACCTCAAACCTGGCGCGACGATTGATGAGCGGGCAGTGCAGGAGAACGTGGGCATCAGTAAAGATTACAACATCTTTGAACTTCAGTCGGCCCTGATTGCACGCGACGCGCTGAAAGCGCACCGCATCATACAGTATTTCGAAGCCAACCCTAAAAACAACCCGCTCATCCCAAACCTGAGCCTGATTTTTTCATTTTTCACGAAGCTGCTCAGTTTGCATACCGCAGCCGATAAGTCGGAGGGGGGCATCCGCAAGAGCTTGGGGAACCGGGGCTTTCTGGTGAAGGAATACATGCAGGCGCTCCGAGTGTTTCCCTTGCAGCGCTGCATTGATATTATTCATTTTATACGTGTGGCTGATTTGCAGGTGAAGGGTATAACAGGGGGCGACATGTCGGATGCGGCTATTCTGCGGGAGCTGGTGTTTAAGATGCTGCACCCGGTTCCGCGCGCGATGGCGGCAGTATAAATAATGTCTAATTATCCACAACACACAATATTTTAAAGCACCCGGACATTGTATAGTTATTATACGATGTTTAAGGTTTCAGAACTTTACAGAAAAGTTTTTCAGGAGCCTGCTGCTAGCTAAAATTTGTTAACTTTGAGTTCAGTTTTAGAACCTCTGCGGCAGGAGAAAACCCCGTAGCACCAGGTTGATTTTCTTTCAAATCCGAACATTTTGATGGCCTGCAGAGGCAATGAATATATAATATGAAGATAGCGTACAAAATAGCACTTGCATCCGTACTGGCGGGAGGCTCCCATGTGGTGGTAGCCCAGCATACGCAGGTTTTTACCAACGAAGAAAGGTATTTCCATGAAGGGATTGAACTGTTTGACCGGGCCAAGTATGGTGCCGCGCAGGAAGCCTTCAGCAAGTATATAGAACTGACAGGTGATGAAGCCAAAACGGCAGATGCACAATACTACTACGCGCTCAGTGGCCTGTACCTGTTTCATCCGGACGCAGAGCAACTGATTGTAAATTTTGCTAACAATTACCCGACGCACCCTAAAACAGCCCTGGCAAACTATGAACTGGGCCTTTACTATTTCGAAAAGAAAGACTATAAAAAAGCAGTAGAATTGTTGAAGCAGGCTCCTTCACACCTGCTCAGCATCAAACAAAACAAGGAGTTAGAATTTAAACTGGGTTATTCCTACTTTGCCACGAAGGACTTCGAGAACGCCAAAATCTATTTCGACAAGAACAAGACCACCGGCTTCCGCGATGACGACCACCGTTTTGCTTACGCCTCAAATTACTATGCCGGATACATTGCTTACCGCAATGGCGATTATGCTTCCGCCAAAACAGATCTGAAGATTGCGGAGAAGAATGAAGCCTATGCGAATATTGTTCCTTACATGATCACGGAGATACTTTACAAGGAGAATGATATATATGAGGTAATCCGATACGGGGAGGAGGCGCTTGCCAGAAAACCGTCGGTGCAGCAGTCAGATGAAATTGCCCTCTTAGTGGGGGATGCTTATTATCAAAAAGCGGATTATAAAGAAGCAGAGAAATACTTCAACCAGTTTGCCTCAGGCAAGCGTTCGCTGGAGCCGGTGGTGCAATACAAAATAGCGCTTACCGATTACAAGAACAACAACTACAAGAATGCTATTGCTAACTTCAAAGAAATAGCGCTGAAGAAAGACGCAATTGGTCAGAACGCGGCGTATTACCTGGGCTTAAGTTACCTGAAGGAAAATAACAAGCAGTTTGCCCTCACGGCCTTTGACCAGGCGCGAAAAAACGACCAGGACAAAGCTATAACAGAAGCTGCCAACCTGAAGTATGCCCAGGTAAGTTATGAGCTCGGGAATTTCCGGGAAGTAATCAATTCATTGGCGGAGTTCAATGAAAAATACCCGGAATCTGAGCAAGGGGAGGAAGCAGACAAACTGTTGAGTGAAGCTTACTTCGGCTCAAATAATTATGCGGATGCTATCCGTCATATTGAGAGTCTTCCAAATAAAAGCTGGCGCATTCTGCAAACCTACCAGCGCGTAACATACCACCACGCGGTGAACCTGTTCAACGACGCCAAGTTCCCGCAGGCCGTACAAATGCTGGACAAGTCTTTGGAATATCCTTATGATAAAGAAGTAACAGCCTCCAGCCACTTTGTAAAAGGGGAAGCCTATTCAATCGGGCAGCGTTACAAGGACGCCATTAACAGCTATGGCGCAGTTTTCAGAACGACGCCTTCAACAAAAACGGATTACTATACCAAGTCCCGCTATGGTATTGGCTATGCCTACTTCAATACAAAAGAGTATGAGAAGGCCCTGCCACATTTCAAGGCTTACCTGGAGTCTATCAAGCCAAGCAACCCGAATTACAACGATGCCACCGTACGTTTGGCAGACCTATATTATGTAAGCAAGAATTACAGCGAGGCACTTAAACTGTATGAGCGTGTGCTTTCCACCAGCTCTCCCGATCGTGATTACGCGCTGTTTCAGAAGGGTGTAGTGCTGAGCATCAACAACCGAAACGAACAGGCTAAAACGGCGCTGCAGGAACTGATAAGTAAATACCCGAAGTCACGGTACCTCGATGATGCCTATTACCAGCGCGCCCTGATTGACTATGAATCAGGTAATTATCAGGCAGCTGTATCAGGTTTTACTACCCTCATCAACTCTGTACCGGATAGTAAACTGGTACCAAATGCGCTTCAGAAGCGGGGTACCGCCTACAGAAACTTAGGACAGAATGAGCTTGCCATTGCTGACCAGAAACGTGTGCTGGAAGAATATCCATCTGCCAAAGTGGCCAGCGGCGCACTGTACTCTCTTCAGGAGGTGCTAGGCACAGAAAATCGTAGTAGTGAGTTTGATTCTTACCTAGACAGGTTTAAAGTAGCCAACCCGGAAAGTGATGCTTTAGAAAGCGTTGAATACGAAGCTGCTAAATCACTGTACTTCAGCCAGAAGTACGAGCAGGCAGTGCCGAAGTTTGAAGGCTACCTAAAGTCATACCCTAAGAGCTCATTCGCTGCTGATGCACGTTATTTCCTGGCAGATTCTTACCTGCGCCAGAACAACATGCAGGAAGGCCTACCGCGCATGAAAGAAGTGATTAGCCTGAACCGTTCCGAGTATGTGAACCGCGCGATACAGCGGGTGGCTGATCTGGAGTTTGAAGCAAAGAATTATCCTGAAGCCATCAAGTACTACAGCCGCCTTCGTGATTTAGCTACAAACAGAAAAGAACAGCAGACAGCCTTAACAGGCCTGATGCAAAGCTACTACCGCACCAATGACTATGAGGCTACGAAACGTGCGGCAAATGAACTTATCAGCCAGGGCAACGCCTCACTCAACGCCTACAATTCAGCGCTGTTGTTCAGGGCCAAGGCCACCTATGCACAAGGCAACCTGGATCAGGCGCTAACACAACTGCGCGAAACAGTAGAATCTGCATCTGATGTGAACGGCGCAGAGGCAAAATACCTAATAGCAGAAATCCTTCATAAGCAGAAGAAGTACCAGGAGTCGCTGGATGTTGCTTTTGATTTCAATACGAAGTATTCTAACTATGACTTCTGGTTGGGCAAGGCTTTTCTTATTATAGCGGACAACTATGCGGCTCAGAATGAAATGTTCCAGGCACGCGCCACGCTGAATTCTATCATAGAAAATGCCCCGAATCAGGAGATTGTGGCAGAGGCGAAGCGGAAGTTAGCTACGTATGACGGTAACACCACCACACAACCGCAACAGCAGAACCTGGCGCCAAAGCAGGACAGTGTACCGCAGCAGAACCTGACACCGCAACAGGATTCTGTGCCACTGCAGCAAGTAGTGCCGCAGAATGATACAACAGGTCAGCAATAGGAGAAGGAGTTCAACATCAGTTTATTTTAGAACAGAATCATCATGAAAAATAAGATAAGATTAGCTTCACTTGCTATTGTGTTGTGTGTCGGGTACAGCTATCATAACAATGTGCAGGCGCAAACGCAGGGATGGGGCGAAGGAGCCAAACTGGAGGATGCTGAGGTAATAGTAGAGAAGAACCGTGTGATTGAACTGCCACAGGCTGCCCGTAACTTCGAGAAGTTTCGTATCGACCCGCCGGAAACGGGCGACCGAAATGTGCGGTATCGTTTTGTGGACTACCGTTTGCCCTCGCAGGACATTAACCTGCAAATGCGTGTACTCACCATAAAGCAAGATGAACTGACCAAGTTGTATGGCAATTATCTAAAAGGTGGCATCGGAAACTATGCTTCCCTGTACCTGAAGGGTTATTTCCATAACAAGCGTAGCGAAACCTCAGACATTGGTGCAGAAGTGAGTCATATTGCTTCGGCCCGTGGACCTGTAGACAAAGGGAATTCTGCTGTTGCGAACTCTGACATCAGTGTGCACGGCGAGCAGTACCTGCGCGATATGACGGTTGGCGGCAAACTGAAGTATGGCCGTGACAAATACCACTTCTATGGGTATGAGCCACTGCTGGAGGGAGACCAGGAAGTGGAGAAGGATTCTATCCGGCAGGTATTTAACAGAGTATCCGCAGAAGCCTTTTTACATAATCAAACGTCAGGTTCTCCTTTTCAATTCAAAGGGGATGTGCAGTTCCGTTACCTGAACGACCGCTTTGACATGAGCGAAAGCAACCTTGCTCTGAAACTGCGCAGCGAGTACGGCATCGATGAGATGTCAGCTTTTAAAGTAGATGCTGATCTTTCCTTTCTGTCACACAAAGATTCTGCCACTGTCAGCCGTAATTTTTTTAAGTTGAATACGGCGTATGAGCGCCAGTTAAATGCTATTCGCCTCACATTAGGTGCTAAAGTGGCATACACAGGCGACACTGTGGCGAATGCCCGCAAGTTCAATGTGTACCCGATGGTACGTGTCGGCCTTGAGCCAATTGAAGGTAACCTGCTGATTTATGCCGGTTTAGGTGGTGACTTGGAAAGAGTTACTTTATATCAGTTGACACAGGAGAATCCCTGGCTCGCACCCAATGTGAACGTAGCGGACATAAACAAAGGACTGGAAATTTATGGTGGTTTTCAGGCAAATCTGGCGAATTATGTGCAGTTAAATGCCCGCGTGGCTTACCAGAACTACCGCAACCTGTACTTCTACAACAACTCTCCGCTTGATCCTGCTAAATTTGACCTGGTGTATGACAATGGCGTAACAAATGTGCTGAATTTTTATACCGAAGCTTCTTTTAATTATTCAGACGAAATCAGGCTGGGTGTAAAGGCTGATTATAACAGCTATAACACCGATGACTTAGAGAAACCCTTTCATCGTCCGTCGCTGATGTCAAGCATTTATGGCACCTACAACTTCTATGATAAGATTCTGTTTAATTCAGAACTTTACTATATTGGGAGTTCATTCGGACGCGTGTACAGTGCTGACGGCACTTCAGAGCTGCGCGAGACGGATACGATAGTAGACTTAAATCTGAAGGCAGATTATCGCTTTACGAATAACTTTACCATTTTTCTAATGGCTAACAATCTGCTTGGGCAGAAGTACGAAAGGTTCGTTAATTACCCCAGCAGAGGTATCAATATAATAGGAGGCGTTACTTACTCATTCTAATTGCTTATGGTTGCAAAGCATATTAAGTCACTGCTCTACGAACACGATTGTGTCATCATCCCTGAGTTTGGGGGGTTAATTACGCGGTATGTGCCAGCTAGAATCAATCCGGTGAAGCATTCATTTGCTCCGCCGTCCAAAAAAATTGCCTTCAACGAGAAGCTTGTTCTGAACGATGGCTTGCTTATCAGCACCATTGCCTATTATAACAATATATCTAAAGAGGAGGCGCAGCAGCTGGTGACGGCCTTTGTGCAACAGGCTAAGGCCCGGCTGCATAAGGAGAATCGATTCGAACTGCATGAAATAGGTGTGTTCAGTTACAACCCGGAGCACAAGCTGGAATTTGAGTATGTAGAAGGCGATAACCTGCTGGATGCAAGCTTTGGTTTGCCAGAACTGGTGGCACGCCCTGTGCGGGTGGAGGAGCCTGCCGTATTGCGTACGCTTATAAAAGAGCGGCAGCAGGAGCATGCAAATGAAAAGCAGCCACTGCGCAAGCGTCTGAAGCGCGCTTATAACGTAGCTGCAGGCCTGGCGCTGGCCGGTTTAACGGGATCTGCTTTGTACTTCCTTTCGCTTCAGGCAGATTATAACTTAAGCAGCCTGAACCCTATGATGCTGCTCAACTCAGGCTATACTGCAAGTAACACGGGAGGAGTAACCAGGTATGCTGCAGGATATGTGCCAGTTACAGGGGAGGAGCGTATTGCAACTTACGCTGCATTACTTCCAGAAGAAGCTACAGCTGTTGTACAGGAGGAACAGCAGCCTGCTTTAAATGAACAAACCTATTTCTCGGCTGATAGTGTAAGTGCTTCTTTAAATATGTGGCCGGAAGAGCAAAAGAATGAGGTGCTTATAGAAGAAGTGGCTGTGCCTGTGAAAGAGGTAAAGCCAGCAGAGCCGGTGCTCACAATTAATGAGAAGAGCGGACGTTCTTACATCATCATAGGTGGTTATTCTACAACTGAAAACGCGGTCGTAAGACGTGACGCAGCCCGCACGGCTGGCCATGATTCTAAAATGCTGACACCAGGGCCTAACAGCAAATTATACCGTGTTTCAGTAGCTGATTTCGCAACGGCAGACGAAGCAAAAGCGGTGCTAAACAATTACAAAAAATCATTCGGAGAAACTATTTGGGTACTTAATTACTAACATGACCTCACTCTTATTACAAATCACGACTACTGCTGCTGACACAACTGCAGCCCTTGCTGAGGGAGCCGAAGCAGGACCAGAATCTGTAAGGCTTATTGACCTGGCGTTAGCAGGTGGCTGGGCAATGATTCCGCTTGCCCTGCTTTCTCTGGCTGCCATCTATATTTTTGTTGAGCGCTTTCTTACGCTGAAGAAAGCCGCTAAAAACCCGGAGGGCTTCAACGAGCGAATTAAGAAAATGGTGTTGGCCGGTGATATTACTGGTGCTAAAATGCTATGTGCCCAGACAAACACACCTGTATCCCACATGCTGGAGAAAGGCCTTACACGCATCGGGAACCCACTGAAGAACATAGAGACCTCTATTGAAAATGTGGGCAAAATTGAAATCAGCCGCCTGGAGAAAAACCTTTCTGCCCTTGCTACTATTGCTGGTGCCGCGCCAATGCTTGGCTTCCTTGGAACCGTAACAGGTATGATCGGTGCCTTCATTGCTATTGCACAGGCAGAGGGTTCTGTTAGCCCGAAGCTTCTCTCAAGCGGTATCTATGAGGCCATGGTAACAACAGCTACCGGGCTTATCATTGGTCTGCCTGCCTATGTAGGTTATAACTACCTGGTATCTAAAATCGATAGCATTGTGCACGCGATGGAATACTCTTCAATTGAGTTTCTTGATGTATTACAGGAACCACAGCTTTAAGTTAAGAAATGAATATTCGCTCTAAAAACAGGATCAACGCCGAGTTCAGCATGTCATCCATGACGGACATCATTTTCCTGTTGCTCATTTTCTTTATGCTTACGTCTAACTTTGTAACGCCTTCCGGTTTACCGGTTAGCTTGCCAAGCAGCAAGACATCTGACATCGTGATGCAGAAAATCAGCATTACAATAAGCGAGGACCTGGAATACTATTTAAATGATAAGCAAATAGCAGCGGAGGACATAGAGCCGCAATTAACCGCACTGCTGCAGGGAACAGAGGAGGGCGCCGTGGTGTTACACGTAGATAAGAGCGTGCCTGTAGAGCACCTGGCAAGGGTGGCAGGTATCGCCAAAAATCTGAATGCAAGTGTAACGCTGGCCACTGTGCCGGCAGAATAACGATAAAACTATGGCAATTGCCCAATCCCATGAAGAAGAGAAGAACAAGCGCATTGCCGCCGGTGTTAGCATCGGCATGCACGTGCTGCTTGTGCTTTTTCTGATTTACATGCTGGCATGGCGGGCTCCTGATCCGCCAGCACCTAATTTTGGCATCGAACTTAACTTTGGTATGGATGCAGTAGGTAGCGGTGACATCCAAACGACGGCTGCCGCAAATGAGTCAAAGAATGTAGAGGATAGCAAGCCGGCACCTACACAGCCTGATCCTTTACCGGAACCGCAGCCCGTAGCCAAAGTGACACCGCCCTCACCGCCACAACCTGTTGAAACACCTAAAGTAACCACCACCACAGCGGAGGCTCCTGTTTCTGTGAAGGAGGTAGTAAAGCCACAGCCGAAGCCGCAGCCAACTAAAGAGGAGGTGAAACCGCAGCCAAAAGCAGAACCAGAGGAAGTGGTTAAAAAGGAACCGGAGAAGCCTCGTTCGCTTTACCCGGGCAAGCCAACCACTAGCACGGGTACCGGTAAAAACGGTTCTTCTGATGCTGCAACTGGCAACAACAATGGTGATGACGACGGTGCAGTAGGTGATAAAGGAAGCCCTGAAGGAAAGGTAGACGCCAAGTCACTTTACGGCAAAGCCGGTGGTGGTTCAGGAGGCTCGCTGGATATGCAGGGCTGGCGCTATGATATTGAACCCAGAAAGGACCCATACAGCAACGAAACAGGAATCGTAAAATTCGCTATTCAAATCGATGCGGATGGTAACCTGACAAGGGTGGATGTGTTAGAAAGTAACGTATCTCCGCAGGTAGTGGCCTGGTATAAATCACAGCTTCAGAAAACAACTTTCAGTCGCACGGGTGGAGGATCGTCTAACGCAGGAGCCTCCGGCCAGGTAACATTCCGTATCACCTCCCGCTAGTCTGTTTACATTATTTACTTATATGACTTATCAAGAGTGTCTTGATTATTTATACCAGCAATTGCCGATGTTTCACCGCATCGGCAATGCTGCTTTTAAGAAGAGCCTGGATAATATTATTGCGCTTTGTGAGGCGCTGGGGCAGCCGCAACACCAATTTAAAACAGTACATGTAGCTGGCACGAATGGCAAAGGCAGCAGCTCACACATGTTGGCTGCTGTGCTGCAGGAGTCTGGCTACAAGACGGGACTTTATACCTCACCACACTTGAAGTCTTTTACTGAGCGAGTGCGTGTCAATGGGCAGGAGGTGCCTGAAGGGTATGTTGCGGATTTTGTAGAGCAGCACAAGTCCTTATTTGAAAGTATACAGCCTTCGTTTTTCGAGATGACCGTGGCTTTGGCTTTCAAATACTTTGCTGATGAGCAGGTTGACATTGCTGTAATAGAGGTTGGTCTGGGTGGACGCCTTGATTCTACTAACATCATTATGCCTGAGGTTTCGCTAATCACGAACATCGGGTATGATCATCAGGCACTGTTGGGGGACACTATTAGTGCTATTGCCACTGAAAAAGCCGGAATTATAAAAAAAGATATTCCCGCCGTCATCAGCACGCGCCAGCTGGAGGCACAGGAGGTTTTCGAGGCAAAGGCAGAGGAAGCCGGAGCGCCTCTATACTTTGCTCAAGACCTGTTTCGGGTGGAGCTGACGGAAGCCTCAAATGAGCGCCAGGTCTTTCAGGTATACCGCGAGGAAAAGTCTTTTCTGCCTGGCTTAGAGCTGGATCTGGGGGGGCTTTACCAAAAGTATAATTTGCCGGGTGTGCTGCAGACGCTGGTGCTTTTACATGAAAAAGGATATAATATCACCCATACTTCACTAAGAAAAGGATTAGCAAATACAAAAGCCATTACTGGCCTGAAAGGACGGTGGCAGGTAATAAGCAGGAATCCTTTAACTATCTGTGATACGGGTCATAATGAGGATGGAATTAAACAAATAGTGAAACAACTGGAAGCGCTTAAGCCAAAGCACGTGCATATGGTATTTGGTGTTGTCAACGACAAGGATGTGACCAGTATTCTGAAGCTGTTGCCACCACAGTATACTTACTACTTCTGCCAGGCGAATATACCCCGTGCCTTGCCTGTAGGCGACTTGCAGGAAAAGGCTTTAAATGAAGGTTTGTCAGGACAGACTTTTTCTTCAGTGCCAGATGCAGTGAAAGCTGCCAAGGCAAATGCTGCGCCTGATGAGGTTATTTTTATTGGAGGTAGTACCTTTGTGGTCGCAGAGATTGAAGAACTATAATTGATGGCAAGATCTAAATTAGCAAAATTTGCCGCTATCGGTGAGCGGGAGAATGTAATTGAGCCGGGGGACGAGCGGTATGGCCAGCTAAAAGGAAAGTGGCGGCAGCTTCTTTTCCAGAACAGCAACCCAATTGTGCTGGAAGTTGGTTGTGGCCGTGGGGAGTATACTGTTGGCATGGCACAGGTGTTTCCTGAAAAAAATTTTATTGGCTCCGACATCAAAGGAGAACGCCTCTGGAAAGGAAGCACCATGGCAGAGGAGAAGAAACTGGAGAATGTAGCTTTCCTTAGAACTTTTATTGAGCAGATAGACGAGAATTTTGCAGAGAATGAAGTAGACGAGGTATGGATTACTTTCCCGGACCCACGCCCCCGCGACCGGGATAGCAAACGCAGGTTGACATCCCCTCGCTTCCTGAACCTCTACAAAAGCATACTCAAGCCTGACGGGCTTATCCATCTAAAAACAGATAACCTGCCTTTGTACGAATATACCCTTGAGGTGCTGCAGGAGAGGGAGAGTGAAGTCAAATACCTGCTTCATACACCGGACCTCTATAAATCAAATCTGCAGGAGCATACCATGGGCATTTATACTACCTATGAAAAGCGATACCTCGCTGAAGGTATACCTATTAAGTACCTTCAATTGCAGTTTAAGTAAAAGTATTGCTGCTGGCGCGGGAATACATCCCGTGACTTACAGTGGGTGCGAGTCTCCTGACTCGCTTGTGCAAAAAGAAGAGAGAAGCAGCGACTTCAATTTTGCGATTTGTGTAAATATTACCAAATGACGTAAAGCTCCTTTTAAAGAACTATAGCATTTTCTAATCGTCAGCACGAAGTGAAAGCGCTTCCAGTCTTTGGGTTGAGCGCCTTTGGAGATTTTTGGTGCCGCTCGCGCGGCAGCGCCTTGGCGCAAAAAACTCCCAGCGCGATGCCCGAAGACGAGGCCTCTCGGCCTTGAGAGCACAGAGCAATAGCTAAAGAACAGTAGGTCTGATGCCGCTGGATAGGCTGTTGCTACGGCAGGTTAGACAGAATAAAGTATCAGCAGCGTAGCAGACTCTGAGATTCTATAGATATCGTTCAGGAGAGGTAGTATAAGATGTCATCCTATCTTTGAATGGATGTGCAAGAGTCCTAAAATAGTCTTTACAAAGAAGGGCTGAGTCTGTAGCTTTAAAAGCAAAAGAAGAAGGGGAAAAGAGTAAGGCAGCTGTTTGTCATTGGTCGT